>NZ_CP143867.1:3749493-5088986 GCF_036416795.1 Bacteroides sp. MSB163 | reverse complement strand
AGCAATCGAAGCAATACAGTGCCGCAATAGAGAAAAGGAAGAATGATGAAAAAGACTTCTTCTCGAATTATATCAGTGGTCAGTTGGGTGAGATTGATAGTGAATTGAACAAAGAGAGAGAGCCGGTACCTATGCCTGCCGGTTCCGCTTTCATACCTTCTTCTGCCGTTGGTGCCGCACAAAGGTTTGGTAATGGTGATACCAAAGAGACGCAGGATCGTTATACATCGCTCCATGCTGCGAAGAACTTACTTGATGATGCTAACAAGCTTGTAGAAGAGGCAAAGAAAGGAGATACGGGCTTTTTCTCTTCACTTGGTAGAGGTTTCAAAGATAAGTTTATGGATACAGACAACTGGACTATGGGACTTACAGATACGGCATATTCCGGTTTGCTTAGAAAGGCGATTGAGAAAGAAGAGAGTGGAGAAGAACTTTCCCCGGAAGAATCGAAGTTACTTGATGCTGCGGCCGTAAATATGGCTACACAGGCTTATTTCTCATCAGATATGAGTAGAGGATATAAAGTCGGCAGTACAACGGCTCAAAGTATACCATTTATGTTAGAGTTTGCAGTCAATCCTATTTCAAGCTCCGGTAATGCGTTGGCAAAAGGTCTTTTGAAACATGGATTGAAACGGTTTGGACGTGCTTCGGCGGAAGCTGCTGGAAGAGGAGCATTGAATGCTTTCGGACGTGCAGCAACAAGTAATGTGGCAAAGGTTACGAGCCGATTGGTCGGTGATGCCGCAGCCGCTGCTGGGATGACAGCTACTACAAGTATAGGGCGTGTTGCTTCTGGAACCAACGAACGGATGATTGGTGATGTCCAAGCGAAAGTCGAGGATGGTGATATTAAGTATGCAGGTCGCGAGAATAGCATGAATTTCGGTGAAGCCTTGGGCAAATCTGCTATCTCTAATTTTCTTGAAAATCAGTCAGAAATGTTTTTCAATGCGTTCGCTGGTGGTGGCAAGTTGGCAAAAGAAGCACTGAACAAGTTTATTCCTGGCTTTTCTAAACTTTCTAATAGCGAGATTGTGCAGTTCATCAGCAAGATAAAGAATAATCCTACTATCAAAAACGTTGCTGAACGTACACAGTTTCATGGGCTGTTAGGAGAATATGCCGAAGAGGTATACAACAACTTTGCCAACATTCCACTGGGAGAGATGACTGTTGAACAAGCTACAGATTTAGACAACAACATTGATACATTTCTGGGACTTGCACCGACGTCTGCTGCCTTTGGTCTGCTAGGACTTGGGGGAATGGCACGTGAGAAATATACTACTCAGAGGAACTTACACAGGTTTAAAGAAGGGCTGAATGAGGAAGACCAAGCTTTATTTGATGAATTGCAGCAAGTAATAAATGCCGGTGACAAAGAAACGACTAAAGCATTTATTAAAAGGACGCTCGCAGATGAAAAACTAACTCAGGAAGAAAAGAAAGAACGTGTCTTTGCTGTTCAGGATATGCAGGAAGAAAGGGCACTAGAAGATGTGCAGAATGAAGATGTGTCTGCTGGCATTACTCCTGAAGATATTGAAGCAAATAAGATTGATATTTACCGCAATTTTAAACGAGCTGAGAGAAAAGTAAATAGTCTCTTGCCTAAGGGAATTGTTTCTCAGTTGGATGCAGTATCAGACCTTGGGCAGTTTGCATCGGCCAATAACCTGAGTGAACAGCAGGTTTCGGCTCTGGCAGATTATCTTCCGGCGAAGGAGATATTCTCGCAGTACGTCGATCATACCAACAAAAGAAAGGAAGAGGCAAAGATGCAGGCCCGCGAACAGGCAATGGCCGACGTCGAAAGGATTAGTAATCCAGAAACAGGCCTTGTTATTCAGGCTAAACATAAGTTTGCCGATAATCCAGTTTATCTTGTAGGTGGTAATCTGTCATTTGGTGAGGATGGCTTTCTGGATCGGGACAATTCAAGCGAGACTATTTATTATGTCGATGAAACCGGTGAGCGAAAGATGGCCCAGGCTGAGGACTTTGATAGCGTTCTGTCCGAGGTCCCTATTGATTATATGATTGTTCAGTCTGAGGTTAATGCTGAACAAGATTTCGTCACTAATGAGGAAGAAAGCCTCCGTTCTCCTGATATTCCTGCACCTGTTCGTGGAGAAACTGTTATGATGGATGGTAGTCGCTATCTAATAGAGGGTGATAATATGGATGACCCAGGTCAAAGTGTAATGGCTATAAAGTTGGATGATGCCGGTGAAATAGATATCGAGAATGGAGATGAACGTCCAATTAGTATTGATGATTATTATAGTCTGAAAGAGTCCGAAATGTGGCAAGATGATATTGTTCCAGCCTCTTTGCAAGAAGAAACCCAGCAAAAGGAAGATACATCATTGGAATCTGAAACAATTCAAGAAGAAACGGACCAGGTGTCTGTTTCTGTTGAGGAAGAATCAGTCAAGGAAGAAACACCGGAACAAAGATTGCAAAAGGTTCTTGATACCCTTCCCAAGAAGAAGGACGGAAGCATTGACTATAAAAGTATGACACCACAGCAACAGTTTGACTATACCAGTGCTGTTGACTCTCCCGAAGTGGCTATCGAGGATTTGAAAGGCGATGTTGCAGCGAAGAATGAAGAACTTGAAAAAATTAATGCTCGCCTGGCAAAAGCAACTGGAGGTGAACGCGTCGAATTACGTGATCTCATACGATCTAAAAAGAAAGAGCTGGACGAATTGAATACTTTCTTCCAGAGCGTCGTTCCTGAACAATCAGATACTTCTGAGAGTATGGAGACTTCACAGGTACCGGAAGAAGTGCGTACTGATGAGGATTATATTAGTTGGGTTGCTGATAACTCAGATGATGCCAATGAGGTTCTTGGTGCTTATTCTGCCGCTAAGGACCTGGCCAGCCATGAACAGACATTGAAACCATGGCAACGTGAGTTACTTGGTAGAAAAGTTAGTACTTCTTCTTTTAATCGCTTTGGCGATCGTAATCAGATAACTGGTGCTTTAGCGAAAGGTTGGCTAAGAAAAGACGGTCAAGAAATAGATACTATTGCTCAGGAATTAAGTGAAAATGGGGTAGAGGTGACAGAACAGGATATAGTTGATTTCATGCTTACTAATCCTTCGAACCATGTCAGTCAGGTATCAGATACAATGCGCTCTTTATCTTCCAAGTTCAGTGAGATAGCCACCAAAGAAATGGGTATTCCTGTTGGTGGTCCGGAAAGTAACACAGGTCGGTTGTACATCAAACTGAAAGAGACGGATCAAAAAATAGATAAATTGACAGATAAACAGAAGAATGAAATAGAGGAGGCTTTGACTGCTGATATGGATGCTTCTGATACGCAGCGCACCGATAGCTATTATGAGGCTTTAGATGATTACATTCAGCAATACGATCAGTTCCGTAATGAGTTTGATGAAGAAGCTGCAGATGAAGCTATAATTCAGTCTATGGAAGAGAATAACTCGGAACTGTATCATGGTGGTTTTACTGCTGATGAATTAGATGACATTTACTCACAAATTGAAAATAACAATGGAACAGAAAGACAGACAGAGGATAGCCGAGAAAATCAATCTCCGTTATCTGGAGAAGAAGTTAAGCAGCACGGAGAACCCGGAACATCGGAAGTTGCTGCAACAGAGAATAGCGAAGGTGAAGAACAAAATAACGGAGTTATCCCAAATGAACAATTAGAAAACATAGATACGCGGAAGCTATTAAATACAGAACAACCTACAGTCAGTGATTTGTCTGTTGTAGAACCATCTTCTTCTATTCAGGAAAATGGTAACAATACTTTGAACTCTGAGGACAATTCTGTATCTTTGCAAGGTGACAATCAAAAAGTTAACGAAAATGACGAAGTATCTGAATCAATTCCACAAGGAGAGCACGGAACGTTGCTTGAAATATCTGGCGAACAGGAAGAACCGGTCTATCAATTACGACGAAGAATTGAAGAGGCATCAAGAAATGCATCGGAAAGCGAAAGAGGCAGAGGTCACCAGCAAGAAGTAAATCAAATGATCGAGGCACAGGCCAAAGAAAGCGGCTTGTGGACTCCTATACAAAATCTTTCCAACCTCGGTACACCATTCCTTAGCGGAAATGAAAATGATACTTATTTAGATCGAGAAAACGATGCTGTTTACAAGATGAATAACTTGGTAAACAGTAAGAATCTTCCAGAATTATTCAAACGCATTGACCTTCATAATGAGCTTTTTCCGCAGACAAAGTATGAATTAGTTGGTTTTACAGGTTTGGTAATGGCGGTGCCATTTATCCAATATATAAACAAGAATATATAGATAATGCAGAGTTTGCCACTCCAGAAGAGATTGGTAACTATATGCAGGCTCTTGGCTTCAATAAAACAGGTGAAGCTGAATATTCAAATGGAGACGTTACCATATCAGATCTGCGCCCACGTAATGTATTGAAAGATACAGAAGGTGATGTTTATGTCATTGACGCTGATTTCAAACGTAATATTCCCACCCCGAAAGAAAACAATCCAGCACAATTTGTTTCTCCCCAATTGGAACCTGGGGAAGATATATTGGATTATACCAATAGAATATCAGAGTCTAAGCGTCTATTTGATGCTGAACAGGAAGTAGATACTAATCCAACTGAAGCACAGAAGTCAGCCGGTAACTATAAGAAAGGGCATATTAAGATTGATGGGTACGACATTACTATTGAGAACCCGAAAGGTAGTGAACGTTCGGGGGTAGATACTAATGGCCAACCGTGGAGTGTTACCATGAACAACACCTATGGTTATATCCGTGGTACGGAAGGAGTGGACGGTGATCATATTGACGTATTCTTGTCGGATAATCCGGCCGGTGGCAAAGTATATGTCATTGACCAGATGAATGAAGACGGTTCCTTTGATGAACACAAGGTAATGTATGGCTTCAATTCTGCTTTGGCAGCAAAGAGGGCTTACATGAAGAACTATTCTCCAGGTTGGAAAGGTTTAGGAAAGACTACAGAAGTATCAAAAGAGGTGTTCAATGAGTGGGTGAAATCTTCAAAACGTAAGACGAAACCTTTTGCTGAATACAAGATTGCAAAAGAAAATGCTGATAATATCGCAGAAATACAGTCAGAAGACGTATTACAAGCCGACACGGTGGAATATGGGGTTTCCAATAAATTGGTGTCTAAGGATAGATACGAAGAATTGAAGAATAAACTTCGTGGAAAGCTTGGACAAATGAATATTGGTTTTGACCCTGAATTGTTTTCCATCGGAGCGGAGATGGCGGCATATCATATTGAAGCTGGTGCCAGGAAATTCGGAGATTTTGCCCAAAGAATGATTGAGGATGTTGGCGATGCCGTTCGTCCATATCTGAAATCTTTCTATGAGGGTGCACGCCAGTTCCCGGGTATGGAAGATTTTCAGAAGGACATGGATGAATACCATGCAGTGAAGGACTTTGATACTGACTCATTTGACAAGCCTGTAGAATCCATAGGTAAAGCTACATTGCCTGCCAAAGAAAGTAAGTCAAATAATAGGAAATCATCTGAGAATACGGTATCTTCGCAAAAGAGTGAAAGTAATAAGCCTGCCGAGATGCAGGATTTGTTTAATCAAAATTTAGAAGATCATGGCGAACGAAGAAACTCCGAAGAGCGAAATCCGGATACGGATAGAAGCATGGGAGGAAAAACACGGGAAGAAACTGTCAGAATTGAACGGCGAAGAAACGATACAGGCGTGCATGGACATAATGTGCCTGACGCGGACAGAAGCGGAAGAATACCTGAGTCAACAGGCCGCGTCGTCTCTCCTGTAAAAGTTCAACGAAATCGAAATAACTATAATTTCGGTGAGAACCACATTGATGTTCCTGCCGGTGATGTTGCCAAATTAAAGGCAAACATTGATGCCATCCGTACACTTAGAGAAGTGGAGAATAGCGGAAAGCCGGCTACGGAACAGCAAAAAGCAAAGTTAGCCCGTTATGTAGGCTGGGGAGGATTGGCTAACGCATTAGATGAAAATAAATTTAAAGCCAGTGAACGTTCTTGGATTGCCGATGCCAACTGGAACGCGAAGTACCTCCCTTACTACAAGCAACTAAAAGAATTACTCTCTCCTGAAGAGTTTAGAAGTGCGGTCCAATCAACTACTACGTCGCATTATACTCCCGAACCTATAATCCGAAATCTTTGGAACATTGCTACACGCGTAGGGTTTACCGGTGGAATGATAAGTGAACCAGCCATGGGAGTGGGGCATATTCTTGGTTTGATGCCTAAAGGTATTGCCGAAAATTCTCAAATCAGCGGTTTTGAGATTGACAGTTTATCTGGGAGGATAAGTAAAGCATTATATCCGGATGCTAATACAAAGGTACAGGGCTATGAGACGGAGTTTGCTCCACAAAGTAAGGATCTTGTTATTACCAATGTGCCTTTTGGTAAAGATGCTCCTTATGATAAGTTCTTGGATAAGTCGCTTAGGAAAAAGCTTGGTGGGGCATACAATCTTCATAATTATTTTATAGCAAAGGGATTACTTGAACTGAAAGAAAATGGTTTAGGAGTATTTATTACGTCGTCTGCAACTATGGATGGTGCTGACAGCCGGTTCCGTGAATTTGTTGCCGGTAATGGTTTTGATATGGTTGGAGCTATACGCTTGCCCAATGATGCTTTCCAAAAAAATGCAGGTACGAGTGTTACGGCTGATATTCTAGTATTCCGTAAGAGAAAAGCAGGTGAGGTGGCTAATGGCGTGAATTATATTTCCACTACTCCTGTGGGAGAGGGTACCTATGAAGAAAAAGGCGAGAAGCGGACGAAACCCATAATGATTAATGAATATTTTGCTGCCCGTCCTGAAATGATGCTGGGAGAAATGATGACGGCATTTGATGCTGGTAGTGGTGGCTTATATAGTGGAGCTTCGCAGACATTAAAGGCTCGGTCTGGTCTGGACTTATCTCAAGCGATTAGTGAAGCTATCGGAAAGTTACCGGAAAATATTTTGGGAAAGGTAGAGAATAGTGCTGTGGTTAAGGATAAAGAACAAACCACCCAGAAAGATGGAACATTGACCGTTAAAGATGGAAAGATATATGTTGCCATGAGTGGGGTTTTAGAACTTGTTCCCGTAAAAGAAACGTTTACCTACAACGGTAAATTGCAGAAAACGGTAGATGCTGTACAGAGTTACAATGATCTTAAATCCACACTAAAGAAACTTATTGCTGCGGAACAGAGCTTAGATATAGACCCTGAACCTATAAGGAAAGAGCTAAATAAGCAGTATGATGCTTTTGCAAAAAAATACGGTACACTCAATCGTAACAAAGCATTAGATAATGTTCTCGTAGAAGACTTTGAACGTTACCTTCCTCTATCATTAGAAGACGTTACCAAAGTGCCATCTGCCACAGGTAAATCATCGGTTTACCAAATAACCAAAGGTAAAGGCATTTTGGATAAACGAGTTAGTTATCCTGTGAAAGAACCATCTAAAGTGGATAATTTGCAGGATGCTGTAAACATCAGTCGCTCCTATCGTGGCGCTATAGATATCCCATATATTTCTCAACTAATAGCGAAGAGTGAGGAGGAAGTTATTGATGATATGTTGCGTGATGGGGTGGCATATCGTGACCCTTTGACTGGTGACTTAATAGATAGGGGTACATATCTTTCCGGTAATGTTAAAGAAAAACTGGAAGAGGCAAGAACAGCAGCGGAACGTGACCCGGCCTTTGAAAAGAATGTGGAAGAACTTATCAATGTCCAACCTGAAATGATACGTTTTGGTGATATAAGTTATCGTCTTGGTACCCCCTGGATACCTACTGAGTTCATTGATAAGTTTGCGGAGGATGTCTTAGGGCTTTCGGATACTGGATTGAATTTTGTTTCAGTATTAAATGAATATGTCACAGGCAAATCTATTAGTGTAGCAGATTATGCAAAAGCCGGCATATATAAAACTGACCGGCTTGGAACGATTAATTTATTCGAGGCTGCATTAAATCAACGGAAACCGAAAGTTTATGATGAGATTAAAAACGGGGAACAAAAGATACGTGTCGTCAATGAGGTGGAGACACAAGCCGCTGCTGAGAAGGTAATGGAAATCTCTGATAAATTCATTGAATACATCGACGGGCAGAAAGCGTTTCATAAAGAGTTAGAACGGATTTACAATGACAAGTATAATAACTTCCGCCTGAAGGAATATGACCTGCCAGCTTTTGAACATTATCCAAATTCTAATTCCCAAATAACATTGCGTATCCATCAAATGAGAGCTGTACAGCGTAGTTTAGGGGAAAGCACTTTGTATGCTCATCAAGTAGGTACAGGCAAAACATTCACGATGATTACCACCGCGATGGAAATGCGGCGTTTGGGAATCGCCAGAAAACCTATGATTGTTGTTCAAAATGCCACATTGGAAGATTTTGTAAAAGACTTCTATAAACTATATCCAGGTGCTAATGTCTTGGCTCCTGGGAAAGACGAACGAAGTGCAGATAATCGTAAACGTTTATTTAATCTGATTGCAACGGGGGATTTTGATGCGATTATCATACCTCAATCATTTATGCAATTTATACCGGATGATGAGGGGCGAAAGAAGAAACTCATTCAACAAAAAATTGAGGAGTATGAGAGAGTTATTGGGGCTACTGAGAATGACTCTTTGAGGCGTAGATTAGAAAAGGAAGTAGCTGACCTTCAAAATCAATTTGAAGGAGTTGAGAAACCTAAAAAACGATCAGTAAAAGATAGGGCCAAGGCTGAGAATCGTATCAAAACTAAAATGGAACGCCAGCTTGATCGGAGAACTGACGATGTATTGACTTTTGAGCAAATGGGCATAGATGCATTGTTTATTGATGAGGCTCATAACTATAAGAAGATTGGGTTTGTTAGTAAGATGAGCAATGTTAAAGGTATTGATACTACTGCATCCCAACGTGCAAACAGCTTGCTACTAAAGGCCAAATGGGTACAGGAGAAGAATAACGGCCGTAATGTAATACTTGCTACCGGTACTCCTATAACGAATACGATGGCAGAAGTCTGGACTATGATGAATTTTGTTGCCCCTGATATTCTTGAAGCTTATAACATTCAGACTTTTGATGAATTTGCAACAACATTCGGTACGGTGGAACCTTCTCTTGAATTTACGGCTACCGGGAACTTCAAAATTGCGGACCGCTTTAAGAGTTATGTCAATGTACCGGAGTTGGTGAAAGCTTTCCGTAGTCATGCCGATGTTGTTTTGACGGAAGATGTAGAAGAGTTTCAGGAAAGTAGTAGTATTCCAAAACTCCGGGATGGAGCGATGACCAATATTGTCATTGATAAAAACGAAGATCTGGAAGACGTAATGCAGATTCTCATAAGTGAGTTGGAAAGATTCAGCAAAATGAGCGGTAAAGAGAAAAGAAGAATGAGCGCACTTCCTCTTGTTGTTTTTACTAAAGCAAAACAAGCTGCGATTGATCTCCGATTACTTAATCCTTCATTTGCAGATAATCCCAATAGCAAGACTAATCAGGTTGTATCAAATGTCGTAAAACTCTATAATGAAAGTAACGCGGATAAAGGGGCACAACTTATTTTCTGTGATAGTTATCAGTCTCCCGGGGAACAGCCCAAAATGGATTTGTTTGACTATGATCCGAATACTCCTCGTTTCAATCTTTATGAGGACATAAAACAAAAACTGATAGCCCAGGGAATACCTGCCAAAGAAATTGCTATCATTAATAACTATGATGGTGAACGTCGGAAAGGTTTGTTTGAGAAAGTACGCTCTGGTGATGTTCGTATATTACTTGGCAGTACTGAGAAAATGGGAGTAGGCGTTAATGTTCAGGATCACTTATATGGTTTGCATCATATTGATGCTCCGGTACGTCCTATGGACTTTGAACAAAGGAATGGTAGAATCCTTCGGCAAGGCAATAATTATGCTCTGTGGGGCAAACCTGTAAATGTAGTGACCTATGGTGTTCAGGGAACTTTGGATGCTACAGCTTATGACCGCCTGAGAATAAAACAGAACTTCATTAATCAAATGATGAAAGGTAATGTTTCTGGCCGTATTATGGAAGAACAGGATGATGAGGACCCCAGCGGAATGACATTTAACCAGATGGCAGCTACATTGTCCGGTGATAAGACGGCTCAACTCCTATTTGTTGCTGAGAATTTATTAAAGAAACTACGTAATTTAAAACGAAGTGATGCAAACAGTAAGAGTGGTATGGCTGAGAGTATTGAGTATGCCAGAAATCGAATTATCCATGATAAAGGTCAGAAGAAAGTATATGAACGTGCCTATAAAACTATAAGTGAGTATTTCCCTGACGGCGTTGAGAGTGTTACAGTTGACGGTAAAACTTATACGGAGAAATTTGGACCTGCATTAGAGCCGGTTATTGCCTCTTATGAAGATGCATATAGCCTTAATCGTGGGACAGCGCCTCTAAAAATAATGTTGAATAATAGCAAGGCGGAAGTCATTGTTCATTTCAATGAGGGTAGGATGGTGTATGAACTGTATGCTGGCAATGAACATATTGTTGAAGGACGCCAATTCAATGGTGGTAAAGGTTTGATGTCAAGTATTGAGCACCAATTGAAGGCCGTGGAGAAAAACTTGTCTGATATTGATGAGAAGATAGCTTCCTATGAAAAGAGGGTCCAGGGACTAACGGAAGCAATGAATACTCCGTGGGGACGCGAAGATGAATTAAAAGCAGCTGAAAAGGAAGTTGAGGGCTTGAAAAAACAATTGGAAGAAAAAGCTAAAGCATCGGATGAAAATAAAAAATATCGTATTGCTGAAGATGAAAGTACAAGGAATAGTAAGCGCCTGTCTTCCGTTATAGTGGAACAGGCGAAGATGTTGAATACTCCTGTACGGATTATAAACAGCATTGATGAATTGCCGAATGATGATGATGCTCGCATCCAAATAGAAAATGGAAGTAATGTGAAAGGATGGTTTGATTCAAAAACAAAAGAAGTTGTCGTTTACCTGCCTAATGCCGTATCTGTTGAAGATGCGCAGGCTACTGTATTGCATGAAACTGTTGGACATCGTGGGCTGAATGAAGTATTCGGGGAACAGTATGATGATTTCATTGATAAGGTTTTTGAAAATGCTATTCCAGCAACAAGAAAGAAAATCATTGACCTTGGAATTAAACGCGGGTACGATTTTCATTTGGCCACAGAGGAATATCTTGCTGAATTGGCCGAAAAAGGTTTTGAACGTGAAAATGGTTTCTTACAGACAATTAAGTCTTTGCTCACAGATATGCTCCGTCGAGCTAAAATCAAACTTGGTTTCAGATTGAATGATGGAGATTTACGATATATGCTTTGGAGAACCTATCAATTGAAGACAGAAGGACACTCGACAGATGCTTTCGCTAAGGATATGTCCATGCGATATAAATTGAAAGTTGGTAATTACCGAGAGACACCGGTTCGGAAAAAATACAGGAGTGATAATGCAACAGCTGAAAAAGATGTAGCTAAACATTTGTATGAGGCCCGTACTTTAGATAGGATGTATAAGTATCAAGAAGCGTATCAAGATAGCATGTTGGGGTTGAAAACTCTGCAAGAAGCACTTGAAAAGGAAACAGATAAACCTATTGCAGATTATGAAAATGCTTATATGGCCGAAAATCAATTAAGCAGTAGGAATTCATTTGAACAGGAATTTTATAAAATGAATTTCTTTGATCCGATAATGTCAGAAGTGAACAAACTAATAAAGACTGGGGTAGAGTATGACGATATATTGGATTATTTGAAAGCTAAACATGGTCTTGAAAGAAATGAAGAATTTGCCAAACGTGCTGCGGAGAAAGCAAAGGAGCCATTTCTTGAAAAGCTTAATGATTTGGAAAAACTTTTGGCCAATGGTGGTATTGATGGGTTAACTTTTGATGAGGAGCGAGATAATTTAAAGTCCGAGATGGAAGAAGCTGCAGAGGATGCATATTTTGAGGCTCGTGGAAAAGACTTCTCCGGCTTGTCTTCTCTTACTAGTGAGAAAGAGAATTTTACTACTGAGGCTGAGAAGTTAGTATCTACTTTTGAAGAAGCTAATGAGACTACTGTTCTTTGGGAAAAGATTAATGCTGCAACAAAAGAAAGTCTCAAAAAGACCTATGAGTGCGGCTTAATGACAAAAGATGTTTATCAGAAAGTTAGTACTATGTTCAAGTATTATATTCCACTACGAGGCTGGAAAGAGGATACTGCAGCAGATGTTTATGATTATATCATGGAAGAACGTCCAATATTCAATGTACCTGTGAAGAAAATGGAAGGTCGGGTGTCTGAGGCTGACGATCCGCTGGCAACAATAGCTAATATGGCCGAAAGTGCCATCATGCAGGGGAATAGGAATCTTATGAAACAACGATTCCTGGCAATGGTTATTAATCATCCAACAAGCCTTGCTACAGTGAAGCAAATGTGGTATACCTATGATGGGGTGCGAGATGAATGGCAGCAAGCTCTACCTGAGATACCGGAAGACGCAACAGGGGAGGAAGTGGCTGCTTTAGTCGAAGAATTTGAAAGAAGAATGGTAGAGCTTGCAAGAGAAGGACTGGCTCGCAAAGGACGGTTAGAGGTACCATATAGGGCATTGCCCAGAGAACAAAGGCAGCACATGGTCATAGTAAAGAAGGATGGCCTTGAATACACTGTTTATATCAATGGTAATCCAAGGGCGGCACAGGCTATGAATGGTTTGACAAATCCAGATAGTGGTTCCCATAAACTTGTAAACTTGGTTAAGCGCATCAATCGGCAAATGGCTGCAAACTTTACGACCAGAAATCCGGCTTTTGTAATTAGCAATTTGGCAAGAGATGTGATATTTTCCACTTCCGCAATAACTATTAAGGAAGATCATAAGTATTCAAGTCGTTTTAGAAGGAATCTAATTAAAAATGGACTGGGGTTAAGACTTGGAGAATTGTTATATAAGTCTGAGAAGAACTCTCTCGACCTGAATAATGAATTGGAACGTTATTTTTCGGAGTTTCTTAAAAATGGTGGAGAAACAGGCTACACGGCGTTACATAGTGTAGAAGAACATCGAAAGATGATAGAGCGTTCAATTATGGATGCTAAAGGCCTTGTCGATTTGGGACGGATATTTGGAGTTAAACCAGGTAAAGTTACCGTACCTACAACAATGGGGATTGTACCTGCTTTCCAGTTTATGGCAAAATGGACTGAGTTTGGTAATAGATGTGCTGAAGATGTAAGTCGTTTCACTACTTATATGACGAGCCGTCAAATGGGACGGAGCATTTCAAGAAGTATTAGTGATGCAAAAGAAGTTACGGTGAATTTCAATAAAAAAGGAGCTGGTGGCCTGGGCGCTACTACATTTAAGTCTCTTTTCTTATTTTTCAATGCTGCTGTACAAAGTTTAGCTAATTTTGCGAATTTAGCAAAGGCTAATCCAAAGCGTTTTTCTGCTGCAATTGGTGGCTTTACTGCAGCTGGGATATTATTGCCTATCATGAATAACTTACTCATTGGTATGTTTGGTGGTGATGATGATAAAGATGCCTATGAAAACCTGCCGGAATGGGTAAGGAAGAATAATTTCTGTTTCTGGTTAGGTGGTGATAAGTTCCTTACTATTCCAATACCAATCGAATTGCGTGCTTTTTATGGAGCTGGCGAACTGTTCCGTTCTTATATGGAAGGTAAAGGGGATAATCGCAATATTGGAATGGAGTTGATGGGACAGTTTACCGAATTACTGCCTATTAACCCATTTGGTGGTGGAGAGTGGAATATTCCCAAAGGTACACCAACGAAAAATATAGTTGGTACTGTTGTTGGCAATCTAATGCCTGATGCTGGTAAACCGGTTTATCAGGTAGCACAGAATAGAAATTTCTTTGGTAAACCCATTTACAAAGATAATTTCAATGAACTTATGCCGGAATGGACTAAAGCTTATGCCGGCACATCTAAGGCTCTTGTTTCCTCTGCCAAATTACTGAATGAAGTAACGGGTGGTGATAAATACGATAGAGGGCTATTAAATATGAACCCGGCAATTTTTGAACATTTCTTTGAAAGCTATTTTGGAGGATTGGGGAAAACCATAAATCAGGTCGGAAAGACGGTTTCAATGATTTGGGACGAAGATGAAAGAATGTGGCGGAGTGTTCCTGTATTAAATCGGTTCTTGAGTGGTGGTGATGAAAGGAATGTTTTCAGTCGCGTAAATGAGGCATACTTTAATTACTTAGGCGATTATAAGGTCGTTGAGAATAGACTTCGCGGCTATAAAAAAGAAATAAAGACTGGGAATGAACAGTATAGAGCGAAGTTGAAAGAATTGGAGAACTCATCTGAATATGAACGTTACTCGGTATTAAAGAAATATCAGAAACGAGTAAAATCATATCAGGATTTGATAAAAGAGGAAACGGATAGGGAGACTCGAAAAGCGTATGAGACTGCCCTGAACCTTCTTAAAGCAGAAATAGTAGAAGAACTTCGGAGCATTAAGTAGCTTTTGTTGTAAATCAACAACTACCTAATGGGTTAACTGTCTTACTTTTGTGAAAAATGTGTTGCTATGAATAAGTTTTTGAATAGAAATGTAAAGCCAGTACGTAAGAAAGATGCTTCTCGTGAACAGAGACGTAACGAGAAGCATCTGGATATTCTGGATGAATTCAGTAAATATTGGGCTTCACTGGATGAGGCTCGTCAAAAGATGCGCCGTAGTGTGATGTACGCTTATGAGGACCAGTGGGGAGATTATATTAAAGACCCGGAAACGGATTTGATGATAAGAGAAGCAGACTTAATCAAAAAGAATGGTAAGGTTCCATTGAAAAACAATATGATTAGTCCCATTCTTAAAAATATTGACGGGCAGTTTCGTAATAATGTAACTCAGTCTATCTGTACGGTCCGGGATCAGAAAGAGGCCAAAATCGGAGAGATGATGAGTATTGCGGTTGAATATGTCCATGATCTTAATGAAATTCGGGAGTTGGACTCTGATAGTCTCAGATTAATGTTATGCGGTGGCTATGTGGGCCAGCGTGTGGAATATGGCTGGAACCCGGCTAAACGGATGAATGATGTTTGGGTTTATGGCTGTAATCCAGCGCGTATGTTTTTCAATACGAATATTGAGGATGTCCGTACCTGGGACTTGAATTGTATCGGTGAAGTGTATGATATGCCACTCGATAAGGTTGTTTCCCTATTTGCTAAAAGCCGGGCTGATAAAGAGTGGATTGAGAACATATATCGTGTGAGCGACACATATCTTACTTATGATGGTTTGCAGGGGAGGGAAACGAAAGATTTAGATTTCTACACCCCATCTCGTCCTGATTTGTGCCGGGTTATCTTTGGGTGGAGGTTGGAGAGCCGGGAGGCATACTTCTGTCATGATACACTGAAAGGTACATTCTACTATATAGGATTGAACGAAAAGAAGGAAATTGATTGGGAGAATCAACAGCGAACGAATGAGGCACTTGCTCATGGTGTTTTGCCGGAGGACATATTGTTGATCGAATATGAGTATGGCAATGAACAGTATTGGTATTACCGGTACATGTCCCCTTGGGGAGACATTCTTCAAGAAGGCCGGAGCCCTTATTGGCATGGTTCGCATAACTATGCTTTCCATGTGTACCCGATGATACAGGGAAAGGTCTTCAATTATGTAGAGGATTTCATAGACCAGCAACGTGCTATCAACCGAACAATGACATTGATTGATTTCATTCGTAGTTCGTCTTCCAAAGGTGTATTGATTGTTGATGAATCGGCTTTTGAAAGTATGACTCGCGAAGAAATAATCGACGAATATGTGCGGTATAATGGAGTTCTGTTCTGTAACCTGAAAAACGGTCAGAATCTTAGTAATGTCGTTCAGCAATATAATGGCCAGGCGGCTGTTGCCGGTGATTATGAGCTATTGAATTTGCAGTTGAAGCTCATCAATGATATTTCCGGCGTGAATAGTGCGATGCAAGGTAAACAACCTAGTGCTGGTACAGCTGCCAGTCTGTATGCGCAACAAGTTCAGAACTCTTCATTGAATTTGAAAGGAATGTTTGAGTCATTCAACTCATTCCGTAAAAGAAGGGATTATATGGTTATGCAAACTATCCAGCAATATTATACTTCAGCCAGACACATTGACTTGTCTGGGAGAGATTATTCGGAAGAAGCAAAGTACTATGATCCGGATAAAGTTCAGAATGCACAGATTGACCTGAAAATCACTGAAGGTACTAATACCCCGTCATTTCAGATGTTACAGAATGACTTCTTGATGCAACTCTTTGAAAAAAATGCAATTGATGTCAAGATTTTGTTAGAAAATTGCTCTTATCCGTTTGCTACAAAGATACTCGAAGCTATTAAACGAAACGAGCAGGCTTTGATGAATCAGCAGGCAATGGGGGGCATTCCGCAAGATGTAATGCCAGGTAATAACAATCTTATGCAGAAAGTGAATAATGACCAATTCGCCACTCCAGAAGATGGTATCGTGAAAACTGCTGCTTAAATTGAAGCTTCGCTGACAATCTTTGTTTTTTTAGACTTCCTAAACTCCCGCATAATTCGCGGGAGTTGCCATTTATAGCAAACATATACAAGGATGGCTGTCGCCATCAGGTAGTCGTCATGACAGCCTTCAGCGGCACCCATCTCCTTGCCATTTTCCTTTAGTTCATACGTATCCATCTCGAACGTGGTTGGCTTACTTCTCTCAATATATAGAAAGTCACGCATTGCGGATTTAAGGAAGTTGATAATAGTAGGCTTAGTTTTGGGATTGGTGTGGAAACCATATTTAACCGGTAGTCCTTGTTTAATTTGTTCTGGTGATGTACGCGAATAAAGGTTGTCGTAATATTCCACCACTTCATCCAATACATAATCGAAGTTGTCACCTTCTGTTCCTTCTGTTTCAAGTGTGTTACTTTCAATAACAAGTACAGCATTTCCGTATGCAGCCGCTATCTGTACGGCTTTCCATATTAATAAATCGTGTTCGATATGCCCATGCCATTCGGCGACAATTTCCGGTAGTCCGCCTTCTTCAAGCATTGGGAGCCGGTCAGCTACTTTAATACATGAGAAATCTGCTGCTGATGATGTACCGCCAATGTCGACACTAACCACGTATCGGTCATAGTACTTCTCTGTATAGTCGGGAAGAGCCCATACCCACAGGATGTTATTTAGGTCCTTTGTAGGTTCTATGTGCTCAAAACGAATATTAGATAGTGCATTCTTACCCTTAATATCGTTTGCTACAAATTCTCCATAAAAACAGGGTGGGAGAGTGGTTGTCCGAACTTGTTCGACGTATTTTTGTGGGAATATTCTCCGGCCCGTGCTTTGGAATGCTTCAGCGGCCGTAGACGGATATTCAGAACACATGCGCCATTTATCTTTAAATTCCAGCGATTTATCTCTGTACCAAGCAATAGCTTCTAAAGTTGCACCAAGCTCAAACAGCCAGTATTCATATTCGGTCATGGTGGCAATAAACGCGTTGTATGTTTTGGGATCGATACGTTTTGAATATATATCAATCATGAACCAGGGAATGAATACCGGAGTGAAATTATTACGTCCTTCGACTGCATCCAACCATGTACGATGAAAATAGTTGCCTACTCCTTTGGCGGTGGATTCCAAAACCTTGATAGTATAGGGTCCGCTGAGTATAGAACCGAATATGGATTGTACAAGGTCTTCCGGTTTCTTTCCCTTAGTTTCTTTCCATAAACCGACTTCTGTCAAGTGGGCCATTGATATATCTTCTGAACGAAGACTTTCCGGTTTCTCAGCAGAACCTATAGAATATCGGCTATTCGTTGTATTGATGGAACGCGTCTTCTGTGAGCCTTGATAAGGATTCGTTTTTAGGCGAATACCGCCCGTTGCCCATGCAGGCATATTGTCGACTGCTTTTTGAAGCATACCAGATACATTCCGGGCTGCGGATTCAATGTGTCCACAGATAGCAGAGTTCCAATTGGAACGGTGTATAAGTTGTATCCACAACATATAAAGTTGGGTAAGAGTGGAACCGCCCCATTGACGGGCTTTACACAGAATAATGTCAATAGGGACACCAGCTATGCGAAGCTTTTCCAGTTCTTTTAAATAGTATCTTTGTGCTCGGTTAAGTAAGAATGCTATGTCTTTTCCTTTTCCTTTCGCCGATATCTGAATACATGAATAGGCCCAGTATTCAAAGTCATAATTTATTCGTTCCTGGCAAAAAGATGTCCAAAGTTCATTCCTTATTTTATCCGATACACCCTGTTTGAGGACGAACTTGATATACCCATTAAATCCAATCTCAATGAGCTTTTTCACAAAACCGGTTTCTGCAAATTGTTCCGGAAGATACATTTCTTCAATGGGACAGTCTTTTATATAGACCTTTTTCCGGGGAATAGATGTTGATCCTTCGCCGGTTATCGGATTATATGGACTTCGTATTATCGCAAGTCGTTCTCTGTTCTTCTGTATTATTTCATTTACGGTCATATATAAACCTCCTGGATAAGAGGCTTATCGCAAATGATATTAGAAAGCTATATACGTGGATAAGCGTATTTATATGTGGAGCGAATAAGCCCGTGGTTAGAAATGAGAATGCGAGTAGAAGAATGACTTTCGGCATATAATGTCTTTCTATTCCGGCAGTAATGATGCCCACCATAGATAAAACTATTGCAGAGGCTCCGACTGTCGGTTCCTGATAGGTTGCAAAGATTGCTGAGAGAATAGAAGTTATAGTTAATATTGGTATAATTATATATAGGTTGAAGTCCCTGAGCCTTTTCCAGTAAAACAAGAATAATGCAGAATTAATACTTAGATGGAAAAAATTAGTGTGGACAAAGCTATAAGTAATATAGTTCCACCATTCGCACCCATTATATATACCTAATTGCGTAGTGTCGCAATAAAAGCCAATGGAGTATATGAATACAAGGAAAATGATAAATATCATCTTATCTATTCTTTATTGATTTATAAATGATGCCTCTCATTGTATCTATTGCCACGTAGTAAGAAGGCGCTGGCTGTTCTATGATATATTTTAATACGCAATAGCCTGGTGCTTTCATTTCTTGTTTGTACTTTAGAAATCTGGCGTATAAGTCTTTATACATACACAATTTATTTTCATTGGAAACTTTGATAGGTTTTCCACGATGCATAAGTGATATAACCCTACGTGCATTATCATAGGTTATGAAAAAACGAGGTGCCTCTTTCTTCATAACTTCCTGAATAATTTCTTCGGTTGAAATATAAGGCATACTTTTTCGTAAGCTTTTCAATGCATCAAAGTATGCTTCTCTTATAGAATTATCTCTTATCTCTCTGAATATATCATCCATTATAATAATGTTTTATGCAAATATAATTAAAGTAATACTTTAAAAGTTGCGATTTTACTAAAAACGCAGCTTTTAGTTGTAAAAACGCAGGTCATGTTTCCCTTTTTAGTGCTTTTTTTGTGCATCAAACAATTTAAGAATTTGCTTATGGAAGATATTAAAGAAAAGAAGGATGAAACGGTGGTTGACAAAACGGAATCAGTTCCGGTCACCGAACAGGTTCAAACTCCAACAAAACGGGATCAGTTAAGGTCACTTCTTACAGACGAAATTCCCGGTTATAATGCAGATGATGATGAGTCTTCGGCTGAAATGTTGATGGGATATATCAACGGAAATAAGGAACAACGCAACAAACTTGCCGAAGCTTTGCAAGAAGATCCTCGTTTGGCCCAGATGCTTGCCGATATTGTAAACAAGAAACGCGGTGCCGGTAATGCAATGGCTCGCTATTTTGGAAAGGATCTGCTAACTGCTGAAGAAGGTACTCCGGAATATGATGATATTCTGGTAGCCGAAGAAGAACGAAAGCAGGAAATGGAGGCGATGGAGGCCAGCAAGAAGGAATATAATGATAACCTTGAAAAGAACATGCCTATTGTAGAGGGATGGTGCCAGGAGAAAGGTTATGATATAGAGGAGTTTCTTGATAAGGTTTGGACGAATGTTATTTCTCCGATCATGTCGGGAAGTTATTCCCGTGAAATATGCGACTTCTTGGACAAAGGTTTGAATTACGACAAGGACACTCAAGATGCTTTGGCCGCTGGTGTAGTGAAAGGCCGTAACGAAAACATCAATAAAATGAAAGAAGAACGTGGGGATGGGTTACCTAAAGGGATAACGAGTGTTCTGGGAAATCCTAATATGCGAAAAAGAAGCTCTATCGTTGAGGCTGCTTTAAATGCTTGATTATTAACTGTTATAAATTTTAAAAAGATGAAAGTATTTAGTTTTTTGAAAAGAGAGAAATGGACGGTTCTTTCCGTCCTGTTGACGCTTATTTGCGTCTTTGTTGGTGGCGGTGTACTTATGGCTGATGCTACTGTAATTACACCGGGTTCCACACCATCTCCGGGAAATGCAGGCGAACCTACTCAATTACCAGGTAGCCCTACAACTGTTTCCGGAGTATCAGATGCTACTGGAGGTGTTGGTGGAGGCAATCTTATCCAACCGGATATTGATGACGATATTTTCCTGATTGGTACGGATGAAACCGTCTTGGATGGTATCATGCGTAAAGCCAAGAAGAAAGTTCGCGTTACAGGGTTTGAAGTGGACCACTTTGTTATCGATGAACAGAAATCTTCTGTGTTCACTACTGAAGATTATACTTCTGCTGGTGACCAGCAAGCTCCTATCAGTGTCCCTTCGGATGATCGTGGATTATTCCAAGAAAATGGTACGGTGTTGGTGAAAGGAGTCAACGGATATACCGAAGATGGAAAAACGGAAATCAAGGGAGTGGATCTTATGCTGTTTATTACCGGAAAAGATTCGAGTGGTAAACCTATTGTTATGGCAATTAACGGCCCGAAGACGAATGAAGGGGATGCTTATTGCAAACTTCCTTCAATTCCAAAGGGTACAGAAATCGTTATTTTGACGAATGCATGTGCCGAAACTCAGAAGGAAGTTGCTCCTGATGTTGTATTCCCGACCCCTAAACGAGTATACCTACAGAAGACTATCATGAATGAGGTGGTTTCTGACTATTTTGATGCTCAAAAGAAACGTATTCCTTTTAACGAAGCTCAAATCGCTGAGGCTATGATTAAGCAACACCGCAGAAAGAATAATCGTTCTTTATGGGTGAGCCATAAGGGCAAATTGATGGTTGATCGTGGCAAAATGGGGCGTCAGTTGGTATATACTACCGAAGGTATTCGTTGGCAATTTAAGCGTGAGTATGAACACATCGGTCCGTGGACATTTGCTGATATTATTGCTTTGGCAAAATTGAAGTTCACAGGTCAGAACTGTTCTAAGGAAGCATGGTGGCTTATGGGACGTGATTTGCTGGAACAAATTCAGAATATTGATTTTACCAAGCATAAGGATATCACAATGACTTCCGATCAGCAATGGGGATTCTCATGTACGAAACTTCACACCGTGTTTGGAGATTTCTATTTGAAACATGAACCGACTTTGGATTATCTGGGGTATTCTTGTAGTGGTGGTATTCTTGATATGTCCGGTATCGTTCGCTATTATATCAAGAACGAAGAAACCAGTTCTGAAAAGATTGAGGGTGAAGAGGCTAAGAGAAAAGCTATCATCTCTATCAACGCTTTGGCGTTGAAAGGCTATTCTCATATCTGGGTCAATGGTGAGGATATTGATGGTGATAATATTCCCGGTGCTTCTGCTATCACTAATTGGAGTAACGCCACTGACGCACCTGAAAATCCGAAGTTGAATGATGTCATTTATTTAACTGTTGCTTGTGCCGGTATTACCGCTTCAAAGGCTGGTGATATTTATCAGTATAATGGTACTTCTTGGGAGAAATATTCGGGTGTAATTTACGCTCAAAACTGATTCTGTGACAATCTAAGGGCGGAGTATTGCTCCGTCCTATAATTTTTATGATATGAAGATTTATAAGAAAAAATACGCAATTTATGGAATGATAGAACAAAGTTGTGTCTTTCCTATGGGTACAGGGCATATCCGTGTTGATTTCCGTCATGGGTCTTTAACGACTGCTGGTATTGTCCCTGCTACATTCACAACCCCAAATCCGGTAATTCAGCAAGCAATTGAAAATTCTCCTAAATTTAAAGCAGGGGTTATCAAAGAGGTAGAATCTGTTTTGATTCGAGATACGGGTACATTGCAAGTTCAAAGAGGAGGAACTCAGAAGTCTGGTAAGCTTGTTGTGGAAAGTATAGGGCAAAATACTACTTCTGGTGTATCAGAATCTGGTGAAACAAGTGAAGGTGCTGGGGTGTATCCAGATGTGAAGAATTCGCAGCAAGCGAAAGATATCTTAATGGGTGAACCTTATAATGTTCCTCTTGGTGATCTTGGAAATAAAACTGCAATACAGGCTAAAGCAGCTGCAATTGGTGTTTCATTCCCTAACTGGAAATAATGATGACTGAACAGGAAATCATAAGTAAAGTCAAAGCAATACTCAATGAAATAGGAGAGGAAGAGACTCTTTCTCTCCTATCCGAAGATACGGTCAAAATAGAAGAGTATATAAAAGCGGTTATACCAGATGCTGTAAGTTTGGTACAAATGAATTCTCCTGTTAGATGTGTCAATAAGAAAAATGGTGTTTCTTCTGATGTTACCGTGACCTCGGATAGTGAGGGGAAATGTCTTATACCTGTTCCTGATGATTTTGTTTCATTGATTGCGATCAAACTTTCTAATTGGAAGAGAACTTGTATTGTGGCTTTTGATTTAAACTCAGAGGAATATAAACAGCAATGCAATTCTTATACAAGAGCTGGGAGTTACAAACCTGTGTGCATAATGGGATATAATAATTCTGGTAATAGAGTACTAATGCTATACTCTGCAAAGTCTGATTCTAAATTAGAAATGTTCGTGTATGAAGCGAAATATACCTCTGGTACAGACTTAGATATTGATCAGAATGAACCTGTATCGCAAGCTATCTGCTATATGGCTGCTAGTTTAGTGTATTCCATTTTTGAGAATAAAGTAACATCTCAAGAGATGAGGAACATTGCAGTCAGTCTTATTCCACAAAAGTAATATGTATCATATAGATGAAGAAAATAGCGACGTTATTTTTGAGGTAAATGGTAATAAGGTTGCCTTGAAAATAGTTTCTTCTCCCGGAGAAGGTGGGGGAGGATCATCTATCTATTTGATAAAAGTAGGGGATACTACAATTCCTACGAATAAAAACACATATTCAGCCTTAAGAATACTGGTTGAGATTGCAAATAACAATGAGATCTTAAAAGATATATTCCTCCGTAAGGACAAAATCGATAGCACTAACTATTTATTAGGACTATTGGGTGGTGCCGTCGTTGAAAATGGTTTGATCGTGCGCCTTCCGAAACAAAACACCCCGGCCTCTTTAATGTCTTGTTTGCTTGAAGAGGATGAAGATACGCTTATCGAAGAGGATGAGGACGCTTTGATGGAGATTGCTCCGGTGGAAGCAACGGATTTATCATTTGGTGGTCTTAGTAATGTCAACTCCTCTGTAGACAGTGCTCCGGTTGGCTCACTTTCCGTTAAGGGAAAAAATGAGTGGAGTTATGCCGCTCCGACATTATATGCTGGAGTTATTGATGCGGATAATATGTTAGTTCCCGTCTATGATAGAAGAATCCAGCAGATGGTGTTTATCCCTATCTCAGCTATTCGTGGCGGTGTTACTCCACCTACAACGGGATTTCCTTATACATTCTCTTTCGCATTAGGTTAATATAAAAAATAAGATGATATGGCAAATTTGAATATACCTATAAAAAATACCGGTGATACATTGTCAGCGGATGAGTTTAATCAGGTGGTTTCCGCTGTTAACAGCAAAGTGGACGCTGTATCAGGCAAAGGGCTGTCAACGAATGACTATACAACTCAAGACAAGCAAAATCTGTCTCAGCTCTTGACGCGTGTTGATAATCTTGAAAACTCCGCAGGCGGGTCAGGTGGGATACTTATATCTGACGTGGAAAGCAAAGTTGGTTCTTACAGATTTGGAGTTACTGAACATGATATATATGCTTGTTCAGTGTCACTGATAGTTCCTCCTACCTCTGTTGGAGAAGAAAAGGAATATATTGTAAGTGACTCACCGCTGGGAAATAATATGTATTTGACAGCGAAAAACATAACCGTGAAAGATTCTGCCGGTAAGTTCTATCCGGGAGCGATTGAAGTCAAACAGATGTATGTGACGGAAGACTTTGAGACAAAGTTATCCGTGATATGCAAATCTGCAATACCGGCCGGTTCAACCTTGATGCTGACCCTCGAATATCTTAAACTTGCAGGAGAGATTATCGAATTTAGTATTGTTCTTCCTTCTGGTGTTAGTGCGGATTCTGTGAACTTGAGTTTTGCACCTCTTAAATATGACAAGCATTTTGCATTTACCTATACGGCCGATGACTCTGTAGAGGGAGCTTATGCACGAATTTGGCGTCGTATCAATCAAAAATGGATTGATGACAGCGAGTTTTTCCATCTTGGCAACACACCGACAACCGGTTATACACCAGAATATCCGTTGGTGTATACTGATGGCTGCGGCAATGATCGCCGTTTCGGTTTTAGCGTTGCATTATGGCCAACTTTGGGAAACGAATATAATCCTAACGGTCTTATAGGAGATGGGACAAATAAAAATAGCATATATATAACTTGGCCTGAACTTGACTTAATGAAAGACTGGGGTGTTTCTATGCTTTACCACAATGTTGATGAGCGTATATATGACAAGACTAATCCGGCAGATATTGTAAAAGGGTTTAAAGCCGATTATGATAAGGTTTTGGATAAACTGAATCGTCGAATGAAAGTAATGGGACTCCCTGACGGTAATACCGCTTATGTTACTGCGGCGGATGAGTCTCCATTGGTTGACTTCTACCGTAGCTCATTACATCATCTGGAAAAGATATATCTGAAATCAACTGGTTCATTATACAAAAAAAGGACTTACGGCGGAACCAATTCTTCCGTTAATGATGTAAAGCTGGAAGAACTGGCTGAACAACATACAAGCGATAACCCCTACTGGGTGGGTATAACGACACACCGCGTAGACCTTTCCCGAATAGAGTTATTAGAAACTATCTATTCACTATACGGGAAAGGTGGTGACGATAGCCTTTGGGTTGCTTCCTGGGATGAGATATACGAGTATATACAGATGCGGTTAAACTCAGTCATTAAGAAGATAGTAAGCAATAATACTGTCACATGGAAGATATTGGTTCCATTTTCTAAGAACTATTATTTTAAGGACTTGTCATTCCTTGTATCCGGAATAACCTCTGTGGATGCATTAACGGTTTCCGACAAGATATTCGGATATAGCTATGCGGCTCATGGTTCAGGAATGCTTGTAAATGTGAATTTCAACGAGTTGCTCCTGGAATGTGCCGAGAAGTATACGGTTAAATTTGAAAGTACATTGTCAGAGGAAGATAAAACGGATGCCTACTATTTCGTGAATCAGTTGAAGGATACTTTGAAGGCTCCATTTGCTGCAAGATTATCAGTTAATGAGGCCGCTCCGGTGCTCAATTCGATATCAATCAATGATGGCGTAACGGTGACTTACAACCAATTGGTTTCTATAACTCTCAATATGCCTGGCGGACTTACTCATTATAAAGTTGGTGAGACTGCCGACTTATCCGGTGCAAGCTGGATTGTCGGCACATCGAAAATTTTTTCTTATCAACTTTCATCCGGTTATGCATCCAAGACTGTATACGTGCAGGTTAAAAACAGTTTTGGCGAGTCTGAAATCAAGTCTTCATCTATCTTATATTCCGAACGTCCGGCCGTATCTTATACAGTAACGGGAAAGGCGAATAACACTACATACGGTACTGTGACGCCTGCCGTTCAAGATGTTGCCGAGGGAGGACAGGCAAGCGTTAACGCGCAGGCTAATGATGGCTATGTTATCGGTAGTTGGAGTGGCGCGGATACGAGTACCGGTGTAGGGACTAATACCGGGACAGCGACCGTTAATAATGTGCAGAGTAATAAAACAATAACTTGCAACTTCCAGAAAGAAGGCGGCAGCGGTACTGCTGGAAAGACTATCGTTTCATTCGCTCAACTTGGCAATAATATATCTTATGATACGGTCAATGGCGAGATCATAAATAATATGTCGATTGTTCAAGGAGCAAGTTATACGACTAATCTGTTGAAGGATACTTCCGGAAATGAGGTGGGTAATTATTTAAAGGCCAAGAATGATTATCCCGGTGAATACGGTGTGGATATATCTACGATAAATACCGGTGTTCGCCAGCCGACAGTAGACGATAGCGGGCCGTATCCGGCAAAATATATCGGTCGATATAATTGTGGCGACAGGGTGGCTTCCGGTATTAAGGCGATGTTGAGATTCCAAGCATTTACCGCGGGAACATATAAAGTCAGAATATTACCCTCTTGTAGCACGGCTATTCAAGAAGACCAGTTCTCATCAATATTTTATTCTGCAAATAATGTTGAGACCAATATATCATTTAGTCCACTGAATAACATGACTCAATTTGTCGAGATTGACAATGTAACAGTTGGTAGCGATGGGCTATTGGATGTATATCTCTGGAATACCTTGGGCGTGAATTATGTGCCAGGAGTAAATCTGATTGAAATAATAAAATTATCGTAATAGATTAAAATGGCAATATTAAGCACTGCGAAAGTTGTTGGTATGCTTGCTTCCGCCAAGAAGACGGGCAGGCAGGTGATGAATGCGGCCGGTGAATGGGTGGCAGAAGCGGTAGAAGACTTCATGTCCGGGTTTGTAGGTTACGGGTGGAAAATCTGGGAGTATGTAAAGGGCAAATGGATGCTTGAAATTGATTCCATCCGGGTGCGTGAACAGTTTATCGTGTTCGAGATGCTGGTAAGCAAGATGCGGGCGATAATCGGTTCTCTGGGTATATCTCAGGCATGTGGTAAGATCGCTACTGTTACTCTCTCCGAAGACGGCACTGAATACCTCGTCACCTTGGAGGATGAGACCATGAGCTTTGTCGCTCATGACTTCATGCGATGTCAGACTTACTCCGGAACTAAACAAACATTCTACCATGTTGAGATTGCGTCCGTTGTGGATGATGTAATTCATGTTTTGGTGTCAGAATTCGATAAGGATGAAGAGGGCAATGTGAACAATCCTCCAGAGGTTGGGAACGATATCGTACAGTTTGGTAATTCGGTAGACAAAAACCGACAGTCGGCTATCTATATCCACGCTGATGAGAGTGGCCAGCCTGCTATTGATATCATGTTCGACATTGATAGTAAGGACTGGACTGGTAAAGTTAAAACCCGTCTTGGCGGTGATATTCCCGGTGGAGATGGTGCTCGTGGATTTTACTGCGAAAACGGCATGATTAAGGGTACGGATTCCAGCGGACATACGGTTTATTGTATTCATCCTGACGGATCAGCTGAATTTGGTGACGGTTCCGCTCAATTCAACCGTGACAAGTCGGGTTATCTTGCAGGGGGTGCCATATCGTGGCGATGGGATGCAGACAAGAAAAAGTATGTGTGCACGATGGGAGATGTGATCCTTGGCTGGGATAATCTTTCCCCTGAAGTCAAGGAAAACCTGAAAGGTGCAGACGGAAAGGATGCGGTTCTATTGCAGATTGAATTCTATATGAACAATATCCGGATTAATGATATCCCGTGTGACATACATAGTGTTCCTGTTTCTGGAAATGCTATTACAGCTAGGTTGTATCGTATTAGTGGAAGTACTAAGGAAGATTATGCTCCTGACAGATGGCGTGTGTCTTATTTAAAGGAAGGTGTTGAAGTACTTTCCAGTCAACCTTTAGAATCGCTTAACTTTATAAATATATCCCTCGACATATCATCGGCATATGACAGTATTGCGGTGAAGACCTATGAAAAGTCAATTCCTGATTATGTGTTGCTCACTGAGGGTTCAATCTCCAAAGTTATGTCAAATGTACCTGATTGGCTTGTAGGATGGGATACCAATAAAGTGCAGATAGGCAGCGAGTATATGATATCTCCGAAGCTGTTTACGGGGAAGAATGCCGGAACAGCCGAGGAACCGATTTTGACCGGCATAGTCCAGGGGGATAAGTGCATTACAATTGATGGAGTTGAACGATCCGGTATCTTCGCTTTGGTGGATAATGAAGTCATTTTTGAGCTTGATCCTGAAAACAGGAAGTATAAATTCAATGGTGAGGTAAATGCGACAAGTGGAGTCTTCAAGAATATAAAGTCCCCCAATGATTCTTTTAGAATTAAAGAAAATGGAGAAATAGAGATAGTAGGTAAGATTTCCACTTCCTCGAATGGTACTCGTATAGAAATAGACCCGATTACTAATAGTCTCAAAATGTACACTCAAGACGGTATAGAAGTTGGGAGCTTGAGCTTTTTTGAAAGCGAATGGAATGGTATTGTTAATTATCTTCCACGACTTAGGCTGCGTAGATATGTAGATAATGTGTTATATAATGAAACTTCAATAGACAGTGGAACAATCTTTTGTTCTCAAAAAGTAGGTTCTGATGATTATTCCTGTTATTTGATTCCTTCTAACGGTTTGACATTTTACAAGAATAACGAGCAGACCAAGCATTATTCAAAATCGTAATAAATTAAAATCCCGTCCTACCATCACTGGCCGGGCGGGATAACGACAAAATACTAAGACCTTAACGGTCTTATGCGATAACAAAGGTAGTATTAATTCTGAAAATGTCAAGTATATGGGCTTAAACGAATGGTTGGCTATAGTCGGAACATTAGGTGGGTTCGAAGCTATACGATGGGTTATAACTTTCTGGGTAAATCGAAAAACGAATGCCCGGAAAGAAGATGCTTCCGCTGATGCGGCCGAGATACAGAATCTTTTGAATGTAATTTCTAACTTATCCGGACAACTTGATAAGTCCGATGTAAGAATGACCTCAAGAGACGGGAAAGTAGATTTCCTGTATTCTGAGAACAATAAACTAAAGGCTGAAAAGCTGGAACTTATAAAGAAGAATTATGAGTTGGAATTGCGTCTTAAAGAAGCCGAGCTAAAGAAATGTGATGTTCGTGGATGTGCCAATCGGCAGCCACCAAGTGATTATTAATAAAAGGAGGAAAAGAAATGAAGTACTTTACAATCGCTGAACTCTGTAAATCAGATACAGCCGATCAATTAGGTATTGATAACCGGTGTAAGAAGGAACATGTAGTCAATATGACTGCATTAGTAGATAACGTACTGGACCCATTACGGGAGGCATACAGTAAGCCAATCACTGTGAACAGTGGTTTCCGTTGCCCGGCACTCAATAAAGCCGTGAAAGGTTCAGCTACGAGCGACCACATGACTGGACGGGCGGCAGATATAACCGGAGGGAGCCCGGCTGAGAATAAGAAGTTGTTCTGTCTGATTCAAGAACTAGGCCTTCCCTTCGATCAATTGATTGATGAGAAACATTTCTCATGGGTACACGTGAGCTATCGGAAGGGGGCAAACCGTAAACAGGTGCTTACATTATGAGACTAACTAAAGATCAGAAACATGAATTCCTCGGATTGCTAGTCTGGGGAATTATTGGACTTGCTATAATGTCTGCTATGATGTCGCTATATTCGTGTGGAAGTCATAAGTTTGCCATGAAGCAAGAGATATCTACCCAAAAAGTAGATAGTATCAGGCAGATTAGAGATTTTGGCTTTACTTCTATGCAAGATATATCCAGCTTCTTACATAGTACTACTAGTCGGAAAATGAATTGGCGATTGTATGATACCACTAAACCTATTAATCCGGATACAGGTAAGCATCCGTTGCTGGCTGAGGGGAATACAGAAGAAAACAATAAGATTAAACAGGATACAAATGTATCAGCTGCAGACAGTGTAATGTTGAAGTCTGATAGTTCATCGTCTTCTCAAAGCCAGGAAAATGTAAGGCAGGAACAGGAGAAACAGAAAGATGAAACGACATTACCCAAGCAAATAAGTAATATGATTTGGGCCTTAATTACTTTAGTTGTTATAAGTGGCGTTGGATGGGCTATTTATAAATTAAAGAAGCACGGAAATAGTTGTAAAATAACAACTTGAATAATTCTCATCATCATATATTTGTGATATGAATATAGAAGTAACTTTAAATAAAGCTGAAATAATGCCGGAAGTATACAAAATAACTGGATACACTGGTGCTAAGAGTAAGGATGTTGAGCAAATATCTTCCTCAGAAGATGATGAAAATCTCCTGAATAGTTACTTTGGGGAAGCTGTTAGCAGTGTTGCTGATATTGTCTCCAGATACGGGTATTTATCAGAAGAAACTAATGAGTTTTCAGCTTTTTGCTTTGTGCTTCCGTCCAGTTGGAAGCAGACTGTGAAGATGGCATTAGAGAAGTCATTGAAACAATACGTTTCAAATTACATTTGTATGCAATGGTTCAACCTGACATCGAAAGAAGAGGTAACCTATTACGGAACGATATGTGATGAACAAGCTATCGCAATCAAAAAGTATCTTTTAGAACGAGAAAGACCAAAACGCAATTAATAATTAAATATCTATTTTTATGGAAGGAAGTAAAGTTATAACTCTCGAACTGACAGCTAAAAGTCTCTTCGAACAAATGAAAGAGCATTCTTACTATTTAGGCGAAGCTCTAAAAACAGATCCTAAGTTAGCAGAACTGGCAGCAAAGCTTCAGGCTAATGACGATGACGACACTGTGTTAAAGGATCTAGCTCAAGAAGGTGGAACGAAATTAGGAAATATTCTGAGCCGTGTTCTTGGGAAAACATCATACTCATGGGATGAAAATAAAACTAAAATCATTTTCACCACCAATGCTGTATCTAACTTCATGGAAACCCAAAAAGAAACTATCAAAGATAACATGCTGAGTTATCTTTCCTATTACACTTTGGCTAAGTGGCTCAATCTTATTAAGCCTGATGAAGCACCTCGTTTTGATAATCGGCTCGGTGAAATAGAAGAAGAATTAAGGTTGCTTGGGGCACAAAGAGACAAGCCTAAACGTACTTCATCTGAACCTACCACCTAATGGATTCGCTGAATATTGAAATACAGTTAAGTGCCATCTTCTCTGAAGTAGATGTTCGTACTTACTATCAGGGAGAATCTTTGAAGAAAAAGGATGTTGATTTTTCCAGCATCCAAACTTCTTCAGATGATTATGATATGCTTCGTTCACCTGTAGAAACGGCCTTAAATAATATTAGTGGCCGTCTTATTAAGCGGGTAAAATGTTTTGAATGGCAGATTGATAGTGAGAAAATCAGCATTAATTTGATACCTTATGAAAGGATTCCTCCACATGCTGATAAGATCATGGAGTTATTGAAGAAGGCTATTGGGGATTACATTGTTAATTACGTACATTATGAATGGCTTTTGACTGTAAAGCCGGAACTTGTTCCGGTTCCAGAACAGAGGAATGAAAAATTAATGTGGGATGTGGTGAAGTTTATCGGAATGATAAGTGGAATAGTCAGGAGACGAGCAACTGATTTGGGTGGAATATAATGGATAGGAGAGGGTATACCTCTCCTTTTTTATCTTAGTCTATTCTCAAAGGCTTCGGATGCAACAAATTCCATGTAGTTTAATGACACGTCGGTTCTGACACCGCCGGCCAAGGCTACCATGAAGAACTTGAATGCTTTGGATTTATTCATTTTGGTAACAAGATCGCGGATATCAACAATACTTTCTTTACCTGATATAAGGGTGAAGTGTTCAGCATCATTGGAACCTAAAATGTACAACCCAATATCAGAGAATATATTAAGGCTTTCACCTCTAAACATTACTGGTTCACCACGTAAATACAAGTCTGACATTGCGCCCTTAATCATTCCTCTTAACGCGGTCTGTATAATGCGTTTGTGAGCATTGCTCCCCATCTTTATAGGTTTAGTCAATAAGAGTATATTTGATATACTTCTATGACTATTTTGCATATCGTAAATACCAGGAGTTACTGATTCACTATCTATCAAAGCATAGCATTCGGGATATTTATTGGTGAAGTTCTTAATACAACAAGATATCTTAGACCATGTTCTTGACTCCATATTAAATAAGTAGGCATAAGGATAGTTTTTATTTGCTATGATTAGCTCATTCTCCGGATAGTTGTAACCTACTTCTGCTTTTTCAAGATATTGAGTAAACTCTACTAATGATAAAGAAAATGATCCTATAGCTGCTATCTTAGAGATGATAGGGGAAGAAGTAACACAGGATGGGAGATATCCGATCATATCATCAGATATTGATTTTGCAGTATTTCCAGCTATCATCATAAGTCCACGCTTGGAAGCAAAGATAACAGCTTGATCTATGCCTTTAATAGATTTGGGATTTATGCAGACATCGCGTGTTATTGGCGTTTGTGTTGAATAGACTAGATTGCCTGTTCCTACTGACATTGCATATACTCCATCTGTGGCAAATACATACAATGGGTGTTGTCCAAATTGCCCTTGTGATAAAGCTGTGGTATTGGAGCATAGGCCCACTATTTCTGTATTTGTTGGTTGATAAGTCTGTGATGCTGGAAATACCATTGGACTATTTAAGGCTGATACTTTGAGTACGTTACGCGCTGTATAATGTGTGTTCTCTTCTGCGGGTTTATCAGATTCGAGTTTCTGATCAATAGATATGTAATAGGAAGAAAGTATTAAACCATAACTGCTTCTATCACCAGGTATTTTCCCCCATCTTTGAGCTGGCTGGCAATAGTAGGCGATATCGAGATAGGGGTGTTTCTGGAGTGAAAATACTTTTTTGAGAGTTTCCCCGGTCGCTCCGCTGCTTGATTTAGGTGTTATAAACAGACTCATGGTATGTGCCCTTGAATCAGGATATGTAAGAAATGGAATTATTAACTGTTTTGATGATATCGTGTTTTTGACAATGGTTTCCCCTTGTTCTGTGCTAATGGCGGTACAAATCGTTAGAGTATATTCCGTATTCGATTCTTGGGTCTGGCTCTCATACCCGTACATATATCCTTTAAAATAGGAGTAGTTGATGTTAGCCAAATGCAATCTTGAATTATATACATAGTTTGTTTGGGCAGAAAAAGAGTGTTTTGTTTCGGATGTTATCAATTGCTCTTGAATAGAGATATTGTCTTTTGACCATTCATCAAGTCTCCAGGTCTGTTTACCTTTCAATGAAAATTCTGCAACTTTATAAAAACGATAGGCTTTCAGTATCTGTTCTGTTTCGTTGTTGGTTCTTTGATATTGATTGTAGGTTATGCTTCCGTATTTACTCTCTTTTTTTTCGAACCAGTCTATTGGAGAAATAAACACATCAATGGAAATTATAAGAGGGGTTAGATAAGATAAATCAAAATCATCGAAAGAGAAGTCTATTTTGGTGCCCATTGCGCCAAATTCATAAGTGTAATCCTTTAATGTGGCGTTATTAGGCTCGTTATCATAATAGAAGAAAGGATTTATTTGGCAAAATGATACTTTTTTACTATATGAGTCTCTACCCCCTCCTTTAAAGTCAAAGGTATAATCTATCTGGGTTCCGTGCTCTACCAGGAAGATGGGAGACTCCTTTATATATTCTCCGGAAGATGTTCTAAACGCATATTTAAGAAGGCAAGGACCAACAATATATTCTTCTTTGTTTAGTGTATCAATGCAATTGTCTAAATATCCAACAGCATTATAATCAGCAGTACGCATAAACTCTTCGCTGGTGAATCCATCAGATTTTCTACCACCAAGAAATTTAGAATCTGGGCAGATACTTGTGACCTTAGACATTTGCGAGATTTTAATTTGTGGTACTTCAGGGATGGAACTAACGTATTTGTATCCATCAACGTTGTTCTCAAATATCTCGTATAGTATCTGAGTATCCGTAATGAAGCATGCTATATTTCCCAGAAAGGCAATATCATTGACTTTACCAGTTAGATCGGATGATAACCACTCAAAGTGAGAGTAATCTTCATTGAGAGCCTGTATTCTCCCATCTGTTTCCAGAACAAGTATTTTTTTAGCGAGTGTATGGTAGAACACCTTTTCTGCATTTGCAAGCTCATGGATAAAAACAGGCTTTCCTATTGGTTCTACTGAACTGTTTTTGATTCGTGCATTGATAAGTTCCATGCATTGGCCGTCAGTTGATACACCTTCATCAATGCTTCGATTAATGCCGGTAAAGGGAATTTTTATAGTTTCCATTTTTTTTGTAAAGTTATATAGTTCAAGTGAATATGCAGTTGATGATTTACAACTTTGATTGTTTTTTAGGGAAACATTTCTTCTAAAAATAATAAAGGTGTTGTTTACATTGTCCATTATTCTTTTTATACGTATTTTTGAAACCAAAAAAGTATGGATAAAATAGTAGAATATTCTTTAAAAGAGATAGGCCTTATATATGCAATAATTATTTTGATAGCTACTTCTATTATAACACAGATTTTTAATATATTTACTAATTATAAGATAGCTAAAGCTCAGTTTCGATTTACTAAAGTGTACGAACAATAAGGTAAAGTTATTACAGAGTTGTATGAAAAAATAATTCGTTTTTCACATGCAATTAGTGTTTTTACTCAACGGGGACATTTGGTTAATGGTGATAGTTGGAAAAACGAGGAGGAAAAAAGGTTGAATGATTTAAATGAAATACTAGCAGACTTGAGCGGTTTTTATTACCCTAATCGAATATATCTTCCAGCCCATTTGTGTAAATGGATCGAAGACTTCATAGGAGAATATATAGGTAAAGCCCAAGACTTTGAGAATTGTAAGGCTGAAATTCGGGATTTTTAAAATAATATACATGTTAAACGGTACTTAGAAAAGAGTAGAAATCTGACAAAAGATGTAATGAAAAATTACCCATAATAATGAATGAAATAGAAATGACATTTAGAAAAATGATAGGAGTTTAATAGCTCTGTTGTTAAGTGGATAGAACTAAGGATAATCTTACAATATGTGACCAAAATATTAATAGACTTTATACGTATTGTCTGATAAAACTCACTTGTATACTCCCTTTCCATGATTACTAATAGCTCATTTTGGTAGGGGTTATGCGTTAAATCATTCAATGTAAATTACTCGACGGTCAAATAGGATATAATACCGATTGTCTGTGAGAGTGTTTATTGAAGCAAAATACTTTTTGTCTATAGAGAGCTTTGGAGGCTTATTTATTTAACTTACAATTTCAACAAGAGATACTTTTCTTTCTCAATCCAGCTAAGCCATTAAGCCAATCAATAATTTTAATTTCATATTTACTATTGTTATGTTTATACAAAAAAAACGTGTAAGATAACTTCTTACACGCATGCAATCTACTATATAATTTACCTAAATATTGTTTCTCTTTGTTCTAAATATAAACTCATTTAATAGAAGGTACACCTAATGCAAGATAGAATTCATATCCATCGTTACCTATCATCAAAGTCTTCCGCTTTCTTTTAATGTATTTGGTTTTAATTCTATTTAAAGTACTATTCACCATTTTCTGCATATATATCATATACTTATAACTAGCACCAACTTGTGGAGAGTTATTATTATATCTGAGTAATAAGGATCTCATTTTAATAAAAAACAAACTCTCACTTCTAATTGTTTCAAGTCCTATTTTTCCTTTTTCATATCGTTCTTGTAAAAAGGAAACAATTTTTCTTTTTTCTTTATTGCTACATTTAATGAATGACTCTAAAAAATCACTGGCGCTAATATTAGCCAAAAGAGGATAAGAATAACCTACAATATCCCATAAATCTTCGCAATGATTCATTCTTAATAATATACCTTCAAACTTTTTAAGTACTTCTTTATACCCTAGTTTGTTATTGATTTCCAAAACTCGATTTTCAATTTGGGGATAATAAGGATCGCTCCTGTCATAAGTAAAAAATAAATGATCCATTCCTTTAAGATAACTTGCATTGAGCTCACTTTTTTTAATCCCATCTAAAAATAAAGAGCAAAGTTTTTCACTAGTCATTTTATAATCAATGAAATGGTTTTTCTGCAAAGTAGTTAAAGTTGCGAAAAAAGCAGGATAGGCACTTAATTGAAACACACCTTCAGGTATTTTGTGTATTATTTCATTTACAGTAGTATTTATTTGTGCATCCTCAATATCCCAAAAAGCCATCAAGCTTTGCATATAAGTCTGTTCTTGGGTAACTTCTTCCTTTTTCATTCTCTGAATGATATTTTGAATATCTTCATTTATTAAATCCTTATTATAATACCCAGTTGATATATAATGGAGTAGTCCTGCACTTGAACCAAATTTTACACAGTTGTCACCTGTGTATTTTTCTTTAACATTATTCCAATAATCTTCATCATTTTCTACCATTTGTTTCACTTTAGGTTTATCAAATGAAGGGTACTCATCTCCATCCAAATCAATATTCCAAGTTATATCTTCAGTTAAGCTCTTCAACTGCATTAGTTGCTCGTTACTGATTCCATTTTTATATTCAATAGAATATAGTATAGACAAATAAAAGAAATAATCTAAAATTTGTTCCTTATAATCCAAATCATTTTGGTTATATATTTGATCATATACTTTCTCAAAAACATCTATATTAAACTTTAGAGTCCGTAAGTTATTACATAACCCTTTTGCATACATTTCACCAATATAGACCATTTTTTGCTTTAAAAAACTTCGATATGTTTCCTTTATTGGAGAAATCATACTTTCTAATATAGCAGGGATATTAGGTTCAAAATAATGAGTATATCTAATGATCTTTTCTTTACAGCTCTTATAGCCTTTACAGTTCTTGTCAAGTTCGCTCTCGTTACAAATTAATATAACCTTAAACAAGTCATTCTCAATTAGAGAATTAACAAATCCAAGAACATCCAACAATAAAGAAGAATCTAACCGTTCCAAATCATCAAAACAGAATATATATCTAGGCGATATATTAAATGGAGAAAGCAAAGTCTTGATATCTTTACCATCTATCTCACTAATATTGAAAAAGCTTAATGCTTTATTAAATAAAAGCCCTCCTATTTTTGATGCCTTACTATTAAGAATAGGATTTACTTCAGCAAATATTTTCAATATTAACTCCTCAAGATTGGTAATCCCAAATAAACTTATGTGTAATGGTTCATAACAAATTTTTTCCTCTCTTGTATCTTTATATATTTGTTCTCTTATTAATGGTTCTAATTTTACTTTCCAGTAATATGACTTACCAGCACCCCAAACACCATTAATCATTATAGCGTAATCTGCATTTTTCGAATTAATATAATCTTTAATAACATTGTCTAATTCCATCTTCTTTTTATTTATTTCTAATGTGTATTCCTTAGTTCAACGAGTATATAATTTAATATTCTGATAATATTATAAGGTCTCCAAAAATAAAAATAAAAAATGAATAAATTAGATCTATAGAAAAATTAATTTTAAATTCTATTACTTGTTCACAATAAATCCTCTTTATTAAGGTGATTGTTCTTGATTAGCCAGTCAGTGATTGATATAAGAGAAAGAAGAAAATCGTCTTTTTCTCAAATACTATATCATTCTTATGTTTAGTTTTGATTAAAATATTTCTGGGTGTTCCAGCATGTCTATTATTTGAATCACATTTTAAAAAATCCAACAATGATTACATTGGTATTCAGTCTAATTACATTTCCGACTTCATTGTAAGATAAATCTTTATCCACATATTCAATCGATTGAGCAAAAGTTGTAGACGCAATACTTATTTCCATTAAAACAAGATTAGTACAGCCACATTTAAGGCATCTTGCTTTACTTTTAAAAGTGTTCATATCTGATAGGTTATTAGCCAAACAACATCGGGCTCAGCTCGTAGTTACTTATTAAAATCTCTGTCTTACGTTTCGCCTTTGTTAAATTAGCGACTTTGAGAGGCATATCTATCTTTTCAACGTGCCATTTATTCACGGCAACAAAGTACCGGAGTGTCTGGCACCAAAAATTAGATAAGACGAACTTTCCTTTAATGCCCTGCAGGAGGGTGAGCAGTTGAAACAATTCTTCATGAGTATATCCACGGTAATGACCTTGAGTACATCCGGGATAAGGTGGATCGAGATAGAAAAATGTTTCTGGCGTATCTCTTTGCCTTATTACCTCCAGTGCATCCCTGCAGGAAATCTGTACTTCGGCCAGGCGTGAACGGAGGGTTTCGTTAAACTCCGTACGCTTGTTCCGCATAAATACTCCGGTATGGCTTCCTGCCGAACCGTTACACCATTTCCAGCCTCCGTGCATGCTTCCAGAAAAAGAACCGTTCGTTATCATCCACACAGACCAAGCGATTTCAAGTTCTCCGGCCGGAACTCGACCGTTATAGAAATCCTTTGCCTTTAGGTATTCTGTTTCCGAATGAAGAGTATTCTCTACCAGGCAGCGCAATTCGTCAAAATGTTCTTGCGCCTGCCGGTAGAAAGTTATCAATCTATCATTCTTGTCGTTTATTACCTCAAGATAACTTTTAGGCTTTTGGAAGAAAACAGCACCTCCACCAAAGAACGGTTCGCAATAAATCTTATGTGCCGGCATCATAGAAATTATTTTAGCTGCCATCTGCTGCTTGCCTCCGTAGTATGTGATTGGGGTTCTCATTTGATTCCTTTCTATCTTGTTTTACGTTAATTGATTATCAAATTCTTTAATGCAGTTGAATAGATACCCCGCCACAATTGGATTAACTGCATTTCCTATTGCTTCAAGACGGTGTACATTATAGGAAATCCCATTATCCATTCGCAAAAACTCGGAGTAATCTTCACTCCAAAACGAGCTGCCAGACATTCTGCTAAATTTCCCTCCTTGAATTTCGAATGACCGACTTTCCGGATTAAAGATTGTACCTTCATAGTGTATCTTTTCCCGTCCGATTTGGTGGGAGTCATAAGCGATACAGTAGAGCCGCTCTCTATTATGTGGAAACCCGAATACTTTATTCTGAATACACTTCCATTCTGCATTATACCCGATTTGGGAAAAGTCGCATAAGACTCGTTCGAATCCTCGAATAAGCAGCATTGGGCTGTTTTCAATGAGCACGTACTTGGGTCTAACTTCCCGTATAATTCGGAACATCTCATTCCATAACCCGGAACGGCTACCGGTGATACCTTCTCCTTTTCCGGCAATGCTGATATCTTGGCAGGGGAAGCCCCCGCTAATAATATCGACGTATTCAGGTTTTGATAATTCTTTGATGTCTTCATATTGCTTTGTATCTGGAAATACTTGTTTTAAGATGGTTCTTTGAAAATCTTCTATCTCACAATTCCACAAGGTGGGAATATTATTCATTTGTGCACCTAACTCGAATCCATCGATACCACTGAATAAACTACCATGCGTCATGATTGTATCTCTTTGGGAATTTTCATAAAGCACATCCACATGGTCTTGCCATGTCTTCCAGTAGTATGACCAAACAATGGCTGCCGTTCGATGGCCTCTAATACTTCCCTGACTGTTATCTGATCTTCGTTCCATTTGAAAATCAGAACTCCGTAGTCTTCTAAAACTCGAAAGCATTCATCGACACCTTTCTTTATTACCCTTGGCCAATCATCCGGAAGCTTTCCGTACTTCTTGGCCAACCAGCTATCTTTACCAGCTTTTAAAAGATGGGGAGGATCGAACACCACCAGTTTAAAAGATTCTTCCAAAAATGGTATATCGGTAAAATCAGATACAATGTCCGGATGGATTTTTAGGCTTCGACCATCACAAAGAGTATACTCTTCATCTCTAATGTCAGCAAACAAGGCCAAAGGGTTTTCTTTGTCGAACCAAAACATTCGGCTACCGCAACAGGCATCTAATATGATTTTCGTTTCACTCATTTTTTTATTGTATTGAGGGTTATTCATCATCGGACTCTTCATCACCCGGCTTGGATATCTTGCCATATTGCATCAGATACTCAACTGCAAGACTATTACACATGTGGCTTGCCTCTAATAGATTTACGTTTGTTTCTCCAAACAGTGTTTTGAAAATCCGACAATTTGCGTGCATTAATGCCATTCCAAATTCAACACTATTCACTTCTCTGTCACCTAAGTAATTTTCACAGTCTTCTTCTTGAAACATCTCAAAAATCTGTGCTGTGAGCATAGCAGAGTATTGAAGTATTCTTTTCTGTTTTTCATCCATAGTCTTATTCATTATTTTATAGTTTTACGCCTATTCATAAGGGTTTGTTTTACAATAATTTTTATTCTCTGACATATTCAGTAGCTTATTTAAATACTCATCTGAAAGAAGATTTTTGTTGCTAAAGTTTCCAAGCATTGAACGAGGTTCAATATTTTCATCTCTCATAAATTGCTGTATCTCGTATATATGAAAAAGTAAACCTTCACAATCTACTGCATAGTATTCAATGCCATCGTCATTACTGGCCGATACTTCGTAACCAATCCATCCACCATCTCCAATATAAGTACTTATCTCAATATTACGGCAAAAACCGTAACTGATAAGTAATAGCCTTAATACATCTTTTCCACTCATATTATTTAAGATTTTGTTTATTGATAACTTTTTGGCATTCACGTAGTTTCTTGAGCAAAAATTTGCCTGGTTGGTTAATGCCGCCTTTTTTGATTTCGACAATTAGCTTCTTACACTCTTCGAATAATCTGGGATCCTTAATATACAATCGTACTGAATCAGCATCAGATTGTGTGAGGTTTACCAGCAAGAAGACATAAGTGAAGTAATTTTCATGGGACATAACTTTTATTTGTCCGGCCCGTTCCATTCCTTGTAACTTCTGTAGGATTTCATAGAAGTTGCACATGGAAGGAGCATCTAACCATTGCTTGACGAGACTCAAACCAAATGATGATTCTTTCCCGTTTTCGGTCAGACGCATAGCTTCCCATACATCATTCTCATTTACGCCAGGTTTTCCTCTTAATGCTGATTTAATATCAAAGTGTTTTTCTAAAGGAGGAGACGAAGTTGTTCTTCCTCCTCCGGCCGACGAAGCGCCCCCGTGAGGGGGAGTTTGAGGAGGAGTTTCTTTTAGTATACTTTCTTTTAGTTTACTTTGTGGTGAAATGTCTGCATTTGTCTTATCAATGTTTACATTTTCCTCTAAAATGTGCACATTAGGGAATTTCGATACATCGATAAGCAAAAAATCACGTCGGGCTTCAACGCATTGGCGACGCTTGACTGCTTCAAAATAGCGGCTTTGTATACCACGAGAAGTTAATATCTGGAACCTTTCAAAAACCCCTTTATCAAAAAAGGAACGTTTGACCAACCCCTTTACAACTTCTTTCACCAAGTCCGAAGCAATGCCGGCACCCACTTTCCGCGAGAAAAGCAAACACTCGTCATCACCCCATTGGTAGTAATAACCTTCTTTATATATTTTGCAGAGCAAGCGAATAGCAATGTAGGCTCCCTTTATGCCAAATTCACCTTCTATAAGTGCTAACTTGTCATCATCGAAGAAATCAACGTTAAATGAAAAATAGTCGAGACCTGTTGAATTAGCCATCTGTGTAGGTTTTAAAATGCTCAATTATTGGCGGACACTTGGTTAGTTCAAAGTGAATGCAGAATCTTTTGGAGTCTGCTACTAACCGTCGTCCAGACCGTTTACATTCTGAGATTATAGGGGTATTTCCCCATTGTATTAATCGCCTCTTGCGACAATCAATACAACGTATTGCCTTTTGTTTATCCATTGATTACATGTTATTCAAATATTCTTTTATTTCATGTATGAAGTCTTCAAGAGAACGGCAGATAACATATTTGTTTCCTACCGCTTCAACTTCCTTCTGCCAGAGTTTTTGAGAATCACGCTGAATGCCGTTAGGTGTTTTCATTTCGATACAAAGTGAAGCATACCCATTCCTGGGAATAAGCAGTATCAAATCAGCAACACCTGCAAGGGCACCTTCAGCTTTCAGCTTACCACCGGTCACCTTATCACGTCTGCCACCATTAGGAACAGCAAAAAGAAGACTTTGCAGCTTAGGGTAGGCTAAACGAAACCAGTCTATGCAGGCGCATTGAATTTGATGCTCAAGATCAGCTGGCTTCTTACGAGAGGGCCGGTTACGTTCCTGCTCTAAAAACTCATCATAGGTCATGGCTATTTCTCTTCAACCTTACCTGATTCTTTAGCACCCGGCTTTTTCTTTCCTTTTGGAATCTCTTCCGAATTATCAGGGATAACACGGGTATTACGCCCGGTTTTATCAATGATAACAGCCTTGCCGGCTACTGTGATTGAAGTCCTGCAGTTATCAGGCAAAGAGGTGATGAAATGGCTTACAACAGGAGAATTTGCAGCTTCAGCTATACTATCAAGATGTTCCGGACGTTCTGCATATGGATATACATCCATAAGAGGTGTTTCAGATACTGATGCAATGATATAATCAGCCATCGTACCTTTCATGCCTTCATCCAGCTTTTTAACAGCGTCACGTAGATCGGCTGCTTGCACTAACACCTGAGTAGATGTTCTCTTTTCGGCACCACTCTTTTCATCCAGAGTAATAAAGACTAGTTTGCACTTGAACCAGCGGTCGGCGGCCTCTTCTTCACTGGGGAATAATTCGCTATAGTTGGCACGTTTGATGTCTGATACTGTAAATTCGCCTGAAATAAACGGTGTCATTTCTTCAATGATGCGTGCTTCCGCTTCCGTAAAGCTGAGTGCGTCCACCAAATAAGGTTCTGTAACCTTCTTGTTCATTCCGTTTTCCATTACTTTCTCGTAACGGACTTTACATTCAAACCATGTGTGTATCATTATTTGTTTTTCTTTTTATCCTCCATGGCACGCTTCATTTCGCTTTGCGCTATACGGAAAGGGCGAAGGGTGAACTGTGTCATTTCGGGGTTATCAATATTCTTTTCAATAAAGTATGCAAGGGCTTCCACGATAGCCCGTTGAGAGGATGCTTTAAGCGGTATCTTTTTCATAGGACTGCATGAATGCCGTGGCCAGTTCGTTGAAATAAAGCTGGTCAGTGGGTATGTCATCATCGGCAGCCATTATTTTATTGGCTATGGCTTTCTTGTCGTGGATGATGCCATAGAGACGGTGGTCGATTGTACCTCGCCCTAACAGGTAGTAGCAGGTTACATTATCCTTTTGTCCGATACGGTGCGCACGGTCTTCGCATTGCGTACAGTCCGCATATGTCCAAGGGAATTCTATGAATGCTACATTACTGGATGCTGTGAGGGTAAGTCCCACACCGGCGGCTTTGATGGAACAGATGATAAGCTGCATATCTTCACGTTGCTGGAAAGCGTCGACAGCAGCTTGTTTCATGATGGAACTGTCGCGCCCTGTAACACTTACAGCACGAGGGAAGGATTTCTTAAGTGCGTCGACAATATCATGTAACGAACAGAAAAGAATCAGTTTCTTTCCACTCTCAAGGAACACCTGTACAAAGTCTATTGCTTGTGCAACTTTTCCCTTTGCGGAAATGGAACGTAGGGTCATAAACTTAACGAGGGCTTCCATGCGCATCTTGCGTCGGATTTCTCCTTCAGGACACTGCTTATACTCACGCAGATATTTGGCAAGGTCTTCGGCTGCAGTATCATACTCTTCGCGATTAGATATATCTACATAGAGGTCCACTCGTGTCTTATCGGGTAGTTGAGTGAGCACCTTGGATTTCTCCCGTCGAATGAGGCAACGACTAAATAGTTCCTGGCTTAATTGTTCAAGATTAGAAGCGGCTTTTTCTCCTTGTGCATAATCAAGCAGAAACTGCCCCTTGCCACCAAATTCATTTAAGCGATCCATAATGGAGAGTTGGGCTACAAGGTCAGAAGGACGATTAACAACAGGAGTACCGGACAGAAGTATTATCCATTCTTTTCCGGTACATATTCCTTTAACGAATTTGGTTTGTTGGGTAGAAGCATCTTTTACACGATGGCTTTCATCAATGATTATGCTCCGAAACATAGATATTTGTGGGCAAAAAACAACATCTTTCAGACGAAAGGATTTACCACCTTTGATATCCCAGACAAAGTATTTGCGCAGGCTCTCGTAATTGACAACAGCAACATGGAACATCTTCATTTGTAGAAGATACGGCCATGTGGTACGATTGGCATTATCAAGAACAATTGCTTTCTTATTAGTAAATTTCTCTACTTCCCGTTGCCAGTTAATTTTAAGAGAGGAAGGACAAATGACAAGTGCAGGGTAGGCGCTAGCGGCATTAATGATTCCTATAGACTGTAATGTCTTTCCTAATCCCGGTTCATCACCAATGAAAAGGCGTTTCCACTTCAACCCTTGAATTATTCCTTCCAGTTGATAGGGGTAGGGGGTGATTTTGAGTTGATGTTTGATTACTTCCATACCTATCTCAGTTCTTTGGGTTTGTAATTCCAGCCATTCAGTTCATACACCCTTTTGCGTGCAGCTTCACGGTTATTATAATTAGGTTCGTTGGCAACGGATTTTGAGGTTGTTACTTTCCCGTCTGAGTAATCACATTGATATATGCGGAAATGACGCCCATGTAGAGCATAATGATATTCACCTACTTTCATGATATTGTTTTGATTATTTAAAACGTTCTATTTCATCAAGTAAATCTTGCCGGTCTGTACCACGGAGATAGAGTCTTAGGATGATATCTATACAACGGTGATAGAAACGTTCAAATTCTGTTTCATCCATTGCAGCGAAAGATATACTCTGAGGATTTATATACTCACGAAAACCATGACGAACAATTGAGTAGAGCCCAAGGTCCATCTTTAGGTAGGTACGCATATCTTCCTCGCTGTAGATGTTTAAGGCTTCATGTAGATGTTCCGGAAGATTGTCGTAAGTGAGACGTACCAATGCGAAAAACTTTTTATGAAACTCATAGTTACGTGGTTTCTTAATATCGCATAGAACAGTATCACCTATTTTTAGTCGTTTCTTTTCGTCATAGTCAGAATCATACATTGGTACAAGACCTAGGTCTGTAACACGGCAATATATTTTCATTGTTAATTTGCAAGATTGAGACACCAGTATTGGAATGCCAGTTCTTCATATTTCTCTCGTCCACGGATATATATGGCATCACCACGGTTAATATGTTTCTTGAATACGAGGCAGTTCTTTTTAGAAATTGCATAAATGAAATCGAGATTACTGTTAGCAATATCCATATACCAGGCGCGAGAGCGATCCCAATCGAAGAAATCCACGGCTTCATCAAATTGTTTTTGTGAAGTAGCAAATGTGGTTTTAAGGTCGCCACCGAAATTGCATGCGGATAAAAACCAATCCCATTTACAACGTGTGTCAAGAGTAAATGGAAAACTCCCGTATTCAAACTGTTGTGCTCTATTAACCATGAACCGCTGTGTGTCGGACAGCTCCAAAACTTTGGTGAGAAATTCATCTTTGCGAGCTTCCATTTGCAGGGATTTGTACATTTCGCGTGCGAGCCCAAATTCATCGGCCGTATATTGTACATCATCTACAGTGTATCGATATACATTGACCCGGGCCGGTTCTGTGATAATAGCATCTACGAGTGATCCAAAACGGAATGCAGCTTCTTTGTCTCCAAATTGTTGCCGTGGGTGAAGCAGATTCTTCAATTCCGTGAGGTCACTGTTACTGACCTCACGACGATTGTAATATTCATCTGGATTATGATTCATACTTTATTTAGCTTTGACTTCATCCTCATAGCTTATGTATGTGGATTGAATGAAATGAGGGTCTGTCTTATCATTGGCAAGCTTTTCACAGTGGGTTACTTGTGATTTGAATTTCTTGCTTAATTCATCAACAGTGAGCTTACATCCTTCAGTAGTCCACCATAAGTTTATTATGTCAAGAAAACCAAGAGGACTGTTAATTACTATCTTTTTTTTGACTTGTAATTTAGGCTGATAGGAAGGAGTTGCTACAGCAGCTTGCGAGAATAGTCCTGCCATTTCGTTTTGCTGTTGTTGTACTTTAAGCCTATTTCTCTCTTCCTCTTCTTTGCGCAAACGTTCTTCTTCACGTCTGCGAGCTTCCTCAGCTTCACGGAGTTTCATTTCTTCTTCACGTCTGCGAGCTTCCTCAGCAGAAGCTTGCGAGATGGCTTCCAACTCTTTTTTCTTGGAAGGTAGCATAAACAATATGTTGTCACGATTTTCGCCAATGTCAAAACGGTACTGTTCTCGGAACTTTGGAAGTAATCTAGTCATTACCTCTCTCCGTATTCCTAGAGAATCGTTTGCACTTAGTTCTGCCGGGATCATTGCACCAGAAGGAAGTAATGTGATTTTGTCTTCGGACAACGTGACAGGGAAGTTTCTTATAGCTTTTTCTTGCTGGGAGAAGTTCTCCAGCGTAATATTATTGTTTAGCGTTGTCAGTTCATTGAAACTTGCATTTAGCATACGATTGAAAGATTGCTGGTAGTCTTCTTCCACTGCAAGACGGTATCTATTCTTTGCAGCTTCGATTTGTTGGCGAAGTGCTTCTTCACGACGGCGGGCTTCAGCTTCGGCTCTCTTTTTTGCAGCGTAGTCATTACGCATTTTTTGCAGTTTTCCAGGAACAGATTCCGCCTTAGTAGGATCAACGTCATTTTCCATGCTGGTGAAGACTGTACGTATTTCATCGAATAACTTCGTAACCGGTGAGCGTTTATCATTCATCTTCTTAACAGTATTCCGTGCACGGTTGATAAATTCGGTTGCACGTTGATCGAGTTCATCATTCATTCCTCCCGCTGCTTGGATATCAGCCAGTAATTTCTTGCCTGTTTCAATGCAACGATCATGTGAGATTTGATTTTCGTTGTAGGATTGTGGAGCATTCTTCACAATCATTTCTACATTTTCCTGTTTTACTAATTCATTACTCATGACTATATAATATTATAAGGTTGTAACATTAAAATGCGCCATCGTCTGTACTGTTGGATTCTTCCGGGTTAAAGCTAACACCGGTAGAAGTGTCTTTCTCAGGACCGAATGATTGAGGTTCCGGATTTGGCTGTTCCGCTGTTTTATCCACACCATAGAGGTCATCAATGCTTGGAGTGGGGGCTTCCTGTTCAGTTGCAAGTTCGGTTCCTTTGCCTATTCTTACTTTGGGGTAGGTTTTGAAGGCGTGTTTGATACACTTGGCTATGAGAAAACCCGTATCAATGCTACCTTCATTAGACTTGTATAGTTCATTAGGACCTTTCTCTACCCATTGACGATGATCGCGGTCAAAGTATCGGTTTTGCTTTGCCGAGTAATCAGACAGGCGGGACCAGTCTTCTTCAAACATTACAGAATAATCAATCGAACCATCTGTACGGGTAATACGAAGAAAGCAAGCGATTACTTTCTTTGATTTGTGAGGTAGATTGCAGGTATATCTAACAGATTTGCGTCCATCTGTATCGGAAAACGAAAAAGTATCTTCTTCATAGACGATAACGGGATTGTCGGCATACTTGATTTGTCCGGAACGGGCGCGAAGAACCAGTTCACCATACCCCGAAATAGTTAGTGTTAAGCGAGGCTCATAGATGTCAAAGCCTTTTTCGTTTTTCCCGATTTTGGTGTTGCGCCCTTGTAGATAACAAAGAGCACGAACACCCGGCTCGACAGACAGACCACAGACTGCCAGGTCGATAAAGGCGGTGAAGATGGAGAAACGTGTTACGGCATCGCAGACTTTCTTGTTGTCAGAAAGGAAACGGTTGAAATGAATGCTTTCTCGCTCATAGGCTGCTTCGCCTGTGCCTTCACCCCAAAGAGTGTCGTAGATTTGAATAAAACGTTGTTTTACTGATGCTGATTGCACGATGTCGAGAGGATTCATTTGATTAATCTCTTCGACAGTAAGAAGAATGTTACTCATGATGTAAGTTTTTTGATTATTTATAATTGAATTGTGAGTTTCATGAAAAGTAAAAAGGCAGCACCAACCCGTGATGCCGCCCTAAACTAATCATGAATAAACGCATTACAAGAAATGCCTTAAGAATCTATACTATATTTACTCTGTTACTTGGTGAATTACTATTTTGCATTATTCAGCCAGTCTAACGCATTTTGTAGATTATTTGTATAATCAGCATTGTAGATGTATGATACTGCATTACCTGCTTTGTATTCTTGATTATTATCAGTTTCTCCTAAAACGAATTCCATGTTTGGAGTTCCTAATTTGTATACGCCTATGCAATAGGTTATACCTTTGCGCTTCACGCTCTTTTTAAGGGCTAAAAGAAAAATTTTTGTTTCCATAATTTATTGGTTAGAGTGATTTTTATAGTTCTTCTTTAGATAAAGCATAGCTTCTCTCTAATTCAAATTCATAAACTTCCACCCTGTGTCCAGCACTTTCTCCTACACGTAGTTTATACTTGGAAGACGGTTCGTAAGGTTTATTGGTATCATAATTAAAGTGAGAGGTAACTTCAACTGTTTCTACCATAAATTCCTGCACTTTATTGTTATAAATAGCCCAAACCTTTTGACCGGGCGTGAATTTTGTTTCTATTCTCATTTGATTCCTTTTCTTATCAGTTAAGAGTTAATTTCACGCTCAAATTCATCATATCCCTCACATTCGAGAAAAGCCTTTAAAGCTGTGTCCTTATAGCACATCGCATCATAGGTAGTTCTTTCCACGCACACAATATTTTGCGTATCGAGGTACATTTCCAAATGCATTATTTCCAAATTATTTTCCTTTAATAATCTGGAAATAAGTTCATTGCTTTCCGCAAAAGGGTTATCTGGTATAAGTTCTATATCAGCTTCCAAAGCATAGTCTGGGATGACTTTACCATCGACTTCAACACGATATAAATCACCTTGCCTATGTCTTATTACACCTGACTTTCCTACTACATCCGGCATGACTGGACAATCTAATATTCTCACTCTGTCACCTACTTTAAATTTTGATTCCATATTCATTTATATTTTTTTATACGTTAAACTCTATTTTCTGTTGCAGCATCACGTCTGCATAATATTGATTGAAACTTTTATCACTTATCCACCAATTAAAACCAAATTCAGCATCGGTGAAGTTACGATTGAGATATCCCGCATCAATCAGTTTTTGAATTGTTTGTATCCACTTTCGCTTCACATGAGGAAAACGCTGGCAGTCTTTTAGCTTCTGTTTGTAGTTAGACATCGGGCAAAGAATACATCCAATACGCTTATAGCCTTCATCGTATAATTTGCAGTGCGGTATATTATTTGAGTTAAGAAACTGCCAAACTTCACGTTCAGTCCAGTAAAGAATAGGCGAGACAAGAATCTTATCTTTTCCATTGACGCATGTAACCATTTTCTCTTTATGTTCTGAAAACTGGTCGAAGTTCCCACTAAATTTATGACCACTCAACTCTATCTCTTCACGTTTGGAACGTCTTGCACTTTCTTGTTTCCTTATCCCTATTAGAGTAACTTTTCCTGCACCGGACATTTCTTTAAATTCAGCACAACACCAGCGCATCGTTCGTGTAGGAATAATATGCTTTTTTAGAGCCATGTCATAAATAGACATTTTAGGCTTTATCAGTTCCACGTCTGGGTAATTCCTCTTCACAAATCGAATAACGTCCGGAGGGTCAATGCTCGTAAGGTTCATGTGAGCCTTGAATTTCACTCCTGCCATTACCGCAAGATGGTAGAGGACTTGACTATCCTTGCCGCCGGAGAAGGCTAAATAAAAGCCGTTATCCGGGTCGTAGTCAAGTGCCATCTGTTCACATTTGCGAAGCAAAGCGATGGAGTATTCTATCTTAGATTGCAGGTTCATTTGATTCCTTTCTAATCTGTTTTGAGGGTTACTGTAATGCAATACCCATTTCTTTCCGGGCTTTATTAGCTTCTTTTTCAAACATCCTTTCGTCTTCCTCAATAACCTTATCAAGCAATTCATCCATACTTTCAGCATAGACATAGAATGGATAGAAGGAGCAGGAATTAGAACAGGACTGAAAGCTGCCATCTTCTCGAAAAGAGAACTTTTGAGGAATATTAAAACTACATTCTGCCAAGAAACCAAACTTATCGTGGTCAAAAAGCAGTTCATTTAAAGAACCTTCATAACTGTCATATTCTCTTTTGGTAAGAGATGGCATAAACGAATGGAAATCTCCAAAATCCATGTTTTCCAGAAAGCTATCCATTTCACTCATGGAAGCGATATGAAATAGACTATTAATTGTGGTCATACCTTCATTTTGAAGAGTAATACCTTTCTCTTTCAATGTTTTCATTACTATCTTGTTATTAGCCAAATAAACTTGGCTGGGTTAATATTTCTTTTCCTCTTGTTGTAGGATTAAAGTCTTTGAACTGGCAACTTTTAAATGCCTGCCGTTGGTTGCACCACCATGCGAAGCGGTGTTGTTCGTCCGAAACTGGAGTATTCTTATCTAAGTCTCGGTAAGACATGGCGAACGGTGTACATCCCAAAGAATCAAGAAGTAAAGCCCTCTTTTCTGCATCCTCAATCTGCCCATCCTTCACAAGCATATAGAAGAAGAGCCTATGCGCCGATACACCGGCTTCTTTCAGATAGGCTATTGCTGTGACCACTTCATCCGTAATCGACGAACTGTCGTAGGCCATGCGCAAGTGTCTTATCCACGACACACGGGCCAACAACTTAGCTATGTTCTTATCCCTTGCGATAAGTCGGCAATCAATGCCCTGGTTGAAATCGACTTTTAACTTCATGGAGGCAATCTTCTCAATCTGTTGCACCCCCCAGTCTGATGCGATGACATTGTTATCCATCAGAATAGCAGACTTCCGGCCATCCAAGAACTCCGATATATCCGCGTGCTTGCGGATAGTCCCTTCTTTCCGGGGGACGATACAAAAGGAACACTTATTGATGCAGCCACGGGTAAGGAATCCGTAGGCTTCTGTGTGTGTGGGATAGAGAGAATAGTCAGGACAAATATGCTCAATCTCGCTCGGCAACCATTGGTCGAACATCTTATATCCGGAACCGCCTTTACACACTTCATCTGCTTGCACAACTCTTCTATCGTCAGGGGAGAAGGCAAAGACCTTGCTCATATACACACGGTCGTAGTACTCAATGCCAGAGTACCACTCCACGGCGTCTCCTTGCTGTTTGTGCCAGGCGGATAACTTCATAAGTGCCAGGTTGGGGAAGTTATGGCCATCTACGTCTACTAATCCGATGTTCATATCTTTATTGTAATTAGCATATTTCTACCGGATCGTCCGCGAACGACAACTGATTGCCTATAATTTTCTCAATTGTCCCTTCGGGAAGTGTGACACCATAGTCACTATCATTCACTTCTTCCCAATGATGCCCAGCTGAAAAATCATACGGATCATCATAAACAAGCTCTTCTCTTGTTCCATTAACCTTCCATGTATCTTCTGCTCTGTCATAAGTAGGGAGATCATTAAATACTAACTCCTCCCCATTTCTGTTTACTGCTAACCATGCCATAATAGTTCCTTTCTATTTTTGTTATTCGTTAATCATCTGAATCAGCCTGTTACTTGTTTCAAGAAGTGGGGCATCGACTCCACTCATGCGATATAAAGCAATTTTTCCTTCTTTTGTATCAGGAGATAGAACGGGACCAAAGTCAGAAATATAATCAACTATGGTACATACTCCAAAATGTTTATGAGATACTTTGTTCCCGTTCTGTAGTTTTTCAAATTCTATTTGTTTCATATTTATTTCAATATTGAATTAATTTAAACCAAGCAATTTCTTAGTTATGTCAATATCTATATAATTAGTCCATCCGGCTTTGTGTAGTATGATAGCAGCTTCTCTTATTGTTATTTTACCGGATTCGACTTTCTCTCCAACGGACTCAAAAATCGTTTTAACCCTTAATGTTTTCATTTCAATTGTTTTCATAATGATAAGTACTTAGTTAATATTCGTTCGATTGCTTCGCCATTCTCTTCGTTGATCCATTCCTTGGCAACATTCCAAGCTATACTCTTTGAAGCTTTGAAATTATCTATTCGGGTAGAATGATGGGAGAGTTTACCTTCGGTAGGTTTAAGGCCTTTGTCATGGAGTTGGCATAGTCCATTGTTAAAAAATACACAGTATTCATTGCCGGCTTTTGCTTGTAGCATGGGAATGACGTTTTTGGTAACTCCCATAATGATACCCACAGCCCAATAGGTGATTTCTAACTTGTCCCCGTATCCGGCATCAATGATTTTTTCAATGTCTTCAGGTGTTCCAAGACAAGGTGTGTGGCATTGTTCTTTACATAGTGAACATTTGCACTGACACGGCTTTCGTCCTGTCTTACGCATGATGCGCTGTAAGACAGTTTCTTTAATTAGTAAATTCATGATTGTTATATTTAGGAATAGTTATAAGATCATTAAGAAAGCCCGAAGTTCTTCGGGCTCCCGATGTTCCTTACGGGACGGCTACGCTTAGTAGGATATACGGCTTCCTGATTATATATAGATGGCAATTATTCAGATAAAACCGGTTCCTATTCTCACGAACAAGACCGGTGCAATTTAGTAATCGTAATGATTAGGCTAACAAAGAGTTTTCTACCTTTCATACCAACTAACTCGTCCTCACGGATTATTGCTCCCCGCCAAGTTGCAACACTTACGAACCCGAATCATAGACGGGGCGGGGAGAGGTTATATATAAAACTGGTTAGGGAATACTGTTTAAAAACCGCTTCGATATTCACATACCAAAAGCGGGGCTATAAATCTAAAATTTATATCATGAATTTATTAAAAGATTGCCTTCTATCTTCACAGACCGAAAGAGCATATTACTACATAAACAGACACTTTGGTTAACAAAGGATCTTGAAACCGAATACTATATAATTCATGTCCAAATGTCTACAAAAGCTCCGGGGCAGTTCCCCGGAGCAAAACACACGACTTCAGCTACTTCATAGTGACACTCATGTTGTTTTTCGGCGTCTTTCCGTCGTGTCAGCCGGAATAAATACCGGGCAGCCCGTAACAAAATGAGCTTTGGGATCACTACTTCTGCTTCATCCATCCTAAAGGCTTGTGGACGGTGCCGGAGTCGAACCGGCCTCACGGATATTGGTGCACCTCACCGTAGTTTCAGCCACGATATACATAACCGCCCGTATGTCCGTCTATTCCGGACTGTCAACATCATGAACCGCCATGTCGTCACCGTCAACTGCTGCATGATTTTGCAGGAATCCACCTCGATTGATACCCTTTGGACTTATATGGGTTTTACCATACTCTCTCAATCTACTACTTTCTTTCATAATATTGGTTGCTCCCATAACGACCTCAAATTTCCGAAAGTGGTGCGTTCATTGATACAAGACTGCGGAAAGCAAGGGATTCGAACCCCTGTAACCTTTTGGTTAACCTGTTTAGCAAACAGGTGCGATAGACCACTCTGCCAGCTTTCCATGTACCCCCGTGCTCCGAAGAACACGGGGGCTTTCTTTTTTATATTTATATATTGTAGAACACCAACTGAATGATGATTTAAAAGTCATACTTACTACTCTGATATACCTCTACAAGTTCATTATGATAGAAGCGTTTTGAGACTTCTACATAAAGCGTTTAGGCTACTCTTTTATCGCCCTCAACTCAGCATCTGCTATGTATATCAGTTTTTTAGGTGGGCACGACTGAAACCTTGCAAATCACACTGCCTATATCATTTTATATTGTTCTTCTTACCGGATTCGAACCGGTGACCTGCGCGATGAAAATCAACTAACCTTTAAACACGAGACAAACAACAAAATGAAACGCGCTGCTCTACCACTGAGCTAAAGAAGAAGTGGCCGGGAAACTCGACCTATTTATCAAAGTAATCTTGAACCGTTCGAGAGAGTTCCCTAAGTCTGGCTGTAGGATATTCTATTTTCCCAGGCCTTTTGCACGGCTGGATTTTTCCTTGTTTATACCAACGAAGTACATTACCTTTCCCGAATATCCGGAAGGCCTCATTCTGTGAGATATAGGGTTTATCGTCCGTATCCTCTTTTATAAAGGATGCAAGTTTGGCTGCTACGCTTGTAACGAACGTATCAAATGTCACAGATTTATCAATAAATTGAATTTCCATATACTCAATAGCTAAGATTGTCATAGTATTGCTTATTATTCATATATGTACGAACGATGTCTGTGTCCGTAGCATCATCACCAAGTAAAAGCACGATTTGCTCATATGCTTCTTGCGGCATTGTATAGAGGACTTCTTGATTGTAGTCCTGCCGACCTGCAATTCCTAACATTGCAAATGCCCCTACAACTGTAAGGATTATGCAGAGGATTCGGGAAATTTTATTCAGATCCATGATTTTTATGTTTTTATTATATGGAGAGAATGTACGTGTTACCTCTTAATAGTTAATGGTTTCTGTGACAATGCACATCCATATTCTTCAAGAGCTACCTTACGTATTAAGTCGGGTTGTTCCCCTTCGGTTGCAAAGCGGAGTGCATAACGCACTGTGTTCTCTGATACATTGAAGCGTTTAGCCAATTGGGGTATCACGCCTTTTTCGTACAAAATTCTGTGTCTAAAATATGCCATATTAAAAAAGGTTTATTAAATTTGCGAATTAACTATTCCGTTGAGGTTTACTCAATCGGTTGGTTGTTGATTACGGATGCAAATATAAAGGAATATATTCTTTTTATTAAAGAGATATAGAAGAATATATTCCTTTAATAACAATAATTAACGAAATGGAGAAGACAGTCAAAGAGAAAATTCAAGAATATCTTGGATATAAGGGTGTTTCGCCAACAGCGGCAGAACGTGAGCTTAAATGGGGAGTTGGGGCTCTAACCAAAGCTAAGAGTATTACCGTAGATAGAGCAAAGGAATTTCTTCTTCTGTACGATGATTTATCTGCTGAATGGCTATTGAGAGGTGAAGGTGAAATGCTAAAGTCTTCTTTGCCTGATAGTATTGCTGAAAATTCTTCATTAGTGGAAGAGCTTAAAGCTGAAATCAATATGCTTAAAGGTGAAAATCGTGTACTCCGGGAACAGGTTGGTCTCGGAGAAAGAAAGGGAAGTAGGAGTGCGTCATAATTGATATTAAAACAGGAAGAAAGGTACGTTGATTATTATGGATATTTATTATAATATTAATAATGATGAAGATTTATTAGTTTTAATGGAAAAAGAAATTCTTTCTTCATTAAATGATTTCTGTTTATCTATTTTATGTAAGGGGGGAATTTGGACTGATGTGACTGGGAAAAGAAGAGGGATTATTGAATCCTGGGAAGATGTATATAGATATTGTATCGATGGGTATCTTGTTTTAATGTTAGTTCAAATAATAAAGGCAGGGGATTATAAAAAGGAGGTGATTTATAATAAATATAAGGAAAAAGTTTATCCATCCCTAAAAAAATATGGATGTAGCGAAAAAGTATTTGGGGAAATATTTCAGAATGCATGGAAATGCAGATATACAGATAATAAAACTACTATAAAAGATAGACGAAATGTAGAAAAAATAAAGAAAGTGGGTGAATTGGCACTTAGAAATCAACCATTGTGGTTGCGAATTACAAATTGTAATATATTCCTGTTACTCTGGAATATTGCAGTTTTTATAGGGGCTATATATATCGGAAATATCTTCATAGTAGATTCAGATGGTGTAAATTCTCCTTTTATTATCTCATTATTTATGATGTATTCTGTGTTTATTGCGGCTGCTTCAGGAGCAAATCTATATTCTTATTTTATTCCCATTTGTATTGCTCTACTTATGTGTGTATTTAATATATTATTTGAAGAGCGTGCATATATTGCAATTACCACATGTAAAACATGGATGTGGATGGCCTTATTTTATCTACTTGGTTTTCCTATTTTATATATTAATTATAAGCGTATGAAGGACGCTAAAATAATATAGAGTGATTTTATGTTATGGAAAAACTTTTATTTTATGCTTTTGGATACAAGGAATTGAATTTTTCCTGATTTAGATGTTTCTGTGCCTAATATATAAACAAATTTTGGGAAATATCAAGATGTTAAGATTTAATTAATTGTATAATACTATGAGGCAAAAGAAAGCTACTAGAGCGTCTAAAAGACGCGCAAGAAAAAAGCCTGAAAAAGGTTTTAAAGGATTAGTAAATCGTATAATTAGGGCGTTGCGTCGTAATAATACGCTGACCGTTATTAGTATTGTTGCAACGGTGCTTGTTGCTGCTATTCCTTTTGGTTATACTTTACTCAAAGATAAAAAGAGTATAAAAGTTTATATAGGTGATTTTGAAATAAAAGATGATGCTTATCTTGCCTTAATATATCTTTATCCTACATCTGAAGTAAAAAGTTCTAATTTAGTAGGCGTACTTCCTATAACTTATCAAAATAATCTGTCTAATAATGTGGAAAATTTTTTTAGTGATTTGTCAACTCAATTAGAGCCAATAATGAATGCGCCTGTATTAGATGAAATAAATACAATATTGAAGAAAGCTCCTAAGACAGAGTATAAAAAAATACGTTTTAGGGAAAAAGTAGAAGTTTTAGGGGCTGAAAGGTATACTTTTCTTAAAGGAGATGATGCTGTCATAAGATATATTATACCTAATTTTAACTCACAGACTCTATTTGAGACATATGAAGAATTTACAATAGACACACAATGGTTTGATAAAAGTAAAAAAGAAGAATGGGGGGAAACAGTTGTTAGAGATTATTTTACTATTGATTTGTTTTATTCATATAAAGATATAGCAAAGTCATACCATTCAAATATTTCAATTGGTGTCGTTGATGTTAATAATCTTGATGAATTAGTCAGTTACATAGATAGTAGTGGGTGTTTTCCTTTTTATGCGAATTTGATTAATCCTGAATCTGGAGAGTGTGTAACTTTGAATAAGTGCATATTAGTTGTCCCAAGTATCTTGTATAATGAAGATACTGGGGGGTATAATATGGATAGGCAGAACTTAAAAGTTTATGAAATAGAATATAGTTCTAAAGACTTTTATTATAATAGACAGTTGACTATTAATGATGGAAGGAAGAAGAAGTATATTTCTTTTCCTGATTTAGATGTTTCTACACCTAAAAAGCATGAACTAATTAAATATGTAAATGAAAAAACTTGGGAGGATATGAGAAAGGAACAGAAAAGGGATTAGAGTAAAAGGTATAACAAACTAATGATCAAATAAAATTATGAAGATAAAGCAAGATCGAGAGCTTTTAGGAATGATTGATAAATATAACAGTTTCTTGCAAGCGGAAAAAAGAATTTGTACTCCGGTGGTCGTTTCTAAAACCAAGGGAAATCATGAGGCATCACTTTATGCAAAGGAGGTATTGTTTTCTACCGAGCCTTGGGGAAATACCTTTGTTACGTGTGAAGTAAGGAATAGGGACAATAAGGACTGCTCTCTTCAAATACTATCTGATGCATTTAAAGCGGCTGTTGTTTTACGCTATGATACGGGAGGAGGCACTCATAAGAATGATGCTCCTCATATTCCATTAGCAGAACAAAGTGTTACGACTCCTCATTTTCATAAATATGATTCAAATGGGTATTTTCTAGCCTATAAAACAGATTTGCTTAACGATCCAAAACAAGCTGAACATTTGTTTGATATTGAATTTGGTTTTCCGTATTTTTGCCAAGAAGGAAATGTATGTGCTAATGACAATCATAGTGTACCTGAAGTAAGAGTGTTCTATGATGGTGTGCTTCCGTTTGAGTTTGATAATACAGATCCGTTGGAAGGAATAAACTTTTAGACGATATGAATAGTATAATAAATGATATTATAGCTTCCTATAATTCTTTATGGAAAATAAAGATGCATGGGAATACTGTGGAAATAATTACACCGGTAGCTACTACTAATAATATATTCGTATCTGTCTTTTTGACACGTCGAGGTGAGGATTTTATTGTCACTGATGGAGGCTGGATAGATAGTGGTGTATATGAGTGCAAAACAGGAATTGAGGACCCATATTATCAGAAGCTATTTCTATATTATATGGATGATTATGAGATTCAGTATATAGAAGCAAAGAGCTATATTTACTATTATAAGAAGATATCTAATCCCAAGTTAGTTCCTAATTTGGTCTATGATTTATCTAGCTTTATTAATGCTGTTGTAAGTGCTTCTTTTATATCTTTTGAGGAAAAGAAAGAACGCGAGCATACGCACCGTTTCCGTCGTAATGCAACAAATTATATGAAGAAATTGGTGGAAGATAAATATCTAAAGACAAATTGTTCTATCCATGAGGGGCTGGGACTTATAAAATTTAGTGCGGTTGTGTTCCGGAAAAATCGTATGACGCTTGTTAATTACGTTACAGGTTCTAATGAAAGTTATTTCGTAATGAGCCTTGGCCGTTCAAATCTGAATTATGATATGGTTGAAAAGCATTCAATTAATAATCTTGTGGAACGAAAGATTACATTGATGGATGATACGACTAAGATTATAAATTCTCCTCGTATAGTTCCTTATTTAGGGGTTGTTTCTTCTAAAGAGGGGCGGATTAGCTTAAAATGGGGAGAGAAGGAACATTTAAAGGAGCTGGTGGAGTAATGAAAATGTTTATTTGGAACGATAAAATGGAATAACGAATACTGCTCAGAATGGCTCAGGGAGCCTTTAAATTTCTAAAAAGTGATGAATATTGATACTTGAAAGTTTGGAAATTGATTAGAGGAATATAGCTTATTGCTGATTATCAGATACTCATGGCTGCGGCGCAGGCGGCTATTGAAGATTTGAAGTAAAATACTCTAAAATCTTACATTTATAGGCTGTAAACCTTTTTTAAATAGGTTTACAGCCTATCTTTTTGGAAAAACATGTATCTAATAATCAAATATTTGTTTTTTCTTTGTTATCTTTGCCAGCACTTAAACTGTCTGATTACCTAATATTTTAATCACCAACTTTATGAACCTGGATTTTTCTACATTATATGCTCTTTGGGCTACTGATTTTTTTCAGAAGAATGAAATACTGCTGCTTTGTTTTGGAGTAATTATTTTATTGCTTCTGGTTATTATGATTGTTGTGTCCATCAATAAAACCAAGCGTTTGAAAACATTGCAGCAACTGAATGAAGTGGCTGAGGAAAGTAATCAATTGAAGAATGCCTTTATTGCCAATATGACGCATGAAATACGTACTCCGCTCAATGCTATCGTAGGATTTACAAATGTGCTTGCTGAAACTGATAATTTAAGTAGGGAAGAGCGGATGATTTTTCTGAAAGAAATCAATGATAATAAAAACTTCCTGGTTCAGATGATCAATGATTTATTGGATTTTTCGAAAATAGAGGCCAATACAATGGAATATAAAGATGGAGATGTGGATGTAAATGCATTGATTCAGGAAATATGTGCTGCTGAGAATGCACATCCCAGATCATCGGGTATTCAGATCGAGTTTGTAGAGAAACTGCCTCAATGTCGTTTAATGATTGATCGGGTACGTTTTGCGCAGGTGATTAATAATCTGGTAAAGAATGCATTGAAATTTACAGAACAAGGTAGTGTCAGAATTGGATACCGTCGTCTGAGTAATGATAGTTTTTACTTTTACGTAGCTGATACAGGTTGTGGTATTGATGAAGAAAGCCGCCGTGCTATTTTTGAGCGCTTTGTGAAGATGAACTATAATATTCGTGGTACAGGTTTAGGTCTTTCCATCACAAAATCCATTGTAGAGCACTATGGCGGTGGCATTGGTGTAGAGTCGAAAAAAGGAGAGGGATCTACTTTCTACTTTACTTTACCTGCCAGTGCAGAGTATAAGGAATATGGGAAATTTTAATATGGATGTTTTTTAACTTTTTAATCCGCCATTTCTTTTAGTTTCTTAAAGTGGCGGATAACGCCCAGATAATCCCGGTCTGTACAGACATTAAATTTGTTCCATAAATCACCGAGTACTACCGCACCTCCAAATCCAAAATCTTTTATTTCCAGAATATTGTCGGGAGTAATTCCACCTAAAGCCATGACTTTAGTATCGATGATTCTTTCTTTTCCTGCCGCACGCAATTCTTCGGGTGTGTAGCCGGAAAGAATTCCTTCCTTGGATATGCAGTCATAAACGGGACTCATGAATACATAGTCGTAAAAATGCTTTTTACTTTTTACTTCTTCTACAGAATGGCAGGTATAACTGACATGACCTGAATAGTCATGCGGTTCATGCGGATTGCGCGTATTTAAGTGAATGCCCATGAGGTCGAATTCTTCTTTTAGATAAAAGTGCTCATGAGTGACGATACGCCTGTGATATTTTTCTGGTATCAACGTTAAAAGTCGCTCGGAATACATTGCAGGTGTTTCCGGTTTTCGCAGATGTAGAATATCCAACCCCTCTTCAAAGAGTGCCGTGATAATCTTGTCTTCTTCCACAAAAAATGTGGGTGCTGTGACTACAATGAGCTTCATTTCTTTTGATAAACGTTTATGTTAGCAAAGTTAATGATAAAAGCTTTCAGTAGCCAACGTTTTTCTTTAAAATATGTTAGATAGGATATGCAAAACGCACCTTTGGGACTGATAATTCCCGCAGGTGCGTTTTTTTGAAAAAGAGTTTATGATGTTGTTGTTATTTCATCCGGCTGCCTACTACATTCCAATCAATGATACCCCAAAGAGCATTTACATGATCGGCACGGCGATTTTGGTAATCGAGATAGTAGGAGTGTTCCCAAACATCAAAGCCTAACAAGGGGGTAAATCCTGAACGTACAGGGTTACTGCCATTGGCTTCTTTGGTAATATGTAATTTACCATTTTTATCTACTGATAACCAAGCCCAACCTGATCCGAACAATCCTACAGCGGCAGCTGTGAATTCTTTCTTGAAGTTGTCAAAGCTTCCAAAGTCGCGTTTGATGGCTTCTGCTAATTTTCCAGTAGGCTCGTTTTGAACAGGTTTCGGAGAAAATTGCAGGAAGTAGAGAGTGTGATTTAATACTTGTCCGGCATTATTGAAAATTGCTCCATCCGGTGCAGTGGCTACTATAGTCACTAGATCTTTGTTTTCATACTCTGTACCCGGTACCAGGTTATTGAGGTTGTTTACGTATGTCTGTAAGTGTTTACCATAGTGAAAATCTATGGTTTGCTGACTGATTACAGGTTCCAATGCATTATTTGCATACGGAAGTTTCGGCATTTCGTGAGTCATAATTATAAGCATTAAAGATGTTAATAACGTATTCATAATTTGTCTTGAATTATGGTTTTGTTAATATAACGTTTGGTATCTTATAAATGTTCTCTCAGATTCTATTAATTTTTCCAAAGTAAAATATAGTTTGTCACGGAAAACCGTGATAAATAGGCCTATACGAGTGAAAAAGTCGTGAAAAGAGTTGTTTTGGTGAAAATAATATGTATTTTTAGAGACTTTTTATGAATTTGGTATTATGGATAGAACATATTTGTTGGATGAGATAACTAAAATCCGTCGGGTTATTGTTGAAAAGAGTGGAAAGTTTACTTTAAAAGAGTGCGAAAGCATTGCTGCTGCTTTGGAAGTGGATAATGTTTCATTGGTGGCTATGCTGGAGGCAATAAGGAAAGATCTGTTCCCTCAGAAGTTTGTTTTAAACTTGAAAGATGCAGAGCGCTTTCAACTTTTGCGGTCTACCCTTCAGAAGAATGTGGAACATGTTATTCTAAAGAAAATAGCTCCGGAACTGGCTGTACTTGCTGAAAACTTCAAGAAGCCTCAGGCAGATAGTGAGGTGTGCCAACAGGCTGTCAACAAGCTGCGTATTCAAATAAAACCTTATGCAGAAAAGGTGCCTAAATTGGTAAAGTACCTGAATGAATATGCTGATTTATGTGAGGCGAATTTCCTGAATGTACTTAGACTGAAAGTGCTTCGAATCAATTTACGTTTCTTGCCTTTATTGAAAGAAGCGAATGATTTGTTTGATACTTGTGACAATACTTCCGATAAAGAGTTGTATTGGAAGATGGCTGAACAGTTGTATTTGAATTTTCCATCACTGTTTAAGGAGGAAGTTTATTACTTTAGTGTTATTCGGGGTATTTTAGATGCATTTTATAGAAAGTCAGGGCAAGAGCCTATTGTACTGGATATTCCAGCGGAAATATCATTGATTGAGGAAAGTCAACCAGAGGAAGTAGAGGCTATTGAGGAAAAACCGGAAGAACTCCTTGAAGGGAGAGAGGAGGTAGTGCTTGAAGAAAGTGTTCCGGTTGCGGCATCAGTGGATATTCAGGAAGAAGAGATAGAAGAGAAAAATACTGAGATTGCGGATGAATTGGTTGAACCGGCAATAGAACAAACGGAACCGGAGATCGAACAAGTAGAACCGGAAATAGAATCGGTAGAGAGTGAACCTGCTGAAGTTGTTTCCGAACCTACTGAAGCAGAACCGGAACTTGTTGAAGCAAAATCAGAACCTACTGAGGATAAACCGGAACTTGCAGAAGCAGATGTAAAACAGGTTGAACCGGAAGTTGTACAGGCTGAACCGGAAATTAAGCAAAGTGAGCCGGTTGTTGTTGGATCAACTCAACCGGAAATAAAATCGCCAGAGCCTGAAGTGAAGCAGCCGGATCCGGAAAGAAAAGAAGAAGCCCCTGCTATTCAAAAGAAGTCCAGAAAATCTCTATATATAATAGGTGGCTGTATATTTCTGATCTTGGTTTTGATCTGTTTGTATTTTGTGTTTGCATCCAAACCTAAGCCAGTTGTTGTACCTCCGGCTATGGTTGCTGACACTATTACTGTGGTGCAGGATACCACGACTGTGGCGCCTGTTGTTACTCCTGAGGAAACTCCGGTTAAAGCTGTAGAGCAGCAAAAGCAGCCTAAAGTTGAAGAACAGCCTCAACCTAAAGCCCAGCCGGAGGCAAAGACTCCTGTTAATGAACCTCAGCAACAAGCCGAACCTGAGAAAACAGAGAAAAAAGCTCAGACTAACTCTTTGGAAGCAGCTCGGGAAGCAACGCAGAATGGTGATTACAAGAAAGCATTCGATATTTATAAATCTTTAGCCAATGCCGGAAATGCAGAAGCACAATATTGTCTGGGTATCATGTATGAGACAGGAAAAGGCGTTGATATTGATATCTTCGAAGCCGTCATGTGGTATCGGAAAGCTAAAGCGAAAGGCTTTTCAATGGCCGAGCGTAAGCTGTTGGAGCTAGGCTACAATTAGAAATTAAATTCTTATTTATTTACTATAAAAACATATCTGGTTATGAAAGGAAAGGTTTTTTCTTCTTCGCAAGATTTGTATCAAGATCAAGCGAAAATCCTTTTTGATTTTTATAAAGATGCGGCAGAAAAAATAGTGTCGCAAGAAGAAGAATTAGAAAAGGAGATGGGAGAATTAAAGAATTCGTTGACTATGAATGCTACGGGTAAGAAAAAAGCCCAGACGCAGATGTACGTAGGAATTGGAATTCTTGTTGTCGGTCTTGCATTGATAGCGGTAATAGGGTGGCTAAGTATTGCTATTGCAGTAGCCGGTCTTTATTGGGGGATGAAAAACTACAAGCTGTTTAAATCCAGCGGTAAATCCATCGATGATGTCGGAGTGGAGTTGAAAGAACTGGAAAACAAGCATCAGCAGATTTTCAGAGACTATAAGATTGAAAAGATGGGAGTGGTTTATGTCCCCGTTGCCAGTCAGGTTCCTTTCGAGAATAAGAGCTTTGTGATAGATCATACCGGAAATAGTTCAGTACAGAACTTTGAACTGCAATTAGTTAATAACCAGGGAGCACTTTCCGAGAAATTGAGAGAGCTGGATGAACTCTCCACTACAGCTCCTTTGGTAGAAGAAAGCAAGGGAGTGGAAGAAGTTTCCACAGAGGATTATTCAACATCTATACCTAAAGTGAAATTCTATGATTACTTTGGACGTATGGATCGTAATTTGCGTGACAGTGCTTATTTCTTGTCAGACTTGCATACTGTTTCTGTAGGCATGCCTGTCATTCCTCCCGATTCGCCGGTTATTTCTTATTTGAATGAATATGGTACGGCCAATCCGTCGGGAGCTCCTGTGCTGAATGTATTTGATACGGCAGCGTATGATAAAGAAATAGAGCAATTTAATTCGCTGAATGCAATGCGCCATTCATTGTCTGACCAGAGCGAGCAATTTGAAGATGTATTACGCCGCTTGATTTCAAATGTGGGGTATGCAGTACAGACAATTGCGGCAGCGAAGGTTAAATCCACTAATTCGCTGGTGGAAAGTTCTAATCAGTTGCTGTTCACCATTCTGAAAACCTCTTATAATCACTATTCACCGAAGTTGGAGAAGGATGAACTGGAGAAAATTCGCCAGACGAATTTCAACTTCCGTGATACGGTGGAGAACTACACACCTTTCCAATTGAAGGAAAGTTCACGAATGCGCTATGATATGAAGGATCATTCGTGGGTTGCAGAAGACGGAAGCCGTACGACAATGCCTTATGGTATCAGCCAGATACAAGAGGAAATCGTAGCACCTATCGTACAGAATCTGTTAGCGGAAACGCGCTTGAACCGTTTGGATATCTATAATGACATTGATAATCAGAAGCGTGATTATCTGAACCAATGGCATCGGGAAACTCAGGACTTCTATGGACGTAACCGGACTTCGGGTGATGATTTGATTAATATTATGCGTAGCAACTTGACAAAATTCCTTGCTGCACAATCCACTTTTGAACGTCTGGATCGTATGAAGGCACGGATGCTGCAACAAATGATGGATGGAGATGCTCAGGAGTTGGAGGAGAATGCAGGAGATAAGCTGGAAAGTAATTTGCAGCAATTTGCCGAACAGTCTGAATCATTCAAACAAACTCAGGAAGAGTTCAAGGAATACATGAAAGCTTTGCAGAGTGATATTAATGAACGGGCAAAAGTTTATGGATTCATTGAATTCTTTGATGCCAGTCTTCGCGATAAAATGGCAAAGGAAATCGTGGATGCTAATGATAATGTGGCTTTGTTGGATGATCGTCGCCGTCCTTTGGCAGGTATCAATCCTTTTTATGCATTTGCTTCGAATATTCCGCCTGCTCCTGCTGTTGAGGATTGTGTGGAAGAATATATGACTTTGGATATAGCTCAGATAGCTACCGACTCATTACATGAAATTGCTGAGCAAGGACAGGATGTTGTGTTCAATCACCATGCTGAATTAGTGGATGACAGCGAAGCTATGGACTATTCGGGATATGCTCCTCAAAGCGTAAAAGTGACTGAAACCGTAAACGTGGATGAACCGGCGGCACAACCCAAAGTGGCGGAAGAAGCGGAAAAAACTATTAGAATGACTCCGGTGGCTGAAATAGTGGAAACTGTAAAGCCGAAAGTTCCGGAAAATACAGAGACAACAACGGCTCCAGAAGTTCATGAGACTCCTAAAGCATCGGAGACAGCGGACGATTTGGATGATCTGAGTGATTTGGACGACTTGGATGATCTGGACGATTTGGATGACTTTAGCGATCTGGAGAAAGAGAAATAGCATTCATAAACTTGAAAATGAAAGATTATGGCAAAATATGATGTTACAGTGGATACCCGCGACATGGCCAATAAAATAGATACTGTATCTAATAAGGTCTCCGGGGTCACAACAGCAGTGGTTGCTATGGAGGCGGCTGTTATTGCTGCCGAAAGGGATGCTACGAACAAACTGTGCAAGCGGCTTAATAAAGGCTTTTTCTCTCTGGTTACTTCTCAGATAGAACAGAAAAATGCCACAGCTTTAAGTTCGGTAAATGCGTATGCGTCCGAATTGATACAGCAACAAGAGGCGTTGCTTGATTTGAAAAAGAGAATGGGAGATGACTTTGTGATTCTGTCAGAGCGTTATTCTAAGTTATTCCGAGGACTTGATGTAGCTCTGCATAACCGTATTCATGAGTTGGACAAACCCGTTATTCGATTCTGCGAGTGGGATGTTGCCATTACTTTGAACCGTCTGAATAATCTGATTGGTACCGTTCCGGTTAATCAGACGGAATCTCTGGCTACTACACAAGCTATTGCCGCCGCCCATATTAAGCGTAATGCGCAAGCTCTAATTGCACAAATGACTAATTTTCTCACTACATGCAAGCAGCAAAGCGCTAAAATGCAAAGAATAAAGCTGAATTCCTTTGTTGGCAAGTCTGTTCTTCGTTATTTGCCTGCTATCATGCTGGTGAAAAAAGGAGATAGAGGAGAAGTGGTGGAAACGAAACTGCCTTCAGGACTTGAACAATTGATTGGACAGCGCTCATGCACGAAGATACGGGAAAATATGGAACGCACGGTTGAAGGTTCCGGATGGGAAAATGTTTCTATAGAATCGCAACGGATGGTGGCCGGAAAGCTGGAGCAACTGATTGTAACTTCTGATCTAAATGAAAGAGTGAAGGAGAACATGAAGAAACTTATAGCCCGGAATGAAACCTGGCTTAATGCGAAGGAGGGTTAATTATGGGAGGACGAAGACATATCTTACATGATGTGATCCGGAAGAGCGAAACGGTGACACTCACCGTAGGTGATAAGTCAGCTTCCAAGACTGTAGTTCTGGAAGAGCCGATTGATATCTATCTGGAAATAGACGACAATCCTTATAACAGTAGCGTACATGATTGCAGTAAACACATTGAAAGCTTACGTAACTCAGTTGTGGCATGTAATGCAGCTGAAGTTGCCCATAAGATAGCCAGTACTCAGCAGATTGGTAAACATATATCCAAAGGCTTTTTGGGATATATCACTGCCAGTCTGGATATGCAAAATATGGAAGAGTGCTCGAATGTGGAAGCCGTAGTTGCCGAATTGCAGTCTCAGTCTGATGAACTTTCTAATCGTAAGTTGGTGATGATAGACGACTATGATATTCTGACTACCCGTTACTCCGCCGTTTTTGAGAATTTGGACAGGGAGTTGGTGCAGCGTATTCACATGTTGATGGAGCCTTGCTTCCGCTTTGTGGAAAGTAGCCGTAAGGAGCAGTTGCGCAACACGGACTCGTCTCTGTCGGCAATGGCATTAGTTGGGCATAAAGAGCAGTTGGATGTACAGGCACGTATTTCTGCTATCACAATGAAGCAGCGGGCTACCGGATTGATAGAGAGTGCCAAGCAATATCTGCTCGGGCAAAAGCAACTGGCTAGTCATATAGAACATGTGTTGATTGGCGGATGCAGAAATGCCCGTTGGATGTTGCCGGTGGTAGTAGTAGAGAAGACTGTTGCCGGTGGCAGTAAAGAGACTGAGATTGTGATGAATGAACAGACTGCACGTATGGGAGTCAATGACTGGAAAGTACGTCAGAATGTACAGCAAGCGTCCATGCCTGCCATGACGCAAGAAGATAAGCAGCGTATTGGAAAGCATCTGGAGAGAGAGATTCAAAGATTAGGTTCTTCAGAACATGAAAAACGGGTAGCCGGAATGATGAGGAAACTTGCCGGGAATTTTTTATCGTAAATACCGTTACTTATGTTCTATAAAATAGAAGTAGAGTTATGAAAGAATTGAAAGTAATAAGTTTGGAGAATGGAGTAATTTTAAGTGAGAATCTGGTAAAAGGTTCTATTCTCCCCCGTACATCTGCTGAACTGGAAAGGGATGTGCTGATACAGAACGATACCATTGTAGAAGGGGCTGTTTATGCCCGCAAGCTGGAAATACAGAATGGAGATGTGGAAATACTTGGTGCGGTGTTCACTAAACTTGAATTCCATATCAGCAATAATGCGAAAGGGGATATTATCTTGCGTAAGACGGTAGCCACTTCGGATTCTCTGGTGTCGTATGCTCGTGATTGCCGTCTGATGTTCATGGCTGACATCAACGGAAAGACAGTAAAATTGTGCAATGCTTTCGTTGCCGGAAGTATTTTTGCAGATGAAGTGATATTGGAGGACTGTATAGTATTGGGAGGAGTTTTTGCTACGGCTAAGTTGACCATGAAAGACTGTATAGTGGGAACTTTCAATGCGAAGAATGTAGCTGTTAGCGGGGATATAAAGTTACTGTTACCCAGTGCATTCAGTGGCGAAGAAATGCAAGTCACGAGTGAAGCCCGCCTGTTTAATCTGAGTCTGGCGGATTTGGGCGCTCTTTATAAAGGAACTCCAGAGATGGAAAATACAGGTATTATAGAGATGAATACCTATTCTGACGAGCAAGAATCTCAACTGTTTGAAGGAGACGAAAAGGTACTGGTGCATTGCTATTCGGTAGTAGGAAAGGTGTTGGCTGCGGATCTGGTCAATGTGGATAAATTGAGAAATCACTTCCTGATAGGAGCTACTGCGTTAGGAAGTCAATTGCTGAAAACCTATGATCTGGGAGTTGATGCGAATGGAGAGCTTTGTGAAATTATTCCGGAGAAGGTGGCTGATTTCTTCTTTAACCTGCTGCATGGAAAGATACAGGTTCGTACTTTGGAAGGCTCTTTTTCTATTCAGGAAATTGCGCAACGAATATCATAAAATAGAGTGATTATATAAAAAAATACCGTCCGCATAATGAAATACGGACGGTATTTTTTATAGTTATTGTTGATAGATAATCTGAATCTTTTCTGTATTCTTGGCATCTCCTCGATCTGTTTTTTGTATCCAGCGTCCGGTACTGTCATATTCATAATAGGCGTTACTGTCTATTTGGTTACCGAATTCGTCATACAAGAATATGAGTGAACCGCTGGTCTTATCACTATTGACGAGAGTCTTTTCAAATGTGATCTTTGTCAGATAACCATAAGTATCGTATTCATATACATCCACTTGTTTACTTACCTGGGTGGGTAACGGATCTTTAGGCAATGAGAATGTTTCTTCTCTCTTGATGATCTGTCCCTTCTTATTATATTGGTTGATTACGGAAGATACCGGAATGTTCTTTTCGTAAACTGTCTCTCCTGCCAGCAGACTGAGTTGTGGATGGTATTTTCTTACGATCAGTTTTCCGCTCTGATAGAAAGCGGAATCCGAAAGAATGACACCCAGTGTGCTGAAAGCACGCAGGCGTTTGTACACCTCCTTCATACCTCTTTGGTTTACCTGCACTTCTTCTACGCAGTTACCTTGCGAATCATACAAGAAATTAGTCTGTAGGGTAGTGGTTCCCTTATCTTCCGTAACTTCCTTGATACTAACCAGTCTTCCGTTCTCATCATACGTATAGGTTTTCTGAGTACTCTTTCCATTCTTCGTCTCATTGGATTTCATCAATAATCCATGGGTGTATGCCTGGATGGTAGTAGGATTACTCCATACCAATTGTTGCTCAAAAGGTACACGTAACTTGTTGGCTTTATCACGGAATTCCTTGTATTTATGAGTTAGGAGGTATTCTTTGATGAGTCCCAGTTTGCTTGGGGAGTTCACTTCCAGCTTTAGTGTTTCATAGTCAATACTGTCTTTTTTGTACTCTAGGGTATTGGTATACTTTTTATCGCCTGGACTCAAATAAGGGGCCTGTTCGTATTCTGCAATAGCCTGCTTAATGGAAGCTATGGCCTGCGCTTTGCAGATGTTACCGTAAAGATAATCATCATAAATAGAGAGAGCCTGCGCCATAGACTCCCGCTTGGAACGTCCGTTGAAGAACGTGTTGAGTCGGTCATGATCGAAAAATCTCTTAAAGTTACTGGCGGATGGTGATTTCTGTACGGTTTGGAACAACAGACGATTGTATTCTATCATGGCTTCTGCTTTATATTTACCATCTGCATATTCAGTCAGATATTTTTCGCATTTCGGAATGTTCTTGTTGCGTACGAAGTCTTTCCATAATTCCTCTTCATGTACATCATACAGATGTTTCTTGCTTTCATCGGACAATTCATATCCTGATGCTTTTACGGCATCTACCAGAGTGCTGGAATAGACTAATTTATTGGGATATTCATCTAATATGGCACTGATGTTATCTTCCATACGTTTACGTATTGCGGCCGGATCAGCATCGGCTTCCTGACAGATGGAAATAAAGTTGGCTTTGGTGGCATCTACATAGGCCTGGAAAAAATCTTTGGCAACGGTTACCTCTTGCTGATTCCAGATTTGATCGCACAAATCGATTAGTTTGACTTCTGTTTTAAAAGCTGTTGCTGTTTCAGCGTCTAATTTGTCCCGGTTTTTTGTAAATTTCTCGTTCTCATTGTTTACAAGAAATTTCAAGAGCTTTTCTACTTTACTTTGCTTTTGCGCCATTACAGGCGAAGCACATAAGAAGGCCAACAGGCAGATAAAAGAAATGTAAAGTCGCATATTTTTAATTTGTTCCATAGTTTCTTATGATTTTAGTTTGAATAACATTGTACAAATATAAAAAGATTCTTTTAATTTTGCATACATGAATGCGAATTATATCGAAGAATTGAATGAAGGACAGCGTGCTGCAGTGCTCTACAACGAGGGTCCGTCGCTGGTTATAGCCGGTGCAGGTTCCGGAAAGACACGGGTGCTGACCTACAAGATAGCATATTTGTTGGAGAATGGTTATCAGCCATGGAATATATTGGCTTTGACCTTTACCAATAAAGCTGCCCGTGAAATGAAAGAACGTATTGCCCGGCAGGTGGGAGATCAACGGGCACGTCATTTATGGATGGGTACGTTCCACTCCATATTTCTACGTATTCTGCATGCGGAAGCTGCGAATATTGGTTTTACCTCACAGTTTACTATCTATGATACGGCAGATAGTAAAAGTCTGGTACGCTCTATCATAAAAGAAATGGGGCTGGATGAGAAAGTCTACAAACCGGGTAGTGTGCAGGCACGCATCTCGAATGCGAAGAACCACTTGGTTTCTCCTGCGGGGTATGCCTCTAATAAGGAGGCTTATGAAGGTGATTGTGCTGCCAAGATGCCTGCGGTCCGGGATATTTACCATCGTTATTGGGATCGTTGCAGGCAGGCGGATGCCATGGATTTTGATGATTTGCTCTTTTATACTTTTATTCTCTTCAGAGATCATCCCGAAGTATTGGTACGCTATCAGGAACAGTTCCGCTATATTCTGGTAGATGAATATCAAGATACCAACTATGCCCAGCACAGCATTGTGTTGCAGTTGGCAAAGGATCACCAGCACGTGTGTGTGGTAGGGGATGATGCGCAGAGTATCTATTCTTTCCGGGGAGCAGATATTGACAATATATTGTATTTTACAAAAGTGTACCCCAATACGAAAGTATTCAAACTGGAACAGAACTATCGGTCTACGCAAACCATTGTCTGCGCTGCCAACAGCCTGATTGAAAAGAATGAGAGACAGATACGCAAGGAGGTCTTTTCTGAAAAGGAGAAAGGGGAAGCAATCGGTGTGTTTCAGGCATATAGTGATGTGGAAGAAGGAGATATTGTAGTCAATAAGATTGCTGAGTTGCGCCGTTCGGAGCATTACGCCTATTCTGATTTTGCCATACTTTATCGGACCAATGCGCAGAGCCGTGTATTTGAGGAAGCTATGCGTAAGCGGGGTATGCCTTATCGCATTTATGGTGGTCTATCCTTCTATCAACGTAAAGAGATTAAGGATGTGATAGCTTACTTCCGGCTGGTGGTCAATCCCAATGATGAAGAAGCATTCAAACGTATTATCAATTATCCGGCCCGTGGTATCGGAGATACGACGGTAGGTAAAATTATTACTGCTGCTACGGAAAACAATATCAGTCTTTGGGCTGTGCTTTGTGAGCCGCTGACATACGGATTGAATTTCAATAAAGGCACGCACTCTAAACTGCAAGGTTTCCGTGAACTGATTGGTGGATTTATAGAAGGGGTAGTGGAGAAGAATGCCTATGAGATTGGTACGGAAATCATCCGTCAGTCCGGTATTATTAATGATGTCTGCCAAGATAATTCACCGGAAAATCTTAGCCGCAAAGAGAATATTGAGGAATTAGTGAATGGTATGAGCGATTTCTGTGCTTTGCGCATGGAAGAGGGTAATCCGAATATTTCACTGACGGACTTTTTATCGGAAGTATCATTGCTGACTGATCAGGACTCGGACAATGGGGATGATGAGAAAATAACGCTTATGACCGTTCATTCTGCCAAAGGACTGGAATTTAGAAATGTATTTGTGGTGGGAATGGAAGAAAATCTTTTCCCCAGTGGTATGGTCGGAGATTCTCCCCGTGCGTTGGAAGAGGAGAGGCGTTTGTTTTATGTGGCTATCACTCGCGCGGAAGAACATTGTTTCCTTTCGTACGCACGTACTCGTTTCCGTTATGGGAAAATGGAATTTGGTAGTCCCAGTCGTTTTCTGAAAGATATCGACGTCCGCTTCCTCCGCTTGTCTCAGGACGCGGGGATTGGTAGTTCCCGTTCACCTCATGTTCGTGAATCATTGTATAATACGGAAAAAGAAACTCCGCAGCGTTCCAAACAGCAGATTATTGCTCCAAGTGTTCCGCGCAATCTGAAACGGGTGACTCCGGCAATCTCTTCCTCTGCACCCACCTCGGCTTCTGTAATGGCTGTGCAGCCGGGACAACTGATCGAGCATGAACGTTTCGGTCTGGGAGAAGTGATGAAAGTGGAAGGGCAGGGCGATAATGCCAAAGCTACCATTCATTTCAAAAATGCGGGCGACAAACAACTTTTATTGCGCTTTGCCCGTTTTAAGATCATTGGTTAAAAAAGAAAATATGATAGATTTCAATTGTTTCCCTTCTCCGTGCTATATCATGGATGAAGAATTGCTGAGAAAAAACCTCACCCTTATAAAAAATGTTGCTGACCGTGCCGGAGTAGAGATTATCCTGGCATTTAAGTCTTTTGCCATGTGGCGCTCGTTTCCCATATTTAGGGAATACATAGAGCATTCTACAGCAAGTTCGGTTTACGAGGCACGTCTGGCACTGGAAGAATTCGGCAGTAAGGCGCATACTTATTCTCCCGCTTATACGGAAGCTGATTTTCCTGAAATCATGCGTTGTAGTAGTCATATAACTTTTAATTCTTTGTCGCAGTTCTGTCGTTTCTATCCAAAGGTAGTGAAAGAGGGGAGTGGCATTTCTTGCGGTATTCGTATCAATCCGGAATATTCCGAAGTGGAAACGGAACTTTATAATCCCTGTGCTCCCGGCACCCGTTTCGGTATGACGGCGGATTTATTGACTGAGGTCCTGCCGCAAGGTATTGAAGGTTTCCACTGTCATTGTCATTGCGAATCTTCATCTTATGAACTGGAACGGACATTAATGCATCTGGAAGAAAAATTCTCTCGTTGGTTTCCGCAAATCAAGTGGTTGAATCTGGGAGGTGGTCATCTGATGACGCGTAAAGATTATGACGTGGAGCATCTTATTGAACTGCTGAAAGATTTGCGTGCCCGTCATCCTCATTTGCGTATTATCCTTGAACCTGGTTCTGCCTTTACTTGGCAAACCGGCGTATTGGTTTCTGAAGTAGTAGATATTGTAGAAAGTCGTGGTATCCGTACTGCCATTCTTAATGTGAGTTTTACCTGTCATATGCCCGACTGTCTTGAAATGCCTTACCAGCCTGCCGTACGTGGCGCTGAGATGGGAAATAATGGTGGTTGTCATGTGTATCGCCTGGGTGGAAATTCATGTTTGAGTGGTGACTATATGGGCGACTGGAGCTTCGACCATGAATTGCAAATCGGAGAACGTATTGTTTTCGAAGACATGATACATTATACTATGGTGAAAACAAATATGTTCAATGGAATTCACCATCCTGCTATCGCTATGTGGACCAAAGAGAGGAAAGCTGATATTTTCAAGCAATTTTCTTACGAAGATTATCGCGACAGAATGAGTTGATAATCAAAAGCCTGCCGCTTTCGCATGGTAAATGTGTATTTTTCTTCGCGAAAAAAATAAGCGGAATGTTTGCAGGTTTGGAGAAAATATCTACCTTTGCAACCGCAAACGCGGAAATAGCTCAGTTGGTAGAGCATAACCTTGCCAAGGTTAGGGTCGCGAGTTCGAGTCTCGTTTTCCGCTCAAGTACATAGATTGCAATTACCTAATGCCCAGGTGGCGGAATTGGTAGACGCGCACGTTTCAGGTGCGTGTGTCGAGAGGCATGCAGGTTCGAGTCCTGTTCTGGGCACGTTAGGTGAGGCAAGTTTTAGTTCTTTGAAGGTATGAGATAGTATGGAGAGGTGGCGGAATTGGTAGACGCGCTACTTTGAGGTGGTAGTGACAGGAATGTTGTGGGAGTTCGAGTCTCCTCCTCTTCACACGATTATCATAATGCGGAAATAGCTCAGTTGGTAGAGCATAACCTTGCCAAGGTTAGGGTCGCGAGTTCGAGTCTCGTTTTCCGCTCATTTTTTTGTTTTTGTCTGGATGACTGATAATGCCCAGGTGGCGGAATTGGTAGACGCGCACGTTTCAGGTGCGTGTGTCGAGAGGCATGCAGGTTCGAGTCCTGTTCTGGGCACTTTCTCTTTGTGAAAAGAGAGTCATCTAATGCGGAAATAGCTCAGTTGGTAGAGCATAACCTTGCCAAGGTTAGGGTCGCGAGTTCGAGTCTCGTTTTCCGCTCCATTGAGAATAAAAAAGTCCCGTAAACATTATGTTTACGGGACTTTTTTTATTGATATTCCGTTTTATTCTTTCTTCTCAAGTGAGAAACCTAACATCATGCCGTCGTAGCTACTTGCCAGTGAACTGATTGTTTTCAGCGTTGCATTGCTGCTCTTGCTGGAAAGGAAAGTGATTAGCTTTAGTAGTTTATCTGATTCAAACAGTAAATCCATGCTGCCGGATGTACAGTTAACTTTGGCATTCATGTTTATCAGTCTGACGAACTTCATGGTTACATGCTTTTCGGTGGCGTCATATACATAAGTCCCCTTCAGAGTTTTGGCTCCCAGTTTAGCGTTGAAAGTGCTGTCGGCATTGAAGGTAAAACTCATTTGTCCGGGTTTGATACCCACTTTGCTCAGTTGCTCATTGAGTTTGGCTTCGGCAGTGGTAGCGGCAACGGCTCCACCGGCTTTCATCAACAGGTTGTCTGATTCGAATTCGATAGCAGCACCGGTATACGACCATGTACCTGTCATATCAACAGTATTCTTGCCTGTAACAGCGCTGACTACTTTTTCTACATTTTCTTTGTTGAATAAATCTTTTAGCGATTGTGCCCGGCTATTGGCCGACACAAGAAGTAAGGTGGCAATAAATGCCAGTGAAAATACACTCTTTTTCATATTTATATTACTTTATTTGGTATTCAATTCTTTATTAATGCTCTCGATATAATCTAATAACTCTTTTTTGCCCATTCTGTTCTCAGAAGAGGTCACAAAATAAGGGGGAAGTTCTTCCCATTGCTCTTTTAGTTTTTTCAGATACTGCTGGATATTGGTGTTCAGCCTGCCGCCTTTCAGCTTATCCCCTTTGGTAAAGACAATGGAGAAAGGTACTCCGTGCTCGCCCAGCCATCCCATGAATTCGATATCGATGACTTGTGGTTCAAGCCGTGAGTCGATAAGCAGGAAGAGATTGGTCATCTGTTCACGTTCCAGAATATAATCTTCGATGATACGCTGTATTTGTGATTTTCCTTTTTGTCCGCGTCTGGCATAACCATAGCCAGGTAGATCGACGATGTACCAGCTTTTGTTAATAAGGAAATGATTGATGAGCATAGTCTTTCCCGGAGTGGCGGAAGTCATGGCAAGTCCTTTACGCCCTGTCAGCATATTGATGAGGCTGGATTTTCCAACGTTGGAACGTCCGATAAAGGCGTATTCAGGGAATATCCCGGGGGGACATTTTTTCACATCTGTATTACTAATGACAAATTCAGCGCTTGTAATCTCCATTTTTATGTCAAATTTAGAAAGTTTCTTACTCTTTTTCTTTTTTTCTGCGTATGCAAAGGTAGTACTTATTTCAAAATTTCGCATAACTTTTTCATGCTTGCATGAAAGTTCTGCACTCAATTTGCATTATCTTTGCCGCCAACAGTTGATTTTTTAGTATGAACGGACAATTTTCCTCGATATTATTGGAGAAGGCGGTGAGCGAGTTTGCCAAACTGCCAGGAGTGGGGCGGAAGACGGCTATGCGCCTGGTACTACACCTTCTGAGACAAGATACGGCAGTGGTAGAAGCCTTTGGTAACGCTATTGTTACACTGAAGCATGAAGTGAAATATTGCAAGGTTTGCCACAATATTTCAGATACGGAAACTTGCCGTATTTGTGCCAATCCGCAGCGGGATGCATCTACGGTTTGTGTTGTAGAGAATATCCGCGATGTCATGGCGGTAGAAGCGACGCAACAATTCCGTGGACTATATCACGTCTTGGGTGGTGTTATTTCACCAATGGACGGGGTAGGTCCGGGTGACTTGCAGATAGAAAGTCTTGTGCGGCGTGTGGCTGCCGGTGTAATCAAGGAGGTGATCCTGGCACTCAGCACTACGATGGAAGGTGACACAACTAACTTCTATATTTATCGTAAGCTTGAAAAGATGGGGGTAAAGCTAAGTGTGATTGCCCGTGGCATTTCGGTGGGCGATGAGTTGGAATATGCGGACGAAGTCACTCTGGGACGTAGTATTGTAAACCGGACGCTTTTTACGGGAACGAATTAAATTATTGTTATTAAGTTTATTGTTTATAAGAGAATGGAAGAACAGATAAAACACGTTGCGAGTCGTTTAAAAGTAATATTTATCAGTTTCTGGTTGCTGCCGGTGATATGGATCATAGTAGGTGAAACCGGTGGAGATTGGGTAGGTATATATGCCGCTGATGTCCGTACGACTTATTTTGCAGAAACGTTGTCTATTTTGCTGGTTGCCGCTTGCGTGCCGGTTTCTCTGAAACTTTTCGCCTGGGTGCTGGTGCGGAAGATTGATAAAGTTAGTTTGCCTGAAGCTTTACGTTTATATTCTTTCTGGAGTAAAGTTCGGGTAGCTCTGCTTTCGCTGCCGGTATGGGTAGGCCTTGCAGTTTATTATCTTACATTGAGTAATAAAGGTTTGCTTTGTGCTTTTATTGCTCTTACGGCTTCGCTGTTCTGTTTGCCCGGTGAAGGACGCTTACGTAAAGAATTGCATATCAATAAAGAGGAGGAAGCATGAAATTCTCTGTTGTCATAGTCAATTACAATGTAAAGTATTATCTGGAACAGTGCCTCTGTTCCTTATACAAGGCTATTGACAATCTTTCAGCCGAAATTTTTGTAGTGGATAATGCGTCCGTCGATGATTCGGAGGCATACCTTACCGAACGCTTCCCGCGTATTACCTATATATATAATAAGGAGAATGTTGGTTTTGCCCGTGCTAACAACCAGGCCATTCGTCAAGCGAAGGGAGAATACGTGCTGTTGCTGAATCCTGATACAGTATTGCCGGAGCGGACTTTGGAAGAAGCGCTTCTGTTTATGGACGCTCATCCCCGTGCTGGAGCCGCCGGTGTGAAAATGCTGACGGATGACGGACGTTTTCTGCGGGAATCAAAGCGTGGATATCCTACTTTGGCAGCCACTTTTGGTAAACTGTCCGGCTTGGGAAAACTTTTCCCCCGTTCCAAAGGTTTAGGCGGGTATTATTGTAATGCCTTGGATGCGGATGCCATTCACCGGGTGGAAGTATTGGCAGGTGCATTCATGTTGCTGCGCCGTTCTGCATTGGAAAAATCCGGATTACTGGATGAAGACTTCTTTATGTATGGTGAAGATATAGATTTGTCCTGCCGGATTGAGGAGGCGGGATATGAAAATTACTACTTGCCTTATCCTATATTGCATTATAAGGGAGAAAGTACATCGAAAGATACCTATCACCATGTGCGTGTATTTTGTGGAGCAATGGATATTTTCTTTCGCAAGCATGGTAAACGTTATGGGCTCTTGGGGCATTGGATTGTCCGGATCGGTATCCATTTACAGATGTATATTCGTTTGCTGATGCTTTCTTTGAGACGTATATTCAGTTTCCCGGGGAAAAAAGCGAAAGTTCCCTTCCTTAAAGGACAAGCTTTCCCTCGTTTTCTTGTTTTCGGTGAAGAAGCCACTATTCATAGTTTGCGTGGACTTTTCAAACGTAACGGGCTGATCGGAAAGCATCATTTCGTTGTAGCGAACGAAGCATCTGCCGCTGATGGACATGCCAGTCCATTCATTTCGCTGAAAGGTTTCACGCATGTGGTGTATGATTGCCGTGCCTTTTCTTTTTCTACAATTATCCGCTTGCTGTCCCGCCATCGGAAAATGGGATTGCGTCTCGGAATTTATAATCCGGAAAGTCGCGTACTGGTGACTCCCGAAAAATGTTATCTCTGATCATGAAACATATTTATTTTGTAAACGAACGTATTCGCCTTCGTGCTATGGAACCGGAGGATCTGGAACTGATTTGTGAAATGGAAAACGATCCGCAACAGTGGGATATCAGTAACTTCACCGTACCCTATTCACGCTATGTGATGAAGCAATATATGGAGAATTCACAATGCGATATGTTTTCCGATAAGCAGCTACGTATGATGGTGGTGCGCCTTGAAGATCATGCTACGATAGGAACGATTGATATTACAGACTTTTCTCCGATGCATGCACGCGGAGAAGTGGGTATCGTTATCCGGAAAGAGTTTCGTGGTGCAGGCTATGCCAAAGATGCATTGACGCTACTTTGTGACTATGCTTTCGACTTTCTGCGTATGAAACAGTTGGTTGTTCATATTGCCACGGATAATGAGGCGAGCATGCGTTTGTTCGCCTCTTGCGGCTTTGTTCAGTGTGGGTTGTTAAAAGATTGGCTGTGTGTAGAAGGTTATTTCAAAGATGTTGCATTATTGCAGTGCATCCGGGCTGATTAGTTCAATGTGGGTATCTGCGGGAAGCGTGACCATGTTTGATATTTGCCTCCCAGTTCTCCCAAAACATTTTTCCAAAGTTCTGCGCTTCCCTTTTCATCCATAAGGGAAGCGATGTTTGTCGATCCTATCAGCCAAGTGTTTTCTTTAATTTCCTGACATAGCTGGTCATGTTCCCAGCCTGAATATCCCAAGAAGAAGCGTATCTTTCCGGTGATGTCATTGCCTTCCAAAATATAACGGCGGATGGCATCAAAATCTCCGTTCAGATAGAATCCTTTTCCTATTTGCAGAGAATCTTCTACACCTTTTAGTGTATGAAGGTAAAACAGCGTATCGGTACATAACGGGCCGCCTTTATAAATAGGTATATTTTCCACATTTTTGAATTCTTTCAATACGTCGTTGAGATATAACGGGAGAGGTTTGTTCAGCACCAATCCCATTGTACCATCCAGCGTATGGTCTACCAGCAAGATAATAGAACGTCCGAACATCTCGTCATAGAGGAAAGGTTCGGATATCAGTACTTTTCCACGTGAAGGTAATACGTGGTTCGTTTCAATTTTGAATATGTCTGTGTTAGTATCCATGCCACTAATATACAGACAAATCCTTTAAAAACAAATATTATTTCTCTTTTTTCACTGATAGAGTTTTTATATATGTTATATAACAGGTTTTTATTAGAGAGAAATTGGTTACTTTTGCAAATTGTTATCTCTTTATTGTAAATCATGAAATTGACTATCTATAATTATATCTGTTTTTTTGTTTTTGGTTGTTTTTTTTCGTATAGTAGTTCTTGTTGTGCTTTTGTTGCGGACGATGTGAACCATCGGCTTGAAGTACTTATCGCCCGGAAAAGTATAATGGGGCGTGTTGTAGATGGAGACGGTGTGCCTTTACCGGGAGCTACAGTGTTGGAAAAAGGTACTTCGAATGGTGGAGTGACGGATTTGGAAGGCAAATTTGCACTGACGGTTGCTGATGATGCGGTGCTGAGATTCTCTTTTATGGGATATAAGACGCGGGAGATAAGCGTAAAAGGATATACATTTCTGGATATTGTATTAGAGGAAGATGCGGTGGAACTGGATAAAATAGTTGTGACTGCATTGGGTATCGAAAAGAAGGAGCACTCTCTTTCCTATGCAATGAGCCAGGTGAAAAGTGAAGAACTGACACGGGTTAAAATGCCCAATCTGATAACTTCATTGACCGGTAAGGCTGCCGGTGTGCAGGTTAATCAGGTATCATCGGGACTGGGTGCTTCCGCTAAAGTAAACATTCGCGGAATCCGCTCGGTAGCCGGGGAGAACCAACCTCTTTATGTAATTGACGGTGTTCCTATGTTAAATTCAACTTCGGAACAGGCTTTCAGTGCCATTGGCGGAACTGCTAATGCAGGTAACCGCGATGGCGGTGACGGTATCTCAAACTTAAACTCGGAGGATATAGAAAGCATAAGTATTCTGAAAGGGGCTCCTGCAGCGGCACTTTATGGTAGCCAGGCAGGTAACGGTGTGATCTTGATTACGACCAAGAAAGGTAAATCACAAGGACAACGGAGCATATCATTTTCTACCAGTCTGATGTTCGATAAAGCATCTTCTTTACCCGAAATGCAAAGTCGTTATGGAGTAAGTGATGGGGTAGATAGTTGGGGGGAACGAAAAGACTTGCCGAAATACGATAATTTGAATGATTTCTTCTCTACCGGAGTGACTTCCATTACTTCCGTATCCGTAAGTCATGGCAATGAGAAATTGCAGAATTATTTTTCATATGCCAATACTACCGGTAAAGGGATTATTGATAAAAATCGCTTATCCAAGCATAATATTACATTCAGGGAAACTTCTGTGATGTTCAATAATCGTTTGAAACTGGATGGTAATGTGAACCTGATGCGACAGGTATCTAAAAACAAGCCGACAGTTGGCGGATTTTATATGAATCCGTTAGTGGGACTTTATCGGTTCCCCCGTGGAGAGGACTTGTCGTATTATAGGGATAATTTCGAAGTGTACGATGAAAGTAGAAATCTGAATATACAGAACTGGCATACTTCCTATGAAGATTTTGAGCAGAATCCGTATTGGATAACGAACCGCATACAAACTAAAGAAGTGCGTATGCATGCCATTGTCTCCTTATCGGCAAACTTGCAAGTAAATGACTGGTTGACGGTACAGGCCCGTGGCAATGTGGATTGCATTGACGATAAAGTCCGTCAGAAATTTTATGCTTCTACAGCTCCGGCGTTAGCCGGTGCTAACGGACGTTACCTGGAAATGGATTATCAGGATCTCCAGTTTTATGGTGACCTGATGCTTATGGTGAAGAAGAAATGGGGCTATTTCTCAGTAAATGGTGCATTGGGGGGAAGTATTACTGATAAGACTACTAATTCTACCCGTTATGATTCCAAAACAGCTTCTTTGTACTATGCCAATGTATTCACTCTGGCAAATATTATAATGAACGGTTCAGCAGCTCTTGATCAGAAAATTGATTCACACCGCCAGCTGCAATCGCTGTTTGCTACGGCGCAGGTGGGTTATAAAGAGAGTGCCTATATAGATTTGACGGCCCGTAATGACTGGTCTTCCACTTTATCACATACCAAGCACGAAGGCAGGGGATATTTTTATCCTTCAGTTGGTACTTCGTTGATCCTAAGTCGTCTGCTGACTTTACCTGAATGGGTGTCGTATGCAAAGGTGCGTGCAGCTTATAGTATGGTGGGAAATGATATTCCTTTGTATATTACGAATTCCGTTTCCCATATCACTGCCGGTGGTGAATATCTGGCGAATGATGCGGCACCTTTCAAGGAAATGGAACCGGAGATGAATTATTCGTGGGAAATTGGTGCGGAAGGACGTTTTCTGAATAGCCGTATCGGGTTTAATATCACTTTCTATAGAACAAATACTCATAACCAGTTTTTTAAATTGCCTACGCTGGCGGGTGACAAATATGCTTACCGCTATGTGAATGCCGGTAACATTCAGAATCAGGGATGGGAAATCGCATTGGACGCTACTCCTGTGATGGCAAAAGATTTTATGTGGAGTACTACTCTTAATTTTGCTTCTAACAGGAACAAAATAGTTGCTTTGCATGAAGATTTGAAAGAATTTGTTTATGGTCCCACCAGTTTCTCTTCCAGCTATGCCATGAAACTGATAAAAGGCGGATCGATTGGCGACATTTATGGAAAAGCTTTTGTCAGAGATGCTTCCGGTAATATTGTTTATGAGACGGAAGGGAATAATGCAGGATTGCCAAAAGTAGAAGGTGACGGGAATACGGTAAAAGTTGGAAACTCCAATCCGAAGTTCCAGCTGGGATGGAATCATACGCTTTCTTATAAGGACTTGTCTCTCTATTTCCTGGTAGATTGTCGTTACGGCGGTAAGGTGCTTTCGCAAACTCAGGCAGATATGGACTTGTATGGTGTATCGGAAATTACCGGAAAAGCCCGTGATGATGGTTATGTTATGCTGGAGGGGCAGCGGATAGAGAACGTGAAGGGATTCTATAAGATTGTAGGCGGACGCGCAGGGACAACGGAATATTATATGTATGATGCGACCAACATCCGGTTGAGAGAACTTTCATTGTCTTATCAGTTGCCTGCTTCCTGGATGGAAAAAACTAAAGTCCTGAAGAAAGCGCAGGTATCTTTTATAGCCCGCAATTTGTTTTTCCTTTATAAGAAGGCACCTTTTGATCCGGATCTGGTATTATCTACCGGTAATGATAATCAAGGTATTGATGTGTATGGGATGCCAACAACGCGCAGTTGGGGCTTTTCATTGAAGTGTGAATTTTAATGGGAGAGGGGAGGATTGATATGAAAAGATATAGTTGGATATTCGGTGCTCTGTTAGTTCTGGCTTCTTGCACGGGTGACTTTAAGGATATCAATACGGATTTATCTGGAATTACGGATGAAGATTTGCAGATTGATTATAATGAACATGGTATTCGTCTGGGAGTGATTCAGCAGGGCATTTACTTCAATTATGATTATGGAAAGGGTAAGAACTGGCCTTTCCAGTTGACGCAGAACCTGAATGCAGACATGTTCAGTGGATATATGCATGATGGAAAACCATTGAATGGAGGTAGCCATAATTCGGACTATAATTTGCAAGATGGTTGGAACAGTGCAATGTGGGGACATACCTACTCGTATATTTTTCCACAGATATACCAGTCGGAGAATGCAACGCGTGAGAAGCATCCCGGTTTCTTCGGAGTCACCAAAATTCTGAAAGTGGAAGTGATGCATCGCGTTACGGATTACTATGGTCCTATCATTTATTCACGGTTTGCTGACCCTAACGCAGAATATATGCCTGATACACAAGAAGCGGTTTATAAAGAGTTCTTTTGTGAATTAGATACGGCTGTGAGTACCCTTACCGGTTATGTGGGGTCAAATCCGGGAGCAGCTGAGTTTTCCCGTTTTGATATATTGATGGATGGCGAATACATTTCGTGGATAAGGTTTGCCAATTCGTTGAGAATGCGGCTTGCGATGCGAATAGCTACAGTGGATAGAGAGAAAGCCCGTTCAGAGTTCCTGAAAGCTTTTAATAATGAATATGGAACGTTGGAAGCGGAAAATGAACCGGTGGCGGTATCTACAAAGAAAGGGTATACCAATCCGTTGGGAGAACTCAATCTGGTGTGGAATGAAACTTATATGAGCGCTCCGATGGAGTCTATCATGAACGGTTATGAAGATCCTCGGCGTACAGTCTTTTTTACCACATGTCAGGATGAGTCGTTTAAAGGACAGTATCGTGGAATCCGGCAAGGGACTTGCTTCTCTCACAGCAATTATATGGGTCTGTCGAAACTGAAGACTACTCAGTCAACGGATGCGGTTCTTATGACTGCTGCTGAGGTATGGTTTCTGCGTGCCGAAGCCGCTTTGAGAAACTGGACGAGTGAAGATGCCGGTACATGCTATGAAAAAGGAATTACTTCCTCCCTGCATCAGTATGGTATCATGCAGACTGATTCGTATTTGAATAGTGATAAATTGCCAATTGATTTTGTAGATACATTTGATGCTGACAATAATATAAAAGCCTATTGTAAAGTCTCACCGAAGTGGATTGAAACAGCTGACCGGGATGCGAAGTTGGAGAAGATCATTACGCAGAAATGGCTGGCAATGTTTCCTGAAGGATGTGAAGCCTGGGCGGAACAGCGCAGAACCGGATATCCACGTCTTTTTCCTGTTCGTTTCAATCATAGTAAGGATGGCTGCGTTGATACGGAAATAATGATTCGCCGTTTAAACTTTCCCGGAGGATTACAAACGGAAAATCCGGAACAATACCGTGCATTGGTGAAAGCTTTGGGAGGAGATGATAATGCCGGTACCCGTTTGTGGTGGGATACCGGCACTAATTGGTAAGTTTTTTCTTTTATTCTATTATACCGGATGGTTTTCTGCAAAGATCGCCATCCGTTCTTCTAATTGTGCATATTGGTGATCCTGGATGAATGAAGTACAGGCACGCAAACCTTCCTGATGGCTACCAGTGGTAATCAGTGATATGGCGCTGACACCATAGTACATCAATTCCTTAGCCAGTTCGCCGCTGGTCATCCCCGGATAACCGATAGTAAAGTAGAAGCCGTCGGCTACGGGATTACCAAGGTCATTGTCATATACCAGATGAAAACCGTGGCGCAGGAAAATCTCTTTCAGTTTGTGAGCGCGTTCACCGTATATTTTCACTTCGTCAAGGAAGTTGTACCGTCCTTCGTTAGCAGCCTTCAGCATGGCGGCAAGCGCGTATTGTGCCGAATGACTCGTACCGGAGGAGAGGGCGTAGAGTACACGGTGAATGAATACTGTACCGAATGTACCGCCACCATAGCGTTTTGTCAATCCGGGATAAGAGCGGTGATAGAGCTTGTTTGAAATGCAGCTGACACCGATACGCTGTCCGGCATAGCTGAATGCTTTAGAGCCGGAAATAAGCAATACATAGTTGTCCGTATAATGTGCCACTGATGGTTGATAAGGTGCTTGGAATGGTTTGCTCAAATCTTGCCGGAAGTCCATAGCGAAGTAAGCCAGATCTTCCAGAACAATAACATCATATTGCGTAGCAAGTTCTCCGATGATACGTAGCTCTTCTTCTTTCAGGCAAATCCAGCTGGGATTGTTCGGGTTGGAATAGACGATAGCGGAGATATTCCCTTTCTTGAGGTAACTTTCCAGTTTCTCCTTCAATTTGTCGCCGCGGAAATCATATACATCGAAAGTCTCGAACTTTTGTCCCATAACGACTAGCTGTTGCTTCTGTACGGGAAATCCCGGGTCAATAAACAATATCGTATCTTTCTTTTCGTCACATTGACTGCAAGTGAGGAACGAAGCAAAGGTGCCTTGCATGGAGCCGGTAACAGGTACACAACCTTCCGGTTGCAAATCTACATTAATAAATGCTTTTATAAAACGTGAAGCTTCTTCTTTCAGTGCAGGCAATCCGTTGATGTCAGGATAAAGACTGGCAATTCCTTTTTGCAGAGCTTCTATTTCAGCTTTTACACCTACAGCCGAAGGGGGAAGTCCCGGCACACCCATTTCCATTTTTATAAATTCTATACCAGATTCAGCTTCTGCCTTGGCGGCAATCGCCTTTACTTCGCGGATGGTTGCTTTTCCAAAGTCTGCAATCTGAAATGTTTCGATGGTTTCGTCAATCAGTTTACGTTCAATAGGAGTATTTCTCATGGTTTTTCTCGCTTTTAATTGATTTTGATTTGTCATTCGAATTTTTTTTGCCACACAAAGGTAATATAAATATCTTATAATCAAGCCTACTTTAAAAAAGATGAAAAATATTTCTTTCAAGCTATTGCAGGTTTCAAAAAAACACCTACCTTTGCAACCGCAATCGAGAGAGAGAAAGCAATAAAAGAAATGAAATTATGGTGCGTTAGTTCAGTTGGTTAGAATACATGCCTGTCACGCATGGGGTCACGGGTTCGAGTCCCGTACGCACCGCTCAGTCCTAAATTAGAAGTCCTAATTCTGTTAAGAATTAGGACTTTTTTATTCTTTAAAAAGAAGGAAACATAATTGGGATATTAAACAATTTCAGAATCCTTTGCAAGAGAATTGCATAATACAATTGATGGTATATTAAAATATATATATCCCATATTATCATTACAATAATATGGGAGATATATAAAAATCCTATTGATAAAGTCTGTTGTATGATGTTTTATATATTCTTTTTCCAATGAAGAAATGAATTCTTATCGACTTTATCTTTTCCTATTAATTGCAGGTTGTAGGAGTTTAAGCCCGCATAGCGGTATTCGCCATAATTGATGCCACCCAGCAAATCTATGTTCAGAAATGCGCGGACAAGCTTCAAGCCGCATTTCTCTATTTTTTCGACTATACATTTTCCTCCTAAAAGGTTCATTAGTAGATAAGCTGAAACTTCGTAAGCACACCAGCCGCATTCTTCCAGATACAGATGGATGCAGCTTTCATTAGATTGTTCTTTTTCAAATACTTCAGAAACTTCTTTTTTCATGATAATCTATTTATTTATTTAGGTCTATATTATATGGTACGATCAATCGGAACTTACTTTTCCTATATTTAAAACAAACTTCCGGACCTACTGTTTTCCCAAGAGCTGAAACTATTCAGATTATTAACAGTATAAAAGAGAACATAACAAAATGCTATGTGTCTCTGTACTAACGCATGAACAAAGACTTCAGACCATCGAACATACCTGGAAGGGCTATTGTACCATGCACTTCATCCGGGAACTTTTTGTATATAGCACGCAGATGCTGGCTCTTCATCTCTGGAATGATTCTTTCTCCTAAACTGTCAGCCAATGCAAACTGGTCTAATTTCACATTAGGACGTTGGCGGGTAGCAAAGGCGACATAGAGTTGTTTTCCCGAAAAATCTTTCTGACCAACTTCTTTCTCGGCTTGCTTCAGGAAAACTCCCCGGTCCCACCATAAACTGGGATCTATTGCCATAAAGGTATCAAACGACTCAGGATAGTCGAGTAGAACCTGTAGGGTAAATAAACCTGCGTATGAATGTCCTACTAAGAAATTACGGCCGTTAGCAGAAACTTTTTTTTCTATTTCCGGGCGCAGCTCTTCAGTTAAGAAACGATAGAAAGCCTTCATTCCTCCACCTTTTGGAGTGTCTCCGGGCTGAATACTGCCATCCCGTCGTGCAGCCGAACTGGTAGGGGTGAAATCTCTGGTACGGTCTGTATTCAAAACAGCGACTACAACACAAGGGGGTAATGAAGAAACCCTTGAAGAAGCAAAGAAACGGGTAAAACCTACTACGGAATGGAAAAATACATCTCCATCCAATAAGTAGAGAACCGGGTAGTCTTTTTCTTCTTCACCCGGTTGTTTTTCCGGTTCATAAATCCAGTACATCCTTTCTTCATTCAGTATGTTGGAGAATAAAGAATGGCGGGTTCCTATATTAATAGAGTCCTTCCCTTGTACCGGTAGAGAAGACGTCCAAGCTATCGTAATAAGCAATACTATATAAAGACTTTTCATTTTATCTGATTCTTGTTACAAAGTTGGAAGAAAATATTGGTTTTATCAATCCCTACTTATGGGTATTTTGGGTAGGATTATTCGCCAAAGTTGGTCATAAATCTCTATCTTTTTCTTTTTTTGTTACACACTTCTACCATTACCCTAATTCAGACTTTTCTTTTTTGACGAATAAGTCGTTTGTAATCGGTTCTATATCAACCGTATAATAAGGCTACACCCTTTGTCTGGAATGGCTACACCCTTTTGTACTTAGGGCTACACCATCCGGACTAAAGGGTGTAGCTATCCTGATATTTGGCTAATGAGACAAAGGCATAGCTTCTCTTTGAAGTAAACAGTGTGTGATTTACTTTTATATCGTGATTTAATTCTTTTATAGTTGTAATATTCTATATATTCATCCAGAGAGAGCCTTCATGAAGGCTTCTGGTGATTCAAATTCTTTAGAATATAAAGCAATGTTATGTCGCATATAAAGCAATGCTTTTGAATAGAACATTGCTTCTTTTAGGACAAAACATTGCTTCTTAAAATACTATTGATATAATATTGGAAATATATTTACTAAATCAATCCTGATCGGCAAGGTTCTGGTGAGCAAATAGGGGTCATTTTGGTGTCAGGGTCACCTATACACGCATTTTTGGAGAGTGTATGGCTTGAATCTATTAGCAACTTATTGATTAATAGAGTATTATTTGTATTTTGTGTTTATACTTTTTATGTCTTTTCGCATGTTCTTCAATTCTCTCTTTTCTGCACTGTAAGAGTAGATGCTTAGATTGTGAAATATGTATACATATACCGTCTATGCGGAATTTTTTGTCGTAATTTGAGCTTGTTCTCTTTTTTTTCTTAAATATAAACATATCGATACTTCCTTTTTCTGTTTTTTTGCCTCCAAATGCGTGTATAGGTGACCCTGACCCCAAAATGACCCTAAAATGATATTTTTCTCTCGCTTAATATGTTGAATGTCAGTAGATAATGTTCCATTAATCCTTTCATTCAAGATTTGTCAGTAAATGGTTTTATGTCAGAAACAGAGCTGAATATTTCTATGTTAATGCTATGAAAATACATTACTTCTATCTGCTCTTTTCGGTAATCGGTTGAAAATGAAACTTTCTATTTTCATATAATTGATACGGAGCGAAGCGGCACAGATGTGAACCACGGTATCGCCGGGCAATGCATTAGATTGTGGCAACGACCTTGCCGACTAACTCAATAAGCAATTTTAGAGAAATATACTGTAGTTTAAGATTCATATGTTTAATAAATATAATTTTATTAATTTTCTCCATTCTTTATTGTCCCTATTCTTTTTTTATTTAATTTTGTCTGCACTATTTTATGTGGGAATGTAAGCTCAAACCATAATAAATAACAAATCAATAATGACACAAATAGTTGAATTAAAAGGTACGGAGAAACGGTTGTATCAACTGGTCGCTCCATTGGTTATGAATCCTGTAGTATTGAAACAGAACTATAATTATCCTTTTCGCACTTCGGAAAACTTTATATGGTTTGTTGCGGTGGAAGGAAAAGAAATAGTTGGCTTTATACCGCTGGAACATAAGAAATCGGAAGCAATTATTAATAACTATTATATAAAGGAGAATAATGCGGAAGTATTAAAAGCTCTTTTGGAGAAAGTTATAGACAGCACAGATGAAGATAAGCGTTTGAGCTCAGTTACATTTATTGAGCATCAAAGAGTATTCCAGGAATTAGGCTTTTCTGTGGAGAAAGAATGGAAACGCTATGTAAAAATGAATAAGGAGAAATAGAATGGGGGAGGCTCAGAAGAATGTATATGAATTAGCACAGGAACGGCTGCATATTATATTTAAAGAATTTGATAATATCTGTGTATCCTTTTCAGGAGGAAAAGACAGTGGTGTGTTATTGAATTTATGTATTGATTACATCCGGCGCAATAATCTGAAGCGTAAACTTTGTGTTTACCATATGGATTATGAAATCCAGTATAGCATGACTATCGATTACGTGGACCGTATTCTGGAAGCCAATAAGGATATTTTGGATGTATATCGTGTGTGCGTACCTTTCAAGGTAACCACCTGTACATCTATGTATCAGAATTATTGGCGTCCTTGGGATCCGGAACAGCGGGATATATGGGTACGGAAAATGCCGGAAGGCAGTATGACTGTAGAGGACTTCCCTTTTTATACGGATGCAATGTGGGACTACGAGTTTCAGATGCATTTTGCCAAATGGTTGCATACAAGAAAAGATGCGATACGATCCTGTTTCCTCATAGGTATTCGTACGCAGGAAAGTTTCAATCGCTGGCGCAGCATTCACCTTGCCCGGAAATATCAGATGTATCATAATTACCGGTGGACTTCTAAAATCGGAAATGATATCTTCAATGCTTATCCTGTTTTCGACTGGAAAACGACAGATATCTGGGTAGCCAATGGAAGGTTTGGCTGGGACTATAATCATTTATATGATTTATATTATAAAGCAGGTGTAAACATTGAGCGCCAGCGTGTAGCAAGCCCCTTCCTTTGTGAGGCTCAGGAAAGTCTTCGCCTTTATAAAGTGATTGATCCCAGTACATGGGGCAAGATGGTAGGCCGTGTTAATGGGGTGAACTTTACCGGAATTTATGGTGGAACACATGCTATGGGCTGGCAAAGCGTCCGCCTGCCGAAGGGGTATACCTGGAAAGAATTCATGCAATTTCTGCTCTCTACCTTACCCGAAACTACCCGGCGCAATTATTTGAAGAAACTGACTGTCAGTATTGAGTTTTGGCGTACAAAAGGCGGGTGTCTTGCTGAGGAGACCATTGAGAAACTAAGAAAAGCCGGGGTGTCATTGGAAGTGGTGAATACTACCAATTATAAGACGCATAAGAAGCCTGTTAAAATGGACTATCTGGATGATATAGACATTTCTGAATTTCGTGAAATCCCCACGTATAAGAGAATGTGTGTATGTATTCTGAAGAATGATCATGCTTGCAAATATATGGGTTTTGCCTTAAATAAGGAGGAAGCATACAAACGAGATAAAATAATGGAACAATTCAAAAATATGATGTTATGAGTGTAGATCAAAGTCCGGTATATGCCGTAAAAGCTGTGCCGGTGGAGAAAATAGTGGCGAATGATTATAATCCCAACATAGTGGCGCCACCTGAGATGAAATTACTGGAACTTTCTATTTGGGAGGATGGTTTTACGATGCCTTGCGTATGTTACTATGATAACGAAACCGACCGTTATATACTGGTAGACGGGTATCATCGTTATAGTGTATTGAGAAGCTCCAAGCGAATTTATCAGCGGGAAAACGGTTTGTTGCCTGTAGTGGTGATTGATAAAGAATTATCCAATCGAATGGCATCTACCATCCGGCATAACCGGGCACGAGGCTCGCACAATATCGAACTGATGTGTCACATCGTGGCCGAACTGGATAAAGCGGGTATGTCCGATCAATGGATTATGAAAAATATAGGCATGGATCGTGATGAACTTCTTCGTCTGAAGCAGATTTCCGGCTTGGCGGATTTGTTCTCGGATAAAAGTTTTAGTATTCCAAATCCGATTGAAACGCCGGTTCCCGAAGAATAAAATGCCCGTTTGGGGCATTTTTGTTTCTATTATGTTCTTTTGTTATCATTAACAAGTGAAATATCTTGTTACAAACTTGCATAAGTTAACCAAATCTCCTACTTTTGCCATCATAAACAAACGAATAGGTTTCATAAGTCTTCGGACATTATAAAAAACTTACATGAAAAATATATTGGTTAGCGGTGGTGCTGGTTTTATAGGGTCGCACTTATGCACACGGTTGATAAATGAAGGACATCATGTGATATGTCTTGACAATCTATTTACCGGCGCGGAAGCAAATATCGAGCATCTGAAAAGCAATTCTTTTTTTGAGTTTGTGCATCACGATGTGGAATTTCCCTATCATACCGAAACTCTTGATGAAATATACAATTTAGCTTGCCCGGCATCACCGATACATTACCAATATGATGCAATCAAAACGATTAAGACTTCTGTATTGGGAGCCATTAATATGCTGGGATTGGCAAAGAAGACGAATGCCAAGATTCTACAAGCTTCTACCAGTGAAATATATGGTGATCCGGTAGTGCATCCTCAGGTAGAAGATTATTGGGGAAACGTAAATCCAATAGGCATCCGTTCTTGTTATGATGAAGGGAAGCGCTGTTCTGAAACTTTGTTTATGGATTATCACCGGCAAAACAACATTCGTATTAAAATTATTCGTATCTTTAACACGTATGGTCCACGGATGCTGCCGAATGATGGAAGAGTGGTTTCCAATTTTGTGGTTCAGGCATTGCAGGATCATGATATAACTATCTATGGAACAGGAGATCAGACGCGAAGTTTTCAATATATCGATGACCTCATAGAGGGAATGGTGAGAATGATGAACACGGAGGATGAATTTATTGGTCCGGTGAACCTTGGAAATCCGAATGAATTTTCTATCCTCGAGTTAGCGGAAAAAGTGATTCAGTTGACAGGATCGAAGTCGAAGTTGGTGTTCAAACCACTTCCGCATGATGATCCTAAACAACGTCAGCCGGATATCACGCTGGCAAAAGAGAAGCTGAACTGGAAGCCTACCATTGAACTGGAAGACGGTTTGAAGCGGATTGTGGAATATTTTAAGGAATATCGTAAATAGATTATATAGATAAACGGGAAAACAATATTGTATAAGATGAATATGGAAATTAATCCTTCTGAGTACAAAATTCTCATCGTTGACGATGTGATGTCCAACGTATTATTGTTGAAGGTACTCTTGACAAATGAAAAATTTGCAATCGCTACGGCAAGTAACGGTCGGCAAGCATTAGAGCAGGTAGATAAGGAAAACCCGGATTTGGTGTTGCTGGACGTGATGATGCCGGATATGAGTGGTTTTGAGGTAGCGCAACATTTGAAAGCAAATCCCAAAACCGCAGATATTCCTATCATCTTCCTGACTGCACTGAACAGCACGACGGATATTGTAAAAGGTTTCCAGGTGGGAGCAAATGACTTTATCTCCAAACCTTTTAACAAGGAAGAGCTGATTATCCGTGTAACCCACCAGATTTCGTTGGTAGCTGCCAAACGTATTATTTTGAATAAGACCGAAGAACTGCAACGTACCATTGCGGGACGTGACAAACTTTATTCGGTGATTGCTCATGATTTACGGTCTCCTATGGGCTCCATCAAGATGGTGCTGAATATGTTGATACTGAATCTGCCGTCCGAGAAAATCGGTGCCGAGATGTATGAACTGCTGACAATGGCAAACCAGACGACAGAAGATGTATTCTCTCTGCTGGATAACTTGCTGAAGTGGACCAAGAGCCAGATTGGTAAGCTGAATGTAGTATATCAGGATATTGATGTAGTAGAAGTTGTGGATGGCGTGATCGACATATTCAATATGGTAGCCGGTATGAAGAAGATTACAATCCGTGAAGAGAAACCGGAGAAGTTAGCCGTATCTGCCGACATTGATATGCTGAAGACCGTAGTACGCAATCTGATAAGCAATGCTATTAAGTTTAGTAACGAGAACTCTGAGGTGCTGGTGAAACTGGAAGCGAAAGATGGTATGGCAATAGTCAGCGTGCAAGATCACGGTTGCGGTATTGACGAGGAAGGACAAAAGAAATTGCTGCATACCGATACACACTTCAGTACATTCGGCACCAACAACGAAGAAGGTTCCGGCTTGGGATTGTTGTTGTGCCAGGACTTTGTGGTGAAGAATGGTGGTAAGTTGTGGTTTACTTCGAAGAAGGGTGAAGGATCTATATTCAGTTTTTCAGTTCCGTTGAAAAAATAAATGATACAATAAAGAAAAACAAAACAGACCGTCTGTTCCAGGTGAACGGACGGTCTGTTTTGTTTATTAGCGCCTGCACAGGTCTCTGAAATCACAGAACCCACATTTCCTTTTATCTTCAGTTTGTGTGAAGGGTTCCTCCGGATTGTATATTTCTTGTAAGAGGTTTTGCAGACGTTCGCGAAACTCATCTTCATAGAAAGCGAAGTTGTTGACCGGTATTTTAGGTTGGCGTGCTTCCCCCATTTCAATTACAGGAGAATAGGTTTCCGATGCTGCACGGTGAATGTAGAGCAGGGAAGGGGCAACCTTCAACGATTGTTTACGGCACATGATGGAAGCGTATAGGAAAGTCTGGAAAATATAGTTCGGACGCCCGTCGGCAGGAGTGAACAGTTGCTCTATATTCTCGGGAGTTTTGGGGCTGCCACCGGTTTTATAGTCTACAATACGCAAGGTATCGCCCTTACTGTCCATGCGGTCGATGGTACCACCAATGTTCAGGGCCAGTTTTCCTTGTGGAGTTTCTATTTCCATGATCTCGTTTACCGGTTCTTCCATGCCTTCCATGGCGAAAGGAGCATATTGCAGGTCGTTGCGCAACAATTGGCGGAGATAGGATGCAATCACTTTGGCATTAATAAGTTGCGTACCATTATATTCAGGCCTTTCTGTGGGGAGAACGTGGAAAAACTCTTCTTTGAAAGCTGTATCTACATAATTCTGTAATTTCACGTCATTACGTAACAGTTGCTCCAGGTCTTCTTTTCGTATTTCTTTTCCATTCGCAGTCAGATCCTTATATGCCAATTCGGCCGAGCGGTGGAAAATAGTACCGAACAGTGCGGAGTCTATTTCAGCACTTACTTCATCGGGAGCTTTTAATCCGGCCACATAACGATAGTAGAATTTCAAACGGCAATCCAGATAAGCATTGAGAGCGGAAGGAGAGAACAGTGCTTTGGGATGGCGGACGAGATTATATTTCTCACACATTCTCGCAATAATTTCCGGTGTTTTCTCTATACGGATTTCCCTGCCGCTTTGAGGAGATTGTCCGGCTTCCAGATATTCGCGTGAAATATCGTGCGGTGATTCAACAAGAAATTGCAGCATGAAACGGGACATTTCTCCACGGTTCAGTCCATCAGAAGATGTATTATATAATAAGGTGATATTTTCAGCGCGTTGTATCAGTCGGTAAAAGTAATATGCATAGACCGCATTCTTATGTTCGATGGTGGTCATGCCGAAAGCTTTCCGCAGATTGTAAGGAATGAAGGATGATTCTCCACTGGCTTTGGGCAGCTGACCTTCGTTGAGGGAGAGCATGATGAGGTTGCGGAAATCAAGGTTACGTGTTTCCAGCACTCCCATTACCTGCATACCGATGGCGGGTTCACCGTGGAACGGGATATTAGAGGTTGCAAGCAAGCGGCAAATAAGACGTTTTAATGTGTCGATTTGCAGATTTAGCTCTCCACTGTCGATAAGATTGAGCAGACGGTTGATGAGGGTATAGCTCTTGAATAAGGACTCCCGGTAAAGCTGATTGAAAATATCATCTGTTTCCTGTTCTTGCCGGTAGAGGATGGAGACTTCGCGAAGTGTATCCGTCAGGTATTGGCAGAGGGCTGAAATGCCGGTCTGCGGAGTGAATATCTGTTCCAGAAACCCATCTTGCTTCAATTCGGAAGGCAGGGGATAGAAGCGATTGTCTTTTGTCAGCTGTTTCTCCAGTTTTTCTGCAGAGGGGGACAATTGGCGTGTATAGGGATGTTTCAATACAGCCTGGACGGCTTCGTATGAATAACGTCCTGTATCTCTGCGATAGCCATTGGTTTGCAGTTCTATGAGTGCACTGATGAAACTGTATACAGGGGTCTGTGCCAGCGGAAATCCCATCGTGATATTGACATTCTTTACTTCCGATGGTATGGAGTGGAGTACGGGTAATAAAAGAGATTCATTACAAAGTACCACAGCATTCTCTTTTTCCTGGGTTGGTGTACCCGATGGATCGTTTTTCATTACGGAACGTACCCATTCCGGCAAATAGCGTGCCTGTGCATTTTCGGTAGGAGCGGAGATGAAACGTACATTTTTAGGGTGTCTTAATACATCGAATGCGGTTTCGGGTAGTTCGTTGGGGAAGATTTTCAGGTTGCGGAGAATGAATTCGCCGGCTTCATGTGTGCAAGGCGGAGTCTTCTCACGGGGTAAACGGGTATAAAACAAGTCATAATCCCAATAGAACAATGCTTTGCCGGCATCACGCAGACGCTCAAAAAAGCGGGTTTCCACTTTATTCAATACATTGAAACCAACGAAAACATACCGGTCATATTTCAGCTTTTCCGGTTGCAGTTCTTCCATGACGTAGCGATACATCATGCCCTCGTAAGCAATGCCGAGTTCTGCGAGATTGTCGCGGTAGCAGTGATAGATATCGCCTAATTTATCCCACAAGGAGATGAACTTCTCTTTCAGTTGTGTGCGTCGCTCGATGGAGAAGTTTTGAAAGAACTGACGGATGGCTTCTTCCTGTTCGGAGTCAAGGAAGTCGTAATCATCCATGATATTTTTCAGGTCTTGCAGATTGGAGAACAGGCGGTCGGCATCAACAAGATTTTTATCGACATCATCGAAATCGCTGATAAGAAGTTCTCCCCAGAAATAGAAATCATCGAGTGTTTCTTCACTACGGGTTTCTTCACGAAAAACTTTATAGAGTTCACAAACCAGGCGGATGGGGTCGCCCAGCTTCCATGGAGAAAGCTGTCGGAACAGTTCGCTGATGCTGACGTAAGCGGGAGACCATAAAGGGCGGTCACTTTGTGCCGCCAAATGCTCGTTGAAGAAAAGGCTGGCACGTTTGTTCGGAAAAACAATGGCGACCCGTGAAAGATCATTTCCTATCTTTTGGTGTAAATCTTGGGCAACTAATTGAAGAAAAGTTTGCATCTTAATCTTTTGTTTTTGATAACTATTAGTGTAAACTCACCATTCGCATCTGCTAGAGTACCATTTGTAGTTTCTTTTTCAGAGACATTGGCCCCGACAATTGGTTTTTGAGTCAGACTGTCTGTAACTGTACCTTTGATTAAAAAGAGTGAGTCCTTATCCGTCGACACGCTCTGACACTCAAGTTTGATATCTGAGATGTTCTTTGCTGACTGGCCTGGTGAGTTGGCGCAGGCGTTCATTGCAATAATCCCTGCGGACAATCCTAATAGGGTGATCGCTTTTCCCGCCATGCGTCGTCGTTCCAGGTGATGTTCCAGATATCGTACTTCTGATTCACATTTGGGACATGTGCCTGTACAATCTCCTTTATATTGACATTCGGAAGTGATATATTCGATATCATTTGCTTCGGCAATTTGCCGGCGAATGTCTTTTAATATCTTGCAAGTTTGCTTTCCTCGTACCATGATTATTCTGATTTATAATTGCCCTTATATCTACTGCAATCGAAACATGACCGGGACGGTATATTCCACGCGTACGGGTTGTCCCGCTACCGTACCGGGTTTCCATTTGGGGAATTCCCTGACTACGCGCAGAGCCTCTTTATCTAAATACGGATCAATGCCTCTGAGGATTCTGGCATTTGTGATACTCCCATCCTTTTCGATGACAAATCTGACTGTGGTTCGTCCTTGAGTTCCGTTACCTTGATAAATGGGAAGTTTCAGGTCTAATTTTTTGCTTATGAATTGCATCAGTGCAGCCATGCCTCCGGGAAATTCGGGCATTGTATCCGGTGCATCATATTCATTTGTACCATATATTGTAGTATCTTTCGCGATAACCTCCTGTACGAGAGAGTCCGGTGGGAGGACTCTTATAACCGGTTTTTCCTGTATTTCCGGAGTTACTATATAATAACCATGCGGAGCTTCGGAATGGATCGGCTCTGCACAGGCAGGTTGTGGTATCATTGTTGCCAATCCCGCGGATATTCCAAGTATGGTAATCGCTTTTCCTGCCATGTGTTTACGTGCCAGTTGTTGCTCCAGATACTGCACTTCTGCCTCGCATTTGGGACATGTGCCTATACAATCTCCTTTATATTGACATTCGGAAGTGATATATTCGATATCATTTGCTTCGGCAATTTGCCGACGAATGTCTTTTAATATTTTGCAAGTTTGCTTTCCTCGTACCATGATTCTTTATACTTTTTCTATTAAATCTTCTTCTACGTACCACAGGTATCCTTTTATGTTCTCTTTCGGGTATCCCATGCGTGTGAGCAGTTGCATATATCCCTGCACTTGCTTATTATATTTCTTGTTCTGTTTTCCGAATTTGAAGTCCACGACAACAATTTCGTTGTCGCGCATCATGACGCGGTCCGGTCGGCGGGTTCGGAGTTCCCCTTTTTCTTGCCAGATGATGTCGCACTCGTTGAACAATTGCCAGTCTTCCGAATACCAGTCCTGCACTTGGGGAATGGAAAAGGCATGCCGTGTCAGTTCCCGGATTTCATTTTCTGTTTCCGGTTTGCCGATGATGCCTTCGAATATAAGTTGGTCGATGGCGTTGTCGATGTCCTCTTCTGTTTCAATGGCTGAGAAAAGAGTATGCAGCAAGCGTCCCCGGTTTATGAAGCGATTGTCCGATTCATCTTCGTCAACTCCCTGAATGAAATCGGCTGAACGGTTTGACTGCCGGAATTCGATTTCATGCCTCATGCTCTCCATGTGTACCGGGAGCTTGTCTGGCTTTTGAGCAAGGCGGTTGACTGAGGTTTTGGCGGTCGTTGTCGGTTTGGTATCTTCCGATGGGCAGAGCATTCCGCTTTCGTAAGGTTCTTCCTCGTCCCAGTTTTCATTACCTTCCCGGGCGGCCACGTGTGGCAGTGCATTGGCAAGCAGCTCGGACATTGTTCCTTTCTGGCCTTTTTTACTCCAAAGGATGAGATTCTTTCCGGCACGGGTAAATGCTACATAGAGCAGATTCAGGTTATCCACCCAAAGTTGCAGACGTTCGTTAAGATACTCTTGCCTGTATACTGATTCTGCCATGGTAGAGGAATAATTGACCGGAACAATGTCGAGCGCGCTGAAAGGTGATTCGGAAGGTGAGCACCATATTAATTGATTATTGGTCTCATTCTCCAACTTCCAGTCGCAAAAGGGGATTAAGACGGTATGGAATTCCAGTCCTTTTGACTTGTGAATGGAAAGGATACGAATGCCATCCATTTCTCCGCTGGGGATTGTTTTGTTACATAAGGTTTCGTCCCAATAGCGGATAAATACATCCAGATCCGATGAGTTGTTTTGCAGGTATTCCGTCACGGCATCGAAAAAAGAAAAGAGATATGCATCCTGTTCTTTGATCCGGTTCATCTCAAACAGGCTGAACAGTTCTTCCAGTAATTCGTATAATGGCATTAGACGGAGAGGTTCTATGCGGTTGACGAATGCCTCGGGCAATACATCTTCAGGTCGGGAAGTTAGTATATCGTCCCACTTCGTTTCAGGCGTATTTGCTCCTTCCTTCGCAATTCGCTCTTCTTTGCTTCCTTTCGTAATCTGTAATTCGTAATTTATAATTAACGAGGCTCTTGCTACTTTATCATCAGGATTGGAAAGGTAACGTAAAGCATCCATCAACATGCACAATGCTTGTGAAGCATTCAGCCGGAAAGCTTCGTCTGAAACAATAGGCAGATGCATTGTTTTGTCGAAGTAATCGGCAATGGGAGGAATGTTTTTATTCTTGCGAACGAGGATGGTGATATCGTTTAATTTTACACCGGCAGCCAGTAGTCTCTGTACTTCTTCGCCTAAAGAGATGATGGTCAGATCCGTATAATCGTGTTCTTCGTCCGGTTCCAGGAAAGTTGCCTTGATGTATCCTTTGGCTTCGGTTCGTGGAGATTCCTGTGCCACGTCGGCATAAGCTTGCTGCAACGGGCGGCAATCTTCCTGTAATTCTTTCAGATGGAGCATATTCAGGTACTCCACTGCGGCCGTAAACAAACTGTTGTTGAAGCGGATGATATTTGTTTCGCTTCGACGGTTTGTCTTTAAAGTTTCTACACGTACAGGGTAGGGAATAGGTGTTTTTTTGGTACCCAGTGCATTCAATATTCCCCAGTCTCCGTTTCGCCAACGGTAAATGGATTGTTTCACGTCACCTACAATCAAGCTGTCGGCTCCTTGTGAAAGACCTTCGAGCAATAATATTTTGAAGTTATCCCATTGCATCCGGCTGGTGTCCTGGAATTCATCGATCATTACGTTCCGGATATTGGCACCGATTTTCTCGAATACGAATGAAGAGTCTCCATCCCGTACCAGGTTATGGAGCAAGGCGTTGGTGTCTGACAACAGGAAACGGTTATGTTCGCGGTTCAGCTCCCGTACTTCTTCGTCAATGTGGGCAAGCAATTGCAATTTGTTCAGGTGTTGCAGTGATAACCGGCAACTGTTTACGGTCTTGTTGTTGCGAGGTCTGAATGTTTCTGCATCCTGCAATAAAGGAAGCAGACTTGTTTCTGCCAGGTGGATGATGTCATTCTTTCGGGTTGAAGTTTTGGTGGCCCAATTCTTTGCGTCATCCAAGCTGTTTTTCAGAGTGGCGTTCAGCACATCTTTATCCGATAACCGCCCGTCACGCAATTTACGGAAATAACTGCCTATGCCTCGCGTTCCGCCTTTCAGGTCTTCGGCGGTGAGTGCATGTGATTCCAATTCTCCGATGAACTGGTCGTAGAAGCTTTTCATTTGTTCCAGAGCCTCGGTCTCCATTTCCCGCAACACATTACGGTACAGTTTGATTATATCCGGTTCTTTCAGTTGTTGCCGGAGCCCTTCACCGCGTTCTATGTAACCTTCGTCGAATATATTCCAGCCGAATCGCTTGATCTCGTCGGATACATTCCAGCGTTTGTCGTCGGCAATGCGCTCGTTGATATAATCCAGCAACCAAGCCAGGACAGGGGAGGAGGGCGTCAGTTTTTCTATGAGGCTGTCCACGGCATCGCTCAGTACGTCGGCGTTGTTCAGTTCTATATTCAGGTTCGGACTTAGTTCCAGTTCCCGTGCCAGATTGCGCATTACGGACTGGAAGAAGGAGTCGATGGTTTCTACACGAAAACGGCTGTAATCATGCAGCATGTATTGCAATGCTGTTCCCGCTGCCCGACGGATGTCAGAGTCAGATAAGTTTTTCTGTTGTAAATCTTCCCGGATACGGTTCAGGTAGGGCTCTGATGCCGGATCACTTAACCAGATACCGTAAAGTTGTTGCAGAATACGTTCTTTCATTTCTGCCGTAGCTTTATTGGTAAAAGTTACGGCCAGTATTTGCCGATAAGCCCTTGGATTCAGTATCAGGTGTTTGATATACTCTACAGCAAGGGTGAATGTCTTTCCTGAGCCGGCTGAGGCTTTATATACTAATAATTCCATGTAGATTTGCTGGATTGAACTTTTGTACAAACATACGCAAAAATGTGAAATTATTGGGGATTGGTGGGAATTAATTTGTTTCTGTAGGGTTATGAGTTAAATGATAATTTAGCGAAATGAAGAATGAAGAATTACCTTGCGGCATGCTTGCATAGCGCAGCCAAATTCTTCATTCTTCATTCTTAGTTCTTCATTAAATTATCGATAAATACTATTTCACCTCTTCCAGATAAAGCACTCTGCTTGAATAATCATTCTGCTTATGATAATCCACCTTATGATTATAAGGTATCTCCAAACCATTCGCCATCAGATAAGCACCACTGAATGTCTTTCCCTCAAAACTCAGAGGATCATTATCTATCCGGTTCAGTTCATGCACTTTGTAAAGTTTATCGGGAGAGAGTCCTGCCATTTTCACTCGTGGCAGATGCTGGTTGACAAAGTGTTCTGTCTTCCACCAATAGAACACCGACTTATCCTTCTCGGGCGTTACATACATCATAGAAGCTACTCCCAACTTATCATACGGAGACATCAAACGATAGATATCACCCAGTTGCACCACCGGACGGATCGTTTTATATTCAGCGATGGCATTCTTACAAAGTGCCTTCTCTTCCTCTGTCATATTCTTTGGTTGTATTTCCATACCCAGGCGACCACTCATCGCTACGTCAATGCGATATTTTAAAGGAATGGTGCGGAAAGTCTGGTGGTTGGGAGCGGCACTGATATGCGATGCCATGGCAATGGCTGGGAAGAAATACGAAGTTCCCCATTGCATATAGACACGTTGCAGGGCATCCGTATTATCACTTACCCAAAACTCATCGAAGTAGGGTAGGATGCCATAGTTGGCACGACCACCGCCGCTGGCGCAAGCCTGTATGGTAAGGTCCGGATATTTAGCGCGTATTCGCTGGCATATTTTCTCAAAGCCACGGTGGAATTCAATATACATGTGGCTTTGATTGTCTTTCGTCAGATAATTGGAACCATGGTTTAAGATGGACATATTGGCATCCCATTTGATGTAGTCGATTTCCGGGTAGTTACTCATAAGATCATCTACAATCTTGAAGACAAATTCTTGTACCTGCGGATTGGCAAGATCCAGCACTACTTGTGTACCACCACGTCCCTGCACCACGTCACGTTCGGGAGCCTTAATCACCCAGTCCGGATGTTTCTCATAAAGTTCACTGGTCGTGTTGGCCATTTCCGGCTCTATCCAGATGCCAAACTTGATACCGTTCTTTTGTGCGTCTTTCAGCAGACCATCAATGCCATTGGGTAACTTATTCTTATCCACTACCCAGTCTCCAAGAGAAGAACTGTCATTCTTACGCGGATATTTGTCGCCAAACCAACCGTCATCCATCACGAACAGTTCACCACCCATGGAAGCGATATCATTCATCATCTGATCCATCCCCGTCTGGTTAATGTCGAAGTAGACACCTTCCCAGCTATTCAGCAAAATCTTGCGGGGAATAGTGCCGTGAGCCAATTTGTGCAGGCGCGCCCAGCGATGGAAGTTCCGGCTACTTCCGCTTAATCCTTCATTACTGTAAGTTAAAGCAAGTTCGGGAGTACGGAAAATCTCATCTTTCTTTAATGAGTAAGCTGAATTTTCTTCGTTGATTCCGGCAAAGAACCGATGATATTCATCGTCGTGCGTATCAATGCGCAGTTTGTAGTTGCCACTATAACAGAGGGCGGCGCCAATGACACAACCCGTATTTTCCTGTGGCTTTCCATCCAGTGAGAACATGACTTCGGCATGCGAGGTGTGCGAGTTTCGTACTCCGTCCTTATTCTTTATTACTTTCATGCCGGGTTCCAATGCCTCTTGACATAAACGTCCCTCGTTCGCCCATGATCCGTAAAGATGAGATAGCCAGACATCGCCCCGACGAATAGGTAAGAAGGCAGAGGCAAACTGATTGAGTAAAACCGGTTTCTTTTCCTGATGTCGGATTTCTGTCCATGTCTCGATGACATCTGCATCTTGATAGGCTTTATAATACACGTTTACATAGAAAGGATATACCTTGTCTTTCAGTTCGATGGCAGTGATCTCCGCATTTCCTTCCTTGCTCGTTTTTACCTGTACGATTTCCATCTGCAAAGTCATGTTGCCGTCGGCATGTTTTACGGCTAAAGCGGATTCTCCGGGACAGTTAAGTCCATACACAGGATAAGCGGGCATGTCCGGAGTTCCTGTAAGATTTATATTCTGCAAATCTACCTCCGAGAGTTTATCTCCATAGTATACATGTTTCAGCTCACCACCGACAGGTGCCGAGAGTACCAGAGAGGTTTCAGGGGTAGATACGCATACATTTTGTGAAAACAGACTGCCGGTCAGCAGTAACGTTCCAAACAATACATTCATTCGTTTTCTGATGCTCATGTTTTTCTTCTTTTTAGATTTCTGAATATTAATAAGTGCGGCAAAGATAGGCAATTCCGATAAGATGAATTGATAGTGTTTTATCATATACTGATAGTCTGTTGTCTGATTTTCCAGTGCATACCAGGCGTATGGGCATAAAAAAAGGAGTACCGCTGTACTCCAACCTTTGTTAACCTTAAATCTAATACTATGAAAAACACAGTGCAAAGATACGTACTTCCAAAATAACTGCAAATTATCCAAGAAAAAAAGTATGTTTAATAACATTTATTAGTGAAAATCCGCGCTTCTTCTATGTATTTTAAGAAAAGTAGTATTAGATTTTTTCTTTCAGCATATCTTCCATTTTCAGTAATTCGTCACGATATTGTGCCGCTTCAATGAAGTCAAGCTTCTTGGCAGCTTCCTGCATAAGCTTTCTGGTACGTTCGATGCTCTTTTCCAATTGCGGGCGAGACATGTATTGTACAATCGGGTCGGCGGCAATATGGGCAGAGCTTTCTTGTTCGATGTAGGGGCGGGGAGTGATCGTCGCTCCTTTTTCGATATAACTGTCTTCTGTAGGAGCATTTGATGCAAATACATTCAGATTCTTCCCTTTCTTGATTTGTTGAGGCGTGATGCCATGCTCTTCATTATATTTCAACTGCTTTTCGCGGCGACGGTTCGTTTCATCAATTGTCAGTCGCATACTATCGGTGATACGGTCGGCGTACATGATTACCATTCCGTTTACATTTCGGGCGGCACGTCCGGCAGTCTGAGTCAGCGAGCGGTGAGAACGTAGGAAGCCTTCCTTATCTGCATCAAGAATGGCTACAAGTGACACTTCCGGTAAGTCCAGTCCTTCACGCAGCAGGTTGACGCCGATAAGGACGTCATAGATGCCTTCACGCAAATCACTCATAATCTTTACGCGCTCCAAGGTATCTACATCACTGTGGATGTAGTTACACTTCACATTGTTATTCAGTAAGAATTCTGTTAACTCTTCCGCCATTCTCTTGGTAAGCGTTGTTACCAGTGTGCGTTCGTTCTTCTCGATCCGTATCTGGATTTCCTCCATGAGATCATCTATCTGGTTATGGCTGGGACGTACTTCGATTATAGGATCTAACAATCCGGTAGGACGAATTACTTGTTCCACAACTATACCTTCCGACTGGATAAGTTCATAGTCGGCAGGTGTCGCACTCACATAAATCACTTGTTTTGCCATTTCCGCAAATTCTTCGAACTTCAACGGACGATTGTCCATGGCGGCCGGAAGACGGAAACCATATTCCACAAGGTTTATTTTACGTGCGCGGTCGCCCCCATACATGGCTCGAATCTGCGGTACACTGACGTGGCTTTCATCAATGACAATCAGAAAATCTTCCGGGAAGAAATCCAATAAACAGTAAGGACGACTACCGGCCTTACGCCCATCGAAATAGCGCGAATAGTTTTCTATGCCTGAACAGTGCCCTAATTCGCGTATCATTTCCATATCATAGGTAACCCGCTCCTGAAGACGTTTCGCTTCAAAGGGACGTCCCTCATTTTCAAACCATTGCACTTGTTTGCGCAAGTCGTCTTCAATTTCATGAATGGCTCGCAGCGTGGCTTCCTTAGTGGTCATGAACAGATTAGCGGGATATATCTTATATGCATCAAAGCGGGCGATGGTAACACCGCTTATCGGATCGACTTCTTCGATGCTGTCTACGTCATCTCCCCAGAAAATGATACGCAGCAGATTATCGGCATACGCCAGATAAATGTCTACTGTATCTCCTTTCACACGGAAGTTACCACGATTCAGGTCAATGTCATTGCGTACATAAAGACTGTCCACCAAACGACGTAGAAAAACGTTCCGACTGAATGCTTTTCCTTGCTGCACTTCTATCACATTGTTATAGAAGTCGGACGGATTTCCCATACCATAAATGCAGGATACAGAAGACACGACCACTACGTCTTTCCGGCCCGAGAGTAGGGAAGAAGTAGCGGCAAGGCGCAGTTTATCTATTTCATCATTGATGGCAAGGTCCTTTTCTATATATGTATCAGAAGACGGAAGATAAGCTTCCGGCTGATAATAATCATAATAAGAAACGTAGTATTCTACGGCATTATTGGGGAAGAAAGACTTAAATTCACTGTAAAGTTGTGCGGCCAACGTTTTATTATGGCTTAATATTAACGTTGGTTTATTGATGTTAGCAATAACATTAGCTATGGTGAACGTTTTTCCCGAACCGGTGACACCAAGTAAAGTTTGTGCCGGAACTCCCTGAAGTACGCCCTCAGTGAGCTCTGCAATAGCTTCCGGCTGATCACCGGTGGGCTTATAGGCGGATGTTAATTCAAATTTATTCATTTTCTCTCCTTATGGCCGGCAATATTCGGGAAAATACTTGAGATAAACAAAATTTTTTTATTCCTTTGCAGGAAATAAGAATTAATAATAACCATCAATGTAATACAACAAAGACATGATTTGGAATGAAAGCATCGAATGTATGGATCGTGAAAGCCTCCGTAAAATCCAAAGCATTCGCCTCAAAAAGATCGTGGAGCATGTTTATCACAACACTCCTTTCTACCGTAAGAAAATGCAGGAACTGGGGATCACCCCGGACGATATTAATAGCATAGATGATATCGTAAAACTTCCTTTTACTACCAAATATGACTTGCGCGATAATTATCCTTTCGGACTTTGTGCCGTACCTATGAGCCAGATCGTACGTATTCATGCTTCGTCCGGTACTACAGGCAAACCTACCGTAGTGGGATATACCCGCAAGGACCTTTCGTCTTGGGCAGAATGTCTTTCGCGTGCTTTTACGGCTTATGGTGCGGATAGTTCCGACTTTTTTCATGTAGCCTACGGGTATGGCCTGTTTACAGGCGGATTGGGCGCTCATGCAGGTGCTGAGAATATAGGCGCTTCCGTAATTCCGATGTCAAGCGGAAACACGGAAAAGCAAATTACTTTAATGCATGATTTTGGTTCTACGGTACTTTGTTGTACGCCATCTTATGCTCTCTATCTGGCGGATGCCATTAAAGATTCCGGTTTGCCCCGCGAAGAATTCAAACTGAAAATAGGGGCTTTCGGCGCAGAACCCTGGACAGAGAATATGCGTAATGAGATTGAAGAAAAACTGGGCATTAAAGCCTATGACATCTATGGATTGAGTGAGATCGCTGGTCCCGGCGTGGGGTATGAGTGTGAATGCCAGCATGGCACTCACCTTAACGAAGACCATTACTTCCCCGAAATCATCAATCCGAATACCTTGGAACCGGCTGCTCCCGGTGAGACAGGCGAACTTGTATTCACCCATCTGACCAAAGAAGGTATGCCTCTGTTGCGTTACCGTACCAAAGATCTTACCGCCCTGCATTATGAAAAATGTACTTGTGGACGTACGCTGGTTCGTATGGATCGTATTCTGGGCCGTAGTGACGATATGCTCATTATCCGTGGTGTTAATGTATTCCCGACTCAGATCGAGTCTGTTATCCTTGAAATGGAGGAATTTGAACCGCATTATCTTTTGATAGTGGACCGTAAAAATAATACCGATACCATGGAATTACAGGTTGAAGTGCGTCCGGAATATTATTCAGATGAAATCAACAAGATGCTGGCGTTAAAGAAAAAATTGGCCAGTCGTCTTCAAAGTGTCCTGGGCTTGGGTGTGGATGTCCGTTTGGTAGAACCTCGCAGCATTGAACGTAGTGTTGGTAAAGCTAAACGGGTGATTGATAATCGGAAACTGTAAAAATATGAAGGGCTAAATATGCAGTATTAGGTATTAAGTATAAATCACTACTTCGCGAGTGCTAATACTTCATGCTAAACGCTTAATACCTCATACCTAATACTTCATATTTAATACTTCATACCTCATATTTAATACTTCATATTTTAATTATTTAAACTTATGGTAGCAAAACAACTTTCTATTTTCCTTGAGAATAAGTCTGGTCGTCTGACAGAAGTGACTGAAGTGCTTGCGAAAGAAGGTGTCAATCTTTCCGCTCTCTGTATTGCCGAGAATGCTGATTTTGGTATTCTTCGTGGCATTGTATCTGAACCGGATAAAGCATATAAAGCTTTAAAAGATAATCATTTTGCCGTGAATGTGACGGATGTGGTGGGCATTAGTTGTCCTAATATTCCGGGTTCGCTGTCAAAAGTCCTGCGTTTTTTGTCTGATGAGGGTGTTTTCATTGAATATATGTATTCATTTGCCAATGGTGAAACGGCGAATGTCATTATTCGTCCCAACGATATGGAAAACTGTATTCGTGTACTGACTGAAAAGAAAGTAGATTTGCTTGCGGCGAGCGATTTGTATAAATTATAATGACTGTTTTTTCAGACTGTTCATTATCCCGGTTCGTCGTGAATTGATTGGCGTTTGTCGGTCATTTCCTGGTTTTTGAAAAATTAAGGTTCGTATCATTGGTTTATTCGGTGCGAACCTTTATCTTTGCACATTATTTGAAAAGCTAAGAATGAAGAAGAATATCTTAATAACTTTGCTTGCGGCAGTGTTGCTCTCCTCGTGTGGAGAATACAATAAGCTGTTAAAGAGCACCGACTATGAGTATAAGTATGAGGCGGCAAAGAACTACTTCGCAAAAGGACAGTATAATCGTGCTGCAACATTGCTTAATGAGTTAATTGCTATCCTTAAGGGTACGGACAAGGCAGAGGAATCCCTCTATATGCTGGGTATGAGCTATTATAATCAGAAAGACTATCAGACAGCCGCCCAAACATTCGTTCAATATTTTAATGTATATCCTCGCGGTACGTTTACCGAACTGGCACGTTTCCATGCAGGAAAAGCATTGTATCTGGATACTCCTGAACCGCGTCTTGATCAGTCTGGTACTTATGCCGCTATTCAGCAATTACAAATGTTCATGGAGTACTTCCCGCAAAGTTCAAAGAAGGAAGAAGCTCAGGATATGATATTTAAGTTGCAGGATAAATTGGTGATGAAAGAATATCTTTCAGCCAAATTGTACTATAACTTGGGTAATTATCTGGGAAACAATTATCAATCTTGTGTAATTACTGCGCAAAACGCTTTGAAGGACTACCCTTATACAAACCTTCGCGAAGACTTGTCTATTCTTATTTTGCGTGCCAAATATGAAATGGCCATATATAGTGTGGAAGATAAGAGAGCAGAGCGTTATCGTGAAACGGTGGATGAATATTACGCTTTCAAGAACGAGTTTCCTGAAAGTAAATATATGAAGGAAGCCGATAGAATCTTTAAAGATTCAGAGAAGATATTGAATGAAGATAAACAGAGTTAGGATAATATTAATTTAGATATTTATGGATTACAAGAAAACTAATGCTCCCAGCAGCACGGTTACTCGTGACATGATGGAGTTGTGTGCAGATACCGGTAACGTGTACGAAACCGTATCTATTATAGGTAAGCGTGCAAATCAGATCAGTGTGGAAATCAAAAGTGATCTTTCCAAGAAGCTGTCAGAGTTTGCTTCCTATAATGATAACCTGGAAGAGGTATTCGAAAATCGGGAGCAGATTGAAATTTCACGCTATTATGAGAAATTGCCGAAGCCGACATTGATCGCAACGCAAGAGTACGTTGAAGGTAAGATCTACTATCGTAACCCGGCTAAAGAAAAAGAAAAATTACAGTAAATGAAATTACTGCAAAGGTGTGCCCGAGTAAAGTTTGCTTGGGCACACCTTTGTTGCTTTAACAAAGAAAAGGAACTATGATACAACGAATTCAATCTGTTTATTTATTGATTGTGACAGGCTTGCTGATAGCAGCTATGTGTTTGCCGGTAGGGCGATTTATTGCTTCGGATGGAGTTACTGCATTTGTTTTTAAGCCATTGGGTGTGACGTTGGCAGGTGATGCCTTTCAATCTACATGGGGATTATTTGGAATTTTGTTTTTGAGTACTGTTGTGGCATTCTGTACTATTTTCCTGTTTCGTAACCGGATGTTGCAAGTTCGTATGACGGTATTCAACAGTATTTTATTGATTGGATATTATGCGGCATTTTTCGTATTTATGTTTATGTTGAAAGATGATTTGGATGCAATGTCTTTCCAATTAGGTTGGGCACTTTGTCTTCCCGCAATTTCTATTGTTTTGAATTATTTGTCTTTCCGCGCTATTTATCGTGATGAAGTAATGGTGAAAGCAGCGGATAGTTTCAGATTGAGAAAATAAGAGAAAGCAGACAAAAGAGAAACGTCCCGGGATTTTGTACAGAAGTCTCGGGACGTTTCTTTTTTGTATTGGGGATTTCTTTTTCTGTATTGAGTAATTTAATTTATTCTTCCGTATTAGGAAATTTATTTTTTGAGATCAAACAGATAGGTTATTTTCGCTACTATAGTGCCGTGTGCTGAACGGGAGAAATAGTCTTTCTTGGTGCTTTTGTAGAAGTCGGACAGGGCATAGTAGTACCTGCCCTCTACAAGGAAATTACCGGCTTTGGTACGTAGTTCCAATCCGGCACCACCGGTAATACCATAATCGAATTTGTTTTCTACATTCTTATCGTGTTGTTCAGGAGTAGAGGTATAGTTGTTCCATGCGTCATTCTTCTTTCTGGTATCACTGATAAAAAAGCCTATTTGCGGACCTGCATGAACGAAAAATTGTACTCCACGGTCTCTGCCGAATGCCAGATGTGCCAGAAGCGGTATCTCTACGTAATTCATCTTGCGTATATATTCCAGTTCGGGGTGATCTTCATCGAATTCACTCCAACCATGTTGAGAAAAGTTCAGTTCGACTTGTGCGCCACAAATCATGCTGAAGTATTTCTCGGAGATATAGCGTGCTGTTAAGCCTCCGTTGATACCCATCAGGCTTTTTTGCCGGACCGTAGGAGAGAAGCTGACGCTATTGATATTGATACCGCCGTTGAAGCCTACTGCAAAATTCCGGCGTTGTTCGCCAATCTGTGCATGACTGGGCAAAGCCCATGCGGCAAGCAGCAAGGCAGCCCCTATACTATTTTTTATCTTCATTGTCTTTGGATTTAAAACTTCTGTAATCAATCATAATCCAGTTTTACCAACTCGTAATTCTTGGTGAAACGTACAAAGAATACTTTTTTGTTGATGAATCCACCCCAATTGTTTACACGTTGGAATTTGAATCCGGTCTGGATAGGCACCAGATCCATGCGTTGCATGTTCTTTTCTAATTCAGAACCATAACGCGACAGACCTTTCAGGAAGAAATAACCGGTATCGAAGCCCAACATTCCGAATTTGGGATAGCGTTCGTCCATTTCCTTACCGTACCATCTGCGATAACTCTTGGTGAAATTGATGGCGGCAGGTAACAGGTTGTTGGTATAGAATGATGAATAGAAGTAAGTATCCAGTTCGAAGAATGCTTCCAAGTGATCTTTTGTATAAGTTTGCCATTCCGGATAACCGAACAAATGAATATTGCTTTCCGGATTATCGCGAACCAACAAAGTCAATTGGGGAAGTATCTTTATCAAAGTCATATTGTTTCCCGAAGTGGGAATGAATATATTTTCCCGGTCGGTACGTAATACTGTTTTCAGAGATTCTACCGTTGCATCCTCTTTCAATGATTTCATAGGAATGGAGCGGTTTTTCAGTTCGTCTTTCAGACCTTTGATAAATTCTACTTTATCTTTTGTACCCGTGCTGGCTTCTATAAAGATTACGTTGGCATTCGGGAACTGACGTACGAAGTGATCGTACACTTCAGAATAGAGGTATGATTGAGGAGTATTAATCTGATAAATAGATGGGTTGCGGAATACGTTATTATCTTTGGAAGTAAATGGCACTACCAGGCGGATATCATTCTTCTGTGCAAAATCTGCCAAAGGTTTGACTTGCTGTTGGTGTAACGGCCCAAAGATAATATCCATATCTTTCATTTCTTTTTTGGAAAGAATGGAGTTCAGAGACGCATTCTCAGGTCCTGAGTTGTAAGTGTATAGATCAATGGATACTCCACTGCGTTTCAAACTGTCTACGGCCATGAGGAATCCTTCGTAGTACTCTACCATGCGTGCCGCTTCACTTTTGGAAACATCCAGGAAAGGAAGGATAAGAGCGGCTTTGATAGTGCTGAAGCGTTCTGTTTCTTTTTTATTTTCGCTGAATAATTCACTGTTGCTGGGTGCTACCTGCGGTTGCGCGGGTTTCTCTACTTGTGCGATAGGATAAGGGATACATAGGAAAGTACCTTTTTTAATCTTATCTTCACCTTGCAATTCAGGGTTGGCGGCTATTAATTCTGCCTCTGAGATGCCATATTCACGACTGATGCTGTATACGGTTTCTTTCCGTTTTACCTTATGCATATCCCGGCAACGTGATTGTACGGGACCTTGGATGGTGGGGATGGCGACTTCTGTAACATTTTCAGTGGTGACCACATCGGTTTCGCTGGCAGAAGGTATGCGTATTACCTGCCCGATGCGGAAGTTTTCCGCACTCAGTCCGGGATTGGCATCACAAATGGCTTTGGCAGACACACCGTACTTGACGGTTAGCCGATAGAGCGTTTCACCTTGTTCTATGGTGTGAAAGGTCTCTGTCTGAGTATTGGCAGCTGTCCGTGGAATACGGAGAGTGCGTCCTACAAATATTTTTTCATCGCTTCCTGGATTCAACTTCACGATGTCCGACTGTGTGACACCATACATACTGGATATGGAATAAAGGCTTTGCCCTTTTTCAATGGTATGCAGAAAATATGACTGGTTCTCTTGCGCAATTGCTCCGAGACTGCATGCGCTGGCAAGCAGCAAAGAGCAGAAAATCCGGTTAATCGTTCTCATTCGATATCGTTGGTTTACGTTTACAATTTCCCAAAGTAGCTGCAAAGGTAAGAATTTTGCCTAAAATTAACGAAAGGAATGCGTTAAGAAATAATATTGTGCATTTTAAAACTGAAAAATCCTATGTATCCGCTGATATTCGCTTGGAAACCGTTATTTTTGCAGGTATTATGCGATGCGGATTGTTTTCATATATCGTTTGTGCGGCAATGTTGCTGCTTGGACATTTACCGGTGTGGGCTGACGGGGGAAAGACAGAACTGTTGGATATGTCTCCCGTGGCAATCTTGCTTTCTGAAAACGGAGCAATTCATGAAGAGAAAGTTACCATTTCTCCAGATGATACATATACCGGCGCTGCTCCTCTTGAATTCCGATTCGTGTGGAGAGACGAAGATTCCAGAGGAGAATCGGACGAAACGGTAAATCTGCGTTATGAGTGGAATTTTTCTCGCGACGCTGCTTTCAACGATATCTTTCTGACACGTTTTGATGCTGAAACTATTTATAGTTTTCAGGAGTCAGGCATGTTTTATGTCCGTCTGATTATAACGGATATTGAGACGGAAGAAACGAATATTTCCGGTACTTTTATGATCCGCATTACTGAATCGGAGCTTAAAGTGCCGAATGCTTTTTCTCCTAATGGCGACGGAGTAAATGATGTGTTTCGTGTAAAGCACAAGTCGCTGGTTCGCTTCAATGCGTATGTTTTCAACCGCTGGGGACAGGAACTTTACCGCTGGGGATTGCAGAATATAGATGCAGGATGGGACGGTACTGCGCATGGAAAGAATGTTCCTGAAGGTGTTTATTTTATAGTGGTAGAAGCGGAGGGAGCCGATGGAGTTAACTACAAGATTAAAAGTGATATTAATATATTAAGATAAATGACAGAAGAAACAGAATACATCAATGTATATGGTGCGCGCGTGCACAACCTAAAAAATATCGATGCGGAAATTCCCCGTAACAGTCTTACCGTTATTACGGGATTGAGCGGAAGCGGTAAGTCGTCCTTGGCATTCGACACGATTTTTGCCGAAGGACAACGCCGGTATATCGAAACATTTTCTGCGTATGCCCGCAATTTCCTGGGAAATCTGGAACGTCCCGATGTCGATAAGATTATGGGATTGAGCCCGGTTATTTCTATTGAACAAAAAACTACGAATAAGAATCCCCGTTCTACAGTAGGTACTACGACGGAGATTTATGATTATTTGCGTTTGCTTTATGCACGTGCCGGTATAGCCTATTCCTATCTTTCAGGTGAAAGAATGGTAAAATACACTGAAGAGCAAATCCTTGATTTGATCCTGAATGATTATAAAGGCAAGAAAATTTATATTCTGGCTCCATTAGTCCGTACTCGTAAGGGACATTATAAGGAACTGTTCGAACAGGTGCGTAAGAAAGGGTATCTCTATGTTCGTGTAGACGGTGAAATCAGGGAGGCATTACCCGGCATGAAGCTGGATCGCTATAAGAATCATGATATAGAAGTGGTTATTGATAAGCTGGTTGTGACGGATAAAGATGATGTTCGTCTGAAAAACAGTGTGGCTACCGCGATGCAGCAAGGTGACGGCTTGTTGATGATACTTGATTTGCAATCTGAAAATGTTCGTCACTATAGTAAACGGTTAATGTGTCCTGTTACCGGGTTGTCCTACCGTGAGCCGGCACCCCACAATTTTTCATTCAACTCTCCGCAAGGTGCTTGCCCTAAATGTAAGGGATTGGGAGTTGTGAATCAGATTGATGTGGAAAAAGTGATTCCGGACCGGGAACTTTCTATATACGAAGGAGCTGTCATTCCATTAGGTAAGTACAAGAATAGCATGATTTTCTGGCAGATTGCCGCTTTATTGGAGAAATATGAAGCTACCCTGAAGACTCCTGTTAAGGAATTGCCGGATGAAGCCATTGATGAAATTCTCTACGGTTCGGATGAGCGTATTAAGATTAAAAGCTCTCTTATCGGCACTTCCTCCGATTACTTTGTAACGTTTGAGGGTGTGGTGAAGTATATTCAGATGTTACAGGAAAAGGATGCTTCCGCCACTGCGCAAAAGTGGGCGGAACAGTTTGCTAAGACTACTGTATGCCCTGAATGTAAAGGGGCGAGATTGAATAAAGAAGCCCTTCATTTCCGTATCCATGATAAGAATATCTATGAACTGTCTTGTATGGATATCAATGAGCTTTACGACTGGTTGATGAATGTTGATCAGTATCTGGATAATAAGCAGAAACAAATTGCTGTTGAAATATTGAAAGAAATCCGCACCCGTTTGAAATTCCTGTTGGATGTAGGGCTGGATTACCTTGCTCTTGACCGTGGTTCTGTAACCCTTTCCGGTGGTGAGAGCCAGCGTATCCGTTTGGCTACCCAAATCGGTTCGCAATTGGTGAATGTGCTTTATATCCTTGATGAGCCTAGTATTGGCTTGCATCAGCGGGATAATCAGCGGCTTATTCATTCTCTGAAGGAGCTGAGGGATATCGGTAACTCCGTCATTGTTGTGGAGCATGATAAGGATATGATGATGGCTGCCGATTATGTGATTGATATGGGTCCGAAAGCCGGACGCTTGGGTGGTGAGGTTGTTTTTGCAGGAACTCCGAAGGAAATGTTGGAGACACATACGCTGACATCACAATATCTCAATGGTGAACGTGAGATAGAAATGCCCAAAAAACGTCGTGAAGGTAATGGACATAGCCTTTGGCTGCGTGGTGCACGGGGGAATAACCTGAAAGGGGTGGATGTGGAATTTCCTCTTGGTAAGTTGATTTGTGTCACCGGTGTATCCGGTAGCGGAAAATCTACGCTTATCAACGAAACATTGCAACCTATTCTTTCGCAGAAGTTCTATCGCTCGCTTCAGGATCCCTTGGAATACGATAGCATCGAAGGATTGGAAAACATCGATAAGGTGGTAAATGTGGATCAGTCTCCGTTGGGACGTACGCCGCGTTCTAATCCGGCCACTTATACGGGAGTCTTTTCTGATATTCGTAATTTGTTTGTAGGCTTACCGGAAGCCAAGATACGCGGTTATAAACCGGGGCGCTTCTCCTTTAATGTGAGTGGCGGACGTTGTGAAGCATGCCAGGGAAATGGTTACAAAACAATTGAAATGAACTTCCTGCCCGATGTATATGTACCCTGTGAAGTCTGTCATGGCAAACGCTATAATCGTGAGACATTGGAAGTGCGCTTCAAGGGAAAATCTATTGCTGATGTACTGGATATGACCATTAACCGTGCAGTGGAGTTCTTTGAAAATGTGCCGCAGATTCTGAATAAGATTAAGGTGATACAGGAAGTCGGTCTGGGATATATAAAGTTGGGACAATCTTCCACCACACTTTCCGGTGGTGAAAGCCAACGTGTGAAATTGGCTACGGAACTTTCCAAGCGAGATACGGGAAAAACCCTTTATATCCTTGATGAGCCTACTACCGGACTTCACTTCGAGGACATTCGTGTACTGATGAATGTGCTTAATAAATTAGTGGACAAAGGTAACACAGTGATTGTCATCGAGCACAATCTGGATGTTATCAAGATGGCTGATTATATTATCGATATGGGTCCTGACGGTGGTAAGGGTGGGGGGCAACTCCTCAGCTGCGGCACACCGGAAGAAGTGGCGAAAAGTAAGAAGGGATATACTCCTAAATTCCTGAAAGAAGAATTGAAAGGATAAGTTATGAAAATCAATAAGACGAATGCGGCGAGGCTTTTGGATAAAGCCAAAATACCATACGAACTCATTCCCTATGAAGTGGATGAAAACGATTTAAGCGCTATTCATGTGGCGGACAGTTTGGGAGAGAATATCGAACAGGTATTCAAAACCCTTGTCCTGCATGGCGATAAGAATGGCTATTTCGTATGTGTCATCCCCGGTGAGCATGAGGTAGATTTAAAATTGGCGGCTAAGGCCTCCGGTAATAAGAAGTGTGATCTTATTCCGATGAAAGAATTACTTCCTTTGACGGGATATATTCGTGGTGGATGTACTCCTGTCGGCATGAAGAAAACTTTTCCTACATACATTCATGAATCTTGTCTCAATTATCCTTATATTTACATAAGCGCAGGTCAGCGTGGCCTGCAGCTTAAACTTGATCCAAATGATTTAATTAAGGAGGTTCATGCTGAAGTTTGCATCCTTTTTCATGACTAATTTCACTTTTTTACAGGTTATTTCAGCAAAATGTATATATTTGCATTTAATAAACGAAAATCAATCTAATTACTAATTTAAAAACTTATATCTATGTTCAACAAACATCCTAAAGGTCTGGTCGCCGCAGCACTCGCCAATATGGGCGAACGTTTCGGATTTTACATTATGATGGCAGTCCTTACTCTGTTTATCTCTGCGAAATTCGGTTTGTCCGAAACTGTGACCGGATATATTTATTCTGCTTTTTATGCATCAATTTATATATTGGCATTGGCAGGCGGTCTGATTGCGGATAAAACTAAAAACTTTAAAGGTACTATTTTGGCTGGCTTGGTCTTAATGGCTATTGGTTATTTGATAATAGCCATACCTACTCCTACGCCTGTTCCCAGTATGGCACTTTATTTAACTTTAACCTGCTTCGGACTTTTAGTTATTGCTTTCGGTAATGGTTTGTTCAAAGGAAACCTTCAGGCATTAGTAGGACAGATGTACGATAATCCCGCATATTCTAATTTGCGTGATGCTGGTTTCCAGATTTTCTATATGTTCATTAATATCGGTGGTTTTTTTGCTCCTTTCATTGCTATTGGCGTAAGAAACTGGTGGTTGAAAGTGAACAACTTCGACTACGATGCAACGTTGCCTGAACTTTGCCATCAGTATATTGATTTAGGAGATAAGATGCCGGCTCAAGCCATGGAGAATCTGACTACTCTTTCTAATAGTGTAACTTTGGATGGACAAGCTGTTACAGATCTTCATGTTTTTGCTAACAGCTACCTGGATGTCTTCAATCGTGGTTTCCAATATGCGTTTATGGCTGCTATTGTTGCGATGTTGATTTCTTTGGTGATCTATATTATCAATAAGAACCGTTTCCCTGACCCGGCACAGAAAGTTGTAGCAGGTAAGGGCAATAATCAGGCTGTCAGCAAAGAGGAAATAACAATGAGTGCAACTGAAATCAAACAGCGTATTTATGCTTTGTTTGCAGTGTTTGGAGTTGTGATCTTCTTCTGGTTGTCTTTCCATCAGAATGGTTATTCACTGACTTATTTTGCAAGAGACTATGTTGATTTGAGTATTATTAATATTGATTTAGGCTTTACACAAATAAAAGGTGCTGAGATTTTCCAGAGTGTTAATCCGTTCTTTGTAGTCTTCCTGACGCCATTTATTATGTGGTTATTCGGATCGTTGAAGAAAAGAGGTAAAGAACCTTCTACTCCTATGAAGATTGCTATTGGTATGGGTATCGCTGCATTGGCCTATGTGTTCCTGACTGTATTCTCACTTACATTGCCGACTAAAGACATATTAGGTACAATGTCTGCTGCTGAAGTAAGTGCTATTCGTGTTACTCCTTGGGTTATGATAGGTTTGTACTTTATCCTAACGGTTGCCGAATTGTTTATTTCCCCGCTGGGATTATCATTCGTATCTAAGGTAGCTCCACCGCATTTACAAGGCTTAATGCAAGGTTGCTGGTTGGCTGCAACGGCTGTTGGTAATTCATTGCTGTTTATTGGTGGTATTCTGTATACCACTGTTCCAATGTGGGCTTGCTGGCTGGTGTTTGTAGGTGCCACAGGTGCATCAATGATTGTTATGCTCTCTATGGTGAAATGGCTGGAGCGTGTGGCAAAATAGTGATAGAATAATATAAAAAGATAAAGGCTGCGCAAGATTCTCTTTTGAACTGCGCAGCCTTTAATTTTTTTATTTCTAATTGATTTCCAGCCCCATTATGAAGTCATTCATATAATATCCGTTCCCTATCGGGAAATCCCCTTCCCTCAGTTTTTTCATTCCCATACGTTCATAGAAATTCAGCGCTTTGTTGTTGCGGTTCACATTTAATTCCATCAAGCATGGGCCGGGATGTACTTCCTTGATATATTTGACGGCTTCATGGAATAAGAAGCTACCGCAATGTGATCCTTGAAAGGAGGGGAGTACATATATTTTCTGTAAATGGAAGAGGTCTTCACCTTGTTGTTGCACAGATACATAACCACACACTTCGTTGTCCTTGTATCCAATGAAATATACATGCCCTTCTTCTTCCATTTGCTTGCGGATGTTCTCTATGGAGTACATCCATTCCATCATATAATCGTTTTGCTCCGGTGAAAGTATGTCCTTGTAAGTCTCCGGAAATATCTGCCATGCGAGTTTATGAATCAACTCACAATCGGCTGTAGTTGCTTTTCTGATAGTTAACATAGTTCGTTGTATTTATATCTTTTCCGCAAAGATACATTTTTCTCTTATATGTTATTCTCCCCCTTGGTGCTTTATTAATAAGGTGTGAATAGATAACCGTGTTAATTAAACAAAATATAAGGTACTTTGTATTGCATAGTACTGTGATAATACATATATTTGTGTCATACAAAGAAAAGCTCTATTTCAATCAGTTGCTATCTTTGATGTATAATAGAAAATTGTCGAATCGTAAACCAATAAGAGATGGACGTAAATAATGTAAAGTCGCAAATGCGTAAGGGCATGTTAGAGTATTGCATCATGCTATTGCTTCACAAAGAACCGGCCTACGCTTCGGATATTATCCAGAAACTTAAAGAAGCCAAGCTCATTGTAGTGGAAGGAACGCTATACCCCTTGCTCACTCGTCTGAAGAATGACGATCTATTAAGTTACGAATGGATAGAGTCCACACAAGGACCACCACGTAAATATTACAAGCTCACCCCAAAAGGGGAAGTTTTTCTTGGAGAGTTGGAAGTCTCCTGGCGTGAGTTGAATGAAACAGTGAATCATATAGCCAACTATTAGATTCAAGATATTAAAAACCTCGTATCAGTATAAATTTAAAAAACGAATAGCAATGAAAAAGACATTAACAGTAAATTTGGGCGGAACTGTTTTCCACATTGATGAAGACGCCTATCGCCTTTTGGATAACTATCTATGCAATCTGAAACTGCACTTTAGAAGACAGGCTGGTGCTGACGAGATTGTAAATGACATCGAACTTCGCATCTCTGAACTTTTTTCAGAGAAGCTGACTGCTGGCTCTCAGGTGATCACTATAGCCGATGCAGAAGAAGTAATCAATCGGATGGGGAAACCTGAAGAAATGGAAACAGGAACTGAGGAGAATGCTGCTTCCGGTGAAGGTTATGGTTCCGGCTCTTGGAATAGTGATACTAATTCTTCTTATACTTCAACCCGTCGCCGTTTATATCGCAATCCGGATGATAAAATGCTGGGTGGCGTGATAGGGGGACTTAGTGTTTATTTAGGCTGGGATTCCACCTGGTTCCGTTTGATTCTTGTTTTTTGCGCAATCTTTGGTTTCAAGTTCTTGATCCCTATCTATATCATTTGCTGGATAGTGATTCCCGAAGCTCGTACGGCGGCTGAAAAGTTGAATATGCGCGGCGAAGCTGTTACGGTAGAGAACATTGGAAAGACTGTAACTGATGGTTTTGAGAGAGTTTCAAATAATGTAAACGATTATATGAAGTCTGATAAACCTCGTTCTTCTATGCAAAGGACCGGTGATACGTTGTTAATGATTGTCGGTTGGTTCCTGAAGATTTGTCTGGTTATTGTGGCTATCATTTGCAGTCCGGTACTGTTTGTTTTCGGTATTGTATTTGTGGCTTTGCTCTTTGCCGCTATTGCAGTTGCTATTGGTGGTGGTGCAGCGTTGATGTCTTGGTTCCCGGCTATTGATTTTGTATTACCTACATCTCCTTTGTCAGCCATCGTACTATATATTGCAGGTATCCTCGTAGTGGGTATTCCTCTGGTTAGCCTTGTTTTCGCAATCTTCCGTCCGGTATTCAATTGGCAGCCCATGGTTTCCGGGTTGAAATGGACATTGCTTATTCTGTGGATTGTTAGTGCTACCATCTTCTTTATCTGCTATACCATGCAAGGATTTACATTCCCGGAATTGCTGATGCGAGGGTAACAGATTGTTATTTTAGTTTTTCTGGGGGCTTGGAGATATTTTAAAGAATATCTCCAAGCTATTTTAATTAACCATAAATATAAATATTATGAATCGGACACGTTTTTATTATCTTGACTTATTACGGGTTTTCCTGACTATGCTGGTATTCTATCATCACTCTGCGATTGCTTTCGGAGCTTCTGGTGGATGGTATTACATATCGAAGGAAACAACTACCGGCTTGACTCAAGGGTTGCTGTCAGCATCTATGGCTATTGACCAATCCTATTTTATGAGTCTTTTCTTTTTTATCTCTGCCTACCTGATGCCCTTTTCTTTTGATCGTAAAGGCATGAAATCTTTTATATACGATCGCTTTAACCGTTTGGGTATTCCTCTTTTGATTTATAGTTTTCTGATTAATCCTCTATTAGTATATTGGATATACGGTGTGTGGGGAAGACCGGGTTTTGGACCGATGTGGTTTGTGTTTACACTGTTGGTTTTTGAATTGAGTTATGCTGTTTATCGCCATTTCTGTACGAAGCGGTTGGTACTGAATTGGAAATATCCTGCAATAATGGGTGTTCTTATATTTATGGTAGTGACGGGTGCCGCAGCATTCCTCATTCGTCTTTATGTTCCTGTAGGAAGTGAAGTTTTAGGATTGCAGCTGGGGTTCTTTCCTTTATATATAGGTATGTATTTGTTGGGGATTGTAGCGTATCGTAATCATTGGCTGGATAAAATTTGTGTGAAGAATGCACTTCCCTGGTTTTTTATAGCACTTCTCTGTGGTATTCCTTCTTTATTGATTGTAATGAGTAGCTTTTCAGAACAGATGGATTTATTCTCGGGTGGATGGAATTTGCAGGCTTTATTTTATGCCTTTTGGGAACCTGTTATGTGTGTGAGTATTTGCTATTTTCTGTTAGCATACGGGAAGGCTCATTGGAACAAGCCGATACCTTTGGTTCAGAAATTGTCCACTGATAGTTATGCGGCTTATTTTATTCATCCGGCAATTGTAGTGGGTTGTGTGTGTATTATGGAGCTTTTGCCGGTTTCTCCTTTGATGAGATTGGCACTGGTTTGTGCAGTTGGTATTCCGTGCTGCTTCATTGCAGCAAGAATAGTCCGGTTAATGTTGGGAAAGGTGGGCGTAAAAATGTAGTACTCAACTATCTTGAGCTAACTCTTCGAATTTTCCATCTTTATTTCATCTCTATAAGTTCGGCTAATGTGGCATCAAAGAAACCATCAGGAAATTCTGGTTCAAAACGTCCATATTTGTTCAACTGAATTTTCTCAAACGAGGCTGTAAATCGGTCATGGTCGGAAGATTATTCTTCCGACCATGACCGATTTACAGCCCCCTATATTCCCTTTCCGCATTGAAGCAAGGACAAGGTTTCATGGGATTCAGGTCATGATGACCCACAATCAGAGCGCGTGGAAAGATACGCTTCAATTCGCGGAGCAGTGCAAGCAGTGAAGCTTTTTGCTCTAAGGTGCGAGTGTCGGATGGCTGACTGTCGGCATCCAAACCTCCTTCATAACAGATACCGATGGAGTGCCGGTTATGATTGAGGCAATGTGCACCAACTTTTTCCGGTGGGCGGCCACGGTGAATCTCACCGTCACGAGTCACGTAGAAATGGTAGCCGATGTCACTGAAGCTGCGGTGGCGAATGTGATCGCGGCGGCAATCTTCGAAGCTCAGGTCCACACCCTGAGGCGTGGCCGAGCAATGAATAATGAGTAGGGTAATCGTGCGCATGTCTACTTGCAGGCGCCTAACCCTAAAGCTCCCGCAATGGCGGTGGCTACGGTGATGATTACTTTGAGGACAATGGCCCATACGTTTTTCGACTTTCTTTCTTCGTTCATGAGAGATAAAGATTTATAGTTCATGATTTATGCGGACGCGGGGTTTATCCCAATGGATTTTCATCGAGCCCACCGTCTCCTCCGGAACCGCCGCCGGGAGTGTTGCCGGATGAGCTGCCTTCCACGGTGTACATGGAAGCCTCCTTCATTTGCCCTTCCAGGTTAATCTGAGCATTGCTCAGTTCACCCGTGGCACGGGCACGGAGTTTCAACCCCTTTACGTTATTAGCCAATGTGAAGTCGGCGGCAGATTTTGCGCCTTTTTTGCTGACAATCCCTACGGAGAAAATTGCCAGATCATCCATTTTTACATTCTTGCCATCCAGAATCAGTTCCTTGGTACAGGAAACCATGTCTGTCAACACTCCCTTGATGACACCACTCGAGTAGGGAGTGTTGTGGTTGGACATGTGTTTGGCAAGTCTCTCGATGTCGAACGTCTCTTCAATTACGGGACGCGCATACCAGAGACCTTTCAGCGGGCTGTTTTCGCCCGTCACTTGATACTTTTTGTAACGAATCATAGTTTGATAAATAATTTAAATGATTAAACAATTATAATTTTAAAGATTCACGAGGTTGAACTCAACAGTGCAAAGGTAACACTGTGAGTATAGGCGTTTGTCTCTTTCGGACTGTTAGAGTCGATTAAGGTCTGTTTTAGTCTGTTATTTACATATATATCTTTGATAATGTCATGATTTATGTCTATCTTTGATGAAATATAACACATGAATATCAGATATGAACTCTTTTGAAATCCGTACCTATGGGCGTACTGAACTTGCCCAACTCTATTGTCCCGATCTCTGTCCGGAGTCTGCCTATCGTAAGTTGAAACATTGGATTGATCTTTATCCCGGTTTGCGTGCCGGCCTGTCCGCCCTGGGGCTTTCTCCCCGTTCACGTTCTTATACGCCTGCCCAGGTGAGCCTGATAGTAGGCGCGCTGGGGGAGCCCTGAGGCTATGCTTGGCATCGTAAAGGTGAGCTTGAGCGGCGTAAAGGTTGATTTGAGCGGTGCAAAGGTGAGGTTCGGCAGCGCAAAGGAGAACGGAGGATTGGTACAGTTGGTACAGAAGTTCGTCGGTCTTCTGGCACACACACACATGTGCGCACGTACGCGTTTTATATTATAGTGCACGTTGTTATATCAAGGTTTTTGATAAGTTCCTTTTCCATCCATATTCTCCACCAGCCCGTTTTTCAACATCCGTTTCAGCCAGGTTGAAGCGGTGGCAGTTTTTATACCCATCTCTTCAGCCTTTTGCAGGAATTCAATCCGTGTGAATCTCTTTTTCATGCACTGCACCAGTGCGTCCCGGTCGGCATTGCCCCGACGGGTTACTTCGGTGGCGGGCAGGAAGGAAAGGATATGGGTGGCGTGGCGATATAGACATTCGGCCATCGACAGCACGGCGTGGAAATCATCTTCGGTGATGTCGAGGTTCCATAAGCTTACGATGTGGTCTTTCAGATTATCGGCAGAAGTACCGGGGTCGGGCGAAAGGTGTGGTGACGTGGCTATATCTCCGCTTTCAAGCATACGCAGCATGGCCACCACTTCCATGATGCGGCAGATGTTGATAGCCAGACGTGCCACGCTGCCCGACATTTCGCTGCCGTTTGTCAGTTCGGAGCGGGTGAAGAGTTGGGAGAACTGTCGGTTGAATTCCTCTTTCTGACCGTCGGAGAGATGTAGGGTGAAAATTCCTCCCATATGGATGGTCTTCAGCTTTTCTTTCCATTCCATCCCCATCTTGGTGAAGGGTTCTTCCAGATCTCGGTCGTTTCGGTCAAACTGGTTTTGCCAGTGTCGTATGGAGGGCATGTAGTAGAAAATCTGTCGTGAGAAAAGCCCGTTTTCGGCAGTAGGTATCAGTGACTTCACTTGTGAGGGAGTGCCGGATATGAGTACCGAGAGATACGTTTTCTTTACTTCACGGTATTCCCTGTCGGTGCGCCGGTTGTAGGCCACCCGGTCGTGGTCGAAAGCCTTTCGCAGAGTGTCGCTCCAGTGTCCGTAGTCCGAGCCGATGGCGGAGGATATGGTGTCGGCTTCGCTTTCGTATATCAGTCCGATGCCATCGGAGTCCATCAGATTTTGCAGGATGCCCGTTCCCGTGTTGTTTCCTGAGATGAGGAACATTTTGTTGGACGGCAGTGTCGGAACCTCGGCTTTCGCCCGTTCTTTTCCCAATGCGTCGTACTTTGCCTTGTCGCGTTGGTAGCACGCCATTCTTTCTGCCACCTGCTTGCGTATCTCATCGTGAAAAGGTTCTACCAGCAGGCGTACCAGCGACAGGACTCCCTTTCCGGATGCGGAGTTGGCCGAAGTGAAAGTCTGCATGCAGGGCGATATCATCTTTCCTCCGTATGCGCACCGGACGTGCGGCCCCATGGTGGCTCCCAATACGTTGAGCGCTCCCAGCAGCAGAACGTCGCTCTGGGCATCGGAGGTGGCGCAACTCATGATGTGTTCCAGAGGATAAGGCCACCGGATGTTCTTGTCGAAAGTGGGCAAAGGAGACAGCGGAGCGCTGCCCGACGAAGTCTCTTCTTCACAAGAGAAGTCATTTTTCTCTTGTGAGCACACCTCTTTCACGCGTGTGCGTGTGTGTGTGCCAGAAGGGGGGCGAACTTCTGTACCAACTGTACCAACAGTGCCTGGATTTTCATATTCGATTTTCACGCCGCACAGCTCTGCCAGATGGAAGGCGGTGCCTATGTGTACGTCGTTGTGTCCGGTCTTCAGGGCGTTGCTGAATAGTCGTTCTGCTGCTTGATGGTCATACTTTGATGAGAGGCTGCACAGGGTGAGAAAATCCTGACGTCCTGCCTCGCCGCAGTCGGTGGCGATGGCAAAGGCGAGTTGGATATACTCTTGATAGGTGGGGGCGATGTCTGCTCCCGCATTTCTGATGGCTTCGGTCAGGAGATGCAATGAAGATAATGGTTCCATTTTGAGTTTCTAAGTTTTTGAGTTTTTAAGTTGTTAAGTTTTTGAATTGTCAACTGTCAATTGTCAACTGTCAATTCTTCTCATCAACGCTTCCGGGTCATGGCACAGGAAACAGGAGCGTACGAGGTCTTTTCCTGAGGTATCCACTCCTTTTCCCGGTTGCGGATGGTCGGTGTCGTACATGCAGTGTACATAGCTCATCGCCCAGCGGATTCCATCTGTGGCGCTTTGTCCGGGTGCGCAGGGTACGAAGGCTTTCACGCCCTTTCCGGTGGGACTGATGAACACTAACACGGGGTGTAGATAGGGATCTTCGAATAGTAGTTGGCGCAGTTTTCGGGCTTCCTCATTGGATTCGAGATGGTCTACGTCCACTACTACGAGTCCGGACGTTTCTTCTATACAGTCGCTCCTACGTCGGGTGAAGACTCCGCATGGGGTCACGTAGGGCAGTGTCTGCTGCTTCAATAGGCGGCAGACACTGTCGTCACCCTGCTGTACGGCGTTTCGTACATCGAGAGTGAGCGCGGCAAGTTTCGCGTTTGAAGTGACTAACTTGTATACTTCGCTGAGTTCCACTGTGCGTAGTGGAGTCAGTGTGGCGTTTTTTACGATCCTTCCTGTTGTTTTGTCCTTTATCGGAGAGATAGGGGGCATGAATAGTGACATTCTAAAAGAGTTTTCCATTGCGTTGCTTTTTAAATTTCGTGCAAAGGTCGCCTCTTTCTTTGGAATGAACTATTATGGATTTAATTTCACGTCATATCCATAAGGATCTATGTTTGCCGTATCTTCCTGTTTTATCACTGCCCACACTTTTCTTAGCTCTGTTCTTAAACTGCTTAATTTCAGTGGAGTATCTCTTCCTTTATCCTGTTTTAATATATTTCCACTTGCGAATAAATGTGCTGCTAAATCATTGATTGTTTTGATTCCAAGTCCTCTATAAGCCCCTAATTTGAAGGCTCTGAGTATGCCTACGTATGCATAGGTGTTAATTCCGAAATACTTCCGTTCAGCCAGCCATTCTTCCTCAATTATGCTGACATTACTCACTGTTTTTCTACTTGTATTTCTTTGATTTACAATATTGTATGTCTTGTCTGTCTTATTTATTTGGGTATGCCATTTAAGTTTTTTGTTTTTCTTTATACTTTCCATTTGATTTACATATTGATTGCTTATTAACTGATATTTGCAATGTTTAAAAAGATACAAAAGTATAAGATAAAGATGAAGGGTGAAAATCGATTATGCAATAAGTGAAAAAAAAAGTCACTTTTTTGATGGTAAGTTGCTGATCTATAGTTGTTTTATACGTAATTCTTGGGAGTGCCCAAAAAACGTTCGTTTAATGTGCACAAAGATAAATGTGTTTTTTTAACTGACAAAATGTTTGATGAAAAATATTTTTATAATACCTGCTTTGTCTATCTAAGTTGTTGAATATAAGTTATAAAGGTTTTATAAAAATATTAGTTAATATCAATTCTTTTTATACCTATCTCAATTCTGGATATTTTAAAAATATTTACGCACATTAAACGAACGATTAAAAGATGATATTTCTATTTAACTAGTTCGTTTATAGCTTTTTACCTTCGAGGTAATGAACTACTGCATAAAATCTGTTGGCAAGAGGGACGCATTGCTTGTCATATTTTACATAAAGCGTTCGCAAGTGATTGAAACTCAGGAGTGTGTAAGGGTTTCGAAGCCCCAAGAGAACACCCTTTTCTGAAATAACCCCTAAAATGGAAGTGGATAAAGAAATCGAAATATGGTATGCGATGCGTGCCACCTACCGTAGAGAGCCAGATGCTATGCGTCTACTTGAAAAAGAGGGGATAGGCTGTTTTGTTCCTATGCAATATAAGATCAGCATAAAGAAAGGGAAGAAGGTTCGTGCCTTGGTTCCGGTGATCCATAACTTGCTTTTTGTTCATGCCCGCCCTTCTGATGTGAAGCGTATAAAATCTCAGGTAACTTATTTGCAATATATCACCGATACCCGTAGCGGTCAAAAGATTATCATCTCGGACAGCGAGATGCAGCGGTTCATTGCCGTTGCCGGTACCTATAATGACCATCTTCTGTATTTCCAGCCTGATGAACTGAACCTGTCTAAAGGTACTAAAGTTCGTGTCACAGGTGGTGATTTCGAGGGTCAGGAAGGAATTTTCCTGAAAGTGAAAGGTGCGCGTGATCGCCGTGTGGTTGTCGAGATACAAGGCGTCATCGCTGTTGCCATGGCTACTATCCACCCGGATCTTATAGAAGTCATCAAATAGTTGACGGTCGGCCATTGCTTTTGGGATGGCTGATAAATCATAAATCATAAATCATTATGTCTCTTTCTGAAGAAATAGCTGTCCTTCAGCGTGCGGCGCACGATCTGATGTATTTGGGTATGGACGGGAGTCCTGTCTATAGCGACGATCTTTCCCGTCGTAATGGCGAGGTTTATCGCCTGACCACGGCATTGTATAATTCCGGTGTAAAAGGCTCCACAGTTGAAGAACAGGCGGATGTTTGTCTTGCTCTCTTGATGGGTTATAGTGCTTCCTTCGTTGATCATGGTGAAAAACAGAAACATGTTCAGGAAGTGTTGGATCGTTGCTGGGATATCCTCGATACTCTTCCCGCTTCGTTATTAAAACTTCGCTTGCTCACTGCTTGCTATGGTGAAGTGTTCGATGAGTCTTTAGCTGACGAGGGGCGTGCCATTATCGCTTCTTGGGATTCATCATCGCTCACAGTTGAACAAATGGAAGCTGCCGAGGAGTTTCAAAATGCGGTCAATAATCCTTATCCGTGGGAATATGTTGATGAATAAAATGCCTCTACATATATCTTTTGAAACAATATGGAAGTTATAAAAACATTAATAGAGGGCGTTGTCATCATTGAACCTCGTCTTTTTAAAGATGATCGCGGTTACTTTTTTGAATCCTTCAACCAAAGAGAATTTGAAGAAAAAGTTTGTAAGACGACGTTTGTGCAGGATAATGAATCCAAATCGTCTTATGGTGTCATTCGTGGTTTGCATTTTCAGAAACCGCCTTTTGCTCAGAGCAAGTTGGTGCGCGTAGTGAAAGGAGCTGCTTTGGATGTTGCTGTGGATATTAGAAAAGGTTCTCCGACTTTCGGACAGCATGTAGCTGTAGAGCTTACAGAAGAAAATCATCGTCAGTTCTTTATCCCCAGAGGCTTTGCACATGGTTTCAGTGTGTTGAGTGAGGAAGTGATATTTCAATATAAGTGTGATAATTTTTATGCTCCGGAAAGTGAAAGTGCTTTGGCGTGGGATGATCCGGATTTGGGAATTGATTGGAGGATACCAATAGATAAGATTCTTTTGAGTGAAAAGGATAACAGGCATCCTAGGTTGGTAGAGATTGGATGAATATTTCAATATTTAATCAAATAAAAGTAAGTGCTCAAATTAGGTACTGGGAGTGTGTGTCTTTGTTGCGAACTTAAAATTAAATTCGATATATAGTAATGGATGTGTTGGAAGATTTTGTTTTTTTAGACTGAGTCGAATCATTGCCCCAGTGCATATTGATTAATGGTATAAATGAGATAAATGAAAATTTTAGTTACTGGTTCTGTTGGTTTTATAGGCTCCTACGTATGTAAACAATTGCTTTCTAGGGGAGATGAAGTAGTTGGTTTGGATAATATAAATAGTTATTATGATGTCGATTTGAAATATGGCCGTTTAGAGACTTTAGGCATTGATAAAAGTTCTGTTGATTGGTATAAATTTGTCCCAAGTAGTGCATATAAGCATTTTCGGTTTGTCCGTATGAATTTGGAAGACAAACAGGCTATGCAAATGCTTTTTGCCAATGAGCATTTTGACAAGGTTGTAAACCTGGCTGCTCAAGCAGGAGTGCGTTATTCCATAGAGAACCCGTATGCTTATGTAGAAAGTAATATAGATGGTTTCTTGAATGTGTTGGAAGGTTGCCGGCATTATCAGGTGAAACATTTGATTTATGCCAGTTCCAGTAGTGTTTATGGTTTGAATGGGAAGGTTCCTTTTTCGGAAAAAGACAGTATAGCGCATCCTGTGAGTCTTTATGCAGCGACAAAGAAATCAAATGAATTAATGGCTCATACTTACAGCCATTTATATGGTATTCCTTCTACCGGTTTACGGTTCTTTACGGTTTATGGTCCTTGGGGGCGTCCGGATATGTCACCTTTCCTTTTTGCCGATGCTATGTTGCACGGGAGGCCGATAAAGGTTTTCAATAATGGAGATATGCTGCGCGATTTCACTTATATTGATGATATCGTTGAAGGGATTCTTCGTGTAATAGACCACATTCCTGTTCCTGATATTGACTGGAGTGCCCAGGCTCCTGATCCCAGTTCTTCTACTGCTCCTTACAAAATATATAATATCGGTAATTCACATCCTGTGAAGCTTATGGACTTTATCCACGCTATAGAAGAAGCGATAGGCCGTCCGGCTGAGAAGATATATCTTCCGATGCAGCCGGGAGACGTTTATCAAACGAATGCGGATACTTCGGCTTTGCAGGATGAGTTAGGGTTTAAGCCTGATAAGCCGATTAAAGAGGGAGTTCAGGAGACGATAGACTGGTATCGTTCTTTTTATCAATTGTAATTAAAAGTGAACTAAGATAGTATGAAAATAGCAATAGTTGGTACCGGCTATGTCGGTTTGGTGACAGGTACCTGTTTTTCGGAAATGGGGATTGACGTGACTTGTGTGGATGTGCAGGACAGTAAGATAGAAAATCTGAAGAAAGGTATTATTCCCATTTATGAGCCGGGCTTGGAAGATATGGTTCATCGTAACTATACTGCGGGCCGTCTGAAATTTACAACGGACTTGAAGGAGTGTCTGGATGATGTAGAGGTTATGTTTAGTGCAGTTGGTACTCCTCCTGATGAGGATGGCAGTGCTGATTTGAAATATGTACTGGAAGTTGCGCGTACTATTGGATGCAATATGAATAAGTATGTACTGGTTGTAACTAAGAGTACGGTTCCTGTGGGTACCGCACAAAAGGTAAAGTCTGCCATTCAGGAAGAACTTGACAAGCGTAATGTAAAGATAGAGTTTGATGTGGCTTCCAATCCCGAGTTTCTGAAAGAAGGTGATGCGGTAGATGATTTTATGAAGCCCGACCGTGTGGTGGTAGGTGTGGAATCGGAAAAGGCCAAGGCTATAATGGAGCGTCTTTACAAGCCTTTTATGATGAATAATTATCGGTTGATATTTACTGATATTCCGAGTGCGGAAATGATAAAGTATGCTGCTAATTCTATGTTGGCTACACGGATTAGCTTTATGAATGATATCGCTAACCTCTGTGAGCTGGTTGGTGCTGATGTGAATATGGTTCGCAAAGGTATTGGTGCGGATAGTCGTATTGGCAGTAAATTTTTGTATCCCGGTTGTGGATATGGTGGCTCTTGTTTTCCGAAGGATGTGAAGGCGTTGATAAAGACTGCGGAAAAGAATGGTTATCCGATGCGTGTTTTGAAGGCTGTTGAAGAGGTGAATGAGAGACAAAAGAGTATTCTTTTTGATAAATTGCTGAAGCATTATAATGGAGACTTGGAAGGTAAGCAAATCGCTTTATGGGGTTTGGCTTTCAAGCCTGAAACGGATGATATGAGAGAGGCTCCGGCATTGGTTTTGATTGATAGGTTGATAGAGGCTGGTGCAAGCGTGAAGGTTTATGATCCGATTGCGATGGATGAATGTAAGCGTAGGATAGGGGATAAGGTTGTCTATGCTACGGATATGTATGATGCGGTATTGGATGCGGATGCGTTGCTGTTGGTGACGGAGTGGAAGGAGTTTAGGATGCCGAGTTGGGGGGTGTTGAAGAAGACGATGAGGCAGGCAGTGGTGGTTGATGGACGAAATATCTATGAAAAGAGAGAAGTGATGGAGGTTGGAATATATTATTTTTGTATAGGTAAATAGACTCCACTTTTATATCTGTTTATAGATTCTGTTTGCAATATTTGGTATTATAGTTTACATTTTAAATATGTCATAAATATAATCAGTAATGCGTATTTTACATTATTTATATGGTTTGAATATAGGAGGGGTTGAAACTACTCTGACGAATTTGCTTCCCTTTTTGGATTCAAACGAATTTCAAATAGATTTTTGTATACAAAATTCGGATATTACTAATATACATTTAAGGGAGATGATTGATAAACGTGGAGGTAAAATATTTGTTTTACCGCCTTTCTTCAAGCATCCACTTGAGCATAAAAGACAATTAGGAAAATTATTAGACAAAGGATACGACTGTATACATATTCATGCGAATGCCCTTTTGAATACGACACCAATTATTGAAGCGCATTCCAGAAATATAAATATCATCCTTCATTCAAGGAATACCCAAAATAATGTAGGGGGTATTATAGGAAAGTGTCTTCACTACTATAATCGTTATAAAATAAAGAATGTTCCCTATAAATGTTTTGCTTGCGGTCCCGAGGCAGGAATATGGATGCATGGGAACAAGGCATTTGAAGTTATAGACAACGGAGTTGATAGCAAAACATTTGTTTTTCCTCAAAAAGTATTTGAAGAATTAAAAACTAAATTGGGTATAAAAGCTAAGATAATTGGACATGTTGGCCGGTTTGTAGAGGCGAAAAATCACGTTTTTATATTAGAACTTTTCAGCCGATATTTTAAACTTCATGGTGATGTAAGTCTTGTTTTGGTGGGGGACGGGCCATTACTGGAAAAAATGAAAGAATATGCATCTAAGTTAGGTATATCGGAGCAAGTGCATTTTTTAGGGAGTCGAAGCGATGTCAAATGTCTTTTGGGTATTTTTGATAGTTTCTTATTTCCGTCAAAATTTGAAGGGCTTCCCAATGCGATTGTTGAGGCGCAAGCAGCTGGGCTTCGGATAGTTACATCTACTGTCGTAACGCGAGCCGTTGATGTGACAGGTAATGTCCGTTTTTTAGACTTAAACGCTCCATTGGAAGATTGGATAAAGGCAATAGACTGGTCATTGCAGGATTACGATCGTGAAAAAGCAAGGCGGAAAATTGAAAATACCAAGTTTGATATTAGTTTATCTGCTGATAAACTGAAGGCGATATATAGACAACTAAAAAAGGGAAATCGGGTATGTTAGCATTAGTACTAATGCTTTTTTTATTGACTATTTTTGCACTTGTTTCATCTAATTGCGATCCTATGGCTCCATTTCCATTGGTATGTGAGTCTTTTCTTCTTACTTCTTTAATAGCTTTGTCTAATGTTATTGGTACTCCGGTTGACATAAGCTTTGAAACGTCCTTATTCATAGTAAGTGCGCTAGCAGCATTTGCCCTTTCGTTCTTTTTGGGTAGTGCTTATAGTACCACGATTGCAGGAAAACAGTATAGTAACTATATGGTGATTTTGCGCTTGCCTAAAAAGAAAATCACATTTATTTATCTTATATTTTGTGTTTTCATATTGTATTTGGGAATTCAAAATGCAATGAGTACAGCTCTTTCAGTTAGCATAAATGCTGATTATAGCAATATGATGGAATATAATAGGGCTGCTTCGGTTCATGGTACGATAGAGTCTAGAAATATGGCATTAACGCTTGTCTCATTTTTCGTTCAAGTAAGTGGTTACTTTTATTCCTATTTTTTGATTCAGAAAATTGTAATCGGAGAAGAAAAGGTCGGTACGTCACTGTTGCAGAGTAAATTGGAAATGATTGTTATTCTTGTTTCTTTGCTCGTTAGTGCATTGGGATCAGGACGTACCTTTATGCTTCAATATATTTGTTTTGTTTTTATTGTCGCTTATTACCTTAATATATTCAAAAGTAAAAGGACTCGATTGAGCTTAAATCGTCTTTTTAGTGTGATTAAAAGGATGTTTCTAGCATTTGTTATATTTTTTACAGTGTTCCAAACATTGGGCCTTTTGACAGGAAAAACTGGAAAATCCTCGTGGGATGAGATGCTTTTTGGGTATAGTGGAGCGGCCATAATAGCATTAGATCGGAGTCTTGAAGTATATAAACCTGATAGTAGGTTTTTTGGAGAGGAAACATTCTTTGGCTTTTATGGACTTTTAAATGCTTGCGGAATGTCTGTGCCCAATGATATTCATTTTTTGCCATTTGTTTCCGTAGGGAAAGGCAAATCGACTAATATTTATACAGCTCTTAGAACGTATTATTATGACTTTGGTTTAGTTGGTGTGTATATAATAGAGTGTCTAATCGGTTTTTTTGCTGGAATTGCTTATCATTTGTTACGGAAATGGGGCGGACACCCCATATATTTAATGCTTTATTCATTTCTAATTTATGGAATTGCTATGCAAGGAATAGGCGAATGTTTAATTCGTTTTGTTTTGAGTATTAGTCAGTTAGTCTATATTATAATCTTTTCTTTATTGGTGTTATTATACGGAAAACGAACATTATTCACTCAATATGAACATAGGTCAGTTAGGTAGAAATCTAAAAGTTGCCTTTACAGCCCAGATAATATCCCTTGTTCAAAGTTGTGTTGTTACTCTTTTACTTCCCAAATTCTTAGGTGTGGAAGGGTATTCATTTTGGCAGTTATTCATTTTTTACTCTGCTTATGTTGGCTTTTTTCATTGCGGAATAAACGATGGCGTTTATCTTAAATATAGTGGCTTAGATTTTAGCGAAATGAATCGCAATGCTGTTAGCGGGCAGTTTCGCATAGTTGTGATGATACAGATAATTTTTGCAGTAATAATAACCATTATACTGATTCTTGCTCCAATGACATACGAAAGGAGAATCATATTTTTTTTTAGTGTTATCTATATGGTTATTTTCAATTGTTCAATGTATATGGGTTATATCTTTCAAGCTGCAAATCATACACATTGGTATTCTTTTTCTGTGATAATTGACAAACTTTTTTTTCTATTATCTTTAATAGTACTTATTTTATTGGGAATTAGAGATATATACATATTTCTATGTGTTTTTATAGTCGGTTCTTTACTTAATTTATGCTATAGTCTTTATAAAGGTCGCTATTTTCTGTCAAAAATATCAGTGCCATATAAAAAAATATGGCCGGAGTTGAAAGATTCTATAAAGGTTGGAGTCACTCTAATGCTATCTGGAATAGCTTCTTTGCTGATTGCGGGAATCGACCGATTTTTTATAGATAGCCATTGGGGTATTATTGTTTTTGGTAAAGTTTCTTTGGCTCTTTCTCTTACTGCGTTTGCTCTTGTCTTTATCCGGCAGGTTTCAATGGTTTTCTCCCCGGCTCTGCGATGTACATCAGATGACGGAAAGTTATATGCTTACATTAATATGTTCCGATTTTGCTTTTTCTTAATGCCGTGGATATATTTTCTGATGATACCGGGCAAATGGCTGATAAATCTATGGCTACCGAATTATGCAGATAGTGTTGCATATTTAGCAATTCTATTGCCTATGTGCATATTCGATGCTAAGATGAATCTGGTATTTATTACTTACTTTAAGGTATTAAGGCGTGAAAAGGAAATGATGTATGTAAATTATCTTATACTTGCGCTTAGTGTTCTTTTCGGAGTTATTAGCGTCTATGTTTTCAATTCATTGGTGCTGACTCTTATTAGTATGGTTGCTATAGGGGCGATTAGATGTTTTATTTCAGAACAAATTATAGGAAAATTCATGAAAGTAAAAACGATGTCAATGTCGCTATATGAGTTATTGTTTGCAGTATTTCACATTTTTATTTCCTTGTACACTGAGAATTGGATAGTCTTGATATGTGGCTTGGGATTGATACTAATGATACAAAATATTGTTTTCAGAGACTCCTTGAAAAGTCTTTTAAGCGCAACTTATTTTATTATGAAATCTAAATCGGTTCGAAAATGAAAGAATCTAAAAAAAGAATGCTGATCACTGCACCTGACAGTATGATTAGAGCCTTCTTGAAACCTCATATTGAGGCTTTAATTAATGACGGATGGGAAATAGATATAGCATGTTCTGATTATATTGGAGGAGGAGATACGTTACGTAATATTTTTAATGAGAATATCAAATTTTACACAGTTGGTTTAGCGAGAAGCCCTTTCAAGGTTTGTCGTAATCTCAAAGGTTTGCGTGAAGTCAAAGCAATAGTAGATTCAGGCAATTACGACGTGATATGGACACATGGTCCAGTGATGAGTGTAGTAACACGTATAGCTGCGAGAGAAGCACGTCGGAAAGGATCTAAAGTGTGGTATTTGGCTCATGGATTCCATTTTTTTAGCGAAGCTCCTCTGATAAATTGGATATTATATTATCCCATTGAGTACATAATGTCTGGATATGTAGATATGCTTATGACAATAAACGAGGAGGACTATACAAGAGCATTAAAATTTAAGGCTCGGAATGTTAGAAAAATTCATGGAATAGGATTGGATGTGAAGAAATTCATAGACCATATTTTAAGTGTAGATTTTTATAAGAAATTAAGAAAATCAATCGGAATATCAGATGATGACGTCATGATTCTCTCTGTCGGTAAGCTTAAAATTCATAAGAATCAGAAGGTTATTATAAAGGCTATTGCTAAATGCGATCTAAATAATGTTCATTATGTTGTGTGTGGTAAAGGACCTGACAAAACAAAACTTGAGCTTCTTGCCTCTAGTCTGAACATAAGGCAAAAGGTGCATTTTTTAGGTTTTAGAAAAGATATAGCTGATTTATGTAGAGTGGCCGATATATTTGTTCATCCGTCAGTTAGAGAAGGTTTGGGTATTGCTCCTTTGGAAGCTATGGCATCCGGGCTTCCATTGATAAGCTCAACCGTTGGAGGAATAAAAGACTATGCCCATGATGGTGAAACAGGATTTTGCTTATCTCCGTATGACGTGGATGGATTTGCAAAAGCTTTAATGATACTTATTTCAGATAAATCTCTGCGTAGAACTTTTGGTGAGCATAATGCAAAAGTAGCCATGCGCTATGACATTGAATGTGCGAAAACGGTGATTCTTAGTACTGCTCGTGAGCTATTAAACGAAAAGTTAGGTAAAGTAAATCAATAATTCTATGATTCATAGTTCATCGCGTTCTACAATCTTGATGCTTTGGCCCAGTTTATCTGATGACTTTCCAAAGTACATAAATCAGAATTTCCCGAATTTAGTTGATCATGAGCCTCTTTATGGTTCTTGTGGTCTTTTGAAGAGAGCTAAACGATATGTTCTTTCTGTCTGTGGCCTATCCACTAAATCCTATTTAAGTAGTTGGATTGATAGATTAAACTCCTATCAAAGTATTATCATAAATGCAAACGTTATTAATAGCACTGTTCCAGCGACCCTAAGAAAGATAGGTTATAGAGGAAGAATAATATATTGGTATTGGAATCCTGTAGACGGGAAAACATCTCCGAAGCCGTCCAAATCACTGAGGAAGCATAGCGAGTTATGGAGTTTTACTCAATCTGACTGTATACGATACAATTTGAGATTTAATTCTACTTACTATTTTATGAACCCTGAGTCTGTGACAACCAACAATGGAACAATTTATTTTGTTGGACGCGACAAAGGTCGTTATGAGGAGTTATGCACTCTTAAATCGAAAATAGAACAATTGGGAATTAAAACTGATTTTCATATAATTGCGGATAAAAAAAGTCCAAAAGGAAATAATTATTCGCCTTTTATTGCCTATTCAGATGTAATTGCGATTATAAAAAAATCTGGTGCAATATTGGAAATATTACAGGAAGGTCAAGAGGGGTATTCATTAAGAGTGATGGAAAGTCTCTTTTTTAACAAGAAATTGATTAGCAATAATCCTCTTCTAAAATATGCCCCATTCTATAACTCGAATAACATTTTTATTATAGATAATTCGAATTTAGAAGGATTAGCAGATTTTATGTCTCGTCCTTTTGTTCAGGTGAAGAGTGGGTTTATAGATTATTATCGATTCGATAATTGGCTCAGTAGATTTGAAATGTAAGCACTTGCTTTAGGCTTTTTTAAAAAGATTTACTTTTTGTGCTTTTATTAGAATCTTCACTAATCATTGCTCAATACAAGCTGTCAATATCATATCTGTTTTCAACTTCTACTCATAATCGTTTTATTATGTACTCCTGTTTTTTCAAACGAGGAATAGACTTCATTCTTGCGTTTTGTGTATTGTCCATCATCTGGCCAATACTGTTGTTTATCACCCTTTGGCTACACTTTGCCAATAAGGGTGCAGGTGCTTTCTTTTGGCAGGATCGTCCGGGCCAGTCAGGTAAGATTTTTAAAGTTATCAAATTTAAAACGATGACTGACGAATGTGACGAAGATGGTAATTTATTACCGGATGAGAAACGTTTGACTAAAATAGGAAAGTTTGTACGTTCTACTTCTATTGATGAATTACCGCAATTGCTTAATGTATTGAAAGGTGATATGGCTTTGGTTGGTCCTCGTCCTTTGAGAACATATTATTTACCTTTATACTCTAAAGAACAGATGAGACGCCATGAAGTACGTCCAGGAATAACTGGCTGGGCACAGATTAATGGAAGAAATAATTTGAGTTGGACAAAAAAGTTTGAACTGGATGTTTGGTATGTAGATCATTGTTCTTTTTATTTAGATATGAAAATTGCATTTGCTACAATAAGAAAAGTTTTTATTAAGGAAGGGATATCAAAAGAGGGAGAGGCTACTACTGTGCCTTTTAACGGGCATAATTAAAGGAAAAGAATATGAAAAGTGTTATTATTGGTGCAGGCACTTATGGAGAAGTCTATTTAGCTTATCTTCAAGAAGCTGGTATTGAAATTGTAGGTTTTTTGGATGACGATCCTAGGTATATCAACCAAAAGGTATATGGCATTCCTGTGTTGGGGAAATTGGATTTTCTTGCTTGTTTGAAAGATGAATATGATGTTGAAGCTGTTTATTGTCCTTTAGGAAATAATAAATTGCGGGTTGAAATATTAAAATGTGCGTTAAGTCTGGGATATGAGGTTCCTAATTTTATTCATTCTACAGTGGTGCTTTCTCCTAATGTTAAAATTGGAGATAAGGGGATATATATTCTTCCTAAAACGGTAATTATGCCTTGGTGTAACATACATGACTTTGTAATGATGAGCGTTAATAGTGTAGTTTCTCATCATACTATTTTAGAAGAAGGAGTATTTCTTTCCTTTGGAGTAAATTTTGGTGCTTCAATTATTGCACATAAGTATGCTTATATAGGCATTAGTGCTACTGTAATAACTGGTGTACATGAATTAGGAGAAAACTGTCTTATTGGTGCTGGTGCCGTAGTTATTAAAGATGTACCAACAAATGCTGTAATGGCAGGTATACCTGCAAAAGTTTTAAAATATAGGGAATAGATATTTATAAATTCCTAATGATTGTTTTGAAATTGGGTAAGTTGTTGTGTTGGTTATTTATCCCTTATTACCTAAGGTCGAAATAACTCTTTTTTACTTCTTGATATTGTTTCTTTTTTAATCATAATAATTTAATGGACAAGAGAATTTATCTTTGCCTTGCTCACATGAGCGGCAAGGAGCAGGCTTTTATAAAGGAAGCTTTCGATACTAACTGGGTTGTTCCTTTAGGCCCCAATGTGAATGCTTTCGAAGATGAACTGAAACATTTTGTGGGACAGGATAAGGAGGTTGTTGCTTTATCTGCTGGTACGGCAGCTATCCATCTGGGATTAATCCAACTTGGTGTAGGAGCCGGCGACGAGGTGATCTGCCAGTCGTTTACATTCTGTGCGTCAGCCAATCCTGTTGCTTATCAGGGGGCAACTCCTGTATTTATAGACAGTGAGGAGGATACCTGGAATATGGACCCTGTTTTGCTGGAAGAAGCTATCAAAGACAGAATCGCAAAGACAGGTAAGAAGCCGAAAGCTATTCTTCCTGTTCATCTTTACGGTATGCCTGCCAGAATTGATGAGATTTGCGCAATAGCCGCTAAATATGAAATCCCTGTGTTGGAGGATGCTGCAGAGGCTTTGGGTTCTGAGTTCAAGGGCCAGAAGTGCGGTACGTTCGGTACCTTTGGTGTGTTGTCTTTTAATGGTAATAAGATGATCACTACTTCGGGTGGCGGGGCTTTGATTGTTCCTGATGAAAGCGCCAAGAAGCAGACTATGTTTTATGCTACGCAGGCTCGTGAACCTTTCCCTCATTACCAGCATGAAAAGATCGGTTATAATTATCGTATGAGTAATATTTGTGCTGGCATCGGTCGTGGTCAGATGACTGTATTGGATGAGCATATTGCACATCACCGCCATGTACATGCTCTTTACGAGAAGGCTTTTGAAGGTGTGGACGGTATAACGTTGAAATCTAATCCTGATGGTCGTTTCAACGCTAATTATTGGCTTTCTACTATTCTGATAGATCCTGTGAAGACTGGCACAAACTATGATGAAGTCCGCCGTAACCTGGATGAACGGGGAATTGAGACTCGTCCCTTGTGGAAACCTATGCATTTACAACCTGTCTATGCCCATAATCCTTGTTATGTGAATGGCGTTTCTGAACGTTTGTTTAATATGGGTCTATGTATTCCTGCTGGTCCTTGGGTGACGGATGAAGATGTGGCTTATATTGTGGAACAGATAAAAGGATGTTGCAAGAAATAATAGCCGCGAAATATTACAGTTTTATTAAAAAAGCCGGAATGATTCATAGAGCTCATTCCGGCTTTTTTCTTTATGTCTTCTTGTTGATTAAATAATTAGTGTTATATTTGTATTTAGTATTAATAATGGTAGTAAATTAGATTATGAATACATCAGATGCCATTGATATATTGCGGAAATTTAAAGTCAATTTTGCTGATAAATATGGCATAAAGACTTTAGGCCTTTTTGGTTCATTTGCTCGAAAGCAGCAAAAAGAAACGAGTGATTTGGACGTAGTAGTAACTTTGGAAGAGTCGGACTTTTTTACTTTAGTCGCTATTAAGGAGGAATTGGAGAAATTAACTAATTATAAAGTTGATGTCGTCAATTTCAGAGAATCGTTAAGAGAATCATTTAAAACTAACATTTTGAAAGATGCAATATTCGTCTAAAGAAAACGTTATTGAATGCTTGACTATAATTATAGAGAAATCGAATTTAGTAATAGAACGAAATGAAAAAATAACTTCGTTTCATGATTTCTTGAGTTCATCTACTAATATGGAAAAGTTTGATGCTGCGTGTATGCTTATTCAGGTTATTGGTGAAACTGCTCGGAAAATTGATGATTGGACTGTTTCTAAGCTTTTTTCAAATTATCCACAAGTATATTGGAAAGGAGTTTTTGCTTTAAGAAATATTATTTCGCATGAATATGGGAATGTAGATCCGGAAAACATTTTTAAGATCATAAAAATACACTTGCCTGAATTGATTGCTTGTGTAAAGACTATTTTAAAAGACATGGAAACTTGTAAATATAATAATTTGTTTGTTGAAAAATAAGTGTATTATATTAGAAACGTCTAAAGTTTATTTCGTAAGCACTCAATTATAAGCAGTCATTTTAGGCTTTGACAGGTCTAAAATGACTGCTTACATTGTATATGGCGAAATCTTCATCGTCATTCATCTTATTTTTGAAATATAAATCGTACCTTTGTCATACACCAATTAGGCTTTAGTGAATGGAACAGATGCGTAAACTGCCGATAGGCATACAAACTTTTGATAAACTGCGTGAGGTTGTTCCAAGGTTTGGCCATTGAAAAGTTAGAAACCAAATGGGAACAATATCCTGTGTTACATCTTGACTTGAATGCCCGGAAATATGAGACAGCTGCTGATTTGGTAGCTATGCTTAATCAGTATTTAGAAAAGTGGGAATTACTCTATGGTTCAGAGAAAAAAGATCGAAGTCCGGAAGAACGTTTTGCTTATATAATAGAGCAGGCATGTATACAGACAGGAAAACAAGTGGTTATCTTGATTGATGAATATGACAAACCATTAAAGTTTGCCCAAGTAAGCGTGTTCAGTGACTTGAATCAACTGAATGATATCAGTATGAAATCTCCCTATGCAGCACTGTGTGGCATTACCCGAGAAGAGTTGTAGCAGACCTTTCTTCCGGAACTGGAGTGTCTTGTCAAACGGAGAGGGAGATCGTTGCAAGAAGTGATTGATTTAATGGAACGTCAATACGATGGTTATCATTTTCATCCGGAAGGTGCAGGGATGTTCAAACCGTTCAGTGTGTTGAATGCATTTGCTGCGGAAGAATTGGGTTACTATTGGTTTCAGACCGGAACTCCTACTTATTTGGTTGATTTGCTGAAGCAGAGCGATTACGATATACGTCTATTGATAGATGGGGTAGAAGTGTTAGCTTCCGCTTTCTCTGAATATCGTGCAGAATCGAGAAATCCCCTTCCAATGATTTACCAAAGGTTATTTGACTATTAAGGGGTATGATGATGATGTGAAATTGTATACTTTAGGCTTTCCTAATGATGAAGTCCGTTATGGTTTTCTGAATTTTCTGGTGCCCCTACTGTACAAATGTATCTAATGATGAATCCGGTTTTCATATTGCTAAGTTTATGCGTGAATTGAAGAGTGGTGATGTGGGGGCATTCATGGAATAGAATAAAGAAAGGCGATGAAGATCAAATCTTCATCGCCTTTCTTATATATCATATTGGAATTTTTACTTCTTCATTCTCAGCACCCGAATTCCCGTCCAGTTATCATTACTTTGCAGCATCTGCCCCAGAGCAACCTTAGAAACCACCACTTTCTTCTCTTTAGAAGAAGCATGCAACAAACAAAGTTTACCATCAATATAGAAAGCAATGCCCATGTGAGCTACATCCAATCCCGGAGTATTAGTCGTAATGGCAATAATATCTCCATTCTTAATCCAAGGCAGACCGTTGAACGGCAACTGATCTTTGGGAACATAATGAAATTCCTGACCATTCAATGACTTCTCGATCTCTTTCATTTTTGCTACATTTTCCGGAGAATTATTCAACTGTTTATACAGTTCCGGATGAGAAGACATGTAAGAAAGAGAAACTTTCTGGGTGTATGGACTGTAAGTCGTTGTTACGTCTTCCAGGAAACCGTTGCGAATACCATTATTTACCCAGTCTGCAATGTAGTGCAGGCGTGAAGGATAGCCGTTGATTTTTCCATCACGGTAGCGGATCTTCTGCAGGTTGGTAGCAAAATCACCTTCAGCTACCTGTCCGTCTTCGGTAGGAGAGAGGGCCATGGCGAGAGTATATTCTACAAAAGTAGTGCAATCTACTTCATCACAATTGATGATAAGTTCTTCTTCACCATCAGTAACTTCCAACGTGTGTGCTACGTAAGGAATATCCAGAAAATTTATCCCATTGTTCAGCATGGCGTTGTCTTTTTCGTCTGTCTGAGCGCTGACAGTAGCTACACAAAGCGCACTGAGCAGGAGTGTAATCATTGGTTTCATTGTTCTTTTGTTTTTTAATATAAATAAAAAAGGATGTCGCAAAAGTACGACATCCTTTTCATAAATCCTTAATTTGTACAGATTAAATTTAATATTGATAGATTAAATTTTTGTAATCCGCCTTTTTGTCAAATGGCACGATGGAGAAGCCGTATTCAATGGCATTTTCTACACCCGGACGAATCAGATACGGTTCGTGTGCTATAGCTCCCCAACTGTTATCACCACCTACACCCATCATGCGATAGTCAATGAACATATCTACTTGCTTCACTGGCTGCGGATCGGTGAGATGACGATGATTCGTTTGATTTGTACGTGGAGCACCATTGTCGATGGTTTCGCCGCTATCCAGACTTCCAAGCAGATAGTTGGAAGCATTCAGTTCAAACGTACGGTCGGCAATGAAGAGTAAACCGGCTTTTTGTTTAGTGGTGAGTGCACACCAGTAAATATCCGTACGATGCTCATTTTCTTGCGGACGGATGTACGGTTCGTACAAGTTCTTTATCGGAGTAGTATATTCTCCGATAAACTGGGAAGTGCGACGATCACGATAGTTCTCTTCCGGACCACGGCCGTAGTAAGTAAGATCATTGAATGTTTCCGATAATTGCATATGCAAACCTACACGTGGTATCATCGGGGTTTCTGTTCCTGCGGCTACAAAGCGATTATCTACTTTGATAATGCCATTGGCAAATACCTTATAGGTAATTTCCCACTGCGCATCTACCTGCGGAAAACGATAGGTAACCTTTACAATGGACTTGCCGCCATCTTTAGAAACATTGAACGATTCTGCCTTAGGTGTCTGGTAACTGGCCTCGCGCCATGCTTTCAGGCGAGTAGGAAGCTTTGCTCCGTAATCATTATCGGTAGGTGCACGCCAGAAGAAAGGTTGCGGACCTTGACCGTTATGGATATACTCTTGTTTCTTATAGATATAAGAGGTCAGCAAGCCGCTTTGTTTATCAAATGTAGCTTTGAAATCATCACCGCTGAAAACAACCTGTGAAAAGACTTCATCTACTTTAGCGGGATCCATGCGTACCACTTCTTTCTTAAAGAACGGGTGAACATAAGTTTGTTCACGTGCGATTACCGTACCAACCGGTAAGAAAGGTTCTGCATTACGTATGGTTGCATAGAACTCGATGCGTACATCTCCCGTAGTATTCTTTTCTTTAGGAATACCTTGCAGGAATGCACTGGTAGCTGTCTTGCCCGGAGCAGCATTGATATTGTCCATCTGACCTTTATAAATCTCTTTTCCATGATCGCGAACGACATAATGGAAATCATATTTATTTAGATCAGTAAATGAGAAGTCATTGCGTATCTGCACCGTGCAGGTTTGCGGATCGAACTTAATGAATTTAATGTTCTGATAAACCTTACCCATTTCAATAGTCTGGGGCTTTATACTGCGGTCGGGATAAACTACACCATTGATGCAGAAGTTGCCATCGGAAGGAGTTCCGGTATCGCCGTAGTCACCACCATAATTCCAGTATTTGCGTCCGTCGCTGGTCTTGGCGGCAAAGCCTTGATCTACCCAGTCCCAGATGCAACCACCTTGTAATATCGGATATTTCTCAATCACATCCCAATAGTCCTGGAAGTTGCCAAGACTGTTACCCATAGCATGAGCATATTCACACAGGATAAGCGGACGAGTCATTTCCTTATTCTGGGCATACTTTTCAATAGATTGGGGAGAAGAGTACATCGGACAATAAATATCCGTATTCCATTCTAATCCGGCACGTTCGTACTGGATAGGACGGCTATCGAGCATCTTCAGAGTATTATAAGTAACGTAGAAGTTCAGTCCGTTTCCAGCTTCGTTACCCAATGACCAGATGATTACAGACGGATGATTCTTATCGCGTTCGTACATATTCATGGTACGGTCGAGGTGAGCATTCATGAATAACGGATTGTTACCCAAAGTACCACCTACATTGAGGTTATAACCCATACCGTGGCTTTCAATATTTGCTTCATCAATTACGTACATACCATATTGGTCGCAAAGTTCGTAGAAGCGTTCCTGTTGCGGGTAGTGGCAAGTGCGTACGGTGTTCACATTATACTTTTTCCAGAGTTCGAAATCCTTAATCATAAGATCTTCCGGAACGTAATGCCCCGTGTATTCATTATGCTCGTGTACATTCACACCTTTTATAAGGATAGGCACGCCATTTACAAGCAGTTGCTTATCCTTAATCTCTATCGTACGGAAACCTACCTTGCAACTGGTAGCTTCTATTACTTCGCCATTGGTGCGCTTCAGGCTGATGACGAGTGTATAAAGATTAGGCGTTTCAGCTGTCCAATGCTTTACACCACGGAGGGTTTTCTTTGTGAATTCTACTTCATTCTGATCACCTTCCACACGGGTAGAGGATTGGGTTACTTGCTGATCCTGATCATCGAGTAAACGATAGGAAACTACATAAGGAGACTTAATATCACTTTCGTTCGTAAGCTTCACTTTCAGTTGCAGGATACCATCCTTGTAATAAGGATCCAGCGGAGTCTCTACCTTGAAGTCTGCAATATGGATTTTGGGCGTGGCATAGAGATAGATATCGCGCTCTATACCGCTGATGCGCCAAAAGTCCTGACATTCCAGATAATTGGCATCCGAGAAACGGTGTACTTGAATGGCAATCATATTCTTGCCTTTTTTTACCATGGCGGTAACATTGAAGCGGGCAGGAGTTTTAGCATCCTTGCTCATACCTATAAACTTGCCATTCATGTAATAGAAAGCAGCACCGCGCACACCGTCTGCACTGAGGAAGATTTCTTTTCCATCCCAGTCATTACCTACGACGAAATCGCGGCGATACGTACCTGTCGGATTCCAGTCTTTGGGTACATAAGGCGGATTAGGCTTGTCCCAATAAGGTTCATAACCCTTAGAACAGAACTCGTAAGGCTGGTTGACGTAGATCGGAGTACCAAAGCCCTGCAATTCCCAGTTACCCGGCACATTGATGTCTGACCAACGGTTCACCTCAGTACGCACGTTCATGAAGTCTGTGGGACGGTCGGCAAAGTTTTCCACATAGTTGAACTTCCATTTCCCGTTGAGGGATAGGCGGCTGGCTCCGTTCGTCCGGTCGTTGACGATAGCATCTTCTTCGGTGGCATAAGAAGTGAATGTACTCCGGGGAGCCTCCTTGTTGATACTGGTCAACTTCGGATTGGTCAACTGGTCGTAACGGTCTTCCTGTGCCTGAAGGGCCAAGGGTAGCAATGCGAGACAGGTGATAAAAGTCAGTTTTTTCATTGAGTTACTATATTAATTATTTTTTCTCGAATTTCACTCCGTCACGCAACCACTTCTCCAGTTCTTCTGTCCACTGGCGTTTGTAAGTGAAGTTATCACGGAAGCCCCAGCCATGTCCGCCAATGGGGTAGATGTGCATGGATACGGGAACTTTCTGTTGGTTGAGAGCAAGGAAGTAGCCGATACTATTCATGGGCGGCACCGCGCCATCATCAGCAGAAAGTACGATGAAAGCTTGTGGAGAGCGGGGAGATACACGACGTTCCAGAGAATACGCATCTTCCAGTTCCTTGGTCGGGTTATCACCAAGAAGGTTCTTGCGCGAACCTCCATGAGTAATGCCCGGTACCATCGAGATTACCGGATAAAGTAATATCTGAAAGTCCGGACGCGTTTCATCACTACTGTAAAGTGTAGAGAGAGAAGCAGCCAGGTGTCCTCCTGCCGATGCACCCATAACGCCTACCTGATTCGGATTGATACCCCATTCTTTGGCGTGTTGACGAATAATGCGGATGGCCTGTTCTGCATCTGAGAGGGGCACTTCGCGGTTTCCGTTCGGCATACGATATTTCAGAACAGCATACGTGATTCCCTGTGTGTTGAACCAGGATGCCATGTCATGGCCTTCGTGATTCATTGCCAGGCGGGCATATCCGCCGCCCGGACACATCAAGATAGTCATACCGTTCGGCTTTGCCGGACGATAAACCGTGATGGTGGGATTAATAACATTGGCCACACGGCCGCCGTTCAAATCTTCCTGATCTCCTGTCAGGCCATTCGTATTAGGAGCACCGTTGGGCCACAAGGGTATCTCAACGGGCTTCTGAGCAGATAGCAGAGTTGACATAAACAACGCTGTGATAAATAAAATTGTTCTCATTGTATTTCTATTATTTGGTTTTTATCGAAGCCTTGATAAAGTAAATTATCAGCAATGCATAAGCACCCAATGCCAGTACTTCTGACCACGTATTGTTTACCCAGGCATCATTCACCAGGTTGATACCTCCGAAACGCATTGCTGCACTGACTACGCCCATAAGTGCACCACCGGCAATGAAACCGGATGCCAGCAACGTACCTTTTTCGCCACGTTCTGCATTGAGAGCAGCATTCTTGCTACGGCTGGTTACGTACCAGTTCACAGCACCACCCACAACGAGAGGAATGTTCAGTTGTAATGGAATGAACATACCCAATGCAAATGCCAGTGCGGGAATTTTGAATGCATTCAGTACGATAGCAAGTACTGCACCAATGCCGTAAAGCAACCAGGGAGCACCCACGCCATTCATTAATGGTTCAATAACTGCCGCCATCGCATTAGCTTGTGGAGCAGCCAGTTGTCCGCTGGTAAATCCGTATGTCTTATTCAGGATAATCATTACACCACCTACGGTTGCAGCTGAAACAATCGTTCCGAGGAACTTCCAGGCTTCCTGTTTGGCGGGTGTACTACCCAACCAATAACCGATTTTCAAGTCAGTAATGAACCCACCTGCCATAGATAGTGCCGTACACACAACGCCACCCATTACTAATGCGGCTACCATTCCCTCAGGCCCTTTCAAACCGACAGATACCATCACTACCGATGCCAGAATCAATGTCATCAGCGTCATGCCGGAAACCGGGTTCGTACCTACGATTGCAATAGCATTGGCAGCCACAGTCGTAAACAGGAAAGCGATACCTGCTACCAATAGAATAGCTACCACAGTATGCAGCAAACTGCCTTGCATTACATCAAAGTAGAAGAATAAAAATACCAGCAACAGTGTTATAATAGAACCGATAGCAATAATCTTCATAGAAATATCGCGCTGAGTACGCTTCATGCTGGCTTCTACATTGGATTTTCCACCCATCTCTTTAGCTGCCAGTCCTACGGCACTCTTGATGATGCCCCACGACTTGATGATACCGATGATACCTGCCATAGCGATACCTCCGATACCGATGCTCTTGGCATAATAATTAAAAATTTCTTCGGGAGCCATGCTGCCTACGGTAGTCACAATTGACGGATTCCACTGGTTCAGCACGCTGTCGCCCCAAATCATGGACATTCCCGGAATGATAATCCACCACACAGCCAGTGAACCGGCACAGATGATAGAAGCATATTTCAGACCTACAATATATCCCAAACCGAGTACGGCCGCACCTGTATTCACTTTGAATACCAGTTTTGCTTTATCAGCCAACATCTCACCAAAGCCCCATACACGTGTGGTGAAATTTTCGTTCCACCAGCCGAATGTGGCAACGATGAAGTCATATAAACCTCCAATAATACCTGCCAGCAACAACGGTTTGGCCTGGCTTCCGCCTTTCTCGCCCGATACCAGTACCTGTGTGGTAGCTGTTGCTTCGGGGAAAGGATACTTACCATGCATATCACTTACAAAATATTTACGGAACGGAATGAGGAAGAGAATACCCAACACACCTCCCAACAGAGAACTGATGAATACTTGGGTGAAAGTAACTGTGATTTCTTCCGGATAAGTTTCTTGCAGAATGTATAAGGCGGGCAGGGTAAAGATGGCACCTGCCACGATAACGCCGGAACTGGCGCCGATGGATTGGATAATAACATTTTCACCTAACGCATTCTTACGTTTGGCTGCGCCTGATACGCCCACGGCAATAATTGCAATAGGAATGGCTGCTTCGAACACTTGTCCTACTTTCAATCCCAGATAGGCTGCCGCAGCCGAAAAGAGGATAGCCATAGCGATACCCCATAATACAGACCAAAGGTTAACTTCCGGGTACTTCTTGTCAGGGCTCATCAACGGGTTGTAGACCTCGCCCGGTTTCAGTTCATGGAATGCATTTTCCGGTAGACCGGTCAATTTCTCTTCTTCTTGTTTCATAGTTTCTTAATTGCTTTTATGTTTTATAGTTATTATGTCGTCCATTAATTGATTATTTTATCCAAATCAGCTTCAAAGAAAGCAAAAAAAAAGGAGAATTGAAAAATTCTCCTTTATTCTTATATATAAAGATGCTTATTTCGCATCTTTCGGTGTCATATCTCCTTCTACAAAGAGCCGCATCATTTCCGTTTTGGCATTCGTGCGCAAAGTGATGGACTTTTTGAAGTGTCCCGGATACTTGCCTGTTCCGTTGTAAGTAATCTTAACGGTTCCGGTTTTGCCCGGCAATACGGGTTCCTGGGTATATTCGGGAACTGTACATCCGCAGGAAGCTACGGCTTGATGTATAACCAGCGGAGCATCGCCCACATTGGTGAATGTGAATACACAACTTACTACCGGATCATTTTCAGAAAACGTACCGAAGTTATGTGAGGTCTTATCAAACTTAATATCGGCTTTCCCCTGTGCCGAAACGTAACCAATGCTCAGTACGAGCATAAACATATACAATGTAAGTCTTTTCATGTCTATAAATCTTTTGTATTACACAGTGGGCAAAGGTAAGGCATTTTTGTGAAAATTAATCCAATGATGTGCGAAATAGTATTAAATGCGCCTCAGAAGGTGCTGTGGCGTATGATTAATAATGAAAAATAAGGGAAAGAGAGTGCCGAAATCAGCTCTGTATCATGCAGATATTTCTCTTTTTCCGCGCCTATATTCTCGAAATAATGATAGTTATATTCGGGATGGAGATGGATGCAACGGTGAACTTCTTCGGTACATTGAGAAAGTTTCATGATGACAATGGTAGTCTTTTCCTCCATATATTTCTCTATTTCTTCGGCGGTAATGATACCGGGAATGACGGTCAGGCGTTCCTCCTGGCTGGCAATATGAAGTCCTGCACAGGCACCTGCTGCAATGAAGGCGGGGATGCCGGCGATATGTTGCACCGGGATGTTGTCGGCTTGCAGTTTCTCGAAGATATAATGGATTGAAGAGTAGAAACCGGCATCTCCTTCGGCAACGATGCAAACTTTTTTATTCTCTTTATAAAGCCGACAAGCTTCGTTGTACACTTTATCATAGGCGGCAAAAGCCTGTTCCCGGTTCTTGCTCATGGGCAATACGAAACGGGAGAGGGAGGTGTCTGGAATAGCCAATGCATGCAATATGTCGGCGGCACGTGAGAAGGTGCGTCCGTTTGCCGTGCGAGTTTCAGGACAAAAGATGCTGTCGGCATTTTGCAGGGCTTTCAAGCCTTTCAGGGTGATAAGTTCCGGTTCTCCGGGACCGAGGGAGACGAATATAACGGGGCTAGACATGTTTATTGGAAATTAGCGGTTAGTTTTTAGTGATAAATTCATAATTTGGCTTTGTTATGAAAGAGCAAAAGTCGGGATTTTCTAAATATGAAACAAGAACTGTATTCATATTTTTTAATGGTAGCTTTTTATCATTGATAAATAGATCGGAGGATATATGAATTCAACTACATTATAATAAACCCTAATTCAAGTATTATCGGTCTGTTTTTACTAAACCTGTAACAGTATCTACAAAGATGTAAGGCTGGTGTTTGTTGTCACCGAAAATGAAATAGGGATTTGTTCTTTCAGGTCCGAGCGGATTTCTTAATGTAACACAAACATAAGGGTCTTTATAACCTGCTTGTTCCTTAAGTTGGCTGGCATGTAATAGTGTCATTTCTACTGGCCAGGCTATTACTACATCTTCCAACCAAGGTTCGGGAATGAATATAGGCTTGCCAACCTTATCAAAATCTGTGATTTTGACAATGATAGTAGCTCCATCTTCAGGGCGGGTACATACAACTCTGATCGTATCAATCTCTTCAGGACGTGTTGTTTCACCCTTTGATGCACTTCCGTCAGCTTCATAAAGGACTGCTGTCGGGTATTCTTCCTTGATAACTCTTAACGCGATATTTACGCGACCAATAAAATCTAGTACCATAATCAGATAAGTTTAAATTAATACTATACTTAACTCATTGCTTTTATATTTGATATAGGCAAAAGTAGAAAAAACAAAAGGAATATAATTTCACAAAATGGTATTTTTATTTTTTTTTGATATTTTATTGATTATCAGATTCTTAACTGTTGTGTAAAAGCTTTGTTTTGACGAATTAGTATATTCTTTGACGATTTGATTAAGGTTATCTCTAATTTAGTAAGAAAATGAGGCCTAAATAATAGTTGTGTAATGGAATGATAACCGATATTTTTTGCTTTTTGTTTGTATCCGCTTGTGAAATGATGTATTTTTGTATCTCAATGTATGATAGGGAGCACTAACTTTTAATATATGATAGATTATCAATTAAATACCCGCCTGAACGGGAACCTGGCAATGACATCTTGCTTCCACGAAAACAAGGTGCTGCAACAAGACGCCACTCTGTATAAGTTCATTTGGGTGCGCAGCGGCATCCTCATTGTCGAGATAGACCACATTCCCGTGCGGATGGAACAAGACGAAATCGCATGCCTTACGCCCCTGCATCATATTGAAGTGAAAGCCGTGGAAGGAGAGTACCTCACTTTCCTGTTCAACAGCAACTTCTACTGCATATTCGGTCATGATGACGAAGTATCCTGTAACGGTTTTCTTTTTCATGGTTCTTCCCAAGTGATGAAACTGAAACTTTCGCCGGAACAATCCGCCAATCTGAATGATATCATTCGTATCTTCCGGCAGGAGTCCGCTGTTTGCGATAATCTGCAAGAAGAAATGCTGCGCATCATTCTCAAACGTTTCATCATCACCTGTACTCGCATTGCACGTGAAAAGTGTGGCGTTACGCCGGAACAGGAAAAAGCTTTTGATATCGTCCGCCGCTTCTATATATTGGTTGACCAGAATTTCCGTGAAAAGAAACAAGTACAGGATTATGCCAACCTTTTATTCCGTTCTCCCAAGACTCTTTCCAATCTGTTTTCTTCCTGCGGAGTCCCTTCTCCTTTGCGCATCATTCACGAACGAGTAGAAGCGGAAGCCAAACGTTTACTGCTCTACACTCCCAAAAGCGCCAAGGAAATCAGTGAACTCCTTGGCTTCGAAGATTTGTCCACTTTCAGCCGCTTTTTCAAGAAAATGACAGGCGAAAGTGTGTCGGATTTCCGTAAATCGAACACAACGGGAAATATTGCCAACTGATACGGTGGAATTGCCATTTCACACCCCGACATAAACCCCGATTTTTGCATCAGAAAAACAAAACAATTCATTAATGCAATAATCGTATGGAAACAAAATTAAAATCTATGTTCGTAGCAGCCCTGACACTGGCTGCATCTACTCAAAAGTTAGGTATCAATCTTATCCGTGTGGCGATTCTGGTTATTTTCGTTTGGATCGGCGGGTTGAAGTTCTGGAATTATGAAGCGGAAGGCATCGTACCTTTTGTGGCAAACAGCCCTTTTATGAGCTTCTTCTATACACATGATACTCCCGACTATAAAGAGTATAAGCTGAAAGAAGGAGAATTTGATGCCGCGAAGCATGAGTGGCACAAGGAGAATAATACGTATGGTTTTTCTCACGGATTGGGTATCCTTATTATGAGCATCGGTATCCTTACATTCCTCGGCATCTTTTGGCCGAAAGTAGGCTTGGTAGGGGCGGGGCTTGCAATTATCATGACTCTCGGAACGCTTTCTTTCCTTGTCACCACACCCGAAGTGTGGGTGCCTAATCTGGGCAGTGGAGAGTTCGGTTTCCCTTTATTGACCGGTGCAGGAAGATTAGTTATAAAAGATACAGCCATTTTGGCCGGCGCAATTGTTATATTAGCAGACAGTGCGAAGAGCGTACTGGAACAATTAAAAAAATAGAGATATGAAAAAGTATGATGCTATCATTATCGGCTTCGGAAAGGGAGGAAAGACCTTGGCTGCCGAATTTGCAAAACGCCGGAAAACGGTTGCCATAGTAGAACGTTCAGATCGTATGTACGGAGGCACTTGTATCAACATCGGGTGTATTCCTACAAAGACGTTGGTACATCTGGCTAAGGAAACTCCGGTAAAGGCTACATGGGAAGAGAAGAAGGATTATTATCGTCAGGCCATTGGGCGTAAAGAAGAGGTGACTTCCTTCCTGCGGAGTAAGAACTATCATAATCTGGCTGATAATCCTAATGTGACGGTGTATACAGGTATTGGATCATTTGCCGGTCCTGATGTGGTAGAAGTGCGGACGGAGACGGAAGTAATAGAATTACAGTCTCCTCAGATCTTTATAAATACCGGTGCGGAAACCATCATACCACCTATTGATGGAATAAAAGAGAATCCTTGCGTATACACCAGCACTTCCATCATGGAACTGGAAGAACTTCCCGAACGGCTGGTAATCGTGGGTGGAGGTTATATCGGCCTGGAATTTGCTTCCATGTATGCCTCTTTCGGTTCGAAGGTAACAGTACTCGAAGGGTATCCCGAACTGATTGGTCGCGAAGACAGGGATATTGCCGCTAGCGTACAGACCGTATTGGAAAAGAAAGGTATTGTTTTCCATCTCAACGCGAAAGTACAATCCGTGGATGGTGCAACAGTGATTTATGAGGATGCTGTAACTCATGAAATCCATCACCTGGAAGGAGATGCTATCTTATTGGCAACAGGGCGTCGTCCGAATACTTCGGGGTTGAACCTGGAAGTTGCCGGTGTGAAAGTGAATGAACGGGGAGCCATAATTGTAGATGAGTGGCTGCGTACTACTAATCCGGCCATCCGTGCCATTGGCGACGTAAAAGGCGGGTTACAATTCACCTATATCTCATTGGACGATTACCGCATTATCCGTGAGGATTTGTTTGGTGCAGGAGAACGGCGTACAGACGACCGTGAGCCTGTGAGTTATTCGGTATTTATGGATCCTCCTTTGGCACGTGTGGGGCTGAGTGAGATGGAGGCCCGTAAGAAAGGACTGAACATAAAGGTGAATACATTTCCCGTAGCAGCCATTCCGCGGGCACGTACTTTAGGTGAGACTGACGGATTGTTTAAGGTAGTAGTGGATGCCGATACAAATAAGATTCTGGGCTGTTCCCTGTTCGGACCGGAAACAAGTGAGATCATTAATATCGTATCTATTGTAATGAAAACGGGACAGGAATATACTTTCTTGCGTGATTATATATTTACACATCCCAGCATGAGCGAAGCATTGAATGATCTGATGAGTTTTTAATGAGGAAGTTTTTTTTAATGAAGAATGAGGAATGAAGAATTTGGCTACGCAGTGAGAGCATACCGAAAGGCAATTCTTCATTCTTCATTCCTCATTCTTCATTCTTCATTAAATTGTGCCTGTATTTGCGTATCTCCCCAAAAATGACGAATATTGTGCTCGAATTCTATACCTTTTTATTATCATGAAACGAACTACTGCGATAACTGTCTCCCTTTTAAGTATTTTATGTGTGGCTTGTGGCCCGAAAAACAAACAAAACTCTATTGATTTACAGGCTACCACAGCCTCCGTATCAGCCACAGACTCTATTTATCCGGTTTATGCCCAAGGGTTTGAAGTGAAATATCTCCCCAATCATGTCCGATTGGTAGATTTGCGCGATCCTCAAAATGAAAGCAGTAATACTTTCCATTATGCATTGGTGCCCCGGGGGACGAAACCCGAAGGGATTCCTTCTGATTATACGGTGATCGAAACACCGGTACGCAGTGTCATTTGCATGACTTCTTTACAATTATCCAATTTCATCAAACTGGAAGCCTGCGATAAGGTGGTGGGTATAACCAGTACACGCCACTTGTTCAACAAAGAAATGAATGAGCGCCTGAAGTCGGGTAAGACTGCCAAAATAGGAATTGAAGGTAATTTTGATAATGAAGTGATCATGAGTGTGAATCCGGATGTCATTTTTATCTCCCCTTTCAAGCGTGGCGGATATGATACGATGCGTGAAATCGGAATACCTTTGGTTCCGCACCTGGGATATAAGGAAATGACTCCGCTGGGACAGGCGGAATGGATTAAATTCATCGGCTTGTTTATTGGACAGGAAGAGGAGGCAAATGAAAAATTTGCTGCAATAGAAAAGCATTATAACGATCTGAAACAACTGGCTGCTGATGTAAAGAAGCGTCCGGTAGTATTCAGCGGTGAGATACGTGGAGGAAACTGGTATGCAGTAGGCGGTAAGAGCTTCCTGGCCGAACTGTTCCGTGATGCGGGAGCCGATTATTTCTTGAAAGACGATCCCCGTTCCGGTGGCGTTACACTAGATTTTGAAACAGTATACAGCCAGGCGGAGAGTGCCGATTACTGGCGTATTGTGAATAGTTACGACGGCACATTCTCTTATGACGCTTTGAAATCCCTTGATCCCCGTTATGCCGACTTCCGTGCATTCCGTGACAAAGGCGTTATTTATTGCAATATGCGCGAGCAACCTTTCTACGAAAGTATGCCGATGGAACCGGAAATAGTGCTGGAAGATCTGATCCATGCGTTCCACCCCGATTTATTACCTGATTACCAACCGAAATACTACGCACGTTTGCAATGAAAAGGCCGACACTGCTCCTGATGTTGGTGATACTGGCATCTATATTCCTGTTTTTCTTACTGAACCTGCTGTTAGGCTCTGTCCATATTCCTTTTCGTTCCGTCTGGAACATCTTATGGGGGAATACAGATGAGTCCATTATCTGGCAGAATATCATTTGGAAATCCCGTGTGCCGCAGGCATTGACGGCATTGGTGGCGGGAGCGGGGCTATCGGTGAGTGGTTTGCAGATGCAGACGGTTTTCCGGAATCCGCTGGCAGGACCGTCAGTGTTGGGTATCAGTTCGGGTGCCAGCCTGGGAGTAGCCTGTGTGGTATTGTTATCGGGAGCGATGGGCGGTGTGGCATTGAGTAAGCTCGGATATATGGGAGAAGTGGCGTTGTCCATTGCAGCGATTATCGGAGCACTGTCCGTGATGGCGCTTATCGTATACGTTTCACAGAAAGTAAAGGGAAATGTGACGCTGCTGATTATCGGTGTGATGATCGGTTATGTGGCAAGTGCTATTATCGGCGTATTGAAATATTTCAGTGTGGAGGAAGATATTCGTGCATACGTCATTTGGGGACTGGGTAGTTTTGCCCGTGTGTCGGGGGATCAGATGATACTGTTTGTCTGTATCATGGCGGTCTTGTTGCCACTCTCGTTTTTGCTGATAAAGACAATGAATCTGTTGCTGCTGGGCGATGGGTATGCACGGAACCTGGGGCTGAACATCAAGCGGGCACGCCTGTTGGTGATCTCCTGTTCAGGTGTGCTGGTAGCGATTGTGACGGCATATTGCGGTCCGATTATGTTTATCGGTCTGGCTGTTCCCCATCTTTGCCGGGCTATATTCCATACATCCGACCATCGGATACTGATGCCTGCCACATTGTTGGTAGGGGCTTCGTTAGCGTTGGTGTGTAACCTCATAGCCCGCATGCCGGGATTTGAAGGAGCTTTGCCGGTGAACTCGGTGACAGCTTTGGTAGGTGCTCCGGTGGTGGCATCCGTGCTCTTCAGGAAGCGTAAAGGGGAACTGGAAGAATAATTGAGAATTGAAAATAAAGAGGTCTTGAAACAGGAAACTATACATATTGAGAAACTATCCATTGGCTATCCCGGTAAAGGAGATGTGAAAGTCGTGGCAAGCGATATTTGTGCCGGAATCAATAGCGGGGAGTTGACTTGTCTGCTGGGTGCCAACGGGGTGGGGAAGTCTACATTGTTGCGTACACTTTCTGCATTTCAACTGAAGTTATCCGGTGAAATACGTATACAGGGAAAAGAGATTGGCTCTTATACGGACAAACAGCTTTCAAAAGTGATCAGTGTAGTCCTGACTGAAAAGTGCGACATCCGCAATATGACTTCTGTGGAACTTATCGGTCTGGGACGCAGTCCATATACCGGTTTCTGGGGAACACTCTCCAAAGAAGATAAAGAGGTAGTGGATCATGCTATCAACCTGGTCGGAATATCTCACCTGGCACATCGCATGGTGCATACACTGAGTGATGGTGAACGACAAAAAGTAATGATTGCCAAGGCACTGGCACAGGAAACTCCGGTGATTTTCCTGGATGAGCCCACTGCCTTTCTTGATTTCCCGAGTAAAGTGGAAATGATGCAATTGCTCCATCAGCTGAGCCGGCAGACGGATAAGACTATTTTCCTGTCTACACATGACCTGGAACTTGCCTTGCAGATTGCGGATAAAGTCTGGTTGATGGATAAGATGAACGGAGTGACTATCGGAACTCCCGAAGATCTTTCACTGGATGGAACTCTCAGTAGTTTTTTTGCCCGTAAAGGAATTGTGTTTGATCTGGAGACTGGCTTGTTTCGCGTAAATAATGAATACACTTCCCAAGTCCGACTCGTAGGGCATGGACAAAAATACGCTATGGTGCGGAAAGCTTTGCAAAGAAATGGTATTCTGGCAAACCGAAACGTGGAGTCGGACGTTTATATTGAAACGGGAGATTTGAAAGGGGACGGTACTTTTGTACTGCATCCGGTAAACGGTGAAGCGGTGACTGTGCGAACCATTGATGAACTGCTTGCAGAGATTGTGAAAATTCTATGAGACATTCGACAAAAGATAATTATCTCTATCTGACTACCACCCCGGTGCCCCGTCTGATAGTATCATTGGCTGTACCTACGATTATCAGTATGTTGGTTACGTCATTCTATAATATGGCGGATACGTACTTTGTGGGGAAGATCAATACCCAGTCGACGGCGGCTGTAGGTATCGTGTTCTCGGTCATGTCCATAATTCAGGCGGTGGGCTTTTTCTTCGGACACGGTTCGGGAAACTATATTTCGCGGAAACTCGGTGCGCAGGAGACTGGGAATGCAGAGAAGATGGCGGCTACCGGTTTCTTCTGGGCGTTGTTTATGGGTATATTTCTGGCAGTAGTGGGACTTATCTCCCTTACCCCGTTGTCGCTGGCATTGGGTTCTACACCTACTATCCTGCCTTATACGGAGAAATATCTGGGCATCATATTGCTGGGTGCCCCTTTCATGACGGCCTCGTTAGTACTGAACAATCAGATTCGTTTCCAGGGAAATGCAGCGTATGCGATGGTAGGAATCGTATCGGGTGCGGTGATTAATGTGATACTTGATCCTATTCTGATATTTGTTTTTGATATGGGGATATCGGGTGCTGCGTTGGCTACGGTTATCAGTCAGATATGTAGTTTCTCACTGTTGTTGTATATGGGTAGAAAGGGTGGCAATATCCGTGTCCGTTTCAGGAACTTCACACCTTCACTGGCTTTCATAAAGGAAATTATTGGTGGTGGTACCCCTTCGCTTGCCCGTCAGGGGCTGGCGAGTGTAGCTACTATTTTGCTGAATGTGGCTGCCGGGGCTTATGGAGATGCAGCTATTGCAGGCATGTCTATTGTTACCCGTATCGCAATGTTCATTAATGCTTTCCTGATAGGTTTTGGACAAGGTTTCCAGCCGGTATGCGGTTTTAATTACGGTGCGGGATTGTATGCGCGTGTTCGTCAGGGATTCTGGTTTTGTGTAAAGGTGGGATTCATTTTCTTACTGGTGTGTGCGCTGGCAGGCATGGGATTTGCGGAAGAGATTGTTTCTTTGTTCCGTAAGGGAGACCCGAATGTAATTGCAGTAGGTGTTGCCGCCTTGCGTTGGCAGTTCATTACTTTTCCGTTGGGTTCATGGATTGTGATGAGTAATATGATGTTGCAGACGATTCGTAAGCCGGTAAAGGCTACCATTATTTCTTCTGCCCGCCAAGGATTGTTCTTTATTCCGCTGATTTTTATCCTGCCTCATTATCTGGGTTTACAGGGTGTGGAAATGTGCCAGGCCGTTGCTGATCTTCTGACTTTCATTCTTGCCATGCCGTTGACATGCAGTGTACTGAATGAAATGAAACGAAAGCAGGCGGAGCAGTTGTAAATCAGAACCGGTATCCTACGGTGAAGAACGAAGCGAGATTCTTGGGAGAGAATTTCTCAATGCCGGATGATTGCAATAGATTATCCAGCTGGTCGTTTACTTTGATCATTCCCAATTGAAGCTCTGCTCCGAATATGAATTTGTAATATTCGATGTTGAGCCTGAACATAAGGCCGGCATCAAAGCGTTTGTTTCCCATTTTGTCATCTATCCGGTTACCGAAAGTATCTATACGGAATCTGTAGCTTCTGTTAGGATTGTATTCACTACTGTAATCATATTCCTCCATCTCGCCGGATGTCTTTCCGCCTACGCCATAGGCAATATACGGGCCGGCACTCAAGGAAGCACTGTAATTCTTTCCAAGGTTGAGGCGGGCGGCCATCATGATGGGGAGCTGGATATACAACTCGTTCATATTCACTTTGCCTACGTATTCCACTTCTTCACGGGCACCTATTGATACGAAGTTCAGTGATGGTTGAAACACCCATGTGCGGTTGAGCTCATAGTTCATGCCGACACCTATTTTGTAGGCGATGCGTGTATCACTTTCTACATTTTCTCCATAGAAGTTGGAGGTACCGACTCCGGCTTTTACTTGGAAGGAGATAGGGGATTGGGCATTTACTCCCAATGCTATGATTGCAAAGAAAATAGAGAGAATAGTCTGTTTCATTACTTGAACCTTGTAAGGGGGTGATGTTTATTTGCTCGCAAAGATATAAATTATATGATTACATACAATTCCTGTTGGGGGAATATTATAAGTTACGAGCTACGAGCTACAAGCTACGAGTGGCTGCGCTATATCCGAAAGGCACTTGTAGCATGTAGCTCTGTAGCTAACTAATAGAATTTCCTGATCAACCAATCTACCAGACTAAACGGCAGCATAGGTTTGATGCGGGCAAAGAATACTTGCTCCCATGGACCGACCTTTGTGCGGAAAGCAGGGCGGCGGCTATTTACCAGTTTGCAGATTGCTTTGCCTAACTTTTCCGGTCGGCAACCATTGTTTTCAGACTGCTCTACATTTCGCATGGCTTTTGCAAAACTCTCTTCGTATTGCGGATGGGAGAGAGTGGTTTGGCTCACTTGCCGTTGCGCTGTGAAACCAGTCTGGAAATCTCCCGGTTCGACTACGCAAACTTGTATACCCAGTGGCTTAACTTCTTGATAAAGCGCTTCACTATACCCTTCAATCGCAAACTTTGATGCACTGTAGAAAGCCTGAAAGGGAACGGCAAGGACGCCTGCGATGGAACCGATATTAATGATTCGTCCGTGTCCGGCTTCGCGCATGAAAGGCAGTACTGCTGCACACATACGGACGGCACCCGTGAAATTCGTATTCATCTGGCGCTGTATCTCTTCCTCGGTAGTGAGTTCGATAGCTCCGCTGATGCCCATCCCGGCATTGTTGACAAGTACATCGATGCTGCCTTGCTCTTCTAGAATTGTAGATATGGCGCTGGATACCGATACAGGATCAGTAATATCCAATTGCAACATTTTGAAGCCGGGATTATCGGATAATGCTTTCCGACTGGAGCCATAAACGATATGTCCTTGTGCAGCCAACTGCGTAGCAATGACTCTTCCAAAACCGGAAGAAGCACCAGTGACGAGGATTATTTGAGAGTGTTTCATATTATTCTCCCTTCTTCGCTAATGAGCAGAATCGTCAGTTCTCCATCGGGCAGAAGCGGGTCGCAATGCTGGTGGCACAACTCAAGCAAATGGGTGCAAAATGCCTGCAGATCGTCTGCCGGGAGCAATGTCCACAACTCTCGCGCCAGTGTTATCTTTTTAATAATGGCAGGTACTTCATCTCCACAACCCGCATTGAAGGCCAGATCCAGAAGGAAGTCTTTATTCATCGTCACCTGTTTGCTGTGCGTATCCAGATTGCCTTCTGCCAGCTTCACGGCTTTTCCTATCATGATACCCAAAGTCACCGCTTTGATTTCCAAATCTGCGGCAATCTTTATCGTATCTCCAATGAAGTTTCCGTAATGAATAAATGCCTGTGCAGGCAGTTCGGGATAGTATCCCCGGACATACTTTTCACTCTTTGCACCCGAATTAAGGACGATGCGCGGACTTCCTGTTGCCCGACCTACTTCCATGGATTTGCGGATGGAATCTACAAATGCTTCGGAAGAGAAAGGCTTCACAATGCCCGAAGTTCCGATGATAGAAATACCGCCCTCTATACCCAAACGGGGATTAAAAGTCCGCCGGGCTATCTCTTCGCCACCCGGTACGGAAATAGTGACGGCAAAAGGATTGGGTTGTTTGGAAATGCCAAGTCGTTGAAGGCATGCCTTTACATTGTTTTCAATCATTTTGCGGGGAGTAACGTTGATGGCAGGTCCTCCCACTTCCAGCCCTAAACCCGATAGGGTGACAATGCCTACGCCTTCGCCTCCACAGACAATAACGGTATAATCATCAGCTCTAAGTTCTGCGGGTGTTGGATCGTCAAAGCGGAAAGGTACGGCAACATTGGCCTTGATTTGCATGCCATTGGTTACATCGGGGTCATCACCTGCATCTTTGATGACAGTGGCATCTGCTTCCAGCATCCAGTCATCGTTCACACAGCTGGTATGCGGGTAGAGTTCTTGCTCTTCGACGGGAACATAAATGGTTTCTCCGTTAGGGAGAATAACAGGAAATTCTTCGGGTCGGGGCTGGCGTTGAATGTTGAAAATATCCCAGGTTGCAGCTACAGCGGCCGCGGCTGCACAAGTACCCGTAGTCAGACCACTACGCAAAGGATAAAAATCAGGCAGATGCTTTTCAATCATCCGGCGTAGGCCATGCTCACCGTTCACTATCATAAAACTTCCGGGCATTGGCGGACGGCGGATTGCAAAAATGCGGATACCTTCCTGAAGGGCCGCTTCCACTTTTTCATTGAATCCTCCGGAAAGTCCGCTTTCCTTTATCAATATGGCTTCGGGGTGAAGTCGCTGTAACAGGATGCGTTCGTCTTCGCCTGCATGGTGGTAATGCAGATATTTCTCGGGAAAGCCTTCGAGTTCGGCCAGGCGGCGGGAGCTCTCACGGTTAAGGATACGGAAGTAGCAGCAGGCACTTTCCTGCCAGAGAGGCTTTAGCTTGGCAATGCTTTGTACGCCTGTCAGAGCGAGGAGGGTGAAGATATCTTCTTTCCTGATTTGCCGGATGGCATCTTCAAAATCTTCGCACCAGATGATGTGTTCTTCGTCACGTGGCGGATAAATACGTTCGAATCGGATGACAAGCAGATTCAGGGTATGGGCTACTTTCTCTACGGTCTGGTGCAGTTGTATGGCAAAGGGGTGGGCGGCGTCTACCAGTAATTGAATGTTATGTTCCCGGCAACAGCGCTCCAAGTCCAGTTCGTCCATGGCACCTTGCAGGCGGATACCGTGGTGCATAGTTACTTCCTGCTCGTCTCCTTTGGTAGAGTAGTAGAATGGTTTTCCGGCTTCTTCAAGGGTACGGGCGGCGATGCGTCCTTCGGTGGTTCCACCTAATATTAATATCATTGTCTTTAGTTGTTTGTCGATTATCAGTTATCTGCGGAAGAGATGTTTGAACTCATGGGCGTAGAGGCGGGAAAGGCCTTCGCGGTTGTCGATGGCTTCACCTACGACAATCATGGTGGTGAGCGTCAGGTTGTTCTCTTTCACAATCTTTGCAAGGTCCTTCAACTCTCCGCGATAGATGCGTTCGTCCTTCCAGGTGAGGTGGTAGCAAACGGCAACGGGAGTGGTTTTGGGATATTCCTGTAAGAGTTCTTCCTGCACCTGTTCGGCAATGCCGGCACTGAGGAAGATACACATGGTGCTTTGCGAGCGTGCCAGCAGGTGGAGTTGTTCGCGTTCCGGCATGGGGGTGCGTCCTTCGCCGCGGGTAAGGATGATGCTCTGCACTTTCTCAGGAATGGTAAATTGAGACTTCAGCGCAGCGGCAGCAGCCTGGAAGGAAGAAATGCCCGGGATAATGTGATAACTCATGTGATGTTGGTCGAAATAGTTCATCTGTTCCTGAATGGCGCCGTAGATGCAGGGATCGCCCGTATGCAGGCGAACTATGAATTTGCCTGCATCATAGAATTTCTTCATCAGTGCAAACTGTTCTTCCAAGTCCATAGAAGCCGAACTACGTATCGTAGCACCCGGTTTGGCACAGAATGTAAGTTCACGGGGGACGAGACTGCCGGCGTAGAGGATAAGATCTGCCTTCTCCAGCATTTGCCTTCCACGCACGGAGATAAGGTCAGGATCACCCGGACCTGCGCCGACGATTTCGATATGTCCGTGGTAGCGGAGTACTCCCTTTTCGATGGCTATGGCCATGGTGTAGTTTCCGCCTTTTTGTTTGTCCAGCAGCAGCTCACCACCGTTGGCGGAAAGAAAAGCGGCGGCTTCGGAAACGCTGGGTGTACCCATGTGTTTCTCTACTACCGGACTGGGGTTGGGGACGGAGATTTCTTTCAGTTCTTCCGCACTGTAATAGCGTATCTGATAGGCACGTTCCAGTTCTTTAATGACCGGTTCGTCGCATTTCTCGTTAATGGTAGCGATGTACTTTACGGCACGGGGCATGAAGGTACTGTTAATCATCGTACCAAGGATGTTTTCAACGATGTCATGCACGGGACCTGCCTGATGTGCCAGACCTACGCCGACATGCAATACCTTGGGCACATAAAAGAGCGCAGGGGTGTCATGCGTATTGTGCAGGAAAGGAGTGACGAGTATAACCAGCTGGTAACGGCTGAGGTCTATATCCCGGAATAAGCCGTAATGTATATCCACGTGTGGTGGGCAGGTCTTTTCCAGATATTCCGTTCCCTGATCGCGCACTTCGAGGAAGAGGGCGGTGGGAACTTTCTTCACGAAAAGGCTGATGATGTTATTCATCATGCCGTATTCCGTCTCACCGGGAATGGCGGCCCAGTCAAATTTATCACCCAGGGTGTCCAGTGCCCAGAGTCCGGTGCGGTCGCTTTGTGTGGTGATGACAGGTTCGGCGCCGAGAATGTGGGCGATGTTTTCCGTCATTTCGTTGGCCTTTCCGATGTGTCCCGAGAGGACGGAAACGGCATAGCGGCCGGTGCTGTCTACACAGATCACGGCGGGATCTGTATGTTTATCTTTCACATGCGGGGCGATGGTGCGGACGCAGATGCCCATGGCACCTATGAAAATAAAGGCATCGTAGCGATGGAAAGACAGAGCCATAAATTCTTCGTAAAAAGAAACGTATGTGCAGTCGGGTGCAGGAGTCGTGGTGATTATTTCGGAATCGGGAAATTCGTTACTCAGCGTTCGCGCAATGGGCAGACTGCTTTCGGAAATCAGTATAATGGCTACCTTCATAGGATGGTTCTCGTTATTTTTATTCATAAGGTTACTTTCATTATTTCTATCGGGTTATAATCATTGAGTGTGATATGCAGGGAGGGTTGCAGGGACATTCCTGCGTTTTCTGCCCCTTTGCGGAACAATTCCCCGCTATTGGGGGATACGGAGTTGAAGACGATACAACCGCCGGGCTGCAATACTTCTTTCAGGCGTACCAGTATATCTTTTAATTTTCCGCCGTGCCCGCCGATAAAGACGGCGTCGGGGCGGGAGAGAGGTTCCAGATCGGTTTGCAGGAAATCTCCGATTAAGGCTGTGATTCCCGGTGCACCGAAACGGCGGGAGTTGACGCGCATAAGTTCTTCTCCTTCGGGACGTATCTCGAACGAAACGACCGTAAGATGCGGGAATTGCAGGCGGGCTTCGATGGAGACAGAGCCTGTGCAGAAACCTATGTCCCAAAAGACACGGCGGCGATTCAGTTCTAATGCCTGCAAGGTAAGGAGGCGGATCGGAGCTTTGGTAATCATGCGGGCACGTCCGTCCAGATGAGCAAATTGTTCGTCAGGAAGACCGAAGGAACGGGGCTGTTCAGTTATAGGGAGGAGGGCTTCCTTGCTATGGGTGTCGTAGCTTACCGTATACGGGTGCCGTATATGACCGTCTACGGGTGTCGTATGTGGCCGTCTACGGGTATCGTAGCAGAGCAGCAAGTTATTTGGATGCTCAAATGTCTCTTTTTCAGCTTCTTCAAGACTCATCCGACGAATGCGCTCGCGTTCGGGATTGCCGAGGTGCTCACCGATGTACATCGTGTAATCGGTATATCCATATTCCAACATCCGCGCGGCGATAGTGGCAGGGGTATGCTCCCGATCTGTCAGTACACCTATTTTGTGGGCATGTTCTATGAGTGCTTTGTCCAGTTCCTGCCACGGGCGTCCTGTCAGAGAGACGGTACGCATATCATCGTAAGGCATCACCAGTCTGTGCGCTAATGTTTGCAGGGAATTGAAAGCCGGGTAGAGGCGTATCTTTGCATCGGGCAGTTTTCGTTTTACCGTATTGGCGAAGCCGAAAAACAGGGGATCTCCGGATGCAAATACGACAATAGATGCATCGGAAGCCTTCTGCTCAAAGTCTGCAAAAATGTTTTCGTATTGGGCAAAGACGTTATCCAGTGGAACTGTTATAGAAATCCATTCCGCACCTTCCGGAAGTAACTTCTCTACAATCTCCCGATGCCGCAAGCCGCCGGAGAAAACTTTTCCTTCCCGGATGTGCCGCAGCACTTCGGGCGGGAAGAAAAGTTCTCGGTTGTCGTCCATGCCTATGATGATAAAGTTTCGTTTCATAGTGTTGAATTTATACATCCCGTCCCGGCCTTAACTGTTCCGCATCATTGTAGCACAAGATTGCATTCACCAGCGTTGCAGCCAAATTACTTCCTCCTTTTCGTCCCTCCACTATCAGTTTGGGTATTTCCATGAACGGCTTCACCATGTGCTTGGATTCCTGTACATGTACAAAACCCACAGGCGCGGCAATAATACCGCTTGGTGCAGCCTTTCCTTTACGTACCAGATCACAAAGTTCCATCAAAGCCGTCGGCGCATTACCGAATACGAACAAGGCATCCGGATGTTCCTCCACCGCCAGACGTATACCGGCTTGTGTACGGGTGATCCCTTTTTCCGCTGCCATTGTCGCTACCCGTTCATCGGAAAGATAACATTTCACTTCTACCCCCAGCCGTTGTAAAGCTCCTTTGCGGATACCACTGGCAGCCATCGTCACATCCGTAACAATCGTTTTCAACCGACCGTCCGCTATTTTCTGATAAAGTTTTTCCACAGCACCTTTATCCGTATACAGCAGCTTTTCCATTTCAAAATCAGCCGTGGTATGGATGGCGTGCAGCAAAGCCCATTTATGATCCAGAGGAATATTCTTATTCTTTAGTTCCGACTCAATGGTCCGGAAACTTTGTATCATAATGTCCTGACCCTTTTTCAATTGACAATTGACAGTTGACGATTGACAATTGGCTGCGCTATCATGCCGCAAGGAATTGTGAATTGTCAATTGTGAATTGTCAATTGCATAGTATCCCCGGGGAGTAATGAACTTGCCGTTCCACGCATAAGACTGCGAGTTACCGATCAGGATGACCGTAAACATATCCACTTCTTCGGGATTGAAATCAGCGAGTGTCGTCAGATGCACTTCCTGTTCTTCCCGTCCGGCCTGGCGTACATAACCTACCGGAGTTTCCGGAGCGCGTCCTTCTGCGAGAAACAGCTCTTTCAGTCGATAGAGTTGCCAATACCGCCCTTCGCTTTTCGGATTATATACAGCCGTTACGAAATCAGCCATGGCTGCCGCACGGATGCGACGCTCGATCCGTTCCCACGGTGTCATCAGGTCGGAAAGGGAAATCACACAGAAATCATGTCCCACAGGAGCACCCAACAGTGAAGCCGCTTTCTGAAAAGCACTGATGCCCGGCAAGGCAATAACTTCGACGTTGCTGTTCCGTTCCCGCTTCATCTCGTAAATCAGCGGAGTCATTCCATAAATCCCCGCATCGCCGGAACTGATGACGCAAACCGTTTTTCCCTGTTCCGCCAATTCAAATGCCTGTTCCGCACGAGTGCGTTCCCGCTTCATACCCGTATCTATACATTCTGTTTCAGGGTGGAGATAAGGCTGGATAAAACGGAAATAATATTTATATCCCACTACTACATCCGCTTCACGAACCGCCTCCAGAACCGCAGGCGTAATGTCTTGTTCACTGCCTGGTCCGATGCCGGCAACTATTATTTGGGGCTGTTTCATATCGCTTTTATTTCTATCATGCAAAGATACATTCTATTCTCTAAACTTTGGGTATAAAAGGGTGTAAAAAGGGCTACATCCTTTGCTTGGAATGGTGTAGCCATCCACGCGGATATGGCTGCAATCATTATTCAGTGCGATGTCTGCCGCTTGTGCGGGCAGGGGATTGATGATGAGGATGCGGGTGAGTGCCCACCAATAATTGTAGGTTACAAAGTAAACGATGACTACTGCGATTATGCAGCCAAAGATTATTCCTGTTCTTTTCTTGTTCATAGTAAGCTGACATTTTGTTCCGGCTGATGAAACGTCTTGTTGTACTAAATCCCGCATACATATAGCTAAACTTTAGCTAAAACGTATGCGGGATTTAGTACAACAAATGAGGTAATTATTACTCGTCTTTTCCGGCAGCGTATGCTGTCTTTTTATCCATAATATCCAGCATTCGGTACTTCAGTGAGAAACGGATATGATCAATGAAAATTTCTTGTATTTCAGGTATTTGTCCCATACCCTCTATACGCACATTTACTGCGTATCCTTCTTTTTCGAGTGCTTCTTTCCATTCTCCGGCAATATCATTTTTAGCATGATAACCGGCTACAAACATGAATGGAACCAGAGTTACTTGCTTCGTCTTTCCGGCTTTCAACTGTGCCAGCATCGTTTCATATGAAGGATATCCTTCGATGGTGCCTACATGGAAATTCGCCAGTCCTTTGGCTTTCAGCATATAGTCCATCTGGCTATAGATTGCCGTGCTGGGGGTATAAGTTCCGTGACCTACAAGAACAAAATGTTCCGTACTCTTTTTATTGGAAGATTTCTTTCCTTGTGCAGCCGCGTCAAATCGGTTTTCCAATATGTCTACCACCTTTTCGGCATCTTCTGTAGAGTAGAGCAGGGGAGTGCCAATACGGATTTCCTTGAAGAAAGGTCGTACACTTTCCATATCGCGACGAAGTGACTCCATGTCTACACCGTCAATGATGTTCGAGCTTTGCACAATAACATGTGTATAACCTTCACTACGTAGACAGAGCATAGCATCCAGCGGAGTTAGTTTCTCGATGCCACGTGCTTTAAGACGACGGATAATGATACGGGAAGTAAAAGCTTCACGCATTTCCAGATCAGGGAATGCTTCGTGGGCTTTCACATTGATAGCGTCAATAGTCAGGGCACGGGTATCATCGTGTGTAGTACCGAAATGTACCATCAGCAAGGCGGCTTTATCGCCTGGTTTCATACTTGCCAGCATATTGCTTGCGACGAAGTTTTCCCCCTCATGCGCAGGGCAGAGGAGGGAAACTGTTAATAGTATAATCAGGGAAAGTAATCTCATAAAATGATATTGTGGGATTATTTTTTGAAACGTAATAAAAGACTTACATAGAATGTGCGTCCCGGTGTGAGAGAGGCCAGATGGGATGCATCCGGACGGTGGTCACTGTAATCGAAAATGTTGTTGATTCCTATACCTGGTTCTATGGTGAAGTATTTTAAATCGTCAAAAGTGTGTCTTGTGCTGATGTTCCATAAACCAAATCCGGGAGCGGATTCATCAATCCATTCATCACTTTCTAAAGTTTCATGAATGCGTTTGCTTTGTACGCGACCGTTTAGATTGACATTCAGTCGATAGTTCTTCCAGGCATGCGCATAGTTTGCATTCACATTACCCGAGTGACGAACACTACGCTCTATTTTGTGCCAGCCGGTTTCACTGTCTTTTGTTCTGGCGTCGGCAAAGGTATAGTTACCGCCTAAAGAGAAACCATAGCCCAGATTAGCATTCAGATTTATTTCAAATCCTTTGACTAATGCTTTATCATTGTTGACGTAGTTCTGGATATTACCCAGCTTGGCATTGCCACCGTGCAACTCGTTTGCGATTTCCTGGAAAGCAGCTTGTTCAGCCTCTGAAAATTCGGATAGTTTAACGGTACGCGCTACAATCATATCGCGTAACTCGTTGATATATCCGGTTACTCCCACTGTTAACCATTTCTTATTGAACTCTAAATTGATGGAGCCATAGTTGCTTTTCTCCGCATCTAGATTCTTGTTTCCGGCACTTAATGTTCCTGCTCTGCTTCCTCTTTGAGAATAAGAGTGTTTGTATAGCTCATCAAGTCCGGGGGCACGGAATCCTGCCGAATATTGTCCGCGGATGGTAAAATCGCCTAAACGATACATTACGGCAAGTTTGGGTGTAACGTTACTCTTGGCTGTTTCGTGATATACATAGCGCAATCCCGCTTGTATCTGTAAGTTCTTGAATAAAGTGATTTCTTCTTGTGCATAAGCAGCCCAAGTGTATGCACGCTCATCAACGTTGAATGAAGGTCTATCCAGAGTTTCCTGTATATATTCCACTCCGAATATGGTACGGGTATTTTCCGTAAAGCGGAATAATGACTTCAGGTTTCCGCTATAATAATGCTGCCGTTTCTGACGCACTTCGTCTCCCGTTTTGTAATCTCCATTATCACTGGTGTATAGATAATTGGTATCGTAATTATCGTTTTTAAGGTCGAACTGGATATAAGAACGTTTGTTGAAATTGTATTTAGCTCCTGCTCCTAAACTGTATGCATCGTAGGTCAGATTATACTTCAGATATTCGGGCTGGCGTTTAACTGTACGGTCATAATAACTGCCTTCAACATACATTGACAGTTTGTCATTCGGTGTGAATTGAAACATTTGTGTATAGTTGTCCGTATAGAAAGCGTTGGCGTCATGCTGATCTCTTGCATCGCCATTTGCATCTACACGTGTGAGGGTCCAACCATCGGCCTGACGACGTTGATAAGAAGTATAAGAAGCAAACTTCTCTGTTTTGATGTCTACGTTGGCAGTCTGGGTGAACTGCCCACGCTCTTCTACCTTTGTATTACTGGTAACTGTTATGTCATTTATCGGTTGGTTTGTAATGACATTGATTACACCACCAATAGCATCACTACCATAAAGAGCGGAACCGGCACCCTTTAGGACTTCAATACGTTTTACGTTACTCATGTCAATCCGGTTCAGGTCGATATTGTTACTGCTGTCTCCCGTTAGCTTTTTGCCATTAATAAGTATAAGTACATACTTGTTCGACAGTCCGTTTAGCATAAGGTAGTCTCCCATTGAGTTGGTAGAGAAAGACAGCGATGGAACCAAAGCAGTCATCGCCTCACGGAAATCTGTAATTCCAGCCTTTTTAATGTCGTTCGCTGTTACTACTTCTACTGGTGTTGGGGTGTCTTTTAGTCTGTGATGCGTACCTGTACCTGTTACTACAACAGGATTAAGTTCTACACTCAGATCTTGACTCTGTTTTGTCTCTTGTGCAGATGCACTCATTGCTACACATCCTCCCATGAGGATGAACAGCCAATTCTGTTTCTTCATTGATTGATAAATAAGAATTAATACTTGCCCTCTTGACCCCGAGACGGCGTTAATAATGTGATTACTCAGGCAGGTTTCCTGACTCAACCTTTACGGAAAGTAACCTTCCCATCCTTGGTTTCCCATTTGTTGGACAGTGGTTTCTAGAAGTTCCTCAATGAATACTTCCCGTTTTTTTGTTTCGTGTTATCTGAAACAAAATTAAGGCTTTACAGTAGCGGGCACTGTTCCGGTTTCTCACCGGATTCCCTTTTATGTGGAGTGTTGAACACACTTCACATCACCTAAGCAGGGGCAAAGATAAACATATCTTTAGATAAGAAAAAGTATTTTAGACTTTTATGTTTAGGAAAGTGTTTGTTCGAATGGCACTTCTTAATGATTGAGAAGCAGATGTACTTTAAAAAAACATTTGCGGCTACGAGAGCTGGCGCTTAAGTAAGTATGAAACCTCACTTATATAAGCGCCAGCTCTCGCAACCGCAAATGTTGGATTGCTTGTATGAAGGGTGATATTTAGAACGACCGTCCTTTGAATACGCTTGATTCAGACAGTGGGATGAGTTTACCATCCAGTGATAATCTGTTTGAGTTGAAATTCGGGTTGATTGTTGCAGATACATTGTTAGATCCATGAGCTAATCTGATAGAAACTTGTGCAGATATTCCGATACCTATTACATTAAAGCTGCAACTCACGTTTCCTTTTTTATCTGTAGTTGTTTTAATGTCACCAACTCTACCGTCCACAGTTACACCGCCAATGCCGTTAGGACCAGCAAAGGCACCGTTGAAAGCAACTTGTACGGATGCTTTTTCACCGTTTAAAAGTATAAAGTTTGTATTTGACGTAACGAAAACATTCCGCCCTCTCTTAAATGTCACACAGTCTACTTCCATAACAAATTTTCTATCCTTTATAGCTTGTACGGCATCAGCGTATGCTCGTTCTTGTACTATTTTCTCCCGAGCTTTTTCTGCGTCACGTTGTGCTTTGCGTTCAGCACGACGGCTTTCACTTTTACTTTCCTGTGCATAGATTGTTGTGGATGCACCTACGAAAACTAACATTAATAATACGATAATCTTTTTCATAACTTATTCTAGCTTTTTGTTAGAGTAAACAATCAGGGAATGAAAAAGATGCATGTAATCTATATTATTATTATGTGCATTAATATTTATTATATGTTATGCATTGTCATTCATCGACTATGGAACATATTACTGCATTTCCGGTTACATTCACTGCGGTGCACAGCATGTCCATCATTCTATTATTAAGTTTCGTCCTTTAGGGTATTTTACTTTATAACGTAAAGCTAAATCACGTTGTTCGCCGGGTTGTAAGGTGATTTGCCAAGTGATGATACCTTTCGCTTCATCCAGGGTGCCACCGCTGATTTCTTCTGCTGTTACGGTAATATTATTGTTGCGTGATACGGGGAGTTGGTCATAAAGCGTGAGGGTGACAGGTTCAGGACGCGTATTGCGGATAGAGAGTTTCCATGCAATGGATTGCGTCTGATTGGAACCCATAAACTTGCGTGAGGTATATTCGTTCTCTTTCGTACGTTGTATCATGATACGTTTATCACGACCTAAAGAGAAGGATAGTGTGTCGTTCTGTTGGGTGATATTCATAATGGACTTGCCAATGAAAGTATTTTCAAAGTAAACATTTGCTTCGCCTTCAAGTAAGTTCAGCTTTTCCCAATCGGTTACCTGAGCAATCAGGAAGGCATCTTTGTCTATCTTCGGAGTGCTCTGATAAGCATAGGAAGCGGGTAATTCGTAATGTCCGATTTCGGCAACTACAGGCTTGTTGTCAGAAGGAATGGTGTAGGGGACTTTTATTTCAAATTCGTAACCCATCTGTCCCTGGCTTTGTTCAACGTCAAGGGCCATGCTGGCTTCTTCTTCGTATTGAATATCTTTTTTATGGTTTACCTTAAGACCGGAGACAGCGCCTGCCATTAGAGGTTTCCTTTCAGTGCCGTAACCTACTACTACAACTTCATCCAATGCCTGTGTATCCTCCTGAAGGGTAACATTCATAATGTTTCCTTGTATATCTCTGGTCTGAGTCTGATAGCCAATATATGAAAATTGAAGTTTATTTTGCCCATTGGGAATAGTTATGGAATACTTACCGTTTATGTCGGTTATGACTCCTATCGTAGTTCCCGGAATGGTAACGGTGGCACCTATTACGGGCGTACGTTCATTATCAAGAACGACTCCTGAAACAGTGTTTCCATTGAGATTCAAATTGTAGCGTGGTGCTGCAAGTCCGTAATCCAACCAGTAAGTAGACAGAGTGGGGGCTACGCTTCCGGTGGAAGGATTAGAGGAGGAAAGGGATAATTCAACGTTTTTCCACTCTTCCTTGGTATTCTGAAAGATGTTGGCTTTGTAGATGATGGAGATAGGTTCGGCCAGGCTACCGGAGCGAACATCATAAGAGGGGAACCAACCGGCATTTTTTACATAATAGTTCAGAGTGAATGTAACTTTGCAAGCTGCGGGTGCATTTACATTGACTGTAATTTCACTCATAGGGGTTAGGGATTTACCGCTTAGTTGTGCCAGTTCAGAGTTCAATTGTCCCTGTTTGATGGCAAGTTCGGCTATCTGTTCATTGATAACCAGTTCTTTTGTTTTCAGAGTTTTCAACTGTCCGGAGTAATATTGATTCACTTCTTTGATAGTAGCCAGAGAAGTAGCGGTATTTTTATTGCTGACGGAGCAATTTGTTTTCAGCATTTCATATTCGGCATTGATGAGTCCAAGCTCGGCGTTTTGTTCTTTCTGCAGTTTCTCTATTTTTTTAAGCTCCTTTTGCAGGCTTTGTTGTTTTTCGCTGACGGCGAGGCTGTCTATATAGTTGTATTGCCGGTTGACTGCCGTAACGGTGAGTTTTCCCTTTGCGCTGACTTGCATACTTTGTGCATCCATATAGGGGGATAATCCGGTAAAGATGAGCGTTGAATTTCCTGCCGGAATATCTACTTGCTTGGTACGCGTCACTTGGGCGCCGTCAATGAACAGCATTACCTTTTCGGCAGTAGTTTTCACCTTGTTTTGTCCCGTAAGGGTGGTGGCTGCACAAAGGCAGAAACATGCCCATAGTCCTAATCTCAGTCGTTTCATAGTTAGTCTTTTTAATGTTATGTCACAAATATATGGATATTTCATTAACAATTGCTTTTATATATTGTCTTTTTTGCTTGCATTTTTACTGAAAAGGTTGTTCTTTTGTGCAATGTGTTTGTTTACTCAATCTATCTGGGCTTTATGAAAATCAATCAATGGATATTTTACTGTTTGTTTCTGGGACTCATCAGTTGTCAATCAAAAGAACAGACTTTTACCGTGTATTGCACCGGACTGGACGCTTACGAAGGAGATACGGTTTATCTGTGGCGATATGGCGCCGACCGTATGGCGGGTGACCGTGATTACGGGAAAGATCCTCTGGATTTCGCTATTATCAGAAACGGGGAAGTTTCATTTTCCGGAAAAGAAGATACGTTGCATATCTATGGAATGGAGCATTCCGGCAGTATGAATTTCTTTTATCCCGAAAGAGGGGAGTTGACGTTGGCAAACGTAGTTCCATCGGCAATGCCTGTACCGGACAAAAGTACCAATCCCCATTCACAAAACGTACGTCTTTGGAAGCTTTGGCATGAAGATCTTTTTCCGCTGAAAGCTACGCGGCAATTTGTATTCGACAATGCCCGGAACGCAATAGGATGGATGGTGTTTGATCGTTGGGCGGCGATCTATCCGGATGAACTGGAGACATTGTATCAGAAAACTCCTTCACAAATGCGCGACAGTACATCTGTGTTGATAGGACTGAAACGGATGCTGGATGCTACTCGTAGCTTGAAGCCGGGAGATCGTTTTATTGACTTCAAACAAGTGGAGTATGCAGAGAAAGACAGTTTGCTCTTTTCGGACATTGCAGGGCAGGGACATCCTGTATGTTTACTCTTCTTTCTGAAGCCCGATGAAAAAGATGCCGTTCGTGCAGAAATCAAAAATCTGCGAGAACAATATCCCGATATATGTATAATTATTCCCGCTTATAGATATCAAGATCCGGAATTCAAAGAGTTCATTCATGAATTGGAAACCGAATATCAGGCGACCATCCTGGATGATAGTCGCCGTTTTGAGAAAAGTGCCCCTTGGAAGTATCGTATTTACGGTTCCTTCAATTACGAATACTTATTTGATGCCCAAGGGCGGTTGATGAAGATGACTCCTATTTTATAAAGACGCATAATAGGCTTCCGCCTTTGCAAGTGTCTCTGGTTTGCCCACATCAAACCAGTTTTCGCTGTCTATAGGAAATCCCTGAATGCGTGCTTTCGGACAGATATCCACATAAAACGGGATAATGGAGAATTTCCCTCTCCAGCGTTCACCTTCTATATAGCGGAAAATAGAGGGAGAAAGAACATGGACGCAACCAAAGGCTTGCAACTGATAATGATCGCTGGGATAATCGAGTTCTTTGGGGAGTACTTCGCCTGTAGAAAGATTCGTCCAACCACAAAGGCGATTATCTTGATCCATCAATAGGTAACGGGATGTTTTCCGGTGATTAGTGAGCAGAGTGGCATCTGACTCACTTTCCAGATGATGGTGGTAGAAAGCATTGAGATCCAGATCCGTCAGGATATCAGCATTATGTATAAGGAAAGGCTCGTTGCTCTCCAGCAGAGGACGAGCTTTTTTGATACCACCACCGGTATCCAGCAGTTCGTCCCGTTCGTCACTGATATGAATATCTACACCGAAGTTCTGGTTTGCACGGAGGAAGTCTATAATCTGACTTCCAAAATGATGGATGTTTATGGTAATATCATGGAAACCAGCATCTTTTAGCTTTAAGATGACACGCTCCAGCATCGTTTTTCCTGCTACGGGGACAAGTGCCTTGGGCATATTGTCTGTCAGTGGGCGCAGGCGGGTGCCGAGGCCTGCGGCGAATATCATTGCTTTCATTGTTTTAAATTCTTGAGCTATTGATAAATTGAGTTAAGATTTTAAATGTAAATTTCATAAGCGGATTGAAAAAGAAGGAGATTTATGCCCCAACTCCGTACTATCTCTGCATAATCTCCGTACCATCTCCGTATCAACTCCGTACTATCTTCGTATAAAGGCTGTTCGTATAGGTACGGAGCGGTTACGGAGTTGGTACGGACCGGATACGGAGCGGGTTATTAGGAGATAGCCTTTAGTTTTTCGCCTTAAATGTCTGTTCAATGTTCTGTTCCCGATGCATCAGATTTACCTGTACTCCAAATTTCCGGTTCAGATGTTCTGCAAGGTGTTGTGCTGAATAAACCGAACGGTGTTGTCCGCCTGTGCATCCGAAACAAATGGAAAGGTTCGTAAATCCACGTTCCATATATCGTTTCACGGAAGCGTCTACCAAACCGTATACATGTTCGAGGAACGTGGTTATTTCTCCATCGTCTTCCAGAAAGCGGATAACAGGTTCATCCAGTCCGGTGAAGGGTTTATAACGGTCGTACTTACCAGGGTTGTTTACGGCACGACAGTCGAATACAAAGCCACCACCGTTGCCACTTGAATCCTCAGGGATGCCTTTTTTATATGCAAAACTGGTGACCTTTACTACAAGACGGCGCTTCTGGAGATCGTCAGTAAATTGTTTCAGCTCAGTAAGTTCTTTCAGTACATGACAGAGATATGGATATTCGGGATAGGGTTCCTGCAATAGCTGTCGAAGGTTTTCAATAGCGAAGGGGACGCTTTGGATGAAATGCGGCTTCTTCTCGAAATAACCACGGAAGCCATAAGCACCCAACACTTGCATGGTACGGAACAGTACGAAATGACGTAATTGAGCATAGAAATATTTCTCGTCCACAGGTTGGTATTTGCACAGGGAGTCCAGATATTCCTTTAAAAGCTCTTTGCGCAGACTCTCGGGATAATTGGCTTTAGCTTGCCACAGGAAGGAAGCCACGTCATAATAAACAGGTCCCTTGCGTCCGCCCTGGAAGTCGATGAGCCATGGTTCACCTTCTTTAATCATAACATTCCGGCTCTGGAAATCACGATACATGAATGTAGCCGAACTACTGCGCATCAACACGTCTGCCATTTTCTGGAAATCATCTTCCAGGCGGTCTTCCTGAAATTCCATTCCGGTAGCTTTCAGAAAACAGTATTTGAAGTAATTCAAGTCCCATAAGATACTGCGGCTGTTGAATTCCGACTGTGGGTAGCAATATGAGAAATCCATTCCGTCTGCACCGGAGAACTGTACGGCTGGCAACAGGCGCATTGTCTTACGCAGAAGCTGCTTTTCTTCTTCATCAAAGACACTGGTCTTGCGCCCTTTTTCGATGGCATTGAACAGGAGAGTGTCTCCCAGGTCTTCCTGCAGATAAAATGCATCGTTATCACTCTTTGCTACGACTTGTGGCACGGGCAGTCCTTTCTTGCGGAAGTGGTCTGCCATATAGAGGAAAGCCTGATTCTCTTCGAGGGAAGTCCCGCTGACACCGATAAGGGTAGGGGGGCCTGTAAGGCGGAAGTAACGGCGGTTGGAGCCGGATGAAGGAAGTTCTTCAATAGCTTCCGGTTCGTGTCCGGTATACGTACAATATAATTTCTTGAGTTCTTCAGTAATCATAGTAATTTACTTTTATTTGGGCAGCTAAGGTAAGAGTTTTAGGGAATATATACTACCTTTGCGGGAAATAAATCTGTGCGGTATGATAAGAAATATTCCCCAATTTCTGATAGCGGCGCCTACTTCGGGCACTGGAAAAACCACTGTCAGCCGATTGCTGATGACGTTATTGACGCAGAAAAAACTACGTGTACAGCCCTATAAGTGCGGACCGGATTATATCGACACGAAGTATCATGAAAAAGCTTGCGGAATTCCGTCTTACAATCTGGACCTTTTTATGGCTTCCGGGCATCATGTACGTAAGGTATACAATCATCACACAGTAGATGCGGATGTCTGTATTGTAGAAGGCATGATGGGGATGTTTGACGGATATGACCGTAATAAAGGCTCGTCGGCTGAGATAGCAAAGGTACTTCGTCTGCCTGTGGTGCTGGTGGTAAGTGCTAAGGCGGCGGCTTACTCATTGGCGGCAATGATAAAAGGGTATATGGATTTTGATCCGCAAGTGGAGGTGGCAGGTGTCATTTTCAACCAAGTGGGCGGTGACCGGCATGAAGAGATGCTGCGTGAAATCTGCGAAGATCTGAATATTCTTTGTTTCGGGTGTTTGCGGAAGTATGATGTGCTGAAAGAAGAAAGTCGTCATTTGGGGCTGGACTTTAGCCGGAAAGAGAAAGGAAGTATCACCCAAACAATGATGAAAGAACTGGAACATCAACTGGATATTGAGTTATTGCTGGAGGTGACAAGACGAAGTGTGAATGTTCCTGATAAACCGGAGAGAAGAAAGAGACCACTTGCCAATATGAATATATGGATTGCCCGCAATGAGGAGAGTTTTTCATTTATTTATGCAGAGCATCTGGAGTGGTTGAATGGCTTGGGGAAAGTTACTTATTTTGATCCGGAGGATAATAGCGTTGTACTACCGGATGATGTGGAGGTGCTCTACCTGCCCGGAGGTTATCCGGAGAACCGTGTCAGGCAACTGAGTGCGGCAACGAATGTGATGAACTCCATCAAAGACTATATAGAGCGAGGTGGATATACACTGGCAGAGTGTGGGGGGATGATGTATCTTACATCTGTTTTGATAACAGGTACTGATACCCGTATGGAGTACAATATGGCGGATGTACTGCCCGTCAAGGTGTCCGCATTTAAGGGTGATATGCGACTGTCACTGGGATATAGGAGCTTTGAATTGAGAGGTATGAGGATACGTGGGCATGAGTTCCATTACTCGCAAGTCGTTGAAGCGGATGAGGAACTGACTTCGGCAGCGCAGGTATATAATGCCAAGGGACAGCCGGTGAATACACCGGTCTATCACTATAAGAATCTGATTGCAAGTTATACGCATTTATATTGGGGCGAAACAGGATTCATGGGACTGTTTGAATCGGCCCCGGGAGATCCGGTTTTATTCTGAAATTTTAGTGTCATGAGAAAGATTTATACCAGAACGGGAGATAAGGGAATGACAGGCATCCATGGTGGAGAACGTGTTCCGAAGGATGATATCCGTATAGAAGCTAACGGTTGTATTGATGAATTGAACACTGTAATAGGCATTGTCAGGTCGTTGCTGCCGGTAGATGATGTTTGGCAGGAATTGTTACATGATATACAACGTGAGTTAATGGTAGTGATGAGCCACGTTGCTACTCCTTCCGCATTGCGGGATGCAGATCCTGAGCGCCCGGGGAGTGGTAATCCGAACCCACTGCATGCGGCAGAAATGACTGTGCAGTGCGAACAGGCTATGGACGTCATGATGCTCCGGTTGGAAGATAATGGCTATTTCCTCTTGCCGGGGGGGACGCAGATTTCAGCGCAATTGCAATTTGCCCGTGCCGTGGCACGTCGTGCCGAACGACGGCTTTGGACTCTGAATCGGGAAGACTCTGTACCGGAAGATATCCTGCGCTTTATCAATCGTCTTTCTGACCTTTTTTTTGTCATGGCACGCATGGAGATGCAGCGACAAGGATGGGATGAAGAACGATGGCAAGCGTTTGCTTATAAGAGAAAGAGAAAACAGACTTAATGCCTGAAATAGAATACCTTCTTTTTGAAGACCCACAGACTCAACAGGAAATATACTATAACTTGTATCCACAGCGTTATCATTTCCGGACGAATATCCGCTAGGGTTCCTCCCATTGAATTCAATTTGACGAAGGCCAACACGGCAGGGGCTGCTGGAACTACATAGTGTGCTGCCTGCCAGTACCATGGCATCAGTTCAAGCGGGTAGGAAACTCCGGACAGGAAAATATATCCTACGGAGAAGAAGGCAATCATCAGCAGGGGAGCTTCAGAGTCGGTGAAGTAGCGTGATGCCGCCAACCCAAAGAAACTTGTACCTAGCAGAAAAGGAATCATCATTGTAATAATATTCCTGCCATTTCCTATATTGGGAATACTGAAAAAGTGGGGAAGCAAGCCTAACAGGAATAAGGCAAAGATGAAGTAAAGCATAACGTAAACGAAAGTTCTTCCGGAAACATTATATAATGCTTGTCGCCAGGCGGAACTATCAGAATTCTCCTCCTTCCGAGAGGTTGTTCTCCCCCGACTAACGGGGGAGTTAAGAGGGGGTAAGTACCCGTAGGGGGAGGTGGTAGGTAAACGCTTTCGTTCCGCCTCTTCTCCTGTCACCATTCCTATCACCATCAGCAGTGTCTGAAAAATAATGATAATCATAACAGCGGGGATGAGGTATGAACCGTATCCTTCGGTATAATTATATAAGGCTGTACCCGATACGTTTACAGGTGCCGATGAGGCTACTGCCAGCAGTCCCTGAGGAGGCAGGAATACAGCGCCTTCTGCACGGTGCGCATCGTTTACGGCAAGCATCACACGGGAAGAGGCTTCTTGCAGATTCTTAAAATTCAAGAAAGCATCCGTGGAGGCATAAACGGTAAAGACTGATTGTTCACCGCGACCGACGCGGGCGTCAAAGTCGGCGGGGAGGTAGAGAATACCATCTACTTTACTCTGTTTCAGCCATTCTTTTGCTTCAAGATAGTTTGGAGTCAGTGCATAGACCGATGCTTGTGGAGTGGCATTGAGCAGACGGATATATTCGCGGCTGAGGGCGGAATGGGAATTGTCGACGATGGCAACCGGTGTTTTCCGCACAAGGTTGGGAGCATACATCAAGTTATATAAAAGTCCGTAAGCGAAGATGCCTCCCATTAGTACTAATAGTATAGCCGCATTGGTGCTGATGGAGCGCCATTCGCGGAAAATGACAGTTGCTATTGAGTTGTGAGAAGTATTGTGTATGCGGGGAAGCGGTGTTTCATTCTCACAAATACTAAGTTCTTCCTTATCCTTCAGAATCCAATGTTTCAATCTGGGTAGTATCAGTAGCGCCACCAACGGAAAAAGCCAAAGTATGGCTGCCGATTGCCAGTAATACCCGAATCCCGAATCAAAATAGAGCATGGATTGTGCTATTTCCGTGAAATGACGGACAGGAAACAGGTAGGATGCCGCATGTACAGGAGGGTACATACTCGTCACCGGGAAAGTGACTCCGGAGAGAGTGGCACCAAGTGAACCGACCATGGATACAATACTGATGATATAAGCTATCCGTGGAAAAATAGAGAAGATGAACACGGCAAGTGCCTGTGTGGCAATAATAAAGAGTATTGTCATAAGGTTCATCATCAGCAGACTTCCATGGAAGGGGATGTGCAGTACACCATATAGAATATAGTTAGCCAAAATACCGATTACGGAGAAGATGAAAGTATAAGGCAGTAACTTCCCGACAACTGCTGTGAGGATATTTCCCCGCGCTGTTGTCAGCCACTCCTGTGCCGTATGGAATTTCAATTCACTACCTATGATATAAACCGTTATCAATAGAACAAGTATCTGGAACAAGACATAGAAGAAAGGCTGGCTCAGATAAATGGAGTAATCGAGGTCAGGGTTATAAAGAGGGTGCATACTAGATTGCATGGGTAGGAGAAATGTGATGATTTGCTCCTGGCTGACTCCCAAAGAGACGGCTTCCATAGCAATGGGAGAGAGGGCGACAGGTGCCAGTGCCGTTTCAAAAGCTGCCATCAGTTCACTACCTACGGAAAGAAGGGCATAATGATAATAATAAGAGAGTGTGGCATCCATTCCTGTCGTAGCCCGTTGGGTAAAGCCCGTGGGGATGGACAAGTAACCATAGATTTCTTTCCGTTGCACGGCTTGTCGGGCGGCTGTTTCATCGGTGAAGTGCCGGGTTACTTTGAAGGTTGGTACAGCGGAGATGTTTCGTACTATTTGCCGGGATGTGGCGGTGTTATCCTGGTCGACAATGCCGATGGGGATATTCTCCATTTGTCCGCTGCCGAAAATGGTTGCCATGAAGAACAGGCAGAACAGGGGCAGCACGAGACATACCCCGAAATAAAGTCGGCGGGAAGTCATGCGACGAAGTTCGCGGCAGAGTACGTTATATAATGGATATTTCATCATTTACAAAGTTATTTCAATGATTACACATATTAATCATCTATGGTCAATAGCACTGACATTCCCGGACGCAATCCTTCTACTTTTTGGGTAGGACGGGCGTGTATCTCAAATGTCTGCATGTCATAGCTTCCTGTCTGTTTGGTTGATTTCCAGGTGGCAAAACTACCCAACGGACTGATATAATAAATACGGAATTCCACATCTTTTTTGCCGATAGCCGGAACTTCCGCACGGAATGTACCGTCCATTTTGAATTGGGGCATCAAATCTTCGCGTATATTGAGTACAACATGTGCGTCGTTCATAACGACAAGATTCATAATAGGGGTACCCGGTGCCACAAGCTCTCCGCGTTTAGGAAATATGGTTGCAATCTGTCCGTCTTCCGGCGCTGTCAGGCGTGAATCGACAAGGAGGGCGGAAACTTCATCCACCGTGCTTCGCGCTGCATCTACCATGCTTCGTGCCGATGCACGGTCCTCGCTTTGCGCACCGTCTACTGCCATCTGATATTGTTCGTAGGCGGCACGTTCGGCGGCTTGTGCGGCACGGTACATGGCTTCTACTTCGTCCTTTCGTTGCGAGGTGACAACACTGTCTTTGTACAGTGTCAGGATGCGTTGGTAGGTTGTTTGCGCCAAGGTCAGGTCACTCTTGGTTTTATTCCAGAGTTGCCCGGCGGTGGCAATGATTTGTCGGCGGGTACCGGCATCGATTTTCTTATTCTGTTCCTGGGCAACTTGTTCCAAGGCATTTACTTGTCGGTATTTGGCTTCTATCGTCGGACTATTGATGACGACGAGTGTATCACCTGCCTTCACCCAGTCTCCTTCACGGACAAGAAATGAGTCTATACGTCCGGGAAGTTTACCGCTGATACGGATTTCGGTTGTTTCTATCTGTCCTTGGAGTACAAGGGGCTGATGACTCATGAGCAACATACCCAAGAGAGAGACTAATATAGTGATTGCCAATATGATGACAAATGCGATACTGATGCTTTTTTTTGATAGTTCCATAATTGTTATATATTTTAATTTAATGAAGAACTAAGAATGAAGAATTACCTTGCGGCATGCTTGCATAGCGCAGCCAAATTCTTCATTCTTAGTTCTTCATTTCGCTATAGTTTCTGAATTGTTCCGGTGTACCACAAAGTGCCAACAGGTTCATTAGTGTTACATCATATTCATAATAAGCCGCCAAGCGGGCTACCTTAACGGTGGCAAGCATGGTTTCGGCATCTATTACCTCGGTACTGGTTGCCATGCCTTCAGCAAAGGATTTCTTACGAATTCGTACAAGCTCTTCACTCAGGGCAATGGTTGAGTTGAGTGCCTGCACATTATCCTGTGCCTTTTGCAATCCTGTGTACAGCTTGTCTATGCCTACTGAGAGGTCATCTTGCGCCTTATCTTTTCCCAAAGCAAGAGTTTGCTCGGTAATTTTCGACTGGCGGATACGTTTCTCCCTTGCCAGTCCGTCGAAAAGGTTCCAGGTGAAACCTACTCCGACAATCGTGCGTGGCACGAGGTTGCTCTGTATCCCATGGGCGTAAAGCGTCTGTTTGCCGAACAGGGCGATGTCAGGCAAATAGCCGCTTTGGTCTATCCGTAATTGTTGTTTGGCAATGCTTTGTTGTAGTGACAACTGGTTCAGGATATAGTTACCCGAACGCATCGTTTGCTGAAACTCCTCTTTTGCCGGGAGTGTGGAATTGATAAAGAGAGGAGACGTAGGCTCAATCTTGCAGGTATCCTCCAGATTGAGCAAGGTACGTAAAGCACTTTCCACGACTATAACTTCTTTCTGTGCGGCTTCCAGTGCCCGCCAGGCTTCGTCCATATTCACTTGTGCAAAGAGGCGTCCGGCCTTGTCGATCATTCCGGCTGCTTCAAGTTTGAGGGCATTTTCATAATGCTGTTTCAAACCGTTATAAGTGTCCTGGCGGACTGCTGCAACTTCCCTGGCGAGGCTGAGACCGTAATAGCTTTCTGCCAATAGGGTTCGTTGTGTGGCATCTGTCTGTGCACGGTTTTCCCGGGCAAGGTCAATCAACCGATTTCCGATTTTGCCTGCCCGTATACGCTTTCCGCCGGAAAAGACCACCCATTCGGCAGTTAAGCCTACAGTAGTCAAATTGCGGGGAGCAAGAGGAAAAGCCAGAGTGTAGCTACCTATCTGATCCAGTATTCCGCTAATGAATTTATCGTCCGGTATGATGTCGTGTACAAAATCCTTTGCCGGATCTGTGAATTGGGATAGGGGTTGTTTCACTTCTATCTTTTCGGACATGTGGACATACGTACCGGCTCCCTGTAGGCTCGGATACCACAAAGCATTCAGTTTATCCCGCTCTGTGCGGGCTGTTTCAATACCTTTGTCCGCAATCTTCAGGCTTTGATTGCCTTTTTGCAGCATTTGCAGGGCGTCGTCGTAGCTGAGGGAGAGTTTCGTTTGCGCCTTCACAGATAGGCTCGCTCCCAACAGAACGATCAATAAAATATGTTTCATACGTCAAGTTGTTGGTTTAGGTTCGTTTATCTCAAACACTCGTTCGTTTCTATTGTTCAATGGTGGCATGAAAATGATAGCTTCTTTTTGTTCGGATAATTACCAAGACCGTTGAATACCTATTAAAGAGATCGTTTAATACCTATTACCAATACCTCAGCAGAACTTTTTCATGCAAGCATGAAAGTTCTGCACTCGATTTGCATTATCTTTGCCCTCTCTAAAAAAACATTTTCTTATGGAGAAACTTCATCCTATTATGTTTGCCGGTACCGGTAGTGATGTAGGCAAAAGCATTATTGCCGCGGCTTTCTGCCGTATTTTTCGTCAGGATGGCTATCATCCGGCACCATTTAAGGCACAGAATATGGCACTTAATTCCTATGCTACACCTGAAGGGCTGGAAATAGGTCGTGCCCAGGCTGTTCAGGCCGAAGCGGCAGGAGTCTCCTGCCATACAGATATGAATCCGTTGTTGTTGAAACCCTCTTCTGATCATACCTCGCAAGTGGTACTTAACGGACGTCCCATCGGTAACCGTAGTGCCTATGAGTATTTCCGTGTTGAAGGCCGTGAAGAGTTGCGTCACGAGGTCTGTTCAGCTTTCGACCGTCTTGCCACCCGTTATAACCCCATTGTGATGGAAGGTGCCGGAAGTATTTCCGAGATAAATCTTCGGGATACGGATCTGGTAAACCTGCCCATGGCCTTGCATGCCGGAGCAGATGTGATCCTCGTAGGAGACATTGACCGGGGAGGAGTTTTTGCCAGTGTCTATGGTTCGTTAATGTTGCTGCGCCCTTACGAAAGGGAACGGATCAAGGGCATACTAATCAATAAATTTCGTGGGGATATCCGCCTGTTCGAATCCGGAGTAAAGATGCTTGAAGAACTTTGTGGCATTCCCGTGGTAGGCGTTGTTCCTTATTATAAAGATATTTATATCGAAGAAGAAGATTCGCTGGCCCTTGCCACGAAATCCGTGCAGACAGAGCAGGGTAAAGTAAACATAGCGGTTGTATTGCTGCGCCATCTCAGTAACTTTACCGACTTTAATGTGCTGGAACGCGATCCCCGGGTGCACCTTTTTTACACGAATAACGTAGATGAATTGGCGAAAGCCGATATCATCCTGTTACCCGGCAGTAAGAGCACCCTTGCCGATTTGCACGAATTACGTCGTAATGGTGTGGCACAAGCCGTGATACGTGCCCATCGTGAAGGAGCCACCGTTATGGGCATTTGTGGCGGCTATCAGATTATGGGACAAGAAGTGTGTGATCCTGACCATGTGGAAGGAGAAATAGAACGTTTACCCGGTTTAGGACTTCTGCCTGTCAGTACACATATGACGGGAGAGAAAGTCACCCGACAAGTCCGGTTTCAATTGACAATTGACAATTCACAAATGACAATTAATAGTACCCCCAGCGCAGCCAATTGTCAATTGTCAACTGTCAATTGTCAATTGCTTAAGGGTTACGAAATTCACATGGGTACCACCGTTCCTGTTCATGGAGCACCTGTTTCCCCTCTGAATCTTCTGGAAGATGGCGGTACGGACGGTTATTTCCTGGATCGTACCTGCCTGGGAACCTATATCCACGGTATTCTTGACAATCCCTCATTCATCGACTTCCTTCTGGAACCTTTTGCCGGCAAGATTGCCGACGCGGGAAAATCTTTCGATTATCATCAATTCAAAGAAGAACAATACAATAAACTGGCCGACCATGTGCGTAGTCATGTTGATCTGCCACTTATTTATAAAATACTGACAACTCATGATTGAAGGACACGGAGATGATTCCTATAAATTCGAGCGGCCTATAACGGCCAACTTTAGTTCCAATGTGTATAATCGTGTAGATTTATCCGGACTTCAGGCTCATTTGTGTAGCTGTATCAGCGGTATTTCTTCTTATCCGGAACCGGAACCTTATACTCTGGAAGGTCGTCTGGCAGAGAAGTATCACCTTACTGCTACCTCTGTTTGTGTGACGAATGGTGCTACAGAAGCTATTTATCTTATAGCACAAACTTTTCGTGGTACTAATACCGCCATTCTTCAACCTACATTCAGCGAGTATGCTGACGCTTGCCGCATGCATGGTCATCGGGTGACGTCACTCTATAAGCTTCCGATGGCAGAGGCCAATTATCTTTTACCGCCTGATATCCGTATGCTATGGCTTTGTAATCCTAACAATCCTACCGGTACGGTCATAGAGAAAGCTTATCTGAAAGAATTGATTACCTGTAATCCGCAGGTTTGTTTTGTCATCGACCAGTCTTACGAGTTCTTTACTGTACAGCCTTTGTTTTCGCCGGATGAAGCAGTTAACTTTCCGAATGTTCTGCTGCTTCATTCCATGACGAAACGCTATGCTGTTCCGGGTTTACGACTGGGATATATAACTGCTGACGAAGGTTTGCTCAGTCGTTTGCGTACTCATCGTATGCCTTGGTCTGTCAATCAGTTAGCTATTGAGGCCGGAATCTATCTGCTGGCTTACGACGTTCCTAATCCCTTGAATATTTCTGCTTATTTACAGGAGACGGCTCGTTTACGTCATGCTTTGGAGAACTTGGGCGGTCTTGAGGTATGGGAGACGGAAACTCACTTTATGTTGGTCCGTCTTCGCATCGGCAAGGCTTCCGCTCTCAAGAATTACCTTGCCAATGAATACGGCATACTAATTCGCGATGCTTCCAATTTTGAAGGTCTGGATGAACATTTCTTTCGTATTGCTGCCCAGACAGCTGAGGAAAATGACCGGCTCGTACAGGCTATAGAACAATGGTTTGCGACTTATTGATAATACATATCGGAAAAGAAATGAGTTAAATGATTTTAGACTATGTATTCAATCTCTTAGACGCAGATGACACGGATGACACGGATGACACGGATTTAAAGGCTGCGCTGTCACATCAATAAATAAAAAAATCCGCGTTATCCGTGTCATCCGCGTCTAAAAAATGAATAATCAACTTATTCATAACCATATAGAAAAGACCCCAATTACATGTCATCACAATGGAAAATATTCTTCTTATCTTAAACACCGTATTTGTCCTCAGCCTGCCCTTGCTTGCTGCCTGGTTGCTTGACCGCTGGCTGGGAGATCCTGCTTGGTTGCCTCATCCTGTAGTTGCATTCGGAAAGATGATTTCATTCTGCGAACATCTGTTGAATAAAGGTTCAAAACGAGGACTAAAAGGTGCTTTCGTAGCTATTGTTCTTGTTCTTGCCATTTATTTTGCGGCATACTATCTATTTCACTGGATAGCGTCATTTTCTCCGGGACTACTTCTGGCGCTACAGATACTTACCATCTTTTTCTGTCTGGCGGGTACCACACTTATCCGTGAAGTTCGTATGGTATTCGAAGCTGTAGATCGTTCGTTGGAAGAAGGCAGGAAGCGAGTAGCTCGTATAGTCGGTCGTGATACTTCCGGACTTTCTGCACAGGAAGTACGTACGGCAGCACTTGAAACGCTTGCAGAGAATCTGAGTGATGGAGTAATCGCTCCCTTATTTTGGTATATGTTATTAGGTATCCCCGGTATGCTTGCTTATAAGATGGTGAATACTCTGGATTCCATGATTGGCTATCGTAATGAGCGTTACCGTGCTTTCGGCTGTTTTGCCGCCCGCCTGGATGATGTCGCCAATTACATTCCTGCCCGTTTTACAGCTTTTCTCATGACACTTGCTTTTCTTCCCCGAGGCCGGTTTTGGACTCTGTTGAGATTCGTCGGAATATATGGCAGTCAACATGCCAGCCCTAATTCCGGTTATCCCGAGGCTGCTCTTGCCGGTATTCTGGATTGCCGTTTCGGAGGTCCGCACAATTATTTCGGTGAAGAAGTCTGGAAGCCTTACATCGGTAACAATAATCGTCCTTTAACTACGGAAGACATGAAAATAGCGGTTCGTATCAATCGCCGTGCCGAAGGAATAATGATAGTAATTCTGATAATAACTACTACTTTGATTTCTTTTTTCATTTAGTCATTCACAATTTTTGGCTTTTTGGGAAATATTGAATATATTTGCTAGCGTATGCGGTGAATGGCAACACAAACACCACACAGCACGAAACAAACAAACTTCATGAGAAATTTACTTAAACATCTCATTCTCCATATAGTATGCTTTGGATGCATTTTCCCATTATCAGCTGGGGAGGATAGTCTGACGTCTCCCGAGCGTATCACCATACAAAATGAAGTGATCGATGCTTTTCATAACAGCATGGGCTTCGACTACCTGACAAAAGAAGAAAGTGCGGCCATTGATCTGGATAGTATTCTTAATTATTTGGAATCCACCAAACAATACGAAACCTATTTTGAATTAGAGCGCATACTCGTAAAATCATATCTTTTCCGGGGAGAAATTCGTATGGCTATTGCTTGGAGTGAGCAAATGTACTCTAAAGCAAGTGCGCTTTCTCATACGATAGGGACTGCTCTTGCACTGAATGCTATCGGTGAGGTCTACTCCTATACAGGACGTAACAAGGAAGCAGGTGATGCCCATGTGCAGGCGTTGGAAATGCTCGATCAGATGGATGGAGGAGAAGTACACGTCCGTATATTATTGGTGGAATTGATAGAATACAACCTTCGTATCCATAACTTTGTTCAGGCTGCACATTTCATGAACCGTCTGAATTCTTTCTCTTCAGATAAACTTTCCGGTCAGGAACAAGCTGTCCGTCATATCTTTAATGCTTATTGCCAACTGTTTAATGGCTCCGTGAAGATAGCCCGCCAACACCTGGATAAAGTAGAACCCTTAAAAGACAAACTGGTTCCGGGAATTATGCAGCATCTTCTGGTTGCCGATGCCATGTATTGGGAACGGATTGGCGAGTATGAGAAATCCCTGACCGCCTATGAAGCTTTTCTTCATACGGACTATGCGGAAATAAACTGTAGTTTATATAAGGAAGTATTGCAAGACAGAGCGGATTTGCTTCTGAAAATGGGACGTAAAGAAGAAGCATATAAGCAATATGGTGCGGTCTATTCATACATTAAGTCGGCTTTTGAGAAAAACTACCCGAAGGAGATAGACCAATTGACCACCCGTTTTCAAGCGGATCAGTTAACCTATCAGAATGAACGTGACCGCTTGTTTTCCTATCGACTTTATTTGGGAGGTATTGTTGTCTGCACACTTTTCCTGCTGCTTTTCCTGTATCTTAGCTGGAGGAAGATATTCCGTCTGAAAGAGTCAAAACGTTCACAGGAAATAATGATACAGAAGGCGGAGCGCGCCATACAGAAAAAGAACATGTTCCTTTCCAATATGAGTCATGAAGTACGTACACCGCTCAATGCCATTGTCGGTTTTTCTGCCGTCCTGGCTTCGGAAGATGACTCTTTTGATGAGGATTCACGTAAAGAATTCTGTGAGATTATTAAAGTCAACTCCTTTCAACTTTTGAAACTGATTAATGATATTCTTGATTTTTCCGATTTCGAGAATGATAATATAACATTTAATATCCGGCCGTATGATGCTGTGAAACTCTGTAAGGAAGCTTCGGAAACAGTAAATGCTTCTCGTAAACTTGAGGTGGAATTACGTTTCGATACGGAACTTCCGGAGTTGATGATAGAAACAGACGATGCCCGTCTTCGTCAGGTTCTGATTAACTTGTTGGTAAATGCTACCAAGTTTACTAAAGAAGGTTCTATTGTATTGAGGTTAGAGTTATCCGACCGCAATACTGCATTTTTTTCTGTAACTGATACCGGTTGCGGTATTCCACTTGAGAAACAAGGCTTGATTTTTGAACGTTTTGAGAAACTGAACGACTTTGCACAGGGAAGTGGTCTGGGACTTTCCATATGCCAGTTGATTGTGACCTACATGAGAGGACGGATATGGGTAGACAGTAACTATACACAAGGTGCACGTTTCTGCTTTACGCATCCGTTAAAGTATAAACCTAAAGCGGAGGGGGCTGTATGATGAAGCATATACTAATTATATGGTTTTGTTTGCTGAGTATGTATCCTTATGTGTTATATGCAGAAGATGCCAATGCACAGCAATATCAGGACAGTATTCTGAAAATAGCGCAGTCCATGCCGGGCACGCTTCCTAAACTTACTTACCTGCGTGATATGGCTTACAGACATCAGTACGCTCCTTATAACAAAACTTTCTCAACCGCTTTATATCAGGAAGCGTGTATCCAGAAAAATATAATTTATGAGAATCTGGGTGCTTATTATCTGGCATCTTGCTATGACAAATTACATGATGCGGACAGTTTGGCATATTGGGTGGATAAACTGGAAAAATATGCTCCTGAAGTAGGTACATATGATTATTACCTGGAGCAGAAAGCTGCGATCAGCCGTGCCCTGGCTTCTAAAAGGCAGATAGAAAAGGCTGTATATGTGGCAAAAGAAACATTGGCAGAATCCTTGGAACACAATAGTAATAATGGTGAGATAGCATCATACAATAGTTTAGGATGTGCATACGGAGTATCCAGCAGAGTGGATGAAGCATTGAACATCTTTTTAAAAGCTTATCAACGTTTTACTCCCCGGACTAAGACCAGTTTGCGTGTGGATATTCTTTCGCGTATTGCTCAAGTATATGGTAATACGGGAAGAGATAGCTTGAGGCGACCTTATGTTCAACAAATGGATGAGGCCTTACAGGAAGTCATAACCCGTGAACCTGAGACACGGAAAAATTGGAGTAATTTTGAGATTGACTGCCAGATAAAATATGTTCTCTTGTATATGAATAAGGGAACTTATCATATTGCTCTGGAACATATAAATAAAGCAAAGGCATTATTGGAAGATCATGTAGATCCGGTTTTCTGGTTGAATGTCCAGCTTGTACAATTGCAATATTATGCCCGTACACAGGAGTATGACAAAAGTATTGCCCTGATAGATGAAGTGACACCGGTAGTATTGAATCATTATGTATCCACTTTTGCTACGCTTATTAATTATAAGGCGTCCACCCAGGTTGACAAAGGTGATATTGACGGGGCTATTGAGACAAAACGTTACCTCATACGGACTCAGGACTCATTGGACAATGCTTTTTCTGCAAATCAGTTGCGACAAATGAAGGAAATCTATCATATTGACGACCTTCTTCTGGAGAAGCAAAAAATAAAGGATACCAACTATAAGCGCGGCTTCCTGTTTCTTATCACATTACTGGTACTGATACTTATTTTTTATCTTTATACACGTTATATATCGCGGAAAATCGCTGCGGCTGAAAAAGTGACGGTAAATGCGGCCATGCAGGCAGAAGCGGATAACACCACTAAAGACCGTTTGCAATCTGAAATCAGTCATGACATACGTACTCCGTTGAATGTGGTGGTAGGTTTTGCCGAACTGTTGACGGAATCGAAAGAACTCACTGCAGAAGCAAAAGTAGAATATGGCAAGATGATTCAGGAGAATGCGGAAAACCTATTGACGTATGTTAATAGTATTCTGGAACTTTCCCGTCTTGAATCCGGTAAGACACAATATGTGCAGGAAGAATGTGAATTGGTAGAATTATGCCGGAAAGAGATTACCATTGCTGAACAGAGTGGCAACGGACGTGTAACTGTTCGTTTGAAAACGGATGTGGAAAATAGGATGATAAGTACGGATAAAAACAAGTTCTCTTCATTATTGTCCAGTCTGCTGGTACCGTCAGAGAATGATGAAAATACATATAATATTGTTATTCGCATTAGGTACGATAAAGAGAAGAACATGTTATTCTTCAGAGTGACCGGTACCCCTTTGGCTAAGGCCCGCTTTGAAAACAAAACTGCACTGATTCGTCATGAGATCAATGCACATTTTGTTCATGCTTTCAATGGCACTTATAAAGTGCAGGAAGGTGCGGCAGAAGGGCCATTGGTTCTGTTTAGTATACAAGCTCAAGCTGCTAATCAAATTTCAACTGAATGATTCCTCCATAGGCAGTCAAAGCACTGAATGCCTCTTCCTGTTTTATAGCTCCTGCATAAAGTTGGGCGCAAATCAATACGCCTCCATGTGCAAATATGGCTACTTTTTCATAATTCTTTTCTCTCAGTTCATCCAGAAAACTGGCGACACGTTGATACTGTATGGCAAATGATTCACCGTTTGTGGCAGGTACGTTTATGTAGTCGGCATACCATTCTTTCAGCCTTGGATCACTTATTTCATCAAAATTCTTCATCTCCCAATTTCCGAAGTTCATTTCCATAATTCGGTCGTCACGTTCGGCATCAGGATATCCGCAATAGGTAGCAAGACGTACACAACGGGATAGCGGACTGGTATATACATAATCGAAATCTCTCCCTTTCGGACGGTAAGATTTTAAATTTCCGGATGTGACGGCAGCTTCTTGTTCGAAACTGTTTCGCAAAGGAACATCTGTTTGTCCGTAGCACACTCCGGGAGGGACATCTACTGAGGTATGTCTGATAAAAATAACTTCCATATAATTATTATTTTAAATAAACATTAATAAAATCCGGGTTACCGTATTTGATATGTGCATACAGCAAGATTACTGCACCCAAATAGAATGAAAGTTCACAAAGCAGGAATGTAGCTCCGCAGCAATCTCCTGTATAACCTTGAAGACGACGTTTCATTAACCAATACAATAGACTGAATGTCAGAATCGGGCAGATCATGACCGGCCAGAAATCTATCGGCAAAAATAATATAATAGGTAAAAATCCACAGATGAATCCTGTCAATAACTCTTGCCAGGTCATACGGTCATACACAACTTTCGCCTTGCTTTCTTCTTCTTTTCGTGCATAAGGTAAATAATTGATGATTTGTGAAGCACAGAATTTAGACCAGCAGTCGCCACAAATTACGAGAACACAAATCAGTTTCAAAGGTAGATTTTCCAAAAGTAAGAATAATAGCAAGAAATAGACTATTAATCCTATAACGCCATAACTTCCTATCTGGGAATCTTTCATAATGGCAAGTGTCCGTCCTTTAGTGGTTCCTCCACCAAAGCCATCAAAAAAATCAGCCAGTCCGTCTTCGTGCAGACAGCCTGTGATAAGCAATCGGGAGAGGATGGCAAGTACCCATGCGATGGAAATGGGAAGTATCTGAGCTGCTATCCACAGTATGCCGACCATAATACCACCCGTCAGCCATCCAGCTAATGGCCAGTATGGAACGATACGTTTGAAGTATTTAGCCGGAACTTCTTTGATTCTCCAAAATGGAAGCCGGGTGAAGAAGATGAATGCTGCGAGGACTTTCATACGTTTAAAAATACTTTGTTATAGAAGCATGTGCGAAGTTATCCATTTCATTAATCATGCGTATGGCGGACTGCACAATGGGATATGCACAGATGGCACCTGTTCCTTCACCCAAACGCAGACCTAAATTTAAAAGCGGTCTGGCTTCCATGTGATCGAGTAGCAGTTTATGACCTGTTTCATCTCCACAATGTCCGAAAATAGCATAATGCAGTACTTCCGGATATAATTTGCTGGCAGCCAGAATACAGTTTGTCATAATGAATCCATCTACCATAATAACTATTCCAAGTTCGGCTGCCTGAAGCATAGCACCTACTGCCATCACCATTTCCAGACCTCCAAAATAGCGGATGATATCATGGGGAGAATGGTCTCCCCTGTAGTTATCTAATGACTGTTTTAATACTTCATATTTATGACGGATACCGACATTATCCAGTCCGCTTCCCGCACCTACACATTGCTCCAGAGGAATGTTTGTAAAGCAAGTCATCCACAGAGATGAGGAAGATGTATTTCCAATACCCATTTCCCCAAAACTGAGTATATTGCTACCTTCTTTATGGCAATTGCGTACAACTTCTGCACCGCGCTCCAAGCATAGTTCCATTTCCTCTTCTGTCATAGCAGCTTCATGCAGATAATTTCGGGTACTTTTCCGCACTTTCATGTTAATGACACCTGTATCATAAGGTAAATCATAATCTACACCGGCATCTACTATCTTCAGGGTAAATCCATGCTGTCGGCAAAGGAAATTCACTCCGGCACCTCCATGTAAGAAATTACTGATCTGTTGCCAGGTAACTTCTTTAGGCGAAAGGCTGACACCTTCGTCTACAATGCCATGATCAGCGGCAAAGATAATATTCTGTGGATGTTGCAGGGTGGGAGACAGAGTTTGTTGTATCCAGCCTATTTGCAGAGCCAGTTCTTCGAGAGTCCCTAATGAGCCTTTGGGTTTAGTTAGATTATTGATTTTATCAATCAATGCTGGACGGATATTCTCGTCCGGACGTATTATCTTAAATGTTTTCATATGTATATTTATAATTTTGGATCTTACTATTTTATTATCTTACCATTCTGTCATTTTTCCTTCTCTCTATTTCACTTTCACCGGAATCCCTGATACCATCAACCATACTTCATCAGCGTGTTTGGCGATGTACTGGTTCATCCAACCTTGCATATCTGTGAACTTACGCTGAACTTCGTTTTCTGAAGTAGCCCCCATACCTATTTCATTAGTAACAAAGATGAAGGTGGCATCTTGTACTGTAAAACGGTCGAATTCTTCTTTGGCGGCTGTCAGGGCGCTATCAGTATCTGTATTTACATCAAAGAAGAAGTTTGTACACCATAAGGTAACACAGTCTATCAGTACAGTCCGTCCGCTCAAATGATGGCGGCTTAGTTCTTTTTCTTCTTCTATGTTTGTCCATTCCGGTCCGCGTCTTTGTTGATGGCGAATTACACGTTGTCGGAATTCTTCATCCCAAATACGTGCGGTAGCAAGGTAAACAGGAGTAGGAGAGAGACTTAGCGCCAGTTTTTCTGCATGGCTACTTTTACCGGAGCGTGCACCTCCGGTAATGAGTATGATTCGTTTCATATTTTTTTCACTTTAGTGGCTGTAAAAGTACATTTTTATTTTTGAATATAAAAAAACTTCTTTTACCTTTGCACCGTCTTTTTAAGAAAGCAATGCGGCAGTAGCTCAGTTGGTAGAGCATCAGCTTCCCAAGCTGAGGGTCGCGAGTTCGAGCCTCGTTTGCCGCTCTTTTGAAAGTTAAGCAGTTACGGTAAGTAGCTGCTTTTTTTATTATCGTTTATATAATTCGATTTGCCCCTGTTTGTGATTAATAGTATCTTTGCAGAAAACATTTTGTTATGACCTACGAACAAGCCCTTTCTTTTGTTGAACGCATTAAAGACATTGTCATTGGTGCACCACTTGACGGTAGAGTGATTCAATCTTTAGCCATTGGACCTACCGATTGGGAACAAATGAGTGATTTCTTAAATCTTCGTATTCAAAAGGGAGAAGAAACCGCTCTCATTGAATTCTCCCATTTTGATAAGAGCCTTTCAGTTTATGGTATATCTGTTACTCATGTGGAAGGTAGTGTTCCGAACTGGGAAATGATTGTTCTTGATGACTGGGAGATGATTATTAGTAATTGAGGTTTTTTGATGTTGATTCAAGCAAGTTGTTTTTATTATAAATATTGGGAGAAAATACACAAATTTTCGTACTTTTGCCGACTATTTAATAGATACATCCGAAAAACTTTAAAAAACAAAATAAAATGGCAGTAGAATTAAAAGACCTGACCAAACGCAGCGAGAATTATTCGCAGTGGTATAATGAACTGGTGGTAAAGGCCGACCTGGCAGAACAGTCAGCTGTGCGTGGCTGTATGGTGATTAAACCTTACGGATACGCTATTTGGGAGAAAATACAGCGTCAACTCGACGATATGTTTAAGGAAACAGGGCATGTGAATGCTTATTTCCCATTGTTGATTCCGAAATCTTTCCTCAGCCGTGAGGCAGAACATGTGGAAGGTTTTGCAAAGGAATGTGCAGTCGTTACTCATCATCGCCTGAAAAATGCTCCTGACGGTAGCGGAGTTATTGTGGATCCGGAAGCTAAGTTGGAAGAAGAACTGATCATCCGCCCTACTTCAGAAACCATCATTTGGAATACTTATAAGAATTGGATTAATTCTTATCGTGACCTGCCTATCTTGTGTAACCAATGGGCTAACGTAATGCGTTGGGAAATGCGTACCCGCCTTTTCCTGCGTACAGCTGAATTTTTGTGGCAGGAAGGGCATACTGCACATGCTACCCGTGAGGAAGCTGAAGAAGAAGCAGTACGTATGCTGAATGTATATGCCGAGTTTGCCGAAAAGTACATGGCGGTTCCCGTAGTGAAAGGTGTAAAATCGGCTAATGAACGTTTTGCCGGTGCACTGGATACTTATACCATTGAAGCTATGATGCAGGATGGGAAAGCCTTGCAAAGTGGTACGTCTCACTTCCTTGGGCAGAATTTCGCCAAGGCATTTGACGTGCAATTCGTGAATAAGGAAAACAAAATGGAATATGTTTGGGCTACTTCATGGGGGGTATCTACTCGCCTGATGGGTGCACTGATCATGACTCACTCTGATGACAACGGACTTGTACTGCCTCCGCATCTGGCTCCAATACAGGTGGTTATCGTGCCTATCTATAAGAACGCAGAGATGCTGCAGAAGATTAACGAGAAAGTAGCAGGCATTGTTGCTAAACTGAAGTCTATGGGTATTTCTGTTAAGTATGACAATGCTGATAACAAACGTCCGGGCTTCAAATTTGCTGATTATGAACTGAAAGGTGTGCCGGTACGTCTTGTTATGGGTGGTCGTGATTTGGAGAACAATACAATGGAAGTTATGCGTCGCGATACATTGGAGAAAGAAACTCTTTCTTGCGACGGCATCGAAGAATATGTAAAGAACCTGTTGGAAGAAATCCAGACTAATGTCTATCAGAAAGCCCTTAACTACCGTAACTCTCATATCACGAAAGTGGATAGTTATGATGAATTCAAGGAGAAGATTGAAGAAGGTGGATTTATTCTTGCTCACTGGGATGGTACTGTCGAAACAGAGGAGAAGATTAAAGAAGAAACAAAAGCAACTATCCGTTGTATTCCTTTCGAAACATTCTTGGATGATGACAAAGAACCGGGTATCTGTATGGTGACAGGCAAACCTTCCGCTTGTCGTGCTTTATTTGCTCGTTCTTATTAAAATATAGGATATTTTAAGATCTAAAGTAAAGGGCTGCACTTCGCACAAAGAAGATGCAGCCCTTGCCATTTTTACATCATTGTCATATCCTATACATGTTTCCGTAACACTGAATCTCCATCTTTGCATCGTAATAAAAAAGAAAGGAGTTAGATATGAAACTGAATAGAAATGATTATGCTATTGAGGCAACTACCGATGGCGGCTATTACGCCTATTTGAAAAGTAATATCATGTGCAGTGCGTACGGTGAAACACCTGATGAAGCCTGCGAGAACCTTGGTAACATTGTTGATGACTTCGTCACAGATATGTACATGGTTGAAGAGTTTGTATAACATGTGTTCGATTCCATAAATTCTCTTGAGGTCATGTCTGCGTGAGCAGACATGACTTTGTGGTTATAGAGAAGGTTAGAAGAGTTGTGTCTTCAGTCCGAACGATAAGCTGAGATAATCTTTGGGCTTCAGATACTTGTTGGTGAATGCACTTACTACATACAGATCACAGGTACTTATTTCATAATAAAAAGTAACGGCTCTTGCTCCCAGACGCCAACGTGGGGGAATATTATAAGTCAGACGTTGTCCCAGAAATACATGAATGCGTACCTTGGATGAGAAGCCGTAATAGCCTTTTGGATAACGTTCGGGCTCATGTGTCCAAAATTCACTGCCGAATACTGTATTGAAATACATGCCGCATGCAAGTGGTTCGACAGCAAATTCTTTTCCAAGAGCTATACTCCATGGCATATAGTTCTGTTTCAGGGTCATGGTGATTTTAGTACGTTTGGAGTCGTATTTAGGCAGAATACCGAAAAAGATATCCGTTTCCCACTGATTCCGTTTTCCATAATCCCATCCTGTACCCAAAGACAGCAATCCCATGTTACCGGCAAATTGCAGCTTTGTATGTGTTGGTATCAGGCTTTCCCAATGTTTACGATAGCGATGGACACGCTTATCATAACGGCTGGAACGTTTACTATTGATATTGGCACTGTCTATTTTTACTTTTTCTTTCTCCAGCCACACGGTATCATATTTTGTAATGATAACAGTATCTCTGAATACCCGGCGCGGCTCTATAGTTATTGTACTGGCTTCTTGTGCATGGCCGGCCGATGAACATACAAGAAGGAAGCACGTCAGTGCTTTAATAATAGACCACTTCACGCTCATATCCATCAGGGGTTACAGTAAATATATAATAGTTGCGGTGTTTCATGCAGTCGCTCATGTAGTACATCACGCCATCCTCAAAAAGATCCTCTTCGAATAAACGATGTTCATGGGCAGCTGTACAGAACAACAATCTGGGAAATTGCTTAATGGAATATTGAAAAGCTTGAGCTACATTATTGTTGAATTCAAAACAGAACGGGCGTATATGCATAGAGAAGATAGTACGGTCGTACTCGTCGCGGCGATCATCTAACTGGGCATTAATGAATTCAAAATCAGGGATGGGGCGGGAGTAGTCGAATTCGATAGCATTGGTGTTTAGACAGATAAACTTGATGCGACCGGCTATGAAAGAAAAATTGGGGTCACCGAATACGATACGAAAAGTCTCTTCGCCTGTACCAAGGCAGTCATGATTACCGATCAGACCGACATAGGGAATTTTCAGCTTATTCATGATATCACGTTGCCACAGGAACTCGTCTGTGACACCGAAGTCGCTGTAATCTCCACCATGGATGACAAAATCTATATCATCCCGTTTATTAAGGTGATTGACAAAGTCCAGAGTTTCATCATACCAACGTTGGGAGTCACCCATAGTGACAAAACGAATAGTTGCCTTATCCTTGCAATTGGCCTCTATCTTTTCTATATTACGATTATTTATATCTGTCTGACCACTGATGCGGACATCATAAGGATGGTAATCTATCATATCGCAACCGCCCATAAACAGGCCGATAAGCGGAATGAACAGGAGTTTAGATAGTTTCATGTGTATAATATTAATATTATATAATCTCTTCGGTTGAAAACTGATTGCAAAGATAGAGTTTTCTTTTAGATAAATGATTGTCTTATTTTCCTTTTTTCTGTTCCTTCGTGCTGTACTAATTTCCAGAGTTGTCCATTTTTTAGACGGAGGTGTCTAATTATTAGACACTATTTGTATACGTTTAAAAAGATAAATTGTTGATAATGAATGAATCTTAAGTTTTGGCATGCTTTCTGCATTTATATAAACAGAATATTATATAAGACTTTAATAATAAACATCATGATTGAAATTAATGACATCAGCAAAGTATTCCGTACAACGGAAGTAGAAACAGTAGCATTGAACCATGTGAATCTTGAGGTGAAAGAAGGAGAATTTGTAGCCGTCATGGGACCGTCAGGTTGTGGTAAATCAACTCTGTTGAATATCTTGGGATTGCTGGATAATCCGACGGAAGGTTCATATAAACTTCTGGGACAGGAAGTCGGAGACCTGAAAGAAAAAGAACGTACCCGTGTACGGAAAGGTAAACTCGGTTTCGTATTCCAAAGCTTTAACCTGATAGACGAACTGAATGTATATGAAAATGTAGAGTTGCCTTTGACGTATCTCGGCATTAAGGCTTCTGAACGTCGCCGGATGGTGGAAGATATATTGAAACGAATGAATATCAGCCATCGTGCCAAGCATTTCCCGCAACAATTGTCTGGTGGTCAGCAGCAACGTGTAGCTATTGCCCGTGCTGTGGTAACTAATCCTAAATTAATACTTGCCGATGAGCCGACCGGTAATCTGGATTCTAAGAATGGTGCGGAAGTCATGAATCTGTTGACGGAATTGAATCGGGAGGGAACGACGATTATTATGGTAACACACTCTCAGCATGATGCTTCGTTTGCACATCGTACGATACATTTGTTTGATGGTAGCGTGGTGGCCAGTATTGCGGCACAAGGAGTATAAGTTTATAAAGAGATTGAACTATGAAACAACTATATTATGTCATACGTACCCTGTTGCGTGGGCGCGGTTCGAATGTAATCAAAGTCATTTCTCTTGGATTGGGCTTGACAATGAGTATTCTGCTGTTTTCACGTGTGGCTTTTGAACAAAGCTACGATACTTGCTACAAGGATTATGGTGATCTTTATCAGATATACTCCATATTTTCGGCTGAGGGTGAACAATTTGAACCGCAAAAACAAAACTGTGGCCCTGTGGCAGGTGCCATTCTGGAGAATTTTCCCAAAGAGGTAGAGGCGGCTACCAGCATTGCGTATTTTGTTTCTTCACCACTTTACAATGGCAGTGTACGCATCGATGCCCGGAAAATATTAGCCGATTCACTTTTCTTCAAGACTATGGGTATTGAGGTACTGAGTGGTAATCCGGAAAAAGATCTGATGCAGAACGATGTCATATTTTTGAGTGACGATTTGGCTCAGAAAATATATGGTGGTGAGAATCCTATTGGAAAAGTCATTAGTTATAATAAGGAGTTGCAACTGACGGTAAAGGGCACTTATGTCGATTTGCCCGAGAACGCTACTATGCGTCCGGAGGCTGTTATTTCCATGCCTACAGGTTGGAGTCGTGGCTGGGGTAACTATTCCTGGCGTGGTGGTGACAGCTATTACGAATATATCCGTTTTCGTCCGGGAGCTGATAAAGAAATCGTGAATGCCCGTCTGGATGCCATGATACAGAAATATCGTCCGGAAGAAGATAAGAAAGCATACGGTTACACAGCCTTTGTGAAACCTATCCGTGATGTGTATCGTGACGAAGATCAGGTGAAACGCATGGATAGCATTATGAGTATCTTAGCTTTGGCTATTCTTTTTATCGCATCACTGAACTACGTGCTGATATCTATTTCTTCGCTCACTTATCGTGCCAAAGCGGTGGGTGTGCATAAGTGTAGTGGTGCGAGCGGAGGTACGGTGTTCTCGATGTTTCTTTTGGAAACGGGAATTATTATTGCGTTGGCCCTGGTGTTGATGGGGTTGATATTACTCAATTTCCAGGAGTTCATAGAAGATACTACCGCAGCCAAGTTGAGTGTACTTTTTGCTCCGGACCGTATCTGGGTGCCGCTTGTTGTGGTGCTGGTTCTGTTCATTGTAGGTGGAATTCTGCCGGGCAGGCTGTTTGCCCGCATACCTGTGTCTCAGGTGTTCCGCCGCTATACGGAGGGTAAGAAGGGATGGAAACGTCCGTTACTTTTCGTTCAGTTTGCGGGTGTGGCCTTCATTTGTGGACTGATGTATGTGGTGATGGCGCAGTACAATTATGTGAAAGATAAAGATATGGGCTATAATCCGCAGCGTGTAGCCATTGGCAGTATTTATTTCGGTGGCGAAGAGGAGAGTGGTCCTGCCTTGCAATTCTTTCGCGGACTGCCTTATGTGGAGGAGGTATCTTCCGCTGTCAGTACCCCTATATGGAGCTATAGCGGTTCAATGATTGAAGGTGAGGGTGGACAATCGCTCTTTTCGACCCGATTCAGTTATGCACTTGAGGACTACTTTAAGATGATGGGGATGACGATGAAGGAAGGGCGTCCGGCGCGTGCATCGGACGAAATAGTCGTGAATGAGGCTTTTGCGGAACGGATGCGTTGGGGAGACAAGGCGCTGAATCATCCGTTGCGTGCCGAAGGTCGAAATTTGAAAGTAGTAGGTGTGCTGAAGAATTTCCATATAGGCTCTTTCTATCAGCCACAGGATGTCATTATGTTTGGCTATACCCGTACCTTTGGTAATACTGTTCATGTACGTCTCAAGGAACCCTTTGCCGAGAATTTGCGTCGTCTGAACAAGGACGTCTCTGAGGCTTATCCTGACAAGACGGTTGACTTCTATAGTATGGAAGATCAGATTTTGAACAAGTATAATCCGGTTCGTGTCTTCAGTAATGCCACGATATTGGCGGCACTGACTATGTTCTTTGTCATGCTGATGGGCTTGATTGGTTATACTACAGACGAAGTGCGTCGTCGTTCCAAGGAAATCGCTATTCGTAAGGTGAATGGGGCGGAGTCTTCGGGAATATTGGAGCTGCTTTCGAAAGATGTCCTTTATGTAGCGGCTCCGGCTGTTATTATCGGCATTATATCTGCAGCATATATCAATGAAATGTGGATGGATCAGTTTGCCGAACAAGTGCCGCTTTCCTGGCCGGTATATATATTGATAGCATTAGTTATCCTGTTACTTATCATCGCTTGCGTCATCTGGAAGTCATGGCGGATAGCGAACGAAAATCCGGTAAACAGTATTAAAAGCGAGTAAATGTATGAAGCAGATTTACTATGTAATTCAAACACTGCTCCGTGGTCGCGGCAGCAATATCATCAAGATTCTCTCTCTGGGCTTAGCGTTGACGATGAGCATCCTGCTTTTTGTCCGTGTTGCCTTTGAGCAGAGCTATGATACTTGCTACCGTGATCCGGACCGCATCTACCAGCTCTTCTCCATCTTTACCATCAATAGTGAGCGGGGCGAGCCGGGTGAACTTAACCTACCCCCTGTGGCAGGTGCCGTCTTGGAGAACTTTCCCCAAGAAGTGGAAGCTGCTGTCAGTGTTTGCAAATACATGGCTTTTGGACCGCTTTATAACGGCAGTGTGCGTTTTAAAGACTACACTGTAATGGCAGATTCACTCTTTTTTCAGACACTGGGCATCGACGTACTCAGAGGCGATCCGCTGCATGAACTTCAGCAAAAGGATGTGGTTTTTCTGAGTGACCGTCTGGCACAAAAAATGTTTGGTGACGAGGACCCCATTGGTAAAGTGATAAGTTATGATAAGCAGTTACAGCTTACTGTGAAAGGAGTCTACGTTGCCTTGCCTGAGAATTCAACCATGAATCCTGAAGCTGTCATTTCTATCGTCAGCGCCTGGAGTCGTGATTGGGCGGAGAATTCCTGGGAAGGAGGTGATTCTTTCTTTCAATATATCCGTTTTCATCCGGGCGTGAAGGTAGATGTTGAGAAGTTCAATGCCCGCCTGGAGGCTGTCATTCAAAATTATCTTCCTCAGGATGGAAAGGACAATTCCAGTTATACTTCCATTGTGAAGCCATTGCGCGATGTGTATCGTGGCGATGAAGCGGTACGACGTATGAATGCTATTACGTTGATTCTCGGTCTGGCTATTCTTTTCATTGCTGCGCTGAATTATGTGCTTATTTCTATTTCTTCGCTTTCATATCGTGCTAAAGCAGTGGGAGTGCATAAATGTAATGGTGCATCGGGAGGTACTGTATTCTCCATGTTTTTGTTGGAGACAAGCATTATCATTTTGTTGTCATTGATACTGATGGCGTTTCTGTTGCTGAATTTCCGTGAGATGATAGAAGAAATGATGGAAGTCCGGTTGACGTCACTTTTTGCACTTAGTCGTATCTGGGTGCCACTGTCGGTGATAGGAATACTGTTTGTCATAGGCGGAGTGTTACCAGGGCGGATGTTCTCACGGATACCCGTGTCGCTGGTTTTCCGTCACTACACAGAAGGAAAGAAAGGGTGGAAACGTCCATTGCTTTTCATTCAGTTTTTGGGTGTAGCCTTCATCTGTGGGCTGATGTGTGTCATTATGGCTCAGTATCATTATGTATTGAATAAAGATACAGGTTACGATGCCCGTCGTATAGCTACGTCCGACATCTACTTTGAGAGTGACTCTGAGCGTGATGCTGCACGTCAGTTCTTTCTCGGACTGCCTTATGTGGAGGATGTGGAATCTGCCAGTTATCCGCCATGTATCGGAATGAGCGGCATGAGGATCTTGAACGAAAGCGGACAGTCACTTTTCTCTTCGCGCTATTGTGTGGAAACAGAAAACTATCCGAAGATGATGGGCATGACGATGAAAGAGGGGCGCATGGCACGCGAGCGCAATGAGGCGGTTGTGAATGAAACATTTGCCAAGACGATGCGCTGGGGTGATGATGTAGTGGGGCGTATTGTGCACCAAGGGAATACAGGTCTGGGAGATCTCCGTATTGTGGGAGTGCTCAAAGATTTCCATACCGCATCGTTCTATGTGTCGCAACAACCGCTTATTGTTCGTTGCGGACGGTTTGGAGGCTCTATCCATGTTCGCCTCAAAGAACCTTTTGTGGAGAACCTGAGGCGACTGAACAGTGAGGCAGCAGCTGCCTTTCCTGCGAAAACAGTAGATTTCTATTCTTTGGAGCTTGACATGCAGGATGCTTATGGTGTTGTTCGTATTTTCCGCGATGCTACCATATTGGCAACAGTGGTGATGTTCTTCGTTATGCTGATGGGATTAATAGGTTATACTACCGATGAGGTGCGTCGCCGTTCCAAAGAAATTGCTATCCGTAAGGTGAATGGTGCCGAGTCGTCTACAATATTGGAAATGCTTTCGCTCGATGTACTTTGGGTGGCGGTACCGGCAGTCATCATGGGGACGATAGGATCATGGTATGTAAATGGAATATGGATGGATCTGTTTGCCATACAAGTGCCGCTAGGATGGCCGGTGTATGTACTGGTGGGTATTGCTAATCTGCTGATTATTACGGTGTGCGTCATTTGGAAAGCCTGGCGCATAGCTAATGAAAACCCTGTACAGAGCATCAAGAGTGAATAGAGGTAATTTAATGCTTTAACCATGCCTACAGCTATCTGTAAAGCAGAATAAAAAGGGTGTAGCCTTTCAGATCGGATGGCTACACCCTTTGATAAGGATGGTGTAGCCCTTTGGTGTTAGGGCTACACCCTTTTTAGTTGAAGGTTATACCTTCTGTTTGAGTGGTACAAATTACTTACGCGATACTCTCTCTGTTTTTCTTTCGAATATACGTCCATAACACTACGAGTGCCGTTAGGAAAGCGAAAAAGTCAGCCACCGGCATACTGGTCCAGATACCATTCAATCCTATAAAGCGGGGGAAGAAGATCAGACCGGGAAGTAAATATAAGAGTTGCCGGGTAAGTGAAAGGAAAATACTGATTTTAGCCTTTCCGATACTTTGGAAGAAGTTACCGATAACGATCTGCGCACCCACAAACGGGAACATCAGCACGCAAATGCGAACACCGCGTGAAGCAATGTCAATCAGTTCCTGATCGTTTGTGAAGATAGCGGACACTGCATACGGGAAAAGCTCGCAAATGAGGAAACCACTGCTCGTGATGCACACACCAGTCAGAATACTCAGTTTCAAGGTTTGCTTCACACGGTCATGCTTCTGTGCCCCGAAATTATACCCCACAATGGGCTGCATACCCATGGTTAATCCTAATACAATCATTATATAGAGAGTGAGCAGGCGATTGATGATGCCGTAAGCTCCGATGGCCATATCACCTCCGTGGCGTTGCAGAGAGTTGTTGATGATAATCACAATGACACAGGCGCACACATTCATTAAGAAAGGCGACATTCCAATCGAAAAAATACTGCTGATGATGCGCTTCTTTAGCTTCCAAAAGTCCGGGCGGAAGCGTACAAAGCTGTCTTTATCAAGGAAATGCTTCACTACCCACACCATACCGATAAACTGCGAAATAACGGTTGCTGTGGCAGCTCCGCGAATACCCCAGTCAAAATGGAAGATAAAGATAGGAGCAAGGATGATGTTACAAACCACGGTTACCATGGAAGTCAACATTGCCTTTTTAGGATATCCCGTGGCACGCATGATATTGTTCAGTCCGATCATCGTGTAAGTAATAGGTGTTCCTGCAAGAATAATTTGCATGAAATCCCGGGCATAGGGCAGTGTATCCTGGCTGGCACCGAAGAATCTTAATATTTCATCCAGAAACAAAAAGGCGAGTCCGCCGAAAACAACAGCATTGATCAGACAAAACATCAGCGTATTTCCCAATACCTCGGTAGCTCCGTCCAAATCTTTCTGCCCCAAACGGATGGATGAGATTGTAGATCCACCTGCCGACACCAATGTACAGAATGCTACCACAAGATTCATCAGCGGAAAAGTAATGGCCAATCCGGCAATACCCATCGCACCCACACCGTGACCGATGAAAATGCTGTCGATGATGTTGTACAGTGAAGTAATCGTCATACCGATGATGGCGGGTATAGAATATTGTAGCAGCAGTTTACCTATACGTTCGGTACCTAATATGTGAGGGTTATTATCCATAACTATTAATCTAAAGAAAGTAATGAATCCGCGTTCGTCCGCTCCGGTCCGTGCCGTCCGCGTATCTGTATTTGCAGCAAAGTTACTCATTTATTTGCTCTGTTCAAGGATTATTCAGACCTTTGTATCGTAATTGATAAGGTATTAACATTATAAGGTAAAAGGAAGTTTATATGACTGAAACAAAAAACATCGCTGTTCTTTTCGACTTCGACGGTGTCGTTGTCGACACAGAGACGCAGTATAGCATCTTCTGGCACAAAATGGGAGTAGATTATTTGGGTATGGAAGATCTTGAAAGCCGCGTAAAGGGACAAACTTTGGTGTATATCTATAACACCTTCTTTCCCGGTATGATTAAAGAACAGGAAGAAATTACCGCCGGCCTCGACCGCTTTGAGCAGGAAATGACATTCGAATTTATTCCCGGTGTAGAATCTTTTATTGCCGATCTCCGTCGCAATGGTGTAAAGATGGCTGTGGTCACTAGTTCCAATGATAAAAAGATGGAAGCTGTATATCGTGCCAAACCCGAAATCAAAACTATGTTCGACCGTATTCTTACAGCTGAAATGTTCACAGCTTCCAAACCTGCACCGGATTGCTTCCTGCTTGGCATGAAAGTATTTGGTACCACACCGGAAACAACTTATGTTTTCGAAGACTCTTTCAACGGACTGAAAGCGGGTATGGCTTCCGGAGCTACGGTAATCGGTCTGTCTACTACCAATTCACGCGAAGAAATTGCTCCGTTGTGTCATTATATCATTGATGACTTCAAAGGTATGGATTATGAGAAACTGCTGACTATTTAGTCAGCAGTTCATTGCATCTATTTATCAATTCAGCTTTCCTGCTGGGAGAAGGTGCTTTCATGTCTGTAATATTTCCGTCCTTATCTATTAACATATAGGTAGGGAAACTATTGATAGAGAATTTCTGTTCCAGCATTTGCTGTTGCTTCTGAGGGAGGTTGTAGTGCACTATGTTAGGACCGGTTAAACGGAATTCTTTGATGCAGTTTTTCCAGGTTGCTTCGGCAGAGTTGCTGGCAAAGTACATAAAGATCACATCCTTATTCTGCATTTCATCCTTTATCGGTGCAACCAATTGCATTTCTCTTTTGCACGGACTACACCAAGTTCCCCATATATCTACATAAATGACTTTTCCTTTGTAGGGGGCAATCAATGTATGCCATAGTTCGTCGGCATCGTTGCTATCTTTTAAATAAGCGGTTTCCTTTAAACTTTCCGGGTAGTTCATCTCTTGCTTACTGAGTGCGATGTATGTTTCCTGTTGATCCATTATTGTACTCCTGAACTCTTTATGGGTGACAAGTTGCTTGAAGTATTCCAGAATATTTTCGTCCAGTTCCTTTCTGTTGTATTCCATGTTGTTATAGAAAGTTTTGGTAGTTATCCATTCTTTTAACATTGGAGAAGCTTCTATCTGTTTGAAACAAATAAGTTGCTCGTCTATTCTCTTTTTGTCCATTAAAAAAGGTATCAGGGATTGATATTGCTGACACAAATGGAGTATACTGCTGTCGTTCAGTAATTCGTTGGTGCGTAGCATTCCTTCTTTGTAGGGCAAGGCTAATGAATCTATTTCTAAAGAATCTTTTCCATAATGTCTTCCCAATATACTGAGGTCTATGGCATGTTCATATGCCAGAAGATCTTCCTTTTGCTGTTTATTCAGGGAGTGAATTTGTTTCTGATCCAGATAACGGAGCACTTCAATATTGCTGAGGGTGATAGCTGTGGAAAACATACTATTATAGTAACCCAGATAGTCCCTTAGAAAAGAACTGATATTTCGCTGTAATGTATAAGGTTGTGGTAAACGGTTATACAGACTGTCTACATAGTCTGTATAAGGCTTATCAAAGAATTCCTTATTAAATCCCCTTCTCAGTGCGAAACGTCTTTGCATGAGGTAGGAGGCCAGATCCATTGTGTAGCCGGATTGTATATATTGCATGAATCTGTCTGAAAGCAATGGATGCTTGTCTGTGTATCCCTTTAATATATTTACTTTCGTCTTGTAGATATCCTCCAGTTTCTGCATAAATTCCTCATGGCTCATCGTTTTGTCGTAATAAGGAACATATATACTATATTCTTTATTAGGTGGATACAAAGCATAGTTTCTTAATTCCGTATGTAAGCGGGCATTTTTTCCCATGAATTGAGTGCGGTTGGTGGCATAATCATGGTATAGGAATATCTTTTCACCAGGTTCTACTACATCATAGATATTGATTCCCTCTTTTCCCCAGTCCAGAAAAACGGAGGTTGTATTTATGACAGGAAAAGTGATGTTGAAACATCCTAGTGAATCTATATCCGCATAATATGTATCTTCTTCATCAGTGTAGAAATTGGGCACACTGATAGGAAAAGGTGAAGTTCGCTCCGTATGTTGCAGATATCCAATGAGGGTGACAGAGTCTGTGTAGTAACCGTTGTCTGTAAATGTGCGGTGGTCTTTGCACTTAAATTCCGGTTGCACGGAGTGCCGGGCTAATTTTAATTGCCGTTTATCAGGAAGTATGGCAGTACAAATACTGTCTTGCTTATTGTCGAATTTAAGTTTAATCATTCTACTCTCATTCCCTTTTCCAAGCGTAATCTCCGCTTTCCCTTTTCGAATATTCATAGATTGATACAACCAAATATCATCTTCGTATATGGCAAAGCTTTTAAAGAAACCTAACAACCATTCCTGAGTGTCCGGGTTATACCAACATCCGTGAACTGGTTGCTGAACTGGTGAATTGCTGACTTGTGCTTGTGCTTCTAACTTTATAGCCAGCATAAAAATGCATGTGAGCAGAGTAAAGAGGTTTTTCATGGTATATCTTTGTATGTGAATTGTATAATGAAACAAATGTATGTAAAAATATTGAATAAGTGATTCGCCTGCATTTAAAACTTTATCATAATTTTATGAGGTTATTAATTTAAAGTTATACCTTTGCGCCCAAATTTTGAGAAATAATAACTCATAACTAATAACTTATAACTAAATAATTATGGCTGGTTATATTTCAGATGACACTCGAAAAGTGACTACTCATCGCCTTGTAGAGATGAAGCAGAGAGGCGAAAAGATATCTATGTTGACGTCTTACGACTATACTATGGCGCAGATTGTGGACGGTGCAGGCATGGATGTAATCCTGGTAGGCGACTCTGCCAGTAATGTGATGGCAGGTAATGTGACTACGCTTCCGATTACCCTCGACCAGATGATATATCATGCAAAATCCGTAGTTCGTGGTGTGAAACGTGCTATGGTGGTGGTGGATATGCCTTTTGGATCTTACCAAGGTAATGAGATGGAAGGTCTTGCTTCGGCTATCCGTATTATGAAAGAGAGTCATGCAGACGCTCTGAAACTGGAGGGTGGTGAAGAAATTATAGGTACGGTGAAACGTATCCTCAGTGCCGGTATCCCTATTATGGGACATCTCGGGCTGATGCCGCAATCTATCAATAAATACGGTACTTATACGGTTCGTGCGAAAGATGATACAGAAGCTGAAAAACTGATCAGTGACGCTCATATGCTGGAAGAAGCCGGCTGTTTTGCCATTGTACTGGAGAAAATACCTGCCGCTCTGGCCGAACGTGTGGCAAGTGAACTGACCATTCCTATTATCGGTATCGGTGCCGGTGGTGGAGTAGATGGCCAGGTGTTGGTGATTCAGGATATGCTGGGAATGAACAATGGTTTCCGTCCTCGTTTCCTGCGTCGTTATGCCGATCTGCATACAGTGATGACTGATGCTATCAGCCGTTATGTATCTGATGTCAAGAACTTAGATTTCCCGAATGAGAAAGAGCAATATTGATAATCTTTGGTCACTGGGCTTTATGAGGATGTGCTTTGCCAATTTCCTGCTTTTTGCATCCATCTACATGCTTTTCCCGGTGCTTCCCTCAGTGATGATGTCCCGGTTGGGCATTTCCACAGGGCAGGCCGGCAGCATGTTTCTGGTATTTGCAGCGGCGATGTTCCTGGTGGGGCCGTTTCATGCATATCTGGGAGATGAGTATAAGCGGAAACGTGTACTTGTCTATTCCATATTTGTGATATTGGGAACGACTTTAGGCTATATCTTTGTCGATACTTTTCCGAGATTGCTGATGCTTGCTGCTATGCAGGGTGGAGCATTCGGATTGGCTACGACGGCAGGTATTACGGTGGCCATCGATATCACTACTGCTTCGCGCCGTAGTGCCGGAAATCTGGGCTTTGCACTGGCAGCCCGCTTGGGTATGCTGGTAGGAGTGGTAGCGGGAATATGGATGTTCCAGCTCAAAGGTTTCAGTATGACGGCATATTTTTCTATATTATGCAGTATATTCAGTATTCTATTTGCATTGCGGGTATATGTAGCTTTCCGTGCACCGATAGGAGTGGGGTATTGCAATCTTGACCGTTTCTTGTTGTTGCGGAGTTGGCTTCCCGCCCTCAATTTGGTACTGATTGCTTTTATTCCCGGTATTGCATTATTGTTAATCAAACAAGGGGATTATGCTGCACTGTTTTTTCTCGTTGTTCTGGTAGTGCTTACGATACCTTTTACGAAGATATTTGTTAAACTCTCGCAACATTGTCAACGGGGAACAGCGAATACAACTTGCCATTTGGCCATGGAAACCGGTATTCTGATTGGTCTTGCAGTTTGTTGTTTTCTATCGGATCATGGAGAAATGTATTCCGAATTAGCAAATGGAACCGGTATCGCAGATATTTATCTATATACTGATTTTCAGTTGATTTATAAGGTAATCAGTATTGGAATCCTGGTAGCTTTGGCTTCCTTCTTTTTGCTGACGTATCCTTATTATAAGAGGAAAAAAGTAAGATAATTGTCTGGCACGGATCATGCAGATTTGTATCAGGAAAAGAATCTGGTAATCTGCGCCTGAGTATTTATAAATACGGGAGAAAAATAATGATCCCGATAATTGCCGCCGCAACAGCGCACACTAGCACTGCTCCGGCGGCAATGTCTTTTACCTGCCCTGCAATGGGGTGACGCTCGGGAGAAACCAGATCCACCAATTTCTCAATGGCTGTATTGAACAGTTCCGCGGCTATTACCACGCCAATACATAAGATAATGACTATCCATTCTGTACGTGTTATGCCAAAGAAAAAACCGGCAGCTATCACCACTGCTGTAGTAATGAGATGAAAACTTAAGTTCTGTTCTTTCCCTACACATTGCCGGATACCTTTCCAGGCATATCCGAAACTGCGGATCTGTTTTTTAAAACTATATTTCATAAGTCATTTAATTCATCATTCATTATTCTTCATTCATTTTTCTTCTCAGCTTCTTGAAACTTGTTTCACTCCCTTCACCGTCCTCAGCTTCTTGAGCAGTGTCTCCAGTCGTCCTGTATCACCTACCATAATAGTCATCGTTCCGGAGAATAAACCATCATGGGAGTCAATGCCGATAGAGCGCAATGAGATATCATTTTCTTTGGATATGATCGAAGTGATATTTGTAACAATGCCTATATCATCATGTCCCACAACGCGTAGCGTAATCGGATACTGCGTACCTTGCGATTTACCGGCCCAGCGTGCTTTTACAATCCGGTATCCGAATCGTTCACGTAACTGTGTGGCGTTAGGGCAGTCACTACGATGTATCTTGATGCCGCCGGTCACACTAACAAAACCGAAAACATCATCTCCATAAATCGGACTACAGCAGCGTGCCAGCTTGAAGTCCAGTCCTTTCAGATCCTGATCAATTACCAGTACATCCTCTTTCGAACGGGTGATTTCATCGTTCTGTGTCTGTTGCAAATTATATCCCTCAGCACTGCGGTATGTGATGTCGTCATGCGTATCACTTTCCCTCCTCTGCTGTTCCAGATATTTATCGATGATTTCATTTACATCCAGTGTTTCATCTGCGATGCTTTGATAAAAGTCTGTCACTGTCTTGAAGCCGAGACGTTTGATCAAGCGCATCATTACGGCTTCATCATATTCTATTTTCCGGTTCTTGAATTTACGCTCTATCGTTTCTTTGGCAAAGGCATGCTGGCGGGCAACCATCTCCTTCAATGCCTGGCGTATCTTGGTACGTGCCTTGGAGCTGGTTACAATATTCAGCCAATCCTGTTTGGGTGTCTGTGTATTCGATGTCATAATTTCCACCTGATCACCACTATTCAGCACTTGCCGCAATTGGGCATTCTTACCGTTTACTTTTGCACCGATACACTTACATCCTAATTTGCTATGGATGTGGAAGGCAAAATCCAGTACCGTAGCTCCCTTGCCTAACTTGAACAGATCGCCTTTCGGAGTGAATACGAAGACCTCATCCTCGTATAAATCCAGTTTGAACTGGTCCATAGCTTCCAGCCCGTTACTATCCGAGTTTTCTAATGCTTCACGGACAGTGGTCAGCCATTCATCCAATCCCGTTTCTCCCTTTACACCTTTGTAACGCCAGTGAGCGGCGAGTCCCCGTTCGGCGATATCGTCCATGCGTTCGGTACGTATCTGTACTTCCACCCATTTGCCTTCGGGACCCATTACAGTGATGTGTAATGACTCGTAACCGTTGCTTTTGGGTACAGATAGCCAGTCACGCAAGCGCTTCGGGTTAGGTTGGTACATATCTGTTACAATGGAGTATGCTTGCCAGCATTCCTGCTTTTCTTTATCTACAGGTGAATCCAGGATAATGCGGATGGCGAATAAGTCATATACCCCTTCGAACGGACATTTCTGTTTCTTCATCTTCTGATAGATGGAGTGAATGGACTTTGTACGTCCTTTGATGTGGAAATGCAATCCGGCCTCCTCCAGTTTCTTCTGCATCGGAGCGATGAAGGCGGCAATATACTTGTCGCGGGACGCTTTTGTTTCGTTCAGCTTATCCTTGATGTGATAGTAAACCTCTTTCTCCGTATATTTCAGTGAAAGGTCTTCCAGCTCCGATTTCAGCTTATATAAACCTAGTTTGTGGGCGAGGGGAGCGTACAGGTAGGCCGCTTCATTTGCCACTTGCCGACGGGCTTCGTCATTCTTGCTGTCTTTGATTTGCCGCATGATGTTCACGCGGTCTGCAATCATTATTAGGATCACACGCATATCTTCCGCAAACGAGAGCAACAGGTTGCGGAAGTTTTCTGATTCGATAGTCGGGCTTTTGGAGTAAAGCTCATTTACGCGGATGAGTCCGCGGATGATACCTGCCACGTCTTCACCGAAGGCGGCTTGCACTTCTTCGGGGGTACAAGCTCCGTTTCTCACGCTTTCATGCAGCATGATGCCCAGAATAGACGCCCGTTTCATTCCGATTTCTTCGGCCACGATAACGGCAGTCTGCATATCTTTAACCAGTGGATTCAGTCCGAAGGTGTCACGCTGAACTCGGTTATCCTTTATAGAGTTGATAAGATGTGTTTTCAGTTTTCTACAGTCACCTTTCTGTAATGTCTCACCGGTCAACTGCAATAATTTTCTGTAGAGAGAGAAGAGAGATTCCTTCTCTTCAGTAGTGAAAAATTCATCTCTTTCCATAATCGTCCATTTTTGTTGGCCAAAGGTAGAATTTTTCTTCTTTTCTATTATAAGGCTTGTGCTTTTTTTGTATTTTTGGCAATCAATTAATAAAAAATAGATAGTATGATAACACCGCAAGACAAAGAGTTGCTTAGGCAAAAAGGTATTTCAGAAGAGCAGATAGCTGAACAGCTGACCTGTTTTGAGAAAGGTTTCCCGTACTTAAAGCTGGCTGCTGCCGCTTCATTGGAAAAAGGTATTCTGGCACCTGCAGCAGAAGAGCAGAAGCTCTATCTCGATGCATGGGATGCATATACGCGGACAGATAAAGTAGTAGTGAAGTTTGTTCCTGCTTCAGGTGCGGCAAGCCGTATGTTCAAGAATTTATTCGAATTTCTCGGGGCTGATTATGATGTGCCCGAAACTAAATTCGAAAAAACATTTTTTGAGCAGATTGAAAAGTTCGCTTTCTATAATGACTTGAATGCCGCCTGTGAGAAAGCATTCGAGAAGAACATTCCCGCATTGATGGCTGGGGGTGATTATAAAGCTGTAGTGGCTGCATTGCTTGAGGCGGCAGGATTGAATTATGGTGCGCTTCCGAAAGGTTTGCTGAAGTTCCACAGATATGAAGATGGAAGCCGTACTCCATTGGAAGAACATCTTGTGGAAGGTGCTCTCTATGCGGCTAATAAGAATGGAAAAGTAAACGTACACTTTACTGTCTCTCCCGAACATCGCCGTTTATTCGAAGCATTGGTGGCTGACAAAGCAGCCGTTTATGCAAAGAAATACGGAGTGGATTATAATGTTACTTTCTCTGAACAGAAGCCTAGCACGGATACGGTTGCTGCTGATATGGATAACCAGCCTTTCCGTGATAATGGCAAATTATTGTTCCGTCCGGGTGGTCATGGCGCATTGATCGAGAATCTGAATGATCTTGATGCAGATATTATCTTTATCAAGAATATCGACAATGTGGTGCCCGATAAGTTGAAAGGCGACACCGTGTTGTATAAGAAGCTGATTGCCGGAGTATTAGTGGCGCTGCAACAAAAAGCATTTGCTTATCTGGAACTTTTGGATAGTGGCAGATATACTCACGAGCAAGTGCTTGAAATTCTGCAATTCCTGCAAAAGAAATTATTCTGCAAGAATCCTGAGACAAAGAATTTGGAGGATGCCGAACTTGTACTTTATCTGAAAGAGAAACTGAACCGTCCGATGCGCGTATGTGGTATGGTGAAAAATGTAGGCGAGCCGGGTGGCGGTCCGTTCCTGGCATATAATAATGACGGTACTATTTCCCTGCAAATTCTTGAAAGTTCTCAAATTGATATGGACGATCCGGAGAAGAAAGAGATGTTCGAAAAGGGTACGCACTTTAATCCTGTAGATTTGGTTTGTGCTGTGCGCGATTATAAGGGCCATAAGTTTGATCTTGTTAATTTCGTAGATAAGGCTACCGGTTTCATCTCTTACAAATCGAAGAACGGTAAAGAACTCAAGGCACTTGAACTTCCAGGATTGTGGAACGGTGCTATGAGTGATTGGAATACGGTGTTTGTAGAAGTTTCTTTGAGTACGTTTAATCCGGTAAAGACGGTGAATGATTTGCTGAGGGAACAACATCAATAAATGATATTTCAATAATAAGAAAAGTGTCATAGTTTTATTATAATAGCCGGAATGATTTATTTGAGATCATTCCGGCTATTTACTTTTTGTAGGTCAATAACAAAGGCCTGGCATTAGAATTCTACGGTAACTCCAATCGACGGTAATATCGTTCCACTTTCCTGTTTCAGATATTTCATCTTGTATCTTTGTTTTCCTACAGGCGCAGACGGGTTTTCAATAACTCCTGTACTCATAATCACATCCTGCTGCTTCAACTTACTTCCTGTGATATTCTGCAAATCGAGATAAAAACCTACCATGCAGCGATGAAAATAGAAAGATTTATCTACACGAATATCGAGTTGGGCGAAATTGGGTAGACGCTCCGTATTGTATTTTGAATAATCATAATACGGACGCCCCTGTGCATCCCAGGCTTCAACTAATGAGGATTTTTCTTCATCGTAAGGAGTGTAAGGGGCACCACCTATATAACTCAATTTTCCTCCGATACTCCAACGATGTGGAAGATTATACGTACCGCTTACGTTGAGAATGAAACGGTTGTCCCACGCAGAAGAGATGTATTTGATTCCGGAGGGGATCTTATCATCACTGCCGGCATTTCCATTGCGATATTCGCTGCGGAAGACTGTGAGGGAAGATACAAAGTTGAAACGTCCCGGTATCTGCCAACGCAACATGGTTTCTACACCATAAGCACGCCCTCGTGCAGTTGGTATCAATGCCTCATTACCTACTGTGCCGTAATCGTCTCCCTTACATGCCAGAGGGATGTCATCACGGAGAGAAAGAGGCATACGGCTGTAACGCTTAAAGAAACCTTCTGCCGAAATCATCAACCTATTCTGTAAATGCCAATCAAGTCCGAGGCTGGTCTCCATCACTTGCATATACTTTAAATTCTTATTTGCATAAAGGCCATCGTTGTCCTTAAAACCTAATGCTGTATAAGGTGGTAATTGGTAATATAGACCTGTATTTCCGCTTAATGTCCATTGCTGGGTTAGTTCGTAAGATAAGGAGAGGCGGGGAGAGAGCTGTTTCCATAATTCTTTCATCTCCTTATTGTAGTTGTTACCATCTGTACGGATGCCTGCGGATGCGGAAAAACGTTTATTGGCAGTGGTATAATCTGTTGAGAAGAAACCGCCCCAACTGAATATGTTCAAATCCGTCCGGTAATCAGAGAGTGTAGAGGTTATACCGAATATTCGCTGATTCGTTTGATTCGTATAGTTGGAATAATTCATTTCTGCACCTTCCTTCAATGTCCATTGCCCTAATCTCGTTTGGTTTTCAAAGCGCAGGCTGGTCTTTTGCTCTACTGAACGAAGCCGGAGTGTCAGATTGTCTTCGGAAGATTCATCATTATTCAGATATTTTATATTACGATTGTTCAGGTAGTTATGGCTTAAGGTGACCGATTGTACATGTTTCCCTGCATAATGGCGGTATGAAGCTCCCACTGTGAATGTCTCCTGGTGAATGGTAGGTAGATAACTTAATATGTATTCCGCGTCTTCTCCTTTCTCGTCTGTATTCAGTTTCATCTTATCAATGCCGACTAAGCCAAGTAGGATCAGCTCATCATGTGCTGACAGTTTGGTCTTCAATTTGAATTGACCGTCAATGAAGTTTGGCAGGAAAGGAAGTCCCAAAGTCTTGAACAGTAGTTGCAGATAAGATTGACGTATAGAAAACAGATAGGTTGTCTTATCGCTCAAATGTCCGTTGCCGCTGAAAGAAACTTCGGATGCTCCCAGGGTTGCCTTAAATATCTGTTTGTCCGGGTTGCCATTGCGCAGACGAAAATCTAATACTGAACTCATGGCTCCGGAACGATTGGCCGGAAATGCTCCGGTGTAGAAACTGATTTCCCGTATCAAATCTGCATTGACTATACTAACCGGGCCACCCGATGCTCCCTGTGTGGCAAAATGGTTGATATTAGGTATTTCTATTCCATCCATATAGAAGCGATTCTCGGAAGGTGATCCGCCTCGTACTATTAAGTCGTTTCTATAACCGATGGGAGAGAAAGAGACACCCGGATAGGCTCGCACGATGCGTGAGATATCGCGGTTTCCTCCCGGACTTTTTTCTATCTCCTGCAAGCCGATAATCCTCATACTTACCGGACTTTCCACCGTTTTCCGGAAAGGAGAGGGAGTGACCACTATTGCTGATAGCATATTTTCATCTTCTTCTATCTCTATCTCGATGAAAGGCGTAGAGGCGGAAACCAAATACTCGGAGGTCACTGTGCTTTTATAACCTATCAGTGTTGCTTCGAAGCGATAAATACCAGGGGGTATCTGCTCTATACAAAATATCCCTAGAGAATCTGTCGATGCTCCCTTGCCGGGAATACCTACAACTACGACATTAGCATACGCTACCGGTTGGCGGGACTGCTTGTCGATAATCTTTCCACGCACGGAGTAATCGACTGTTGCAGCGTGGATGCAGACATTGCACAATAGCAATGAAAGAGTCAGTAATATGTGTTTGGTTCTTATCATAATATACAAATATAGATATTATTGATATATATAGGTGTGATATGGGTATAAAAAAACTGCCCGGGAATATTCCCGAACAGTTTTCATTTCTTTGCTAAGTTGTAAGATTAATATCTTCCACCGCGATCTCCGCCGCCATAGCCACCGCCACGATTGCCGCCGCCGTAGCCACCGCCACGATTGCCACCACCGTAGCCGCCGCCACGATTGCCACCGCCGCCATAGCCACCACGGTTGCCGCCTGCAGGTCTTTCTGTTCTGGGGCGAGCTACGCTTACTGCAATGCTCTTGCCTTCAAATTCTGTTTCGTTAAGAGTGTCAATAGCCTTCTGACCTTCTTCATCATTCGGCATTTCTACGAAGCCGAAACCGCGTGAACGTCCCGTCTCTCTGTCGTTAATAATGTAGGCTGAAGTTACTTCGCCATACTGTGAAAATAATTCCTGTAAGCTGTCACTGTTTGTGTTCCAGCTTAGGTTTGCAACATAAATGTTCATTTCTTTTTGTAAGTTAAAATTGTTATTTATTAATGATTGAGATCCGCACGGCGTTCATACCTCGCGTACCACGTTCAATTTCAAATGTTACGTTATCCCCTTCGGTTATCCCTTCGGGAGCGGAAGTAACGTGGAAAAAATATTTCTCACCACTTCCTAAATCTTTAATAAAACCATAACCTCTGGACACATTAAAATGTTCAATACGTCCGTTTAATGGCAGAACTTCTTCTGCTTCGTCTTTTTTCGGAATTGATATTTCTATTTCAGAAGCATCTATTTCTTCTTTAGGCTTAACACCTTCTGGTGTGGAATGAAGAATACCGTTTTCGTCCACATAAGCCAGCATCTCTTCGAAGCTACGGCTACCGCTGCTCAAGCGTTCTTCTTTTCTCTTTTGTTTTTCTTCTCGCTTACTCTGTTTCGCTTTTTCTCTGTCTCTTTTACTTGATGTTACTCTTTTTACTGCCATTCTTTAATTATTATATATTATGCAGTTTATATACTGCACTTAGTTTTTCTGACTAATAGCTGCACCTAATCCGTTCAGGATTCATACAACAATTTAATCTTGTGACGAACAAAGGAGCTGATTATGAGGTCATTTTGGGATGGAATAATTTGCGGAATACCGCAAAAGCAAACATGCACAAAGAAGATTTCAGAATAAACCCTATTGTTTATGCTACAAAGATACAGATAAAAATGAGCTATCCATTCGTTTTTTAAATTATTTAAAGCGGTAGCTACTTATTTTTTTACGTACATTTGTGCTTCTTAATATAAACACATAGCAAAAATGAAGAAGATTTTATTGTTAGGTTCCGGTGAACTGGGCAAAGAGTTTGTGATTTCTGCCCAACGAAAAGGTCAATATATTATTGCCTGTGATTCATATGCCGGAGCACCTGCCATGCAGGTGGCTGACGAATATGAGGTATTTAGCATGCTTGACGGCGATGCATTGGAACGTGTAGTACGTAAACACCAGCCGGATATCATTGTCCCGGAAATCGAGGCCATCCGTACAGAACGTCTTTACGATTTTGAGAAGGAAGGTATTCAGGTGGTACCCAGTGCCCGTGCCGTAAACTTTACCATGAACCGCAAGGCTATCCGTGATTTGGCCGCACAGGAGTTGGGACTGAAAACTGCTAAATATTTTTATGCAAAAACTCTGGATGAGTTGAAAGCTGCTTCTGAAAAGATTGGTTTTCCTTGCGTAGTGAAGCCGTTGATGTCTTCTTCGGGCAAGGGGCAGTCTCTTGTGAAGAGTGCGGATGAATTGGAGCATGCCTGGGAATATGGCTGTAATGGTAGCCGTGGTGATATAAAAGAATTGATTATTGAAGAATTTATCAAGTTTGATAGTGAGATAACATTGCTTACGGTGACGCAAAAGAATGGGCCTACATTGTTCTGCCCGCCCATCGGACATGTGCAGAAAGGGGGCGATTATCGTGAAAGTTTTCAGCCGGCGCACATTGATCCTGCTCATTTGAAGGAAGCGCAGGAAATGGCTGAGAAAGTGACACGGGCTCTGACCGGTGCCGGTCTGTGGGGAGTTGAATTTTTCTTGAGCCATGAAAATGGAGTTTATTTCTCGGAACTTTCTCCGCGTCCGCATGATACGGGTATGGTGACATTGGCAGGAACACAAAATTTGAATGAATTTGAACTTCATTTGCGTGCTGTACTAGGCTTGCCTATTCCAAACATCAAGCAAGAGCGTATTGGTGCCAGTGCTGTGATTCTTTCAAATATTGCCAGCCAGGAACGTCCTGATTATCGTGGTATTGAAGAGGTGACGAAAGAAGAAGATACTTATCTCCGCATTTTCGGTAAGCCGACGACGCGCGTCAATCGGCGTATGGGCGTGGTGTTATGCTATGCACCGTTAAAGTCAGATCTGGATGCATTGAGAGATAAGGCTAAGCGAATTGCAGAAAAGATTGAAGTGTATTAAGGCTTACTTATTAGATAAAAGAAAAGCAGTTGTCACAGATTGAGTGGCAGCTGCTTTTTTATTTCGCAACTACTATTTCAACATCATATCCGATAAAAAGCCCGCTTTCAATTACTCCGGTAATTGCTTTCAGGTTTTGTTCCAAAGAAGGGTCAACATAACTGAAGCGGGTATCAAAAATAAAGTTACCGTTTTCGGTAAGAACAGGCCCGTCTTTTCCACCGGCAAGACGCAATTTCACGTCAGAAGCTCCCAGCCGTTGCATCTCGCTTTCTGCAAAAGTTAATGCACTTGGAAACACTTCTACAGGTATTGGAAAATGACTTCCTAAATGATCTACCAGTTTTGTATCATCAATGATAATGAAGTTTTTACTACTGCTTTTTAGCAGAAGTTTTTCTTTGAACATGGCTCCACCACGTCCCTTAATCAGACTTTTCTCCGGATCTACTTCATCAGCACCATTAAAAGCCCAGTCTGGACGTTTATTCCAAAGGGTCGTTTGTGGTATATCCAATTGTATGCAGGTCATGGAAATTTCTGCGGAGGCAGGGATAACTTCTATATGTAGAGATTCTTTGCGAATACGTTCCGCTAATGCGAATAGCGTCAGATAAACGGTAGAACCGGAGCCGGCTCCGATCACATCACCATCCTTCGCCATTGCAGCAATTTCCTGCGCTACGATTTCTTTGCCCTCACGATTAATGATTGCATTCGACCATTGCAAATGATTTATCAGTTGATTATCCCATTTCATTGTCAGAGGTTGCTAATCGTTATTATCTTCTTCATCGTCAGTCAGGTTGTTCAGTTCTACTTCAAGTTCAACCAACTCTTGTTCCCAAATTTTTCTGATGTTTGCCGGCGTATTTTGGGGAGCTTCCTTAATACGTTTTTGAGCTAATGATACTTCATGCTCCAGCTGCGAACGTCTACTCATAAGTCTTGCTATTTATAGTTATTTTTATAGATAACATTCTGTTTGACTCAATTGTTCTTGTATTTGGTAAGAATTTTGTATTACCCGAATAACTCGGGATAGATTTCTCCATCACCACCAGATACATCAAGGCTCTGTAGTAGTTTACCGTCAGGAGCATAGAAAAGCTGAATTTCTCTGTCAGAGTTATACTCTTCTATATCGATAATTACTACAGTAGGCATTTGGGGGAAGGTAATTATCTTTATATATCTGATTTGTATAGGAGGCGTCTCTGTCTGCATAAATGCTTTAGCTACGGGAGCAGGGACATTTTCCAGGCTTTCGACATTTGTCTCTGTCATTATCCATTGGGCGTTGTTTCCAAACCAGGCGTTCATTTCGTGGCTATCTGAAACGAATCCGGCAATGTGGTAATCACTTTTATGCGTCCATTCCACGGTCGTCACTTTAGGATACATCTTTTTGAAAGTTTCCTGTACTTTTTCCGGAGTATTTTCCGCGCATACGGAAGCAGATATCAGCAACAACAAGCCTGCCAATAAACTGAATTTAAACTTTTTCATAATCAAGGTCTGTTTTTAGTTGCTATTAGAAACAACCCTGGGAAGCTTTTGTTTGTTGCATTTTTGAGCAAAAACAGAGTTGCTTTCATTCTTTGAAAATAATTATTGAGTCTGTGATATTTTGTATTGCTTAATTCACTACTTTCGAGCACTTTTTTAAAAAGATGAAATGAACAATGTATTGATCCTTGTAGACAGCTTGGATGATTGGAAACCATATTCCAAAACAAACAGCATTTTAACAGTATCTGACTACCTGAAGTATAAATCACCGGGAAAGGATCGTAAATTAGTAATCAACCTGAGTAATGATTATAGCTATAACTCCGAAGGCTATTATTGCTCGTTATTAGCCCAGACGAGGGGGCATAAAGTTATTCCCGGAGTAGATATAATTAATAAGGTGGAAGCAGGTGCAGGTATCCGTATGGATAGCAGTCTTCAAAAGCTTTGTTATCAATGGATTCAGAAAAATGAAATAAACGATGATCTTTGGTCTCTGAATGTATACTTTGGCACTTGCAAAGAGAAAGGATTGGAGCGTATAGCCCGTTTTATTTTTGAGAATTATCCGGCTCCTTTATTGCGGGTTACATTAAATACGCGACATAAGAATCAGATAGAAAATATTCAGTTTTTACCTTTGAGCTCATTGAATAATGAGGAAGAGGATTATTTCGCTAATGCTCTGGATTTGTTTAACAGAAAAGTGTGGCGCAATCCTCAGGCTTCGAAATCGGTAAGATACAACCTGGCTATATTGTATGATCCGGATGAAAAATTTCCGCCAAGCGATAAAAAGGCACTTCACAAACTACTTGAACTGGCTAAGAAGATGGATATTCATGCCGAATTGCTAACTGAGGAAGATGCCACACGACTGATGGAGTTTGATGCCTTATTTATTCGTACCACTACTTCGTTAAACCATTACACGTTCCGGCTTTCACAATTGGCCACACAAAATGGGTTGGCTGTTATAGATGATCCTCAATCTATTATCCGCTGTACCAATAAGGTTTATCTGAAAGAATTGTTTGAGAAGGAAAAGATTCCGGCACCGCTTTCCATATTACTATTCAAATCGAATGTCAACTCTTATGAGGAGATTACGGAACAACTTGGTAGTCCTTTTATCCTGAAAATCCCAGATGGTTCTTTCTCTATTGGTATGAAGAAAGTCAATAATGAGATCGAGTTGGATGAAGCGTTGAAAGTATTGTTTGAGAAGTCATCTATACTGCTGGCTCAGGAGTTCACTCCAACAGATTTTGACTGGCGTATCGGCATTCTGAATGGAGAGCCTCTCTATGCGTGTAAGTATTATATGGCTAAGGGACATTGGCAAATCTATTGCCATTATGCTTCCGGACGGAGCCGCTGCGGATTGGTGGAGACTATTCCTATTTATCAAGTGCCACGTAAGGTATTGGATACAGCGCTGCGCGCGGCTTCTTTTATTGGGAAAGGCCTGTATGGAGTAGATTTGAAAATGATAAATGACCGTGCTATTGTTATTGAGATAAATGATAATCCCAGCATTGACCATGGATTAGAAGACGCCATTCTGGGAGATGAACTCTACTATCGATTACTGAATAACTTTTGGCGTATGTTGGATGTAAAACGTTTCTAATTCGCATGGAACAGCGATTTATACTTCGTTTGGCTGAAATTGATGATATTCCGTCAATTATGGAGATAGAACAAATTTGTTTTGATAAAGATAGTTTTTCAAAGCGTCAGTTTGTTTATCTTATTTCTCAAGCAAAAGGATACTTTTGTGTAGCAGAATATCAGCAAAGGGTGGGGGGCTATTTTAGTGTATTGATAAATCAACGTGCTTGTAGTCTACGTATCTATTCGATAGCTGTTCATCCTGATTTTCGTGGCAAGAAAGTGGGGCAATTACTAATAGATCAGATAACTGTTATTGCTCAAAAACAAGGCTTAAAGAGAATTACTTTGGAAGTGAATGTTTCTAATTCCCCAGCTATTCATTTATATGAAAAAAATGGTTTTAAATGTACTTCCATAAAAGAGAACTATTATCATAACGGGACTTCTGCATATTATATGCAGAGGCCCGCTATAGTTGAATAGATATTCTTCTCTGGAAATTCGGTATCCGAAACAGGAATTAATAAACAAACAGAGAGGCTGATTGCCCCTCTGTTTGTTTATTAATTCCTGTTTAAAAATATGATGTAATACTCTCTTTTCTTTGTCAAATTGTTAACAAGGTCGATAGAATTATTAAACCTTGTTGTAAAATGCCCTGTAAAGGCTCTGAAATTTGGAGAAATCAAGAAAATCCGTACCTTTGCAACGTGTTTTTCATAGTATTAGATTTAAGGTTAACAAAAGATTGGCTGTCTGGGATAGATAGCCTTTTTTTATGTTTGTCCAGCATGGGGCGAACTGCTAATCTTCTCCAAGTAGATTGTAAGACGGTGCAAAGAACAGGGTCCCGGTAACCGCAGTACTAAAATCAAGCAAACGGTCGGTGTTGCCTACAGGATTCCCGATAAACATACTTTCCAACATCTGGTGCGTAGTACTGAATGTACTTGCATATCCAATGAAATAAGTACCGTATTCTCCTTTTGAAGTATTGGCAAATGGCATATTGGCACGTACTATTTTTAAATCATCTCCAATATTTGTTACAGCATTATGTGCATTTGCAGGCTTTTCTTCATCCGACAATTCCACATCATTAAACTTTCTTCGTCCTATTACCTTTTCCTGCTCTTCTACTGGAAGTGCATTCCAAGCATTCATATCGTGAATATACTTCTGTACAAATACATAACTTCCACCCGCAAAATCCGGATCTTCTTCACCAACTACGGCAAAGTGATAAGGATTCTCGTCTACTGCTGGAGATTCTGTTCCATCTACGAAGCCAATGATTGCTTTACCATCCATATATCTGAAACCGTGAGTTTCATCAATAGCTTCAACAGCCCCCTTCAACTTTTCATCGATGATAGAAGCAAATTCGTAACATAGCCCCATTTGCCGTGCCCGGATATGAAACAGTATATCACCGGGAGTGGATACAGCTGTATATTTACTTCCTCTTATTTCTTTGAAAGTTTCCAATTCTTTTGGTTTCCCCTTGCCAAGGAAAATACGATTCCATACATTAGCACTGAAACTTATCGTGCTACTGAACTGTACATCGGGAAAGCGATTACGCATACTACGTATTAACGCTGAGAAATTGGTACATATATCTTTTACTTTGTCGACGGCATCAGGAGATTGATTTAATCCGTAAACGATGAAAATGGCATTTTCACCTTGTCTTTCGGTTACATCCTGTGGGGTGTTTCCTGCGAATGGATTTTGATGTGAATTCATACTTTTTCCTTTCATTAAATTTATACTTCAAAATATAACTTACCAAATGATGTTTTGTTCATACAGAAATAGTGGAATTCCTTCTTAGTATCTGTTGATGAATGTTTAAGCAACGTTAAATGGATGTCGCTTTTTTGTTCTGATTGTAGTAATAATAGTTCAAAAGGGTATAATTTATAGAAAAAACGTTTTCATAGAGTACAACCTGAAAGTTTTTGTGTTTACATTTGCAAAGTTGCTTATGTAACTATTCCGTAAAAATTAAGATTTGAAGCTTTGAACAAAAACTATTCAATAGGTGTTAAGCTCATAGCAGCGGAATGACAAGAACGCGACTTGTAGAGTTTAGAAAAAGAGAAATTATATAAAAAGATTGCTTATGTCACAAATTATCGGACATATCTCTCAGGTCATCGGACCGGTAGTAGACGTCTATTTTGAAGGTACGGATGCCGAACTGATGCTTCCAAGTATCCACGACGCACTGGAGATAAAAAGATCAAACGGAAAAACATTAATCGTAGAAGTGCAGCAACACATTGGCGAAAATACAGTGAGAACTGTAGCAATGGATAGTACGGACGGTTTACAAAGAGGTATGAAAGTGTATCCCACAGGTGGTCCTATTACCATGCCGGTGGGCGACCAGATTAAAGGTCGGTTGATGAATGTAGTGGGTGATTCCATCGATGGTATGAAAGAGTTAGACCGTGCCGGTGCTTATCCCATCCACCGTGATCCTCCTAAGTTTGAAGATTTGACTACCGTACAAGAGGTGCTCTATACAGGTATCAAGGTTATCGACTTGCTGGAACCTTACAGTAAGGGTGGCAAGATCGGTTTGTTCGGTGGTGCTGGTGTAGGTAAAACAGTGCTTATCCAGGAACTCATTAATAACATTGCTAAGAAACAACATGGCTTTTCTGTGTTTGCAGGAGTGGGAGAGCGTACCCGTGAAGGTAACGACTTGCTGCGTGAAATGATTGAATCCGGTGTTATCCGTTATGGTGAAGAGTTCAAGAAAAGTATGGAAGAAGGAAACTGGGATTTATCTAAGGTAGATTACAGTGAAGTGGAGAAATCACAGGTATCCTTGATATTTGGGCAGATGAACGAACCTCCCGGTGCGCGCCAATCAGTGGCATTGTCCGGGCTGACGGTGGCGGAAGCTTTCCGTGACCAAGGTGCTGAAACTGGTGGCTCACGTGATATCCTGTTCTTTATCGATAATATTTTCCGTTTCACACAAGCTGGTTCCGAAGTGTCCGCTTTGTTGGGACGTATGCCTTCGGCTGTAGGTTACCAACCGACGCTGGCTACTGAAATGGGTGCTATGCAGGAGCGTATTACTTCTACCCGAAATGGATCTATCACCTCTGTACAAGCTGTATATGTGCCTGCCGATGACTTGACTGACCCGGCACCTGCTACTACATTTACGCATCTGGATGCCACGACGGTATTGAGTCGCAAAATTACTGAGTTAGGTATTTATCCTGCCGTTGATCCGCTGGAATCTACTTCACGTATCCTCGACCCGCATGTTGTGGGAGAAGAGCATTATGAAGTGGCGCAACGGGTGAAACAAATTCTGCAACGTAACAAGGAATTGCAGGATATTATTTCTATCCTTGGTATGGAAGAACTTTCGGATGCCGACCGTACATTGGTGAATCGTGCACGTCGCGTGCAACGTTTCTTATCTCAGCCTTTTGCTGTTGCCGAACAATTTACAGGTGTACCGGGAACGATGGTGCCCATAGAAGACACTATCAAAGGCTTTAAGATGATTCTGGATGGTGAGGTGGACTATCTACCCGAACCAGCTTTCTTGAATGTCGGTACGATTGAGGAAGCGATAGAGAAAGGTAAGAAATTGCTGGATCAGGTAAATAATTAAAAAATAAAAGAAGGAAAGAGGCTATGAAGAAGTTGTATTTGAACATAGTGTCTCCTGAAAAGGAAATTTATAATGGAGAAGTGGAAAGTGTAACGCTACCTGGCACAATAGGAACGTTTACCATCCTTCCGCAACATGCACCCATTGTGTCTTCGCTTCGTGAAGGTAAGGTGATGTATGTACCGGCAGAAGGAGAAGAACAGACTCTTGACATAGAGGGTGGTTTCATTGAGTTAAGTGGTGGAGTGGTTTCTGCCTGCGTAGACTGACAATAGTCTTTTCATCCTCAATTCTTTCATTCTTAAATTTGAATAATACTATGAGTATCAGCTTGACAAAGCGCAATTTTTTATATCAGATCACCCTGTTGACATTAATAGCAGGATGGGTAGGCGCAGGGATTTTACATTATTTATTGCCTGGACATTATTTTGGAGGATACCCTTTCATTCCGGTATATTTCTTTTTGTTCGGGCTGTTTGAAATATCTATGTTTGATGCTTGCCGTAAGCATGCCCCGCAAAAGATGTTGCTGCTTTACATGGCGATGAAGGTGATGAAGATGTTGCTTTCTGTGATACTCTTGGTGGTGTACTGCTTTGCAGTGCGGGAAGAAGCTAAGTTATTCCTGCTGACATTCATCCTTTACTATATAGTCTATCTGATATATGAGACTTGGTTCTTTTTTACTTATGAAGTAGGAAAGAAACAGAAAAAAGAAAAGAAAAATGAAACAAATGCGTAATCTATTGACCGGAATATTCCTGATGCTGGGAATGCTGCTTACTACCTTGCCTGTTGTGGCACAGGGGATTGAAGCGGAACTTGACAGCGTAGCCAAACGGGATGATGTCACTTCTACTGAACAGAAAGAAAACACGGTGGATGTGAAGGAGATCGTCTTCGGGCACATTGGCGATGCTTACGAGTGGCATATTACCACATGGGGAAAAACGCACGTCACTATCCCATTACCTATTATTGTATATAGCTCGCAGACTGGTTGGCACGCTTTCCTCTCTTCACGGTTGGAAGAAAATGGAGGATCTTATGAAGGATTCTTCATAGCTCCGGTAGGTAGCAGGTACGAAGGTAAGTTGGTTGAGCATGATGCAGCCGGAAACGAAATACGTCCTTGGGATATTTCTATCACAAAAGTAACACTGTCACTGTTGATTAACAGCGTATTGCTGCTTGTCATTATTCTGACCGTTGCCCAGTGGTATCGTAAACATCCGCAAGGTAGTGCGGCTCCGGGCGGCTTCATCGGATTTATGGAGATGTTTATCATGATGGTGAACGACGATATCATTAAGAGTTGTGTAGGGCCGAAGTATCGGAAGTTTGCTCCTTACCTGCTGACAGCGTTCTTCTTCATCTTTATAAATAATATCATGGGGTTGATTCCCATTTTCCCGGGTGGAGCTAATGTGACGGGCAATATTGCTATTACGATGGTTTTGGCACTTTTTACATTTGTTGCCGTCAACCTGTTCGGAACGAAAACCTATTGGAAAGATATTTTTTGGCCGGATGTGCCTTGGTGGCTGAAGGTTCCTGTACCGATGATGCCTTTTATTGAATTCTTCGGTATCTTCACCAAACCATTTGCTTTAATGATCCGTCTTTTTGCTAATATGTTGGCTGGACACATGGCAATGTTGGTGTTAACATGTCTGATCTTTATTTCCGCCAGTATGGGACCTGCGCTTAACGGTACGCTTACCGTGGCATCTGTGCTGTTCAATATCTTTATGAACGCATTGGAACTATTGGTGGCATTTATCCAGGCATACGTATTCACTATGTTGTCTGCCGTGTTTATCGGACTGGCTCAGGAAGAGCATAAAGAAATAAAAGTGAAAGAAAACAACAATTAATAATAAACCATTTAAAAACAAAAGATTATGTTACTATCTGTATTATTGCAAGCTACTGCGGCTGCAGCTGGAATTAGTAAATTAGGTGCAGCAATTGGCGCCGGACTTGCCGTTATTGGCGCAGGTTTGGGTATTGGTAAAATTGGTGGTTCAGCTATGGAGGCTATTGCCCGCCAGCCGGAAGCATCGGGAGACATTCGTATGAACATGATTATCGCTGCTGCGTTGATTGAAGGTGTTGCTCTGTTGGCAGTAGTTGTGTGTCTGTTAGTGTTCTTCTTATAATTAAAACGTAGATAAAATTATGTCATTGTTATTACCCGATAGTGGTCTGCTGTTCTGGATGCTTTTGTCGTTCGGTGTGGTGTTTGTAGTGTTGGCGAAGTATGGCTTTCCTGTTATTACTAAGATGGTAGAAGGCCGTAGAACCTACATAGACCAATCGCTGGAAGTGGCAAAAGAAGCTAATGCGCAACTTCAAAGACTAAAAGCTGAGAGCGAAGCATTGGTTGCTGCTGCCAACAAGGAGCAAGGACGCATCCTGCGGGAGGCGATGCACGAGCGTGACAAGATTATCGTCGAAGCACGCAAGCAGGCGGAAGTCGCCGCACAGAAAGAGCTGGACGATGTGAAGAAGCAGATACAGCAAGAAAAGGAAGAGGCGATACGCGATATCCGTCGCCAGGTTGCCGTGCTTTCTGTGGATATTGCGGAGAAAGTAATCCGTAAGAATCTGGATGAAGAGCACGAACAAATGGAGATGATAGACCGGATGCTGGACGAAGTGCTGGCAGCCTCAAGAAGCAATTAAGTAGCGATAAGCGATTATTGATGAATGATTAGCGAAATGTTGGTTATGAGTCGCTAATCACTAATAATTAAAGGAAATGGATATAGGAATTGTTTCGATGCGATATGCCAAAGCGTTGATAGAATACGCAAAAAGTACGGGGGCTGAAGACCACGTATACCATGAATTGCGTATGCTGGAACGAAGCTTCCGCAAGCATCCTGATTTACGGGAAGCGTTGGATAACCCCATTTTGAAGACTAAGGAGAAGTTTGGTCTGATTTGCACTGCTGCTGTAGGCAATGGAGAAGTGAGCCGGGAATTTTCCCGCTTCATAACACTTGTGTTGAGAAACCGCCGGGAGTATTATTTGCAGTACATCTGCCTGACTTATCTTGATCTATACAGGAAATTGAAGCATATCGGCGTAGGAAAGCTGATTACGTCTGTACCTGTAAGCCGGGAAGTTTGGGAGCGCATTCGAGATAGTGCTTCTACTTTGCTACATGCACAGATGGAGTTACAAACTGAAGTTGATCCTTCGATTGAAGGGGGCTTTATATTTGATATCAACGATTTCCGGCTGGATGCCAGTATCGCCACGCAACTAAAGAGAGTGAAACAACAGTTCATTGATAAGAACAGAAGAATAGTGTGATTTACGATTAGAGTTACTCTACATTGTAAATAGTGAATCGGACTTAATGATGGTAATCTCAATCGTAAATTGTAAATAACTAAATCGTAAATAGAATCATGTCTGAAAATATAAAAGTAAGCGAAGTCTCCGATATTCTCCGTCATCAGTTAGAGGGAATTGATACCCGCGTGCAGTTGGATGAAATCGGTACGGTGCTGCAAGTTAGTGACGGTGTGGCACGTATCTACGGACTGCGCAATGCTGAAGCAAACGAACTGTTGGAGTTTGACAACGGTATCAAGGCGATTGTGATGAATCTGGAAGAGGACAACGTAGGAGCTGTTTTGCTGGGTCCTACAGATAAAATCAAAGAAGGCTACGTCGTAAAGCGTACCAAACGCATTGCTTCCATTATGGTGGGAGAGGGCATGCTGGGACGTGTTATCGATCCCTTGGGAGCACCACTGGATGGTAAGGGACTCATTGGTGGAGAGCTGTGCGAAATGCCTTTGGAACGTAAAGCGCCGGGCGTTATCTTTCGTCAGCCTGTGAACCAGCCGTTACAGACTGGACTAAAAGCTGTGGATGCCATGATACCTATCGGTCGTGGACAGCGTGAGTTAATTATCGGTGACCGTCAGACGGGAAAGACAGCTATTGCCATCGATACGATCATCAACCAGCGTGCGAATTATGAGGCAGGCGATCCTGTATATTGTATTTATGTAGCCATAGGGCAGAAAGGTTCTACTGTAGCTACTATTGTGAATACTTTGCGTGAGAATGGCGCAATGGATTATACGATTGTGGTCGCCGCTACGGCAGGTGATCCCGCAGCGTTGCAGTATTATGCTCCGTTTGCAGGTGCCGCCATTGGTGAATATTTCCGCGATACCGGTCGTCATGCACTGGTGGTTTATGATGACCTTTCCAAGCAGGCGGTAGCTTATCGTGAGGTATCATTGATTTTGCGTCGTCCTTCAGGGCGTGAAGCCTATCCGGGTGATATCTTCTATCTGCATTCCCGTTTGCTGGAACGTGCAGCTCGTATTATCAATCAGGAAGAAGTGGCACGTGAAATGAATGATTTGCCGGAAAGTCTGAAAGGCAAAGTAAAAGGTGGCGGTTCGCTGACTGCACTGCCTATTATCGAGACACAGGCAGGAGACGTATCTGCATACATCCCAACGAATGTGATTTCTATCACTGACGGACAGATTTTCCTTGATACAGACTTGTTTAACCAAGGTAACCGTCCGGCTATCAATGTGGGTATCTCTGTGAGTCGTGTGGGTGGTAATGCTCAGATTAAGGCGATGAAGAAAGTGGCCGGTACATTGAAGATAGACCAGGCACAGTATCGCGAGCTGGAAGCATTTACGAAGTTCAGCGGCGATATGGACCCTGTTACTGCATTGACCATTGATAAAGGACAAAAGAATACCCGTTTATTGGTTCAGCCGCAATACAGTCCGATGCCGGTAGAAAAGCAGATTGCCATTCTGTATTGTGGTACACATGGTTTACTGCGTAATGTTCCGTTGGATAAAGTAACAGATTTCGAAAGGAGTTTCCTTGAAGCGCTTGAAATGAACCACCGCACTGATGTGCTCGATATACTGAAGAGTGGTGTCATTGACGATGATGTCTGCAAGAAGATAGAGGAAACAGCAGATCTGATGTCGAAACAATATTTATAAATAGGTATTAAGTATTATATGGCACTGATAAGTATTTGTGCATTCCTAACACTTAATACCTGATACTTAATACTTAAGTAGATGGGTTCTTTAAAAGAAGTAAAAAACAGAATAAACTCCGTCAAGAGTACGCGTCAGATAACATCGGCGATGAAGATGGTGGCATCCGCTAAGTTGCACAAGGCACAAACACGGATTGAGAATATGCTGCCTTATCAACAGAAGTTGAATGAAATTCTGACTAACTTCTTGTCTACAGATGCTACATTTGAGTCGCCTTATACCGAAGTGCGTCCTGTAACTCGGGTAGCGATCGTGGTTTTCTCATCCAACAGTTCGCTGTGCGGAGCTTTCAATGCGAATGTGGTAAAAAAGCTCGGAGAAACGCTGGAAGAATATAAATCACTTGGTAAAGAGAACGTTCTGATATATCCTGTAGGAAAGAAAGTAGAGCAGGCTGTGAAAAAGCTGGGCTATACATCGCAGGGAAGTTATCAAGAGATGGCGGATAAACCATCATATGTACAAGCATATGAACTTGCTGCGTTATTGATGCAAGAGTTTATGGAAAAGCAAATCGATCGTGTGGAACTGATTTATCATCACTTTAAATCAATGGGTTCGCAGATATTGATGCGTGAAGAATATCTTCCTATTGATTTGAGTAAAGTAGCAGCAACTGCTGCTACAGAAGGATCGGGGAAACGTGGTTTCCAGAATGATTATATTGTAGAACCATCTGTCGGACAGCTGATTGCTGATTTACTGCCGAAGGTATTGAGTCAGAAACTATTTACTGTGCTTCAGGATTCTAATGCTTCTGAACATGCTGCGCGTACACTTGCCATGCAGACTGCAACAGATAATGCGAATGAACTGATACAGGATTTGACGAAGCAATATAACAAGAGCAGGCAACAGGCAATTACAAACGAATTGCTGGATATCATAGCAGGAAGTCTGAAGTGATAAAGCTAAAGCTACGAGTGGCTTTTGGAACATAGCGCAGCCACTTGTAGCTTGTAGCTCGTTGCTTGTCACTCCTATAGCTTTTTCCTTTTTTAAAAAAAAGATGTGCCAATGGAGGCTTTAACTCTTTTATTTGTGCTACCTTTACACCTCCAACCAACATCGATAAAATAATGGAACAGAATCCGGAATTGGCATTAGCGTGGCAATTTATAGAAAATACAGGCACACATCTCTTTCTGACCGGTAAAGCAGGGACCGGAAAAACTACATTCCTACGGCGGTTGAGGTCCGAAAGTCCAAAACGTATGGTTGTTCTTGCCCCAACAGGTATTGCAGCTATCAATGCAGGTGGCGTAACCATTCACTCTTTCTTTCAGTTACCTTTTGCCCCTTACGTACCTGATACCTCATTCAGTGCAGATGGCAAAGCACAATATCGTTTCCGTTTCGGAAAAGATAAACTCAACATCATGCGTAGTATAGACCTGCTGGTGATTGATGAAATCAGTATGGTGCGTGCTGATCTTCTGGATGCGATAGACGACGTGCTGAGACGCTTTCGTGATCGCAGTAAACCCTTCGGTGGTGTGCAATTGCTGATGATTGGCGATTTGCAGCAGCTTGCCCCAGTGATAAAAGATGAAGAGTGGCAGATGCTGAACAGTTACTATGATACTCCTTATTTCTTTTCCAGTCGTGCACTGAGACAGTCTGAATATTGTACGCTTGAACTGAAAACGGTGTATCGTCAGAGCGATACTCACTTTCTGGATATGCTGAACCGTATTCGGGAGAACCGTTGTGATAAAACTTTGCTGGATGAATTGAACCGTAGGTACATTCCGAATTTCAACCCTTCGAAAGAGGAAGGATATATCCAGCTGACTACCCATAACTATCAGGCGCAACGTATCAATGAACATGAACTGGCACAATTACCCGGTCGTTCCTTCACTTTTCGTGCACAGATAGAGGGAAAGTTTCCTGAGTATTCTTATCCCACAGATGAAGTGCTTGAACTGAAACGTGGTGCCCAAGTCATGTTTGTGAAGAATGATTCGTCTGGTGAGCACCGTTATTACAATGGTATGATCGGTGAAGTGGTGAATGTCTCAGCTTTGGGTATAGAAGTACGCAGTAAAGGAAGTGAGGATGCTTTTATGCTGCAAGAAGAAGAATGGACGAATGCAAAATACGTGTTGGATGAAGAGACTAAGGAAATCACCGAAGATATAGAAGGGGTCTTCAAACAATTTCCTCTGAAACTGGCATGGGCTATTACTATCCATAAAAGTCAGGGATTGACATTTGAACGCGCTATAATCGATGCCAGTGCTTCTTTTGCACACGGACAGACTTATGTGGCATTAAGTCGTTGTAAAACATTGGAAGGTTTGGTATTGAGCGCTCCACTGTCGGCAAGAGCGGTCATCAGTGACAGTGCTGTAGATACTTTTACGGAAGATGCGCGTAGAAACGAACCTGATGAAACGCGTTACAGGAGATTGCAACAAGCATACTTTCTGGAATTGCTATCGGGATTGTTTGATTTCTTACCGTTAGAGTTGGCATTGAAGCGCTTTGTGAGATTGGTGGATGAACACTTGTATAAACTCTATCCCAAACTATTGACTGAATATAAATCAGAAACGGAACGTTTTCACGAGAAGGTTATGAAAGTTGCCCAGAAGTTTAGCCTTCAATACACACGCCTGGTTGATGGTGCTGAAGATTATGCAACGGATAAAAGCTTGCAGGAACGTATTCATTTGGGGGCGGAATATTTTAAAGAACAGTTAGAACCTTTGGATGCTATCAGGAGTAGTACCATTGTGGAAACAGACAATAAAGAACTAAAGAAACAGTTGAAGACTGCCAGTGAGGAATTGGATGATCTACTTCTGTTAAAAGTTGACTTATTGGAATTTGTTATCAGTAAGGGCTTTCATGTAGGAGAGTACCTGAAACAAAAGGCGGTACTTTCCATTGACGATACGGCATCGACTAAAGGCAAAGGGGAAAAGCGTTCCGGTAATTCTACTGAAAGAAGAAAAAGAAAAGGTGGAACCGAGGAAAGTGGAAATACCCCTGCACGGAAAAAAACGGCAGTCGTGGAAGTTCCTTCGGATATCCTGCATCCCGAATTATACAGGCGCCTGGTAGCATGGCGTAATGCGGAAGCGTCTCAATTAGGATTACCAGTATATACCGTAATCCAACAGAAAGCTATTTTAGGTATCACCAATTTATTACCAGAAGATAAATCCGCTCTTCTCCGGATCCCTTATTTTGGTAAAAAAGGAGTGGAAAAGTATGGGGATGAGTTGCTGGAGATGGTGCGGGTGTATAAAAAGGAGAGTGGAATTGCAGAAACGTTGTTTAGTGATTAATACCTCCTCTCTATCTCTTTAAAGATTGAACATTAGTTTTATTCCTTCTTCCAGAGTATGTGGTTGGTATCCCAGTTCTCTGCGTGCTTTTTCAATGCTTAATCCGCTGAAACGGGGACGGGGAGTTGTTTCTCCCATTTGCTTGGTAGTGACTGGCAGAATTAATGAATAATCCAGATTCAAAGAATCTGCTACGCGATAAGCAATATCGGCTATAGTCAGACATTCCGAGCCACAGATGTGATAAATGCCATTATTGGGATGATTTATCAGTTTCTCTATTCCTTGAGAAACATCGCCTACATAGGTTGGCGTGCGCCACTGGTCGGAAACCACCCATATTTCTTCATTATTTCTTAAACGATTGGCTACCAATTGCAGAATATTCCCGTGTTGCCCCGGCAAGGCGGCACCATAGACCACTACCACACGTGCGATGGCATAATTGCTACAGAGCTCAGCTACCCGTTTTTCACCTTTCAGTTTGGTTACCCCATAATAGTTGACGGGATCAGGAGTATCTTCTTCTGTATAAAGCTGCCCTGTATCTCCATTAAATACAAAGTCAGTAGATAGATGTATAAAGCGTGCAGCGGATGCTTCGCATCGGAATGCCAATTGTCCCACAGCATTGACATTGATACTGTCTGCCTCCTCACGGTGTGCTTCGCAATAATCAGGAACGGATAATGCGGACGTGTTGATCACTATATTCGGGCGTACTTCCCGGAACAATGCGCTTTGGTCTCCCATCTGGCAGATGTCTGCACTGATGAAACGATAATTCCCGGAATTGGGAGCAATGTCGTCATGCAGGGAACAACCTGTTACTATATACTCGTCATTGCGTGACAAATCATTCAAGATCCGGCGTCCTGTGAAGCCATTGGCACCTATTACCAATACTTTTTTCTTCATATTCATATTATTTCAGTATATAATCCCTTGACTGTAGTCTTTTTTAGTAAGGTCCATTCCTTCCTTGTTGTACTTCGATTCTAATTCCGAATGATCCGTTTGCCGACTTCAGTTCGAAAGCGCCTTTAAAGTTATTCCGTTCCCACGGCAGGGCAGAAGGATTAGGGACTTTCCGTCCGTCCTTGTCATACTCTCCATAAGTATTGATGCGCATTCCGTTCTTCAGCCGGAAACTTCCCATTTGCAGGTTTTGGGGAGATGATCCGAAACCTGTCAGTCCGAAAGGGTTCATACTGTATATGGTGGAGCTACCTAAACTAAATAAGTGTGAGTAGCCTTGTGAGTAGGTCACATTCGGGTCCAAGCGAAACAGAAAACTATAATCTTTGCTGGCATCGGGAATGTCTAAAGTCATTTTGGGCATTTGGGGAGCTGCCATTTTCATCAGGTTCATATCCAAAAGGAATCCATCAAAATTCTTTGTTGCCGGCATATTCATACTGCGAACACTGTCAGCGGGTACTTCATTCTGGGCATTTACCCTGAAAGAAAGAAGACAGAAAAGTATGATTAGTCCTGTATATTTCATCACTTAATGGTCTTTATTTAATGGCGAATATAAGAAATAAGTATGAATTATGGAAATATATAGCATTTATTAAAATAAAACTTGTATATTATGTTTTAGTATTTGAGTATTGTTGCTATCTTTGGAGCGTAAATAATTGAATTGGTTTTATAAGCAATCTATTTGTTCCTCTCTAACCGGTAAATGAACGGGCTGTATCTCATGTGGAAATGCAGCCCGTTTTTCTATTTCTTTTTTCTATTGAGATGAATCACTGGACTAAATATCGGTACTGTTTCCCACTTCATCTTCGAAGCATTGTACACTCGTTCCACGCCTCCTTGTATTTCCAGATAATCATTGACTTTCATTTCTAGAACAGCACCGTAGTGGCTTTGTGGATACATTGGACTCATATATCCGTTCAGTGAGTTCTGTTTGCCGAAACCCGAATATTGCCCGAAGAAGCGGATGCGCATGAAATCATTAATGCGATAGGCGGCGGAAGCATCCAATCCGATGTCGAATTGAGCACCGTGCATACGCGATGGCATGGTATATTTGGCTGTATACATACCCCCTGTTAGTTCCCAACGTTCGTTGGGACGATATATAAAATCGGCACTTGCCTGGATAATTGTTCCCATTGTAGGGTAAGTATTGTAGGTGCTGAATGTGCTCAATATACTATTGGGTGAAAGCTGAAAAGCACCGTAATGCTCGTAATCCATCACGAAAGGATCGTAACTGCTGACCATCTTTCCCATTCTAATATCCATCCACGGAAAGTTGGGATAATAAGTCGGAAGAATGATGCGTAAGTCTGTGCTATCCATGCTGAGAGAAGTCTTTACCGACATGTCCCGATTGAGAGCGGCGGCTGTTCCGGGGGGAGGAGACAACGGGGCTTTTCCCATTTCCGTGGGAAAACGATTCAATAATGTGCTGTCCTTTGTTTGCTCGCTTTGTGCGGAAATGCGAAAGGAAACAGTGAGAAGGAACAGAATGATGAATAGTTTTTTCATAAATCGTTATGCGTTAACGGAAGTTTCAGTTGATGATAAGTTTGTATCCGATACCCCGGACATTGACAATGCGGATGCGTTCGTCTTTGGAGAGCTTATGCCGTAGTTTGGTGATGAACACGTGCAGGCTGCGCGAATTAAAGAAACTGTCGTCGCCCCAAAGATCGAGCAGGATATTCTGGGTATTCACTACCTGATTACGGTTTTCGCACAGGCGTTTCAGGATTTCGGCCTCGCGGTGGGAGAGTTCCTGCTCTATTCCGGTATGGGACAATATCTGTGTGACAGAGTTGAAATGGTAATCGCCTATCTTGAAACAAGTTTCTTCCTTCTTCAGTTCCTCTTTGAATATAAATGCTTTGCCCACCAGCGCTTTAATGCGTACGATAAGTTCCTGCATGCCAAAAGGCTTTTTCAGATAGTCGTTGGCTCCGAGTTCAAAGCCTTCTACCACATCATTGATGGAAGAACGGGCAGTGAGAAAAAGTACCGGAGTTCGTTTGTCGGTTTGACGGATGTGGCGTACCATTTCAAAACCATCCATACGGGGCATCATAACATCTGCTACCAGTACATCAGGGCGTAAGTCGAAGAACATACGCAGACCTTCCTCGCCATCGGCAGCAGTATGGATGATGAAATTCTGGCCTTCCAGCGTATCTTTGATAATCATGGCGAGAGTTTGTTCATCCTCAACCAACAGTACCTTGATTTTGTCCATATCTTGATTCATTTTCATAATAAGCAATGTTTATTAGATTCTTATTGTAAAAGTACTTCCTTTTCCCGCTTCACTTCGTACGGTTACAATGCCACCGTGCTTTTCTACCATTGTCTTTACATAGAAAAGCCCCAATCCGTAGCCTTTGGTATTGTGGATATTTCCTGTTGGAACCCGATAGAATTTATCGAAAATGTGAGGCTGTTTATCCGTAGAGATACCAATACCGTGGTCTGTAACTGAGATTTCCACTTGTTCCGTTTCCTTTTTCCGGCAACAGATCATTATGTCGGCTTTATCCGGAGAGTATTTGATGGCATTATCTATCAGGTTACTCAGAATATTACTAAAGTGTGTACGGTCGGCAATGATTGTCAGGTCTTCCGGTGCAATGTCGAGATTGATTTTTACAGGCTTGTCCGCTTTCAGTTTATGCTGTTCGATGAGTGCCGGGAACAAATCGTGTAAGCTAAGCGTCTCCGGATGCAGACGGAAGGTTTTACGGCGTTCCATACTCATGGAGAGAATTTGTTCCACCAGTCCGCTTAATCGCTGTAACTGTTCCTGGCAGATACCCAGATACTTATCCCGTTGTTGCTTGTCTTCTGCCAGATTAAAATTAAGCAAAGCGTCGTTGGCGGCATACGCCACGGCAATAGGTGTTTTGAGCTCGTGGGTGATGTTGTTGGTAAAGTCGCTCTTCATCTCTTCCAGTGTTTTCTGCCGCAAAATGGTGCGGATAAGAAACCAGAAGGAGAAACCTAATATAATAAGGATAACGAATGATGTGGTAAGAATACCGCTCATCTGCCGCAATACAATCTTATAAATAGGTTCTATTGTGAGGCGGTAACTTTGATTGGAGTGAATGTCGAAAGCGTAATTATATTGTTTTGCTTTTTCACTGGGTATGTATCCGGGAGTCCCGACAATGGCGAGCGTATCAGTGTAAACCAGCGTTGAGTCCAGATCGGTACCGGAATGAAGGCGCTCCAATCGGTAGGGAAGTTTAAGCCCCCGTTCTTGCAGATAGGTATTCAGCAGACTGTCATAAACGGCTATATCAGGTTCTATAAAAATGTCCAGTCCCGAGTGCATTCCACGCTGGATGAAAGTGGCAAGTTCCACCATACTGCTTTGGTCACGCAGCATCATGTCTATTCCACCTTCGGCTCTTAAAGAAGCTTGAGGTTCATCCTCATTAATCACTGTATCTTCCAAGACCTCTTTTACTGAATCTCTTTCTGCCCAGACTGAAATATTTGTGCCTTCCTGTCCCCGTGTGAAAAGGATATCTCTTGTCGAGTCATTCGGGTAACTCACTGAGACGCTGTCATACTTCATAGGGATACCGTCTTTTAAAAGTGAACGACTTCCGGCACTGTCTGTTTGGTTAACAGTTGTACTGCTGCGGACAAATGATTTTCCGGAATCGGAATTGTATCCTGCTGAAACCTCTACGGAACCGTGGGCTTTATTTTCTTTTTGCATCTCCTTTACACGAAGCATCATCTCATTATAATCGCTCATGCGCATGGCTTCTACGATGCTTTGTTCCAGTTCGTGCTTCATTGTTTTGTATAGCCCCGTGATCCAGTATGCCTGGTAAATAAAGATACCCAGCAGAGAAATTATGACTAATATGGCAATAGGTTTGAATGGCAGTTTCATGTAGCTCTTGTATTTATATGGACAAAGATAGGAAAGATAACCGGTACATGTATGGACGGTAAGACTAAATAACACTTCAGATAACACTAGATAAGACTACGTAAGTTCCGGATAACACAAAGTCCGGAAATTTTCACCGTACTTTGCAGCGCAAGAGATTAAGGGATGATTCGCTTTGTATGAGGCATTTTAGGCAAAAGCTATAAGGATAATCCTGTTCACTCCCTTGCATGATTGGGTGTCAACCAAGGTCATCCGGCCTGTCAACCAAGGCTAACGGATCTGTCAACCAAGGTTGATCGACCTGTTAACCAAGGTTGACACCCAGTCATCTCTAAGTCTGAACACATTTATGTCGTATCTAAAACAAATGAACATGAAGTCTTATTACTATCTTTCCCTGATGCTATGTGCATTGAGTGCAGGAGTTTCCGCTCAGGAAATAACAAAGAGTACGGATGTAGAGAGCGAACGGACACTCAGTGCGGACAGTATTATAACACAGGACAAGCAACTGGACAGTCTTTACCAATCTCTTCCTGAAGTAATGATTACCGGACAACGTCCCATCGTGAAAGCGGAGCAAGGTAAATTGGTGTATGATCTTCCGCGCCTTATCGGTAATCTGCCCGTAGATAATGCTTATGACGCTGTGAAGGAACTGCCGGGCGTAACAGAGATGAATGGCGGGTTGATGTTGGCAGGGCAGGGGGTAACTGTTATATTGGATGGCAAAGTTACCACCATGAGTACCGAACAGCTTTATTCTTTATTGAAAAGCATCCCGTCCAGTCGCATTGAGAAGGCGGAAGTGATGTACAATGCTCCGGCGCGCTATCAGGTGCGGGGTGCACTTATCAATATCACACTGAAGCAAAGCACCGGAGGCCCGTCTTCCTGGCAGGGAGAGCTTTATGGCAAATATAATCAGAAACATTACGAGGGCTTCAACGAACGTGCCAGCCTGATCTATAACGGAAATAAATTCTCAGCAGATTTTCTTTACTCACACAACCACGGACGGGGATATTCTTTAACCGATAAAGAAGCTATGCACTCTCTGGCGGACGGTTCGGTTCATCACATCACAACCGATGAGATGGGCCGAAGCCGTTCACATACCCATAGTTTCCGGGTAGGAGCGGATTACAATATTGCCAAGGACCATCAGCTGAGTTTTGTTTATAATGGAAGTTATTCGACTTACCACAGTCTGATGGATATTTACGGTACGCAGCAGTCTAACACCCGTAGCAACAGCACCGATTGGCTGCAAAACGGACGTCTGGATTACCGTGCGCCTTTCGGATTGAAAGCCGGTGCTGAACTGACTTATTACCGTTCTCCGTCCGATCAGTTATTGCATAGCAGCATGCAAGGCGAAGAACTGGCCTTTTATACCGAAGACTGTCAGCGCATCAATCGCTGGAAATTCTTCCTTGCCCAGGAGCATAAGCTGGGTCGTGGATGGGGATTGAATTATGGTGCCGTTTATACTACCAGTATCGACCATAGTTATCAATACTATTATGATACGGAGAAGGATGCGGGAACAAAGGCAGGTGTGAGCACAGGTATTCCCGATAATATGCAATCCCGCCGTCGTGAACAAACTTTGAACTTCTATGCGGGTTTCAATAAAAGTTTCGGTGATAAACTTTCTCTGGATGCTTCGCTTGCCGTGGAACATTACAAGACGCCGGTATGGAATCAGTGGGACTGGTATCCTACCATTAATCTGAGTTATATGCCTGCCCCCGGCTATGTTTGGCAATTGGCTTTGAGCAGCGATAAGGACTATCCTGATTATTGGGCAGTGCAGGACGCTATCTCTTATCTGGGCGGTGGATATTCTGAAATACATGGGAACCCGTTCCTGAAACCAGCTCAGGAATATCAACTTCAACTGACACATATTTTGAAGAGTAAATATATCTTTAGTGCCTGGTTTACCCATACGAAAGATTACTCTACCCAGACTCTTTATCAATCTTCTGAACGTCTGGTGGAAATCTATAAACATTTGAATTTTAATTACCAACAACAGGCAGGAGTACAGGCTTCTATACCTTTTGATATAAAGCAATGGTTGAATTCTCGTTTAACTTTGATTGGTGTATGGCATCATGAGAAGGATGATGATTTCTGGGATATTCCTTTTAATCGGAATATTTGTTATGGTATTGCCGTACTGACAAATACTTTCACTCTCTCTAAGAAGCCTGATCTGAAACTGACACTGACGGGAATGGCTCGTAGTAAAGCGACTCAGGGAATTTATGATTTACCGTCTTCAGGGTATGTAAATGCTGCTTTGCGGTATGGCTTTGCCAAAGGAAAGGCTATTTTGAATCTTTATTGCAATGATATCTTTGAGACGGGACAGATAAAACCACGTATCCGCTTTGGTACGCAGAACGTGACGAATGATTATGCTTGTTTCAGGGAAATCGGGGTGTCGTTTACGTATAAGTTCGGAGGATATAGGGAGAAGAAGAGGGAGGAGGTGGATACGTCGAGGTTTAAATAGTGACGAGCTACAAGCTACAAGTGACAAGTACCTTTCGGCGTGATAGCCGGGCGAATAATTATTCGCCTATGAGTACAGCGCGGCAACTCGTAACTCGTTACTGGTAGCTCGTAGCAAATCTTAACGTATGTATTGTCCTTCCTTGTGATTGTTTGTTATATACTTAACCAGAATACGTTCGTCTTGTTTAATGAAAAAGATATACCATGTTGTACGAGGTGACTTGCTTCTTTTGAAAAAAGTGTATTGCATATTTTCTCCGTAACGGGAAAAATGGCTTTCGGCTGAAGAGCTGAGGTGGTAATGAACTGCTGTTGGAATTTCCTGAATAAAATCGATAATTTCGTCTATAAGTAGTTCTGCATTTTCATAAATATTCAGATAACCTTCAGTTATCAGGATATTAGGAAGTTCCTCTAAAAAATCTGAAACAGAAGGATGTATAAGGATTTTAGTTGCGAGCATACATTTCTTTTAATTTGCGTTTACACTGTATGCGGAAATCCTCAACGGTTAATCCCTGTTTCCATTCCTGCTCAAATTTATCTTTTTGTGCAATGCGTTCTTTCACAAACTCCAATACAGAATTCAATTCTTCCGGTTCGTCTATACGCATTATACGATTGACCAATTGAACCTTCATCGCATTTATATCTCCATAGATACCTAACGGTTCGGAAGCGTTCGTTTGTTGCACCGGAATATCAGAATATTTTTTGGTCTCTTTCTTTCCCATATCTATCGTTTTTAATAATCGTTTCAATGATAGTACAAATATAGCATGTTTGCTTTATCTTTCAATGATTTGCTGTTATTTAAATGAAGAACTTATTTTTTTATGATTACTAAAAACATTCCGCATACTATAAAAATCAGAATCTTTTGCCCCTTCCTCCTCTATATTTCTTAATTTTGTCGGAACAAAATGAAGTATCAACCTTCCGCACACTCAATCTCAAAATGACACTGCGGAACCTAAATTATCGTATTATGATTAACAGATTCGTCTTGAACGAAGTATCCTACTTCGGACCGGGTGCCCGCGAAGTGCTCCCACAGGAAATTAAACGTCTCGGCTTGAAAAAAGCTTTTGTATCCACCGACAAAGATTTGATTAAATTTGGAGTAGCCGACAAGGTGCTATCCGTACTGGATAAGGCAGGTATACCCTATGTTGTATTCAGCGATATTAAACCAAATCCTACGGTTAGTAATGTAAATGCAGGTGTGAAGGCGTTTGCAGAATCCGGTGCCGATTTTATTCTGGCTATTGGTGGTGGTTCTTCCATCGATACATCAAAAGCTATCGGCATTATCACTAATAATCCGGAATTCAGTGATGTGGTTTCTCTGGAAGGAGTGGCGCCGACTCAGAAGAAGTCCGTGCCTATCATTGCTCTGCCTACTACAGCGGGAACGGCTGCTGAGGTAACCATTAACTACGTGATTACCGACGAAGTGAATGAAAAGAAGATGGTATGCGTAGATCCGAATGATATTCCTGCCATCGCCATTGTAGATGCCGAATTGATGTACACTTTGCCTAAAGGGCTGACCGCTTCTACGGGATTGGATGCATTGACACATGCTATTGAAGGTCTGATTACTAAGGGAGCTTGGGAAATGAGCGATATGTTTGAAATTAAAGCTATCGAAATGATTACCCGTTATCTGGAAACGGCCGTGTTTGAGCCGACGAATGCAGAGGCGCGTAATGGTATGGCGGTAGCGCAATATATTGCAGGTATGGCTTTTTCTAATGTAGGTTTGGGCGTTGTTCACGGCATGGCACATCCGTTGGGTGCTATTTTCGATATACCTCATGGTGTGGCTAATGCGTTGTTGCTGCCCATCATTATGGAGTTCAATGCTCCTGCTGCGCTTGATAAGTATGTGGAAATTGCTAAGGCGATGACAGTATATAAAGAAGGAATGAGCCAGGAAGAGGCTGCACGTGCTGCCGTGGATGCGGTGAGAGCACTGTCAGTAAGAGTAGGTATTCCGCAACACCTTTCTGAATTGGGTATCAAGGAAAGCGATCTCGACAAATTGGCTACAGCTGCTATTGCCGATGTTTGTACACCGGGTAATCCTCGCGAGGTGACGAAGGAGATTATTCTGGATTTATACAAAAAAGCGTTGTAATAAGTGATTAGGGGTTAGCGATAAGTGATTAGTGCTGCGCTATAATGCCGCGGAGACTAAGCACTTATTACTAACCCCTAATCAATTTTCAAACTATTATATTACTGTAAATTACGAAATAATCGTAATTTGTTTGCTAATCTCGGTGGAATCATATAGCTTTGTGGGCAGATATATAATTTTATAACCAAACAATACATATATGAGAAAAGGGATTGTGATGTTATTCTTATCAGCAAGTGTTTGGACAGCACAAGCTCAAGGGACTTTTACAATAGAAGGACAGGTAAAGAATGTAGAAGACGGAACTTTAGTCACCTTGTTTCGTTTAGATGGAAATGTGGGCAACAGTATCGGTGTTGATACGATTCGTAACGGACATTTTCGTTTCCAGGCAGAAACATTGGGAAATGAAACCGAAATAGTGGACATGATGGGAAGAAGTGACAAGTTTCCTTCTATGAGCTTAAGGCTTTGGGTTCGTCCGGGAGATAATATACAGATAAGCGGTGAAAACACACTGATACGAACTTGGGATGTGAAAAGCACTGTTCCGGAACAAGTGGCTAATCAGGCTTTTATAAACGACTCACGCGAATTGTGGAATGAATATCAGCGCAATGCTTTATTGCAGCGTGCATACCGCCGGAAGTATGCAGGGAGTGCGGTGGAAGAAGAAAGACAGGTGATACGTGCACAAGTTGACAGTTTGCGGAAGGTAGAGGATGAAATTAGTGTCCGCATTGATGCCAACACTATAAAACGCATGAAGCAGATTCCTGTTGACGATATTTGGCTGGAGCAGTTGAGAAAGTTGGCAATGTCGGCTAAGTATACTGAAAATTATCCCTATAAAGAAGAAGTGATTGCTCTGTATGAAGGACTGGCCGATGAGAAAAAACAAACCTCTTGGGCAATGGATACATATACATATCTCTTTCCTCCCCAAGTAGTGGAAGTGGGTGATGAAATGGCAGATGCTGATTTGTACGACCTGGAGGGAAATGTACACCACTTGGCTGATTTTAAAGGTAAATATATCATGCTGGATTTCTGGAGTCGTGGTTGCGGTCCGTGTCTTATGGCTCTACCTGAAATGAAGGAAGTGGCTGAGATGTACAAAGATCGCTTGACGATAGTAAGTCTGAGCATTGATACCAAGAAAGGGTGGGAAGCAGCTTCTAAAACCCATGAAATGACTTGGCAGAATCTGAATGACTTGAAAGGAAGCAATGGATTATATGCCAAATACGGAGTACGTGGAATTCCAAATTATGTCCTTATTTCACCTGAAGGACGCATTGTGGAAAAATGGTTCGGATACGGGAAACAGAGCTTGAAACGAAAACTCCGCCGCCTGCTGAATGCAAACGAATATGTGATGAGCTTAGGGGAAGAGAATGGACATAAAGTGGTGAACTTCCCGACGGTGAAGAAAAGCAATAATGATATTCCTGAAATCCGCCAGGTAGTATTAACGGATACTGCTACGGTCCTGCGGATTCGTGCCTATTATACACCTAAATACTGGATACAAATAATGAAGAATATCCAGTTAGTAGCGGACAATGGAACTGTATGTCCGGTTCTTCGTTCGGAAGGTATTCCTTTAGGGGAGAAATTCTATATGCCGGAAAGTGGAGAGGCCGATTATACTCTTTATTTCGCTCCACTGCCTGAAGGAACACGTTCTTTCGATATGGTCGAACCGGGAGACTCGAATTCAGACCGTGTAGAAGGTATCTCTTTGACACTTGAATAAGATAGCAGAGGCTTTCTTATCCTAAAATCTTGCTATCTGCACTCTTTTTCGTACTTTTGTAGCTTTCAAAAAGAAAGTTTTATTTAAAGAAGTTCTCTGTATGAAATCAGACATTGAAATAGCCCGCAGCATAGAGCTGAAGAAGATTAAGCAGGTAGCCGAGAATGTAGGTATTCCACGTGAAGAAGTAGAAAACTACGGACGGTATATTGCTAAGATCCCTACACATCTGATTGATGAAGAAAAAGTGAAGAAAAGTAACCTGATTTTGGTAACTGCTATTACTGCTACCAAAGCAGGTATTGGTAAGACTACGGTTTCCATCGGTCTGGCATTGGGGTTGAATAAGATCGGCAAGAAAGCCATCGTTGCTTTGCGTGAACCTTCGTTAGGACCTTGTTTCGGCATGAAGGGTGGAGCGGCAGGTGGCGGTTATGCCCAGGTGCTTCCTATGGAAAAGATAAATCTGCACTTTACAGGAGATTTTCATGCCATCACTTCGGCGCACAATATGATATCCGCATTGCTCGACAATTATCTTTATCAGCATCAGGCGGACGGATTCGGGCTGAAGGAAATCATCTGGCAGCGCGTGCTCGATGTGAACGATCGCTCTTTGCGTAGCATTGTCACCGGTTTAGGTCCCAGTACGAACGGTATTACCGAAGAATCCGGCTTCGATATTACCCCTGCATCCGAAATTATGGCTATTCTTTGTCTGGCAAAGGATATAGACGACCTGAAACGACGGATCGAGAATATCATCCTTGGTTTTCGTTTTGATGGTTGCCCGTTCACTGTGAAGGATTTAGGAGTAGCAGGAGCCATCACTGTCCTGCTGAAAGATGCTATCAATCCGAACTTGGTTCAGACAACCGAAGGATCGGCAGCTTTTGTTCACGGTGGTCCCTTCGCAAATATTGCGCATGGTTGTAACTCTATTCTTGCAACGAAAATGGCAATGACTTTCGGAGATTATGTTGTGACGGAAGCCGGTTTCGGTGCTGATCTTGGTGCGGAGAAATTTTATAATATCAAATGTCGTAAAAGTGGATTGCAACCTAAACTGACAGTGATTGTGGCTACTGCACAAGGTTTGAAGATGCATGGAGGTGTCAGTCTGGATCGTATTAAAGAACCCAATATGGAAGGATTGCAACAAGGCTTCGGTAATCTCGATAAACATATACGCAATCTACGTTCATTCGGTCAGACGGTGTTGGTTGCCTTCAATCGTTTTGCCAGTGATACGGACGAGGAGGTAGAAGCAATCCGCCGGCATTGCGAAGAGAAGTTAGGTGTAGGGTTCGCTGTCAATAATGCCTTTGCAGAAGGAGGAGAGGGAGCTGTGGAACTCGCTAATCTGGTAGTGGATACTATTGAGAAGAAACCTTCTGAACCCTTGAACTTCAGTTATAGTGAAAATGACAGTGTAGAACAAAAGATAGAGAAGATAGCTTGCAATCTTTACGGTGCCAGTGTGGTGACTTACAGTATCCATTCACGTAAAATCATCAAATTGATAGAGAAGATGGGCATTGGGCATTATCCCGTTTGCATTGCCAAAACACAATATTCTTTCTCTGCCGATCCGAAAATATACGGTGCGGTGAACAACTTTGAATTTCATATCAAGGATATTGTAATCAATAACGGTGCGGAAATGATTGTTGCCATCGCCGGAGAAATTCTGCGTATGCCGGGGCTTCCCAAAGAGCCACAAGCTATGCACATTGACATTGTAGATGGAAATATAGAAGGATTGAGCTAACTATCGGAAAGTATAAACATAGAAATAGGGGATGCCGGTATTTACTTGCATCCCCTTTCCATTTATTTCAAATCATTCAACATGGCTTTCGGGTCTTTCGCCAACTGTTTCCAGTCGTAGTTTCTCAATAGTCCCAGAAGTGTAGCAATCACGATAACAATACGTGCTGCCCAAAGAACGATGATAACAGCCAATGCAATAAGACCGAACTTCATGGCATAGATAATCATGCTATCATCATCACGGGTTTTACTTCCATCGCTCCATTTTGTTATGGTGGTGGTCACATATAAAGCACCGGCAGCACCCACTAAAGCTCCTGCAATGCCGAATAATATCTTTTTGAGACCGGTAGCCATTTTGTCTTCACGGCGACGTTTAGTAATCATATATCCACGTGGACGGCAAGCGAAAATATAAAGCACGATCCAGATAAAACACCAGATCGCTTCCCATCTTTCACGCCATACTCCGGCATCGGCACGATCTACCAGGTGCTTTTTGTAAGTTTCCACATTATATGCTTTCAGTTCTTTTATTTCTTCAGTGGCATTTTCCATATATTTTTCATAAAGACTGCGTGTTTCTTCAGAAATGGTATCTACTGCCAACTTTTGGCTATAAGTATCAATGTAACTTTGTTGCCGGGTGATAGCTTCGCTGAGTTCAGTCTGCACTTGCTCATCAGTCAGAGCCTGTCTCTTTGCTACATAATCCTGTTCGCTTCCAGCCTGATAGAAATAATAACATCCCATAATGGCTACACAGATGATGATCCACCATGCGAATGTCCAATGCCGCTGTTTGGACCATTCCAGCACCTCGCGCGTATCAGCCATTACCTCCATTAGTTCGGTATCCGACGGGTCATCAATGGCCGCTTCCGCTTGTGTCAGCAGATCTTCCATGTCTCTTGTTTCCTGAGCTGTTCGAGGATAGTAATCTTCATCCGGCTGTCCATGATATCCGGCTGTTTCCCATGCTTGGAACAATAGTTCTTCCGCTTTTTTGTTTCTTTCGTCTTCAGTATTTACATTGCTGTATGTGGTGTTCATACCACCCTGCATGTGTTTCTTGTTTGCTGAGCTCATAGTATTACAGATTTAAATAGTTTGGGAATTGTTGTTTGCTTGTACCTGTCTCAACTGTTCACGCATCTCGGCGTCTTTTTTGTCCCGGTGCCCTTTGTAAGCTCTAAACCCGAAGGTCAGTACATTCCATACACCTTTAAAAAGAGCGATAACAATTTTCAGCATAATCTTACCTGTAGCTACTCCAATGTTTTCTGACATAGTAATTAAAGTTTTAAAGTGAATAATAAATGTAGTTTCCAAAAATAGGGAAATGCAAGCAGGAGCATCCTTTCAATACAACAAAAATAGTGTCAATGCGTAAAAAAAGAGGTCCGTAGCTTTTATCACAAAGGCTACGGACCATTTTACAATTTAACTATATATTTAATTATCTATATATACATTTTTTCTCAAAAACATATATACCTTGTCGACCGGAAAAAACAAAACCGGCTGACTCGTAAAAACAAATTTCTTAATATGCGAACAGCGGATATTTCTCCATAGTCTTATTCACGCGTGCGCGAACTTCGGCAATAACCGCTTCGTTTTCTACGTTGGACAGAACCGTTTCAATCATTTCTGCAATTTCCAGCATCAGATCTTCTTTGGCGCCACGGGTAGTGATGGCAGGAGTACCCAAACGGATACCGGAAGTTTGGAATGCAGAACGGCTATCGAACGGAACCATATTCTTGTTTACAGTGATATCGGCAGATACCAATGCTTTTTCAGCAACTTTACCAGTGAGATCAGGATATTTGCTACGCAGGTCGACCAGCATAGAGTGATTATCCGTACCACCGGAAACGATTGTAAAGCCACGGTCGATTAATGCTTGTGCCAGTACGGCCGCATTTTTCTTCACTTGGGCAGCATATTCTTTGAATTCAGGTTGCAGGATTTCACCGAATGCAACAGCTTTTGATGCAATGACGTGTTCCAACGGACCACCTTGGATACCTGGGAATACGGCTGAGTCGATCAACTGAGACATCATCTTGATTTCACCCTTCGGTGTCGTTTTGCCCCAAGGGTTAGGGAAGTCTTTGCCAATCAGGATGATACCTCCGCGAGGACCACGCAAAGTCTTATGTGTGGTAGAAGTAACGATATGAGCATACTTCACAGGGTTTTCCAGCAATCCGGCTGCAATCAGTCCGGCAGGGTGAGCCATATCGATCATCAGGATAGCACCTACTTTGTCTGCGATTTCGCGCATACGCTTGTAGTCCCATTCGCGAGAATACGCTGAACCACCACCGATGATCATTTTGGGTTTTTCGCGCAAAGCAACTTCTTCCATCTGGTCATAGTCTACGCGACCGGTTTCCTTATTCAGATTATATTCACAGGGAGTATAGATGATACCGGAAGTATTTACTAAAGAACCGTGTGAGAGGTGACCGCCGTGAGCCAGATTCAATCCCATGAATTTGTCACCCGGATTCAATACAGCGAGGAATACAGCTGCATTAGCCTGTGCGCCTGAGTGGGGTTGCACGTTAGCCCATTCTGCACCAAAGATCTCCTTTATGCGGTCGATAGCAATTTGTTCGCTCTGGTCTACTACTTCACAACCTCCGTAGTAACGTTTGCCGGGATAACCTTCTGCATACTTGTTAGTGAGACAGGAGCCCATTGCCTCCATTACTTGGTCACTTACAAAATTCTCTGATGCAATCAGTTCAATACCTTTGAGCTGACGTTGATGTTCTTTTTCGATGATATCGAAAATTAAATCGTCTCTTTTCATTTTGCTTACTTAGATAAGTTTGATAAATCTGTGTTCTCTTATTAAGCGCACAAATTTACGGTAAAAAAATGAATAAACTGTCAGAAAAGACAGAAATTTACTTTCTAAAAGAATACTCCAAAGGAAAAGCTGAGAACATTGTCTCGCCGATGGAAACGTATTTCGTCGGCAGGTGGATCACCTTCGGCGACGCCGTCATCATAAGTGACTTTGCGGGATATATTATGTAGTCCTATATCATAACGGAAATCAAAGAAAATGCGGGAGATGGTAACGGCTACTCCAAGGGTGAAACTGAGGTTCAGCGGACGCAACCTTTCTTTGATTCCCGGCTGGTCGAAGTTCTCAAAAGTAATTTCGCTCTTTTTATTCCAGATATAACGAAATTTAGGTCCTCCGAATACAGCCAGACTATAGGGACCCTCCTTAATAACATTATATCCATAGATCACAGGAATGTCTACACTGTGGATTTCTGAAGTTATAGATGCCATTTCCAAAGGAACATCTTCTGCGGCGGGTTTTTCGAAGGTTATGTTGCAACGGTTAATATTGTAGGATATTTCCGGCTGCAGGAAATGACGTTCAAAGTTGATACGCATAAAGACAGAGCCGAAATAACCTATCTTGTAGTTATTCTGCACCTCGTCTATGGTGATTCCGTTTAATGTAAGATTGGATACAAGAAAGAGGGAAGAGGTGAAACCGCCTTTAATACCGAAGTTCACCGGACGGTCATGGTGATGTTTGCTCAGGGGCTCTTCAACCGCCGTACCGGGCACAAGATGAGATTGCCCCCACGTTGTAGCGGGGAAAAACAAAAGGCACAGGATAAATATTTTCAAAACTTTGTTCATCACTTATCACTAACCATTAATCACTATTTTTTCTTCTCAACAGACCAACCAAATTTACCGATCTTTTCACCCAATTCATAGTATCCTCCATGTACATAAACCAGTGGATTAGCTTCCGCTAGCTCCAGTTTTCCGGTTTCCAGGTTCAGATTCCGGTCGTCGGCACGCACATTTACCACATCGGCAATAAACATATAATGTGAGCCGAGTGACACGATTTCCTTTACACGACATTCTATACATAAAGGGGATTCTTCAATAAGAGGGGCATTGACCACAGTGCTTTTTCCTGGTGTCAGATGCATTTCTTCAAACTTATTGTAGTCTTTCCCGGAACGTATGCCACACCAATCCGTTGCACGCGCCATATCTTTGGTCGTGAGATTAATGACAAACTCCATATTCCGTTTTAGAATTTCATAGGAGTGGCGTTCGGGACGTACTGAAATATAGCACATGGGCGGGTTCGTACAAATCGTTCCCGTCCATGCAATTGTTAATATGTTATATTCTTCCGGAGTGCTTCCACAGCTTACCAATACGGCAGGAAGCGGGTAAATCATTGTTCCGGGCTTCCAGTCTTGTTTCATAGGCGAAGGAGTACGAACTACAAGCTACGAGTGTCTTTCGGACAGTTGCTGCAAACTATACAGCGAGCATTACGCAGCACTTGTAGCTTTTATATTATTTCAATTTCGTTCCTGTTTTGTTCTTTCTCGCAATAATGGCATCGGATCACACAATTCTCCTTATCCACTACATGGAATAACGTCGCCATGGGCTCGTTGTTCGTGATACATTTGGGATTAGCACACTTTACAATGCCGCGAAGTTCTTCAGGAAGGCTAACTTCACGTTTTTCCACCACTTCATAATCTCGGATAATATTCAGCTTCACATTAGGTGCTACCACGGCGATACGGTTAATTTCGTCATCGCAGAAAAATTTATCCGCAATTTTAATAATGCCTTTAGTACCCAGCTTTCCACTTTTGAGATTAAAGCCAATGGTGATATTATTATTCATGTGTTCAAGTCCCAGCAAAGAGACTACAGTGAACAGATTTTCAGAGGGGATATGGTCGATAACTGTACCGTTTTCTAATGCGGCAACCTGTAATTCTTGTTTTTTTTCGCTCATAGTTTTCTGATGTAACTTCAATTGTAAACTTGTCAAATCATTCTTTCACATCATCCAGTGTGATGCCTAATACATCGCAGAGAATAGCCTCACGGGCATACAGGCCATTTTGTGCCTGCTGGAAGTAGTAAGCTTTCGGATTATCGTCTACGTCATAAGCGATTTCATTGACGCGGGGTAGGGGATGCAGAATGCACAAATTGGGACGGGTATGTTCCAGCATCTTGTTACGCAGGATGTAAATGTTCTTCACCCGTTCGTACTCCATGAGGTCAGTGAAACGTTCACGCTGCACACGAGTCATGTAGAGGATGTCGGCATCTGCTATGGTTTCTTCCGTAAAGTCCGTATGTTCCACGTATTTGATGCCATGATCGCGGCAGTAAATTTTGTATTCTTCGGGCATTCTCAATTCATCAGGAGCTATGAAATGGAAAGTCGGGTTGAAGTGGCGCATTGCCATCAGCAGTGAGTGTACGGTGCGGCCATATTTGAGGTCGCCAACGAGGAAAATATTCAGGTTCTCCAGTGTACCCTGGGTCTTGTAGATGGAGTAGAGATCGAGCATCGTTTGTGAAGGATGCTGGTTGGCTCCGTCTCCGGCATTGACGATAGGCACCGTGGTTACTTCGCTGGCATAGCGGGCGGCTCCTTCCAGATGATGTCGCATCACGATGATATCGGCGTAGTTGCTCACCATTTTGATGGTATCTTTCAGGGTTTCGCCTTTCGAAGAACTCGTTGCTTTGGGGTCACTGAATCCGATTACACGGGCTCCTAAGCGGTTGGCTGCTGTCTCAAAACTGAGTCTTGTGCGGGTAGACGGCTCGAAAAAGAGGGTGGCAACCACTTTCCCTTCCAGCAGCCTACGGTTGGGACGGGCTTCAAACTGCTTCGCCATCTCGATCATGTAGAGGATTTTTTCCTTGCTATGCTCGGCGATGGTGACTAAACTTCTGTTTTCCATATCGTTCGTTATTTTATTTCTTTTCGAGAGTTCAAAGGTACGGAAAAGATGCGGAGTACGGAAGAAAGACGGGAGAAAATTTAGAAGTTTTTTCGTCTCCATAGCCGGTGATCTTCAGTTTATGGAACAAAGAGTTTTGCTCTATGAGCTGAAAAAAAATATTTCGTGGGACGAAAAAAAAATCTCACGGGATGAAGTTTCTTATGCGGTGAGATGAATGCCGGAATTTGTTTGGATCATTACCAGCATCAGCAGTAGCTTTTCTTTTTCTTTTCTGCTGTTGTTGTTATATAAAGAATATATAAGAAAGAAAAATGCATTGCTTGTTTTGATTAAAGTGTTGAAAAGTAGGTATTTAACCTTTGAATACCCACTTTGTCCCTAAGCAAAAAAATGCGTTTTTTTGCAAAAAACAGCTTGGAATCGGCCGTTTCCTAAACAAAAAACACCTCTAAAATGATCCGTTTTCTACTCTTTTGGGTGACTAAAATGCCATGTTTCATCACCCCAAACGCCATACTTTATCATCGGAAATGCTACATTTCATTCTCCAAAATACCACACTTTGTGCTTACTGAAGTGTGGCGTTTTACCCATTAAGATGTGGCATTTCCGATGATAAAGTGTGGCGTTTTAAGAGTTTTCTATAGAATTTATAAGGGTGTTCCAATATAATTCCGTACCTTTGCCTTGTTATTTTTACAGGTAATCTATTTTATTGATTTAGTGAATTTACAGTAATAAACATGATAAAGAACATCATAAAAATCCTTTGGATATTCTTAGCCGTCATAGTATTGGCTTGCGTCACTGTTTTCTTCTCCATTGCAAAAGGTTGGATAGGCTATATGCCTCCTGTCGAAGATCTGGAAAACCCCAATTATAAGTTTGCTACACAAATTTTCTCAGAAGACGGGAAGGTGCTCGGTACTTATTCATTTAGTAAAGAAAATCGTGTGTATGTAGGCTATAATGATCTGTCTCCCAATATTATCAATGCTTTGATTGCAACGGAAGATGTACGTTTTGCCAAACACTCCGGAATTGATGCCATCGCATTGTTCCGCGCTATCGTGAAGCGTGGTTTGCTATTCCAGACGAATGCAGGTGGAGGTAGTACGATTACACAACAATTATCCAAACAGCTTTATTCACCCAGTGCGGATAATGTAATGGAACGTTTGTTTCAGAAACCCATCGAGTGGGTGATTGCCGTGAATTTGGAACGTTATTATACTAAAGAAGAGATACTTACCATGTATCTTAATAAATTTGATTTCTTGAACAATGCAGTAGGTATTAAAACTGCTGCCAATACTTATTTTGGTTGCGATCCAAATGATTTAAAGATAGAAGAAGCCGCTATGCTTGTAGGAATGTGCAAGAATCCATCTTATTTTAATCCAGTACGATATAATGAACGCTCACGCGGGCGTCGTAACGTGGTGCTTGATCAGATGCGTAAAGCCGGATATATCACAACGGAAGAATGTGACTCTTTGCAGGCCCTTCCGCTTGTTCTGAAATATACTCGCGTTGACCATAATGAAGGAATGGCAACTTACTTCCGCGAATATCTGCGTGGTGTATTGAATGCAAAGAAACCTGTAAAGGGAGATTATCGTGGTTGGCAGATGCAAAAATTCTATGAAGATTCTCTTGACTGGGAAAATAATCCTTTATTTGGTTGGTGTGAAAAGAATACTAAGAAAGATGGCTCTAAATATAATCTTTATACAGACGGTCTGAAAATTTATACCACTATTGACTCCCGTATGCAGCAATATGCAGAAGAGGCGGTAGAAGAGCACCTGAAAGAATTGCAAGGCTATTTTTTCAAAGAAAAGAAAGGACGTAAAAAAGCGCCTTACAGTAACAGAATTACGCAGGAGCAGGTAGATGAGATTCTTACCCGCACCATGAAACAGTCTGACCGTTATCGTATCATGAAGAAAGCCGGGGCATCGGATGCCCAAATAGAAAAAGCTTTCAATACACCTGAAGAAATGTCGGTATTTACCTGGAATGGTGAAAAGGATACAATCATGACACCTATGGATTCTATCCGCTATTACAAACACTTCCTCCGTGCAGGTTTTATGTCTATGAATCCGCATAATGGGCATGTGAAAGCATATGTCGGAGGACCTAATCATCATTATTTTAAATATGATATGGCAATGGTAGGCCGCCGTCAGGTGGGGTCCACTATTAAGCCTTATGTCTACACATTAGCTATGGAGAGTGGCTATTCTCCTTGTGATGAAGCGCGTCATGTGGAATATACTTTAATTGATGAAAACGGCAAACCGTGGACGCCTCGTAATGCCAATACTAAACGTTATGGAGAAATGGTAACTGTTAAGTGGGGATTGGCTAACTCTGACAACTGGATCACAGCGTATCTGATGAGTAAGCTCAACCCATATTCTCTGAAGCGTTTGATTGAAAGCTTTGGTGTGCGTAATCGTGAAATTGTGCCGTCAGTTTCTTTGTGTCTTGGTCCTTGCGAAATTTCGGTAGGAGAAATGGTCAGTGCTTATACTGCATTCCCCAATAAAGGTATCCGTGTAGCTCCACTGTTTGTAACTCGCATTGAAGATAATGACGGAAATGTATTAGCTACGTTCTCTCCGGAAATGGAAGAGGTTATCAGTGTTTCCAGCGCTTATAAGATGTTGGTTATGCTTCGTGCCGTTATTAATGAGGGAACAGGTGGACGTGTTCGTCGTTTAGGTGTGAAAGCTGATATGGGTGGTAAGACCGGAACAACTAACTATAATGCAGATGGTTGGTTTATGGGCTTTACTCCTTCACTGGTATCCGGATGCTGGGTTGGTGGAGAAGAGCGCGATATTCATTTCGATACTATGCTGCATGGGCAAGGTGCTTCTATGGCATTGCCTATCTGGTCTAAATATATGGTAAAAGTACTTGGAGACAAGACACTGGGATATGATGAAAATGAGACATTCCAACTTCCGGAAGGTTTCGATCCTTGTAAGGATAATGGGGACGTTGATTTTGAATCGGCATCAGAAACTGGTTTGGATGACTTCTTTGATTAAAGTTCAGGTGTCGGTCTAAATTTTTGATTTCGAAAGTGGTTTATACAATTAGCATCGGTAGTAACGAGCAACAGAAAGAGAATCTTTCGTTGGCGCGGAAGCGGTTGAAAGAACTGTTTCCTGATATTCGTTTTTCTACGGAAGAAGAGACTAAACCGCTTTATTTCCGGCGTTCATCTTTATTTTCCAATCAGGTGGCACGTTTTATTTCCAGTAACGATGCAGCGGAAATAACTTCTTGTTTGAAAGCTATTGAACGGGAAGCGGGGCGGATGCCTGAAGAGAAAAAGCAAGAAATAGTCCGGTTGGATCTGGACTTATTATCATGTGATGATACAGTCTATAAACCCGACGATTTAAAAAGGGACTATATTTGCCGGGGATTGAAAGAGATAGAATAATTTTAAATGAGTACGCGTATCTATTAAATCGTAAATATAAACATGTTGAAGTTTTTAGGAATCATTCCCGCCCGTTATGCATCCACGCGTTTTCCTGCAAAACCGTTGGCTATGCTGGGAGGTAAAACTGTAATACAGCGAGTATATGAACAAGTGGCAGGTATTCTGGACGATGCTTATGTGGCCACAGATGATGAACGGATCGAAGAAGCTGTAAAAGCTTTCGGAGGTAAAGTAGTGATGACTTCCGTTAATCATAAAAGTGGCACGGATCGTTGCTATGAAGCATATACTAAAATAGGGGGAGACTTTGATGTCGTAGTCAACATTCAGGGCGATGAACCTTTTATTCAACCCTCCCAACTGGAAACTGTAAAAGCTTGCTTCGACGATATTACGACCCAGATTGCTACACTGGTGAAACCTTTCGTTCCTGAGAATGGATTTGAAGCTTTGGAGAATATCAATTCTCCGAAAGTAGTGCTGAATAAGAATATGAATGCACTCTATTTTAGCCGCTCCATTATTCCTTATCAGCGAAATGCGGAAAAACAAGATTGGCTGAAAAATCACACTTATTATAAGCATATAGGATTATATGCTTATCGTGCTGAAGTTTTAAAAGAGATTACTTCGTTGCCGCAATCTTCGCTGGAACTGGCAGAATCGTTGGAACAACTTCGTTGGCTGGAGAATGGCTATACCATTAAAGCCGGTATTACCGAAGTAGAGACCATCGGCATTGATACTCCCCAGGATTTGGAAAAGGCTGAAGAATTTTTAAAAATATGTTAGACAGAACTATTCAGCCCCGTATTTGTGAGCCGGAACAACTGGCAGTGCCATCTCCTGAATGTCGGGTGATGAAAAATGGCGTACCTTTATATATACTCAATGCCGGGGATAATGAAGTAGCCCGAATTGACCTGTTGATAGAGGGTGGACGCTGGCAACAGAGCCAACGCTTGCAGGCTTTGTTTACCAACCGGATGCTGCGCGAAGGTACCCGGCGTTATTCGGCCGCAGCCATTGCCGAAAAGTTGGATTACTATGGTGCCTGGTTGGAGCTTTCCAGCTCGTCCGAGTATGCTTATATCACCCTTTATTCTTTGAATAAATATCTGCCGGAAACTTTAGATATTTTTGAATCTATTGTAAAAGAACCTCTTTTCCCTGAAAAAGAGTTGGGAGTGATTATCGACAGCAATATCCAGCAATTTCTTGTAAACAGTTCCAAGGTGGATTTTCTGGCCCATCGCACTTTGATAAATGTCGTATATGGCGATACGCATCCGTGCGGGCAATTAGTGCAGAAGGAAGATTATCATTTGATCAACCCTTCTGTCTTGCAATCTTTTTACGACCGATATTATCATTCCGGAAATTGCAGTATCTATCTTGCGGGGAAGGTCAGCGAAGACGCTATCCGTCGTATTGAAACTCTTTTTGGAAGTGAACCTTTCGGTAAAGATTTCCGGAAGCCGGAAAAACTGTCTTATGTTCCGGTAACTTCTTCTGAGAAACGTATTTTTACCGAGCGTGCTGATGCAATGCAAAGTGCCGTTCGTATGGGAATGCTTTCTTTGGACCGACGCCATCCTGACTATTTGAAAGTTCGCGTTCTGGTTACCTTGTTCGGAGGGTATTTCGGTAGCCGTTTGATGTCTAATATTCGTGAAGATAAAGGATATACGTATGGTATATCTGCCGGTATCATGCCTTATCCCGATAGTGGACTGTTGGTTGTCAATGCAGAGACTGCCAATGAATATGTAGAGCCGCTTATCAAAGAAGTTTACCATGAAATAGACCGTCTGCAAAATGACCTTGTACCTGTCGAAGAACTTGCCATGGTGAGAAACTATATGTTGGGCGATATGTGTCGCAGCTATGAGTCTGCCTTCTCATTGGCGGATGCCTGGATCTTTATTCATACTTCCGGCCTCCCCGATTCGTATGTGAGGGATGCCGTAGAAGCAGTGAAGACAATTACTCCTGTCGAGATACGCGAACTTGCCTCATGCTATTTGTGCAAAGAGACATTAAAAGAAATCGTATCCGGCAAAAAAATGTCATAAAAAAGGTGTGATACTCCTTCCTTTTAGCAGATTAATTGTATCTTTGTGCAAATACTATATAGGGCGTGTAACAAGTTGCTGCGTTTACACGTCTTTTTATTAAAATCGCTAATTTATAATTTTCAATGAAATATCTATATACTGCACTCATTCTGGTATTCATGTCCCAAGGCGGGGCGACGGCCCAGGAAAAGAAATCCGGTTTCTTCGACAAAGTAAAAACAACTTTCTCTTCTGAAATAAAGATAGGAACTCATACCTTCAAAGATGGTTCCGTATATACGGGTGAAATGAAAGGACGTAAACCCAACGGAAAGGGTAAGACGGTTTTCAAGAATGGCAATGTCTACGAAGGTGAATATGTGAAAGGAAAGCGTGAAGGATATGGTACTTATACATTTCCTGACGGCGAAAAGTACGAAGGACAATGGTTTCAGGATCAGCAACACGGTAAGGGCATCTACTATTTCATGAACAACAACCGCTATGACGGCATGTGGTTTCAGGATTACCAGCAAGGCAAAGGTACAATGTATTATTATACTGGTGACATTTACGAAGGAGACTGGGTAAATGATAAACGTGAAGGTCAAGGTACATATATCTGGAAAAACGGTTCCAAATATGAAGGTTCCTGGAAAAATGATAAAAAAGAGGGTGAGGGTACTTTTGTCTGGAATGACGGCTGTAAATATGAAGGCGACTGGAAGAACGATGTGCGTGATGGAAAAGGGACTTTCGAATATGCCAACGGAGATAAATATGTAGGCGACTGGAAAGATGACATGCAACATGGAAAAGGTATTTACTTCTTCCACACGGGTGATCGCTATGAAGGTGCGTATGTGCAGGGGGAACGTACCGGAGCCGGCATTTATTATCACGCCAACGGCAATAAGTATGTGGGAAACTTTAAGGACGGCATGCAACATGGAAAAGGTGTATTCACCTGGGCAAATGGTGCAGTCTATGACGGCGACTGGAAAGACAACCAACGTGACGGCCGCGGAACCTATAAATGGAATGTAGGTGATTCCTACGAAGGCGAATGGAAGAACAACCAGTTCAATGGCCAGGGAACTTTGAAAATGACAGATGGAACTAAATATAAAGGTGGTTTTGTGAATGGTATGGAAGAAGGTAACGGTATACAGGAGGATAAAAACGGTAATCGTTACGAAGGCTTCTTTAAGCAAGGCAAAAAACACGGTCCTTTTGTTGAAACGGATAAAAACGGAAAAGTAATAAAAAAGGGCACGTACAAAATGGGAAGACTGGAGTAGAATGATTGAGATTTGAAACTTTAAATAAAAAACAAAGGCTACGCAATATTAAACTGCGTAGCCTTTGTTTTTATATCCAATTCTCTATTAGATAATATACTGTGAACTGATAGACTCATTATTCACCACTCTCTTAATGGTTTCTGCAAACATATCAGCAATACTGAGTTGTTTCACTTTCGCGCATTTCTTAGAGTAGGGGATACTATCGGTAAATACGATTTCAGTCAGACTGGATTCCTGTACACGGAAAGACGCCGGATCGGACATTACACAGTGGCTTGCAATAGCGCGTACTGATTTAGCACCCGCATCCAACATAATGTTAGCTGCTTTGGTGATAGTACCGGCTGTATCTACGATGTCATCTACCAACACTACATTCTTGTCGGTTACATCACCGATAATTTGCATGGATGCAACTTCGTTTGCTTTCTCACGTGACTTGTTGCACAATACCAGGGGAACTCCCAAATACTTTGAGAATGTGCTGGCACGTTTGGAACCACCCACATCCGGCGTAGCGATTACAAGATCTTTCAATTTCAAGGACTCAATATAGGGGAGGAACACTGCCGAAGCATACAAGTGATCTACCGGAATGTTGAAGAAACCTTGGATTTGATCAGCATGGAGATCCATCGTAATCAAACGATCGATACCTGCTACTGAAAGTAAATCGGCTACTAACTTTGCGCCGATAGAAACGCGAGGTTTGTCTTTTCTGTCCTGTCGTGCCCAACCGAAATATGGAATGACTGCAACAACGCTTTTAGCAGACGCTCTTTTGGCAGCGTCGATCATCAGCAGAAGTTCCATTAAATTGTCGGAATTAGGGAAGGTGGATTGAACCAGGAATACATGTGCGCCACGAATTGACTCTTCATAGGAAACAGCAAACTCACCATCAGCAAAGTGGGTGATGTTCATCTTTCCCAGAGGGCAATCAAGGCTTGCGCAGATTTTCTCTGCAAGGTATCTCGAGTTAGTTCCGGAGAATACCATTACGGGTGCTTTTTCGCTCATTTTGTAATAGATGTTACCTATTTGTTTAATATGGCTGCAAAGTTATGAATTTCCCGCTACATTCTACAAGACTTATTGTAGAAAAATCTTTTTTCTTTCCCGGATTTATTTGTAGCTTTGCTAAGTGAAACGGTTTCCTTATATACGATTGGTGGGCTTACTGTGTTTTTGCATAGTAATGATTTCTTGTGTGGGTACTGCTCCCACCAAGGAAGTACATCTTATCGATTCGCTCAACCAAGTGGCTTATTCTTATCGTTATAAAGACCTGGACTCTTCTTGTCATGCTGCCACACAAGCTTATGGAGAAGTAAATCTGTATAGTCAGGGAAAAGCGGAAGCATCCAATAATCTGGGCTTTTGCGCTTTTATGCGCATGGATTTTGAGAAAGCGGAGAAGTTTCATAAAGATGTGTATAGTCTCACGAAAAATGAACTGGAACTGCTGGTTGCCGATATCGGATTGATGAAAATTTATCAGCGGACGGCCATGAACAAAGAATTTTATGACTATCGGAACAGTGCCCTCCGTCGCATGAAACGAATAGATGAAGATAACAAGCTTTTCGTAGATAAGCACGAACGGTTGAGACTGAACTATGCACGCTCCGAATTTTATATTGTTTCCGCAGTTTATTACTACTATCTGCAACAACGTCCGGAAGCGGTGGCTTCTATTAACGAAATATATCCGCAGGAAGAACTTGCGGCAGATACAAACCAGTTACTGTATTATCATTATATAAAAGGATCAGCAGCACTTTGTGATGGTGAAACGGCGGACGAACGTCGTTTGCGTGAATTCGACGAACTGTATACAACTTGGAAAATGGCATCCCGCGGAGGATACTTGTATTTTGAAGGTAATGGAGTGCAGGGGCTTGCTAATCTGATGGCATCTCCCGATAATTACGACTTTTTCCAGGTCAGGCGTTCTCATGCGTTGAAACAGTTTGATGTTCCCGTGGATTCTTTGTTGCCCATGCATTTAGGACAATTGGCTTTGAAGAAATTCAAGCAATATAATGATGTGTATCAGATTGCTGGTGCCTATGTTTCTATTGGTAAATATCTGAATGCGCATGATAACTACGCCGAAGCATTGGATACATTGACGCTTGCCTTGGAGTGTGTGAACAGCCATCATCGCCGTTTTTATGATTGCCACGATAGCTTGGACTGGTTGAAAACCTATGATATACGGGATACCATTTCTTCAGAAAAAGCATGGATAGAGCGTAAGTTAAGGACCGTTCCGGAATGGATTTCACGTATTCGCGAACAACTGAGTGTGACGTATGCCGGACTGGAAATGAAACAACACTCCGATTACAATCGCAATATTTATCTGGATATTCTGGAAGATACCCGGCAGGATAAGGAGTTGGAAAGCCGTTATCAGGCTTTGGAAAGTGAAGCCCGGCAACTCAATATTTTACTCTTCTTTGTGATTGTCGGTTTTATACTGGTGGTTTTATTCTTTTGGATATTCAATAAGCGGTCTAAAGAACGTAATCATGTCCATTTGCACCGTTTGAGGCAGATGTTGGACATTTGTCAGAAAATAACTGCTTCTATTCCCACGGACGCACAGACGGAAGAAGAAATTGTAGATGCCATTCTTTCTGCTGTGCAGACAGATATAGAGGAACTTTTCAGTGTAAAAGACATTCGGATAGAAAATGGGCAGTTGGTATTACCCGAACGGCTAACGAAAGATGAGAAAGCAATACTACATGTGATTGCTCCCTATATTACATGGGCGCTTGATAATGGCATGACCTCCATTTCGCTGGGTGACGAACGTCGTCGGTTGGAGAAAGAACGGTATGTGTACGAACAGCATATAGCTGGAAATAAACGTCAGAATCTTATAAAGAAAGCGTGTATGGCCATTGTGAACGGTATTCATCCGTACATAGACCGTATTATTAATGAAGTGCATAAACTGACGGAAAAGGGTTTTATCCATGACGAACACATCAAAGCTGAGAAGTATCAATATATGGACGAATTGGTGACAACCATCAATGAATACAATGATATCCTTGCTTTATGGATTAAAATGAAACAGGGTAGCCTGAGCTTGAATATAGAAACGTTCGGATTGAACGAGCTTTTTGATCTGATACGGAAAGGAAGCCGTGCCTTCGAAATGAAACAGCAACAACTGGAAGTGACGCCAATGGATACCTATGTGAAAGCTGACAAGGCGTTGACGCTGTTTATGATAAACACGCTTGCAGAAAATGCCCGTAAATATACTCCAAAGGGAGGTAAGGTAAAAGTCTATGCAAATTCGACAGAAGAATATGTGGAAATCTCAGTAGAGGATACCGGTTATGGCCTTTCAGAAGAAGATGTGACGCGTATTGTCGGTGAGAAATTGTATAATTCGCAGGAAATAGGCATATTGGATGCTGCCGATCGGGAAGAACTACTGAAAAACAAAGGGAGCGGCTTCGGCCTGATGAATTGTAAAGGTATCATTGAGAAATACCGGAAGACGAACGAAGTATTCAGAGTCTGTTTGTTCAATGTAGAAAGTACTTTAGGAAAGGGCAGCCGTTTTTATTTCCGCCTGCCTACAGGAGTGCGTAAAACTTTGATGGTATTTCTGTGCATATTCTTTTCTATAGGCATGAGTTCGTGCAATAAATCAGTGGAGGAAGCGGTGATGCAACCGGATGAAATCTATGCGCAAACGGCTCAGGATTCTTTGTCATTAACTGCGGAAAATGAGTTTGAAGCTCTGTTGAATGAGGCGTCCGACTATGCTAATGATGCCTATTATAGTAATGTGGAAGGAAATTTTGAACAGGCTTTGGAATATGTAGATTCTGCCATGTCTTGTCTGAATGCGCATTATAAAAGGTATGCCCAGGATCCGCGGCGCTACATGTCATTGAGAGGAGATGGGGAGCCGGGGGAATTATCCTGGTGGAATGAGCTTTTCAATTCGGACTTTCATGTCATTCTGGATATCCGGAATGAGGCGGCTGTCGCTTTTCTGGCTTTGAAACAATGGGATGCGTACAGTTATAATAATGCCGCCTATACTACCATGTACAAATTGTTGGGTGAAGACCAGTCATTGGAAGAATATTGTCGTCAACTGGAACGTTCTACCAATAATAAGATGGTGGGTGTTATCTTGTTTATCGGACTTATAGCTATGTTGCTTTTAGGATATTATATTCTGTATATTCGCAAACGTCTTGTAAACCGTTGGAATCTGGAACAGGTTTTGGAAATCAATAGACAGATATTTGCTGCCTCCCTGATACAAGTTCCCGAAACAGAAGAGGCATTGCAACGGGAAGAAGATACCCTGAAAGCTATTCCTCAACGTATCGTTGACGAAGGCTTTGATGCTATAAATGAGTTGCTAAGTATTGATCGGTTGGGAATCGCCGTTTATAATGAAACGACACATCAACTGGAATATGCGTCAAATTCTATAGAAAATGAGTTGTCCTCTACGGGAGATAATGGATCATCTGCGGCAGAAGATGAACTTTGGAAGGAAGTAGTTCAACGCTGTTTTGAACAGCATACTCAACTGTCCGCACCGAGATTTGAAGCTTTGCCTTTGGTGGTGGATGCTGCGGGTGATTCGCGCTGTGTGGGTGTGTTATATCTTGAACGGCAAGAGAATGTTGATCAAGAGACGGCTCATCTATTGCTGGAATTGATTGCGCGGTATATAGCGATTGTGGTCTTCAATGCAGTTGTGAAACTGGCAACAAAATACCGCGACATCGAAGCTGCGCATGAAGAAGCACACCGGGCGTCATGGGAGGACGGTATGTTGCATGTGCAGAATATGGTGCTTGATAATTGTCTTTCCACCATCAAGCACGAGACGATTTATTATCCGAATAAGATCAAGCAACTCATTGGTAAACTTCGTTCAGGTATTCTCTCAGAAACGGAAGAAAAGGAGATGGTTTCAGCTATCGGCGAATTGATAGAATATTATAAAGGTATATTTACCATATTGAGTTCGTGCGCATCGCGCCAATTGGAAGAGGTTACGTTCCGTCGAGGGATAATTTCCGTACCGGAGTTGTTTGTTTTGGCAGAAAAATATTTCCGTAAAGCGAATAAGGGAAAAGGGTTTGCTGTATCTTTCTCTACGAAAGTTATTGATGAAAGAGTGGTCGGAGATTTTATCCAACTTCGTTTCTTATTGGAGAATCTGATAGATGAAGCTTTGTCTGTTCCTCTGGATGGAGAAATACATTTGGCGGCAGCAGTAGACGGAGAATATATTCGTTTCCTTTTCACTGATATGCGAAGGACGAAAACCCGTGAGGAATTAAATCAACTTTTCTATCCAAACCTGGAACGTATGACGGCAACAGGAGAAAAAGGAGAGTTGCGAGGTACGGAGTATCTCGTCTGCAAGCAGATTATTCGCGACCATGACGAGTTTGCCGGAAAACGTGGCTGTCGCATCAATGCTGAACCGGCTGAGAATGGTGGATTTACAGTTTATTTTACGATACCGAGAAGAAAATAAAATTAAAGAATATGGAAGACAAGAAATTCAAAGTAATTATTGTAGAAGACGTCAAGCTTGAATTGAAAGGAACGGAAGAAATCTTCCGTCATGAAATACCCAATGCAGAAGTTATCGGTACGGCCATGACCGAAAGTGAATTCTGGACATTGATAGAAGCCGGAGTTCCTGATTTGGTATTACTGGATTTAGGTTTGGGTGGTTCTACTACTATTGGTGTGGATATCTGCCGGAATATATTTAAACGCTACCCGGGAGTACACGTACTCATATTTACCGGAGAAATTCTGAATGAAAAGCTTTGGGTGGATGTTCTGAATGCGGGTGCTGACGGTATTATTTTGAAAACAGGTGAGTTGCTTACGAAAACAGATGTACAGGCAGTAATGGATGGAAAGAAGCTGGTTTTTAATTATCCTATTTTGGAAAAAATTGTAGACCGTTTCAAGCAATCTGTTGCGAATGATGCCAAACGTCAGGAAGCGGTTATCAGTTATGATATTGATGAGTATGACGAGCGTTTCCTACGCCATCTGGCATTGGGGTATACCAAAGATATGATTGCTAACTTGAAAGGTATGCCTTTTGGAGTTAAATCTCTGGAAAAGCGTCAGAATGATTTGGTAAACCGTCTGTTTCCACAAGGAGAGCGGATAGGAGTGAATGCAACCCGTCTGGTTGTGCGTGCTTTAGAACTCCGTATTCTTGATATAGATAATCTGGAAGCAGATGATGAATAACAAATGGCGTCTGCCGCATCCGGCAACAATGTTTCTCTTGTTGACGCTGGCTGTCATTGTCTTATCATGGATATTTGACATTTACGGCCTGAGCGTGTTTCAACCGCAAACAGGGGAGGAAATACGGGTACAAAGTTTGCTTAGCCCGGAAGGTGTTCGTTGGCTGTTGCGGCATGTGGTTACTAATTTCACGGGGTTTGCTCCGCTGGGCTTAGTAATTGTGGCTATGTTTGGTATCGGGGTGGCACAACATTCAGGTTTTATAGATGCCTGTATCCGCAGTGGGGCACGTCGTAAGCATAATCCATGGCGCATGGTGATACTGGTTATTTTCTTGGGATTACTTTCCAATGTAGTAGGGGATGCCGGATACATTATTCTTTTACCGATTGCAGCAACTTTGTTCCATTCGGTCGGGCTGCATCCGGTTGCAGGTATTATTACGGCATACGTTTCTGTTTCGTGTGGGTATAGTGCTAACCTGATGCTAAGTACTTTGGATCCTATGCTTGCTGCCAGTACCCAAGAAGCTACGGATATGGCAAATGTGTCACCTGGAAATACAGGGCCTTTGTGTAATTACTATTTCTTGTTTGCATCTACTTTCTTGCTGGCTTTTATTATTTATCAGGTAACTCGCCGTAATCTTCTTCCGGCTTTGGGGGAATATGCCGGTCATATTCGTTTCAATGGTTATAAACAATTATCCCGCAAAGAACGTCGCGCTATGATAGGTGCAGTATCTATCGGGGTGATTTATACAACCGTGATTCTTTGGGCTACTTTCTCTTCATGGGGTATTTTGCGTAGTGTGAATGGTGGGCTGATCCGTTCTCCTTTTATAGAGGGCATTCTGTTTCTGCTTTCTTTTGGTATCGGGCTTATGGGGATGGTTTATGGCTTTGCTTCCGGTCGTTACCGTACAGATGGAGATGTGATTGAGGGACTTACTCAACCTATGAAATTGTTAGGTGTTTACTTTGTTATCGCTTTCTTTGCTGCTCAGATGTTTGCGTGTTTCGAGTATTCTCATTTGGATAAATGTATAGCCATTATGGGAGCGGACATGCTTTCGTCCATTCATCTTGGGAGTTTATGGATACTCATTCTATTTATTCTCTTTACAGCACTTGTGAACCTTATTATGGTCTCTGCCACTGCCAAGTGGACTTTCATGTCCTTCATCTTTGTTCCGTTCTTTGCTAATATGGGGATTTCTCCAGATATGGTACAATGCGCTTTTCGTATTGGCGACAGTGCCACCAATGCCATCACTCCTTTCATGTTCTATATGCCTCTTATCCTTACTTACATGCAGCAATATGATAAGCAAGCGACCTATGGTTCATTACTGAAATATACCTGGAGATATTCTCTATATATATTATTAGCTTGGACTTTGTTATTTATTTTATGGTATGTAACTGGTTTACCATTAGGATTATAACATCTAATCGGATATAAAAGCATCTATTTACAAAATATTTTCTGCGTAAAATCTTTGCAAGTTTCACAGAAAAGCGTACCTTTGCACCGCAATTAAGGATGGTTCCGTAGCTCAGCTGGATAGAGCAACGCCCTTCTAAGGCGTGGGTCAAGCGTTCGAATCGCTTCGGAATCACAACGAAAAGGCAAGTAGTCGATAAAAAGACTGCTTGCCTTTCGTCATTTTACAGGTTATCAACAACTTACTACCTTGGCATTCCTGGCAAAATTCGTGCAGAAAGTAGGTAACATGGTAGAAACATAGCTTTCCGGAGATACATTTTTAGGCTGGTAGAAATAATTTAGAAAACAAAAATGAGTACGGTAAGAGTCATCCAGAACAAGCAGAGATTGACCAAAGAAGGCAATGCTCCGCTATATATAACCTTTTATATTGGCAAAGAAAAACTGATGCTTCCTTGCAAAGTATCCGTGTCCGCCACTAAGTTTGACGAGAAAAGCGGACTCCTCAAAGGGAACAGCAAAGAGGCTAAAGATATTAATCTCATTGTGAACAATATGAAGGCACGTGTCAATGACATACTTGTCAAGTTCCGCCTAAGGAACCAAGCTATAACTAAGGACATCTTCATGCGGGAGTACAATAATCCCAGCGATTATAAGACCTTTCATGATTTCGTGAAGGAATATATGAAAACTTACAGCAGGCGTATAGAGATGGGAACATTTAAACACCATCTAAGTTGCATGAAGAAGTTCAAGGCATATAATGAACTGCTACAGTTTCGGGAACTTACTCCGGATTATCTGACAGATTATTTGGTCTACATGAAGAAAGAACTTGGCAATACAGAGATAACCGCACAACGGAATATGTCCACCATCAAGATATATGTTACCGCAGCTTACAGAAAAGGTTTCCTGGATGAAAATCCTTTTCAGGACTTCCATATTAAAAGGATAAAGAGTGATGTTGATTATCTTACAGAAGAAGAACTGATGCAGTTTGTGCAGTTATACTACCAACGAACCTTGCCGGAAAAGCTTCAGTTGACTTTGGCATTTTTTCTTTTTATGTGCTTTACAAGCATGCATATTACGGATGCCCGCATGTTCTGCATAGAGCAGGTAAACAATGATGTACTGACTTACTACCGTGTGAAGAACCGGAACTGCAAACCGGAACCGATAAAGATCCCGATGCCGGTACCCGCTAAAAAACTTTTGGAAGAATGGTCAGAAGGTAAGGAAGAAGGACGTTTATTCAGGAACGTTCAATGTGATCAGGTCATTAACCGTCAGTTGAAGACCATTGCAAAGGAATTAGGAATTAACAAAAAGATATCGGCCAAAACAGGAAGGCATACGTTTGCGACTATTTATCTCAGAAAAACGAAAGACTTGTCCAGCCTGCAAAAACTGCTTGGGCACAGTAATATCCGGGAAACAATGATTTATGCACATGTCATGGATGAAAGCAAACGGGAAGGCATGCAATGCTTCAACAGCTTCACCCTATAATAAGGCTAAAAAACGTGCAATCGTGCGGATGAATCATAACCTCTTACTTTTCAAAACAATGCGACTGCACCAATTTGTACAAGTTCGTACAAATAAAGGTGCAGCCGCACGAATTTTATTTCTCGTACATCACCCAGTAGGGTTGACCTGCCAGGTATTCCACATGATATCCGGCATCTGCCAGTTGTTTAGCCAGTTCGTTTGGCCGCACTGATATGATGTTGGATAAATCATATATCAATTCTGCGGTTGTCTTATAGCATTTGGCAGAAGTGGAACCAATAGGGGAATAGTTCTGTCCTAAGAAATTGGCTATAGCTTTCTGCCGTTCGGCTTGTTGCTTTTCCTGTTCATTCTGCTTTTCTTCGTCTTTTACATTTTCATAAGAACGGAATCCTATAGGCTTTTTCATTGGGCACCTCCTTTCTGATTAGGGATAAGGCTTAAAAATTCGGTACGGGCATTATGTAATGTTGCTAAAACATCCAAAAATGTTTTTGAATTGTCATAGAAATAACCACTGTATTCAAGAAGAAAGCCGATACTATCATCCAACAATTCTGCAAGAGATGCTGCTCGATTATTTTGCAATTTCAATAAGCAATTAGATATGGAATCGTTGAGTACAATTCCATTAACGGTAGTATTATCCATTCTCGCCTCCTTTCTGCTCCAGTACATTAGCCTTCTCGCTAAATTGATAAACGGAACGAACCTTGCAAATATCGAGAAAGAACACAAGATCCGGACATCCGCCACTTATAACGCGAGCCTCTATACGCGTGGTGCGACTCCCATCAAGAGGACCGGCAGAATATTGTATGCGTTTCAGTTTGGGATGATCCGCATTGATTCGGTTAATTACGTCACATAATTCATGCTTGAGCGCATCCAGGGAAAGTTCATCCTTGATAAGAACATACTCGTACTTATTCACATAATCGATCACCTTTTTCCATGCCCGGTTCTTCGGAGCGTATGTCTGTAAATGGTAAACAAAGAACATCATGCTTTGCCCCCTTTCTCATTAAAGGTGATGTTGACTGTTCCACCATTGACATAGATGGAAATGGATTTTTCACTTTGTGTTGCACGGATCCGTCTACGTCCGGCGCACAATTCAATGCCCAGCTGAGCAAATGCTTGCTGGATCTTCTTCGCGGATACATAGCGTTCGCGGGCGCTTTGTTTTTGATTACTCATACTACTTGATTGTTTCGCTTATAGACAGAAAAACGGCTGTCATTTCCCGTGTCGCGAAACAATCAAGTAGTGTCACTCCGTAGAGCAAACAAATTGATGGGAAAGACAGCCGTATGCTTTTGTTAACAAGCAAACTTCTACATATCTTCAGTATGGGCATAAAAAAAGCCCACTATGTCATGAGCATTAACCGCGCTCTACGTGTATGACAAACATACTTGATTATTTCGCTGATGCAAAGATGAGAGTTTCTTTTGAAACAGCAAAAGAAAAGCGGAGATTTTTTTGTTTCTCCGCTTTCAGCCATATTATCGTTATTATTCTAATGGAATAAACTCGTTTGTCTCATAATTAACAATTTGCCTATCAATAAAACTGGCATAAGCCACTTTATCCGCGAGGCCTTTCTCTGTATAAAATTGGATTTGTGATTGATTATAAAAGTATTTTTTCCATGCCTGGCGCAATTGCGAAACATTCAATTTTTGAGAGGTTAAAACACGTGTGCCATTAGAGTAAGCTTCTAATATCTGCAAAGATATGCCATCTATTTTTCCTATTATCCGTCGTGCAGTAGAGACCTGAGCATTTATCTTACCTGCATCAGTTTTACGAATAGCCATCCCTTCCAAGCTGTATCTCTTAGTTCTATCTGCAATTCTTCCACTTACATTTATTTTCAGGTTAACAATGCCATTGGCATTATATGCAGCCAGTTGCTTCAATACTTCATTATACAAAGCATCCAAGGATGGTTCTACATAGGTCTTATTTATCCACCCACCATCACTTATCGCGTATAAGCTGCCTATTGTCTCATAATCAAAACTTACAGAATTAGATTCTGTTACGAAGACTCCTTTTGATGTCAACGGTGAATAATCAAAGACTCCCGCAAAGGCATATGGAGCCGGTAGTGGTGGTGATGGTAATGTAACACAAGATACTAAATTCAGGCTTAGTATAACCAATGTAAAGATTAAAGTAAATAGTCGTTTCATATTCAATATTTTATAGTGTTTAAAATCATAGCATAAAATCAAATCCTTATGTTCGTTTGTAATGTATATTGCAAAGATGTTGATTCTATTTCACATATACAATATAAAAACAAAAAAAGGCTTCCAACTCGTGGAAGCCCTTCTAATTGTCATTAAGACTTACGGTCTCGCGATAGACCGAGAAGTATCTTTCATTATGTCTCCAAGCTCGGATAAAGCCATGGATAATGTGTTTAGTTCATCAATTGTAAAATTGGCCGGTTTACCGTTAACTGCACTTCCATTAATCCGCTGATACAGCCATTGACGTGTTTTGCCAAAATAGTGCTGGGCAATATATGACATGGAAGCAAAAGGCAATACCTTTTCTAAAGTCTTTCTGATTTCTACCGTTTTTACAATAACCTGTGCTTCATTGATAGCTTGCCTGGCACCATCTCGGAACGCTTGTGCAAATACCTTTTTGTTTTCCGGTGAAAGTGTCTGCAAAAAGGCTCTAAAACGTTTCGTATGGTCCGCCAATTCCTCCGGAGTATTGCATGCTGCATATTCCGATTTCCATTTTTCCAATTCTTTCTGTACGTCCATAAGCCTAAAAATTATATGTTAGAGAAAAAGTAGCCCCCTCAAGGAGGGCTACCGTTTTCATTCAGCTTGTCTTGAGCATCATTCAGATCATCGAGACAATCGTTGATGCCGTTTTCAAGCTCCTCATCGGAAATCCAATCAGTACTCTGAATGTCATCCCAATAGAGGGAAAAGAAGCTGAGGTCTTTTTTCGCAGCTTCAATCCGAGCCTTTAGCTCTTCTTCTTCAGTCATAAAAAGATCGCGATACTTAATGACACTGCAAATATAATAACCTTTTGGTAATTATGCAATAGTTTGAACATAATTTTTTGCGGAAACAGATATATTTTGAAATATTTATTCTACCCTGTAAAAAGTACCCTCAAATGCTTTGTCCAAACCATAAGCATCTACACTTACCTCTATTTTTTCACATAAATACTGTTTGTTTCCTATGAGAAATACCTTGTTCACGTCAGGCAACCTATTAGCTTGGAAACGTATAGTATAAGGTACATCAGAGTGGAATAGATTGAGTATTGAAAACCGATGGCCAATGCTGTCCGGACAAACATCATTCAGACTGAGCGAATACGGAAGAAAATCCGTGAGCTGTGCCGTAGTCTTCTGCTGATAGTCTGTAAAAGGATACGCATAATCATACGAATGTACCTGGCCGCTATAAGTCACATCCTGCCGGTTGAACTTGCCGGTATTGATAGCCACCTCCATATAATCATTCTTCTCCTGCTTCTCCTGCAATTCCACATCACCGTTAATTGCTTCCTGAATATTAAAGCGTTCTTGATGGACAGTAGTAGCCTGATATCCTACAGCCGGAATATTGAGATACATAGCTGCATAAGGACGATTTAATGTATATTCAGCAACAGAACCGTAGACACCAACATTGAACTGAAGGATTTTGGCAGGTATAATCTTTAGTGGGGTATCTATATCGGAAGATTCCGGATTACGTATCAAATCTGCATACAGGTTGACTTCACGCAGTTTGTTTTGATCATTCTCATTATAATTGATATAATAGCGTTTACCAACGACAAAAAGAGTGCTCTTCTTGTCACTGTCATTCATTCCATTGTAAGCGGCTACCATTGCATCATAAGTATCACATTCGAGCTTATAGGCTGCATCTACAATATCCCTTTCAATACGCAGATAACCATCATCGGTATGTGAAGGCAAATCATAACCTATGTTCCCGGAACTGAGATCCTTTTCGCTTTTTTCGTCTTCAATTTCTACGGTAAACTCACGAATCAATGCAGAACTATCAATGATTTCTTTTTCAGAATTGGCAAAGTAATCGTTGAGTCCAACAAGTCGTACAACTTTTGTGCGTTCATCAACTACCGTAACCGCACAAAGAAACCTCTCCAATTCATCGAAAAACTCGGAAATGGTCCAATGTGGTAAGGCATCAGCTATTTTATTGGAGGTAACGGCACTACAAATATAAACGTTACGTAGAAAATTATCATTGAAAAATGATGTATCAAACGTATAACCGAAGTGTTCTACTATCCTCTTGATGACAGTTGTCAGGTAAGGTTGTACGCACCGATTACGCGCATACGGACAAAGCGTAAAGTTGTTCGTTCCAAATTCATAAATAACATCATTATTCAGATTCTTCCATTGAGCTTCTTGATAGAATACCGGAAGCCAAACAACTTCAACATCATCTACTGAGCCATAATAACCCACCATGTTAGCGGGTGGTTGGAAATAGTTTTGGTTATTGTTAGGCCAACCAACACTACCTAAATCAAGCTCATCAATATAGGTACTGTCGTTTGTCAAAAGGTTGAACTCCGCATTGCCCGATACGATCTGTACTTTAACAAGCGTGTCTTCAACCGACAATAAAACTGCGCTGCCATAAAGCAGACACCTGGTATCCACGATGAGCATAGCCGGAAGGATGGTCTTTTTCTTCGTCACATCCAGCCTGTTAACATGTTTGAATATGGCATGATTAGCCGGCATGGGGAGTTCTATATCCAATGAGTAATTGGAACTACGGGTGAAATAGGGATTCTCCGAGGTAAAAGTAATATTGAACCCTTCAGGAAGGGCGGCCAACTGTCCGTCAATGTATAATTCGGTCATTGCTTGTTACGTGATTTGTTATTCTCTAATTTTTTATATTCTCGTTGCGCTTGGTTAATACCCCGTTTACCGGTAACATAAGTCTCCGCCACTAACGGATCATCCAGGCGATTTTTAAGCTTACGCAGCACGCGGGTACATTCTACCAGCATCGCCACCATAGCCGGATCATTGGTGGTGGTTGTGGCACTGGCTCCGGGTGCCTTAGCCGGAACGGTACGCGTACTCTTTTCGGATCCTGCCACGGCTGCGATATCTTCAGCTGTCAAGTTGCCAACATTGCCGGTACGTTGTGCCACATCGATAACATCGAATATCGGCCGTAAATTCGGATTGGCCACAGCAAAACGGTTGGCTACAAATTCATTGGAATGAACAATACCTTGCGGTTGATCCCAGTTACCAGGTCCAGTATAGCCACCAGTATAAAAATTGCCTATAGCGGACTTGGCCGTTTCGAAAGCAGCTGTAATCAGGGCGATTTCGGCAGCAGCTTTAGCCAGTCCCCAAATACCCATTTCTCCGACATTCCGAATAGTTGTCATAGACACATAAGCAATAAGCAGTTTCTGAACAGTATCAAGCACCATAACAACAAGATTCTGCAAAAACTCTCCCATAGCTTCCTCTTCACCAGCCAAAGTCTTACCCAGTGCAACTCCGAAATCCTGTGCAATACTCGACATCAGCATAAAAGTAGCTTCCATTTTTTCTTCTACATTTTCAAAAGCATCAATAGACTCATCTCGAAAATCGAAAATATCAAGCAACAACATACCTAATGTTGACATTTGTTGCTCAGTCGAGATGTCTGACCATTTGGTAATGTCATTCCAGCCTTCTTTTACTCTTTCCTGCCATGTTTTCTCCTCCTCTTCTGTTTCTTCAAAAGCCTTTTGGAGCTTCTTCATAACATATTCAAGATATGATTCTACAGCTTTTTCTTCTTCTCCTGTTGCGTCTTCTGTTATTTTTTGAATATCCTTCTTATATTTCTTTAGTAGCTCAAGAATTTTCATCAAATATTCCTCACGCGAAATATATCCTAACCTATACCGCTGATTCTCTTCTGCCAATTCTGCGTCCAAAGCTTTTTGTTGATTACTTAGGAATTGTTTCTTTTCATCAAGATCTTCTTTTATACATTGCTCCTTCAGCTTCAGCTGTAACGCAAGAATTTGGTTCATTATTTCTTCTCGCTTTTTAGGTTCTAAACCTGCAATCTCAAGTTTTTTATTTAAGGACTTCATTTCCAGATCTGATAAGAATTGCAAGTATTCTGCCTGTGTCATTTCATCACTGGCTAAATACTGTTTCTTCAGTTCCGCCTGTTCTTTAAGGGATTCCGTCTCAATCTGTTCCAATCTTTTGCGAATACGTTCTTTACGTTTGGCCTCGTCTTCTTCACAAACACAAGGCTTTTTGCCACATTTCGGACATTTTCCACCACCATCGCCTCCGGTGGGGTTGTTTTTAGGCGTGCCTGGATTCAATGCTTTCCATTTTTCCTGTACCAGTTTCTTATAACGTGCAGTTAAAGATGCAACAATCTCTTCTTCTTGGGAAATCTTGTTGCGAACATCCTCACGAGCCATCGACCCCATCGGTGAATTGTCATTTAATGCCGGGGATTTTTGAAGGCGCATTAAGTTGATCCGATGTTTATCCAGTTCGTCGGCAACCTCTTTCAATTCGATATTGGTTGCCAACACAGCATTATACTGGTCAAGCGCTTCTGTATTCTCATTAATGATTTTTCCTTCTTTATCAATCTCAGCATTATATTCTGGAATAATGGCCTGTAATTGCTCTATTGCCTTTTTCCGTTCGGAATTTGAGAGATTATTATTATGTATCTTTTTTGTTAGTTGCTCAACAAGAGATGATTGGCGTGCATATTCATCATTTGACTTTTCTGTAATTTTTTCATTGACTTTATTGAGATCATAATAATCTTTGGTGCGTTGCGTCAATTTATAGGACGCAGTAGCAGCAGCAAGAACTAATGTTACCAGCAAACCAACCGGATTACTGGCCATGATAGTCCAGGCTGCTTTCATGGATTTTGCAGCCAGGTCAACACGACCTCGTAAAACCTGCACGGCAGCAGCATATAAATAAGTGGCAATACGTAGTGACTTTAGCAAGACTGTATGTCCCTGCATGAGAGTTGACAATTTACGCAGGTTTCCGAATGATGTCACAGTATAACCGGATAGTGTATTCATTGATGCGGCATAAGCCAAATTGAGAACTGTTGCAACTTTAGTAAGCGAGTTCCAAATTGAATACCATGTTGTTATTATCTTCAGCCGGGTAGCATATACAAGCAATATCGTACTAAGCCACAATACAGTACCACCCCATTCTTTACACCAATCAATCAGTCCGGGCAGGAATTTGATGACATTGGTGAGCATATTGGTGCTAACTGTTAAAGCCGGATTCAACTTCTCACCCAGATCAATGGCGGCAAGTTTCATCTTATTACGTGCCTGTTCCAATTTTGCCTGTGCCGTATCACTGTTTATTGCGGCCTGTTCATACGCCACATTCGTACCGGTAACGGCAGCTGTGAAGTCCTTCACCATCTCTGTGTTCTGAAGGATTACGGATGCAGTATTATAGCCTTCTTCACCGAACATCTTCTTAATAGCACCGGCATCCATATTCTTATTCTTCAGGTTCTCCAGTGCCTTATCCAACCCTACAATTTTGGGATTGATTTCATCCACTCCGGTCTGAAGTACCAGGAAAAACTTTTTCAATCCCGTTCCGGCCACTTCATCCTTTATACCCCGATAGGCAAGCGTTTCAATCAAAGCAACCGTCTGTTCAATGGGAACATTGGCTGAAGCTGCTGCCGTGCCTGCATTCCGGATTGCCTTTGCCTGGCTTGCAATATTGGCGGAACCGGCCTGGGAACCGGCAGCCAACACATTAGAAAAACGCCCTGCCTGATCAGCAGCTTCGCCATATTGATTAAGCGACAAAGTAAGCGAATCAACCGCCTCATTGAGAGTGATATCCTTAGCAGCCGCCTGTAACCGCATAGCTTCTTCTGTTACTTGCTTCAATGCCTCCTTATCTCCGAGTAATTCCGGTTTGGCCGACCCCACCAACATGAACGCATCAAGAATTTCAGCTGCCGACTGGCGGACGCGTAACCCCTCTTTTGTCATGGTGGTGGAAAGCGTCTTTGCCTGTTCGGTCAGCCAGGCAATGTTATCATCATCAAGTCCGGTCAAAGCTTTCAGCCCGGCTTGTGACTCTTCTAACTTGTTGCGCTCATCTCTGATGGCACGCAAGGCAAGAGTAAAACCGGTCAGAAAACCAATCACCGAAAGGATTACCCCCCCAAAGCGGTTAAACCAATCTACCATACTGCCGATACTGATCGTTGCTTTCTTGGTCTCGGTAGTGATACCTTTGATCTCCTGGCGATGCTGTTTGAGTATGCCTTGAAGATGCTTTATCTTCGCCATGGTGCGGTTGTATTCTTCGGAACCACGTGTCATTTCCTTAATGTCACGCTGGAGACGCTTCATTTCCAAATCAATGGAATTTATGTCATTCTTGATCTCTTTTCCGTCAATATAGAGATACACACCTCTCTTGACAGTTTTGTTATTTTTTGCCATAACGTTTCTCGATTGTTATTTTATCAAACTTCTGAAGTACTTTTTTGAGTGCCTGGTCTCCGTAATATTCTCCGGAGAGGTCGGCCAATGATTCTATATTTTCTACAATGGGCGGATCCAACCAAGGTAATGGAGTACGGCGGATAACCGCATAGTGTTCGTCAATTGTGCGCATACGCCTGATGCGGTATTCCGAAACACGCAATGAGCGAAGCTCCTGACGCTTCTTTTTGTCACTCCATGCCGAATGACCTTTCATAATGATACCATCTTTAACAATGTATCCACGTCCGGCACCGTATTCTCGATATGCTCCATAACGTTCAAAGCGAAAGCCAAGCCCTACATAAGCCGGTCCACCTTCACGATCATTTAGCAAACGTGCTTGTAGTCCACTACGAAGTTTGCCTGAAGCATGAGTACGTTGTAGGATATTTATAGATATTCCCCGAACTTTATGAGTCCAACTTTCCACCCCCTTATTATATTCAGCGGGACTCATTAACCTGTTTTCTTCTATGATAGCCATAAAAAAGCCTTTAGTTTCAGGCACAAAACTAAAGGCTGAAAAGAATGAGAAAAAGGACAAGAAATTAGCGAATGGAGAACTTGAAATCATTGATCCGGTTCAACCATCCTTTCCGGAACACAAGCTGCGACGGATCCTTTTTACAGATTTCTTCAACAAACCGGATCCGGTCTGCCTTGACAGCTTCAAACAACTGGCGCTGGTTGGCCAGATTAATACTGGCAACCGTCTGAGGTCCTACAATGCCGTCCACCTTAATTTGCAGGAGTTGCTGTACCTTTGTGATTCCAGGACGTCCGGAAGCCCATACCCAGTCCACACAAATGTTGGCAATGGACTGGTTATGTATAAAATCAGCCTGATAACGATCCCAATAATACTTTTTGAAGATATTGAATACATCTTCCGGAGTAATCAATCGTAGATCATCCGCATCGATATCGCCATCGCCGTCTTTGTCATAACCGCATGATTTCCATGTAGACAAAGTAATACCCATGTTGGTTTTACCACCTTTGTCATTTTTGTGATCACTCCATCCGCCTTCCCATTTGCGGATGATCTTGAATAAAACTTCTGCTTTTGCCATATGTATAAATGAATGAAATATAGGCAAAAGTAGCATGTAGCCCATTTATTATATAGGACACTGTTTGTACTTAATCCTTTCAAGATGATTATTCAATGTTACCAAGTGACATTTCAACTTCCGGCAAACAGCAGCCTTCGATTTGCCCTCAGATAGCATCCGGCTAATAAGTTCTGCTTTCTTGTCAAGCTTGTAATGCGTATTCTTTTCACCAGCTTGCCGGCCCAACTTTTTCCCGGAAGCCTTGCGCCAAGCAAGTGCCTCTTTGGTTCGTTGACTGATTAGGTCACGCTCGATCTGAGCGGACAAACCAAAGGCAAACGCAAGTACCTGGCTATTGATATTGTTGCCAAGCTCGTATCTTTCTTTAACCGTAAGAACGTAAGTCTCTTTAGTCATGCAGAGATTGAGCATAGACATTATACTCATAAGGTTACGACCCAAACGGCTGATCTCAGAGATTACCAAGGTATCACCTTTCTTCATTTTCTTAAGAAGTGGCCCAAGACGACGTTCTTTCGCAGCCTTGGTTCCAGTAACTTGCTCTGATACCCAGGAGTCTATTGTTAGGCCTTTCTCTTTTGCAAAATTCTCAATCTCAAACTTCTGATTTTCTTTTATCTGTTTATCAGTTGAAATGCGGATGTATGCGTAAATCATTTTTTGCCTGTGAAGATAGCAAACTAATCCATCTTGGACAAACAACGAATCAGACGTCCGTTAAAAGTGAATAGGTATGGGAAAATTAAACGAAGCTGCTATTGTGAATAGCATTAATAGTGAATATGTGCTACTGACAGATAGTAATGGGTTACCAGTACGGATCAGCAAGAATAATCTTGCAGAAGCCGTTCGTAGCGTGATGAACGAGGCTAATATTATCAATAAAGGTTTAATGCCTGCCGGATTAATAGGTTTTAAAAATGTAATGACAAGCGTTCTGTTATGTGAAACTACGGCTTTGGCCATAACTGGATCTATTCTGTTATCTGTATCAGCTACTACGTCGGGAATACCTAATCTCTATTTCATATCAATGGGGCGTGCAGGAGGCAGTACTGGTAATCCGACTGTAAGGGTTAAGGTGTTATCTGGTGATTATACTATTAAAATTATAGGAAAAACGGATGCAGAAGGCAAATGCAAGATATATGCAGAGCGAACGCAATATACTCCGGTTCTCAATATCCTTTCAATGAATACAATTGGCATTGCTATAAAAATGGAGACTGCCGATAATTCTGATTTTGCAGGTGGCTTTGAAGCTACATTAATATGATTATAGGGGCTTAACGCCCCTATAATCATGTTGTTTCAATTAATACAGCTCCTTCCGGTAATGATTCTTGTTTAAGATGGTAGGAAAAATTTCCTGATTCTAATAGAGGAGATATATGTGTAATTGAATAGTCAACAGTTGTTACTAAATATATTGAAACCTCATTTCCGTCCTTCACATAATAGAATTTTTCCTATAATTTTAATAGTATAATCACCAGATAACACCTTAACCCTTACAGTCGGATTACCAGTACTGCCTCCTGCACGCCCCATTGATATGAAATAGAGATTAGGTATTCCCGACGTAGTAGCTGATACAGATAACAGAATAGATCCAGTTATGGCCAAAGCCGTAGTTTCACATAACAGAACGCTTGTCATTACATTTTTAAAACCTATTAATCCGGCAGGCATTAAACCTTTATTGATAATATTAGCCTCAGGAATATTATCCCGAATTGCTTCTGCAAGGTCTGCCTTATTGATCTTCAATGGGCTACCGTTAGCATCCATTAGAGTTATAAATTCGCTCCCGATAGTATTCACATGTGCAGCTTCATTTAATTTCATACCATTCACTTTTAACGGACGTTTAAACTATAGCGAAAAACGCCCAAATTCAACATTTATTTTTTGATCTCGTTTTGTAATTATAAATTCTCGTACATCAATTAACTATTACCATATGTTTTAGTTATAACATCATTTTTTCGAAATTGAATGCCGATGTAAGGAGATATATGAACCGAATATTTATCACCGAAATATAAAGATTCCAACGATATACTACCCGGCATAATTGTCGTCTTACTACCTATAACACCTGTTGGAGCCATATCATATAGTTCAATTACAGCAGAAGTATAGTCTTCTACAGTAGAAAAGCTAATCTTTCCAACAAGATTTCCAAGGAAATCATACATCGCAATACTATTAGTAGTTGGATCAATAACAATTCGCTTACCTTCAGAAGCGGTAGAAATCTGTCCCGTCAACTCTACTTTACTCCCTTTGAATAAGCCCGTGGCAAAATCCAGAAGCAGATTAGGAGTAAAAGTTCCCGTATTAAATTTTTCATAATTCGATGTCGAATTACCGTCAGCATCAACACCTTGTTGTGAGAATATATAATCTCCTGAAAAGACAGCACTCGCCAATTTTGCGAAGTTAGCCATCAATATCTCTACATAGATAGCCTTGTAACTTTCAAAGGGTATCCAAGTGGCTTTTTGTCCGTTCACTGCATAGTCCTTTTGAGGATTATTTATGTTCGATGGAACACCTTGACCTACCCAGGTGGTAATCTGATTCATCACATAATAGATGCCGTTATATAGTACATACGGAGCGACCATATCCGTACATATATAAGAAGTATGTAGGTCGTATTCGCCTGCCGGATAAGGCAGCTGGCCCCGAGACCCTTTTGCACCATCTTCAGGAGCCGCTGTAACGTTAAAAGCTGATGCAACTATCTGATTCTTTGCCATGACAACTCACGATTTAGTTCCCTGTACATAACCGGTTATATTCCCTCCCGCACTCTTCACATCAGTATAAGTAAGCTTACAACCGGTGGTAGTAGGTGCATTGGCCGGAGTAAAGGCCGTACCGTCAGCCTTCGTGAAAGCTGTTGTAAAGGTAAACCCGCTCACCTCTTCACCCGTTCCTACCCGCTTTACTTTGTAAGTAGCTGTAACCTCACTGGTAGCACCGCTACTGGTAAGCATCGTCGGACCACTGTAGTTTATTGCCAGGAATAACGGATCAGTCTCATCACTCACTTCGCAAATGGCAGTAGCAACCACCTCACCACCGATGATAAACTCAGCCCTCACGCTTAACTTGGAATCGACATCGTCCGCTACCAATGAAACACTGTTGGCCGTTGACCATGCTGTGGTTGACGGCATCTTATACCATTTCAGGGAGTAGTTGCTCTGAGGCACCAATGAGCCACCCTTGTAGAGTTCCTGAGTCACTTTAACGGTAGCTGTATCACCATCAATAATACCGCCATCGGAAGGATACAGGAAACCGTAATAGGCGGAGTTGCTAAACTCCGAGATGGCAAGCGGTATCTCAGAAGTATAGCCAAGATTATGCCCGGAGGCTTCAATCTCTCCGTCCATGCGGATGGTGTCTGCGTCCATGTTGGAGGCACTGGCCAAATTGCCCACTATTTTCAATGCCGGTACATTCACAGAACCATTATTGTAAGTAGTGGTCTGCAACTTGCTGGCAACGGCAGCCGGAGCGGTAGAAAGTCCAGAAGCGTTGAACGTTACTAAAGTGTTGTTGTAATACCACTTCTCGGAACCCGACACAATCGGCTTGATCACGTTTTCATTGCCTGAGCGCATGACCGGATAGATGACAGGCTGGTTGGCCGCTACGCTCCAGTCCGGCACACATTTACCCGTATCTTTCTGGTACATCTGCACAAGCGGCTTAGTAGATCGAATATTCCCTTGAGCACTGTCACCGTCTATTATCATCCCGACGTAAAGAGAACCTGCAACATCACTCATCTTGTGCCTCCTCTCCGTTAATTGGGCTATCTTCCGCCACAGGTTCTTTATCACTATCCTGAACCGGCAAAGAATCCCCGGCAGGTAATTCATTACTTTCTTCATTTAAGACCTCCTCTCCAATTTGATTTCCACCTGCTTCAATTAGCCTGGCAGCTTCCTGTTCTGTCAGAACCTGCCCGGCAATGCCCCTCACATATTCCTCAGGTTCGAACCTCACCATACGAAGGTCACTCTCGTTAACGATAAAATCACCGTCAGCAGTCCGATGACGGACAGCGATCACACCCGCACGCCGAGCGATATCGGCGGAAACTTTCAAATACTTCATTTCTCTCATATGCTTAATTTTTAAATTAGCCCCTGGCTATTATTACTTCATTCGTACCTGTACGGATAGGATCACCACTCTTGGTAGTAAGCACCGTATAAGGACCGATCTCATACACTTCCGGGTAAACCGACATTTGCAAGCCACCACTCAGGCGTAAGCTGTCGGCTGTAACCGATATCGAACTACCGTGCCCGATCTCCACGGCTGTAGCACCTGCGGCGGACGACTTCTTAAACCACTTCACAAAAAAGTATTTATTGATCTGTTCCGTTGTCAACTCCTCTTTGTTCGTCAGTATCTTCACATAAAAAGTCATGTTAGCCATTCCCTTACGGATAATGCTGCCGTTCGGACTGTAGACAAATGCCCTGATCGGTGGAATCTTATAAACAATGGCCGTCTCAGCCATCAGGGTATCATCCGCAGGTGCCGAAGGCTTGGTTCCGGTATAATAGGCTGCACGGCAACGGATGACGCTCAGATATGTATTGTCGGCATCGATACGTAATGTCTTTGTACCTTGCCCTGCCACATACTCGATGTTCAGATCGGAAGAGTCGATCAAAGTCTCTTCACCATTCACAACCTTATACCACCAGTACGCCACATTGGCATCCGCAACCGTCTCGCTGCCCATTTTCAATGCGGCAGTGATATCTATGTACTGGTTATCCTTTAGGGGGTTATAGGTTATCTTGGCAGGCTGATTGATACTCAGTGAAAGCTGGTCATCACTCTTCTGGATTGAGTTCAGAGTGAATGTATCATTATACACGAGAGTATTGTTATTCCTGGTATCAATGAAAGTAGCCCGGCAAAGAATCTGCGCCGGTGCCGTCGGGATTACATTCTTCTTCACAAGCAATGTACCGTCGGCATTCAGAATATAATTACTATTCTCCGAGGTTATCTGGTTACTCTCACTATTTTCATACCAGGTGACAGTCAGTTGACTACTCTTATCCCCGTTACTGATAATCTTATCAGGATCCACAATATTGAGGAACGCCCTCAGCTTCATTGGAGTTACGGCACGGTTAGGAATGTACGTATTGGCATTGGTATAGTAGAACTGTGTCTTGCTACCTCCACCATCAATTACAATTCCAAAGCTCGCCTTCAGAGGCGTATAACTGGTTCTGATCGGCTGCGGTTGAACCGAGGTTTTAAGTCCTTTCATACATTTATATAATTTTGAATATCAATACTTCCAGCACCGTCGCGGAGATATGCCGTACAGGTGAATTTCACTTTTCTCGTAGCTCCCCAGTTGCTTGGCATGTCTTCATTCGTCAGGTGTAATACCCGCCCGTTATTGGCATGAGCGACCGACCAGGCGTTATCTTCCGTCACCTGACCGCTGTCACGGATCCATGACCAGTCACCGGGCAACACATCCTCAGATATATCATTGTAACCCCAATACAGAATAGGGGTAAATTCCGCATCGACTTTACCGGCAAAGAAGTTATAGCCGTTATTGGAAGAGAACTCAAGGGTTAGTTCTGAATTACCCTCAATCATTGCCCAGTCGGTCGCATTCCATTTAGGTTCCTGCATGGTTCCGGTAACCAGACACATCCATTTGCAGCCAACATGATAGACTGCATCGAATACTTCCTGCGTGGACTGGTAGGGATCGTTCACTGCATCCTCAGCCGACCACGGCCCCCGATTATTCTCCGAGCGAACCGGTGTACCCTGATAGCCTAAGCGTAACAAGTCCTGAATAGCAATACCCCGACAATAGATATAGCTATGCCGATAATTTATAGGTAGGTTGTCAAACAGAGATAATTGCTTCAGCTTGCCTATGATAATGGCATAGTTGTTTTCTTCCAATATAGGTTTCGTAACCCCATCGAGCATGCAGATGCACTTCTCGCGGGATGACAAGTACCAGTATGCCTGACGATCTTCATTCACCGGATTACCACGGTGAGAAAGAATCATCAGCGGTTCCGGCGGATAGTTCTTGCCACCCGGCACCTCGGCATCCGGGTACATGACGGCAATAATAGTATTGGCCACTGTATTCACGTGAAGAACACGAAGCCATGAAGTATAATAATCTCCGGTGCCTGAAGCAAGATTATTCACTATACCATAAACGACATCATTTTCGTCCAAGTCTGTGAAATCATTATCCCAGCGTTTACGAAGTGGTAAACGGTAGGTACCGTCTTCCAGGAGTTCGACGCTCTCAATCGTGCCTGACTCGGAAAAAAAATAATCACTCTCCATAGCAGACAAACGGTTGAATATCACTTCCTGAACAATGAGAGCAAAACGAGCTTCCAATGTATCAGCCTGTACACGGCCATCTTTAAGTAGAATCCCTTGCCCGGCAACTAATGAATCGATGGTTTCACCAACTTCGGCACCCCCTAATAACTTCAGCAGGAAAGGGGTTTCATCAGGCTTGGATTTATGAAGGAAAATTTTATTCAGTTCTTCTAAAGAACACTGTGATAACAGATTCAAAATGCCCACCAAGGTACGTCCGACACGTTCTCCTGTATTTTCTCCCTCCTGGGTAGCATACCGTACCTGCCGGGCTAATTCTTTAAGTGTTTCAATCGTATCTGCCATATCAGTTGAATGCCTTCCTACAGTTAACAGCCTTATAGGGTTGCGACAAGTGTATTGCCGCGACCACCCCATAAAGCTGGCTATCAATATTCACCACATAATCCGCTTCTACCTCTTCAAGTGAAAAGGCGATCCATTGGCGGTTCTTCCTTTTGTCTTCAAGTACCTGGTTCAGCATCTCATCAAGAATGCGCTCGCACTTATCAAGTGCGGCCTCTATCTGTTCGTAGTCTGAAGTATCGGACACATGTTCCAATACAAAGAGCAGATAATCACGATCCTTCAGGTATGCCCCCGTAGCACCGCCATATCCGAACCCTGAGCCACGGTCCAGAATCACCGCCGGATAGTGAAGCACGCTGTCCAGTGCCGTGTGCTTCTCCCGTTCGGATGAGAGGAAATGTACCTCGTCATTCTCCTTGTGCCGGATATCGACATGGCGTTCGGCCAAATTCTCTATGTACTCTGAAAATGTCATTTCTTCTGTTTTTGAGCGTCACGTATTCTTTTATTGAGCAGGCGGAACGCCGTTGCCACTGGCATCGCCTGGTATTTCTCCATCACCGCCACATCATCACCGACAAAGGCATCGAAGATATCAAGCCAGTTGACCGATGGTGCGGCCGGTTTCTTGTTGTTCTTCTCCGGTTCCGGATCTTCATTCAATGGAAACAGGAAAGGGAACGCCTTGGAAAGCCACCTTTTGACAAAAACGTAGTTCAGGAATATGGCATACTTGACATGTCGGTCTATCTTCGCCACCTTCACTATTCGTTTTTGCAGCATTAGCGGTTTCTGCCTGCTAAATAAGCCGTTTTTTCCACCCGCCGGTAGGACAATATATTCGTTATGCTTCAGGTACAGCATTGATATGAAAGCATCCAACGAGGCATCCTTACCATCACGCGCATAGCGGTTGAAAGCCGTGTCCACGTGCATGAAGTGCTCGAAACACATCCCCTTCAGGCGCTCACCCGGTGCCTTCAATCCGGACACATCGGAAAGGATAAAGCGATCCATCCGGACACGGCAATCGCTAATGAACTCTATCAGCTCACTCAGCTTATACCTGTAATAGCTGTCCGCAATGACACCGGAAGGCAGGGAATAGAACTCCTTCAGGAAAAATAATTCATCCGTCTCCTGAAGGTAAAACCGTGACACAAGCAGGAACTGCGACGGTGTCAGCTCTTCCCATTTCTGAGGCACCCGGCGTATAACCTCACGCCGGACTCCGAAGCTGCGATATGCAATACGAAGCTCTCTCATACCCAGAATGTACGTTTACGGTCATTGTCCCGGTCGAATATCCTACGGGGATCACCGGCATAGTAATCAGTAAAATAACTACGGGCAATCCGCAGCAATGCGGTCATATACATGTCGGCATCCGCCTTCAGGTTCTGTATCTGTACGGCTATCCGTTTCGTATCAACCGGCTCTTTCTGTTCATTACCCTTTTCACCTGACCGGATTGTTGTAAAGTACAGTCCGCGGTCTGTAATGCTGCCCGTCTCCATCAACAGCCGTCTGACCGCCATTGTCCCAATATAGCGGGAACAAGCCAGACGCAAGCGTTCCACATTCTTCTGTTGTTCTTCATCTTCAGGGGGATTGACCAACCCGTCAATCAGATGCTCATAAAGCCTGTCACCGATAGCCGGCTGAAGTAACATTTCCTCTACAAATTTCAGATGCGGCTGCAACCGCAGGAAGATGATCCGGCTGCCGCCAATGAAACAGACATCATTCACATCCGCAGTACTGCGGACAATGGCGGATTTCCGGTCTTGGTAGGCTTTCGAGGCGGCAAATTCCGGATATTCCGCTATATGGGCATACAGGAACTCAAGCAGCTCATCCAGCGCATTGAACCCCTTGTTGCGGAAAGACTGCCGAAGATTGTCTTCCTGGTACTTATATACCCCTTGAAAGGTTTCATTGTCGGACTTCTGCCGTTGAAATCCCGCATCCGTAATCCGGACACTGATTTCATCGAAATCATTCCAGAACGCCAGGTTCGCGTTCGCGCGCTGGCAGATCTCAAGCAGCCGGGCATCCAGTTTTTCCCGTTCAGTTGCCCCTTCAGTATTCGGTTCCAACACATCCGGATTCGGACCGAAATTATATATCTCAATCACTTCGGCCGCCATCGCATCCCCCAGTAGTGGAAACAGGAATTGCCGGAAGGCACCCCGAAGCGGTGCTTCCATCATATCAAACGAAATCGCGGTATTCACCTTCATCAGTGCCTTGAGTTCGGCACCCTTGTTCCATTTCTCTGCACTGAATATCATTAGCTCAACGTTTTTTTGGTACCGCTTCCGGTATCGAGGGTTACTAAAATGGTATTGCGGAAACGCAGTTCACACTCCGGCATACCGTTCATTTTTATGTAGAGTTCAATCGGATCCAGAATATTCTGCCGGTCAATCCAGGCATTGGCAATATTCACAAGGAACGCCTCACGTATATTGGAACCGCCCTGATTGCCGGCGTATGTACCGCCCGGCATACCGGCACCGAGCACATTGGGATTGACCATGAGGGCGAACAAGATCTCCGAGTTAGCGGCTGCCGATACCGGAAGGTTATCGCCCCCTTGGTATTTATTCTCCAACGGTTTGATTTTCCATTCCTCTTCAATTCTGCCGTTCATCTCATTGACGGCATAATGTGAGAAAATGGGTTTATCCGCATTATCCGGACCACATAGGTTCTGTTCCAACGAATCCATATTCTTTTGAATAGCCGCTTGGCGTTCATCAACGGAATAGTCCTTGGACGGGTATTTCTTCTCCCAATAGCTGTAAGGTATCTGTACATGCCACTTCCAGGTAACTTGATTCTTATAGGCTTTCTTGAGGAAATGGGGGATGAGATGGGCGATCTCCACCCATCCGCAAACGTATGCCGGCCACCATACAGGCATGCCGTAAAGGTCATCATTGCTCCAGCTGTCACGTACCGGCAGGATGAATCCGTTCTTCATCTTCCCGGCAAACTTCAGTACTTCGGCGTGCATCTGCGGATCATATTCAGATAATACCTCCAGCTTGGTGTACTGCCCCTTGCCCGGATGCTGCGGCCAATATCCGGAAACAATACATTTACATGCTCCGTACTCATCCACTTCGGAATAGCGCCGATAAAGCGCATTTATCGGATTAACTCCTGCAAAGGAATTACCCGCTGCCGATGGAACGAACTGGACAGCACCGTTACCGAACTTCAGATAATCCCGCAGTACCTTCTCCATGTAGCGTCTTACATTCCGGGAAGCAACAAAAGCCTGTACCCGGCTATCCGTAACGGGCTTCAGTATCTCGTTACCGCCATCATCGTAACCGTTCACCGTACAAGGATAAATGCCCTGCCCAAGTGTCAGGTTACGGAGAAACTTCAATCCGGTATTAAGCACACTGGTGTTGCCAATCTCTTCGGCCGCCTTCTGCGGGAAATCATTCTCATCTCCCCATGGGCGCACCTTCACCCCGTCAATGTCTATGTAGCTGACATTCGACAAGTCGTATGGCGACAGGATCCGGGCACGGTCCTTCATCTCGTTCTGCGGTGCCCCGGTAGTCTCTCCGAATATGTACGTGGACTGCATCAGCAAGGGAATGCCGCTTGAATTAAACAGTATGTTCATCAGAATACGATTTTCATTTTGTTATACTCCAGTATCAGGTCTATATCCACGGGATAGGGATGCCCTTCGGGATTGCCCTTGCAGTCGCAGGGCTGTACCCCCCGAAGCTGGTATTCCTTCATGTTCATGCGTCCGGCACCACAGGCGTATGCCTGCGGGATAAAGTAAACCTTACCCTCCTTGCTGACGAATTTTATCGAAAAGACGCGCCGGTTCCCGCGTTCATCCCTGCGGATATCCATGTCGGCCAATGCCAAATTTCTGCGTATTGTTTCCATTGTATATTATTTATTCAAATGTCCTGTCAAATGTATAATCGAAAATACCGCCACCAAACGAGTATCTGTCAAATACCTGATGCTTCCGGCTTGCCGGGCAGAAGGTCAGATTCACGTTTACCCGCTGGTTACCCATTTTCGTATGGGTAAAGTCAATATCTGTGATGATGATCTCCATCGGCAACGAAGGCGTGTCGTACCATCGCTGTACCGGAGAGGTAAGCATGTCTATCAGGGCCTTGTATTTGTTTTCGTCCAAATACCCGGTGTTGACCGTGCGCAGATCATTGAAAAACGGATTGAATCTTCTTTTCAGCTTCACCATATCCGCGATATCACCCTCCAGTTCCGGACTATACTGCACCAATCCTGAGAATGATATGGATTCCGGCAACCCGAATACGTTGTAATAGAGGAACTGGTGCATTTCACGGTGGCTTTTCCGATCCATGACATACCTTACAATATCCGTCAACGTGCCATCGGTGATACGTGCATCATACGATAGGATATTGTCGGTCCTAAGCCCCGCAAGTTTACCCACCTTGGCTGGACTCAGGTTGTATGCCATCATCCGGTTGGCATCGGAGAGTTGCAGTTCAACGGTTTTCTTGACGCTGCTGCCGGACTCCTGATAGATGATATCCAAATATACTTTTGTCTTGTCAGACACAAAGAATGAAAGGTAATCAATCGTATTCTGCCTGATATGCTTGATCTTATAGCGGGAATAAAATATGAAGCCGGTCAGCGGCTCGAAAGACACACGGTATCTTGAGTGAAACACATACAGCGTGTAGTCAGCGGTTGCCTCGCTGTCTGAAAGAGACAGTTGTACTGTCATAGGAGCCAATACGATCTGGTCATCACCGCCTCCCAGTTCCGGACGAACGAAATACTCATTGATGATATCACCCGGATCGCAAATGAAGACTGCGTTCCCACTGTCCGGATAGTACACTTCAGAAAGCGCTTCCTGTCCGTCAACTGTCATCTTGAAAACCAGTTTTTCGTGTACGTCCGTAATACGGATATCCTCCATATCGGCGGAAAACAGATACGTGTTATTGACCAAATTCGCTACCATCTCCACAGATCTTTAGATACCCCCAACACCAGTGATTTATTGTACAGGTTATATCCCACCCGGATCTCCCACGATCTACGCCGATACCCTGCGGACAATACACAGCTGTAACGCCCGGCATCCAGCCCCAATGTCAAGGCATTGTTGTACATAACCGGCTGCCGGTAATCCACCACTACGGTACGGTCAAGCAACGCATTGCGGGATATGATATCAGTCATTTCCACCCGCAGGTATGGGCGTTCAATAATCGTATCGAGATAATGTTTCTCCGAGAAATAATCGGCCAGTATAGCCGCCGTATCTACTTCTGCGGGTACCTCACGGACAATCACCTCCGGTTCAGGAATGACAGGTCGTATCGTGTCATGTTTGACCACCGTTTCCGGAGTGTAAACAATACTCCGGTGGCGAGAACCCAGCCAGTGACCTGCCCAACCGGAAAGAAGTGCTATAAACGCACATAGTAATATGCAACTAACGTTCCGTCTCATCTACCTTTCTTTTAAACTTGTCTGTAACCATAACCCACAACATGCCCACCTGCTTGATCAGCGTATCTTTAGGTTTACCGTCAATAACTGCCAGGTTCTCCAATATGCTTGTCACATGCTCCACACAGAACCAGGTCATGACGAACACTTTGACAATTGAAAAGAACAGAGTCGCCAGCAGCATGATGAAGCTATCTTCCGCCCCTGCCTTGCTCTCCAGATAGAATGAGTGCGTGATATAAATGATGGTCAGCCATATACACAGTTTGATGATACAGCGTGAGAAACGGAAGGATTCAAATCCTATGCCCTGGATCTTGCTTGCCTTGATACCCGTCCACATTTCGGAAACAATGGCGATCAGCATAGCCATCGCCAGCAGCGGAGTAATACCTATCCATTCACTGACTACCGCAGTGATTGCACTGAAGGAAATAGCCGGCAGTTGCAGGTTATATTTAAAACTGGGTGCCACTGAAAGAAAAAACTCCTTCAGGGAATCATATCCATAGGTACCGACGAACTTGGTAATGAAGCGTATCATATCTTTTTTTGTCACAAAGGTAAAATCATACCATCCGCTTTCATAGGACAAAAAAAGCCCCTCCGTGGTTGAAGGAACGGGAAACATAAAACAAAATACCGCTTTGGGTCCCATTCCGTTTGCGAGCGTGCGAGCAAACGGAATGGGTGCGCCCGCACCCCATCCGTCAAATCATTCCTTCATCACAAAAGCTATAATATCCGTCATTCGTTATAATTACGTGGTCCATCATCCGAATATTGAATAACGCTGCCGCCTTTTTAAGCTGTTCCGTCAGCCTCTTGTCCTCATTGCTCGGTCGGCTGTTGCCGCTCGGATGATTGTGTACCGCTGCAAACTGCGAAGCTCCCGTATTTATCAACACCTGCATTATCAGCCGTACATCTGCCGAAGTCTGGTCTATACCGCCTACTGAAACCTGTACTTTCTTGATTATTCGGGATGCATTATTAATAGCCACTACCCAAAACTCCTCATTCCGTAAATCACCAATTAACGGCTGCATCAAATCATATACATCCTTGCTCATTCGTATAAGCCTGCGTTCAACCTGTTGAGACTGCTGTCTCTTGTATATCTCCACTGCTGCCACGGCTACTTTCTTGCGTCCAGGCGTCAAGGATGCAAACAGCCTGTCTATATCTATCTCCCCGTTGCTGCGTTCAACGTCTGAAACAATCTGCCTATTATTGCTTATCTCGTAAATCAGTTCACTATCGCTCATGTAGCGGCAATCATTATCGAATAAAGTATTCATAACAAAAAATATATATTAGTTATAAGAAAGAATTGTTCTACCCAAGAAATAACCTCCCACCACTTCCGCACCTAATTGCTCCAGTGCGCACGCAAATTGTGCGTAGCTGTGTCCTTTCGTTAGTATGTCATCAAAAACGAGTACCCGCTTTCCGTTGAAAAAGTCAGTATTCAGCGTAACAGTTTCCGTGTTCTGTATGCTTTTGCCTTTCTTGGTTTCGTGGATGGTCATACGTTTTCCGCCCACTTTCACGGCTTTGTAGCCATTCATACACCCGCAAAGGTTGGAAACCTCTTCGCAAAAGTCCCGATAGCGTTTTTCCGTCCGTTCTGCCGAACTTGCAGGAACACAGACAAACACAATGCTATCGGCAAACGAACCGAATTTTTCCGCTATCTTACCCGCTACGATAGCCGCTACCTGTTTGCTGCGTTTCCCAGCCTTGAAGTCCCATATCAGTGAGCGGATTTGTTTTTCCCGTTCTGTAGCCTCGTATCTTGTCGGTATGTAGTCAAATAAGGAAATCATCGGTTTATGCCACTGATTTTTCCATGATTCGGGAATGTTTCTTTTTGCTACCATAACTTTAAAATTTTATGTTGAACCTTGAGCTTCCGGGTGTGAGCCTTTTATCGGCTGTTTCCCTGATTGGAGCTTTTTTTTTCTGCGTCGCCTGTCACTACGCGGTATGTTTCGCCTTTTTTACGCTGCATCAAAAGGTGTTGTAAGACACTGGAGCAAGTTTTTCAGAAAAGCGTAGCCTTGAATACTACCCAACGGGTGGAGATTTTTTCTGAAACGTAGCTTGAACTTGAGCCGGTGACGTCAACATTTACCTTTGCAGCACAAAAAAGCGAAACTGCGTAGTGATAGGAGACAGAAATAAAGGGCGACAATCAGAAAAGGAAACAGCCTGAAAATACATAGTTGAAAACTATACCGCTCTACGGTCCCTACCTTAGAATTTGAAACAGAAAAGACCGGGGACCTGCATGGGTGCAAAAACAAACACAGGAAGCGTCGCTTCCTACCTCTATAAGCGCGCAAAATCCGTACTGGGGAAATAGATTTGCCTGCCTATTTCTTCAGTACGGATTTTGCGCGCGCCGGGGACTCTGTTAATGAATGTTATAAGAAAACTACCTTCTTGAGAATGAACACACAACACCCCATTTTCCATCCGAATGGAAAAAGAAACGGAAGTTTCTTCCTACCGCGCCCTAACAAAAGTCGCAAAAAAAGCCGCAAAAAGTAAGGATATATGACAAAAGTAACAGATTTTTACACCAAAGAAAACACCCTCCGCCTGTCCTCCGATGCGGCATCCGGTCCTCAATCGTTGCGAGTCCTGTTATAAGTATTGCGATAACTGTTGCGAATGTATGTGCAGTGAATCAGATACGTGCGTCCACGAACCCGTATGCCTGCCTGAGCAGATGCCCGTACTTCGTCCAGACACGTTTATCGACTGCATCCCCGAAGTGTGTTGCCTCTTCAGGAAGGATGGACTGGTTGCGCTCACTACGCTTATCCTTGGCAAACCGTCCTTCACGATCCTCGATAACGCGCGTGTTGTTCATGGAGATCAGCGTGTATTTGCATTTCGAGCCGTTGAAACGCTTCTTCGGAAAACGTTCGTCTTTCTCCGCCAGGATAGAAGCCCACAACAGATATTTATCATGCTGCGGCGGCTCCATGCCCGCATGGGTGTGCTGTTCCACTGTCCAGCCGTGTTTCTCCAGGCGCTCAATGGCAAGTTCATTATAGGATTTTTTATTGTTGGCGCGACGTGCATCCCCGTAGCGGTCACGGTAATAATGCAGGTGCTTGTTGATATGGTTACGGTAATAGTGGCAGAACTTATCCATCAGCGCGTTGACCATTGTATCGTCTTCCTCGTCACGCTTGACAAAGAACTCGTTGATATTGTTATCCACCGGCTCACGTGTCAGCAGCTTCGTCACGAAATCATAATTGCGTTCCTGCGCCACTTCAAGGAACGAGGCGGCAGACCCCCAGTCAGGCGTCAGCTCTATCGGCTGGTTCGGATTGCAGTCCAGATCACGCCGGCTGTCATCATTGTTGGCAAGCTGTTGCCAATTGTAGTTATGATCTTCGGCAAAGTCACGTATATAGCTGTCATTGGTCGCATTGTAATACACGTGCCGTTCATCCAGTTGGTAATAACAGCTATCAATCTTATCCACCATGAAGTTCAGTATCTCGATCATGAAAGAAAGCTTATCCATCACCTTGTGCTGGTTCAGGATATAGTTCATGCCCACATTGGCGATATTGTCGAAGATGGAGCCAAGGATAAAAAGCGTGCCGTCGCGTGAAACGAACGGCGTGATGCTTTGCCTGAGACGAACGGTTTCATTCCAGATTTCCTTGAAGAGTCCCGCATCATTCGCAATCCTTGCATCAATGAGCTGCATCTGTAACCGCACAATCTTATTCCAGACATCAAACAGTCGGATGCCGCGTTCTTCTTCGTAATACTTGGCCGGTTCAAGCAACCATTTCTGTTCAGGCGTGTAAGGCATGGAGGAAAGGAAGGTGTTGCCGTGATGTTTCAGAACGGGATTCTCGGACTTGCGTCCGAAGATGTGTTCATTGCCTCGGTTGGTCGGTGCCGCCTCCTGATCGAACTTCTCTTTATCGAGCGTCAGCGCTTCGTCAGTGATGTTGTAGTCAGCATTCGGTCCGCGGCTGTTACCGCCCTGGGTAAGTATGTAGAGCATGTGACCATTGGAGAAGCTGATGCCATACTCAAACGACATGATGTGCTCATAAGGCTTATACCAGCCCTCAATGGGTCTGCGACAAACCACATAGTCACCGGTCTTGCTGACCGGATCCCATTGTTTGTAACCGAGCATCTCCAGCATCTTGAATGCCGAGGGCAACGTTTTAGTGAGCGCCTGCCCAATGGTAGCCTGTGTGAGTGTGGTAATACCTCGCGGCATGAGCCGGATATTATCATCTATCACGGCACCGGTAATGAATGATTTACCCGTTGCACGTGAATAGATGACATACCCGTTCTTGTACGGCATTACCAAAAATGCCGCCTGTGCCGGATTGACCTGTATGACCTCTTCCCAAACGTTTTCGTCCATTGTCCTGCCGTATCAATAACGTGGGAAAACAATGTAATTCACACCTTCGGAAGAAGTCATACGGGGCATCGGCTGCCCTGTATCGTCTAATAGTTTTTTCACTTCATCCGGCTTAAACTTGGCGGATACGGTGCAAACAATTTGTGTCTTGCTGACCGATACCATATCAATATGTTTGTGGTCAACCAGATAAGAGATCAAGCGTTTATTTGTCAGTTTCTTCATGATTTTATTGTTATACGCCAAATAAACTTGGCTGAAGTAATATTCCTTTACTCGTTTTAGTTTCTCCAAAGCATTCGGAGCGAAATCTTTCATCTCCAGCTTTGAAGTAGTGTTCATCTATATCACAGCCCCAAAAATCAAAGCCGAGCTTATACGCTGCAATTCTATCACTTTGACTACCCATGTGAGGGCTTCCAATCTTATAACCCAATTTTGCATAATTGTTGAGCAACCAACCATACAAAGCCACAGGTTTCTGGTTAGGATGAATACGTTTTTCTTTATGCTTCATATTTTCCTGCCACATTCCATTCCATCTGTATTTGAATTTTCTAACAGCCGTTTGGAATGATGTCCAAGCAAGTTCACAATCTGCAAAATCACTTGCTCCATTATCCTTGTCCCAAACTATCCAACAATGGCTATCAATCGGGATTCGGCTTATAAAGTGGTTTGCTCCCCAAACAATTTGATTCTTTGAAACCCTAATAAGCTCTTGGAAATATTCTTGCGGGGGTGGATCAGCGTCATTTCCTGAATAAGCAACATATGACTTTGCTATAGCTATTTTATTTCGGGAATTATTCTTTGAACCATCTTCTCCAATTCCATAGGGAGGATCATCAATTACAAGATCAAAGAACTTGTCAGGGAACTTAGATAAGAACTCCATCCTGTCGTAGTTGTAAATTTTACTTATTGGCATATTAGCTCCTTTCCTTATCGTATATGGGTTTTACAAAGCCCGCACAAGGCTGTTATATTTATGAGTTCATTATTTCTTCTGCCTGCACATCGTCAATAGGCGTGTACATTGAATCCACAAGGACTTTTTGCTCTTCCTGTGAAAGATTACGGATCGCATTCAGCGGGATATCTACTGTTTGCCCCATACTGTTGATCTGGATGTAGAAGACATTTTTCTCCATACGTCGCGGATCCTCAACCGAAGCCGGTTTCTCACCAATCATCTGATGCAACACTTTCTTAGCGTTGTTCCAATTCTTCAGATCACCTCTGAGCTTACAGTCCCGGATAAGCTGAATCTGGTCCTTGATCATCCAGGCAAACCAGAAATCCCAGTCAAACTGGTGCTGTGTCTTGAACAGTTCTTTTGCCAGGGCGATATCCTTACGTACCTGTGTACGTGAAATCCGGTATTTCGCCAGCATGATGTTGATGATATGGCTCTCATTGGGATAATCATCCAGCAAACGGGCTATCTGCAATACCCGGTTGCACTGCACCCGAAGATGCTCCGGCAACGGACTGTTTTCCGGATCAATAATGTGCTGCCGGATGAGTTCATATGACTGTTCCTCCAGTGCAGATTTACTTTTGGATGTTGTCAAGCTGTTACTCATACTCAAGATATTGCTTTTGCGATTTAAAGAACTTGATCAGTTCCTGTTGTGCTGGATTGCTGCCGTTGATGGCGGACTTGATGATAGCCTCCCGTACTTCAACCATTTGGCTGAGATGCCCACGATAAAAAGCCGTCCGGACTTCAGTGCCCGGAGTACGGAGCTCTGCAAGAAAATCCGTCTCATCCACACCGATATTGATTGCGATCATTCCCGGAGGGATAAGGCGGTACGCCATTTTCTCAATTTCTTCACGTTGTTCCTGCGTCAAACTCATCATTCAGCATTTTAAAATCAAAGTCAAAAATATCTCTGCCGGTATGGATGATTCCACGTTCCAACTTCGGGTTATGTGTGGCGTTCTGACTGCCTACTACGGTGATGTTCCAGTCTTCATTATACAGCAACGCCACCTTCGCATGCAATGCCAGGCAACGGTAACAGTCTGGAAATGTAGTCACCAGATAATCGAACGGTTTGGGCGAGATGCTGCGTACACGGTTATCGATCAGGAACCGTACCGATAGCAACTCACCGGTCTCAACCTTACGACGAAGGGTGTTGATACTATCCATCGAGATTGAGTAAGTAGTCAAGAACAGGTGTGCCGGACCGGTCTGTTTCAAAATATATAAAATCAACTGGATCAGGTTAAATGCTCCGGAAGAATAGAAATGCTTATCCCTGCCGGGAACCAGCACTCCCATAGCGTCCGGATGCAGCAGCTTCTCCGAAACCCGATCATGGTCGGAGGCTGCCACATCCGTTTGGCGGAGAGGGAGCGCATTGTCCTTCATTCTCTCCGCCGGCATCTCATTCATATCGCTGCAACATACCAACATTATTGCAGCTCGGCCAGTCTATACTCTATTTTCTCCACCAGTGCCTCCTGATCAGCCACCTTCTTCTCGTATCTCACACGTTTGGGGCAGTCCGGAAGCGGGTTTTCCTTGCCGTCTTTAGGCTTGCTCTCTGAAGAATACAGCAACATGTTTTTTGCCTTGGTAATCTTACTCTTGGCATTGGATTTCGCTTTCTTCAGTTCTTCGACGGAAAGGGAACTGATATCGGTCTGTTCATCTTCCTTTTCCGGCTTTTCTTCAGCAGCATCCACTTTTTTATAAAGCTCGTCCAGCTGCTCATCAGTCGGCAACTCCTTGTTCTGCTCATATTGCTGTTTGATGGCAGCCAGCAATGTCATACGATTGGAGAGAGAGGCTATACGGGTAACAATATCCTTGCGCTGTGAACATACAGCCGCTGTATTGCTCTCACCCTGTTCGGCAAGTAACCGGTGCAGCCGTGAACGTTCATTATAGCAATCCCGGAAATCATAGATAATTTTGGCAATAACAGGCGGATAAGCGGGCTGTTCATCCGTTTCACGTGCCAGTTCTTTTTCCGCAATGGTAACGATGGCCGCCGCCGTTGCTTCCGGAACAGTCTCGGAACGTCCATCATTACCGGGCACCGCATCATCCGCCAGGTCCACATCCTCAAAGCGCGGATCATCCGGATGATACCAGACTTTAATCATTTGCCGGATCTCGTATTCCAGCTTCTCGCGGGTATGTGGCTTTTCGCCTAATTTAGCCAGTTTGGATGATACGATTGTCTTGTAACCTGATTTAGCAAGGATAGCCACACCAGTATTGTATTCTCTCTTAGCAGAGTTCAGCCAGGCGATACCTTCTCTGCGGGCTACGATATAAGCATTTGTAATTTCAGCCATGATTCTTGATATTAACGTTATACAAAGGTGTTGCGAATTTTATTGCTGTGATAGGACAAAACAAAATGTCCGCCTTCCGGAAAAACTCCGGAGACGGACATAAACAAGCAACTAACCAAACGAAGAAACAAAAATCAACCTCCAGGTGCGTTCTTTACAGTGAGAATGTCTTCCGCATCACCTTCATACACACATTTACGCGGTGCGGTGAAAGTATAATGAAGTGTATTCTGATTACGCGCGGTAGAGTTTGCCCCGGTGGTAGAACCGTCTCCGGAGGCACGCATGGCACCACGCCGCTTGTCACCCATCAGGTAATTCGTGCCATTGTTGTCGGTCACGATGAAGAACATCTTGCGGCCTTTGGTCGCATTCTCAAAGCCGAATATCTTTTTCCGCATCTTGGCCGAAATGATATTCAAGTCCATCAGGAACGATTCACCACCGGTTTCTCCCTGATCCGTAATCTTGAACTCAGCCAGTTCGTCAGTGATATCCATCTTATAGGCCCGGCAACCTTCTTTCATAACAAGATCACCGACCAGTGCACCGGCGGCCTCCAGTGAAAGCGGATCATCCGTCTTTTTCGGGTAGTCCGGCCATGTCGCCACATCTGCATGATAACCGAAGATAACGGACGGTATGATACCGCCCATATTATCCTGGTTCTCGCAGTCCATTGCCTCGTTGATATCATCAAGGGCAATACATAATTTAGGATCTACTTCTGCCATAGTCACAGGATTTATTCAGATTTAACAACGTATGTACCCGTCACTTTCTCTACTGCACCCGCAGCAGGAGTTTTCTTCTGCACGGCAGGAGTGGTATATCCGGCGGCCTCCAAGAACTCGACGGTATATTCCTTACCACCGGGAACCGCTACATACGTACCGGAATCACGCCAAGCCTCTTCACCCTGAATGCGCCATTTGCCACCGTTGGCCTTCGCTTCATCCGGTGCAATTGTGACCTCGATATATCCGAATGGATTGGTCCCTTCAGGATCCACCGGACGGTCATTGACGCAGAACTCCGATTTATGCACCGATACGAACTGGAAGCCAATCACGTACTTGCCCGCAGCATCGAACGTATAAGGATTGCCGGAATTGAACGGCTTGATAGACTTGAAATCGCTCTCTTTGTCAAATCCGTAGCAAATGTTATTTTTAGTACTCAGCATGATAAACTGGCTACCATCGGGAAGATTTGGAACACGTACCAGCTCACAACGGTTGTTGGAACCGAGCAGGTGTTGTGTATCGGAAGTATCTTCTTTTAATCCGATAACGATAGTACCTTCATCTTTGCGCCAGTCATCATACATGTCGCCCAAATCGTCGGAAATGAACATCTTGATGTTCTTCTTGCGCTTGAAGGTACGCGGCATGTGACGCCACATCTCCAGCAACTTTTCGCCAATGTTGGCACGAGTCAGCTCACCGGTGGCATATACGTTGCCTTCAGCACTGGAGATATCTCCGACTGCCTCGCCTTCGGTAACAATGGTACCGATACCGTCGAAAGAGTCCTGAATGTCCGTCTTGTTCTTATCAGCGCTGTATTTCGCTGTGAAGATGGCAAACAGCAAATCATTGGATGCCAGTTCGTGCCCGTGGTTGATCAACCACAGCTCGAAGGGATGTTCTTTGCGGAGCGTACCGGGTACCTCAGCAATGTAGGTGCGACGGTAACGTTCCGGCTCATCGGACATCTCCATCACGACGGGACGAACGACCAGACGACGCGGAACAATCTTACCCAGATATTTGCCGGCTTCAAACTTGCCGGTGTACTTGCTTGAAATGCTTCCGCCTTCTACCTTGCCCAATTCAAGGGAATCGGTAATGCCCGGTACCGGAGTGAAATGTTTCAATACCTCCGAAGCGTCGAGCTTATCGACCGCCTTCAGGATGTCTCTGTGTTTTTTTACCGCGGTCAGAACCGTGGTAATGTCAATAGGTGCTTTAAAATCCATAAATAGAATAGTTTAGATGTTATTCATTCTCATAACTGTTGATCGGATCCGTGGCGATATCGGCAAACTTGCTGTCCTCATTCGATTCCTGATGACTGGCGGTTGCCGTTCCGGGAATCTTGGCCACGATATCACGGATAACCTGTACCTTAGTCTTGTTGTCGGCTGCATTCCTGACGCTATCACTCAGGCTGTCGAGGTCGTTGACAACTGCCGTCAGATTATTCTCGGCCGTCTGTCTGGCTGTATTGGCGGCTGTCAGATCGCTTTCAGCTTTGGTTTTCGCCTCATTGGCTACCTTGATGGCGTCATTGATAGCCTGCAAGTTCTCTACGGTAAGCGATGTCTTACCGTCTTTTTCCTCAATGCCTTCACAGTTGAGGATCTGATTAATGAAAGTAAATTCTTTACGCATGGAAATAACTGTATTTGAATTAGAAATGTCTTCAGATTTATTATTGGCAGGAAACAACCCTTTGATACCGTCAATGATTTGGGAAACAAGGTTTCTGTCATTGCCTTTGGGTTGCGTTTCCGATTCGGAAGCATTGAGTACCGGCAATGGTAAACCGATGGCAGTAAAGCAGTCGGTTATTTCATTGGTCACCTGAGGCTTTTTATGCACACCGGGAATGATCCTGTCTATGAAGCCCCATTCCTTGACTTCAGCGGCAGGCATCCAGCGTTCTTCTTCCATCAGGGCAATAACATCCTTCAGACTCTTGCCGCTGCGGTTGATGTACTTTTGCGCAATCATTAAGTCAATGGCTTCGGCGCTCTTCTTCTTGTTCTGCAACTCCTTAATGGCACCTTCAATCTGATCGGCATTGAGCTGTCCCCAAATGTCCACGCCCAGGCTGCACTTATGCGCCAGCCACATACCGTCCTCATGCATCTCAATGGACTTGCCACCGAACGCCAGTATGGTAGCCGCCGAAGCATTGAAGCTGATAAATTCCACCGTCACATTGCCATGCTCAGCCATAAGGTTTGCCATGGCGACCGCTTCGGCCACATCACCGCCAAAGCTTGAGACTTTCAGGCGGACGGGTTGGCCTTTTGCCTTATCTAAATAGTACTTCAGATAATTTTTGTTGTAACAATACCGGTCAATACTGCCGAATAATGTGATAACTGTCTCGTTCATATAACTTTTTTGCGCAAAGAAAAGCGCAAAAAAAACGGTACCCAAGGACACAGGGCACCGTCAAACAGGGAATAAGCGTTGTTTTTACGCTTCCAGTTCTTCCAATCCGGATATATAAATGGTGGGTTCATCCTGTACGCAGGTGAATGTAAAAGACGTGCCGTTCCGTTCTGAAACGGAACGCCCGCTTGTCTTGTTCGTGGCGAATAACATAAGTGCGTCTTCTTGACCGCACCAGTGGACCTGGCCGTTACCGTCCACTGCCAGCACATACCACAAGCCACGCTCCAGCGTCTCCATCAGCTGATTATTCACTGAGGAGAGTTTAGGAATCACCCCTTCAATGGAAACATTCCAGCAATCCCCCGCATCATTCACTTCCTTGTCCTCATTATATATATAAGTGTCATTGGCATACACCGGAATGGAAATAATATTCTCCCGGTCGCGAAGCTCCAGGTAGTTCAGACCGGCATTGTAATCCTTACGGATCCGCAAAAACGAGGTCGGGGAAACGGCAATCACCTGCAACAGTCCTCCGACGTTTTCAAAATCATAATTTATCACTTTCATACGCTAATCTTCCTTGCTGGGAAATTGTCCCAAACTCGGACAACTTCCCCAATATTATACGGTTAATAAAATCAAAAATAGTAGTATTCTCCACTGTCTTCCGATATCCGTGTCGGTTATACTCCCTGCGGATGGTGTCATAAGACCAGGTGTCTTCAGTAAATCCGAACTTCGTCTGGAAATTACGGATGGCGGCTGATAGCGGAAGCCCCATACTCACGTGCGTATCAAGATAGAGGAACAATATCTGTTTGATCCGCCGTTCAATCTTGGTACCGAATGCCACCACTTCGGTGTTCGACATCGACCAGCCATAACGGTAGAAGTCATCACGGCGTATCTCTACCGCTACATTGGCCGTATAGCGGTAGAGGTTACGGTATTTGTTCTCGTAGCGTCCAGGCTTGGATAGCCGTGAAAGGAAATCGTTCTGCAACTCCTTGTCGGAAGACAGGTTAACGATTTCAGTCCAGGTATCATCAGGCGTATTGAAATTATGCAAAAGGAACTGCTTAACATATGGTTTGCAAGGTAGCCAACAGACAAATCGGTCTTTCTTTATCATTTAAAGTGTTGATTTTTACACAAATATACTAAATACCGAGCATATAACCAAGTCCTTGCACGGATATAGTATAAAATTCGTGCGGCAGTACTTTTGTACATGTACACATTTATACACACCTGTATATCAATAGATTATACCCGCACAAAAATCGTACATTCCCGCACTAATTCTTCCGTTTGCGTACTTTTCGGCCTTTTTCCCGAAAAAGTACAATTCGTGCGCTATTTGTGCGCAATTCGTGCGGATTTTGTGCGCCTGTAATTTGTTGCATATCAAATTGATATAAGAAAACAACAGTACTTCTGCACGAATGCACGATTTTTTTTCTGTTTTTTAAGGTAGTCTCTTTTTAAAAAGAAGAATAAAAAAAAGAATAATATACCCCCTCCGGCAGTTCCTACGACTGTCGCTCATGCACGTTTGTTCAAATCGTTGTTGTAATGGGTTGGGGGAAAGGGGGAAGGGGCAAAAGAAAGAAAAGATAGCATCCGACTGTACTCACGTACCGCCGGATGCAGGCAAACACTCAATATGTACTTTTAAGAATACTCCGTGTTATGTTTTCTCGGAATGACCGGTAATCATCAAAAGAATACTTCTGTTATGGAAGGTCCTCCGGATAGAATACTCTGCAAATGAACTCGTACTCACGGGGAATTGAACGGACTCCTACAACTACACACAGGCCCCGTGCAGCCATTTCATATAAACGTTGGTTAGTGAGTACGGCCCCACGAAAATTATAATTACTACAGAAAACGAAATAGGCCGTTGCCAGGTCTATACTGAAGATATCATTCGATATGATTTTTGCCGCATCTGAAGGAATGCGGGCAAAGCCAAGCCGTACTACCAGGCGACTCAACAGCTGCTTGCGTTCGACCGGATCCGGTGAAACGACCACCAATATTTTATGCTCTTTTTTTAGCATGATTTCTTGCGTAATTCATTGAAAATATGTATCTTTACATCGTAGTAAATTGGCATAATCTACTCCTTTTCCCGTCTCGGAGTGAAGCGATTTACAGAGGGGCTAAAGCCCGTTGTCCGTCTCACGTACTCCACATCATCCGACAACTCCAACTGTCCTGTATGCACATCGTATGGTTGTTCCGCAATGAGTATTTTTACGATATCCTGAAACAGCTTCAGGTCTTTTTCCTGACAACGATCTGAAATACGGAACTGCTCGCCTTCCGGTAAGTCAATACACATCAGATATACTGCATCATAGAACGCCATGAAACGTTCAGGTGCCATCTCGTAGAGAGGCATAAGCCGGGCTATAATATCGGAATGTGTATCGTTCATCAGAATGCAAGCTTATTAGTTGATGCTTCAGGAAGATCACTCTGCGGTGTCAGTTCGCCAGCTGCTTTTCCTATGGTAAAGTATTCAATACCTCCGGATTTATCATCTATAACCGGTTTTCCGTCTTTATCCAGGAAGAGGGGTAAACCGCTTTTTGCATCGTATTTATGCGGATTGAATATCCAGCCTTTCCATTCGCAATATTTTTTCAATTTGTCCTTAAATGCCGTAGCACTTATGAATTTGCGTTGCTGCGGATCATAGTTACAGAAATTGTCGTAAATCTCCTTACGGGGAGTACGGCGGTGGTTTTCTTCGCTGCTAAAATATTCATCCGCCCAGGATATAAGGGTTTCGCCAATTTCTTGTCTGAGCTTACGTTGCTGCAAGCGTTCGCCCGGTGCCTGTACAACTCCAAATTTCAAGTAAAGCTGTATGCAGTTGGCCAACATGTTCCAAGTTAGGTTCCACTGCGTGAAGTCCCATTCGGAAAAGAACAATACCCCGAAATCATCCATAGGCTTATGCTGGTCGTTATAAAAATCGGAAAAAGCTATCAGCCATTGCCGATCAGTATAACTGGAACCCGTACCACGGATAGCATGGTTCGTTGGAATATATACTTTAGGAGACTTTGCGAAAGGATAGGTGATACGCGCGCCTCCCTTCTTGTTTACAGTCCAGTCACCGGTAAGGTTAGGAAACAGGAACTCAAAATTGAAATTCTGCATAACATCATCAATAAACACCAGACGGGTCTGTTCATCAATATCATTCCAAATGAAACTGTCATTGAAGATATCCGTCCGTTTTCCGGATATATAGACTGTATCGACTACCTGGCGCATTAATTCGCCAACAAGCGATTTACCGCTACGGCCGTTACTATCGCCCACTTCCGACTGCTTGCCGTCCATGCCAATAACGGCACGTGTCACGTTCGCGTCCTTGCACTCCATCAGCATATAGCCAATAGCACACATTTTACTGAGCAGGTGGAGATTATTTTCATAAAGTTCGCCTTCTTCAATCTCTTCAGGCTTTTTTCTCCAGGTAAAATTACTGGTATTGATCAGGAATTGCAGATAATGACATTTCTTTCCTTCCGGAGAGAGTTCATAATCATATTTGCCGTCTTGTTCTCTGAAGGCAATAAGGGGATGGCCGAGGTATTTGGCATCGGTGTTTTTCCGCTGTTCTTCCCATATCTGGTGAGTAATACTTTCGTAGCCCACTTCTTTGACTTCATGCTGGGTTATATGCCAACAGCGGTCACGGAAATAGAAGTATTGTTCATCACGGGACGGGGATATAAAATTGGGTTGGATGAAAGCAAGTCTTGACATCTGGAATGGTCCGACATATTGCGAGCCTCCCTTGAGTAACTGATTATTGACAAAGCGGCTACAATTCTGTTCGGCAAAGGCAAACATGAAATCGCGTGCATCTTCTACGTCAATAGTCCGGACTATTGGCGGATCCAGATGGATATACGTCCATAATTTGGTATCGAGCAAACGATATCGCCCGATCCCCCGGTTTTGAAAAAAGGTTTTGGCGGCCACATAATCGTATTCAAACACAGGTATTCTGTTGCCGTTCGTTTCCTTATAGTCTTCATTCCAGAATTTTTCATCTTCATCATAGGGTAGGGCGGATACCACCCTGCCGCTTTCGTCAAACTTATAGGCATACCGGCCAAAGATAAACTCCGGAAGTTCCTGTAAAACTTCGCGGTGTTGCTCAGCAAATTTTTCGTGACTATGCAGATTCCATAACTCACGTAGTTTCTGATCGTTCCATGTAGTAATTTTAAATATTTCTACATACTTGCCAATTCCAGATTTCTCATTGCAGGCAAATTCTATATCCTTGGCAAGTTCTTCTTCATGGCCGCTCAGTTTGTTTGCCAACAGATCATCCAATCCCTTGTCACCTTCATCATTCTTATTAATGTGGCCAATGAATATTTCCACCATGATACCGCGGTTCTTCAGCATCCGCATGTATTCTTTGAAATTTCGGGCGGCAGAGAAAAAACACCGGGGGCGTGTATCAACAGGAGTATTGAACTTTATATTGTTGGACAGATCATTCCAGTCTGAATCAAAAATGAAGGCCACTTCCTTAACACCGCAAACGGTGATAATCTTGACAAGATCTTCCGGCAATGCCCCTTTCTGTCCCAGGTTCTGAATACCGCTAACCGCTATTGAGGGAATGCCGTGTTTACAAGCCTTCTCCGCCTTCTTTTCCCCTTCCTGGATGTAGAGTCTCGGAAACTGCTCTTTCTTTTTATACATCTGCCTCATGCGTTCCGGAATGTATATGGGCGTACCACTACCGGCAGGAGATTTGTATTTGAACGGTTTCCCTTCCTTGTCCCGGTGTTCGTCCGGGAACTGCCAGCGGACCCGATAATACACCTTGAGTTCCTGCTTGCCACGTCCCGGTAATTTGCGCATATAGGTAACCGGCATACCGTCCAGATCATAGTATTCGATAATGACATCATCCCCATCAACGATATTACCATATTCATCAATGGTTCCCGGACGGAAAGTTTTTGCCTCAAAAAGACTCTGTGTATCTCCCTTCTTGAAGATATGTGCCGTTACATCCTGATATGTCAGTCCGCTACCGGCAAGCATACGGGCGCAGAATGTATCAATGCTTTCTCCTTTGGCCTCTTTGCTTTGTTTCTTCATTTTAGCAGGCTTGGCTGGCTTTTTCTCCGGTTTGGGATCAAGTAGTACATTAAATTTGCGTGCCAGGTGGTCGAGGGCTTCCAGAAATTGCATATCTTCCGCCCTCTGCAAATAGTCCAGCGGTTCCTTGCCCTTTATATCCGGGCAACTGAAGCATTTGAAAATCTGTTTGGCCGGAGAAATATGTAGCTTCTCCTGTCCGTGGCATTTGGGACATTCGCACTTATATTCAGCGCCTCGTTTCCGTAGTTCGTGAAAGTCACCGATAACATCAAGAAGCTTCCCTTTGGAAGCTTCCTTGATCCGTTTTATATCATCTTTAGTAAAGTACATAAGAGTTTTATATGTTGCCGCTACGAATTACACTGTTTTTAGGATTAAGTAATAGGACTTAAATTTTGCCAAGAAACAGCATATACGTATCGAGTTCATTTTTCAGCCGGGCATTCTCATTTCTGAGTTGCTCAATGGTATTGTTCCGGCAGGAAACAGCCTGGTGTAGCTGGCTGATTTCTTGCGAATAATCAATTTGTTTCTCACTCCTTTCTATCTTCTTCAGTAGCTGCTGTTTTACCTTGCCGATTTCCTGTTCCAGGTAAGCATTCCGCTTCAGCACACTTCTGATTTGCCCCTCCAGATACAGGGTGCGCTGTTGCTCTCTGTGATAATCTTTGAGCAGGTATTTGAATAAGGTCTCGATAGGGGTATCGAGTGCAAGATTGTCTTCTGCCATAGTTGCCCTATATATAAAAGTTAATCACCTATTAGCTGCTTAATCGTATAATTTTGCTTCCCTTTGAATTTAGAGAAATCCACTAAAGACTGTTTACGATAAAGGCCGATAGCCACTCTCCGGAATCTTTCATAGTTCCGACCGTCGATAGGAAGTAATTCTTCTTTATGCATAGCTTCATTCAGTTCTTCACGTGTATGAGCATAATGACCATAGCAACTGTTTTCTCCGAAGTCATGCTTCATAGTGTGACAATGATAACGATCGTCCTTTGATAGAAAGATTCTCAATCTTTCCAACCGGGTAAAGCTTAATCTGCTATAACCCAGCCTTGATATTTCAGTCTCTTCCAGCCAGGCCACAAGTTCAAGATTGTAAAACCCTTTGTTATATTCTCTTCTATAGAAATAGTGTATTTTCATCTTTAGTTTTTATGATATTCTTTTAATAATTCATCTATATCAGAATCATCAAGCTCATCCAAGTGTTTCTGGTACTCAACGGCAGCCTCTATTATTTTTGCCATTAGAGGTTCTTCATTCATAGCCTTTATTATGGCCATTGCAATATCTACCGGGTTCCCACACACTACAGCTGCTAATGCAGATTTATCCTTTTCCTTTTGAGAGAGGATACAGAGGCCATTCAATTTGTAATTGGCGCAGTCAATTGCAAATTCTTCTATTTTTGCTTTAATATTAATATTTTCCATTTTTATTCAATTATACTTTTGAGAAAGAAAAGAACTCAGTTCCATTTGAAATTTGTGTGCTAAAAGCTATCTTTTTTGCATTGCAATATTTAGCCAGCTTGTGTTTGAAAGCTGTAGATGAGACACATGTACGTCTCTTACCATCCTCTTTCAAAAATAGTTCATATAACTTTTTTCTGGAGATGGTCTGATTTAGATATGAAGGATTTGAAAAATAGATGTCTGCCCAGGAAACAAAATCCGTTCCTATTTCAACTTCTATTTTACTTTCCCATAGAATTTCCTGAGTTAATACTGGCCCATAATTCAAATAAAGTTGTACGCAGTCAGCGATCAACATATAAGCATACTTCCAGTCTTCGATATCCCAGTCTGTGAAGAAACATTTTCCGAAATCATCAATGGGGCTATGGCTGGCATTGTAATAATCAGAAAAGGGAAGTTCCCATTTCCTATAATCGACACTAACTCCTTTGCCAGCTATCTCCGAGAAAGTTGTGATAACTATTTTGGGAGAATATGAATAAGGGATCATATCTACTTGTTTTCCTTTTCTATTGATCACCCAGTCTCCATTAATACATGGAAATAACCAATCAAATTCAAAGTTTTCCGGTAGATCATCAAGCACAACGAGTTTGGTCTGTGAGGATAGGTCATTCCAAATAAAAGCATTATTTATATCGATGAATCTACCAGTTATGTGTTCTGCTTGAATGAACTTGGCTATGAAATTCACAAATAAGGTTTTCCCACTCCGTCCGGGTTCTTTGTTCATGTAATCGGTTGCAATGACTGCACGCGAAACATCCGGTCTCTTTTTCTGAAAAATCAAGTACCCAATAGCACAAAGTTTGCTCAATAGGATAGAGGCTTCTTGCCGTTTGTCTTCTTCAGTGATTTCTTCCGGTATTTTGCGCCAAGTGAAGTTACTGGTATTAATCAAGAACTGGAGGAACTGGCATTTTTTACCTTCTTGAGTTAGTTCATAATGACAGACATTATCTGTTTTGTGAAATTGAATTAATGATGTAGTCATGATATTTTCAATAATTTTATTAGGAATTTATTAACTCATATCCCTTGTTAGTTGGACGATAAACAACATCTCCGAATGGTCCAGCCGATTTTGTCAATAAACCGTTTTCTACCATTTCGTCTAATTCATCGGATGGTTTGCTATAACCACCCCATCCTTTTTTGCAGATATGTTCTAAATGAATAAACTGCATCTTGCTTAATTTTATATCCATTTGATTCATTGTTATTTAGAATTGATAGTTTGTAAGCAGTCTAAATATTATTGCTATTTCATTTGATTCTGATGCCAATAAGTTATCATCTCACCCACATTTCGAACTTTGATTTTCGCTTTAATATTCTCGCGATGGCGATTCACCGTATAAGGCGATATGTGCAAATCTGCTGCAATCTCATCCGTTTGGTAGTTGGAGACAATGAGCCGAAACACCTCCATCTCACGCTCACTCAGTGCCGTATCAAGTTCCGGGCGACAAATCACTCCTTCATGCTCGCACTCCCCCCGCAGCGGACACTTTACCTCTTCGAATACAAACTGGCCATCTTTGTTTATGTCAAGGTTATACTGATCATACTCCCCGAAGTTGCAACGGATGAAACGGTGTACCACGCGGAACTCGTAATGCCAGCGGTTCATCGTACTGGCTGGATAGAGCTTCATCAATCTGGCATGTGCCTTGGGGTAGCGGTCGCGGATGATGGAAAGCATATATTCGATGGTCGGACGGTTGTTCTCACTGAGCACAACCGCTGGAAAACCTAATTCTTTCATCATCACGTCACCTTCGGGGGTGTTGTAGAATTCGATGTTGGCTATCTCATTCATAAAAAACTCCATCTTATAGTACATATAGGATTTGATTCTCCTATAAATTCGACTTTATATCCAAGTTCTTTTAGTTCGGTCACAATTTCGTCAGAAATTTTTTCTGATAGATATAAGCAATATTTTCCTATGAATGCTTTTTCAAAGATTCGATCCAATAAATCATCCAATTCTTCATTGTTATCAGCAATCTTTTTTGCTTTTTCGGCTGTAAGTAAAGTTAGTTTCATATTCTGTTATTTTTTAGTTGTTGGAAATAGCTCTTCTACACTCATGCCAAGGTATTCTTCATGCTCGCACTCACCCCGCAGCGGACACTTTACTTCTTCGAATACAAACTGGCCATCTTTGTTTATGTCAAGGTTATACTGATCATACTCCCCGAAGTTACAGCGGATAAAACGGTGCACCACACGGAACTCGTAATGCCAGCGGTTCATCGTACTGGCTGAATAGAGCTTCATCAATCTAGCATGTGCCTTGGGGTAGCGGTCGCGGATGATGGAAAGCATATATTCGATGGTCGGGCGGTTGTTCTCACTGAGCACAACCGCTGGAAGACCTAATTCTTTCATCATCACATCACCTTCGGGGGTGCTGTAGAACTCGATGTTAGTTATCGGCATGAATTCCACAACGTGATGAGTTTGCAATATTTGTGTGCTCCATTTCGTGAACTTGAACTACAGCTTTGCGAATTAGTGAGGGATAAAATGTACCTTGTACATCTACTTTGCACCCGTTTATGAATTCAAAGTGTGCATAAATCTGCTCTGGGGTATATTTTATTTCACTCACTTTTAATTCTAATTTGAAAAATTCAAAATCCGCATAGGGATTACCGCCAAAGGGTATTCTTTTAAATTCATCCATAATTTGATTGATTCTTAATTTTGTTGAATTATGAAAATGTTCTCATATAGTTCTCTTTCCAAAGGCTTGAAAGAGTCTTTTCTTAATTTGTCATAGAACGTAATTAATGACATACCGCTTCTTTTTAGGAACTCATCACGGAGCTTCAGTCTCGTGGCTTTCTCCATTTGGTCGTAATGGTATTTAGGTACCATTTTTGATGTTTTTTCGTTCATAATCTTAAATGTTACAATTATTGTTATTATATTTATAACGCAAAGGTCTAAAATAATAATCCAATATCAAAATATTAATCTTATTATTTTAACCCAATCCCGTTATTTAAACCCAATATAAATAATATAGCATGTTTAATCCTGATAAAATAAGAAGATTATTGGAAGATAGAAATATAAGCCAAGCACAGTTTATAAAAGATACAAGTATATCTAAATCAAATTTATATGTTTGGCTTAATAACACTTCAATCCCTGGTGCTGACAATCTAGAAATTATAGCAGATTATTTTAATGTACCAATAGACTATTTTTTTGATAGAGAAACTAATTCTTTAGGGGTAAGTATTGGGCATCAAGTTAAAGGTAATGGCAACAAGATATCAGGAGATATAACTTTAAGTGAGTGCCGCAAAGAGATAGAGCATCTTAACGCTCTTTTAGAAGAAAAAGAGAGGGTGATAACTGAGAAAGAGAGAACAATTCAAATATTAATCCAAAAGCAAAAGTAATATGGATAAAAAGTCGTATCTCTATATCGTTGAAGCTGGTCAGTTCAGCTTTGAGGTGGAAATAGAAGAGCTATTAGGGAAAGTAGGAGATAGTATTTGCATCAGCACAGACGGAATTGACCCAGATGGATTTGACGTTAAAATAACTTGTATTAAGGAAGGTTATTATGTGTATTGTTCAATGCCAGGTGTTGATTAAACATAAATGAAACCTTTATAGGAAAATGAAATTTAGAACTTTGTTTTACATCCCGTTTGTGTCCCGTCAGATTGTCTATTTGTTGGGCATAAACGGTGTACATATTATGTTAGGAACTAAAATCTGTTTGGATAGGTTACCCCCCCCTCTTCTAAAAGTAATTTAGGCAACAAAAGATATACAACTGACTATCAGCCAATAAGAAAAGTAGTGGCAACGGAATCACAGAAGAAAAGTCGCAAATCGCTAATAAATAAGCATTTGCGACTTTTCTTTTTCATGAATTAGGGTAATTCTGTAGAATACGGGGATTTTTCTGTATGATTTATTTTCATTCTGAATATAATCTATTTTGATTATGTGCATAATTTGTTTTTCTCATGCTGTTGGTCTCTAGATAGTCCCCCTTGAAATTTACGTAAAATAACATTTGTTACAGCTGTCCTAAAAACTACAAAAAAGTTAAAATGGTTTTGCTTCTATAGCTATGAACACTAATTTTGGGATATCAACTTTTAAAATTTAAAGCACATGAAAAAATTTTTGTTATCCATTGCGCTGTGTTGTGCAGCAACTAACTTTTTTGCACAAACTACAGAACCTGGAAATCTAATTAACGAAGGAAAGGCAGCACTCGAAGCCAAAAATTACCAGGAAGCATTTACAAAATTCAGTACCTACCTGACACAGACAAACAATCAGGACTCTGTTATCGCTTACAACTGCGGCGTTTGTGCCGATAAAATCAAAAAACCGGAAGAAGCTCTCAAGTATTTTGATATTGCTATTCAAAAGAAATACAATCTGGGAAATGCATATGTAGGTAAAGCCGGTGCATTGAAGGATTTGAAAAAAGACAGTGAGTATCTTGCCACTCTGAAAGAGGGTATAGAAGCGGCTCCGGAAAACAAGACATTGAAAAGACTTCATGCTAATTATTATCTGAATGCCGGTATTAAAGCACAAAAGGCTAATAAACTGGATGATGCTGAAGAAGCTTTCAAACAAGTACTTGCTGACGATGAAAAGAATACCAATGCATTGTACAGCTTGGGTACACTTTCTTATAATAAGGCAGCTTTAGTTCTGAAGAATGCAGCACCATTGGCTAATTCAGATAAAGCTAAGTACGATGCACAGAAAGAAATCGCTGACAAGAACTTCCAGAATGCTAAAACGTATCTGGAACGTGCACTCCCCTTACTCTCGGCAGACAAACCTCGTGAAAAAAGTATGATAGATAATATTAAGAAACTATTGCCGCAAATTGAAGCGCAATTGAAATAATCAATCTATCGGAAAGAAGAATAAAAAAGCCGTGTTGGAATTTCCCGACACGGCTTTTTTTATTTATAGTATGTTATTTATTTCGTTTTCTTCAATACTACTGCTGTACGGGCAGGAATATATAACTTCAACCATTCCTTCTTCTCTTTTTCATAAAGAGGATCAGCAATAGTGAAATGTTTTACAGTGTCATCTGCTAATCCATTACCGCCATAAGCAGGATTATCCGTATTCAATACTACTTCATATGTGCCCGGAGAAACCAGGAAGCCATAATCGGTAAATGACTGTTTCGGATTGAAGTTGAACACAAAGACATAATCCTTACGCATGTATGCCAATACCTGATCACCGTCATTATGCCAGATTTCCTGAACAGGTGTTGCCTGGAAAGCTTTCACGCTCTTAATGATTTTGAGCATATCCGCATCAAAGTCGGCCATATAGTGGTAAGTAAGATTCTTGTTATCTACCAGATCCCACTGACGGCGGGCATACTTGCATGACCATCCATTACCTTCACGTGGAAAATCAATCCATTCGGGGTGACCGAATTCGTTGCCCATGAAGTTAAGATAACCACCATTGATAGTACTTGAAGTCAGTAAACGTATCATCTTGTGAAGAGCAATACCACGATTTACTGTGTAGTTTTCATCGCCTTTCTGCATATGCCAGTACATATCGGCATCTATCAGACGGAAGATAATCGTCTTATCGCCCACTAATGCCTGGTCGTGACTTTCTGCATAAGATATGGTCTTTTCATCTTTACGACGATTGGTTACTTCCCAGAACATGCTGGACGGTTTCCAGTCTTCGTCTATTTTTTCTTTGATGGTCTTGATCCAATAATCGGGGATATTCATCGCCATACGGTAGTCGAAACCATAGCCGCCGTCTTCAACTTTAGCTGCAAGACCGGGCATTCCCGATACTTCTTCGGCAATCGTTATTGCTTTGGAATTTACTTCGTGGATAAGTTTGTTGGCAAGTGTCAGGTAGCAAATGGCATTGTCGTCCTGATGGCCATTGAAATAGTCTCCATAGTTACAGAAGGCTTCACCCAGTCCGTGACTATAATAGAGCATAGATGTTACACCATCGAACCGGAAACCGTCGAATCCGTATTCCTCAAGCCAGTACTTACAGTTGGAGAGAAGGAAATGGATAACTTCATTTTTCCCATAGTCGAAACAAAGTGAGTCCCAAGCCGGATGTTCACGTCGTGCGCCGGGGTAGAAGTATTGATTCGGATCACCGGCAAAATTGCCCAAGCCTTCCACTTCATTCTTTACTGCATGAGAATGAACGATGTCCATAATCACTGCAATACCCAATCCGTGTGCGGTATCGATCAACTCCTTCAATTCTTCCGGAGTACCGAAACGGGAAGAAGCGGCAAAGAAACTGGATACATGGTAACCGAAACTACCGTAGTAGGGATGTTCCTGAATTGCCATGATTTGAATGCAATTGTATCCGGCTTTAGCTATGCGCGGAAGAGTTTTTTCACGGAACTCGTTGTAAGTTCCTACTTTATCTTCCTGTTGCGCCATACCGATATGGCATTCGTAGATAAGCAAAGGATCCGTATTAGGTTTAAATGTACGCTTCTTTACTTTATATGGCTTTTCCGGTGACCAGACCTGCGCACTGAAAATCTTGGTTTGCTCGTCTTGTACCACCCGTGTTGCCCAGGCAGGAATACGTTCTCCGCAACCGCCTTCCCAATGTACAATGAGTTTGTATAAATCACCGTGTCTCATGGCATCTGCCGGGAGTTTGATTTCCCAAACACCATAATCCTTACGTTTCAGACTGTACTTCTTCAGTTCTTTCCATTCATTGAATGTGCCCACCATAAATATTTCTGTGGCGTTGGGTGCCCATTCACGGAAAATCCAGCCGTCAGCAGTACGGTGAAGTCCGAAATATAAATATCCCGAGGCAAAATCAGACAAAGTCTGTTTCCCTTTGTTCGTCAGTTCAGCCTCTTTGTCTAATACATGCTGATGACGGCCTTTGATGGCATCTTCGAAAGGTTCCAGCCAGGGGTCGTTTTTGATCAAATTCAATGTTTCCATAAAGGATGAGTTTTTGATTGATTGGATTATTATGCTTTCACTTTCACAATGACTTTCTTCACACCGTCAGGAGAAATGCCGGGAGCATGTCCGTCTTGAGGGAAGAATATAGCAAACATTCCAGGTTTTACAGTGATATAAGTTTCAGCCAGTCCTTCGAAGAAAGTAATATCTTTCTCTGCATTGTAGGGAGCATCAGCCGGTACGCAATCTTTTCCTGCGGTATAGCCCATTACTTCCGCACCGGAGAGAGGAATCTGGATATCTATAAATTCATTGTGTGTTTCCAGTTTGGCTTGTTCTTTAGCTTTAGGGGTAGTTTGAGCTACGTTTACAACCAGGTCTTTACCTTTCAGTTCGGTTTTGCCAACTTCCATTGCGTTCAAGTCATGCGATTGCAAGAATTCAATAGCTTGGGCGAACAAGGGGTTCAACGATGCATATTTTTCTAAATTTTCTAATCTATCTACTACCATAGCTTTAATGTTTTAAGTTAGTTATATTATTATCAAATTTTATTCAAAGTCGTCAATCGTGTAGTTCAGGAAATCAGCAAAAGGTTTCATTTGCTTGAAGATTTCCGCCGTACGATCCACGCAATCGGATGCCAGAAAGAAGCTGTCCGGTTGATTGCAGTAACAGGTATATTCCTTGCATTTCAGATATTGTACATATTCAAAATCCTTTGGAAACCCTTTGGGAGCTGTTTTCAGGAAATCTTCGCCTATTACCGGGAAGTATTGCTTGAAATCCGGATTTTCAACTATACCGCGAAATTCGTCTATGTTATCATACACTGCCTGTCGCACGGCTTTCAACGTCTTAGGAGGCAGGCAATAGCTACCACCTGCCAACAGACAGTTGCCCGGTTCAATGTGAACATAGTAACCGCAGTGGTCTGATTTCTTACCGCGGGCGTTGATGTATCCGCCCAAATGAGTTTTATACGGGGTCTTGTCCTGCGAAAAGCGCGTATCACGATAAATCCGGTAAGTACAGTCTTTGACTTGAACGCCACGAATACTTTCATCGAAAAGCGAGATACGGGTAATTATAGCCGATAACAGGTTCTCAAATTCCCCACGGGCTTCTTCATATAAGTCCTTATGAGCATTGAACCATTCGCGGTTATTGTTAGCGGACACTTCTTTTAAGAATTGAAAAATAACAGGGATGTTCATATTGGTATTTTCCTTATTATCTGACAAAATTACGCATAATTTTCCTAACATGCTACAAAGAGGGACAAAAAAAGCATCGGCTCTGGTAAACCGATGCTCCTTACACATTTATCAATCAAACAGACGCTTCTGTTTTTGATGTACTTACTTATCACAAGCGGGTACAGTCTCCTTTAATTAATCTTATATCTAATACTATGAAAAACACAATAATATAACACGCCTCCACAGAAAAAGTTCGAAGGGGTATGTGTGTTTTTATCATTTGTTTATATCTTTGTAGAAAAATTATACGAACATATGGAATATAAGTATGATGAAGAAAGTGTGAATGCCTTGATGAAGTGGGCTGAGAACGCACAGTTACCCAAAGAGTTACAACTAAGTGAGGCCGAAAAAATTGTGAATCTTAGACAATACGTAGTGGCAAATATAAACGATATCAAAGCGCATTATCCGGATGAGTTTTACAATCCGGCCATTACGCGTCTGTACAGACTGAAGGAAAAACTGGAAGGAGAAAGAACCACGGAGTAACACAGAGTAATAAGGATTCTTTCGAATAAAGATTACTCTGTGGAACTCAGTGTTACTCCGTGGTGAAAATCTTATTATAACTTGATTTTCAATATCTTTCCACTATATCCTTCTACTGAAATTTCCGTAGCCTTATAAGGCAGCAAACTAATACTTTCCGTCTTTCCGGTTAGTAAATCTATCGCCGGATAAACATCCATCTGCGGTATTTGCAGGAAGTCAAAGGCATGAGAAGGCACATTGATAGCTACATCTACTGAAATGTGGTCAAAGTTCACGATAATGAACAATAACTCTTTCCCAGCTTTGCGCAAGAATGTGTATTGTTTATGCTCATTGAAGCGCCAGCCATTTGTGTTGGCATACATCAGATCGAAGAATTCTCCTTCAGTGATTGCTTTTTCTTTGTTGCAAAGCGTCAGGATGCGTTGGTAGATACTATAGATGTGTTTTTGGTCTTCCGTCAGCATCTTGCCATCGAACTTCCCACCATTCCGCCAGCGACGAATGGTGTCCACGCTCCAATAATCAAAAATAGTGGTACGCCCGTCTCTGCCACTGAAACCTTCGCTATCCATGCCCAGTTCACCGAATTCCTGCCCGAAATAAATCATCATCGGATTGGTATTCATACAAGCTGAAACAATCAATCCTGGAACGGCTTTACGCGGATTTCCAGCGAAGAAATCAGAAGCAATGCGCTGTTCGTCATGGTTCTCCAGGAAATTCAGCATTCGTTTCTCGATGTCACCCAGACTTTGCCAAGAACGAGTAATGGCCGTAGCCGAATCATAGCCGCAAATCACATTACGAAGCGTATCATAAAGCCCTACCTTATCATATAGATAATCAAATTTTCCGCGGAATAAGTAATTCTGATATTCTGCCGGATTATAAACCTCTGCAATGAATAACAAATCAGGATGCTTCTCTTTCACTTGTGGAATCACCCATTCCCAGAACTCAACCGGAACCATTTCCGCCATATCACAACGAAAACCGTCAATATTCTTGTCTGCCCAGAAAAGAAGGATATCCAGCATCTTTGTCCAGGTGTCCGGAGTGGGATTGAAGTGACAGGTTCCACCATTCTGATAGTCCACTCCATAATTCAGTTTCACGGTTTCGTACCAGTCGGTGATATTGGGATAAGCATCGAAACGATTGTTCCCCGTAGCCTTGGCAGGACATTCTTTATAAGGTTCCGCAGCCGATCCTTTCATATCAAACTGACCGTGCAATTCGGATTGAGGGATATAGTAAAAATTATTATATGGGCTGAAAGCGTAATTAGGATCATCATTTGCACCCAACTGTGAAGTTCCGTCAGGTTGTGCATCCGAATGATATTGGCGGGCAACGTGATTCGGAACAAAATCAATAATGACTTTCAGACCGCTACGATGAGTACGTTGTACCAGATTTTCAAATTCCTTCATACGTTCCTGTACATCGTTTGCCAAGTCCGGATCCACGTCATAATAATCCTTGATGGCATAAGGAGAGCCTGCTTTTCCCTTAACAATAGCCGGATGATCGGGACGTATGTTGTAACGGCGATAATCCGTTTGCGTGGCATGTTCTATGATACCGGTATACCAAATATGTGTGGCTCCCAACTTCTTTATTTCATTGAGTGCCTTGGCTGTAAAGTCCGCCATTTTACCGCATCCGTTTTCCGTTATGTTCCCGTTATTGATACAGTGATTATGATTGTTACCAAACAAGCGCGTAAACACTTGATAGATAATCATTTTTTCATCTTTCCCCATTCTATTTTTTATTTTATGATTTGATAATTACTTTCATCTTTCCAGATGGTTCCCTGATCCGCTTTCAACTGATCCAGAAGAGTGTTAGCGGCATTGTATCCCTGCATAAATATCTCTTCTGCTTTTTCCAGTTCGGTATTGCCGTATCCATCCAGATTATACGGTTCTATTAATAAATCCGCTTTTTCCCGTTCGGGGAACGTATTGGCACGGAACATGAAGTGGTAGGAACGCATGGCAATACTTACAATATTCATCTTATATTTGTTCGCCAGTAGCGGACTAACATTTACTGCCACCACTTTGCTACAAACACGCCGAATGGTAGATACAGGTAAGTTCATAAACACTCCACCATCTACATAATGCGTTCCTTCTATTTTTACAGGAGAGAAAAGGACAGGCATACAACATGAAGCCGCCACACGTTCGGCAATATCCCCTTTGTGGAAATGCACCACACGTCCGTGATCGAGGTCGGTTGCAGTGATGATGAGAGGTATTTGCAATTCTTCCATCGTCTTTGCTTTCAGATTGGTTTTCAGGAAATCAATAAATTCGCCTAACTCGAACAATCCCACTTTTGGTATGACTAATTTGGTCAGGTCCTGGAACTTATGCCCGGAGAAGTAATCCAGCACTTTATGCGGTTCGTTGCCGTCTGCATAAAACACGCCTGCCAAAGCCCCTGCGCTTACTCCCGAAAGGATATTAGGTTTGATGTCATGTTCCAACAATGACTGCATCACGCCCAGATGCGCGAAACCCTTGATAAAACCACCGCTCAAAGCATATCCTATAGGATATTTGTTCGTAAACCAATTATTTGATGTTGCCTCCATGTAAAAAATCTACCATATATTTGTTCGCCACGAAATTAGTGATTTTATTGTAGGTTGAAAGTAAAAAGGGAGAAAAATGTGCTAAGTATAGAGAAAAAGCAACGCCTGCCCCCAATTTATTCAATCGAAGACAGGCGTCAGTGGGAATCGGGAAAATATTTAATCAAAATCCGAAATCATCCACCTGAATTTCTTCCTGATGATTATCGGTGAAGGGTTTAGCCTCTTGCTGTACGGCATTTCCTTCGATATATACGGCGCGGAAGGGGCGGGCAGGGCAGACGTATTCACAACCGCCACAACCTACACAAATTTCCGTATCTATATGAGGAATTGTCAATCCGTCCTTGAAAGGAATCATCGACAGAGCTTGCGTAGGGCAATGTTCCGAACAAGCCCCACAACTGGTTCCGTCACGGTAGACGATGCAGTTCTCTTCGATGAAGACAACTTTACCCATCTGTGTCAGGTGTTTCTGCTCTTTCGTCAGTGGCAGGATAGCTCCATTCGGACAAATATCCCCGCATACGGTACAATCAAAATTACAGAAACCCTTTTCAAAGAAAACGGTCGGTTGCATCATTCCCCCTAAACCATACTCCATAAAAGCAGGCTTCAGTACATGAGAAGGACATTTACTGACACACAGGTGGCACGAGGTGCAATGTGCCTGAAAATGTTCCAGACTGATAGATCCCGGCGGTGTTATAGGTGTCTGACGTTTATCACTTTTCATTCCAGCTACCGCAGCTGCTACGTTCTGGGCTTGTGCCATTACTTTGGGAGTTGCAGCGGCAGTTGTTAGCCCGGCAAGTAAAAAACGGCGTTTGGAAGCGTCAGTCACCTGTTTCTCTGTTTTGAGGGGAGTGGTATAACTAAGTGCGTTCTGGCGACATGCACCTAAACAATCGAAACAATCTACGCAACGACTGTAGTCAATAATCTGTTCCGGGCTATTAATACATGAGGCCTTGCATTTAGTGGCACACAGTCCGCAATGATTGCATTTTTCTGTATCGATGCGTACTTTAAACAGTGAGAAGCGGCTCAGAAAGCCAAGCAGCGTACCTACCGGGCATATTGTGTTGCACCAAGTACGTCCGTATTTCCATGCCAGAAAGCCAATCACCAAGAACGTCAACAGTCCGATAATAAAGGACGAGATACTCAGGAGAGAAGCGTCCACCTGATAGAAAGTATAGTTATTGAAACTTGAAAATATGCTTTCCAGCAAATTGTTTCCTAACATATACACAGGTTTAAACACATTGACCGTCATACGTCCGAAAGCGCTGTAAGGATCGAGCAGACCCAAAATAACCGTAAATCCGAAAAGAAAAGCTATAGCCGTTACCCCCAACACTCCCCAGCGCAGTATATTCCTGGCAGGCGAGTAGCGGAAACGTTTCTTTTTCTTTGCCGTCTTTTTAGAAATCCAGGTCACTATATCCTGAAAGATACCCATCGGGCAAATTGTAGAGCAATAGATACGTCCCAATAACAAGGTAATCAGTATCAGCACTGCCAGGATGATAAAACTGAGAGATATCAATGCCGGTACAAACTGTATATGCGCCAGTCTGTGGAAACTATTTGGCAATATTTCCGCAAAATCCAGAAAATAAAAAGTTATCAGCCCGAAGATAACAACGGACAGTATAATACGTGCTTTTCTCAACATAAGTGTGTATACTTTATATAGCTTGAATTAAAGCCTGATACGCTTCACATTCAGCTTATCCAAATCCATTGTTCCAATCTTCAATGCCTGCCCGTTAGCAAGGTGAGCTACACTTTCAAGCGGCATTTCGCGAACCTGGTTAAAGAATTTGGTGGCAGCCGTATCTACGGCCACGATATCCTGTGAAATAAATAATCCTTTGGTCAATACCACATCCGAAGCAGAACGTCCGCGCGGGCCATTCGTTTTCAAAACGCGATAGGCATCCACCACATTCAGTACTGCTTTCTTATCCATTGTGCAGATATCGGCAATACATTGCTGCAAGTCGTTGGAATGGAAGAAACCGCGATCCCAAACAATACCCATGTGGTTCTTCATGGAAATCGTCAGATTGGCACCTCCATGGTTTTTCAGGATGGGCACATTGATCCATACATCACTGTTCAGAATAGCTTCGTGTACCTTGGCACTTTTCATGCGTACGCCTTTGGGCAATGAGACTGGTTTGTAGTAGCTTTCCAGATGAGCCGGCATAACCTTGGCACCCGCAGCTTTGGCAGCTTCTTCAATGCCACTGTTCTTGTAGCACTTCTGCCAGTCATCGCAAGTATGATCAAAAACCGTAACCTCCTTGGCACCTGCGGCAAGACATTGCTTCACAATTTCCGCAACGAGCTTCGGATTCGTATTACCGGCCAATTCGGGTACTTTATCCCAACCGATATTCGGTTTAACCACTACCTTTTGTCCCGGTTTTATAAACTGTTTCATGCCACCCATTTCTGTAATAGCACGCCTGAACATCGCTTCCGGTTCTCCACCCATCACAGCTACCAGATCCACCTTACCGCCGCCAGCATTTGTCAGCTTTTGCGCCAGTATGTCCATTGCTTCGGAACGTTGTACGGTCATCACCGCACCCGTTACCGCCAGAGTCTTTAAGAAATCCCTTCTATCCATAGGCCCTTCAGATTATTAATCTATTAATTATCAATTGTTCATAGTATCCACGAGAACTTAAAACACGTCTCGTCAAACAAGGCATAATCTGCCGTACCATTGACTGCGAATGTTTTTATCAGACGTGCGTCTTTTAGTAATTCGCACGCCAGGCGAATGGTAGATCCTGTCTTAATACGGTCATCTACCAATAAGATGCTTTTATTTTTAAAATCAAAGTCAACCGGAGCGAGCAACTGGGGTACATCGTACTTCGGATGCTGGTATTCATCTCGCAAATTGATACGTAGCAGATGCACTTCTTTTTGCAATCGCTGGTTGATGATACCTGCCGGAACGATACCGCCATTAGCAATAGCCACGATCATATCAAAATCATCGCGGAATTCAATTGTGCGGAAGCGTTCCAGCACTTCTTCCATTGTTTTTGCCATATTGTTATGGGAGATAGTCTATTATTAAAGTTTGGAAATAGCTTTCAGCAGAGCGTAACCACCGAACCATTGGATCAGCATACCCGGCATGCCAATACGGAAATCTTGTACGGCCAGGAAGAAGTTACCACATATAGCCCATTCAAAAGCAGTGCCTATCACCTGGTAAGTAAGAATCACACTAAGCAATGCAACTAAGGATATCTTCTTTGTATATCGCGCAGCAAATGCAGCTGCTCCTGCAAGTAAACCGGATTTTATCAGCAACACAGGCAATGCAGCGGCAGCGGGCATACCAAACAGTAAATGATTAATCAACGGAGAAAGTAAAGCCGTAAGCAGTCCTACACGGAAACCGAATTTATAGGCGGCAATCAATGTAAAGAAATAGATAGGCAGCAAAGTCGGTCCGCCCGCAGGAACCAGATGACAAAGCTGCGGCAATGCTATATTTCCTGCAACAAATAAGAATGCAAACAAATAGGTCTTCACGTTACTGAACGACAAAGAGTAGAGTTTAGCAGATGTTTCCATTATTCAATGATTAGATTTTAATTTGTTATTATTATGTTTCTTCAAGATACAAAAGTAGGAGATGAGCGCTCATTTTGTTTGAAGATTTGTCTCAATCCTTACAGGTTTTGTATCGGTACGTTTATATTAAGACTCTTTCGGACGGAAAAGGTTTAAATCTTCACCAATTCATATTGCATATTGCCCAATCCGATCTTTTCCGCATGGCGCAATCCAGCCAGCCAGTCCGTATCCGGGTGCATCATGTGGAACTTGTCATGGCCACACAAATCATCGTGCTCATGTCCGGCGGAAAGGCGGTTGCCCGTGTGCAGTATAGGAGCTTGTATGACCATATCCGCGCATGCTTTATCCAGAGCCACAGGGTCTGTAGAAGCCAGAATACCGAGGTCGGGTACAATGGCGGCATCATTATGATTCCAACAGTCACATTCCGGAGATACGTTCATTATAAAACTGATGTGGAAGTTGGGCTTATTTTTCACTACGGCCAGTGAATATTCGGCAATCTTATAGTTTAAGCGTTCGGACGTATCTTCATCGCCCATAATGGCGCCGTCATACTGGCACAAGGCGACACATTGTCCGCAACCTACGCATTTCGCATAATCTATTTCTGCTTTGCGTCTTGCATTCAGATGTACAGCATCGTGTGCACAGTGCTTCACGCAGATATTACAGCCGATACAACTTTCCGTATCTATTTTGGGTTGAGAGGCTGAATGTAGTTCCAGTTTTCCGGCTACGCTGGCACAACCCATGCCCAAATTCTTTAAAGCTCCGCCAAAACCTGCCTGTTCGTGCCCTTTAAAGTGATTCATACTGATGATAATATCCGCATCGACTATGGCAGTACCAATCTTGGGGGCGGCACAGTACTCACCGTTTAAGGGAATTTCCCGGCAATCCGTACCTTTCAATCCATCTCCGATGATGACCTGGCATTGGGCGGATATAGGATTATAACCATTTTCCATTGCGCTTTGCAGATGATCGACGGCATTGGCACGACGGCCTGAATATAGTGTGTTACAGTCCGTCAAGAAAGGTTTTGCACCATTGTTGCGCAATAGGTTTGCCATGCGAGCTGCATAATTCGGACGAAGATAAGCAAGGTTTCCCGGCTCACCGAAGTGAATCTTGATAGCGACAAAACTGTCTTTTAAGGGTAGTTGTTCAATACCTGCCCGCTTTACCAAGCGCTCCATCTTATCCAGAAGATTGGAAGTAGGAGAGGTACGCAGGTCTGTGTAGTAGACTTTTGATGTTTCCATATTATCTATTTATAGTTATAATATGTGCAAAAATAAGAGATATTATCCATATAAATAGGTATGGAAACAAAAAAAGTAGCGAAAGAACTTCGCTACTTTAATTTGGCATTATTCTAACGGATCATCCTCTATACCACCGTCACCTCCTTGGTTGCCACCGCTACCGTTACCACCGGAACTGCTTCCGTCCGTATGATCTGTATCGATGGGAATGGCGCAGGTTACACTCATTTCTCTCAAAGTACGTTGGAAAATTTTCCCCGGAGTGAATACAATACGCTTGCGTACTATATTACTAGCCGTTACACCTTCCGCTGTATCCGCACTTTTGGCCTTAATGGTGGGGCGAAAGATGCCGAATTCTCCCAATTGAACACTTTTTCCGTCATCAATATCCTCCGCCATTATATCAACCAAACCGCTGACTACTAAATCTACTACCTTTCGGTGGATTCCGCAAAGTCGACTAACTTTTGCACACATTTTACTAAAACTCATCTGTCCCGAACGCACAGATTTCGCTACATACTTCTCTGCCTTTGTGTCGTCAAAGCCAAACACTCTTTTGGTCACTATACTCTAAAGCCATAATAATTAAAGTTTAATTGGTTAAAAAAATAAGGTTCACTTGCCATCATTTATTTCTGATGACATTGCAAAGATAGGATGTAGTATGGGAAGTATTGTGCTCTTTTGATGCCTTGGAGTGGGTTTTTCTGAGAAAAGTTATAAATGGATGATTTAAAGCGCTTTGTGAAAATCGATAGAACTTGCTTTTTCTTATAACTTTTAAAGATAAGAGCGAGATACTTTTCTTTATTATCAATTGACTCCAAAACTATACTTAAATCATAAGCTTTTTCAGAAAGTAGAAATATTCTGCGGTTTTTGTCATGCCATTTTAAGAATTACACCTTCAATATATAATGGTTTATTCTCCCAAGCGGAAATCGCTAACATTATCGTGAGACAAAGAAATTTCTTCAAAACGACTTGTGCAGCTGCCTTTTTGAGGACACTGGCTACTGATACCCAAATAAATGTTATTTGGATAATAATTCTTGTATAGACGAACCATATTCCATTTTTTCTTGTCAATGGAATAATAGCTGGCAATGGTTTTTGTATCAGATGAAATTTTCAGGTAAACAGATGAAACATCTAATTTGTCATGATTATTGTCATCGGATGTTCCTTGTGTTCTTACTGTAACAATACGGTGGTTACCATATTCATCCTGTTCAAATGCCAGTTTCTGCCAAAGTGAATCACAAGAATATACAAAAAGGTCGGCTGCATTATACAATCCCTCTGTTGTGAACTCCGGAGTAACCTTGGCTATTAACGTAAAAGGTTTCGTGTTCTCAACGGGGACAAGCAGAATAGGAAGCGTTGTATTTGACAGTTTTCCATTCGGGTCACTGAAGAAATCCAGTCCTTCGGCACAATGGAATTCCAATGCGCCATCATCAAGCAGTTTCACGCAATTTTCAGCTCCATTGATAGCATTAGTGAAAGTGATGTTTCCCGCACTGATTTTGCAATCTGTAACTTTGTTTACAACTGTTTTGTTCATTGTTTGTTGAGACTCGTCTTGCTTAGCAGAATTGTTGGATTGGCAAGAAGCCAATATGATGCTTCCTGCAAGAATTACTTGATAAATAGTATTACTTTTCATTGCTTAATTGATTATGAATGATTATTTTTTTTCGCAAAAATAGTCTGTTTCGGCCATTCACACAATGGTGAAAAATAACCAAATTCATAATGGAACAATAAACAGTTTTGGGATAGATTCGGAACTCGATCAGAAAGCCACTTCCACGAATTACGTAAATAACAAATCAGATAAGCTTTGATTATCAGAAGTATAAAAAAAGAATTATTTGTGTAATTCGTGTAATTTGTGTTCTAAGCGTTATTTTGATACCCTCTTTAGATTTTATTTTCTGTATTCTTAGGATATCAAAACCGGAGTCCGTACATGAAGATTTCCTTTTTTCATCTTTTCCTTATTTTATGTTTTTTATTTGATGATTCCGATTCGGCGAAGCCAAGCCTCCGTATCGTTGGCACTGCCTAGCATATCAATACCCTGTATCATCGGGTGGGCTGGGAATAGATATCCGCAATATTTCAGTAAAGCATTTAAGTGTATCATAGGATGTTCACCGAATGAATACAAGACATCGTAATTAAATATCTCATCACGAATAAGTGATATACAGCACATGAATCATTCTGATTACACAAAAAGTCCGGTTAGTTGAGGAAAAATTAGCTTATGGGGATGTTTTAATCTTATACTAAGATAGAATTAATTCTATAAGTATCCTGAAGTTTTTTAACTCTAAGAAAAAGTATAATAGTATTATAACATTTACAGCATTATGAATTTAGACGAAGTCCTCCATTATCGTCGCTCTGTGCGAGCCTACGATAAAACGAAACTGATAGATCCGGAAAGAATAAAACATTATCTGGAATTGGCAACATTAGCTCCCAACAGCTCGGATATGCAGTTATGGGAGTTTTATCATATCACTCAGCCCGAATTGCTGGCAAAGGTTTCAAGAGCTTGTCTCGATCAGAAAGCCACTTCCACAGCTTCACAAATAGTTGTTTTCGTGGTACGGCGTGATTGGTACAGGAAGCATGCGCGGTTTGTACTTGACTTCGAACGGGAGAATATCCGGCGTTACAGTCCGAAAGAGCGTCAGGCCAAACGCATCAAAGACCGGGAATTATACTATGGCAAATTGATGCCGTTTGTTTATGCCCGTTTCTTTGGATTTTTGGGATTATTCAGAAAACTATTGGTTAACATCATCAGCATTTTTCGCCCGATGATGCTTGAAGTTTCCGAAAATGATATGCGCGTGACTGCCCATAAATCTTGTGCACTCGCTGCCCAAACGTTTATGATTGCTATGGCAAACGAAGGATATGACACTTGTCCTTTGGAAGGTTTGGATAGCCGTCGGCTAAAAAGGATACTGAAATTGCCTCGTGGTGCTGAAATAAACATGGTTATCCCCTGTGGAATACGGGACGGAAATAAAGGAATCTGGGGAGAACGGTGCAGAGTACCGTTTGATGGAGTTTATCGTAGAATCTAAAGCAGTTCTTTGGGATTCCAAACCATGCACACATCAGCACGTGAATGTGCTGATATGCAGTATGTCTATAAGTGAGTAGTGAATGAGCCCTAATAGTGGAAATATCTGGGAGGTCTTACGGACACCTAAGTATATACTTCTTTGGGTGGTTGAAATAAGATTTGTAGTGAGAAGTCAGCCGAAGCCTATAAATATCAATGCGATACATGGATTATTTCAAATTACTACTATATTTAATCTATCAATTTTAGAAATAAATCTGGAAGAGTATCGGCTAAACCTTCAACTAAATTCTTGTATCTATAATAGATATAAGGAAATGATTTATCTTTTGTACTTAATGGCGGATATTTGTATACTTGATTCATTATAGGAGCAGCGTAGCTTAATTTGTAGGTACTAAACTGACTTGCAATTATACGAGCACTGCTTTGATCTCGCGTGTTAGCAACTTTGTGCATTAAACGCTGATATTCTTTATGTTTCGTCCAATCTTTGTTAAGTGGAAGATCTGGAAAAGAAATAACTTCGACTTCTTTGAGTATAAAATCTGTAGAGTTTTGTGACCAAGTTATAATAAACAAGCGTAATCCAGATTGAACTCTTAATATCTCTTGCGATTGCCAACGTCTTACATCATTATCATATTGAATATAACCCTGCTGGTTAATTCGTGTATGTTTTCCCAAGAAAAAATCATTATTGCAATGCATGGCAACTTCAGTGTTATTTGCATTCTGAAATTCTAGTATTGCAATTGGCTGAGAATATTGATTTGAAACAAAACAATCTATATTTGTAGGCCAAGCACATCCTGCACGTCTAAGAGCTTTATCAAAATAAGGTAAATCTTCACGTTCACGATATGGTTTTGTCGATCTCCAACCCTTAATTGTAGAGATCCAATCAGAGAAGGCATGATATGTATTGTATGAAACAATGAATTTACATGTGATAAGATCAGAAATAGTATACACCCATACGGCTTCTTTTTCGTTGCAATATAATACATATGTCAATGGGCAATTGAAGGTATTTGCGAAGTTAATTTTTCGCTGTAGGACTTCGGATGTCTCTAATAATATTATTTCAGAAAGAACATCTGTTTCAAGAGATTCACCTGGAACAAAGTCCACTCTCGCACGTTCGAATAAATGTGTGACAACGTTGTTGTTGTTTTCGTTACATCCTTCAATGGCATCAAAGAAGAGGCCGGTCTTTTCGATTAGTATTTTCTTTGCCCAATTGGTAGCATCACTTCGTTCAGAAGTTTCCTTACGGTAATTTATAAATGCCATAATAAATTTGATTAGGTATTAATTAATTGTTTGCATCACATCCAGTAGATGCTCATAGCTGTCTACATCATGATATTTAACATTCTCAGTAGATATTTCATTGAAGAGTTTCTTGGCACAATTAATCTTAGCTTTCTCTATTGCACGAAGTTCCATTGAATCCATTGTTCCTTTAGTTTCTGCAATGAAAAAAATATGCTTCACAGTGCCTTTTTTGAATGCTATTGCCCAATCTGGAGAATAGTTACCTACTGGTGTAGGAATATGAAAACCCTTTGGTAGTTTTGCGTATACCGCAACTTCCTCTGCACTTTCAAGACTTTGACAAAAAGTTTTTTCTATACTATCTTTTGCAGTTCCATCAGTGAACACATAATCTGTAATATGACGTTTTGCACGAATAGCTTTATCATAACCTGCACTATGTTTTTCTGCTGTAAAAATAGAGCTATCATATTTACCTTCAATACGGTTATACGAAATATGCTCAATAATTATAGTCGCTTTTTGAGCTTTAATTAGATTAATAACCTTCGTAATGAATTCTTCCGGATTAATCGCAAACATCATTTTTTTCTCTGGAGTTAATTTCCCCAAAATACGACTAGCTGTTATTCGTGTTAAGGTAGCTCCTTTGGCAATATCACCAATCAAATCATAAGGTGTTGTACATGCATGTGCATTTCTCAATTGTGAAAGTGAAGAGCCCCCACTAAATGTCGTTCCACTCTTAATTTGCAACTGAGATATTGTTTCATTTTGTTGTCCAGTTGTTATGCTATATCTTACTTGTGCAACATGCAAATCTTTATTGATTGCCTCAGATGCATTCTTAATCAATTCTTCACTGTCAAAACTTACAGTATATGCATACTTATGATTAATCTTTTTCCATAAATCCTGAAATTCTTTTTTATAAAAGTTTTCGTTAAGTGGGTTATCTTCAATTGTAGTATTGTGACCATTTTCAAACATACCATCCAAAGCATGCTCATCAAAAATAGATTGAATGAGTTTGTGAACCGGCTCTTCCATATCACGGAGTTTTTTGGGTAATGGTTCTAATGTTCCACTTATAGTAGCTTTGTGATATTCTTCTGTAATACCACCTTTAGAATCGATATAGTCGTTGTCTACAAGGTAAGAAATAATACTTGCCGCCTGTTGATCATCAATTGTGATAATATTTTCGCCAACCTTTAGTATTTTACCCTTAAAATATTCTGTAGTCGCTTTAGTTGGACGGTCATAAAGAACGTCTCTTGTCTCTTTTTGTAAATCGGTCACAAACGTAGTATAACTTTCGCTTGCAATTACAGTGAGTTTGTTAATTTCGTGAACTAGATCTTCACCTATAGTCTGTGCATCCATACGGGTTCCTGAGCTGTTCACTGCAAGGCGTAATCCTCGTCCAACTTCTTGACGCTTAGTTGTTGCACTATCGGAATGTTTGAGAGTACAGATCTGGAAAACATTTGGATTGTCCCATCCTTCACGTAATGCAGAATGAGAAAATATGAAGCGTGTTGGTTCATCAAAACTTAACAGACGCTCTTTATTTTTTAAGATAAGATCATATGCAGAAATGTCATCTGAAATGTCTGAGCCTTTTTTCAATTCACTGTTAACACTATGCCCTTTCTTATCAACGCTAAAGTATCCACGATGAATATCATGAGTATCAAAGCGACAAAGATATATCTGATAGTCATCCTTTTCAGCTTCATCACCACTTGAACCAAATAATCTAAGTTTATCATTAAGTATATTATTATACTCCTCTTCAAAGATTTTTCCATATTCTCCAAGAAATTCCTCTCCATCTTCATCATATTGACGATACATTGAAACATGATCTATGAAGAAAAGTGAAAGTGTCTTTATGCCTTTATGGAATAACGCCTCCTCCTTTTCGAAATGAGATTGAATTGTCTCACGAATTTGAATACGGCGCATATCCTTTTCAGAGATGTCACCAACGACATCTCCTGTCTTCATTGTTTCTCCATTTACAAATTCAATTGTGTTAATATCAGGATCGATATTATTTATTGTATATCCATTCTTGTACTGTTGTAACCCATTTGATGCTAAATACAAGTTATCTCTTATACTCAAAAGCTTAGTTTTTCGAGTAACACCATTTGCTTGGCGCACTTCGATTTCTAATTTTGCCATAGGAGGTTTATTACTTGAAACAACAATCTTTTCAAAGAAAATATATCGATCAGTACCTCGAAGATTGTGTATTTCAAAACCCTTTACTTGGATTTTTTTTACAAGTTTTTTGTTGTATGCATCAAGAGCATCAAGAACGTACACCTCATTGTGATGATTTTTATGAGTAGCCGAGTAGTTGATCAAAAAAAGAGGGTTAAAATTCTTGATTCCTGTTTGGGTAGCAGCACCTCCCATTTTTTGTGGCTCATCTAAAATTACAATTGGACGATTTACCTTGATAACATCTATAGGACGACGACTATTAAACTCATCACGTTTTGAGTATATAATACGACTTTCTTTATTCTTTGCATCCTTTTTCATTGAGGTGGCAAATGCTTGGGTATTTATAATCATCACATTTATTCCTGCATCACTTGAGAATTTATCTAATGCATTCAAGTTACTACTATTGTAAATGAAAAATCTTGCTTTCTTGCCATAATGTTCCATGAAATGCTCAACAGTCATTTCCATAGACTTCTTTACACCTTCACGTATAGCAATGCTAGGTACTACTACGATAAATTTACTCCATCCGTACTGCTTATTTAACTCAAACATGGTCTTCACATACACGTAAGTTTTACCTGTACCTGTTTCCATTTCAACATCCAAAGATACACGCCCTATGTCTGAAAATAGTTTTGACGACTTATATATATTCTGCTGAGCTTGAATTGTATTAATGTTCTCAAGTAGTTGCTGATCAGATAAAACTATATCTGCATTACGATATCCAGCTGCATCCAGCTGCTCTTCAGCATCTGATACATCAATACTATCTCCCAAATCATTAAAATGCAACTGGAGAGCTTGAATTTCTTCTTTAGAAACTGTCTTTACCTTTTTCCCAAAATCTCTCGCATAGATAGTGTTATCACTGGTCTCGTCGAATTTTGGTTGGCCAGCAAAAACACCAACGATGCTTTCAACAGCGTCAGTTTGATATGGTTGTATCTTAAAATTAAATTTCATTTCTTTCATTATTTAATATACCTTAAGATGGGTATCAGGGCTATATGACTTAAATAACTGTTCAAAGTTAACAGCAACACTATCGTTTGCCATACAATTATCTCGCATTACAAAATAATATGGTTTGCTTTGAGCTATTTCAGAAATAACTTCATCAGTAACTCCCGGTTCAAAACAAGCCATCATATAACCATCTGCAACTGAATATACAGTTTTACCATGAATAATAGTTGTCTCAATTTTACTTGAGAGAGGACAATCTAATTCCAACATAGCCTGAAATAATAAATCATCAGCTGTTCTGTCTAGTTTTACATTATCAACAGTAGATTCAAATAAGTTCTGTGCAACATAATCGTTAGGAGTATACCATACTTGCTGCATGTTACTTGAATCTAGTTTTAACACACGAAAACCAGCATCAAACGAAGCATTGGGGTATGTTTCTTTTAGCATCTTAGATGCTTGTCGTATACGTTCTTTTCCTATCTCACAAATATTTTTGAAACCTGCCTTACTTGCTGGTTCAGTAGGCTCCTGCAACTGTACCATGATAAACTTTTTATGAGTACCATTTTTTGCATTCATCTCCATTACAGCATGAGCAGTTGTTGCAGAGCCAGAGAAGAAGTCCAAGATAACACAATCATCATCTGGTGCTGCAAAACCAATAATACGACTTAATAAAAGAACAGATTTTGGATTATCAAATATTTTTTTGCCACCAAGCAATTGTTCTAGTTGCTTGGTTGAAGCTCTACCATCTTCGTAATATATACTTTTAAACTGTTCTTTAACAGTCTCAATTCGCTTTTTAACGTGAGGTTGTGTTGTTTCATCTTTTCCCCACTCAATATCACCAACCTTATCGTAATCCCAGAAAGTTTTTTCAGTCCAGCGCCAACCAAATGCAGGCTTCACACACGGTTTACCAGTAACAGGGTGAATGATATCAAATGTATAACCACCAGGTTTTGTATTAGATGAATTTGTGGAATTACTGTACACACCACGTTCATCCACATTGTTGTAATGAGATACTCCCTTTAAATCTATCTCATTGGCTTTTATCCATTGGCGTAATTGTTTCTGCTGTTCAGCAATGTCAGTGGTTTTATGCTTTATCAATTTATATTGCTCATTAATCTTTTGAGCTTTGTCAGACTCAATAAACCATGGGGTAAGGAAATTCACATCCTTTGCAAAACAAAGAATGTACTCATGCTCTGTTGATATTTGACGAGGGTTGTTATCTGTAGCCGATTGCCAAATAATTTCACCAACAAAATTTGTTGATCCAAATAGTTCATTACAAATCTTTTTCAAATTCTCAACCTCATTCTGGTCAATACTAATAAATATTACACCGTCTTTTGTAAGTAGATTGCGAGCAATCTTTAAACGAGAATACATCATATTAAGCCAGTCAGTATGGAAGCGTCCATTAGACTCCATATTTGGAGATAGCTGATTTCCATCTTCATCATATTGGCCGGAACGCAACATATATTCTGATGTAGTCTGAGAAAATTTGTCTGAATACACGAATTCTTTACCTGTATTATAAGGTGGATCTATATAAATCAGTTTGACTGCATCCAAATAATTCTCTTGCAGGAGTTTAAGAACTTCAAGATTGTCACCTTCTATATAAAGATTTTCGGTTGTATTAAAGTCTCCATAGCTTTCTTTTATACAAGGGCGAAGCGTATTCGTACTTGGAGCATTTGCAGCAAGAATAGCTTTTCTTTTGTCTGGCCAAGTGAACTGGTAACGTTCATCTCTACCTTCTACGACACATGTAGAAATCTCTTGCATCAGTATGTCTTTATCAATAGCTCTAACTAGGTTACCATTGATATCAATAGTTTCCGTCACAGCATTTGGAAACAGTGCAGCGAGTTTTGTGAAGTTCTCATCTGCCTGATTCTTTGTTTGCATTCTTAGTTTATTCATATATGTCTTAAAAAATTATTTAATAAAGTTCGGAAAGTTGGTGAAGTGAATATAAAATTCACACTATCCACCTTCTCCAACTCCTCTTCTAATGCTTCGTTGTAAGGATCTTACCGCATTTTTCGGAATAGAACAACTGGGGAAATACATACCGGTCAATTCGGAGAAAGAAAGAATCAGTTTTGCCATTTGGTAAGGTTTTAGGTTTAATATTAAAATTCAGTTTTTAAAAGCTCTACAAAGATACTACATCAGAAAGACGAAGTCAAGTATTTGGGTTGGTTTTTCCGACTTTTATTTTTTCATTTTTTATTCTTCTCATTTTTCTGAGATAACATCTTGTATATTCGTTTTTTTTATAAATTTGCCTAACTTACAACGTAACAAAAAACAATATGCGACACTCTTGTATTTCCTTTCTCAGTATTTCTCTTTTTCTTCTCACGGCTTGCTCCGGAGAAAAAGGTTCACATGATCAGGTTTCTACAGTCAATATAGATAAAGGCGTCGAACACTTTGATGCGGACTACACTTCGGCACAATATCAGTCTCTTTTCAAAAATCCGAAAACGATCCGGCTGGAAACGAATGATAAATGCCTGTTGAGTGCTAATGCGTATCTGCTTAATGTGACTCCAAAGTACATAGTTATCGGAGATAAGACGAGTTTTTATTTCTTTAATGCCGAAAACGGTTCTTTTCTTTCTGTGATGGATAGGAAGGGAAATGGACCTGAAGAATATGCCGACATCTTTTCCCGCTTTTTTGATGAAGAAAAAGAGTTGATTTATGTTGCAACTCCTAATAAGACTAAATTATATAAGCCGGACGGGACTTTCGTCAGCGAATACCCCAAAGATAGTATATCCAACTTTATAGGTGTATCCAACGGATATTGGGGAACCTACAAAAGAGAGTATCAGAAATCGCACTTAGTAGCCTTCTTTGATAAGGACTGGAACATGAAACAATCTTTCTTTCCTTTCGATGCTGAATCGGTAATGGGTTTTTCAGGTGGGTATATCGTGCCCAGATTCAGAGACGGAAACGACCAAGTGTGTATTGTGATTAATGATACGCTGTATGCCAGCAGAAAGGAAAAACTCATTCCCGTTGTAGCCATCAATCAGGGCAGACTGAAGATGCCGACAGATTTGAATGGCGATCTTGAGCGTATGCTTACGGAAGGGAAATATTGCATCAAGGCGGAAAATGCTTTATTGGTGAATGACCTGTTATTTTATGATTTCTTCTGGAATGAGAGCAGGCATTATACACTATGGGATACAAATAGCGGGGAATTGCTGACTCATTCGGAAAAAGGATACGCCATGCCTTATAATGAGAAAGCAATTGTAAATACTCCTGTTTCCCTTATCCGGAACAACAAGGCATATACATTACTTTCTATTGATAAATTGGCTCAATATGGCTTAGCCAGTGAGGAGGATGACTCGAATCCTACATTGCTCTGTGTGGATTTAGAAAACTGAAATATAGTGTCCTGCGAGTCCAACCTCGAATAATCTCTACAATACCAGATACATACTTTACACTCTGCGGAGTTTTATAGTATGATTATAACAAATAGAATATACCGTACATCATTACGAAATTAAATCCCGAATGTGCCGCAATTGCTCCCCAAAGTGAATCACAATATAGCTTGCATCTGAAAAATACCTGGCTGACTATAAACATTGAAAACACCCAAAGCAAAGCAGGAATCGGCAAGAAGCACCATGTTTCCAATGTATAAACGATCCCAAAATGAGCTACATGCGTTAATGCAAAAGCCAGTGAATCAAAGTATGAAGCCTTTGTCTCTCCGAACTTAGGGACAAAGCACCCGTGAATAATGCCTCGATACAGGAATTCTTCGCCTATCGGACTAAATATCATGCTTGGAATAACAGCGATTGTGAAGTACAACAATTTATCATCTCCTGTTATACCACTGCTGGGATTATTTCCCCCGATATATACAAATGCGTTTTCGACAGATTGTCCATACAGAAAAGAAAATAAACCGAATATGGCCAAGCAAATAACTCCGCCAGACAGGAAAGAAACTCCTATTCTCCACCAATGCGCGGGACGTTTAAGCCCTATGCCTTTCCGACCATACTTTGTAAGAAGAATGAACGGGATAATCCACATGCTTAAAAATACGAACATAACAGTGCCGTAACTTCTGTCTACATAAGATTGTAGAACGATTATAAAACGGGGTATTCCGAATAACAATATGAGAAATACGCCTAATTTCCAATTAAATTGAAAATGATTGCCCCAGAATTTCTTTAGATACCGATCCATAGCAGTAGAATTTATAGATTACACTTCTTTTGAAAGAATGCTCGTAAAATTACAAAATAAATTGAAAGGACAATCCGCTTTTACATTTTACATGCCCACCTTTTCTTTTATCCGTAATATTGGTTATATATTCTGTAATTTATATACCTGCATACTGGATAATACTCCGTAATTTTGTATCATTGCAATATGCTTCCCGAATCGAAGCGTTTGCTACGGAAAAGTAATCTATATCACGTCCTGCCTTAAGCTCCAAGTCGGTGAACCTGGCGGACTATGATAGTGTTTATATAGGTTTTCCCATCTGGTGGAATTTAGCTCCGAGAATCATTAATACTTTTATAGAAAGTGGTGATTTTTCAGGTAAGACGGTTATTCTGTTTGCCACATCGGGCGGAAGCAGTATCTCCAATTCCGAAAAAGAGTTGCAGAAGACTTATTCCAACCTGAAGTGGCAGAAAGGCAAACTGCTGAACGGTGCAACCAAAGAAGACATTAAACAATGGACTAAAAAATAAATTAGTATGAGAAAGAATTACGGAGCAAAACCCTTTTCCTATCCGCAGCCGGTGTTTATCATCGCTGCTTATGATGAAAATGGACTTCCAAACGCTATGAATGCGGCTTGGGGCGGTATCAGTGAGATGAAAGAGATCAGTATTTGCATCAGCGAAGGACACAAGACCACTGCGAATATCCTGAAGCGCAAAGCATTTACAGTAAGTATGGCGGAAGTGGGGCAAGTTGTTGCCTGCGATTACGTAGGTATTGTTTCCGGCAATAAGGTAACGGACAAATTCGCCCGTGCAGGCTTCCATGCTACCCGTTCGGAGTTCGTGGATGCTCCGCTGATTGACGAACTGTCCGTAGCGGTGGAGTGCAAACTGAAAGATTACAATCCCGAAACCTGCATCTTACGTGGAGAGATCGTAAATGTAAGTGTAGACGAGCGTGTACTTGATGAAAACGGAAAAGTAGATGCTTCTAAAGTAGCTCCCATCATCTTCGATCCGTTTAACAACGACTATCTGAAGGTGGGCGAAAAGGTGGGTAAGGCTTTTTCGAATGGCAAGGCATTGAAATGATTCTAAAATCAGTCCTTCACAGAAAATATTCCTCAAAGTATAGCTTAAATACTTTGAGGAATACAGATCAATGATACATTGTGATAGTTCTGTTAAACTACTTCATTATCAATTTGTTTAATCACCCTGCAAGGATTTCCTACGGCTACGCAGTTGTCAGGAATAGAGTGGGTTACTATACTGCCGGCACCTATGACACTGTTTTTCCCGATTGTCACTCCCGGTAGGATTATTGCACCACCACCAATCCACGCTCCATCATTTATTCTCACGGGGAGTGCATAGGTTTTGCAAATACCTTCTCCTGCTTCCCAATCCGCCACGACTCTTTCTTGTAATTTGGTAGAGTGGGTAGCCGTGTATATCTGTACATTGGACGCTATCAACACATTGTCGCCTATCTCGATGATGTTGTTGTCTACAAACGTACAGTTCATATTGATGATAACCTGGTCACCGATGAAAATATGCTTCCCGTATTCGCAATGGAAATCAATATCGATGTGAACATGTTCTCCCATCTTGCCGAACAAATCATGAAAGATTCGCTTTCTCTGTTCCGTGTCGGCATAGTCCGTTTCATTTAGCCGCTTCAACAATCTTTTAGCATTCAGCGTCATATCTGCCAATACTTTGTCACCGCCATTAAACGGTTCTCCGGCTAAGCACTTTTCTAATTCTGTTTTCATATATTGAGATCTACTAATTTTTAGAGCATTCAAGTCATTACGGAGATGACTTACTCATCATATTAATGTGCCAAAGATAAGAAAAAGATACTTTTCGCCATAGTTTTACCTTTTTTTTCCAAAAAAACGCCTTTTCAGACATTCACGTACCGGTTCGTCATACAGTTTAAGGCAAGCATACGCGATAGCGATGGATAAAATGAAGATGGAAACTGCAAGCAAAACATGCATGCTTAAAGGTACTTCCATATTCATCGGCATCGTAGTATTCTTTTATTTCCTGCTTCATCAGAATTGTTCTCTTATTTCCCGTGATTTGAAGAGAATTCGGAGCACTGTGAATATTGGTATAATAGGGAAATCTCCCTAAATAATAGGGAAAAAGATAATATTATATGCTTTTCTCCACTTATATTTGTAGCAACATAAAAACTAAAAACAATATATACAATGAAAACAATAAAACTGACATTAGCACTACTGGCATTTATGATTGGCATAAGTAGCTGCGCCAGCATTATCGGATCAAGTAAAGACATCATGATGAGTGTCCAAAAAGGGATGACCCAAAAAGAAGTTTCTTCCATACTTGGAAAACCGCAATATCGCCGTTTTGACCAAGAAACAGAGCAGTGGGAGTATGTGAAACTTGTTGCCGGTGACAATTTATCTACTGTGACTACATCGATTGTCATAGATTTCGTAAACGGGTGTGTTGTAGGTATGGATTCTTTTAACACAGCTCCTCATCCGCCTGTTGCTGTATATCCTGCTATTGAAGTAGGTGGTGGAACCGCTTCCTCCCACCCGCACATTAATGGTGGAAGAGGGATGGACGAAAGGGATTTCCAGTCGCTTTACAACAAAGTGAAAGGCAAACCTTTCAAAGACGATCAACTGGAATTATTAGAAGCCGGAATCGGTAACAGAGGATTGAATTGCAAGCAGTGTGTGCGGATGATGTCGATATACCGGTTTGATGATGACAAACTGGAAGTCCTGAAAATCTTAGCTCCGAATATTTCCGACCGGGAGAATTATGACGAGATAATCAATGCACTCGATTTTATCTCCAGTGAAGAGAAAGCAAGAAGTATTTTGGGAATAAAGAAGTAAAATGAAAAGGCGGTAAATCCATACGAGGAAATACCGCCTTTTACTTTGTATGAAGTTATACTGTCATTTATCCTTTTCGACAGATACAGTCCGCCAAATGATCGTTGACGAATCCCGCAGCCTGCAAATGGGCGTAGCAGATCGTAGATCCGAAGAACTTGAATCCTCGTTTTTTCATATCCTTGCTCATGGCATCGGATTCGGGAGATGATACCGGAATCTCACTCAAGGATTGAAAGGTATTGATAATCGGTTTTCTATCAGGAAAGAACGACAGTGTATATTCATAGAAACTGCCGAACTCCTTTTGTATGGCGAGGAATAGCCTTGCATTTGTGATGGTAGATTTGATTTTCAGACGGTTCTTCACGATACCATCAAAATGCATCAGCCGCTCGACATCTTCATCGGTCATTTGTGCTACTTGTTCGGCATCGAAACCACAAAAGGCTTTGCGATATCCCTCACGTTTTTTGAGGATGGTTATCCAACTTAATCCGGCCTGGGCGCTCTCCAGCACAAGAAACTCGAACAGTGTCTTGTCGTCGGTCACTAAATTTCCCCACTCTTGATCATGGTATTTCACATACAGTTCGTCAGTTCCGCACCAACCACAGCGTCCGTTTACAAAATCTTGCATAATTATAGTACTTATAATGAATGTACAAATATAGTTTATTCACAATAGCGTGCCAAATTTTAATAAGTTATTCTATTTCAGCTTCTTCCTTTTTCTTGGATAAACTGCTATTCACCAGCCTTATTACTGAGTTCTGCGCTCAGTCTCAATTTAATTCCTATCTTTACAGCAGAAAGCAGGCTTGAACTATTTCTTATTTATCAATTCAATATTTAACGGATTATACTATTATGGATACTCAAAAAATGAAAGTACAAAAATTAGTGCCAACGGAATACAATGGTAGATGGGGCTTTTTAGATGCTGCAACAGGCGAAGAAGTCGTACCGTTTATCTATGACTATGCCCATGCTTTTTCTGTAGGATTGGCATTAGTTCGGCAGAATGGTTGGTGGGGATATGTAGATAAAACGGGAAAAGAAGTTATTCCATGTATATATAATCCTGCATGGTCATTTACCAAAACCGGGCTGGCAGCAGTATGCATGGAGGGTAAATGCGGTTTTATAGATCAGACAGGGAAAGAAGTTATTCCTTTTATATATGATGACGCCCGCTATTTTAATAAAGATGGCAAAGCAAAGGTGAAGCTGAACGGCGAAACTTTCTTTATAGATGTGAAAGGAAATCGGGTTGAATAAACATGAAATGACATACATGAATTTATGATTGATACAGACGAAATAGTATTAAAGCCTCTGCTTGGCGAAGATATATTGTGGTTTGATAGATGGTTGAGAAAAGATTATATTTACAAATGGCTATGTCCGGATGGGGAAGAACAGAAGGAGGCTTGGTTGGACGAAGTCAGTAATAGAGATGGTAAATATGACTTTATGAAACATTTTATTGTTTACTATAAGAATAAGAAGATCGGATATTGTCTTTATGCTGATTGCTTTTTCTTGAAAGACTTGGAGGAAGAAGGGCACGACTTTGAGAGTTTGTATGGAGACATATCTGAAAAGAATCATACGTACGAGATCGGATATTTGATTGGCGAAGAAGAGTATCTGAATAGAGGTATCGGTAAAATGATTATCAGGAAGTTGGAAGAAAAAATCATTGAATTGGAAGGACGTGAAATAGCGGCGGACCCTTCCGAAGAAAACACGGCTTCAATAAAGGTGCTGCTAAGCAATGGGTTTAAGAAGAAAAGTGATGGGGATTACAGAAAAATAATTTAGGGTACACTACCTGTAAATTAGGAGTGGAAAACAGTACCTACGAAACTTAACTTCTTAACTTTTGCTGAAGTGATAAATTAACCGCGAACGCATGTTGCATTTTTTCTTTTGACAATCAGAAAGACGGTTCTTACTTTCTTCTAAAACAGCGTGTATGAAGTGAACTCATGGACAAAATGATTCTCTGATGATTAATGATTGTATATCAATCTGTTATGCCTCAAAAAAAAGACAAAAAGTGTACTATTTAAGGGTCAAAATAGGTTCAGGGTCACTTATACCCCCAATTCCTGCTTAAATGAATAAGATATTTAAAATAGATGTAAATAAAACATACTGTAATAGTGCTAAACTACTAAGGAATAAAGATTTTATTATTCACTCTTTATCACTTCCGCTTTATTGTTTTACTTTCTGTATTAAATATTTACCTATTTAAGGCTTGTTCGAATTGTAATATTCCAAATCTACTGAAATACGTTTTTTGCAAAAGTCTAAAAAAGTCAACAGTCTGTATATTAGCATTATATTGGCTAATACAAATAAAAATGACCTATAAATAGGGTTATAAGTGACCCTGAACCTATTTTGACCCCTAATAAGCCTTTTATTGGTCTTAATATTGTTATACTTTTTCAAGAATAGTCTGCGAAAAATAATACGGTAACCCACCCGGAAGCCTTAAACGGAACATAACAAGCAATGTCATGATGCAAAACTAGCAATATTCCGCATTACAAGATTGCTAGTTTTGCATCATGACATTGCTTGTTATAGTTATTGGATTTAATTTGTTTTATAGCTGATTTTAACTCCTGAATATCATAACTTGCGAAACTTCAATTATTTATTTATCTTTTTTAGGATATTCCGTATGGTAGTCTTAACGCCTGTGGAGTAATATTCGGTATCTGCATTCTCTAATATGAGTTGCAGCTCTTTCAAAAGTTCCGGCTCAGACTTGCAAAGCTGGTAAGCCATTCTGATAGATAATGCCTGCACACCGATACTTTCTTGTGGGGCCAACATGTGATCCAGGCAATAATTTAGCAAATCGACAGAGACAGGATCAGATGCAGGTACATTATATAATATAGACAGCAACAACCGTTTGGAACCATCATGTTGGCAGACCAATAATCGCTGAATAATATCATCCAGCAATGGAACAAACCAGCCGGGATGCTTCTCACTTACTTTTTCACATGCCCATATAGCCCGCCATGAAACGACGATTTTATCATCGGAAATCAACTGGTATATATCTTTAAGGTATTCCGGATGCAGGCATATTTCCTGCACCAGCTTATCTATTGATAGTTTGCAAAGAGGCATTGCAAGGGTGTTTCTGTATTCGTCGATTTTCTCCATATCATGCATGTTTTTGCAAAGATAATGCAAATCGAACGCAGAACTTTCATGCTTGCATGAAAAAGTTATGCTGAGATGCAGCTTATCTTATCTAAAGATAATGCAAGTTGAATGTAGAACTTTCATACTTACATGAAAAAGTTTTGTTGAGATGCTGTTTATTTTCCTATTCTGAATGCGGATAGTATGATTACAAAATAAAGGGCCGTCTTTGGTTAAAAAGACAGCCCTTACAAATATTTTGTATTTAAGGATTATGCAATACCGTGAGCAGATACCTCCGGTGCAATCTTCTTGATCAGACCTTGCAGTACAGCACCTGGGCCACATTCTGTGAAGTCTGTAGCACCATCAGCAACCATATTCTTAACAGTCTGTGTCCAGCGTACAGAAGCAGTCAGCTGAGCAACGAGATTCTTCTTGATCTCTTCCGGATCAGTGTGAGGCAATGCATCTACATTCTGATAAACCGGACATTTGGGAGCGTGGATTTCAGTAGCGTTGATAGCTGCTTCCAATTCAACTTTTGCAGGATTCATCAGTGGAGAGTGGAAAGCACCGCCTACCTTTAATGGTAAAGCACGTTTCGCTCCGGCAGCCTTCATCAGTTCGCATGCCTTGTTGATGCCCTCGATAGAACCGGAAATTACGATCTGTCCCGGACAGTTATAGTTGGCTGCAACGCAAACTTCACCTTCAGCGGTTACTTGCTCGCAGATTTCTTCTACTTTTTCATCGGAGAGGGCAATGATAGCCGCCATTGTAGAGGGTTGTGCCTCGCAAGCTTTCTGCATGGCCATGGCACGAGCATAAACCAGCTTCAATCCATCTTCGAAACTCAATGCACCGGCAGCAACCAGAGCAGAGAATTCGCCCAATGAGTGACCGGCAGTCATTTCAGGTTTAAAATCATCACCCATACAAAGTGCGGAGATAACGGAGTGGAGGAATACGGCAGGTTGAGTTACCTTCGTCTGACGCAGGTCTTCGTCCGTACCGTTGAACATAATATCCGTAATGCGATATCCCAGGATATCATTGGCTTTTTCAAACAATTCTTTTGCTAAAGCGGAGTTTTCATACAAGTCTTTTCCCATTCCTACGAATTGGGCACCTTGACCCGGAAATACAAATGCTTTCATACTGTTCTTGTTTTAGTAGTTAATTAAAAAAAGTGGTGCAAAGGTATAGCTTTTTCTGATATTGACCGCACAAATGAAGGATTTTTGTGCAATACTACCGAAACCGGGGACGAGAGTTACAGTGTTTAAAGGAGTTCCTTGCGCACAATCTCCGTATCAGAGCCGTGTCAAGTCCGTACCTGCTCCGTGTCTATAGGATAAGTGCTGATACGGACTTGATACGGAGCAGGTACGGACTTGACACGGAGTTGATATAGAGTTGATATGGAGATACTACGGAGATGGCGTGTAAAAATACAATAAGAGCCCACATTTTTATTTCTTGCACAAGATACTAAAATCCTTAAGAATAAAGCACTTTACTCTTATTGTACTTCCTACAATTAGCTAATTCTACTGTTTATCAATAATACATATTGTATTTTCAACGATAAGGCTATGTTTTGATATTGTAATAAGTACGATATGTATTATATTGAAAAATAATGCTTTACAACATAATAAAAATGAGTTTTACTTGCTTGTATATTCAAAAAAACCTGTTTATATTTGCAGCGCTTAAACATGGATATTATGCAAAACATGGAACATAAAACCCCATTGGCAAACAATCATATCTCAGTAGACTGTGTAGTGATTGGCTTTGACGGAGAACAATTAAAGGTTCTCTTGATAAAACGTGTAGGTGAGGAGCAAGGTGAAATTTTTCACGATATGAAGCTTCCCGGAAGCCTGATCTATATGGATGAAGATCTGGATGAAGCCGCACAGCGTGTATTGAACGAACTGACAGGATTGAAGAACGTCAACCTGATGCAGTTCAAGGCATTCGGTTCCAAAAACCGGACGAAGGACCCGAAAGACATTCATTGGCTGGAACGGGCCATGGAATCGAAGGTGGAGCGTATCGTTACTATCGCTTACCTGTCATTGGTGAAGATAGACCGGGCACTGAGCCGGAATCTGGCTGATTTCGAAGCATATTGGGTGGCACTGCAAGATATTAAGGCATTGGCTTTCGACCATAATCTGATTATTAAAGAAGCATTGGTATATATCCGCCAGTACGTGGAGATTAATCCGTCGGCCTTGTTCGATCTGCTTCCCCGTAAGTTTACGGCATCACAACTGCGTACTTTATATGAATTAATATATGGCAAGCCTATTGATGTGCGGAACTTCCACAAGAAAATAGCGATGATGGAATACGTTGTTCCATTGGAGGAAAAACAACAGGGAGTTGCCCACCGTGCCGCACGCTATTATCGATTCGATAAGAAGATATATAATAAGGTAAGAAGATGAAGAGATTTATGATTCATCATAAGCGGAATAAATCATAGATCAAAGGGCATAAATTTCAAACAAAATAAATCATAAATCAAAAATCATAAATTAAAAGCATGTATTTATTAGGCTATGACATTGGAAGCTCGTCCGTAAAAGCGAGCCTGGTAAACGCCGAAACCGGCAAATGTGTATCTTCTGCTTTCTTTCCGAAGACAGAGGCGGCAATCATTGCAGTTAAACCGGGTTGGGCGGAACAAAATCCCGAAAGCTGGTGGGAAAATCTGAAGCTTGCCACACAGGCTGTCATGAATGAATCGGGTGCAAACGCAGGTGAAATCAAGGCAATCGGTATCTCTTATCAGATGCATGGATTGGTATGTGTGGACAAAGACCAGAATGTGCTGCGTCCTTCTATAATCTGGTGTGACTCGCGTGCTGTGCCTTACGGACAGAAAGCTTTCGAAACGCTGGGAGAAGAGAAATGTCTCTCACATCTGTTGAACTCTCCGGGTAACTTCACTGCCTCTAAACTGGCATGGATAAAGGAAAACGAACCGGCCATCTACGAACGGATTTATAAGATTATGTTGCCGGGTGATTACATCGCCATGAAGTTGAGCGGTGAAATCTGTACCACTGTTTCCGGACTTTCGGAAGGCATGTTCTGGGATTTCAAAAACAATCGTGTAGCCGACTTCCTGATGGATTATTATGGTTTCGATAACTCTCTGATTGCGGACATCAAACCCACATTCTCCGAACAAGGCCGTGTGAATGCTGCCGCAGCAAAAGAATTGGGATTAAAGGAAGGTACACCGATCACATATCGTGCAGGTGACCAACCGAATAACGCTCTTTCACTGAATGTATTCAATCCGGGAGAAATAGCTTCTACAGCAGGCACTTCGGGTGTTGTATATGGTGTGAACGGTGAAGTGAACTATGATCCGAAATCACGCGTAAATACATTCGCTCACGTAAACCATACGGACGAACAAACCCGTCTGGGTGTGTTGCTTTGCATCAATGGTACGGGTATTCTTAATTCTTGGGTGAAACGTACGATTGCTCCCGAAGGCATCTCTTACAATGAAATGAATGTACTGGCATCACAAGCTCCTATCGGTAGTGCAGGTATCAGTATTCTGCCCTTCGGTAACGGTGCGGAACGCATGCTCGAAAATAAAGAGATCAACTGCTCTATCCGTGGTTTGAACTTCAATCTGCATAGCAAGCAACACATTGTGCGTGCAGCTCAGGAAGGCATTGTATTCTCATTCAAGTATGGTATAGATATTATGGAAGGTATGGGCATCCCTGTACAGAAAATCCATGCAGGCCATGCAAATATGTTCCTTAGCTCCATCTTCCGCGATACGCTGGCAGGTGTGACGGGAGCTGTGATCGAACTGTACGATACGGATGGTTCGGTAGGTGCAGCCAAGGGAGCAGGTATCGGTGCAGGTATCTATAAAGATAATAACGAGGCATTCGCAACGCTGGAAAAACTGGATGTTATCGAGCCTAATCAGGCTAAGCGCCAGGAATATGCAGATGCTTATGCACGCTGGAAACATCGTTTGGAAAAATCAATGGCAAAATAATGCCAACTTAATTCTCCTTTGAAAACGAGGGGAATTAAAGTAATACAGTTAACAATCAAAACATAATTAACCCTTTAAAATTCAATTAAAATTATGGCAACAAAAGAGTATTTTCCCGGAATAGGAAAGATTAAATTCGAAGGTAAAGAGAGTATGAACCCGATGGCATATCGTTACTACGATGCTGAGAAGGTAATCATGGGTAAGAAGATGAAAGATTGGTTGAAGTTTGCTATGGCTTGGTGGCACACTCTCTGCGCAGAAGGTGGTGACCAATTCGGTGGTGGAACGAAACAATTCCCTTGGAATGGTGACTCTGACGCTTTGCAAGCAGCTAAAAATAAATTGGATGCAGGTTTCGAATTCATGCAGAAGATGGGTATCGAATACTATTGCTTCCACGATGTAGACCTGATTTCTGAAGGTGCAAGCATCGAAGAATATGAAGCTAATCTGAAAGCTATCGTAGCTTATGCAAAAGAAAAACAGGCTGAAACTGATATCAAGCTGTTGTGGGGTACTGCTAACGTATTCGGTCATGCACGTTATATGAACGGTGCTGCTACCAATCCTGATTTCGACGTTGTAGCACGCGCTGCTGTTCAGATCAAGAACGCTATTGACGCTACTATCGAACTGGGTGGCACGAACTATGTGTTCTGGGGCGGTCGCGAAGGTTACATGTCTTTGCTGAACACTGACCAGAAACGTGAAAAAGAACACCTTGCAAAGATGTTGACTATCGCTCGTGACTATGCACGTGCTCGTGGCTTCAAAGGTACTTTCCTGATTGAGCCGAAACCGATGGAACCGACAAAACATCAGTATGACGTAGATACTGAAACTGTTATCGGCTTCCTGAAAGCTCACGGTTTGGATAAAGATTTCAAAGTAAACATCGAGGTTAATCACGCAACATTGGCTGGCCATACTTTCGAACACGAACTGGCTGTAGCTGTTGACAACGGCATGTTGGGTTCTATTGATGCTAACCGTGGTGACTACCAGAACGGTTGGGATACTGACCAATTCCCTATCGATAACTACGAACTAACTCAGGCTATGATGCAGATCATCCGCAACGGTGGTTTGGGCAATGGCGGTACTAACTTCGACGCTAAGACCCGTCGTAACTCTACCGACCTGGAAGATATCTTCATCGCTCACATTGCAGGTATGGATGCTATGGCACGTGCTCTGGAAAGTGCAGCTAAATTACTGGAAGAATCTCCTTATAAGAAAATGTTGGCTGACCGTTACGCATCATTCGACGGTGGCAAGGGTAAGGAATTCGAAGAAGGCAAATTGTCTTTGGAAGATGTTGTAGCTTATGCGAAAGCTAACGGCGAACCGAAGCAAACCAGCGGTAAGCAAGAATTGTATGAAGCAATCGTGAATATGTATTGCTAATATAATAAAGGTGGTAGGGTGATAGAGTGATAAGTGGTAAAGTGATATCACTCTATCACCCTTATCACTCTACCACCTTATCACTTTTTACTCATTTATCAACCTAATCTTTTTTTATCATGAATGATGCTAACAATGGTAGTAAACTCTACCTATATTCTATTACAACCGTTGCCATTTTGGGAGGCCTGCTGTTCGGTTACGATACGGCGGTAATCTCGGGCGCGGAGAAGGGCTTGGAAGCTTTCTTCCTGATGGCTACGGATTTTCAATATGACAAGGTGATGCACGGTATCACTTCTTCCAGTGCACTCATTGGCTGTGTGATCGGTGGTGCTCTTTCCGGTTTCTTCGCTTCCCGCCTGGGACGACGCAATTCGTTGAGACTGGCATCCGTGCTGTTCTTCCTGTCTGCATTGGGATCCTACTATCCCGAATTTTTATTCTTCAACTACGGTGAGCCAAACATGGAATTGCTCATCGCATTCAATTTGTATCGTGTATTGGGCGGTATTGGTGTAGGTCTTGCCTCTGCCGTATGTCCGATGTATATTGCAGAAATTGCGCCCTCTAACATTCGTGGAACACTGGTATCTTGTAACCAATTTGCCATTATCTTCGGTATGTTGGTGGTTTACTTCGTTAACTACCTGATTATGGGCGATCACACGAATCCTATTATCGATAAAAGCGCTGAAGGCATATTGTCTGTGAACGCCGCTTCGGATATGTGGAGCGTACAAACCGGCTGGCGTTATATGTTTGGTTCGGAAGCATTCCCGGCTGCATTATTTGGTTTCCTTCTTTTCTTCGTACCGAAGACCCCGCGTTATCTGGTGCTGGTACATCAGGACGAAAAGGCATACTCTATCCTGGAGAAGGTGAATGGTGCAAACAAAGCAAAAGAAATTCTGGCGGAAATCAAGGCTACTTCCAAGGAAAAGACAGAGAAACTATTCTCTTACGGTGTGGCAGTTATCGTTATCGGTATCATGCTTTCCGTATTCCAACAGGCTATTGGTATTAATGCAGTATTATACTATGCTCCGCGTATTTTCGAAAGTGCAGGTGCTGAAGGCGGTGGCATGATGCAAACTGTTATCATGGGTATTGTAAACATTGTATTTACGCTTGTAGCCATCTTTACTGTAGACCGTTTCGGACGCAAGCCGTTGCTGATTATCGGTTCTATTGGTATGGCGGTAGGTGCATTTGCAGTGGCAATGTGCGACAGCATGGGAATCAAGGGTATTCTTCCGGTATTTTCCGTAATTGTATACGCAGCTTTCTTTATGATGTCATGGGGACCGATTTGCTGGGTATTGATTTCTGAAATCTTCCCGAATACCATTCGTGGTAAAGCTGTGGCCATTGCGGTAGCTTTCCAATGGATATTCAATTATATTGTATCGTCCACGTTCCCGGCACTGTACGACTTCAGTCCGATGTTCGCATACAGCTTGTATGGCATCATCTGCGTTGCAGCCGCCTTCTTTGTTTGGCGTTGGGTACCCGAAACGAAGGGCAAGACTCTGGAAGACATGAGTAAACTCTGGAGAAAAAACAAATAAAATTCTCTCTCCTTTAATATCTTATAAATGCAAAAAGGTGCAACCGGTATGTTTAGGTTGCACCTTTTCTTTTTTGATAAATATAAGTTCGGAATCTTTAATTGAATACGTATCGCAGACCGATCTGAAGCTTCCAACATTCGCTGTAATTCAAGTTTCGGGTGAAGCTTTCGGTAGGATAATTACCGTCACTATCTTTGTACATAGAGAAGATAGGAGTGTTGCTCTCATCCTTACCCTTATAGGTCAGAATTCGTCCGCCATTAGCGCCGGACATGTTTTTCGTTACACCCCATTTACTGTTCAGTAAGTTACCTATATTCAGGATATCCAGGCTGAGTTGCAGCGTATTCTTAGTTTTGCCAATCTTCACGAAGAAGTCGCGACTCCAACGGAAATCAAAGCGGTGTACCCAGGGAGCACGTGCAGAATAAGCTTCGGCATATTCGCCTTTATGCTTCTTCAGATAAGGGTCTTGACTCACGAACTTCCAGAAAGCGTCTGCATCTTCGGCACTCGTGAACTTGATTTCATCTTTAGTCTTCGGAATGTAAATAAGGTCATTGGTTACGCCATCGCCATTCATATCATTAGAGTACATAAAGCTATAGCCACTGGATGAATATCCGCTATAAAAGAGGCTGAAATTTGAAGATGTTTTCTTATTTAAGTGTACGCGCCAGTTGATGGAAGCAACTACACGGTTGGGAGTGACATATTGCGAACGCATGAGTCCCGAGCTGTTCGGTCCGTTGATGGATGGAACGTTTGTCCAGGCGGAGTTAGCATCCGAACCAGGCATACCACTGATTTCCTTTGATTCGGTATGAGTATAGGCTGCCATAATATTTACATTCTTGGCGGGTTCTGCCATTACGGTAATGTTACCTGTCCATCCCCAACCTTTAGAAGTGTTTGTTAATACATTCGCGCTACTAATATTCGTGTGTTGCAGGAAGTTTTCGGGATAGATGTAACGATCATCCGGTCCGTTAAAACGTGACCATGTATCTTTATCCGGAGCCTGCACGTTGTAGTTGTATTGGCGCACCGCATTGATATCCTTAGAGAACATTCCTTCCAGTGTAACCGTCAGCGGGAAAGATACAGGCAGCTGGTAATCCAAAGCTAATGAGGTTTTCCAGACTTGCGGCATCTTGAAGTCCGGATCGATGCCCACTATGGAGCTTGGCAATACACCTTCTTCCGGACTGATGGTGGCAGGAAGTCCCAATGTGGAAATCATCTGGTTTACATCCGTTATCATAGTACCTTTCAGCAAATCCAGGCGGGGATCGCGACTGGTTACAACACCATCCTTATATCTGGTCGTAATACTTACCAGATTTTGAATCATACCCGAGTTGGTAGGCATATTGGTAAAGAACACCAAAGGAATACGTCCGGTGAAGAATCCTGATCCACCACGCACTTTTAATGTCTTATCATTGAACACATCCCAGGTGAAACCTACACGCGGTGAGAATTGCAGTTTGCTATCGGGCCATGCACCCGTATCAATATGCATACCGTTGAAGTCCAGATTATAGATAGCCTGATTACGCATAATATCATTCAGGAAGCTGAGATTATCCATACGTATACCGGCAGTCAATTTAAAGTTATCGCGTATGTTCCATTCATCTTGCAGATAAACACCCAACTGACCGAATTTCACGTCCGCAGAAGGTTTTGTATTACCATTGTACCCATAAGCCAAGGCAAACGATTCGGGTGCAGCTCCATTTTTGAAATCCTCGAAACTGGAATAACGATAATATCCGGTTCCGTTGCGCATGTATGAGTTTCCGGCTTTCTGACGTTCGTAGCTGATACCTGCCGTTAATTTATGAGCTCCCAGGTAATAGGTGAAGTTATCCACAATAGTCATAACCGTATTTTTCACCAGGTTGTTATAGGTAAACAATTCGTAACCGGCAGTCATGTAAGGCTCTAATATCTGATTACCGTTTTCGTAGTATCCGGCCATAATATCAATGAAAGGGAAGGGGCTGGAGTTCGTATCGCGTTCATCTTTCATGTCACTGTATGTAAACAACAGCTGATTGGAAACGTTGGAAGAGAAACGGCTGTTCAATTCGGCAGTAGCCGAGTTTACAATATTCTGCAAAGAATAGCAAGAGTTTGCATAAGACATGGAGTAGGCCGAAACACGGTTGTATGCCAAACGATACCCGGTATTTCCCGAACTTCCATTGGGTGCGTTCCAGGTTTTATTATTGGTAAAGTTATAGCGTACGCTCAACTTATTTCCCTGATTGATATTCCAGTCAATACGGCCTAATAATTTCAGGTTAGTGACATCGGCTGGGAAATCTGTGAATGAACCGGTATTGTATCCGTATTTGTCTTTCAGCATCTGGGAGAATTCCGCCAGATCTGCTTCCGTAGTGCGTGAAATAGTGGAGTTATTCGGGTCTTCTCCTTCTCTTGCCGCACGCCATGTAATTACTTGCTGCGGACTCTTTTCATACTCTACATTTGCAAAGAAGAACAGCTTGTCTTTAATGATAGGACCGCCCAATGTAGCACCGTAAACAGTCTTGGACTCTTCGGCACGCACACCGAAATCAGTATTGCCAATTTTGTTACCGCGCATCACTTCATTGTTGAAGTACATATAAGCGCTACCTCTGTAAGCGTTTGTACCCGATTTCGTAATGGCATTGATACCTGCACCGATAAAGTTTGCCTGACGTACATCGTATGGGGCAATCACTACCTGCACTTCATCAATGGCATCCAGCGAAATAGGATTTCCACCTCCGGGCAAATCAGACGACAGACCGAAGTTGTTATTCATATTCGCACCGTCTACCGTGAACGTATTGGAACGTCCGTCACGGCCGCCAAAGGAGTTTCCTGAAGCATACGGGGAAATGCGGGTAAAGTCGCTGATACTGCGGTTAATGCTGGGCAATGTGGTGAGCTGTTCAGAAGAAATATTGGTAGTAGCTCCCGTTTTTTCAGCACTGAACTTTGACTTACTGGCCGTAATAGTGATTTCTCCCAATAATTCCGAAGCTTCGTGCAGGGTTACATTCAATGAATAAGTTTCACCCAGTTGCAGCTGGATACCTGTATAGATTGCCGTTTGATAACCGATGTAAGATACCGTCACCTTGTAAGGACCACCGGAGCGCATACCTTGCAGACTGAAACGTCCGTCTACATTGGTAACAGTACCGTAACTGGTTCCGGAAGGTTCGTGTACGGCTACAACCGTAGCGCCGATGACAGATTCTTCGTCAGCCATCACTTTACCACTCATTCCGGCAGTAGTTACCTGTGCCTTGAGCATTCCTGTAAGGGAAAACAAAAGCACAACCAGGAATAACATCTTTTTAGCCATGATTTTTAAAATTTAAGTAAGAAATAAACTGAAAGTTGTAGAAAACGATGCAAAAGTATAAAAAAAGCAAAATACTCTTATTCCTAAAGTGTTAAATCCTCATTTCTTTTTTTATTGCAAAATCAGTCTCTCACAAAAATGTGCATTCCGGGAGACAATGTATAAGTTTAAACCGTACCTTTGCAGCGGATTTAACTTTTGGTATAAAAAAGAGACATTATGGACTCATTGAAAATCAACAAAGTACAGTTGCGTAATTTACAGATAGAAGACTACGAGCAACTGGCGCAGTCATTCACCCGTGTATATACGGATGGCAGCGATGTGTTTTGGACACACAAACAAATTGAAAAACTCATCCGAATTTTCCCCGAAGGACAGATTGTAACCGTGGTAGACGAAAAGATTGTCGGCTGCGCCCTTTCCATCATTGTGAATTACGATGATGTGAAGAACGATCATACTTACGCACAGGTGACGGGTAAAGAAACCTTCAATACCCATAACCCTAAAGGCAATATATTATATGGTATTGAAGTCTTTATTCATCCCCAATACCGTGGACTTCGCCTGGCACGCCGTATGTACGAATACCGCAAGGAGCTTTGCGAAACTCTGAACCTGAAAGCTATTATGTTCGGCGGGCGTATTCCCAACTATTATAAGTATTCGGATCAGATTCGTCCGAAAGAGTATATAGATAAGGTAAAGCAGAAAGAAATATTCGATCCTGTATTGACCTTTCAACTTTCCAATGACTTCCACGTACGCAAGGTGATGCGCAATTATCTGCCGAATGACGAGGAATCCAGGCATTATGCTTGTCTGCTGCAATGGGATAACATTTACTATCAGGAGCCCACAGAAGAATATATTGCACCGAAAACAACCGTGCGCGTAGGATTGGTGCAGTGGCAGATGCGTAGTTATCAGACACTGGATGACCTGTTTGAACAGGTAGAATTCTTTGTGGATGCCGTATCCGATTATAAGAGTGACTTCATTCTTTTCCCCGAATACTTCAATGCTCCGCTGATGGCAAAATTCAATAATGAAGGGGAGTCACAGGCTATTCGCGGACTGGCGGCTTATACAGAGGAAATTAGAGAACGATTTGTAAAGTTGGCTATCAGTTACAACATCAATATCATTACGGGTAGCATGCCGCTCATTAAAGAGGATGGACTTTTGTATAATGTAGGTTTCCTTTGTCGCCGCGATGGTAGTTTTGAGATGTATGAGAAGTTGCACGTCACACCCGATGAAATAAAAAGCTGGGGATTAAGTGGCGGAAAGGCTTTGCAGACATTTGATACGGACTGTGCTAAGATCGGCGTACTGATTTGCTATGATGTGGAATTTCCGGAATTATCCCGTATTATGGCAGACCAGGGTATGCAGATTTTATTCGTTCCTTTCCTGACGGATACGCAAAATGCTTACTCGCGTGTAAAGGTATGCGCCCATGCCCGTGCCATCGAAAATGAATGTTTTGTTGTCATTGCCGGTAGTGTAGGTAATCTTCCGCGTGTGCACAATATGGATATTCAGTATGCACAGTCAGGTGTATTTACTCCCTGCGACTTTGCATTCCCGACGGATGGCAAGCGTGCAGAAGCCACACCGAATACAGAAATGATACTGGTATCCGATGTGGATCTGGATTTATTGAATGAATTGCATACTTACGGCAGTGTGCGTAATCTGAAAGACAGGAGAAACGACTTGTATGAGGTAAGGATGAAAAAATAAAACAATCGGATTATTTATTCATTTTATTAAAACGTAGCCTGACAATATGTATTTCCGTATTATTGTACCAATAATAAATTCTACATAGAGGATGAGATAGAATAGACCTATATTCCTTGTCTTTTCCACGTTTTTCGAGCTGGCCAACAGTGGGCATTAATAAAATCTTGTGCATCGCTTCATCTACATTCTTTGCAAAGGTGACAGCGAATTGTATTCCCAGATTTGCAGCATACCAATATGCAGTCTTTTGAAATACGGCAAGTGCCCGCTTTGTCCAGATTACTTTAAGTTCAGCCATAAATTGAAAGCGGCTTTTACTTCTTCATCAGTAGCAATACCGCTTGCTTCTGACTGTTTTGATTCTTTTTCAAATTCCTCATCAGTATATTGGCAGGGTATAGGTTTGCCTATCAGAAAATTCTCTTTTTCAAGTTCTTCTGCAAATTCCCTGTCAAGATGTGTATATGCAAATTCTTTGGCACGTTGATAACGCTCCTCAAAGCTTTCCTCATCTTTATCGAGCATGCTGCTGATTTTAGACAATAGCACGGCATCGTCCATTTGTTCTATTCTGTCTTTTATGTGATTGCGCAAGGCATTCAGCATCGGACGGCTATAGTAAGTTGCAGCTGGCTCTTTTACTTTTCCCATAACATAACGTTTTGTACAAAGTTACACTTTAATGCCACAGTAACAAAAGAAATAAATCTTTTTATTTCTACTTTATCTCGAATCTCACCAGCATCGAATAATTCAGTTTTATCGTACGGAAAGCATCGTAAGCTTCTGACTGTGATGAACTCACATTGCTCTGAGCTGCAAAATACCGGGGATAACCTGCACTTTCCTGCGGTTCGACAATGCGGATGACATCTCCCAGGCGTTTGCCTAATGCTTCCACCAAATATCCTGCTTTCTTTTGTGCAGCTTTCAGTGCCTCTATCTTACCTTGTTGCCGATAAACCTGCATATCTTTATTCTTCAGTTCTCCGATGCGCATGTAGCTGATGCCTTTCGTATCAATAACCTTTAGAATCTCATCAATCTGACTAAAATCGGTCAACGTAATATCAAACCGTTTAGATACCAGGAATTCAAATCCGCGTTCACGCCAATAATCACCTACCTCTTGTGTACGGATGGCGTCTTCCGGAATCCCAATCTTTCGCAAGGCAGCTCTCAAATTTCTCTCTATTCCGATCAATGGCACTTTAGTCCGATAATTCTCCGGTTTGGACTTTCCGTCAAATTCCTCTTCCCAATATTCTTTAATCTCGATAAGATAATGAATCTCGTCGGGTACAAGAGTTATTTCCGAAGTTCCGGTAACTTCGATATACTTCGCATTATCAGCCTCCTGACTGAATGCAGTGCTGCAAACCAATAGAAATACGGCAAATAATAAAAATCTAGTTTTCATAATAGTATGTTCTTTTGAGAATTATACTTGCAATGATACAAAAAAAAGAGGATATTGTGATAATCATCTACTCTCATTTCAAGAATTCATACAAGAAATGTGATATCCTGAGATAACGGCAGAGTACATGACCGGAAAGCCGGAAGAAGTGAGTTATGTGAGCTTAGAATGAAAAAATCAGAAAGAGGTTGTATCTCTCTGATAAAAATCGTATTTCCGAGCATTAAAAGAAGTAGGAATGGTAAAAAAAGGAATTGGATATAGCTTACTTTATTTCATTCAGTACAAAGTTCATGTTCCAGCTAACGGCAATGAAGTTATGGACTTATTCGACAAATATGGGGTGACAGAGTATTTATCTGACAACTTTGAGATTTTACATACACAAAGTCGTTAATGGTTGTTAGAGGAGATTGATGACTTTATTCAGCAAAAAAAAGAAGAAAATAGAATGAAACTATACCATGGAAGTTTGGAAATAGTACATAGTATTTCATCATGGAACAATGTATTGCTAATATGCACATGTATGCTACAACAGAATATCAGATAATTGATATTCATGCTGTCACTATGAATGTTGTATCTGCCGGATGATTTTTCACGTCAAAATGGTAGTCTATCGGATTTTTATCACAAAACGGTGGCTTACGTTGGTACTTCATATCCAGTATTTATGTTTTATTATTATTTTTCTCCATTGAGGAATATATTCGTCTATAATTAACTTCATACAATATCCACAATAGCAAAGCTATCGAAGACAATATAACACACATCTGAACCTGGAATAATTACGGGCAAATATCACGGGGATGCCCATGGTCTATACGATTTATCTGTAGAATTTACTGTTTGAATTGTTTTTGTTCCCAGATTCAGAGATTAAAGTCCAAAACGCAGCTCATTTTAATTACAGGCAACTTATTGGGTAAAAATGGCTGCTTATGCAGCGGTCTATTAATACCGTTACAAGTTACCCTAACTTTGTATCGGAGAAGATAAGATATTATACTAGAAGTTATTTAATTCAATATTCAAAAGATGAAAATAAAAAGACTTTTTGAGCAACCGAAATACTTGTTGTTGGGATATAAAATAGTAGAAGCCATTCTTATGCTTGCCATAACCTGGTTCATATTGCTTTGCTATAAATGAATAATTCGAATTATATTGTAATAAAAGTGAAGTATAAATGAGATTTTTTAATCTGATAATGAAATTCGCCAAAGAACTGGGAAGAATACTTATTGGGGGATGGCGGTATTTTATAAGGACGGAAATATTTTTCTGTTCATCCTTATTGTCTCCAATATGATACTTTGCTATACGGAGCCATTACCACTGATGCTCCTGGCTTTTAAACGAAGCGTCCCAATGCTACTCTCACTGGTAACCGCCCATGATTTTGATTCCATCTATTACCGGAAAAGCATAATCATCGCTTTCAAGGAAACAGGATTCCGGACGACTTTCTTTTCCAATCAAGGTTATAACAATTCCTTTATCGACTTTTTCAGTAAGGAAGCAGACACCTGCTGTTATCTCAAGGGGCAGCCGGATAATACCGACCGAATTGTTTATGACTGCGAGTTCTTGGAACTTGTTTCCAAAGAATTAGAGCGTGGTGACCGGAAGCTGTTCATCGTGCTTCATACATACGGTTCCCATTTCAACTACCGGGAACGTTATCCTGCTGGAATGGCTTTTTTCAAACCCGATGCCCCTATGGATGCAAATGCCGGAAATAGAAACTCGCTGTTGAATGCATATGATAATACGATCCGCTACACAGACTATTTTTAGCATGGCTTATCGGGTTGCTGGATGAAGTGGATATACATACGGCACTTCTGTATGCATCCGATCATGGCGAAGATATTTACGACGATGACAGACATCTTTTCCTGCAGCGTTGAAAGCCGTTCAGGCAAACCAGACAAAGCACGTATCCTCCAGTACATCGTTTTTCCACACCATGTTGGAGTTAGGTGGAATCCAAACGGCTTATTTCAATGACTCATTGTCTGTTACCAGTCCTCTTTATAGGGAAAGTCCAGGAGTCTATTTGAATGATCACAACAAGCCATGCCCACAGGGCAAGGAACTTTTTTTCTTACCGGGAAATATACAGGTAATTCACAGGAGATGCAGTTCAAACGCTAAAAATGACAGTTTATGCAAGAGCTTATTTGTATAGGCAACTTGCATCCTAATTTTGCATCAGAAATAACTAAGAACAGCATTACAATGAAAAAAGTTTTAATCTTACTGCTTGTGTTTGTCCCTTTTGCCGGGCAAGCACAAGAATATTCTCTTGAACAATATTTGGAGAAGGTGGAACGGGAGAATATGAGCGTCAGGAAGGCACAGAATGATACGAGGCAAAGCGAGGAAGATGTGAAAATGGCTCGCTCCGAATACCTGCCTCATATCAGCGCCAATCTGGGATATCGACGTGATTTCAATAACAGCTACATGTATGTCAACGGTGGACAGGAAGGATTAGAGGACTTCCCCAATAAATTCTCTGTGAACTTCAAAAATACACTGAATGGTGCGGTCACTTTGGAACAATCCATTTATAATGCCCCCGCCCTTGTTAACCGGAAAATTGCGAAGTTAGCAAACGCTTATGCAAAATTGTCACAAATGGATCAGAGGAATGAGGTGGTGAAGCAAGGAATACTCCTTTTTTATCAGGCACTTTATGCAAAGGAGTCGCTTGTCATTTTAGAAGAGAACAGCGCATTGGCACAGAATCAATTCCAACAGGTCAGAGAGATGTTTACGAATGGACTCGTCAGCGAGTTTTCCATGAAGCAGTCCGAACTTTATTATCAGCAGACACTGCCCGACATTGAAAATGCCCGGAAGACAGTCGGAATCCTGATGCGGGAACTTCGTGTGCTTGCCAATATAAAGGAGCAAGAACCGTTTGAGATAAAAGGTGAGATAGCCTTGCCGGACAGCACATTTGTATCGACTGCCGAAGGCGTTTTCCTGGGTGGAACACTGAAAATGGAGCAAGGCTTTAAACGCATGAACCTAGCAAAGCAGGAAATCGCTTTGTCTAAAGCGGCATTTTTTCCCAAAGTCACTTTCAATCTAGGCTACACATTGGATGCTTTTGACGATAAGTTCCGATTCAAAGACCGAAACGGAGTCGGCTATGGAACATTCAACCTGAGCATTCCCATCCTTTCAGGTGGATTCAATCGTTCGAAAGTACGAAAATCACATCTTGCTTACGAAAAGAGCAAAATGGAATATATGGATCTGGGCAATCAATTGGAAAAGGAATACCTAAACTTGCTTGCAGACAAAGAACTTGCTCTGACTCAAATCAGCACCAACCGGAAGTTGGTAGAACTGGCAGATAAGGAAATACAGGCTTCGGAAGAGAAACTTCATTTGGGGTTGGTTACCAATCTTGAACTTCGTGAGACACGTGTTTCCTATATCCAGGCAAAGCTACAGCTTCTTAATGCCACACTCGACTATCAGACTGCGGTTGTGAATATCAAAAACTTATTGAAATAGAAATAAAAAAAGATGATAAAATGAGAAAGATTGGAATGATAGCGGGAATAGTAATTCCACTGTTAGGATTGGTAGCCTGTGGTGGAACCCCGGCAAAAGAGAATCCTTTAGAAAATTCAAAAGCCCTGGAGATTATTGTCAATACGGCCCAGATAGCAAACAACGATGGTAGTGAAGAGAAACTCTATCATGCAGATGTGCAATATGCACGCTCTTTCAAGTTCACCCCACAGGCAGACGGTATTGCTACCCAAGTGATGATTCACCCCGGCCAGAAAGTGTCCGAAGGGCAGGCGCTTATCGCTTACCCCGCACAAAATTATCAACTTCAAGTGGAACAGCAACAAGCCATCTACAAAGACATGCAAAGTAAGTTAAAGAAACAACAGACTTTACTTGACAAAGGCTTCGTGGCTCGTCAAACGGTGGAAGATCTCGAACTGGAAGTGAAGAACAAAGCTAAAGAGATACGAATACTAGAAGAACAATATGTGGTAAAAGCCCCATTTTCGGGCACTATAACGGATGTTTCTGTAACACAAGGAGACTATGTAGCAGTGGGTACGCAACTTTTTATTCTGTCCGAAACGGACAAGTTGGCTGCGGAGTTCTTCGCCTCCATGGAAGAAGCCTTCCGAATCAAAGAAGGAGATGATGTGGTTCTTGAATTGGGTTCGTTATCCGAATTAAAAGGCAAAGTAATCCGGAAAAGCACCATCATGGACGATGCACGCAAGGCTTATAGAATCAGGGCGGAATTCAATAACCGGCACGATATGGCCGTAGGAGGAGTCACTGCCAACGTCCGGATGAAACTGGAGGGAAGCGGAAACTCCATCCGGGTGCCATTGACGGCCATAGCTTCCGTAGGAGGAAAGGATCTGATTTATAAATGTGTTCACGGACATGCTGTAGCCACTCCCGTACATATCGTCCATATCGTGGGGCAACAGGCTGTCATCGAAGGCGACATAGAACCGGGAGACGAATATGTCACTATCGGGATAGAAAAGATATCAGATAAATCCCCCATTAATACAATGAATTCCAACTTATGAAACTTACTAAATTTGCGATAGAACGTCCCGTCACAACTACGATGCTTTTCATTGCATTGGCGTTTTTTGGGTTAATGGCTTATACGAACGTTGGTGTCAATATGATGCCAAAGGTGAACAGTCCCTCTATCATGGTTACTACCGTTCTGCCCGGAGCGACTCCCGAAGAGCTGGAAAAGAGTGTGACCGAGAAGATAGAGAAAGAGGTTTCCGGGTTGAGTAACTTGAAACGGGTTATCTCTTACTCAATGGAGAATGTATCGACCGTGCAGGCCGAATTCCGTTCGAGCAAGAACGAGAATGAGGCAATGAACGAAGTGAAGGAGAAAGTGGAGTTGGCTATGGCAGAGATGCCGCAGTCCATTGAACGCCCATTGATACAAAAAACAAATATTGCGGATGTCCCCGTACTCACCATCGTGATGAGCGGCAATAAATCGGGGAAGGAGCTCTACGACCTTGCCGACAACAAACTGAGGAACCTCTTTACCCGTATCAACGGTGTCACCAAAGTAAATATTGTCGGTGGTGAGAAACGTGAGATTAAAATTCTGGCTGATATGCGCCGCGCTGCGGAATTGGGGCTGGATCTCACTCAGGCCAGAGAAGCCATTCGGGCTGCCAATACGAAACTGCCTGGCGGTACGTACGATTACGACGGGATGAATTTTTCCATAGAAACCGGTCAAGAAGTATCTTCTCCACAAGCTATCGGTGAGCTGATGATTTCTCACAAAGGCTATCCGTTGTCTGTCCGGGAGTTTGCCACGGTTAGTGACAGCATCGAACGCCCCAAGAACAAATCTACATTCCATGATTTGAAGAATGACCTGTACTACAGCAATGTCGTAACGCTCAATATACTCAAAGAACCGAATGCCAATGAAGTGAAATTGGCGAGGGCTATCAAAGAGAAACTCCCGGAATTTGAAAAAGAGTTGCCCGAAGGAGTGTCGCTCAGCATACCGTACGATAATTCGGCTTATACGGAAAGTGCTGTAGATGATGCTTTGCTGAATGTTATTCTCGGCATTATTCTCACGGGTGCTATTCTATACCTCTTTATCGGTGACTATCGCACGGTGATTATCGTGAGTATATCCATTCCGATATCCCTCATAGCCAGTTTCATTGTATTGAAACAACTGAATGCCACGCTCAACATGATGACGCTGATGAGTTTTGCCGTTTCTATCGGGGCGCTGATATCCAACTCCATTGTGGTGATTGAGAATATTATCCGTTTGAAAAAGGAAGGAATGCCCATCAAGCAGGCGGCGATAGAGGGAACGTCCGAAGTGACAATGGCTGTGATTGCCTCTACGGGTACCAACCTGGTGGTTTTCCTGCCAATGGCGATGATGAGTTCTATGATCGGGGTGTACTTTGTGGAGTATGCGCTGACTATTTCCGTCGCTACTGTTTTCTCGTTACTCGTATCGTTCACATTGACACCCATGCTTGCCAGCGTTCTATTGAAGAAGGATTTGAAAATTACTAAGTTCAACCGTTTTCTCGACCGTATATTCGAAAGCCTTTCCGAACGTTACGGACGTTCGTTGGAAAAGCTTTTGGTGAAAAAACGGCGAGGAATCATACTCTTTGTCTTTATGATGGCAATTTTTATCGCATCTTTCGGCTTGTTTAAATTTATCGACTTCGATTTCATGCCGAAAGAGGACATGAGCCGTGTGTTTTTGGAAGCGGAACTTCCGGCAGGCTACTCTCTGCAAGCTTCGGGCGAGTCCGCCAGGGAACTGGAAAAGCTGATTATGCAATATCCCGAAGTGGAGGCTATCCAAACGGTAATTGGTGAGAAAGGTATCATGTCTAAAGGACCGAATCTACTAAAAATCATAGCACACCTTTCGCCGGCATCCGAACGGGAAAGAAGCAATGTGCAATTGGCGGAAATGCTGAAGAGACAACTCGACAGCATCCCGTCGGTCAAGGCATTGGTATCTGCTAACGGTATTGAGGGTGGTTTGCCGATTTCCTTTATGTTGCAATCGGAAAACCCGGAAGACCTCAAAGCCACGGCTGCCAAGGTGGTGGCGGCATTGCAGGATATAGAAGAAATCTCCGGCTACGAGGCGAACAACCGGAACGGTAACCGTCTAATCTGTGTCATTCCGCGACAAAAAATTGTTTCGAGACTCAATCTGACCGTATTTGATGTGGCAACCGCTATCAACAGCGCGATAAATGGCATCAAGGTAGGAGTTTACAAAGAGAAAGGAAAGGAGTATGACATTCGTATCAGTTATAACGAAGATGACATCCGTGATATATCCCGCATTAAGAATATTCCCGTTCTGGTGAATGGAGAGCATTATACGGTGGAACGGTTAGCGGATATATCCTACGACATATCCCAGGCACAAATCTATCACGTCAACAAGCTCTCCACAGTAGAGTTCGGCATCATGCCCAAAGACAATGTTTCGGATATGGAGATGCAGGGTAAAATTACCCGGTTGATGGATGAACTTCAGCTGCCAAAATCCGTGACTGTGAAATGGGCAGGTATGGCTGAAGATATGGACGAGTCATTGCGTGAAATGTCGTTTACATTAATTTTGTCTATCCTATTACTATATATGTTGATAGCTTCGTTGCTTGAAAACTTCTGGCATCCGTTCTTGTTACTTACCACGTTGCCGATGGCTATGATTGGAGTGCTGGTGCTTGTCTTCCTCAGTGGAACGTCAATGAATATGCTTTCGCTGATTGCCATCATCACCTTGTTGGGGTTGGCTGTGAACGACAGTATCTTGATATACGATTACAACCGGCAATTGCTTGTCCGGGGGAAATCGCTATATCAAGCCACCATTCAGTCTGCAAAAACCAAACTGAAAACGGTGATAATGACTAGTGTGGCTATAGCTGTCGGCACATTGCCTAATGCACTTGAGTTCGGTGGAGGCGCAGGTGCAGCTTTCCGCACGCCGATGGCATTGGTCACTATCGGAGGTATCATCACCTCTACTGTCCTGACACTTTATGTGATTCCTTCGCTGTTCTATATGGTGAAAAAACGTAAAAACAATAAATATGATGAATAAAAAAATTGCAGTTAATGCAGGTATAGTATTACAACTAATGAACAATGCACATGGACTAACTTATATGGAGTTGAAAGAGAAAAGCCAATTCTCGGACAAAGAACTGAGTATGCCCATAGGCTGGTTGGCGTGTGAAAATAAAATTTTGTTCTCATCAGATGATGATAAATTGTATCTAAATGGCTACTTTTACTTCTAAAAACAAGATTATGCAGCAAAAGAGCTATATGAACTGGCAGACGTCTTTATGTCTTGCGGCTTTCATCACACTGATGTTCGTGCTGCCATTGTTTTCTCCCCTGTATCTCAAGATGATGGGGGGAGAAATGTTTGGTTTTGTAAGTTCTTCCCCACAGTATATATCCTTGCTTTACAACACGGGGAGTTTTTTCGGTCTTACGTTCCTGATATTCATCTATGATTTCCTGATATTGAGGAGTATTTATACTACAACAAAACGGAATTTGTATCTCATTGGCGGAATACTTCTGATCACGCTGTTATTCAGCACCGTACAGTTAATGCTGTATGTATGTATATTCATTCCGGGAAATGCCGGGAGCTTTCCTCCTGACATATTCGGAGCAATTGTCCTGAATAATGTGTCACTTGCCTTAATTGTGGTATTTGTTTCGTCTATCATTTATTTGTCCGAAAGACGTCAGCATTTGGCACTTCAATATGAAGCACTCAAGACAGAGAATATGCAGATACGCTACCAGGCACTCAAAAACCAGGTTGATCCGCACTTCCTGTTCAACACGATGAGCATTCTCGATTCACTGGTGGATGAAGACAAACAGCGGACGCACGAATATATCCAGCGCTTTTCTTCCGTCTACCGCTATATTCTGCAAACGAAAGAAACAGTGACACTGGATGAAGAACTTCGTTTTATGGATGATTACTTCGGCTTGCTTCAAGTACGTTATGGTGAATGCCTTCAGTTTAAAACAGAGATAAACTCTGCATTCAAGAACTATCCGGTCGTTCCCCTTAGTTTGCAGATACTGATAGAGAATGCCGTAAAGCATAATATAATCTCCCAGCAACATCCCCTTCGCATAACGGTCAGAACGACCAATGATTGTGAACTGATAGTCTGCAATAACTATCAGCCCAAATCCATGCCAAGTGCGGGAGCTGGTATCGGTCTGACAAACTTATCGGAACGGTATATGTTGAAGTGGCAAAAAGACATTACGATAGAACAGACGGAAGAAGAATTCAAAGTGACACTTCCTTTAGTTTTCAAATCTACTAAACCCGTATAAACCATGAAAGTAATTATCATAGAAGACGAACAGCTCACTGCAAAAAAGCTGGTCGGTCTCTTAAAAGAATTAATGCCCGATACTGTTGTCATGGGTGTATTGCAATCCGTCAGTGAAAGCATTGAATGGTTCGGCAATAACCTGATGCCCGATCTGGTTTTCATGGACATACACTTGGCCGATAATCTATCCTTTTCCATATTTGACAGTGTAGAAATAACATGCCCTATTATCTTTACTACCGCCTATGATGAATACGCCCTGAAAGCATTTGAAGTGAATAGTATTGATTATCTGCTCAAGCCTGTCAGCCGTACCTCTTTGCAAAGAGCACTGGATAAGTTAAAACGTTTTTCTGCTTCTTATCAACCACAGGAGAATGTCGAATTAATCAAAAAAGTAGCGGATACGATACTACGGGGAAACACTGTATATAAATCATCGCTACTGGTATCTGTCCGTGACAAACAGATTCCCATTAAAACCGATAGCATCGCAACCATTTATTTGGAAGACAGAAATGCTGTTGCCATACAATTTGATGGTACCAAATATCGTATTGGCGGTTTGCTCGATGACTTGATGAAACAGCTTGACCCTGTCATGTTTTATCGGGCAAACCGGCAGTTCATTGTATCCAAGGCGGCTGTAACTGATATAACAACCTGGTTTGGAAACCGTATAGTGATCAATCTCACTGTCCCCGTTCCCGAACGTATTATTGTGAGTCGGACTAATGTGCAGGAACTCAAGAAATGGCTAACGGAATAATTCTACAGACATACCATAGTTATTTCCTGTTTCTGTAATCTGATGATTTACAGTTCTGATGTTCCCGTTTTTTGACTGGGACTGCCTTTCGTGTGTTCATATAGACATCAAACAAGAAATTCAATTTCAGCGTCATTGGTGGTCCTTTCTATTCGAGTGATATGAAATTGGGTATCGGGATAGCAGCAAACGGACTTTACAGTATGGACAGGAAGATATCCTTCTCCAGCCCTCCAACGTATCGCTTTACGGGAGCATATCCACGGTAGGATTCTCTTAAATGGGTATTTATGAGCAGAAAAAATCCATTTAAAGCTATGAAACTTCTTGTGTATGAACATTCTCTTGTACCTTGTTAAATGTATTATCTTTTCCGTGAAGATAGTGAAAAATCAGTCTGCAATAAGAGGTTGTCATATATTTAATTTCATTGCAATTCTTTAGAAAAGAGTTTTTTTAAAAATAAAATATATCATAATTCAATGACTTCTTTTAAGAGAATGAATTAAGCTAACAAGAATAATCAGAATTATGACATCTAAAACAACTCATTAATAACCGCAAACATCGTTTTTAAAGAATAACCGGAACGTTTTTTAAGAACGTATCCAACGTTTATTAACAGCGCAGAAATGGACTTTAAGCCCCAAGTTGAATATATATCAACAAAAAAAGTGGCAAATCCTTGTGAGGAAATACCACCTTATCTTCTTTTTTTGCTTACTATTATTCCAAAACGAAATGTCTGAAATAACTATAATCAATTTAATTTGTTATCGAATAAACCGCCCATCGGTATTCGGTAGACAGTCTGTCTTAGATGAAATATTTGTCAAATTAACGCACCATCCAAAAGTGCTCCAAAAAGAAAGAATAACTTTTGCCATTTCACCAAGGGTTTAGGTTTATAATAAAACTTAGCTTAAAACTTTTACAAAGATACAACATTGTAAAAGCAAAATCAAGTGTTTCGACCGATACTTTACACTTTACCAGCTATCTTCCGATTTATCTTTCCCGATAAGTGCCATCACCCGTTTTTTATAAAGGTCCGCTGCCAAGGCAATATTCTTTTCCGCATCGGGTGTCCCCATACCATACACCACAAAAGGAGTCTGCCATATCATTCCTGCATGCACAGCACCACACTGATAAGGACGCAAAAGTTCATCCACCGTGAAGCGGTTTCTTCCTCCGCTTCGGTACGCATCAAATTCAGAACCGGTAGTGGTAGCCACCAACAAAGGCTTACCGGCTACTGCCGGAGTTTTTGCCAAATAGGTAAATATCCCGTCCTGCCATTTCTTTAATAAAGACGGTGCCGACATCCAATAAAATGGGAACTGATATACCACTGCATTGGCATGAGATATAATCCGGCTCCATGCATCCATATTGAGAATATTTTGCTCTGACATCTCGTATAGATTAAATATAGCCACATCTTCTATATCCTTTATGGCATCAAATAGGGCTTTATTGGCTTGTGAGTTTTCCATGTTGGGGTGTGCCAGAAGCACCACAACCTTTTTTAGATCTTTGTCCATACTATTATTTTTGATGTTTTGTTTGGGTGAATAATCAATTATGACAGGCAAAAATAACAAAAAGATTTGTGAATAACACTTCTTTGTAGAGCCGCATTCCATTTAGATATGTTTTTTTTTATTCAATAATATCTTTTCTCTAACTTTTTTGTAACTTTGCACCCTTAAAATAAGGAGGGTCGCTTTAGCACGTCTCAAAGAGCCTCCTTAATCGTTAAATTGTAAATAGTTAAATTGCAAATAAGATGGGTAAGAAGTTTGCCGAATATTCGCAGTTCGACCTCTCAAAGGTAAACGCGGAAGTGTTGAGGAAATGGGACGAGAACCAGGTTTTCGCCAAGAGTATGACAGAACGTGAAGGCTGTCCTTCTTTCGTTTTTTATGAAGGACCGCCCTCTGCCAACGGTATGCCGGGCATTCACCACGTTATGGCTCGCTCCATCAAAGATATTTTCTGCCGTTACAAAACCATGAAAGGTTTCCTGGTGAAACGTAAAGCCGGATGGGACACACACGGCCTTCCTGTGGAACTGGGTGTGGAAAAAGCAATGGGCATCACCAAGGAAGATATCGGTAAAACAATCTCCGTAGCCGACTATAACGCTGCCTGCCGCAAAGATGTGATGAAATTCACCAAAGAATGGGAAGATTTGACTCACAAGATGGGGTATTGGGTAGACATGACCGATCCTTATATCACCTACGACAACCGCTACATCGAAACATTGTGGTGGCTGTTGAAGCAACTCTATACGAAAGGGTATCTTTATAAAGGATATACCATACAGCCGTATTCTCCCGCTGCCGGAACAGGTCTGAGCTCACACGAATTGAACCAGCCCGGTTGCTACCGCGACGTGAAGGATGTGACTTGTGTGGCACAGTTCAAGATGAAGAGCCCGAAGCCGGAAATGGCAGAGTGGGGAACTCCGTACTTCATTGCATGGACCACCACTCCGTGGACATTGCCTTCAAATACCGCACTGTGTGTAGGTCCGAAGATAGATTATGTAGCCGTACAAAGCTACAATGGATACACCGGAGAAAAAATCACCGTTGTACTTGCCAAAGCTTTGCTCTACACACACTTCAATAAAAAAGCGGAAGACATCGCTCTGGAAGATTACAAACCGGGAGATAAGCTGATACCGTTCAAAATTGTAGGAGAGTATAAAGGTCCGGACCTTGTGGGTATGGAATATGAGCAACTGATACCGTGGGTAAATCCGGGTGAAGGTGCATTCCGTGTAATCTCAGGTGACTATGTGACTACGGAAGATGGTACAGGTATCGTACATATCGCTCCGACATTCGGTGCGGACGATGCCCAGGTAGCGAAAGTTGCCGGCGTTCCGCCTTTGCAACTCATCAATAAAAAAGGTGAACTCCGCCCGATGGTGGACCTGACCGGTAAGTTCTATAAATTGGACGAACTGGATGAGAACTTCGTGAAAGAGCGTGTAAATGTAGACTTATATAAAGAATATGCAGGTCGTTTCGTGAAGAATGCTTACGACCCGAATCTGACAGATCAGGACGAGAGTCTGGACGTAAGTCTCTGCATGATGATGAAAGCCAATAATCAGGCGTTCAAGATAGAGAAGCATGTGCACAATTATCCGCACTGCTGGCGTACGGACAAACCTGTATTGTATTATCCGTTGGATAGCTGGTTCATCCGCTCTACCGCTTGCAAAGACCGCATGATTGAGCTGAATAAGACGATCAACTGGAAACCGGAAAGCACTGGTACGGGACGTTTTGGCAAGTGGCTGGAAAATCTGAATGACTGGAATCTGAGCCGTTCACGTTACTGGGGTACTCCGCTGCCTATCTGGCGTACGGAAGACAATAGCGAGGAAATCTGCATCGGTTCTGTTGAAGAGCTTTATAATGAAATAGAGAAATCCGTAGCTGCCGGATTCATGAAGTCTAATCCTTATAAGGATAAAGGTTTCGTACCCGGAGAGTACAATGGAGAAAATTATGATAAGATAGACTTGCACCGTCCGTATGTGGATGACATCATCCTCGTATCGAAAGACGGCAAGCCCATGAAGCGTGAAGCGGACCTGATAGACGTATGGTTCGATTCCGGAGCTATGCCGTATGCACAAATCCACTATCCGTTCGAGAACAAAGAACTGCTGGATAGCCATCAGGTTTACCCTGCCGACTTTATCGCCGAAGGTGTGGATCAGACTCGCGGTTGGTTCTTTACACTCCATGCAATCGCTTCAATGGTATTCGATACCATCTCTTACAAGGCTGTTATCTCTAACGGATTGGTACTTGATAAGAATGGTAACAAGATGTCCAAACGTCTGGGCAATGGCGTAGATCCCTTTTCGACTATCGAGAAATACGGATCTGACCCCTTGCGCTGGTATATGATCACCAACTCTTCTCCGTGGGATAACCTGAAATTCGACGTAGACGGCATCGAGGAAGTTCGTCGTAAATTCTTCGGTACCTTATATAATACATATTCTTTCTTCTCCCTCTACGCCAATGTAGACGGATTTGAATACAAGGAAGCTGACGTGCCGATGGCTGAACGTCCTGAAATCGACCGTTGGATACTCTCTGTACTGAATACACTGGTGAAAGAAGTGGATACTTGCTACAGCGAATACGAGCCGACAAAGGCCGGACGTCTGATATCCGACTTCGTAAACGACAACCTCTCCAACTGGTACGTTCGTCTGAACCGTAAACGTTTCTGGGGTGGTGAATTTACGCAGGATAAGTTATCTGCATACCAGACTCTGTACACTTGTCTGGAAACCGTTGCCAAACTGATGTCGCCCATCGCTCCGTTCTATGCCGACAAGCTCTATATGGACTTGGTTACCGCAACAGGACGCGACAACGTGGTATCCGTACACCTGGCTAAATTCCCCGAATATAACGAGGAAATGATAGACAGAGAACTGGAAGCCCGTATGCAAATGGCACAGGACGTAACTTCTATGGTATTGGCTTTGCGCCGCAAGGTGAACATCAAAGTACGCCAGCCGCTGCAATGTATCATGATACCGGTAGTGGACGAGGAACAACGTGCCCACATCGAAGCAGTAAAAGCTCTTATCATGAGCGAAGTGAACGTGAAGGATATCAAGTTCGTAGACGGTGCCGCCGGTGTGTTGGTGAAGAAAGTGAAATGTGACTTCAAGAAGATGGGACCGAAATTCGGCAAACAGATGAAAGCCGTAGCTGCCGCTGTAGCAGAAATGCCACAGGAAGCTATCGCCGAACTGGAAAAGAACGGTTCTTATACTTTGCAACTGGATGGTGCGGATGTGGTTGTGGAAGCCGCTGACGTAGAAATCTTCAGTGAAGACATTCCGGGATGGCTGGTTGCCAACGAAGGAAAGCTGACTGTTGCCCTGGATGTAACCGTTACAGAAGAACTTCGCCAGGAAGGCGTTGCCCGTGAGCTGGTTAACCGTATTCAGAATATCCGCAAATCAAGCGGTTTGGAGATAACGGACAAAATAAAGATTACATTATCAAAAAATCAGCAAACAGATGATGCGGTAAACGAATATAAAGACTATATTTGTAACCAGGTTTTAGGAACCTCACTGACGCTGACCGATGAGGTGGAAAACGGCACGGAACTTAACTTTGACGATTTCTCCCTGTACGTAAGCGTTGTAAAAGAATAATAATACTAACGATTTAACACGTAAAGTTATGGCAGAAAAAACAAGATACTCGGATGCTGAATTGGAAGAATTCCGCGCCATTATTAATGAGAAGTTAGAATTGGCACAACGCGATTACGAATTGCTGAAAGCCAGTTTAACCGGAGCCGATGGTAATGATACCGACGATACGTCTCCTACGTACAAAGTTTTGGAAGAAGGTGCCAACACCTTGTCCAAAGAAGAAACGACACGCCTGGCTCAACGTCAGTTGAAGTTTATCCAGGGTTTGCAAGCCGCACTGGTACGCATCGAGAATAAAACGTATGGTATTTGCCGTGAAACAGGTAAGTTGATTCCTGCCGAACGTTTGCGCGCTGTGCCCCATGCTACACTGAGCATTGAGGCCAAAAATAACGGTAAGAAGTAAGGATGAACAAATACCTCACGAAAGGTCGCATTGCGCTGCTCGTTATTTTCTCGGTATTAATTGCTGACCAGATAATCAAGATCTATGTCAAGACTCACATGTATTGGCATCAGAGCGAAAACGCCATAAAATGGCTTTATGAGAAGCTGGGCATGGTAGATGCAGAACCGCCTACATGGTTTTATATTTACTTTACCGAGAATAACGGTATGGCGTTCGGTATGGAGATATTCGGTAAGTTATTCCTTACCTTGTTCCGTATTGTTGCCGTAGGAGCGATAGGGTGGTATTTAACGAGAATAATCAAGCAAGGCTTGAAGACAGGCTATATCGTATGCGTATCTCTGATTCTTACGGGAGCGTTGGGTAACATCATCGATAGTGTATTCTACGGTGTGTTGTTCAATGAGAGTACGCATTCGCAGATAGCTTCATTCCTGCCGGAAGGCGGAGGATATGCTCCTTTGTTCTACGGAAAGGTGGTGGATATGTTCTATTTCCCTATCATTGATACGAACTGGCCTCAATGGATGCCGTTGGTAGGTGGGGATCATTTCATATTCTTCAGCCCGATATTTAATCTTGCCGATGCCGCTATCAGTTGTGGTATTATTGCCCTGTTATTATTTTACAGCAAATATTTGAATGACTCTTATCATGCAATAAAGAAATCATGAAAGGTCTGCGTCGAATTCAATGGTTTAGCATATTCCTGTTAGCATCTTGTTTGACAGCCTGTCAGGTGAAAAGACCGAAGGTGGTTCTATCGGATGCTAAGATGGAAAATGTGCTTTATGACTACCATATAGCAAAGGCTATGGGGGAAGAAGTCCCTTATACCGATGGCTATAAAAGGGTGTTGTACATTGAATCGGTGTTTAAAAAGCACGGAATTACGCAAGCCGAATTTGATTCCTCAATGGTTTGGTTCACGCGTAATCCGGAAGTACTCACCAAGATCTATGAGAAAGTAAACGCAAGGCTGAAAGCGGAGCGGGATGTTGTCAATAATTTAATCGCTATACGTGACAATAAGCCGAAGGAAAGTCTTCCGGGTGATAGTATTGATGTATGGGCATGGCAACGTATCTATCAGCTGACAGGTATGCCGATGGACAACAAGATTACTTTTGTTTTACCCTCAGATACCAACTTTAAAGACCGCGATACTTTGCGATGGAACGTTCGTTTCCGCTTCCATAACGGTACGCCTGATTCCCTATATGCTCCCGTCATGGCTATGCAGATTGTCTATAAGGACAGCATCATCAGCGATATTCAGAAAGTATACAAATCAGGGATGGAAACGGTTTCCCTCTTTGCTGATACGCTGGGAGAAATTCGGGAAATACGTGGATATATCTATTATCCCGCAGCACAAGCTACCCGTACATTGCTGACCGACCGCATTTCACTGATGCGTTATCATGCTACGGATACACTGTCGTTTGCTAAGAATGATTCTATTCAGAAAGATCCTGTTAAGGCAGAGAAAATAGAACCTCAGGAACTCAAGAGGGAGGAACTCAAACCTGTGGAAGAAAATATAAATGACAATCCACGCAGACGTGATGCTGCCCGTCCTCGTCCGTCTTCGGAACCTACGCTGAAGAAGGTGGACAAGCCGGAACGCCTTCAAATCCGTAAAGATAACCCCTGATGATCAAACGATTTGCTTCACACTTTATTTTTCTGCCCGGACATGGTTATCTCAAACAATATGTGGTAGGGATGGAAGAAGGACAAGTCATATCCGCCTTTCCTTTGACAGAAGAGATTGAAGGAGTGGAATGGTTTCCCGGAGTCATTGCTTTATTGGATAATGAAGAAGATATTTCCAAAGGGTACTCCGGTATATTTCAGAAATCAAATGAAGTATTAGAGGAACTTCCGGAAGTTTTCTACCAAGAAACATTTCCTTCCGGAATAAGTGCTTATCTACTTTATCCTTTCGATTTTACAACGATGCTGCCTGTCGGCGGAACTCGGCACAGACTACTGCGGTAGCAATTGCCACATTCAGTGACTCGGACGTTTCCCTCTCTGCTGGATAATTGGGAATATAAAGTTTGCGGTTAATAAGTTGCTCCACTTCTTTCCCGATTCCATTGCCTTCATTACCCATCACAATCAATCCGTTGGATGATAATTTCTGTGTGTACATATTCTCTCCATCGAGGAAAGTGCCGTAAACAGGTATATCCTTCAGGCTTTGAATGAGGTCGGGCAGGGGAGTATAGTGCAGTTTCACACGAGCAATGCCTCCCATGGTGGCTTGAATCGTCTTTGGATTATATACATCTACGGTGTTCGGGGAACAGAAGATATGCTCTATTCCAAACCAGTCTGCCAGGCGAATGATAGTACCCAGATTTCCCGGATCTTGTACGTCGTCCAGAGCCAGACATAGCGAATGGCTGATGACAGAAGCATCTGTTTCATATTCCGGCTGCTCGAATACGGCAAGTACTTGCTGGGGAGTTTTCAATAAGCTGGCACGGGAAAGGTCTTCATCAGACACTTCCGAAACATCTTCTACCGGAAGCTTGGGATGTTGCGATAACCATTCGGGCGTCGCTGCCAGAAAGCGGCAGGGAAAATGTCCTAACAAATCTCCTACCAGTTTAGGACCCTCTGCCAGAAAGACTTTTTCTGTTTTACGATTCTTCTTCAGCTCCAACGAGTGGATATATTTGATACGGTTTTTGCTCAGTGCCATAGCTTAAATGTTATCGTTTGGCAAAAGTACGTGATTATTTCTATATAATCAAAAAACGGAACACACTTCATCCGGTTTTTTATTTCGGAAAAGAAAAAATAGATTTATATTTGTAGTCAATTATGCGCAATTTATTAATTCTGGTATGAAGAAAGGCTTCCACTACGCACTACTTACTGCTGCCATACTTACATTAGCTTCCTGCTCGACCACCAAATATGTGCCGGATGGTTCATACTTGCTGGATGAAGTGCGCATACATACTGGTAATAAAAATGTGAAGCCTTCTAATTTATCCATATATGTACGGCAAAATCCGAACTCCAAATGGTTTAGTCTGATTAAAACCCAGCTGTATGTTTACAACTGGTCGGGACGTGATTCTACCCGCTGGGTGAACAGGGCTTTACGCAGGCTGGGAGATGCCCCCGTTATCTATAGTAAGGAAGAAACCGAACGTTCACGGGAGGAAATGACGAAAGCCGTTCAGAATATGGGGTACATGGGGGCTACCGTAGAGTACATTCCCAAAATCAAGAAGAAAAAGGTAAAACTGGCTTATAAAGTAAACACCGGAGAACCATATATTGTCCGTAGCCTGAAATATGATGTTCAGGATGAAAAAATCTGGGAATATATGCAGAAAGATTCTGCATCGACTTATTTATCCGAAGGTATGTACTTCAATGCCAACATACTGGACAGTGAACGCCAACGGATCACGGGCAACCTGCTTCGCAACGGTTATTATAAATTCAACAAAGATTATATTTCTTATACGGCGGATACGGTACGTGGCACATATCAGGTGGATCTGACCTTGCATCTGGCACGATACAGACAGCATTCCGGTGCTGAATTGCAGAACCATCCACAGTATACGATTAATAAAGTGAATTTCATTGCGGACTATGACGTCCTGCAATCTTCAGCTCTCAGTAGTGTGGAAATCAATGATTCGATACACTATAAAGGGTTTCCCATATATTATAAGGATAAATTGTACCTGCGTCCTAAAGTATTGACTGATAATCTGCGGATAACTCCGGGAGATCTTTACAACGAACAGGATGTGCAGCGCACTTACTCTAACTTCGGACGTCTGCCGGTATTGAAATATACCAATGTACGTTTCTTCGAAACACAGGTAAGTGATAGCGCAAAGCTGAATGCCTATGTTATGCTGACGAAGAACAAACATCAGTCTGTATCTTTCGAACTGGAGGGAACAAACTCTGCGGGTGATTTGGGTGCCGCGGCATCTGTATCTTTTCAGAATCGCAATGTATTTAGAGGTTCCGAAACTTTCTTGGTTAAGCTTCGCGGAGCTTACGAAGCTGTTTCTGGTTTAGGGTATAAGAATGACAACTATACGGAACTTGGTGTGGAAACCAGTATAAACTTTCCCCGTTTCATGTTCCCGTTCATATCCAATGACTTCAAGCGGAGGATAAGGGCAACCACGGAATTCGGGCTGCAATATAATTATCAGATGCGTCCCGAGTTTACACGCATCGTTGCATCCGGTTCATGGAGCTATAAATGGGGCTTGCAGAGACAACGTTCGCAGCATCGTATAGACTTGCTGGATATCAACTATTTGTATATGCCGTGGATAGAACCCGAGTTTAAAAACAATTTCCTGAACGATGAGAAGAACTATCTGCTGGAGTATAACTATAAAGACCGTTTGATTGTCCGTACCGGGTACAGCTATATCTATAACAGCGCAGGACAAGCATTGATGAACAATGCGGTGATTGGTAATTCTTATAGTGTACGTTTCAACTTTGAGTCTGCGGGAAATCTCCTGTATGTGCTTTCTAAAATGAGCAATTTAAAGAAAAACGATCAGGACGAATATACCATCTTGAATATTCCGTATGCACAATATATAAAGGGGGACTTGGACTTTGCCAAAAACATCGTCATTGATAACCGTAACTCCATTGCATTTCATATAGGAGGAGGTATTGCCATTCCTTACGGAAACGCACGGATGATTCCTTTCGAGAAACGTTATTTCTCGGGTGGAGCAAACAGTGTACGCGGATGGTCGGTACGTAGTCTCGGTCCTGGTACTTTCTCCGATGAAAAAGGTAACTTCATGAACCAGTCGGGTGACATCAAGCTGGATGCCAGTATTGAATACCGCACACGTTTATTCTGGAAGTTCAGAGGTGCTTTGTTCGTAGATGCGGGAAATATCTGGACGATTCGCGAATATCAGGATCAGCCGGGGGGTAAATTCAAGTTCGACCAGTTTTATAAGCAAATAGCCGTAGCTTACGGTGTGGGATTACGTCTGGATCTGGATTTCTTTGTACTTCGCTTTGATGGTGGTATGAAGGCTATTAACCCTGAAAAGGGAAAGGATCGTTATCCCATTTTGCATCCTGACTTCGGACGTGACTTTGCTTTCCACTTTGCAGTAGGTTACCCATTCTAAAAAAATCGGGAGGGGTATAAAAGGCAACGGGCGAATGATTGCTCATCCGCCCGCATATTCAAATTCTTTTCTTAATTAGCGTGCAGCGTAATAAGTGTTGATCATCGTTGCCTGACGAGCAGCAGCTACGCCTTGTGCATCCAATGTCACATTCATTGCTTCACCATTCGGCAGATACATTTGTGCAGTACCGTCACCGTTCATTTGCAGCAATTCAGTGCTAACACCTTCTGCAACAACATTCCAAGTGTTCAATTCTTTGTCATAAACCAGCTCCATAGCAGTGGTCTCACCTTCTTTTGTGATAGAGTAACCGTTCTCTAATGTTTTTACGAGATAGTTTCCGTTTTCACCTTTTACTTTCTTCACATCACCCACGTTAGCCATCGGATTGGAACCGCTCCAGAATTCAATGGAGTTGATTACCAACGCATCTGCCAGATAGCAAACAGGATATACGGGGATAATGTTACAAGCCAGATAAACAAGCTCATTAACAAACTTTGTACCGATACTTTGGTTCCAATTTACCAATTTACTGTGCAGGCCGAAAGAACCGATACAAGAACTGAAAAGAAATGCGCCACAAATCATTACGGTTGCAGCCAAATTCAAATTACTCTTTTTCATAATTACTTTCTTTTGTTTTACTGAGTTTATTGATTTAACTCTTTGCTCTTTTTTTTCGGGCAAATATAAGTGCTTTTTGTGAAAAATACACTTAAATAAGAGACAAAAACAAATTTTCAGTTAAACAGCCCTGGTAAAATTAAGGCTTTTTGGGAGTCAAAGCCTTACCCAGCCAGTGGTCTACGGCATACTTTCCGGGACCGATAATATACATCAGTACGTATACCACCAGATATATGAAAGCCAGTTCTTTGACCGCAAACGGATCGTTTCCGTGAATAACAAAGAATGCCATCCCCATTGTAAATATCATCGGCAGCATTGCCAGACGATAAAGGAAACCAATGATAAATGCCATAGAACAAGCCAATTCACCGAATATGGCTAATCCAAGTGAAAGAGGACTGCCCACACCCAGCGGGTCGGGAAATACAGCGGATAACTCCTGATAATTAGACCACTTTTCGATACCGTGATTCATTAATAACACACCAAATATAATTCTCACTATTAATAATATAGCAGACGTTGCTGCTCCATCCGGTTTAGACGGGAATAAAAATTTGTAAAGCATAGTCGTTCGTTTTAAACATTTATATTTAATATAACGAAAAATAAGGTATTATGGTTTATCTCTGCGCAAAGGTTTTATAATTACCCGCAAAGAAGGATCGTATGTAAAGTAACTCCACATCCAGTCTACAAAGATAAACAGACGGTTCTTTACACCGACAATACTCATTAAGTGGATGAATAGCCATGCTGCCCACGCGGGGAAACCACCGAAACGAAGTTTTTTCAGTTCCACCACTGCGTGATTACGTCCTATGGTAGCCATGGAGCCTTTGTTGTGATAAACAAAAGGTTGCATTTCAAGTCCCCGTTCCTTTCTATCCAGATTCTGAATCAGATTACGGGCTTGCTGAATGGCTGGTTGAACTACTTGTGGATGTCCTTTCGGGTATTCCTTGGAAATCATAAGTGCAGTGTCACCGATGGCAAAAATATTGTTATAACCCTGAACACAGTTGTAAAGATCGACAAGAAGACGATTACCGGAACCATAGGCTTCCTCTGCAAGTCCCTCTATGCTGTTGGCGCGTACACCTGCAACCCAAAAGACGTTCATTGTTTCCAGAGTACTGTTATCACTCAGTGTCATCGTTCCATTCTCATAATTCGTAACTTGCACACTGGTTATGATCTCTACATCACGTTTTAATAAGTAATTTGCCACTTCTTCCGAAGATTTTTCAGAGAAAGCGGAGAGCAGACGGGGAGCACCATCCACAAGAATAATGCGCATCAGGTTCATATCAAGATCGGGATAGTCTTGCGGAAGCACAAATTTTTTCATTTCTGCCAATGCACCGGAAAGTTCTATACCCGTAGCACCGCCACCTACGATGACAAATGTCATGAGCCGTTTCCTTGTCTCCAGATTGCTGGTATTCTGTGCTTTTTCAAAGCTTTCCAGAATCTGGTTGCGATTAAACAGAGCTTCTGCAGTGTTCTTCAGGGCCATCGTCCGTTGAGACAGCCCATCATTACCAAAATAGTTGGTACGGCATCCGGTAGAGACAACCAGATAATCGTATGAAAGAGCTCCGATGGAAGTCTCCAGAATATTATCTTCGGGAATTACCCGTTGCGCCTCACAAATACGTATATGGAAATGTTTTCTCTTTTTAAATATCTTGCGGTAAGGAAAAGAAATTGCACTCGGTTCAATACCGGCGGTTGCTACCTGATAGAGTAGGGGTTGGAAAATATGATGATTATTCTTGTCCAATAACACTATCTGGAATTTATCGCTTTTCAATTTGCGTGCCAACTTCAATCCACCGAAGCCACCACCCACAATTACAAGTCGTTTTCGTCCCTCTTTATCGGGAATATCCATTTTTGTTTTCATAATGAAGTTCGTTATTCGTTCTAAAAGGATAACGTTAAAACGGGAATAAAGTTCTGAAATTCTTATTTCTTCCCCCTTTTTTCTTAATGGAAGAAGTTTGAACAAAACACTTCACAAAATTGTTGTTATATGGTTAAAATAAAACTAAATTTGCCGACGTAGTTTTCTACAGGTATAATCATGGACGCTAAACTAATGAAATGGGTATTACCGGTGCTGTTATTGATAATAGCCACCGATATATGGGCACAAGGTCCCACAGGAACAGATGTTTCAGTCGAATCTTTTGTGTCTGTAACTGATACTTTACCACAAAAGAAAAGTTTCTTCAAGAAATTCCTGGACTATTTTAATGATGCCAACAAAGCGAAAAAAAACAAGAAGTTTGACTTCAGCGTTATCGGAGGGCCTCATTATTCCAGTGACACCAAGCTCGGTATCGGCCTGGTAGCCGCCGGATTATATCGTACAGACCTGAATGACACCATCCTTCCGCCATCTAATGTATCTTTATACGGTGATGTATCTACGGTAGGTTTCTATTTGTTGGGTGTACGTGGAAATCATCTCTTTCCACAAGACAAATACCGTCTGAATTATAATCTTTATTTCTATTCGTTCCCCAGCCTGTATTGGGGAAAAGGATATGAAAACGGTTCTAATGACGATAATGAAAGTGATTACGACCGCTTCCAGGCACAAGTAAAGGTAGACTTCATGACTCGTGTAGCGCGCAACTTCTATATCGGTCCGATGGCTGTCTTTGATTATGTCTACGGCCACGATTTTGAAAAGTCCGAACTGTGGAAAGGAATGAAAGCACGGACTACCAATATAAGCCTCGGATTCTCATTACTCTATGATTCACGGGATTTCCTCACAAATGCCTATAGCGGTTATTACCTGAGAATAGACCAACGATTCAGCCCCGCATTCCTCGGTAACAAATATGCTTTCAGCAGCACAGAGCTGACTACCAGCTATTATCATCCTGTATGGAAAGGGGGAGTATTGGCTGGGCAATTCCATACGTTGCTGAATTACGGTGATCCGCCTTGGGGATTGATGGCAACATTGGGGAGTTCTTATTCCATGCGTGGCTATTACGAAGGGCGTTACCGTGATAAATGTGCCATGGATGCGCAGATAGAGCTTCGTCAGCACGTCTGGAGGCGAAATGGCATAGCTATATGGGCAGGAGCGGGAACCGTGTTTCCTAAATTCTCCAGTTTCGAAGTTAAACATATCCTCCCTAATTATGGTTTTGGTTATCGGTGGGAGTTCAAAAAGAGAGTAAACGTAAGGTTAGATTTAGGGTTTGGAAAAGGCCAGACCGGATTTATATTCAACATCAATGAAGCTTTTTAAAAACATAAAGAAATGGTTGGAAAATCAGGAGCATTTGTTCTATCTGTTCCTGCTGATCCTGATAGTACCCAATATCATCCTCTGTTTTACAGAGCCGATGCCTGTGGTGGCAAAAGTATGCAATGTACTGTTGCCATTTGCTTTCTATTATCTATTGATGACTTTGTCGAGAAACTGTGGAAAGATGTTCTGGATACTTTTCTTATTCATCTTCTTCGGAGCTTTCCAGATAGTACTGCTTTATCTCTTCGGACAGTCCATTATTGCTGTGGATATGTTCCTGAACCTGGTAACCACTAATTCGAGTGAAGCTATGGAGTTGCTGGATAATCTTGTTCCGGCATTAGTGAGTGTGATTATCCTTTATATACCGGCATTGATTCTGGCTGCAATCTCCATTATAAAGAAGCGGAAATTATCTCCGCAATTTATCCGTCGGGAACGGAAAAAGGCATGGTTTGCCTTACTCATCGGCTTTATCTCATTGGGTGCCGCTTATGGACTGGATAAACGTTACGAGCTGAAGTCGGATTTGTATCCGGCTAACGTGTGTTACAATGTAGCACTCGCATTCCAGCGTAATGCCCAAACAAGGATGTATCACCGCACATCAGAGAACTTTACTTTTAACGCTCGACCTTCCCATTCGGAAGACAGGCGCGAAATTTATATTATGGTAGTGGGCGAGACATCCCGCGCCCTGAACTGGAGTCTTTACGACTATGATCGGGATACGAACCCTGAACTTTCTAAAATAGAAGGAGTGACCTCTTTTTGCCATGTTTTGACGGAATCGAATACTACGCACAAGAGTGTACCAATGTTGCTTTCTCCTGTTTCTGCACAGAATTTCGATTCCATTTATTATCGGAAAAGTATCATTACCGCTTTCAAAGAAGCTGGTTTTCAGACAGCTTTTTTCTCAAACCAGCGATATAACCATTCTTTCATCGACTTTTTCGGAATGGAAGCGGATACTTATGATTTTATCAAGGAAGATTCCCAGGATTCACAATATAACCCTTCAGATGACGACCTGTTAATGTTGGTAGAAAAAGAACTTGAGAAAGGAAATCGGAAACAGTTCATTGTATTGCATACCTATGGATCCCACTTCAATTACCGGGAACGTTATCCGGAAACTGCCGCTTTCTTCTTACCGGATTTCCCCGTAGATGCAGAAGTGAAATACAAAGATAACCTGATGAATGCCTACGACAATTCCATTCGGTATACGGATAATTTCCTGGCACGTATCATCCACCTATTGGAGGAGCAGCAAGTAGATGCCAGTATGCTTTACACGTCAGATCACGGGGAAGATATCTTCGACGACAACCGACACCTGTTTCTTCATGCATCCCCCGTCCCGTCCTACTATCAGCTACATGTGCCTTTCCTGCTGTGGATATCGGACAGTTATAGGGAAGAGTATCCCGGCATAGAGAAAGCTGCTTCGATGAACCGACAGAAAAATATATCTTCCAGCATTTCTTTCTTCCAGACCATGATGGAACTAGCCGGAATAGAAACTCCGTATCGCAATGACAGTCTATCTGTCACCAGCCCTCTCTATACAGAGAAATCGAGGGTTTATCTGAACGATCATAATGAACCGCATCCATTAGATGATATAGGGATGAGAAAAGACGACTTCAATATGTTGCGGAAAAAGGGAATTGGCTGTATATAAGTAAATGCTCTATTTTGTCCTTTTATGTTCTTTTTTTCTTTACTTTGCCCAATGCAACAGCTTGAAAAAAGAGTTTAAAATGCTTTGGGAATCTAAATTTATTATTACTTTTGCATTGTTATCGTAAGGTAACTGATTCATTTAGACACATGGAAAGTGTTTAGCTTTGTTCTCAGAGATAAAATCTGGTAAATTTTTCGCAGGAGAATAAGCTGTGCTCTTCACGTCATTGTTATATGCAATTCAAGTATATAGACAAAGGCGTGGGCTGTTGCTTATTTTACTGCACGGGTTTACCAGAGCCTATCTCTTAAGATAAGTAAATTGTCCACGCTTTCTTTATATACTAAATATATAACAATATGAAAAAACACACCCGACAAACCCAATTGCTTTGTGCCTTTTTTCTTCTTGGTACAATCCTGTTTTCCTGCCATCACTCTGCACGAAAAACACTCTCTTCCGAAGAACGTGCAACCATCGACAGCATTATTAAGGCCAACCGTTCAATCGATTCATTGACCGCATGGCTTGAACGTTACGCAAAAGCCGAAAATATTCCCGGTATGATACTTGTCCGTAAAGAACTCGGCAGACGCTATCGCGACAATTCGCGTTTCAACGAGGCCATAGAAGTTCATCAGAAAGGCCTCCAGCTTGCGTTGCAAATAGGAGACACGCTCGAAGCGGTACAGGCACTGAATAATATAGGTACAAGTTACCGCCGGATGGGTATTCTGGACGAAGCATCCACGTATCATTACCGGGCATTGCTTCTTTGCGAACAATATGGAGACAAAAGCAGCTTCACCGCCAAAAAGAACCGAGTTGTCTCCCTGAACGGCATCGGCAACATACATCTGACACTGGACAACCGCGAAGCCGCCGACAGTGTGTTCCGTGTTGCTTTGGCGGGAGAACACGAACTGAACAGCGACTTGGGACAAGCCATTAACTACGCTAATCTAGGTGCTATATTCGAAGCACGTGGCATGAAAGATTCTGCACTGGTTTATTATCAGCATTCCATGAAATACAACCGTGCAGCCAAGTCCACATTAGGTATCTCCCTTTGCCATAATCACTTCGGACGACTTTTTGAGCAGGAAGGCAAGTGGGAAGATGCTTTGCGTGAATATCGTAATGCATATAACCTGATGATTGAAAGCAGCGACAGTTGGCATCGGCTGGAGTCCTGCCTGGCATTGGCAAGGGTAAATGTTGCCAAAGGGGATATAACACTCGCAAGGACTTATCTGGAGCGTGCCAAGAAAACCGCCGAAGAGATGAGTTCGTGGGAACATCTGAGCGAAGTCTACCGACTGAGCTACCTGTGTTACGAAAAGCAAGGCAACTGCCGCCGTGCACTCGATTGCTACATAAAGAGTCGCGCCTTTGCCGACAGCGTGCGGAATGAGGATAATCTGAACCATGTGCAGAACCTTCGCGTCAATTATGAAAAAGAGAAAAACTTTCGCGAACTTTCGTTGGTGCGAGAGGGCTACCGGATGGAACAACGCACCAAGAACCTCTTTCTCACAGGCAGCTTCATTATCTTGTTCATTACGGTGGTAGCCATTGGATTCCTGTGGTATGCCTTGCGTATGAAGTCGCGCAACCAACGGATGCTTCGCCGCATGGAAAAGGTACGAAGCAACTTCTTTACAAATGTCACCCATGAGTTCCGTACTCCACTGACGGTCATACTGGGGCTTTCGGAGCAACTGCAAAAGGGAGGTATCTCTTCTGACGAAGAAACCGGCACCGCACTGACCACCATTATCCGGCAGGGACGCAACCTGCTGGGACTGGTAAACCAATTGCTGGAAGTATCCAAAGTTAGGTCTGAGGTCGGCGAACCGGACTGGCGTTCGGGAGATGTTGTTTCCTACGTTCGCATGATTATGGAGAACTATCAGGCGTATGCCCGGCAGCGTCAGGTAGACTTGCACTTCATGCCTTCGGAGACCGTGATTGAGATGGATTTCGTACCCGAATATTTCAGCAAAATAACGCGTAATTTATTATCCAACTCCCTCAAGTTTACACAGAAAGGCGGCCGGGTAACTGTAAAGATGGAAAAGAAAAGCGACCATCTTGTAATCTGTGTAGCCGATACCGGTTGCGGTATCAGCCCGGAAGACCTGCCACACATCTTCAAGACTTTCTACCAGGGCGAGAACAGCCGCGCAGACATCGGTACAGGTATCGGACTGGCATTGGTACGACAAATAACAGAATGTATGGACGGCACCATCCGGGCCGAAAGCAACGAAGGAAAAGGAACCGAAATAACCGTGACATTACCCTTGAAGCATGGAGACTCCCTTTGGGAGGAATGGCTGCCCGGAAAGAAGACGGACGGCAATATGACTCCTCTCATTTCTATGAAAGAAGACGTGGAATTACTCGAAACCATGCCTACAGCCGGAGATGCGGCACTGCCTTCCATCCTGATAGTGGAGGACAATGCAGACATTTCTTATTACATCAGCGGATTGCTGAAAGACAACTACCGCCTGCTCTATGCCCGTGACGGAGAGGAAGGATTGGAAAAAGCCAAAGAATATGTGCCCGACCTGATAATCACTGACCTTATGATGCCCGAAAAGAATGGTTATCAATTGTGCCGTGACATACGCGATTCGGAAATCCTGAACCATATCCCCATCATTATCATTACTGCCAAATGTGGAGCGGGCGACCGCGTACAAGGACTGGATGTAGGGGCGGATGCCTATCTGGAAAAGCCTTTCAATGCCGATGAACTGAATGTTCGCATTGTCCGCTTGTTGGAACAGCGTCGCATGTTGCGTGAAAAGTATTCCAATGCCCTGCATGAAGGCAAGGGGCAGACAGTGGAACTAAGTTCTGCCGACAAGAACTTCCTGACTCGTCTGAATGACGTCATTTATTCGATGATGGGCAACCATGACCTAAACTCGGAGATGGTGGCTGATAAGATGTGCATGAGTCTTTCGCAACTGAACCGTAAAGTGAAGGCCATCACAGGGTTCAACAGTTCCGGATACATCCTACAGATGCGCTTGGACAAAGCCAAACGCCTGCTTACATCCACAGATACTCCGATTGGAGACATTGCATTGAAATGCGGTTTCCCGGAAATATCCTATTTCTCCCGTATCTTTAAGCAGACATTCCAGATGACACCGTCGCAGTATCGCAAGAAGCTGTGAACGGAATAATATAATAATACATTGTTTATCAATATATTGCATTTACCGACAATTCACCACAGGATGTAAAAGCATTTACCGCAGGATGTAACGACCTTTACCACCTATTGTAACGACCTTTACCTCGGCATGTAACGGTCTTTACTTCGGCATGTAAATGGAGTTACGACGTGGGGTAAAGAAAGTAACCACAAAAGGAAACGGCAAACATGATATATTATATTCTCTTGATCTTCCTGAAAAAAAGGAAAAAAGGAGTAATTATTAAAGTTTAATTCTGATATTCCAGATATCTTTTTAGTAGAACGGCATCAAATTTCAAACTGATACCGTTCCTTTTTATTAATTGTACGAAAGGACTTTTTACACTTTTTATCTCTATCAATCAATACTTTAACTTCTTCTTATGCGCACATAAGTCAAATTCCTGCAAGTAAAAATGCGCATATAGTATAAATCTATGCGCATATAGTGCAAACGCCCAATCCTATAAGAATCTACTTTTGCCTTCAGCAATGATTTACGTTTCACCTAATCATTTTCAAGGAGTATGGATGAAGATAAGAAAAAGAAACCGATGCTTTCATACGAACAAGTGGTTGAGATAATCGATGAATGCGTATCACGTGATGAAACGGACGGTAGAGATGAAAGAATAGTGCGGGTAGAGAAAGCTGCAGAAGAGCTGGAAGCTGAATGCAGGAAGAAAGTACTACGCAGTGAAAAGAAGAAAAGAAGATGCTCCTTAAAATGGTTTTGCATGAAATTATTCAGATGCACAGAGAAATAGCATATTAATCTTACATAAAAAAGAGTGACTTATGAAAAGAGTGGTATTTATCTTAATCACATTGTTGTTCGTAGCAGGAACAACGGATGTACAGGCGCAATGGCTGAAAAAGCTGGGGCAAAAGGCAATAGACCGAGCCGAGGATCGGGCAAAGAAGAAAGTGGAAAAGAAAGTGGATGATACCGTAGACAAGACGGTGGATAATGCTTTTGAAGGAGCGGAGGACGCGGTGAAGGGAGAAGACAAAAAAGTGAAAAAGGGTGATATTGGTGATAATGCCAATATCGATGGACAAGAAGTAACACAGGATGAAGGGAAGCAACAGAAGAAATCTGCCCAAATCAGTTGGAACAAGTTCGACTTCGTAGCGGGTGATGAGATTATCTTTGAAGATAATCAGGCTAATGAACAACTTGGGGAATTTCCAAGCCAATGGGATGTACTTTCAGGGGGGGCAGAAATAGCAAGTATTGATGGTGTGAAATGTATAGAAATGACATCAGCGGGGCAAATTGTTCCTCTAATGGAAAAACCTAAGGGATACTTGCCCGACAACTTTACCATAGAGTTCGATATTTATATGCGTGACCATGCTATGGCTATTGAAGCTTATCCTACGCAAAAGCATTGGATAAATGCCGATTGGTATTTTCGACTATTGAACGAAAAGGGCAATAAATGTTTTGATACAGAAATATGCCCTTACTATGGACATACAAGTAAAAGTGAAAGAGTAGGAAAGGAATCTATCAGATATTTTTGGTCGGTTGGTGGAGAAAACCGATCAGGAAATGCACAGGAAGTTGCATGGGAAACCGAAGCGTGGCATCACATTTCTATTTCATTCAACAAACGTGCAATGAAGATGTATTTTGACCAAACGCGCTTGTTTAATATTCCTAATATGGATAAGCCTACATGGTTTGTTGTGGGAGCCGACTGCACTGAGCAAGGACTTTATTTCATCAAGAATGTCCGCATCGCCAAAGGCGCCGTCCCCCTCTATGACCGCATGATGACCGACGGCAAATTCATCACCTACGGTATCACCTTTGATGTAGGCAAATCAACCATTAAGCCCGAATCAATGGGGGAGATAAACCGTATTGTAAAACTGATGACTGACAATCCCGACTTGAAATTCTCAGTAGAGGGACATACAGATAGTACCGGAAATGCTGCTTCCAACCAAACCCTAAGTGAAGCCCGAAGCAAAGCAATTGTCGATAAGCTGGTAGAACTGGGCATATCTGCCGACCGTCTCGTCAGTGCAGGCAAGGGACAAGATTCCCCCATTGCCGATAATGGCACCGATGAAGGCCGTGCCAAGAACAGACGAGTGGAGTTTGTCAAGCAATGAGAACAGAGTAGAATCTATTCTAAAAAAGAATAGGTGAAACCACACCTGAAGATACCTGTGAAGGTAAAACACTCTTTTTCTAAGAGGGAAGCGTCACTTTGGACATGTTTTACTTGAATTAACTGAATAAAAGACGTTTCCCTCTTTTTTTAAGAAGGAAATACAGGGATAAATAATAAAAAGCGGAACCGAAAAGCTATATGAGTAGGATAAACTTTAATTAATTAATAATTATGAAAACAAGATTAATGAAACGAATGGCAATGGTAGTAATTATGGCATTATCAACCGCATTCCTCTTTGCACAAGAGAAAGGTGAAATGGGTGCCGGTGTAAACTTGTCTTATGGAACAAAAAGCGGTCTCAGCAACTTCGGTATCGGAGCCAAGTTCCAGTACAACATTATCGATAATCTGCGTATTGAACCAAGCGCTACTTACTTTCTTAAAAAAGATCTTGTAAGTATGTGGGACATTAATGCGAATGTGCACTACCTTTTTGGGATAAGCGACAGTTTCCGCCTTTATCCGTTGGCAGGTGTGTGCTTACTGGGTACTTCTGTTGATTATTTGGGAGTAAGTGCATCAGCTTCAGACTTTGGATTTAACCTTGGAGGCGGCGGTGAATATCTGTTAACAGAAAAATTCGCGCTAAACTTAGAAATCAAGTATCAGATTGTTTCCGGGTGGAATCGCCCGGTATTCTCATTAGGCGCAGCCTATAAGTTTTAAAACCATTTACAAACTCTTTAATGCATAAAAACCTATGAAAACTTTATTAATGAAATGGAATTTCCTCGTTGTACTCTTTATGATGTGCAGTGTTCCGCTATTGGTGGGATGCGGGGATGATGACGATGATCCGGATGATGTAACAACAACCTTTACCGGTTGGGACAGTAGTGGAAACACCGCTAAATTTGGTTACACATGGCAATACGGAAAATGGAAAGCCAGTGTTGTGGTGAATCTGACTTTCAATGGTAGCGGAGACGATGCTATATGCACTAAATGTGTGATAGAAGAAACATGGCCGGTTGTAGAAGCTGCAGAAGCTGCGGAAAGTGAATATAAAACTTCAGGAGAAGTGACCAACGTAAAACGTAATGGTAAGAAAGTTACTTATGAGACAGATGACTATAATGGACTTAAACGCGGAGACATTAAACGGGCATTGGAAATGGCTCATCCTAAATGAAAAGGTAACTAAATAGAAATCGAAGAGTTGCCGCCACCGCCCCGCAGCACGTCGCGGCAACTCTTCCTTTCTGCCCTACCAATCCATCACAACCTTTAAAACCCTTGCATTATGAAAACAAAATTCTGGTATTTACTATTGATGGCTTTCTTGTCAATCTCTATGGCCACTATGACGGGCTGTAGCGACGACGATAAAGACCTTCCGGATGAAGCCGAGGTTCCGGTAGTTCCCGATAAGCCTGATGAACCTGACGATCCCAAACCGCCGGTTATTACCGTAACGGTGACCATGAAAGATGCCGATGTGGAAGGTTCAGTGACCGATACGGAAGGCAATCCATTGTCGGGCGTAAACATCTCCAGTGGCGAGACGCAAACCGTGACCAATGACATGGGCCTGTTCACCTTCGAACGCATAGCCAGTGCCAACGGACGTTTCCGCTTTACTTTCGAGAAAAACGGATATTTCACCGTTACCCGTTCCGGACTATTTCAGGACAAACTCTCCCTACAAATAGTGATGCAAAGCAAGAATGACGGAGCAACCAATACAACTTCCACTACTTTCACTCCGACAGAAGAAAACACCCTGAAAGCTGACGGAATGGAAGTAGCCATACCCGCTTCATCTCTTGTCACCGCCGACGGAAAAGACTATTCGGGAACCGTAAAGGCAGACATGCTCTACCTCTCACCGGATAATGAGAACTTCACTACCATGATGCCCGGAGGCGACATGGCAGCCGTGCGCATGGACGAGAGCAACGCCACACTGATATCCTACGGTATGGTAGAGGTCAGTCTGAGCGATGCAAGCGGAAACTCCCTGCAACTGAAGGAGGGAAGCAAGTCCGAAATGACATTTCCCATCCCCGAAAGTATGAAGAATAACCCGCCACCCACCATCCCGCTGTGGTACTTCAACGAAGAAGCCGGCGTGTGGGTAGAAGAGGGGACAGCCACGCTGAAAGGCGATGTATACGTAGGCAGCGTAAGCCACTTCTCCTGGCACAACCTCGATGTACCCGAAGACCGGGTAACCATCAAAGGCCGGGTGACCGACTGCCAGAATCGCCCCATTCCGCGCACACTGGTGACTGTGGATCAGACCAGCGCCCTGACGAACAGCGACGGCAGCTATTGGGTATATGTTCCCGCCAACACTCCGGTGACTGTCACTGTAAAGAGTGAGGATTACAATTTCTATTCTCCGGAAGTCAGTGTTTCCGTTCCGGGACAACCCGGTGCTTCAACCGTCGAGAACGTCAATCTCGAACTGCCCTGCATACCCGTAATCAGCGGACAAATCACCAACTCTTGTTCCGAACTGGTGGGAGCATACGTCTGGGTGGAATACACCTTAAACGGCAAAGACGTGAAGACACCCCCCATATGGACCACCGCCGACGGTAAGTTCGAACTACGCATCCCCGGCAACTCCGGCAAGGCCACGCTTTGGGTTCAGACAGCTACGGGAGACAGGATGAGCCGTGAATTCGAGCTGACCGGCTCCGACCTGGTAATCACCGGACTGGAAATCTGCGAGGAATTTGATGACAGTTCACTCACAATCACCATGGAAGGAGGCGGATCAATAGTGGTTCCTTGGGTATCCGAAAAGGCAATAGGAATGGTTGTGGACAAGGAATTGCTGATTACCTGTGCTGATTTCTTCATGGCCGACATCCCGGAATTTTCAGGCTCGGGCGAGTACACAGGAATGGCGGCTTACTATTCGCTCAATGCTGTGGGGAACTTTGAATTTGCCAACTTCATCATTGCAACCTCTGACAAAGGCGGCTACGATGTAACCATCACCGGTACGGGACAAATATATGCCGGAACCGGACTTAGTAATGCCAGTATCACCGGCAAAGTGTATCTACCCAATGTCCTTACCGTATCGGAAGCAGAGAACGTAACCCAATGGAGCGATGTAGGGCTCAGTGCCGCCATGCCACAGATGCCACTGCCGATAGACAAGATGCTGAAGCTCAACTTCGAGGGCACCAATGCCCTTGCTGTGGTACTGGGTTATAGGGAAAAGACCGAGACAGACTATAACGCAGTCAAGACCCTGTTGGCAGGCGCCGGCTTCGAGCCTGTGACACCCGAAGCCACTGACGGAAGCACCGGTGTAAAAGAGATAGCCTACCGGAAAGATGACAATTATGCCGTCATTGTTTACTATCCGCAGGGAGACACTGACTCTGACATGGAAGACTGCAAACTGGTAGTTTTTCTGTGCGAAGGATACAGCAAGCTACAAGGATTTCTGGGAGGTTTGGTAAGTCCGTCCGGCACCCGGACGATGGTAGCCAAAGTTCCTTCACTAAAGTTGTTGAGGAGGAGATAAGACTTTCTCCAACCGAATGAGGTTCTTACATCATAGAATGTGAATGAAGTGGTAAACTTGTGATTTTACACTTGTGAGGGATACAGTAAAATAAAAATGGCTCTGGTATACGTATCCTTTTAAAGAATACCCGTGCAGTTTGTTTCATTACTCTATGATGGCGACAGCCCCATCGGCACGCAAAATGAAGATGCGGGCTGTCGCTTTCTCTTCTTAATTTCCTAAAATACGCTGAATATGAAAAAGAATGTTTTACTGATACCAGTATGTATACTTTCCTTGGCTTTACTGATGCCGGCAACCGCCCATTGCCAGGGATTTCTGAAGAAACTGAAACAGAAAGTGGAAAATGTAGTTGTTGGCACTGATGAATCCGAAGATAACACGGACCGGGACAGCGAAGAAGGGGAACCGGGAAACGCGACTCCGACTCCCACTGACAGGATTCCTAAGTTGCGCGTCGCCGCTTCATCCTGGGATGAAATGATACAACCCAGCAAGGCAACTACCGCAAAGGCATTGCTGAACGAACTGCCCGCCCTGCCTACCGTAGCCGCCTTGGCGGCTCCTACCGAAGAAGCCCGCGCAAGCTACTACCGCAAGATTGTAGCCGTGGATATGCGTGTGGAAGAACTGGATCAGCAGAACACCTGCTCCGACGAAGAAATGCTTGCCGCCCGCGACAAACTGTATCAGGAACTGGCAGGCGTAATGGGACTGACCGTAGATGAAATGAAACTCCTGGAAGATCCCAACCTGCCCGAAGCGGAAAAGCAACGGCTCATGGAGAAAGCAAAGGAGTCCATGATAACCGGCTCCGAAATGGACAAGCTGACAGCCATGGACGCTGAACTGGAAAAGAGGGAGAAAGCCAAAGGCGGAAAACTGAGCGACGAAGAAATGATGCAGTTCGTATCAGAAAACCCCGATGCACTAAACGACCTGACTGCCGTTGCGGCAAGAAGCATGGAAACTGCATCAAAAGCCCAGGCTATCAACGCCCGGTTCAACAAACTCACCCGGCAACTGCAACAGGTGAGCGAAAAGCAGAAACAACTGGCAAAGCAAAACCAGAGTGTCATCACCAGTTGCGAAAAGATAGCCGATGATTATGAAAAGGAACTGAAGAAAATATACGAACAGATATTCGCCACCGAAGACCGCGGAGAGATAGAGAAACTCTATGCGCAGGCCGACGAACTGATGAAGAACTATCGCACGCGCGCCGCCAAACTGTGGCGGAACAGTCTTCAGGCACAGCTGGATGACGCGAAAGCCCTGTTGCCGGAACTGGAGAGGGTGTATGCGGAGATGGCAAAGGAAGAGATGATTCCCGCCTGCGCCATGAACCGTGCATCCTACAACCTGGTGACCAGTTTCACCGATATCCTCCACAAAGCCTACAGTGATTTTCCTCAGCCCAATGTGCTGCCCGTACAGATGGAACCGATGCTGGAGTTCAAGAAGCATGAGTATCTGTGGTGGCCCGAGAGCGGATTCGCTTCTTCGGTGACGGATTTCATCGCCAACAGCCGCATCATCGTGTACGATGGTGAGGAAAAGGCGAGATATGTTTACGAGAATGGCCGGCGACGGAAGCTGACCGATAAAGATCCGAGGGACTTCCAGCCAAAGACGCCCCGCGTGAAACCGCCATACAACACGTGGACTTCGGAAAGCGGCGTGCGTAAGGTTACTTACACGCGCGACGGTTCGGTTACACTGCACGACGGTACTTCTTTCTATCCCTTGGCATTCCAGCAAGTGGACAACAAACTGGTATGGGTGATAGTGCGGGATAACAGCATCGTGAAATGTACCTACAAGTTGTAACGGCTGTTCTGGTTGCAGCGTGTTTCTTAGGAGGGCACATTGATACTCCGGATTTCCGGCAGATATTCAAAGACAACTGGACGACTGCCGAACACAATGTGGAGAAACAAAGAAAAGTGTGGGATGTCATATTCAATGAATTCGCAATTCCCGCCGACTTGGCGGTAGCGGTGATTTTTCCCGAACAAATACGTTACTCCACTTTGCAGAACGTAATGGAAACGGCAGCCGTCAAAGCGCTCTATGTACAAGGAGGTACACGCATGGCGAACTTCTCCATCGGACGTTTTCAGATGAAACCGTCCTTTGCCGAAGAGGTGGAACGAGAATGGATGCAGACGGACTGGCGGCACGATTACGGAATTTATTTCGACCTGTCGGAAAACGTGGAAGCCCGCCGAGCACGGATACTCCGGCTGGACGATGTGCAATGGCAGTGTATCTATCTGTCGCTGTTCGTGAAACTGCTGTATCGCCGTTGTCCGCAGCTATCCGAGCTGAATGAAGTGGAGCAGGTTCGCTTTTGTGCCACTGCCTACAATGCATCGTTCAAAGGCAGCTATGAGGATATTCAAAGTAAAAGCAGGAAGGCTTTCTTTCATACGGACTTCATAGCGACCTCTTCTACTGCATATTATGTCTATCCGGACATAGCGGTATATTATTACAGAATGAAAATAAGCAAGCAATAAGAAACCATTTAATTTATTATAAATATGAAAAAGATCAGCGCATTTATCACACTTGCCTTCTTCCTGACAATAGGAATACAGGCGCAACAACCGTATTATCCCGCTAAGGAAGGTGTAAGCCTGACTTATGCCGAAAAGAACGGTAAAGGTAAGATAGAAGGATATTCGCAGATGACCGTAACCAAAGTGGAAGTGACGAACGAGCAAAACTTCTGCATCACTACCGCTACTCAGGTAATGGACGATAAGAAAAAGGAGCTCTTCAAGGAACCGATGGTGACGACCGTACACGTGAAGGATGGCGCTGTGAAATTTGACCCTTCCTCCATGGCAGGTAAGATGATGGCAGGAATGAAGATAACCGGAGACAGTTTCACGTTGCCCGCCGATGCATCGGTAGGGACTGTATTGGATGATTACAGCGTCAGTATCAGCATGGGCGCAATCAAAACTACCACAAATTTCACTGACGTGAAAGTGACGGGGAAAGAAACGCTGAACATAGGCGGTAGAAATCTGGAATGCCTGATAGTGGAATGTACGGCTTCATCCAAAGTAATGGGGATGAAGCAAGAAACGACCGAAAAAACGTGGTACACCCCCGGTATAGGCCAGGTGAAAATGGAGATGTATACTAAGAAAGGAAAACTGCAAAGTGCGCAGGAACTGATAGCGGTTACGGGATTATGATAAGTGACATTTAATAGGTGTAGAGAAGAATCAATAGGGAATAACATATAAAAAAGATACATATCATGGTATTTTGTACAAATTGCGGGAACCGGATTCCCGACAACGTGAAGTTCTGTACTTCATGTGGCACATCAGTAGCAGAAGACAGAGCAACTGATCCTTCCGTAGAATCAGTATCGCCACCTGTTCAGCCGTGTGTACAACCGCAATTGCAGGCGGTACAACAACCGGCTCCGGTATATGCCGCACCACCTGCGCAAACCTACAAAGAAGAGCCGATTACCACCGGAGGATATATAGGCATTATGTTTTTGATGCTGATTCCGCTTATCAACCTGATATTACTGATAATTTGGGCATGTGGCGGTTGCCGGAAAGTAAATAAGCGCAACTTTGCACGTGCAATGTTGGTATGGTTGCTCATTACGGGTATACTCGCTACTTTATTTATATTAGTCGGTGGGTTGCTTTTCGGTGATACGATAAATGCAATAAAAGAATTCGGAACAAGCATTACTGATATTAACTAAAAACAATAGGAGGAATAACTATGGCATTCTGTGGTAAATGTGGACAAAAAGTAGAAGAAGGTGTAAAGTTCTGTCCGGCTTGCGGCATACCTTTACAGATAAATACAGATCAATCGGTCAATGAGCCGTCTCCTCAGCCTGTTGCCCAACGGCCGGTACAATCTGTTCAGACAGAGGAACAGGAAACACTGGATCAGGCAACTGCTGCTGCCGATGCCCTGGGCAGTAAACTGGGCAAACTGAATAATACGACTGATAACACAGCCGAATTTGAGAAAAAGGATATAGAAGAAAATAAGGTCATGGCAATACTTGCCTATTTCGGCATTCTGGTTTTCATTCCGATTTTAGCCGCTAAAGAATCCAAGTTCGCCCGTTATCATGCCAACCAAGGATTGATTCTATTCATGGCTTTGGTTGGCTGGAGCATCGCCGACTATATTCTTACTTCCCTTCTGCGCGCCTTCTTGTGGCGAGGTATGGGACTGTGGGAGATATATTCACTCTGCGGTACAATCCTGAATCTGGTATATTTTGTCTTTACAATACTCGCCATCATTGGAATTGTAAATGCATTGAACGAAAAAGCCAAAGAACTTCCCGTTATCGGCAAATATAAAATACTGAAATAGCCATGACAGCCAAAGAAGTTTTTACTAAAACCCTTGTCTTCGGATGGATCAAGCTGGGACTGGGATTACTGAATATCCTGATAGCCATTGTGCTCTTTGCTATCCTGATGGGGATTTCTGTTTTTTTTGCCAGCGAAGGAGTAAGAGCCATCATGTTTTGCATCTGGCTGGTAGCAATAGGAGTGGTGAATTTCATCATCAACCACTACATCGGTTATCTGGTGAAAGCAGGAGATGTGGCGATTATCGCAACAGCATTCAAGACAGGCACCGTACCTACCGACCCTGTAAACACCGGGAAGGCCATGGTTAAGGAACGGTTCGGTACATCCAACGTTTACTTTGCACTGGACAAGCTGATAGCCGGGTCCGTCAAGCAATTGCAGCGAACCCTGGGACGTATCGCTGACAGTTTATTGGGAGCCATTCCCGGTACGGATGGAGTGAAGAGCCTGATGAATATGTTTCTGGATATCTCGTTAGGCTATATAGATGAGTGCTGTTTGGGATACACGTTTAATCATCCTGAACAGAATGCGTATAAATCTGCCGCCGATGGCGTGGTTATTTATGCGCAGAACTGGAAAACCCTGCTGAAGGATGCAACCAAAACAACTTTGATGGTAATTATTTCCATTATAGCTGTAACACTGGTAGCATTTATCATCTTCGGCGGACTGTTCCGATTGTTCGGTTGGAGTGGATTTGTGGCATTTGTTATTTCCCTGTTTCTGGCATGGACAGTGAAATATGCTTTTATCGATAGTTGGATTTTGGTGAAGATGATGAGCAGTTATATGCAAGTGGTACCGAATACGCAAATAACCTTTGACTTGTACAGGAAATTAGGCGGGCTTTCCAAAAAATTCAAGGAACTGTTCAAAAAAGGACAAGATGGTCCGAATGAAGTAACGAAACCTAATTTCTGTCCGTCATGTGGTACCTCACTGAGTCCGGATACAGCATTCTGTGGAAATTGCGGTACTCGATTAGGAGAAGTATGATTATTCTTTGAATGTGTGTTCCTTCCGTTTCATTTCTTCCTTCTCCAGATTCCTCACTGAAGGAATACACATCATTAGAATGGCTGTCAGTACAATAGCAAACCCGCAATAGATAAATATATTGCCTATGCCCAAAGCATCTGCAACGAAACTCGTTACAAACAAACCGAAAATGGAAGGGAACAAACTTATGCTATCGAACAACGAAAACACACGCCCCAGATAAATCGGCTTGAATTGCGTTTGCAATAAAGAAGTAAAGGGACTAGAAAGAAACGGAACAATCAGTCCTTGCATTACTGTCAGTATGGCAAAAAGTACATATCCTGTACTGGGCAACATTCCACAAAGTGCCAATGCCAGACCAAGAATCGCATAAGAGAACGCAATCATCAATATCTTCCTTATCTTAGGGTTCCAGATTCCCAGTAAAGCCCCTCCGGCCAACATGCCCGCCCCGAAAAGCGTCTCTATCAAACTAATCTGATAAGCTGTTCCCGAAAAAGTGTGCAACGTCATCAATGGCATCAGGGCAACCACCGGCATCACAAAGAAAGTAATTAATATCTCCGTAACCATTACCCAACTCACCCCTCTGTTCTGCATAATTACCCGGAATCCATCACGCATATCATTCAATACACTCTTTGCAGAAATATTTTCTTTCTTAGGATTTGGAATATAGACAAAAAGAAGAGCAGTACAAGCGATAATTGCACCTGCCACGTCCAACAACATAACAACACTCATATCAAACGCCAGCAGCAAAACTGCTCCCAACGCCGGACCACCAATATTACAAATAGACTGAATGGCCTGATTAATTCCCGCAATACGGGTCAGTTCCTTTTCCGGTGCCAACAACGGAACGGATGATTTCATTGCAGGCGAGTGAAATGCTCCGCCGATAGAACGAAGCGCCAGCAACACATAGATATGCCATAACTCTATCGTATCCAGATAAAAGAGTAAGGCAATGATACCGGAGCAAAGTGCAACGAAACTGTCTGCGCCAATCATTGTCCATTTCCGGTTCCAACGGTCAACATATACCCCTGCAAAAGCTCCCAATAAGGCTTGTGGCAACAATGCCGCAATCATGGCGAAGGATAAAACTTCGGCAGAACCCGTTTTGAGACTAATCCACAAGACGATAGAAAATTGAGCTATGGAACTACTTAATATGGAAAATAGTTGTCCGCTCCATATTATGATAAACTTTTTCTTCCAATTATTCATGATAAGATCGAAACTATATATAAAAAACAGATAAATCCTTCCTGTTGTTGCATCGATACAGAAGATTTCAGATACTATTTGGTCTAGTTATTGAAAAATATGGCAATTAAAGAAAAAAGGTTCTGAAACTCAATTGTTTTCAGAACCTTATCTTCGTACACCCTCAGGGACTCGAACCCTGGACCCATTGATTAAGAGTCAATTGCTCTACCAGCTGAGCTAAGAGTGCATCGTTTTTCTTATTTGCGGGTGCAAAAGTAGTCCTTTTGTTTTATTCATCCAAGCAAAATAAAATCTTTTTTTCGATGAAAGCGGCTTTTTTTAATCAAACTCATACAGGTCGGAGGGAGTGCTACGCTTTAAAGCGCAGAGTTGCACATCTTTACCTACCAATATACCTTTACTTCTTAATTTCCATTCCACCGTCTTGTAAGCAAGTTCCGGATGATTATTGTCTTTGCTCAAATGGCAAAGCCAGATATATTTCAGATCTTCCGTAATATTTTCAGCTAGGAACTCGGCGGTTGCAATATTGCTCATGTGTCCCGTACGACTAGTAATGCGCTCCTTTAAATACTGCGGATATGTACCCATACGCAGCATTTCATCATCATAGTTAGCTTCCAGTATCAGGTAATTCGCTTTACGGATAAACTTGGCAGCAGTAGGGGTGATTTCACCAAGGTCGGTGAGGAACGAGAATACTTTTCCGTCGATTTCAATGCAATAACCCACATTGTCCGTACCGTCGTGGGGAACTTCGAAAGACTCGATATGAAAATCTTCCAGTACCATCGGCTCTTCTTTCTCCAGATAATGAACGGAAGAGTGAAGCTTCTCCGTCATGCAATAACTTTTGTTGATTCCCTCGTGGATACGCGCAGTTGTGTAGACAGGGATATGCAGTTTCTCACCCAGTCCGCCTACAGCTTTGATATGGTCTGCATGGTCGTGTGTAACGAATACCGCACGTACCGTCTCCATACCGATGCCCACTTCCTTCAATGATTTCTTAATAGTACGTACCGCTATACCAGCGTCAATAAGTATTCCGTATTTTTCAGTGCCTATATAATAGCAGTTGCCACTACTTCCGCTCGCAAGGCTTATAAATTTTACTTTCATTATGTTCTCCTCAATTTAGAAAAAGCCGCCACTTTTATGGCAAAGTGACGGCAAATATACATAAAAAATGAGATATTCAGACCTTGGCTTTCTTCTTTTTGTCGATGGATTCGGTGATTTTGGCAAATACTAACAGTGCCAGTGCGGATATCAGACCGATGGCAGCGAAATAATACCAGATATAATGTGCATTTGCGCTTGCAGCCTCCCATGCTTCACGAGTCTCAAAAAGGACAGGATCAGGACAGTATTTTGTCAACAATACTCCCGCGATACCAAAACCGAAGATGGAAGAGAGGAAGGAATGGAGATGGCTAAATCCAAGATACATACCCTCTTCACCCTTAGGCGCTTGCAGGGAAAAATACTCCAGATAACGCGGTGAAATGAAACACTCTGCCAAAGCCTGTATCACGATACCGGCTATCATCATTAATGTGATATTGCTCATTCCGCTTATCACGTCATTTCCAAGCAGATTACCGCATGCCATCAGCAGAGCCGAGAATGGAATAAGGAACATACCGATATTCATGGAAGTAATAGCCGAACGTTTCGCCATCAAACGCGTCACGAAACTAACGCAGCAAACCACTACAAACGGGTTTACATTAGCTATCCAACCCGGCTTGGCAGTCTCACCCGCCATACGGATTACATATTTAGGCATCGTAGCGTATAATTGTTGCTGCACCATCCAGAATCCCGTTATAATCAGGATAAGAATCAGCAGACGCCAGTTCGTGATGATGCGCAGGAAGCCTTGACCGATTTCACGCATACTTTTTCCTTCTCCTGCCGTATGAGTAGATTTATAGAGCAGAACAACGGAAAGCAATGCCAATATGGTCATCGTGGCAGAGAAATAGTTAATATAGATATAAGCTTGGTCTCCAATAACATTCCGCAACGGGTCAATCACTGTCTTTCCGGTAAATGCACCAATATTCACCATCATATAAAATATGGAATAACCGCGTGCGCGGTTTGCTTCCGTAGTTTCTTTTGCCACCGAAGCTGAAATAATAGATTTGATAAACGATCCACCCACCATGATAACAAACAGCACAGGAACGATTATCCAACGGCTATCGCTATCCGGCAGTCCGGTGAAACGGGTTGCTGTGCCATATTCCACCAAACCGGCAGCTTCCAGCAGGGTAGGGAGAATTCCTAAACCCAAATATCCGACAGACAGCAGCGAAAAAGCAACAATCATGGATTTCCGGAAACCTATCTTATCGGCATAAGCACCCGTGAAGATAGGCAAAAGATAAAGACCACCGGAAAATAAACCGGAAATCATACTCGCTTCAAGGTCGTTGAAGCCTAAAATAGAAGAAAGATAAATGGTGAGAACGATGAAAACGGCATAATATGCCATACGTTCGAACAGTTCGACCGTGTTGCTTACCCAAAAGGCTTTAGTGAACCCTTTAGATACATTTTTGGGTGATTGAGTCATCCTAATATTATGTTGTTAGTGAAAAATTAAGCGCAAAAATACATTTTTATGAAATTATATGCAAATATCTTTCATATTTGCATATTGTAAAAAGGGGAGAACGCTTTGTTTTCTCAATAAGATTCGTATCTTTGTTCTGTAATTTTTCAGCATAAAACTATGACAATAGCAGTTGATTTCGATGGAACTATAGTAGAACATCGCTATCCCCGTATCGGTAAAGAAATTCCTTTTGCAACAGACACTTTAAAACTGTTGCAGCAAGATCAGCACAGGCTCATCTTGTGGAGTGTGCGCGAAGGTGAACTTTTGGAAGAAGCCGTTGCCTGGTGCAAAGAAAGAGGAGTAGAATTCTATGCTGTCAATCGTGATTATCCCGAAGAAAAGCAGCAGGACTGTGGATTCTCCCGTAAACTGAAAGTAGACCTTTTTATTGATGACCGTAATCTGGGTGGATTGCCCGATTGGGGGCTTATCTATCAGATGATTAAAGAACATAAAACGTTCCGGGATATCTATACGCAAGGTAATATTGCTACAGAACAGGACAAGAAGAAGAAGTGGTGGTTTTAGAAAATACCGTCCGGACTTTACCTAACCTATGAAAGTCCGGAACAGTATCTTCATTGAGAAGAAAAAAAAGTGAGATGAAAATGGGTGTATACTACTTATGTCTTTTATGAGTATCTCCATAGCCATAACTATATCCGTAACCATATCCATATTTCTTTTCCGCCAGATTATCGCCATTCACAACCAGAGATATTTGGTTCAGTTGCCCTGACCGTTGTATCTTTACAATTTCAGACAACACATTCTTGTGTGTATAATTCATGCGGCACACATAGAGTGTGAAATCAGTCACTTTGCTTAGGCTCAGTGTATCACTAATCAATCCCACCGGAGCTGAGTCTACAATGATATAATCAAACTGTTGACGGAAATACGTGAATGCTTCTTTCAATCGTGCTCTTTCCAACAGTTCTGCCGGATTGGGAGGGACAGGTCCGGCAGGCGCAACGAATAAATGTTCATGTATACCCGATGGGAAAATTATATCTTCTGGTTTTATCTCATTGTTCGAAAGATAACTGGTCATACCTACATGACTCTTTATTCCGAAGTACTCCGCCAGTCTGGGACGACGGATATCCAAACCTACTACCAGTACCCGGCATCCCAGAAAAGCAAAGGTCAGAGCCAGGTTGATGCTGATGAAACTTTTTCCTTCTCCGCTAATGGTGGAGGTCATCAGAATACATTTTTTGTCACCGTCTTCGGTAAGAAAACGCAGATTGCTTCTCATGCGGCGAAAAGATTCTTCCATGATACCGTTTTGTCCTTCTTCAACGCCACCACCTTCTTTGGTATACGGAATGATTCCCATTACAGGAATTTGTGTACTCTCAACTTCCGCTACCGACACGATTTTAGTACGGAAAATTCTTCCGAACAAAATAACTCCTGCTGTCATTACACATGCCAGAAACAGACTTCCGGCATAGATCATCATACTTCGCGAAGCTATCGGTCTGTCAGCGGATAGGGGAGCATCAATCACTCTTGCCTTGTTCATTGTGGCGGCCAAAGAAATAGCTGCCTGTTCACGCCGTTCAAGCAACATCAGATATAGGTTTGCCTTGATTTGCTGTTGCCGGTCTATGTTATTAAACTCCCTTTCCTGCTTCGGCATATTTCTGATACGGGAGTTGAAATAATCGGTTTTACGCAAAATATCAGTGCGCGCTATGCCGAGTCCGTCTTTTACACCAGCCACAGAACTTACTACATTTCTTCTCAGCGCATCTATGCGAATATCCTGATTAACAATCGTCGGATTATCTGCTTTCATGGTGTTCATCAGCCGCTCACGTTCCAGCAGCTCCTTGTTATATTCGTTAATAAGTTGCACTAGTTCCGTATCGGCAATGCCCGTATTCACTGGTAATAGCGAAAAACGGTGTTTATCATCTGACAAATAGTTATAGATATAGTTAGTCATATTTAGCTGCATCTCCACATCCAGCAACTTTTTTTCGTACTCATTGTTCGTATTCAGATCCAGAGTCATGTTGGTTTTCAAATCGCTCAGACGTTCTTTTTGTTTGTATTGCTCCAGATGCTTTTCTACAAATCCCAGTTCGTTGCTGATACTATCCAAACGTTCTTCCAAAAAGATGAGTGTATTTCCTGTCACCTTATTCTTATCATCCATTGCATCCCGGTTGTAGACTTCAATTAACTTGGCAAGAAAAACTTCCGCACGATTCTTATCCGTATCCTTGAAGGTCAGACTGATGATAGAAGTTTTCTTTGAAGTAGTGGTAACCACCAGTTGACCGGAATAATAGTTCACGGCATCGATAGGACGGCAAATGCTTATCTTTATGGCTTCGGAAAACTGATGTCCGGGCAGTAATCTTAAAGTGCATCGTCCGGCAGGAGTTTCTACAAAGGCAGGGAAACCAGTACAAGTCTCTGTTACACAAATATCGTCCAAGGCGCTACTCACGGCATAACGTTCACCTGCTTTCTCCACTTGTATCAGCAATGTCCCGCTCAATGTATCCATGGATACTTTATCCATAGAAGCAATGATGGGAGGTGTAGTGGTTTCATTATAGAAAAGTCCATCTTTCACCTTGTACTTCGTATGCAGATTCAACTCATTAATCACTTGCAGCAGGATAGAGCGTGAACGCAATATCTCCATTTCATCTTCAATCTGCGTATTTGCAGAGGTGAGGGAAGAAGGAGCGACTTTCTGGAACAACTCATCGATGGCCTTATTGCTTCCTTCCGAATCCTTGATGACAACAGAAGCCGTTGCCTGATAGACAGGAGTGGTTACATGTACATAAATGTATGCGCCGGCAAGTGCTACCACAGCAGCCAGCAGAAACCACCGCCAGTGCGCCAACAGTTTGTAGAAAAGTTCAATCAGGTCTATTTCTTGTTCCTGCATTTGATTAGTGTCTGTATGATTGGTGTTCATATATATAGATTGTGTTAGTTAGTGAATTGTACTTTTTATCGTAAAATATTGACCATTAACCCTGCCAGGGATATGAGTATAGAGGTTATGGAGATCAGAAGATTGGTGGAAGAACCAATGTTGGCATTCTGTTTCTTTGCCTTGTTTGGCTCCACGTAGACGATGTCGTTTTGCCGTAGATAGAAGTCGGGGGAATAGATGATGTTTTCATCATTCAGGTTGATGGTGATAAGTTTTTGTTTGCCGTCTACGGTGCGGATGATGCGTACATTATCCCGCTTCCCGTATATGGTCAGATCACCCGCCATTGCTACAGCTTCAAAGACATTCACCTGTTCGTTATTTACGGTATAGACTCCCGGACGGCTTACTTCTCCAATTACGGAAATCTTATAGTTTACCAACCGGACAGTCACGATGGGACGCTCTTTCAAGTAGCGTTCCAGTTTCTCCACAATCAGTTCAGAAGTTTTCTGAGTGGTCATTCCACCTACTTTCAAGGTGCCGAGTACAGGGAAAACAATCTCGCCCTGATTGTTCACCAGATAGTTTTGCAGGGTAGGTTGTGAAACTAAATTAGTGGAATTGATTCCTGTTTGCGAAGCAGGTACCATTAAATTGAAAGGCAAGGCGGCTTCCGGTTCAGAACAACTGACGGAGATGGTAAGCAAATCTTTAGGCATGATGTGGGCATCATATTCTATAAGAGTGTCCCGGAATCCCTCATTCCGCTTTTGCAAATAGGATACTTGCCTGCTTGATGAACAAGAAGAACAGAGCAGACACAGAAAAGTTGCCGCACATAAGGCAGATATGGTATTTCTCATCATGTATATCCGGCGTCGAAAGTCCCCATACGACACCTATAAATAAAATGAAAGCGTGGGAACTGTTGTCATTATCTGTCAAAGAGGTATCGCCAAACACCCGGATATAGATAATAAAGACAACAGCCCACGCTCTACTATATATTTGGATATACAGCGAGCATGAGCGTTTTGTTGCCTATTATTCTTATATCCATTTGAAATTTGGCGATTTCCTTGACAAGAATAATATGGTAAACGCTTCTAACTATTTAATATATAATCTCTTAGGAGTATATCAGAATATTCCTAAAGGTGTCGCAAAGTTAATGAATAATTTATAAAAGCCAATAACATCGGAAAAAAAATCTCTCTCGTATATATAATATCTCATATAAGGTTAAAGGATATACCAGTTATTATTAAAAGATAATTCTACTTACACCCGGATTATTCTTTAAAGAAGTATTGGATGCATCTAAAAGAAAAGGAGTGCACCGATATAACTTTGATGCACTCCTTGCTATTGGTAAAAAGTAACTCTTTTTTAGAACTTGAAGAAATTCTTAGCGTTATAGTAGCTGATATCTTCAATCATCTGGTTCACGCGGTCCATTTCAGAAGCCGGAATTTCACCATTCTCAATGTCACGGCCAACAAGATTACACAATGTACGGCGGAAATATTCATGACGCGGATAGGAGAGGAATGAACGGGAGTCCGTCAACATACCTACGAAACGGCTCAACAGACCCAGTACGGAAAGAGCATTCATCTGTTTCTCCATACCGTCTTTCTGATCGAGGAACCACCAGCCGGAACCAAACTGTATCTTACCCGGAACCGTACCATCCTGGAAGTTACCCAACATAGTGGCGATAACTTCATTAGCGCACGGATTAAGATTATAAAGAATAGTCTTCGTCAACTTGCCTTCAGAATTCAAGCGATCGAGGAATTTAGACATTGCCTTAGCAGTAGTAAATTCACCGATAGAATCGAAACCGGTATCAGCGCCGAGCAACTTGAACATCTTACTGTTATTGTTACGGATAGCGCCATAGTGGAATTGTTGTGTCCATCCTTTTTCCCAGTCCATTTCACCGAAGATAACCAGCATAGCTGATTTGAATTTCAGGATTTCTTCCTTGGCCAGTTCTGCTCCACCATATACCTTATTAAATATAGCTTTGATTTCAGCATCTGTATAGTCTTCTGCATAGAATTCTTCAATACCGTGGTCGGACAATTTACAGCCTTGTTCAGCAAAGAAGTCATGACGTTTGCGCAAGGCAGCTATCATATCATCGAAATTAGAGATAGCAACACCGCTTACTTCAGCCAGTTTCTCAACGTATGCACGGAAGTCAGAAGGAACTTCTACAGCCATTGCCTTGTCAGGACGCCATGTCGGCAACATCTTGATTTCAAAACCACTTTCGCGTGTTTGAATATGATATTCCAGAGAATCAATAGGATCATCCGTAGTACAAACAGCTTCCACATGATAACGGCGCATCATGCCACGAGCAGAGTATTCCGGTTGAGCCAGCTTCTCATTACACTCGTCATAAATCTCACGGGCAGTCTTCGGGCTCAGGATCTTATCGATACCGAACGCTGTCTTCAACTCCAGGTGTGTCCAGTGATACAAAGGATTACGGAAAGTATAAGGAACGGTTTCAGCCCACTTTTCAAATTTTTCCCAGTCGGAAGTATCCTTACCTGTGCAGAAACGTTCGTCTACACCATTGGTACGCATAGCACGCCATTTGTAATGGTCGCCGCCCAACCAGATTTCAGTCAATGACTTAAACTGATAGTCGTCTGCTACCATTTTAGGGATTAAGTGACAGTGATAATCGATAATCGGCATCTTGGCCGCATGTTCATGATACAACTTCTGTGCGGTTTCTGTCTGCAACAGGAAGTTTTCATCCATAAATTTTTTCATTCTACTGTGTTTTAAGTATATAAAAATATTACTTTCTCTTTTCTATACCTATATAATATTGATTGTAAAGCTAATAGGCAAGATATTGGTTTTTGCTTTTATTAACCGTTATCGAACACAAAAGTAGAAAATTTACTTGGAGAAACAAAATAATTCGTATCTTTGCCGCAAATATTTATAATATTTAAGTTTTAGACATTGAACCTTTAGTGCCTTAAAACGAATGAGACAAAGAATATGGAAAACAAGAACTACACCATTAAAGACATTGCCCGCATGGCGGGTGTTTCTGCCGGAACTGTGGACCGCGTGTTGCACAATCGGGGAGATGTTTCTGCCGCCAGCAGGGAGAAGGTTCAAAAAGTGCTTGATGAGATAGACTACCATCCTAATATGTTTGCTATTGGGCTGGCAGCCAAGAAGCGCTACCGTGTCCTATGTATTATACCTTATTATGTGGAACATGACTATTGGCATTCCGTTGCAGAAGGCATCAACCGTGCCGCACAAGAGTTGCGCCCTTTTAATGTAAGTGTGGACTTTTTGTGCTACCATCATGCCGACCGGCTTTCTTATGAAAAAGCCTGCGCGAAACTCCGTAAGGAAATAGTGGATGCCGTATTGATCGCCCCCAATTTCCGCGAAGAGACGATATCGCTGACATCTTATCTGGAAGGGAAAAAGATACCTTATGCATTTATCGACTTTAATATAGAAGATACCCATGCACTCTGCTATATCGGCCAAGATTCCCGAACAAGTGGGTATATGGCCGCTAAAATCCTGATGCGTAAGTATAGGGAAGGGCAGGAGCTGATATTATTCCTAAATAATAAAAAGAACAGTCCGGCAGAAATACAAATGCAACGACGCATGGACGGTTTCATGAATTTTATTGCACAGGAACATGAGAATCTGGTGGTTCATGATGTAGTACTGAACAAAGAAGATGATGAAGCCAACCGCCGGACATTGGAAGATTTCTTTACCGCACATCCCAAAGCGGTATTAGGAGCCGTCTTTAACTCACGCGTCTACCAGGTGGCAGGATATCTACAGGAAACAGGACACCATTTGGAAGGATTAGTTGGATACGACCTTCTGCCCAAGAACGTGGAGTACCTGAAATCCGGCGAAGTAAATTATCTCATCGGACAACGCCCGGGACTGCAAGGATACTGTGGCGTAAAAGCTCTGTGCGACCATGTCGTATTCAAACGTCCGGTGACCGGTGTAAAGTATATGCCTATCGACATCCTGATGAAAGAAAACATCAATTTCTATTTTGAATTTGAATAAACATCATAATATCAATCACTTTAAAAACGATTTTTAAGCATGAAAGCATTAAACAAACAAACCGCTCCCAAGGCTCAGCGCCCGGAACGTATCATTCAATTCGGTGAAGGAAACTTCTTGCGTGCATTTATCGACTGGATTATTTATAACATGAACGAAAAGACTGATTTCAATAGCAGTGTTGTAGTAGTTCAACCCATCGACAAAGGTATGGTAGACATGCTGAATGCACAGGATGATCTTTATCACGTAAACCTGCAAGGTTTGGACAAAGGAGAAACTGTCAATAGTCTGACAATGATCGACGTTATCAGCCGTGCACTGAATCCTTACACTCAGAACAATGAATTCATGAAGTTGGCCGAGCAACCGGAAATGCGTTTTGTAATCTCCAACACTACGGAAGCCGGTATTGCTTTCGATCCCTCCTGCAAACTGACTGACGCTCCGGCTTCTTCTTATCCGGGCAAACTGACTCAACTGCTGTATCATCGTTTCAAGACATTCAACGGTGATAAGAGCAAAGGTCTGATTATCTTCCCTTGCGAACTTATCTTCCTGAACGGTCACAAACTGAAAGAAACCATCTACCAATACATCGAATTATGGCAATTGGGTGATGAATTCAAGACTTGGTTTGAAGAAGCATGTGGTGTATACGCTACGCTTGTTGACCGTATTGTTCCGGGATTCCCGCGCAAGGATATTGCAGCAATCAAGGAAAAATTACAGTATGATGATAATTTGGTGGTACAGGCTGAAATTTTCCACCTTTGGGTCATCGAAGCACCGCAGGAGATTGCCAAAGAATTCCCTGCTGACAAGGCTGGTTTGAATGTATTGTTCGTTCCTTCCGAAGCACCGTACCACGAAAGAAAAGTAACGTTGCTGAATGGCCCTCACACTGTTCTTTCTCCGGTAGCTTACTTGTCGGGCGTAAACATTGTGCGTGATGCTTGTCAGCATCCGGTTATTGGTCAGTACATCAATAAGGTAATGTTCGATGAATTGATGGAAACATTGAACTTGCCGAAAGATGAGCTGAAGAAGTTTGCGGAAGATGTATTGGAACGTTTCAACAATCCGTTTGTTGACCATGCCGTTACCAGCATTATGCTGAATTCTTTCCCGAAATATGAAACTCGTGACCTGCCCGGCTTGAAGACTTATCTGCAACGCAAAGGTGAATTGCCTAAGGGATTGGTTCTCGGTTTGGCCGCTATCATTACTTATTATAAAGGTGGCGTTCGTGAAGACGGTGCTGAGATCACCCCGAACGACGCTCCGGAAATCATGCAATTGCTGAAAGATCTGTGGGCAACAGGCGATACCCAGAAAGTGACCGAAGGTGTACTTGCTGCAACTTCTATCTGGGGCGAAGATTTGAATAATATCCCGGGACTTACCACTGCTGTGAAGGCTGATCTGGATTCTATCCAGGAAAAAGGTATGCTGGAAACAGTAAAGGGTATTTTTTAATTAATCTATCAAGTATCACAAAGGAGATAGGGCGAGGCAGAGGCTTCGCCCTATTTTTTTATGTTAAGAAGCATAACTATGTGTTTTTTATTCTATTAATTTCTTTTTATTATTTTCTTTCACTAACTTGTGAACATTAACTAAAAACAAACTACTATGAGAAAAGGGGCATGTATTATTCTCATTGGATTTTTATTTCCATTATGTATTCATGGGCAAATCTTAAACACTCCTCACAATCTTCCTCGCTCAGGAGACCGATTAATAAAGTGTCAGATAGCCACCATTCCTCCCAGTAAAAGTGGAATTCAACAAATTTGGAATTTTGCGGATATTAAGTATCAAGAGGCAAATTATGAATTAAAATATGAAGTTCAAGGTAGTGATACTATTATTGGTATTGAACATCGTACGATGTACTATTATCGAAATTCTGGTGATTCTCTTTTTTGTATGGGATTTGAAAATCCAACGACCTTTATAAGCTATCAACAACCAGAATTATTATTTGTTTATCCAATGTTTCAAGGACGAACTATCAGTAAATATTTTGAAGGTAAAGGTAATTATTGCAATCACTTTAATATACACTTATGTGGAAAAGTTATAGTGAAAGCCGATGCTTCTGGTATATTAATATTGCCTGGAGGAGATACAATACAAAATGTATTACGTACTTACAGTCATAAATATGTCCATCAAAAGATGACTTCTCAAAAAGAGAAAAATAACGATTTATCTTTAGAGGCTTTTCCTTTTTCTCTTAATAAAGATAGTATTGATTATTTATTAGCGAATGACTCCATTCATTTAGAAATAGAAACATGGCATTGGTATGCCGTTGGAAGCCGGTATCCTCTATTTGAAACAGTAAAAAGTACTGTATGTAAACTAGGGACTTCTCATGAACATTTTAGTACTTCCTTTGCCTATTTACCTCATGAACAAAATTATGACTTACCGTATGATTCGGAGAATGAAGAATGTAAAAATATGAATGAGAAGCAAAATAGGAAAATGCAAAATTCATTAAACAGACATGATGCTCGCAGTGAAATAATAAATTATAATTTATATATTAATAAAGAAGGAAATATAAAGATTAAATATGAATTGAAACAGAATAACGACATATCATTATTTCTATATGATTTAGAAGGACGACAGCTATTTGCCAAATCACCTGTATCCCAATTATCTGGATATTATCATGAAACTATACAAATAGATAAACAATCAAGAGGAAAATATTTATTAATAATTATTGTTGGAGATAAAAAGTATGTTGAGAAAATTGTAAAATTTTAAATTTAGAATATTATGGAACGTTTATTTAATACATTAATTTTATTAACATTATCGATATATTGTTACTCTCAAATAGAAATATCTACCCCTAAAATAATTCCAACATCACCTAATGCAGCTTCTCTAGGTATTTTTGGGGATATTCCTGTGGGTTATTATACAGGCATCCCAAATATCTTTATACCATTATATAAGATTGAACTGGATGGGATGGAGATTCCTATCAGTTTAAATTATCATGCTTCAGGTGTTAAAGTTGCACAGGATGCGAGCTGGGTAGGAATGGGATGGGCTTTGAATGCTGGTGGCTGCATTACGAAAAACATACAGGGCTGGGATGATTTTGAATTAACCCCCACAGGATATTTTTACAGGAATGCATTACCTGAAAATCCAGGTTCGCCTTTTGTCTCTGCAAACAACAGCCAAATATTGGAATTTATAGATATATTAAAGATCGTGTAGATGCTTGCCCCGATATATACTCATTCAATTTTTGCTCGTATTCTGGCACATGCTTTTTTCCTCGCAGAATAGATAATCCAGGTCAACTCAATATTCCTCAAGCATTAGTAAGGAATTTACAACAATATTTACATGTAGAAAAACGAAGGAATAATATCGTTATCACAGATGGTAATGGATTCAAATTTTATTTTGGTACTCAAGAGATTACGAAGACATATTCCACCTCTACAAATAGTAGATATAATCGATATTTAGACTATGTGAATAATAAAAAAAACATACCAGTTAAAGGGTTACAAAATGAAGTTACTACAGCATGGCTATTAGACTCTATCGTTTCTTCTAAGCATAATAAAATATCCTTTTTATATAAGGAAGAATATGTGTCAACACCTGTGTTTTTATCAGAATCAACTGATGAAATGATTAATTTATTATATATAACAGGTAATCCCTATATAGAAAACTTATCATCTAACAGTAGTTATACATATTCCACTATAAAGCAAAAAATACTATCACAAATAAATTATAAGAATTTATCAATCGACTTTCAAACAACAGAACGATATGATATTGAACCTGTAAATTCTGCATACAAGCCGCAAAAATTATCGTATATTATAATAAAGAGTAGTAATGATGTTATCAAAAAAATTGGGTTTGATTATTCATACATAGGAGCTATTAACAATTATAATAATTGTCGATTATTTCTTAGTAGTGTTTATGAACTTCCCAATGAGCAGAAATCTGATCGAAAATATATGTTCTCATATATAACCCCAGAAAAATTACCTGCAAAAACAACAACATTAATTGACTATTGGGGATTTGCAAAAGATCCACTCACCCCACTATGTTACTGCTGGTCTACTATTTATCAAGAAGGGGATCGATCAAAATCAAGAACTTTAATACCTCCTACTATAATACGTTCAGATAATTCCACTAAATATTATTATGGACAAGATAGAACTCCGAATAGCTCTATGCTGATGTGTGGAACCTTACAATCTATTAAATACCCCACCGATGGAAAAACCATTTTTACATATGAGCCCCATGAATATGATAATGCTTTTCATGTTGATACAGAAACCGAACAAACTAGTAATTTATCATTTGATGACGTATATATGCATAGTTCTTCAAGCATCGATACACAGGATAACTTTATAAATGGAGAACTCAGCGGAAACCCTTTCACTTTAGATTCGGAAAAAACTATTTATCTAAGATTGAAGATAGACTATATGTTGAATGAAACCCCTTTAGATTTGCTTTATCATGGATATGAAGTACGTATTCAAAAGAAACAAGGAAATAGTTATTCTACAGTATATGTTATTTTTTATCCAGACGCTCATGAGGGTCCAATTATGCCACAATGGAAAGATTGGCATTACACATTAACGGCTGGTACATATAAATTATCTATCAATCGAAATTTTTCGTTTTCTTCACTTCCTAATACGGAATATCAAGCACAAGGAGAAGTTAAACTTTCTATATATACTGGTTCTCCTGTGATGTGCAATACAGGAGCTGGTATTAGAATTAAGGAAATTCTAAATGAATCTGAAGGGCTACAAACTCAGAAACGTAAATTTATTTACAAAAATGGCCTATTAATGTCTGAGCCTAGATTTCATTATATATGGAATGTTTCACATTTTGAAATGAATGATGATGGAATTCATCAGTATCAAGCACAATATATACATGGAACATCTTCCTCCTTAATACCATATAGTAATTCAGCTTCTGGAGCTCCTGTAGGCTATGGATGTGTTAGTGAGGAATTATGGGACACTACATTTAAAGGAGCAACATCTTACTATTTTAACAATGAAGCGGATGAAATAAATCCTGAATATCTCAGTATTATTCCAAATATTCCTCTGCTTTCTCATACAAATAATGGGCTCTTGACAGCTAAATACTACATAGATAATTCTAAAAGAATCCTCAGACAAGAAGAGTATACATATTCAAATGTAGAATTAAGAGCAATTACGGGTTTAAAAATGTTTGCCCCTCCAATGGAAAATCAGCATTTTGGTCTATACTATTACAACATACCTTCTGAATGGTGGAAACTTGATAGTCAAACTGTGACAGAATATTATGGGAATAAAAAACATTCTAAAACAACTGATTATCTTTATAACAATGTGAATTATCTTCCTAGTTGTATTCAGAAAAGAAATAGCGACGGACGTTTATCAATACATAATATAACTTATGCAAACTCTTCTTCAATAGGAATTTTAGGAAAAATGCAGACTGCCCATATGTTCAATATTCCTATAGAAGAAACAGAAAGTATAAATACTTCTATTGTAAGTCGTAAAATACACACATATAAAGAAGAACAAAATAGGATACTACTCCAAGACTTGTCTGTTGCCAAAGGAAATACAACTCCTCAACTTCGTATTAAATATCTAAATTATGATTGTTATGGGAATATAGCTTACTATATCAAAGATAACATTGAGCATGTTGTCTATCTATGGGGGTATAATGGACAATATCCTATAGCTAAAATTGAAAATGCTACATATTCTGCTGTACAAACAGCTCTAAGTGGGGTTACTCCAGATGCATTAGCAAAACAGCCACATCCCAATATGGACCAGGTTAATGCTCTGCGAACTGCTCTACCAAAAGCACTAATTCACACATATACATATCGTCCTCATGTTGGTATAATAGCAGAAACTGATTCAAAAAATGTGACTATTCATTACGAATATGATTCTATGAATAGATTGAAATATATTCGTGATATGTATGGCAACATTCTTAAATCTTTTGATTATCAATACAAACATTAAAAAATGATATAATGAAAAATAATATATATACATTCTTAATACTGCTTACACTTCCCACAATTGCTATGTCCCAACAAATAGTAGCAAGTTATCCATTTACCATTGAGTGTTATGGGGATTTTTATTCCGATCCATATAATATTCAAGGGCATCAAAGCATCGAATATATTATCACCCTAGCTCGTAAGATGAAACTTACCGTAGAGCATTGTGCAACTGATAATTATGCTTATACGGAACTTAAATCTTATATTAATGGCCAACATAATATAATATCGACGACCTGTAACGGGTTACCAGGATTAAAGAAATTTTCTTCAACATTAGAGCCGGGAACTTACACCTTTACATCTTCCGGAGCAGCTAATGCTGATGATGCCATACTAGATATAACTTTTTACACAGATAAACCTGACGCTTCTATCAATGGAAAAAAATCACCTATTGACATCGGGACACTAGAACAAGGGAATATTAAACAATATAGTATGGATAGTTATACTTATACGAATTCATATGTTGGAGTGAGTAATGAAATGGGAGGAGATATTTACTATCGTTTTTCATTGTTAGAACAAATGAAAGTCTCTGTTAATAACACAGCAGACAGTAATATTACCACGCATTTTTTAAATTCTTCTTTTGAATTAATTTATGAAAGTATTGCTTCTACTAGTTGTGCCGTTTTACCAGCAGGTACTTATTACGTAGTAGTAGAATATACAGCAGGATATGATGGGATTATACAAACTATTATATCAACTATGAATTCAGACATTCCAACGTATGATGATTCTAATCAGGTAACTTTCCCAATATCTGACACTCAAAGAAATATAGTCCGTACTGCTACGCTACTTATTCCAACAGCCGGTCAGAATACTGTAAACTTAACTATGGAAAACTCCATACTTGAATATCTATATATTGACGAATTAGGACGTTCATCTGAAGTAATTCAAAAAGAATACAATCCAGATTTTGCAGATATAGTAACATTAACTCAATATGATGCATTAGGGCGCAAGGAAAAAGAGTGGGTTCCTATTTGCATGCCTTCTAATAGTGGCAAATATGTCTCTCCTAACATTATTGAATCTCAACAGACCGACAATGCAGCATACAATAGGATTATTTATGAAGATTCCCCCCTCCATCGTATTATTAAACAAATAGGTAGTGGAGATGCATGGCATTCTGTACAAAAAGGAATCAGTACTATATATTCCACTAACTCAGACAAGGATGTTAAATTATATTACGTAAACAACAGTGGTAAACTTATTCAATCAGAATACTACGCAACAGGTGAACTTTCTGATATGACAATAACAGATGAAGATGGGGTATCCAATACCATTTTCACTGATAAATTTGATAGAAAAGTATTAGAACGTCAAGGTAATAATGATACCTACTTTGTGTATGATGATTATAATAACCTTTCATTTGTACTTCAACCTATGTATCAAGAAAATGCTGATCTCTCATTATATGCTTTTCAATATAAATATAATAATCGTAATTTATGTATAGAGAAAAAACTTCCTGGGGCTAATCCTATTAGATATGTATACGACCAAGCTGATAGGCTTGTTTTTATGCAAAATGGCAATCAAGGCAGTAATCAATGGACATTTATATTCTATGATGCTTTAGGCAGAGAGGTTATCCGAGGCCTTTGTATTGCCAACTCTCTTCCTGATATATCTACTCATAGTATGATAACGGAATTTTCGACATCGGCAGCAGGCTTATTTCAAACAGGATATATTTGCCCTGAGATAGTGAAAAACGGGATAAATTACACTAAATTATTAACTACCAGTTACTATGATAATTATAATTTTTTGAATCTTTCCTGCTTAGCAACTCACAAAAGCTCATTATCTTATGGATTTGAAAATGGTACACACCCTACAGACTATGCTCAACAATATATTGCTTCTCCTGAAAATCTTTCTGCTAAAGGATTATTAACCGGAACTGGAACCGGATTAATGGAGGAAAATATTGTGCTATTTGCTTCTTTATACTATGATGATAAAGATCAAATAGTACAAAGCCGTTCTATGAACCACTTAGGTAAATATGAAAAGAATTTCTTCAGCTATTCATTTAGTGGTAAAGTCCTCAAACATCTACATATTCACACTGCAAATGAGAAAGAGATGCAAACAGAATTATATACTTATGTTTATGATCATGCAGAACGCCTGCAAGAAGTAAGACACAAGTTAAATGGGAATAGTGAAGTAAAGCTTGCTATCAATACCTATGATAAGTTAGGGAGATTGAAAACAAAAACGCATCATGGCACTTCAGGACATAAGCTGACTTATGAATATAATATACGTAATTGGTTGACCCAAATCAACGGAACACTTTTCGAACAAAATCTTTATTATAACACAGGGAATGGAAGTCAATGTTATAATGGCAATATTGGAAGTATGACTTGGAAGAGTGGGGAAGACGGCATACGTGGTTATAAGTTTACTTATGATAATATGAGTCGTATGAGAAATGCTATTTATGGCGAAGGAACAAGTATCACTCCTCCTACAGGAAAAAACTTCTCAGAGAATGTGATCGGTTATGATTATAATGGAAACATTACCGGTCTACAAAGATATGGTAAGGTGAGTGGAAGTACTTATGGAAAGATTGATGATTTGTCCTTAACGTATGTGGGCAATCAACTTAATAATGTGACCGATGCCGCAACAGATCCTCTTTATAATGGTGCATTTAACTTCGTTGATGGCAATAAAACTTCTATTCAGGAGTACAAATATGATGCTAATGGTAATTTAGAACAAGATTATAATAAGAAAATAGCTAAGATTCAATATAATAGTTTAAATTTGCCAAGTACACTACAATTTGCAAATGCTAATAGCACGAATTACTTATATGACGCTGATGGTATGAAACGACGAGTAATCCATAAAACAGCTATTGCCAATATTTCCGTACCAATGGGACAGATAAAGGAATTGGCAAATAGTCAGATTTCCCAGACTAATACTACTGACTATTGTAGTAATGTGATCTATGAAAATGGAGTTCTAAGTATGATTCTCACTGAAGAAGGTTATGTGACGTTAAATGGAGATATTCCTATTTATCATTATTACCTGAAAGATCATCAAGGTAATAATCGCATAGTCATGAACCAAAATGGGACAACGGTTGAACAAGTTAATCATTATTATCCGTTTGGTGGCTTGTTTGAAGAGGGGCTAGCTACAAGTGATCAGAATTATAAGTATAATAGTAAGGAGTTGGATCGAATGCATGGATTAGATTGGTATGATTATGAAGCAAGACATTACGATACGGCATTAGGAAGGTTTACGGTGATGGATCCATTAGCAGAGAAATATTATTGGATTAGTTCTTATACATATTGTCTGAATAACCCTACAAACCTCATTGATCCGGATGGTAGAGACTGGTATCGTGTTAAAGATGAGAATAATGAATGGACATACCTATGGAGTACTGAAATTCATTCACAAAAAGAATTGGATAAAACGATAAAAGGAGCAGAATATTTAGGACTAACATACAAGTCTGATAATACATATTATAGTTTATTTGGTCAAACAGAAGACGCAAACACAAAGGAGGGTAAAGCTATGAGTAAATTGGACGCTTCGATAATTAACTATGTTGATTTTCTAAAAGAGAGTATAATTGATTCTGAAATAAAACAAAGACAAACAGATTTTGACATTGGGGCATACGCAAGAACATCCGTTCTTGGTTTAACAGAAGATACCTATTTTAGTTTTGAATATGGAGCACAGGGAAATACTGGTATAGCCTATTATTATATGATAGGTAGAGGGCAACAGAATAAGGGAACTTTTGAAAGCTGGACAACAACAAATAGATTCACTTATAATTCAAATAGAGGAACTGGTAGTATGAAATCCGGATATAATTTAAGATTTCCGAGAAGTGGCGGATCAAGCAATAACTGGAGTGCACGAGTCGTCTTTACTACTAAAGAAGCAAAAAATAACACCTATTCTATATTCAAAAAACTATTTTTTTATGAAAACAAATAACTTTTTTTGTATATACATTGTATTATGTCCATTCTTTATTTTTTTCACCAACGAGATAGATAAAGAATTATCATCCCCCTTTTATTCTAAAGATGGAAAATTTGAAATTGACAATAAAGATACAATCTCTGCACGCTTCCCCTTTTTAGCAGACATATTAGACTTCTATTATGTCTATTACTTGGCAATGCCTGATAGCCTTGATGAATTGGAGGAGTTTATTGATAGTATGCATGTTGCATATCCAGAAGAATTATATTATTATGGCATACTAAAAAAACAAACTCTTGTAACTCTGAAAGAAAATAAAGCACATCTATTTTTTAGAGAAAATGAGTGTGAATTTCAACTATGGATGCAAGAAAAGGATAGCACTATATTATTGTATAATGTGGGTAAGAAGTGTTGTGATTTGGATTGTTTCCCACATCCGGAGGAGAAATTTGCAATAATAAATCAGTTAGTTAATTCTACACCAAAAGCATTTAATGCAAAAAATAAATTTATTATAATGAAAACACAACTCTCTAATGTTCTTTTAAATGAGATAATGACCATTTCTCAAGAATATAAGATGGATAAAGATAAAGCTATTTTAATTGACTATATAAGGAATGATGGGCTCTTTAATTATTGCAATAAAGAAAGAATCGATAACAATGAATCTTATTTCAAAGAAATAGAAATCATGTTGAAGAAATTCTGTGAAGAGAATGGCATATATAGATTGGCATTTTATACATACTGCCCTCATAGCAGCGTTTTTGAGAATCAGTGATACAAAAGTATATACAAGACAAAATGAAATAACTGATTGTATGAAGAAAATATATTTTCTATTATCTTTGAAAAGAATAAGCTGCATCTCAGCGAAACCTTTTCATGCAAGCATAAACAGAAAAGAAGTTCATGTCTTCGTACCCCTGTATTCAGAGAAATAAAAATTAAACAGTTCTTTGTTTTCTTTTAAAAAAAGGTTTCCTTTGCAATAAATAATATTTTTAAGTTCTCATTAGTACTAACCCCGTTTCATCGTTCATTAAACCGCAAATGAGCCGTCAATTATGAATTTAATGGGAAGAAGCCGAGCTTAAATTATTCTTGATACAGGATATAATAACGATAAAAAAACAAAATGAAAGAAGAATTAGAAAGGAGAGAGTACTGTAAGACAACTTCTTTAACAAAAAGTCTTATTGCTTTTGTAGTTTGCTTAGTATGTTTTGTTTGTTTCCTTTTCTGGAGCCCTTCACGAGAATTGGCGAAAGAGGATGTGAAGATTGTGTTAAAAGAAGACTGTCAGAAATGGGTATACGTATGGTCCGGTGAGAGTGGAAAACTTGAAGAAACCAACGAAACATTAACAGCCGGTACAAGCCTGAAAGGCATTGCCGAAGATGGACGCTGGACGTGGATTGTGGAAGATGAAAACGGCAACCGCTTCGGTGTGCCTAAGTTATCAGTCGAAGGTGAAGTGGAAGGACTGCGAGCGATGAATCCCGATTTCCGTTATGTCTATCGAGCTGATTCATTGAATGGTTTCTCGTTAGAACGCATACGCAAAGAAGCCGGAGACTATCTGATGGCTGATGTATCAACACGTTCTTACTATTTTCCGCAAGTGGTACTGGCCAAGGGCGAAGGAAGAACAAAGGGAGTGCTGCTCACGGTGGATGAAGAGGGACTTGTGGTACATACGGAACGCACCTCGGAGTTGAAGTATAATTTATACACCAGTGCACCTTTCTTCTATTATATCATCAGTTGGAATCTTGTCACCAGTTTCCAACCCTTTACAGTAGATGCTAATAGCCAACCGCTCCATCATAAATCTTTAGGCAGTAAATTCGGAACATGGTTCAAGGGAATTTTCTCCTCCATTTTCTGGTTTCTTATAAAACTGGTACTCTTCTTATTGATATTGGGCGGGCTGACACTCATAGTGTATGGAGCCGCAAGCCTCCTGTTCGTTGCACTGGGGCGCACGCCAGGAGTGAAAAATTCGTTTATCGCCAAATTGGAATATGTATATATGTTCCCTTGGATGTACATCTTGTTGCTTTCCTGCCTCTACTTATTCAATTCTCTTTGGATTATCCTTCTGCCGGGAGGCTTATTGCTGCTGCTATGGATGTGCGCAGCTGTAGAGAAACTTTCTATCCGTGACGCCCGTTGCTCGTCATGTGCAGCGCTGAATAAATTGAATGTAGTTGAAATTACTTATTTGACAGGTGTGGATGTAGAGCCTATATGGGGAACGAGTTGGATAAAAAACACAATTATTGATGTGGAGAAAGCGCGCAGACGGGAACACCAGTTGGTGGAAATAGATACAGAGTGTGCCGTCTGCCATCACCATACACACGAGGATCGTAAGGCCGATACGACGGGCGACTGGAAACCCATTGAAGAATTTGCATGTCCTCAGTGTGGCCAACATACTCTAAAAGCTACTTCGCTGGTAAAAGAGTCGAATGTAAAACGCCATGAGTATACTTCACGGAAAAAAGGAAAAATCAAGGAAAAGGGTTTTGATTTTGTTGAATGGGAAACGCGCTATGAAAGCAAGGATACAGTATCAAGTCACGAGTATTGGACAGGTACAATTACTTATCATCAGGAAGTGAAATGTGAGCATTGTGAGTATCATTATGAAAGAGATCATATAGAGAAAGTAGACGATAGCCCTACCAAAACCAGTACAGTGGAGGAAGTACACAAGTGGAAACGTGTTGATAACTAACTATACTTTTTAGCCGACTTTGTCTACATCCTACACTTTTAAGTATATTTTATTGAATATCAAATAAATATATGACATATTTCAGGGTGTAGGCAGACGATTTTATTCGTCTGCCTACACCTTGAAATATGTCAAAAGTCCTCCAACTATTCCGTAACCACCTTATTATCAACGCGTACATATACCTTGTGCGAACCTTGTCCAATTACATTCAAATACCCCTTTTCTACGAGCAAATTGAGGTCATTCAGCGCTTTATTCTTCAAAAGTCCCGTAATTCCACTGTAATCATGGCGGGTAATGAAAGGATGTGTCTCCAGAAAAGCCAGTAAACGGCGATAACGTTCCGCACCGCTAAGTTCGGCACTTTTCCGAAAACCGTATTTGGCACGCTCCACATAGCCTGCGCAGCATTTCCGGAAATCGGGGGATACACGCAAATGTACTTTTCCAAAGAAAATGGTTTGCGAGTGAATCTCTTTAGGATCCATCACCGGGCGTAAAGCTGGACATACCGGCTATATCCTGAACCAGACGCTCCATCTTAATCGTACCCTTGTTTACAATACGCGGATACAAAGGTTGTACTGCGTCGTCGCCTTTCGGATTTGGACGCCTTTGAAAATCATATTCTGCTGCCATAATGCTATGTTATTAAGTTACTAAATCATCATTTGCCTTATTCCTTTTCCTCTTTTGCCTGAAGGAAAATCTCATTAAGCCATAGGCAAAACTTCGTTTTCCAATTGCGGGCTATATATCCTGCAATCGCAGGCTGCACAGCCCCCAGTTGAAAACCATCCGGCACACAACTGCAGGACGAAGTTTTGCTATTGACAAAGATACAAAAACAATAAGGGAAAGTCAAGTTTTCAACCGACTATATTTCAATTTTTCTTATTATTTTAGACGATTAGAACAGGGAAATAATATTCCAATAAAAGCCCTATTATATTTGATTAAAACGCATTTTATGTGTACCTTGCAGCCTCTTAGAAAAAGCTACTTATGAATAAATTATTTTTTAAATAGAAACGTAAATGAAAATAACTCTAATCAGAGAAGAAAAAGAGAGTGGTAAAGAAACCGTCAGCACCTGCGAAGCAGACGCATTATTGGAAAAAATAAAAACAGAAACCAAAGCGGCACACGTCACGGCACTACGGACTATGCTACTATATACCACCCCTGATGCCCGTGGCCACTACGAGCACATCGACAAGTTGCCACGCATCTATCCGTCTATTGAATACGGAAGAAGCCGCGACGGCAGCAGGAAGATGAAGCACTACAATGGGGTAGTGATGCTCGAAGTGAACGACCTGGCCGGATTGCCTGAAGTGGAGCTGGTGAAAGAACAGGCAAGGTTGTTGCCGCAAACCTGGGCGGCAATAACCGGAAGCAGCGGGCGGAGCGTAAAGATATGGGTAAAATTCGTGCTTCCTGACGGAAGTCTCCCTGTAAAAGAGGAGAACATCACTCTTTTTCATGCCTGTGCTTATCGTATGGCTGTGCAGTGCTACCAACCTATATTACCGTTTCCAATAACCCTGAAAGAACCCAGTCCCACACAAAGTTGCCGCATGACGCTGGATGTCACTCCGTATTTCAATCCCGATGCCATACCTTTCTGCCAAGAGCAGCCGTTCAGTATGCCCGGAGAACAGACCTTCCACCAACGGAAATTAATGGAAAAGAACCCGTTGCCAAGGCTGAAGCCGGGGTTTGAAACATCCGAAACCTTCACCATACTGTTTGAAACAGCCCTTGGCAGAGCATTGGATGAAATGGAGAACTGGAAGCGGGGAGATGCATTGCATACACTACTGGTGTGTCTGACCGAACATTGTTTCAAGGCAGGGATACCGGAAGAAGAAACCGTGCGTCAGGTTATGATACACTATTACAGGCAAGCTGACGAACAAATTGTCAGGACCACCATCCATAATTTGTATCGGGAATGCAAGGGCTTCGGCAAGAAGTCTGCACTAACACCGGAACAGGAAATTTCCCTCCGGTTGGAAGAATTCATGGAGCGCAGGTATGAATTTCGCTTCAATACCGTCAGTAACGACCTGGAATTTCGCCAAAAAGACTCCATTCACTTCTATTTCCAGCCCGTTGACCAACGGGCACGGAACAGCATATCAATGGATGCCCTACAGGAAGGCATCAAAGTGTGGGACAGAGACGTGAACCGCTATCTGGCATCCAACCGCGTACCGTTATACAATCCCGTGGAAGATTATCTGTGCAGTGTAGGACGTTGGGACGGCAAAGACCGCATTCATGCGCTCGCTGACCTCGTACCCTGTAATAATCCGCATTGGCGGCAACTTTTCTACCGCTGGTTCCTGAACATGGTGGCTCACTGGCGCGGATTAAATAAACAATATGCCAACAGTACGTCGCCGCTCCTGGTCGGTTCGCAAGGTTTTCGGAAATCAACCTACTGCCGGATAATTCTTCCACCCGAACTTCGTTTCGGCTATACAGATAGTCTGGATTTCGGGAGTAAACGGGATGCGGAAATGTATCTGGGTCGTTTTATGCTGATTAATATTGATGAGTTTGACCAGGTCAGCATAAATCAGCAGGGTTTTCTGAAACACTTGTTGCAGAAGCCTGTTGCCAATCTGCGCAAACCTTATGGGAGCAGCATTCAGGAAATACGACGCTATGCTTCATTCATCGGTACCAGCAACCAAAAAGACTTGCTAACCGATCCGAGTGGTAGCCGCCGTTTCATCTGCATTGAAGTAACGGCACCCATCAACACAAGTGTCACCATCAACTACCGCCAGCTCTATGCACAGGCAATGGATGCTATCACAAAAGGGGAACGTTACTGGTTTGATGATACAGATGAAGCTGTTTTGAAGGAGTCTAACCGGGAATTTGAACAAATTAGCCCGTTAGAGCAACTATTCCATTGTTATTTTCGTTCACCGGAAGAAGGTGAAATGGGAGAGTGGATGACCTCCATGGAAATCATCGAATACCTGCAAGGAAAATCAAAAACTATTTCATTGTCCAACAGTTGTATAAGTACATTTGGACGCATCCTTAAGAAAAATCAGATAGAGTCCAAACGGACCAAAAGAGGAATGCAATACGAAGTTATAATGTTGAATAAATAAAAAAATAGCGGTGTAGGGAAGCATTTTGCCTACACCGCTATTCATATTCTTTCTATGATATAATCAACAGATAATTAGATGATTAAAAGACGAGGTGTAGGATGTAGGCAACTTTGCAAAAAAACGTAGATTGTAATTACTCAAGTTCATTGCTTGTTCCGCTACGCAAAATTAAGGTTGTAGCCCCGATGGTAACAATTGCACCATCCTCAATGCGGATACGATCTTTGTCACCCAGGATTTCATTATTCAGAAAGGTTCCCGTCAGGCTGGGGGCATCTCGCAAAGTATAGATAAGCCCACCTTGTTTATTGCGTTTCACATTAATAATGCAATGGCGACGATCCATACTCATATCCGATGTTTCAATGGGAGTGTTTATGTTAGTACCCACACAGCGGCGACCTATTACATTATCTCCTTCTTGCAAAGGCAGCACTTGTTTGAAGCCAAATACATTCTCAATCACTGTGATACTGCCAAAAGCTTCCTTGAATTCCTCTTCGTCCGGGCGTTCTTCCTTTTGGGGAGCAAGCATCTTTGTTTTCCCCAAGCGGATACTAAACTGCTTGCCACAATGCTCACAAACAAAGACCAAGGACTGACCTTCGCTATACTTTGTTTCGTCAAACTGAAGATAATTCTCACATTTGGGACAACGGATACGCTTCATGGAATTAAAATTAAAAATTAAATCACTTTTTCAGCACCCAAGCATTCTTATAGGTTTCGTTCTCACGAATTCTCGCCAAAGCCTGATAGGCTTCCACTTCTGTTCCGCAAGACTCAATGCTGACGCGCATCTTACCGTCTCCCACAATAGCTTTCGCACCGGAAAATCCCTTGGCTACCAATTGTGCAGCCATAGTTTCCGCATCTTTTTCAGTACCTACGCTGGCAATGATAATATGATATGGTCTTTTTGGGGTGGCAACTGCTGGTTTTGCAACAGGCTGTACATTATGTTTAGGCGCATCAGCAGTAGCTGAAACAGAGTGAGAAGCTTGTTCTTTTGCCGTAGTTTCAGTAGACACAACTGGTGTTTTACCAACTTTGACTTCTCTGACAGCAACAGGAGCCACCACTTTCTTCTGTGTCCCTGTTTGCTTCTTAGCGGATTTACGTGCGGGGGTATTCTGCTTTACAACAATCGGTGTAATAGCCAAAGATTGCTTCTCTATCTTTTCGAATAATTCATCCGGAAGCAATTTGGCATAGTTTTCTTCTATCACTTCCGTATTCTCTATTGGAGTGGAGAAGAAAAAGGAGAGGAAAATGACAACCGCTACCGCAGCCACATTCGTTAGGTAAGCCCGGTTAAATTTGATTGCATAGCTACGCTTTTCTTTTCCAATGGCAGCAGGAGCAGGAATAATCTTCTCGGCCTGTGGCTTTTCTATAGCAGACAATTCCCGCATCTCAAACGCATCCAGCCCATATAGATAAGGAGTTGTGATCTTATTATCGTACGGCGCGAAGTCAAATGTATTATGAATCGTATAACGTACTTCGCCTACATTCGGCAAGTCCACTTTACCTTCTTCATGCAAAGCGGCAATCAGTTCATCAACCTCACGCTCCACTATCTTGGTAGCATCCGAGAAGTTGGTGCCATACACTGACATATAAGATTGAACCAGCAAGCCATCATTCATCTTCAGTTGCGGATTGAAACCAATGATACGGGTAGGGGGCAGAAAAATATTTTCTTCTTCCACTCTCGTAGCCGGAGCATAATGAGCTACAAATCCTCCTAAACCCGGAACAATGACGCAGTCATTTTCCAATAATAAAGCCTCTATATGTTGTGCCAATTCAATCATGGTGCAAAAGTAACGCAAATCTCGGATATAAGCCAGTTTCAGGGCATTTTTCTTTCAACAAATTATAAACAATGCAGAAAGGAACAATGTTTTTTTGAAGAAAAAGCTAGCTGATCCGTTAATGAATCTGCTAGCTTTTATTCGTTTTAGACCTGCATTTTTGTTAATTAGCTATGATCATTCTTTTTGTATCAATCAAACGACCATCTGTAACCAATGAATAAATATAAATTCCATTAGGCAATTTATAAGTATCTATGTGTATCTCACTTTGCCCTTTTGTTCCTATTGGCAACTTTAGAACCATTCCTCCCATAGCGTTGTATATTTGAATATAGGCATTGACCGTCTTTGAAGGGATATAACAATTTATGACAGCACTTCCTTTAGCCGGATTAGGACTATTTTGCTCCATTCTGGCATCTTTTTTGTCTTCTACCATTCTATCGTCTATATTATTGCTCTCATCCATAATACCTCTGGTCATCGAATTTGCAGCTGTACCATTATATATTCTAACAGTACTACCTAACTCTGCTGTAAAACCTGGCACTATCCGCACGGAATTGTATCCATTCATAATGACATTTGCACCGCTCCTTATAGTTACATTTTCAGCATACAACTTAGAATGTTTATATGTTTTATTGGACGTGATGGTTACATTCTTAATATTGCCATCAAATGTTGGCGTCGCTCGTTTAATCGTTATAGTTTTAGTATTACCTAAAACACTTCTAAAACCGAGAGGAGTAACTTTTATGGTTTCGCCATTACCGGATGTAGCATTATAATTAACTTTAATGGTTCGGCCGCTATAGAATGTTTTTCCACCCCAAGACTTTGGAGTTTCCCACTTAAACTCTGTGATTTTATTTTTGTTTAACGGATATGCCATTTCCGGAACAGTGCATTCCAATATACCTGTTTGCCCAAGCGGAAGTGTTATTATATCATTGGTAGCTTTACTCCCATTGTACCTGAAATCTGTAATATACATATTCTTGACACTGTTTATATTTACTTTGATGCGAAGTAAAACGGGACCATTGATATCTACGGTTATAGTTCCTTTGCTAGTAGTATCGTCCCATACAACAGTCGCAAGAAGCGCACCAATTGTTTGCCTCAATTCAGTTGGACCATTCACATTATTAAAACGACCATTGGTAATTTTCCACCGAACTACCGTATTGATATCCCACCCATCCAAATTAGCTCTATAGGAGTAATACGTTCCAGGGTCAACAGTTGTAGGCCCTGTAAGAGAATTCCCTACAGAGAAGGAACTCAGGCTATTAAATAGTAGGAATATGAAAATAATATATTTTTTTATCATAGTATTTATTTTTATTGGGTAATTTTTAATTTCAACTCTTCTATTTCTTTTTGTTGTTGCTCCATCACTTTTTGTTGCTGAATCACATACAAAGTCAGTTCCTCTATTTTCTGGAGTAGAAGCGCATTAGTTTCTCCTACATTGATGCCATTGGCCTTAACCTCTTGCTCAGAAGGCACATTCGGCAATCTACCTTTCTCTTTTATATGTTCTTCGACCTCTCTCAATGTAGGTAATTTATAATTTTGCTTAAAGACAAAATCAGCCCAATTTGATTCTACCAAGATTTCTTTAGCTCTGATGGTACCATTAACATCAAGTTTGTTTTGAGGATTCTCAGTGCCAATGCCTACGTTTCCGCTTGTAATTAATAGGCTATCAGCCCTTATTGTACCATTCACGTCCAATGAAGTAGTTGGATCTGAAATTCCAATTCCCATCTTTCCATTTGTTTTGAATATAAATTGAGGGGTAAAAAAATCTTCGCTCCAATGTTGTCTTCCAATCATGAATCTATCATTGTTATCATCACCAACATTTAGTAGAAAATCTGTCTGATCTAACGTAATATTATACCGTACAAAGTGTATATCATCCATATTATCTCCATTATGGCCAAAATTAAGTTTCTTTCCATATCCAACGTAAAATTCAGATTCGGTAGCACCTAACTGCAGATCTTTTTCGATAATTTCAAATGGGGAAACATAACCATCATTATTACTCTTCGTTTGAGAGAAAGCTGCCATACAAATTAGAAGAAGCAAGCATAACACATAATTTTTTTTCATAATAGTATTTTTTTAGAGGTTAATATATATGAGAATTAATCACTCAAATAAAACATCCATAGATAAAAGCATATTACCTATTTTTATTGAGTTTTTTTAATTTCAATTCTTCTATTTCTTTTTGTTGCTGAATCACATACAAAGTCAATTCTTCTATTTTCTGAAGTAGAAGTGCATTGGTTTTTCCCACGCTAATGCCGTTAGCCTTAACTTCTTCTTCAGAAGGAACATTAGGCAATGTACCTTTTTCTTTTATATGTTCTTCAACTTCTCTTAATGTGGGTAATTTATAATTTGGCTTAAAGACAAAATCAGCCCAATTTGATTCTACTAAGATTTCTTTAGCCCTGATAGTTCCATTTACATCAAGTTTGTTTTGAGGATTATCGGTACCGATACCTACATTGCCATTTGTTATTAATAAACTGTCAGCTCTTATAGTACCATTTACATCCAATGAAACCGTTGGATCAGGAATTCCAATTCCCATTTTTCCATTTGTTTTGAATATAAATTGAGGGGTAAAAAAGTCTTCGCTCCAATGCTGTCTTCCAATCATGAATCTATCGCTATAGTCATCACCAACATTTAGAATAAAATCTGTTTGATCAAATCTAATATTATTTCTAACGAAAAATATATCATCAAGGTTATCAGAAAAATCTCCAAAGAACAACTTTTTCCCATATCCTAAATATTCTACGTCAGAAGCTCCCAATTGCAAATCCTTATCAATAATCTCAGTTTGAGAAAAAGCTCCCATGCAAATCAATAGGAGTGAACATAATGCATAAATCTTTTTCATAATAATATTTTTTAGAGGTTAATAATTATGTATGAAAATTAGCCAATTAAATTTCAAAACATAAAAATATTAATATGTTAAGAAACATAAATGTGATATAATGCAACTAAACCATTAAATTATTCATTTATATACAACATATTAATCCTTATTCATGGAATATTTTACTTTTAATTTCTCTATTCGTATTCATTTGTTGAATTACACACAAAATCAACACCTCTATTTTTTGAGTAAATACAATATTTATAGAAAGATTTTGAAGCGAAAATGAATAGTCATAACCTAATAAGATTGTAAATGATAATAATATATTCAAAGACAAAATGGCAAATTCAACTATTAATTCATATCGCCAAACAAATTATAAACCGCAACAAAAAATACCGCGTCGAACAGCGAAGTATTATTATTAGTGCTTTATTTGATAAAACGCTCAAGAAACAATGAACAAATTATAGACAACCTAACAATAAACCCGCCTAACCAACGTTTATTGACTATAGAACTATTACTTTTGCGATAGTCAAATTAATAAAAGATAAGATATACGATGAAAATAAAAACGCTGATTCCTGCTTTTTCGTTACTATTATTAATGTCGTGCAAAACAACGACTAATACTATTACCTATTTTCAGGATTTAGACAACCAGATGCCAGCTGTTACCGAGCAATCTGTTAATTATACCCCTCGGATTGCTCCTGATGATCAATTATCAATAACTGTATCTGGGACAGATCCGAATGCTGTAGCAGCATTCAATATGCCACTTGCCAGCTATTTGGCCCCAGGGGAAACAAATGTTACCTCTACACCTGTACTTCATACTTATTTAGTAAATTCACGCGGAGAGATTGATTTCCCAGTACTTGGTAAAGTACAAGTTGCTAATATGACACGTAGCGAATTGACAGACATGATGAGTGAAAAGATTTCCGCTTACGTCAAGTCTCCAATTGTTACGATACAGATAAGGAATTTCAAAGTTTCAGTACTGGGTGAAGTTAATAAACCCGGAACGGTAAATGTACCTAATGAACGCCTGTCCGTACTTGATGCCCTTGGTATGGCAGGAGATTTAACAATATATGGCAACCGTACTAATGTGCTCCTAATCCGTGATAACAACGGAAAAAAAGAATATCACCGTTTTGATCTGACATCCGCAGAAACTCTGACTTCACCCTTCTATTATCTACGGCAGAATGACGTTCTCTATGTGGAGCCTAATAAAGCTAGGAAAGGAAATGCCAAATATAGCCAGAACGGACAATTTAACGTATCTTTGGCATCAACTATAATCAGCGCTTTATCGGTGTTGGCATCGTTAGGGATCGCATTATTGGTTAAATAAATCACTTAGTTATGAATGACGAAAACATACATATAGGAGCGCTTTTAAAGCAATTCCTAGCCTACTGGAAAATATATACACCTATTGGCATTATCTGCCTGATTGTCGCCGTCTGTTTCTTAATAGCCACACCTCAAGAATATCAGTTTACAGCACGTATACAACTAATCAGAGATAATCAAGGGATGATGTCTGAACTGAAAATGTTGAAAAGCACAGGTATAGGCGCAATGTTGGGCGGAAGTAGTTCAGGAAGCAGTGTGGAAGATGAAGTAATAGTACTGATGTCGCGTACCAATATGACTGAAGCGATCCGTGAAACCGGATACCAAGTGGAAACGCGTGAACGGCGAGGCCTAAAAAATGTACTGCTTTATGGAAAAGACAATCCGGTAACATTTCTCTTTCCCGAACAGTTTTTAGATACCTTAAGTAAACCAGTAAAAATAAAACTAACACTATCGAATGGAATCATACAATCAGCCCAAATAAAATCAACTCTATTTAAGACGGTGAAAGTAAAAGAACAGTCGCTGCCTTGTCGATTGCAATTACCTATTGGCACCATTATGATTACCCCGAATGCAGACGTTTCCGTTCCCGGAGAAAAAACACTGACTATTCGGATTACTCCATTGCAGCAAACCTATGAAGATTTGTATGATGATTTATATGCAGGTGCACAAGAAACAATTTCAGACATAATAATACTCCTGTTTGAGAACGAGAATAAACAGCGGGGATATGACTTCTTAAATACTATCATGTCCACTTACAACCGATATAGCCGAAATGTAAAAGTAAAGGAAGCCACTATTAATGCAAAGTTTGTGAAAGAACGTTTGGATACCATTACTACGGAACTTGCATATCTGGAACATCAGATCGAAACTTATAAGAAGCAGAATAACATACCGGAGCCTGCTTTATATGCTAAAGCGACCGTTACAGGATATCAAGAATTGGAAAGTATTATTTTAGAAACGGAAGCTCGCCTAAAAATGCTGGATTATGTAGTGGATTATATGAAAAATCCCCTGAATGAGTATGCTTCAGTGCCTGCTATAGAAGGAATCGGTGAAAAATCTATTGCCCTTTATAATCAATTGGTACTTGACCGACAGCGCCTGCTTCTTTCTTCCGAGAAAGGAAATCCGGCTTTGATACTTGCCGACAAACAATTGACCGAACAGCGCAAAATGCTGCTGGAAGCTATAGATGCAGCTCGGCAAAGCATACGTGCAAGCCTAGAGGAAATAAATAAGAAAAATCGGGCATTCAACAGCCAGCTAAGTGCTCTGCCCACCCAAGAAAGGGAATATGTTGAAATGAAGCGTCAACAAAAAATAAAAGAGACTGTCTATTTGTTCCTTATGCAAAAATTGCAGGAGAAAGAGTTGGCAAATTCTCCGGACGAGCAGGCGGGTAGGGTGGTAGACGCAGCATATAGTTCGGCAAAGCCCGTATATCCACGCAAAGTGTTTGTACTGGCAATAGCACTTGCTACAACTTTCATTCTCTCACTGATCACTATTAGTTTTCGGGTGTTTGTTTTCACTAAAACAAAATAAGCCATGCTGTCCCGGTTAGTGTTCTCTAAAAACAACTTATTTTTCGCCTTTCTCATATTTGGCTATTTATTCGGGGTTATCTTCTATGACTTTATCGGATTCGACTATGTAGATGAGTTAATGGCTCTCTTCCTTGTCGTCTTTACCGGGATGGTGGTAATGGAACGCAGAAATTGGAAAGAGTTGATACCCATAGGAATAGTTACCGGAATTTTTATATTCTACTTGATATATTCATTTCTTATCAAATCCAATACTCCCATTGCGATTTGCATGGATTTCTTGACGCAGTTAAAGCCTTTCCTGGGATTTTATTGTACCTTCCTGATAGCTCCGGCACTAACTGTATCTCAGAAACGCTTCTTGTCCATTCTGTGCATAGCAATAGCGGGAGGACTTTTCATTTTAGGAATCATCGATGTTAATTTTTTGTTCTTCGGTCATCAATCTCGTTATGCGACAGCCGTTGTCGCTACTTTTTTTCTACTTAGCTATTGCTCTACCAATTCATGGAGCGACATTGCCGTTTTATTGTTAATATTAACCATCGGACTGATTTCCACCCGTTCTAAATTTTATGGTTTCTGGGCAATCGCCATTTTTCTGATGGTCTATATGAAATTGGGCGGAAAAATACGTTTTAACATAACAACAACAGTCCTGTTCGGGTGTCTTGCTTTAATAACTATTTGGTTGGCAAAAGACAAGATTATACTCTATTATGTGGATGGAATGATGAACTCCCAAGAAATGTGGAGCCGTCCTGCCATGATGCTTACTTCCATGCAAATCTTATATGACTATTTTCCTTTTGGAAGCGGATTAGGAAGTTTTGGAACATTCGCTTCTGCAGAATATTATTCTCCTGTCTACTCCGCTTACGGAATTGATCACTTGTGGGGATTATCAAAAGATATGCCTGCATTTATATGTGATGCATTCTATCCCGAATTAGCCCAATTTGGAGTCGCAGGCGTCATACTCTATTTTGCTTTTTGGTTCTCAATCCTCAGGAAATCAACGAAAGAACAATTGCCCACTAGGCAATTGTTTGTTTTGCTAATATTTATATTTTTTCTGATAGAAGGAATTGCCGATGCCACTTTTACGCAAAACCGGGGATTGTTTATATTGATATTATTAGGTCTTATATTATCTTCGAATAAATGAAGCTGAAAATTGGAACATATAAAAAAGGAGCCGTATATTCTTCCGCTTTCAGCATCGGAAGTAAACTGACAGCTTTTGTCATGCAGCTTCTAATTGCTTACTATCTGGGGGCAAATACAGGAACGGATATTTATTTTTATTTATTTAATATAGCTATTTTAGTAGGTGGGCTAGTGCAAACACTTAATACATCTATTTTAATTCCTAAAGCTATGTTCCTGCGCTATAATGAATCATCAAGAGCTGAAATGCAATTTCACAATTCATTTCTTTACACATTCTTATTACTGGCAGCAGGTGCATTACTTCTATTCTGCATAATTGGAGGCAAACAAGCACCAGAATGGATTATGAATTTCCCCACCCAAGATATACGCAGTCACATCTCAGTATATTACTTGTTTTTCCCACTGACTCTCCTTATCATAGTAAATCTCTATGTAAGTGAAATATTGGTTTCATTCAAGTATTTTACATTGGGACTTTCGTGTAATTTCATGATAAACTTTAGTGGCATTGTCGCACTTATCTTATTAGGTCAAAAAGCAGATGTTTCAATCGTGATGTATAGTAGCTGTTGTGCATGCTTACTGAATATTATCTTGTTGCTTTGGTTTATGAAGAAAAAGCTGAGATGGCAATTCTCGTTAGTAAAATTCGCTCTTGTCCGTTCACAAAGCAAAGCGTTAACCGGGCTGGCTGTTAATCAGGGAATCATTATTTTTGCATCCACTTTTCCCATGTATCTATTGTCCCAATATCAGCCGGGAATAATAACTGTCATCAATTATGCACAGAAGTTTATCCAAGCTCCGTTAGCACTCATACAGCAAATAACTTCTGTTCTTCAAATAAAGCTCAACAATCTATACAGCCACGGTGAAAAGGAAGAAATGTATCATGTCACTTTGCGGGTAACTTTACGTTTATTTCTGTTTACGATATGCACTTCTTTGGTTATCTTCCTGTTACGTACTTTTATTGCCGAGGAATTGTTCGGATTAGGAAAAATGCCGTATGCCGCCATGGAAAAGCTATCATCCCTTATCGGTATAATGACATTTGCAATGCCTTTTACCGCCGTCAGTTTGGCATGCATGAAAATATATTTTACAGAAGGCCGTATACGTCTCTATATCATTATTATGTCATTGAGTAACCTATTCTCATGTATATGTTACTACTTTGCTATAGAGACATGGAAGGAACATGGATATGCTGTTGTGTACTTATTCATTGAATTTGTAATTATGATAGGTATTGTGGCGTTTTTAAAACGCAGAAAATAAAGAAAAAAATGAAAGATTATAGATTAAGCAGCTGGAAAAAATATCCTAATGAACTTTTTTATATAGCAGCAATGGCAACTCTAATTTTACAGCTATTGCATCTTCGCTATGACCTTTTATTACACTTTGATAAGGATTTAGGATTGTTGAGCTACAGTGCCCGTTCTATGGTTGACGCACTCTTGCTACTACTACCTTATTGGTTGCTTCCTGCTAAATTACGCATATATTATGTTAGTATTATAGTTTTCCTATTCTCTTTTTGGGGATTGTCTCAATTATGGTATTATCGTACTTATGATGATCTGATGCCATTTTCCTCTTTTCTCCTATTTGATAATATTTCCCCTTTGTTATTAAATAGCATAAAAGCATCCATGAAATTAACAGATATTCTGTTTATTTTGCCACCATTCTTTTTATTCATTCTTTATTGGTTTCTTTTTGTGGATACAATAAAAAAGACACCTGTCAATTCTAAAAAAAGAGTCATATATACGATTAGTATCTTACTTTTTGCTATTCTTATACATTTAATGAATGCATATGTGTTTTATTCAAAAATGCAAAATAGGACGACTTGTCATTTAGGAATTCGCTATGTTAATACGGTTAATTACATATCGTATTTTGACTTTAATGGATTTGTCCCCTTCTGTATACATTCATTTATAAACACCATATTAGAAAAACGCAGTTTGGATATTAAAGAGAAAGAAGAAATAGAATCATTTTTGAGCAAATACATGCTTAAATATACAGATAATCAATACGCTGTTAAAGAAAAACAGAATTTAATTGTGATAATAGTTGAATCTCTTAACTCATGGCTTATTAATTTTAAACTGGATAGTATAGAAGTAACCCCTCATTTAAATCAACTTTGCCAGGAAAATAATTCAATTCTTGCTTTACATATACAACCTCAAGTCAAAAGTGGTAGATCAAGTGATGCACATTTCATGTACAATACAGGACTGTTACCAATAAATAATGGTGCGGTGGCTGTACGATTTGGAGAGGCTGAATATCCTTCTTTGGCAAAAGCGTTAAAAGGGTATAAATCATTATCTATGGTTTGTGATGATGCTAAATATTGGAATCAAGAAACAGCTTTCAAATCTTATGGATTTACACAATTATATGATAGTCGTTCAATGATGAATACTTCAGGAAACATAAATGATCATATCTTGTTAGAAAAGGCTGCCAATCAAATTAAACATGCCGATTTCCCTTTTTACGCACAACTGGTAACAATTAGCATGCATTATCCTTATAATACATTAGAGATTCCTTCTACAAATATTTCTAAATCAAAATTGTATACCAAAAATATTAGAAACTTTCTGGAAAAAGCCCATTTTTGTGATAATGCTATTGGCAAATTTATTCAAGAATTAAAAGAAACAGGAATCTATGAGAAATCACTTATAGCAATTATTTCGGATCACAACGAAATAGATAAGAACCAAATTGAAAATAGAAAAGAGACTCTACCTGAAGATAAAGAAATAGCAATGATTATACTCAATGGTTCACAAAAGTTGAATTACACCTCTAAAATGGAACAAATAGATATATATCCGACTTTACTTGATTTAATGGGGGCTAATAACTATCCGTGGAAAGGTTTAGGGCATAGTATTTTTCGTAAGGACTCTATACTATTACTCCCATTAGAAGAAAGAAGAAGTTATATTTCTGATTTGATTATAACAAAAGGATATTTTAAAATGAAGTAACATGCGCATATTATTACTGAATTCCATATTATATACTCCCCGCACCACAGCTAAAGGGAGATTTATCCCCCAGGTAACTTCTATTGAAGATTGCATGATTATAAAACTGGGGATAGAGTTTGTTAATCAGGGACATGAGGTGACTTTAGTAGCTGCGGAAGATTATAAGCCAACTAATCAGCAGGATTTTCCCATAGAAATAGTTTATTTCCGTTCCATGCTGCCTAAATTGTTCCTGCCGACTGTACTGCCTTTTCATCCGCAACTGATTCACTTCATCAAGAAACACAAAGGACAGTTTGACATGATTATCAGCAGCGAAATTTTTTCGTTTAATTCTTTATTTGCTGCATGCTTAGTACCTGATAAAACTCTTATATGGCAAGAATCAGGCAATCATAATCGAAAATTCTTCAGATTGCCATCTTTGATATGGTATCACCTTGTAGCACGCGCATTTATGCGCAAGGTAAGAGTCATACCCCGTTCTCTTATAGCAGGAAAGTTCACAAAACAGTTTGGTTTGAATGTTTTTTCTAATTTTATAGATCACGGTGTAGATGGAAAAGTTTTTCATTTCCAAAAAGAAAAGAAAGCTTCATTTATTGTTATAGCCCATTTGGATAGAGATAAGGATGTAATATCTATTATCATCTCCTATAAGAAATTCATAGAACGATATTCTGACAGACAGTATTCATTATACATTATCGGAGAAGGGGAGGAATCAGAGAATCTGAAAGACTATGTCCAAAGTAACCAACTGAGTAATCAAGTTCTCTTTTTGGGAAGAATCCCGCAAAGGGAATTGAGTAAATATCTAAGCGAATCTGTTTGTTTACTTTGCAATTCCAGAAAAGAACTAAATATGTTGTCGATAGGAGAAGCTATAGTAGCAGGAACTCCAGTACTTACAAATACGGTTCCGTATAGCCATGAATGGATAACACAGAATAAGTTAGGAATAGCTAAAGATAATTGGACAGAAGAAGATATGTATGAAATAGTGATGAATAATAGGTATTATGTGGATAATTGCTCACGCTATTCTTCACAACTCTTATTATCGGAACTTCCCAACAAATTCATAAAACAATTCAATATAAAATAACTATGAGAATTCTCATTGTAAATAAGTTCCTATACCTTCGGGGAGGTGACTGCACCCACTCCCTAAATTTAAAGCAATTATTACGTAATGCAGGCCATGACGTGTGTTTCTACGCAATGAGTTATTCACAAAATATAGTATGTGAGGAAAATAAATATTTTGCCGAAGAGATAAGTTTCTCTGCGAAGGATCTACAAGGAAAAATAAAAGCTGCCAACCGCATTATATGGGGGATAGGAGTAGCGCAAAACTTCAAAAAACTTTTAGATGAATTTCAGCCTGACGTTGTGCACCTGAATAATATTCATTCGTATCTTTCACCTATAGTTGCGAAACTGGCATATCAAAGAGGAGTCAAAGTAATCTGGACACTCCATGACTATAAACTGATCTGTCCTTCATACAGCTGTCTTTGCAAGGGAAATACCTGTGAAGCATGTTTTACGGATAAAAAGCACGTAGTACTCCGTAAATGCATGAAGAACAGTTTTCCGGCAAGCATATTGGCTTGGGGGGAAGCCATGAACTGGAATAAGAATAAGCTTTCATTATGGACAAATAGTTTTATCTGTCCTAGTCAGTTCATGGCGGAAAAAATGCAGCAAGGAGGATATCCGGCCAGTAAACTACAGGTCATTAGTAACTTCATTGGAGAAGAACAAGTGCAATATATAATAAATACCCCCAACCCCATACGGGAAGAAGCATACGCATATATAGGACGACTTTCACAAGAAAAAGGTGTTGAGTCACTTTTAAAGGCTGCTTCTCGTTTACCTTATAAACTATATATTGCCGGCAGCGGACCTTTAGAAGCTGGTTTGAAGAAAAAATATACTGCAAATAACATAATCTTTCTTGGACATTTGGGAATAATGGATACTATTGAATTACTCAAAAAAATATCATTTACTGTCATTCCTGCTATTTGGTATGAAAATAACCCACTAAGTGTAATAGAATCCTTATGTTGTGGTACTCCTGTGTTAGGGCGAAATATTGGCGGCATACCGGAATTAATAGAAACCAGCAGCTTTAATCGCCTCTTCACTCAAGACGAAGAATTACCTTCACTAATTACTAAAATGTTCAATACCGTTGTTTCTGCCAATAGAGATGAATTATCCACCGCGGCCTTGCAACGCTTCTCCGGTGAGCATTATTATCAAAAGTGGCTTGAAATAGTAGGAAAGGAATGAAAAATAGTATTTTTGCAAATAAATAAACTGCATATATATGAAATCCGCTATAAATTCCCCCACTGACATGTGTATCATTGTTACATATCGCTGCCCGATGCAGTGCCAAATGTGTAATATATGGCAAAATCCCACAGATAAAAATAAAGAAATCACTCCGGCAGAAATTGAAAAACTACCGAAAGTGAAGTTCATAAATATTACAGGAGGAGAACCTTTTATCCGGGAGGATCTGGAAGAAATTGTAAAAGTAGCATTCCATAAGTCTCCTCGTGTTGTTATTTCAACTTCAGGATGGTTTGAAGAACGTATTATCCGTTTAGCTGAAAAGTTTCCTAAAATAGGGATACGTATTAGTATTGAAGGATTATCTCAAAAGAATGATGAACTTCGAGGAAGGCAAGGCGGGTTCGATAAGGGACTTCGCACCCTGTTACTACTCAAAGAAATGGGAGTAAAGGATATCGGTTTCGGAATTACTGTTTCCAACTCCAATTCAGCTGATATGCTTTCTTTATACCGCTTATCTCGTTCGCTGGAAATGGAATTTGCAACTGCAGCCTTACATAATTCATATTACTTTCATAAAACAGATAATGTGATTACCAATCAAACAGAAGTCTGTGGTAATTTTAGTAAATTAATAGAATGGCAACTAAAAGAAAAACATCCGAAATCCTGGTTTCGTGCATATTTTAACTGGGGACTAATTAATTATATCAAAGGAAAACCTCGTTTGCTTCCTTGTGAAGCTGGTTTAGTTAATTTCTTTGTAGATCCTTATGGGGACATTTATCCCTGTAATGGCATGGAAAGTAAATACCGGAAAGAAAGTATGGGAAACATCCGTACTATGACTTCCTTTGAAGAGTTGTGGAGAAGCGAACAAGCCGAACGTGTCAGACTCCAAGTGCGTGAATGCCCTAAAAATTGCTGGATGGTAGGAACAGCTGCTCCGGTCATGAAAAAATATATAGCTACTCCAATGCGGTGGGTGTTGCATCAAAAGATACAATCCATACTGGGACATCCCATAATACTAAACGATAAACAAACATGAAGATTGTAGTAACAGGGACCAGAGGCATTCCCGATATACAGGGAGGGGTAGAAACGCATTGCGAAGAGCTCTATCCATTAATTGCAGACAAGCAGCATGAAATTATTGTTATCCGCCGTCCCTATTATGCAGTGGATCGTTCTGTAATAGTATATAAGCAAGTTATTATAAAAGACATAAAAGTGCTGCGCAACAAGCATTTGGAAGCTTTCATACACACTTTTCTGGCTGTGCTGTATGCACGCAAAGTAAAAGCTGATATTGTACATATTCATGCGGTAGGTCCGGCATTAATGACCCCTTTAGTACGGCTATTAGGTATGAAAGCAGTAATCACCCATCATGGTCCTGATTATGATCGTGATAAATGGGGGAAGTTTGCCAAATGGATACTTCGTATGGGAGAAAAAACAGGAATGTACTACGCTAATCATATCATAGTTATTTCTGAACATATCAGACGAATGATTCAACAGAAATATCCGGATAAGAAAAATATAACACTGATTCACAATGGAATAAATCCTGTATCTCCTACACGTAGCACTGAATATCTTCAAAGCCTGGATTTGACAGAATATGGTTATATTTTAGCAGTAGGGCGTCTTGTGAAAGAGAAAGGCTTTGATAAACTAATTGAAGCATTCAAACAATTATCTCCGGTATCTGTAAAATTAGTGATAGCCGGGGATGCTGATTATCAGGATGAATATACTCAGAAGTTAAAAGAAATGTGTAAAGGGCAGAAGAACATACGCCTGGTAGGCTTTATCAAAGGAGAAAAACTTGCACAATTATATACATACGCACGGATATTTGTATTACCTTCCACGCATGAAGGATTGCCTATCGCACTACTTGAAGCTATGAGTTATAATTGTCCGGTACTGGCAAGTGATATTCCAGCTAATAAGGAAATAGGATTACCGGAGGAATGTTACTTCAAAAGTGGAGATTTATCCTGTTTGCAACAGGCTCTGAAGAAACAATTGGAAAATGCTCAGACTGAACGGGTTTCTTACAACTTGTCTGCATATAACTGGCCCAATATAGCCGGACAGACCAAAGAAATATATAATTCTCTAATATTATAAAACAATATAGATAACAATTTAACGTTCTATATACTAAAGAATTCTGTATTTTAAGAATGAATACACCATCTTCAATATATAATTTTCCGTTGAAACGGAAAAGCAACCGTATACTCAAACGAACACTTGACATAGTGTTATCATTGATAGTCTTGACTACGATATATCCAGTGGCATATATCATCATCGGGTGTTGCATCAAAATAAAGATGCCGGGTAAGATTATATTTACTCAAAAGCGCAACGGCTTATATGGGAAGGTATTTACATGTTATAAGTTTCGCTCCATGCTGCCCAATGGTGAAGCCGATACACAACAAGCCTACAATGAAGATCCACGTATTACTCCATTAGGACATTTCCTGCGTATCACCAGTCTTGATGAATTACCACAATTCTGGAATGTGCTTAAAGGAGACATGTCCATAGTTGGTCCACGTCCTCATATGCTGATACATACCGAGCAATATTGTGATATCATTCCTGAATACAATAAAAGACTTAGAGTAAAACCGGGCATCACGGGATGGGCACAGATACACAACCTGCGCGGTGAAACGGAGAAGCTGGATAAAATGAAGAAAAGAGTAGAATATGATATATGGTATATCGAACATTGGTCGTTCTCGTTAGACCTGAAAATCATGTTCAACACAGTGAAAATTATATTCCGATAAAATCATGCGTATAACCTGCCACATGCTTACAATCCTGTTTTGTTTTTCTGTTTCGTCAGTAATGACAGCGCAAAGCGTACTGAAGCATCAAAACATTTCATCTTTCATTGAATATGGAGCATCTGTCCATACCGGTGACAACACTCCTTTGTGGCAGGTCAGCAATCAACATGGATTATCCTCTATTGACAATAACACTTATCTAAGAGGTGGGGCTTTTTATACAGATACAATTCGCCAGTGGAGGTTGGAAGGAGGACTGGACATGGCGGTTGCATCCGGTTTTACATCCACTTTTATATTACAACAGGCTTATGCTGATATACGATATAAATGGTTGGGGATACTCATTGGTAGTAAAGAGATTGACTCACCTTTATTAAATCAGCAATTAAGTAGTGGAGGACTAACCTGGTCGGGTAATGCAAGGCCTATTCCGCAAGCATGGATAGGGCTTCCTGAATATGTGCAAGTATTACCACGCCTCGCCTTAAAAGCTGAAATGTCGTACGGATGGTTTACTGATAATAAATATCAGAGAAAGCAGGTAGGAGAGGATTATTGGTATACTAAAAGCATCAAATATCACCATAAAAGCGGATTCTTACGCATTGGAGTTCCACAGGGTAAGTGGCAACTGGACCTGGGTATGAGCTTGGATGTACAGTTTGGCGGTTATAAAAGTGCCGGAATGGATGCAGGAGATTTAGGAAATAGTTGGAAAGATTATTTCAAGGTATTTATTCCCAGTCGTGGAGATGACAGTAGTCCTGAAGGAGAGCAAATTGCCTATCAAGGTAATTTTATGGGTAGCGAACATATCCGGATGACTTATCGACATGAAGATTTTTCTATCAGCGCTTATCTGGAGAATTATTACGATGATTTCAGTGGAATGGGAAAACTCAACGGATTTGATGGGTTATGGGGGATCGAATACAAATCGAACCATAAACAGGCTATCAACGGTTTTGTACTGGAATACTATCAGACTACTAACCAGAGCGGTCCAATGCATGGAGTGGATTTCACCGTAGTAGAGAAAACGGGAGGTGCCGACGATTATTATAACAACGAGTGGTATCCCGGCTGGGTACACTGGGGAATGACTATGGCTAACCCATTGATCGCTTCTCCCATTTATAACAAAGACGGTGACATGAGTTTCAAATACAACCGCATCCGAGCCTTACATTTAGGTTGGAGCGGAGACATCAGCAACGAATGGACATACCTCGCAAAACTATCATATAATAAAACTTGGGGAACTCCTTTCAAACCTATACCCAATATATTAGAAAATTTTTCTACTTTTGCATCAGTTTTCTATACTCCCCATACATGGAAAGGATGGCGGTTCAATGTATCCGTCGCTTTCGATATAGGAGAGATATATGGTGACAATTTAGGTTGCCAGTTGAAAGTACAAAAAACATTCTGAAAAAGATGAATTACATACAAACGGAAATTGATGGTGTATGGCTGATCGAACCGAAAGTTCTTCGTGACGAGCGTGGCTATTTTATGGAAGCCTTTAAAGAAGAGGAATTCAAAATGCATATCGGTGATGTGCACTTTATTCAGGACAATGAATCAAAGTCTTCCTTCGGTGTATTACGTGGATTACATTATCAAAAAGGAGAATATTGTCAGTCCAAACTGGTACGTGTTATAAAAGGAAAAGTACTGGATGTGGCAGTGGATTTGCGCCAATCATCACCAACTTTCGGTAAATATGTCTCTGCAGAACTGAGTGAGGAAAATCAACGGCAATTTTTCATTCCCCGTGGCTTCGCACATGGTTTCCTTGTCCTGAGCGAGGAAGCTATCTTTATTTATAAAGTGGACAATGCGTATGCCCCACAAGCAGAAGCATCCATTCGTTTCAATGATGAAACCATAGGAATTGAGTGGCCTATAGCAGAAGAACAGCTTTTACTATCTCCTAAAGATAAAACAGCTCCATCCTTCCGGGATGCGACATATTTTGAATAAAGAGTATGAAGATAGCCATCGTCGGTACAGGATATGTCGGTTTAGTGACCGGAACCTGTTTTGCAGAAATCGGTGTCAGCGTTATTTGCGTAGACACGAACAGTGAAAAAATTGAAGCACTGAAAAAAGGTGTTATTCCTATCTATGAAAGTGGTCTGGAAGAAATGGTGAACCGAAATGTAAAAGCCGGTCGCCTACATTTCACTACTTCATTGGAAAGCTGCCTGAATGAGGTAGACGTTGTTTTCAGTGCCGTTGGTACGCCTCCTGACGAAGATGGAAGTGCTGACCTCAGTTATGTGCTTGAAGTTGCCCGTACCATTGGTAGAAACATGCAGAAGTACATATTGGTAGTCACAAAGAGTACGGTTCCTGTAGGTACTGCAAAGAAAGTACGTGCCGCTATCCAGGAGGAACTGGATAAACGAGGTGTTAGTATTCAATTTGATGTAGCCTCTAATCCCGAATTCCTGAAAGAAGGAAATGCTATCAATGATTTTATGAGCCCGGACCGTGTAGTAGTGGGAGTGGAGTCCGAACGTGCAAAGAAATTGATGAGTAAGCTTTATAAACCATTCTTGCTGAACAATTTCCGTGTAATATTTATGGATATCCCGTCTGCTGAAATGACGAAGTATGCAGCTAACTCAATGCTGGCTACCCGTATTAGTTTTATGAATGATATCGCTAATCTTTGTGAACTGGTAGGGGCAGATGTCAATATGGTACGCAGTGGCATCGGTTCGGATACCCGAATCGGGCGTAAGTTCCTTTATCCGGGTATTGGTTATGGTGGTTCGTGCTTTCCAAAAGATGTAAAAGCACTCATCAAAACCGCTGAACAAAATGGCTATCAGATGCGTGTGCTCCATGCTGTAGAAGAAGTCAATGAACTACAGAAAAGCATTCTTTTCGACAAACTTTGCAAGCACTTCAACAACGAACTGAAAGGTAAGACAATTGCCTTATGGGGACTGGCTTTCAAACCGGAGACGGATGATATGCGCGAAGCCCCTTCATTGGTGTTAATAGACAAACTGCTGAAAGCCGGATGCAAAGTGCGGGCTTACGACTCCGCTGCAATGGACGAATGTCGCCGTCGGATAGGTGAGAGCATTTATTATGCCAAAGATATGTATGATGCTGTACTTGATGCTGATGCTTTAATGCTGGTTACCGAATGGAAAGAATTCCGTTTACCATCCTGGGCAGTTATCAAGAAAACCATGGAGAAACCTGTGGTGTTGGACGGGCGTAATATCTATGACAAGAAAGAAATGGAAGAGCAAGGATTTACCTATCATTGCATCGGACATTAAAAATATAAAACAGAGAGAGTTATGATAAAGTGGGGTACTATTTCTATGGTGCTCGTTGTTGTGCTTGTATCATCCTGTAGCAGTACTAAAAATGGGGAAAATTCCGACAGGGAAGACTTAACCGCTAAAGAATTGCTGCAAGGTGTCTGGCTGGACGATGAGACGGATATGCCGTTAATGCGTATTAGCGGTGATACGATCTATTATGCTGACCCACAAAATGCACCTGTTTACTTCAAGGTACTTCGTGATACGATTTATTTACGCGGAAATACCCTTACAGCTTATAAAATAGACCGTCAAACGGAATATAGCTTTTGGTTTCATTCTCTATCTGATGATATCGTAAAGCTATATAAGTCCGATAATCCGGAAGACACTCTGGCATTCTCCACTCAGGAAGTGGAAGTTATCCCCAGCACTTCAGAAGTAATCAAAAAAGATAGTGTGGTTATGTATAAAGGAACGCGTTATCGGGGCTATGTCTATATCAATCCTTCTAAGATGAAAGTAATAAAAACAGTATATTCTGATGAAGGTATAGGTGTGGACAATGTATACTATGACAACGTGATACATATCTGTGTATATGAAGGCAAGAACTTACTGTATGGCAAGGATATTACTAAAAAAGTTTTCGCAACTATTTTCCCGGAGGAAGTATTAAATCAGACCATTCTTTCTGACATGAATTTTATAAGTGTGGATGGAAAAGGCTATCATTATGAAGCCATGCTCCGTATTCCGGAAAGTTCCGTTTATCACCTCGTAAGCCTGACTATCGGTCCTGATAAACAATTACATATAAAAATGGTGGAGTAAAACTCCACCATCAAACAATATCTATTAAAGAAATCCTTCTCTTATTTGTTGCTTTTTCCTGAAGGATTAGCACTTTTTCTCGGAGCATTACTTCTTCCTTTTGAAGCATCTCTTTTCTTCGGAGCATTTCCACTACCTTTATTGGTATTTCGTCCTTTAGCACGGAAGTTACGTTTGCCCCTTCCGTCATAACTACGTGGTTTGTATTCGGGTGACTCGCCTAATTCTTCAGGTACAGGTATTTTATAAATATCTCTTTCCAGGAAATTTTCTATCTGCTTGAAGTTACTTTGTTCCTTTTCATTTACAAAGGTTAGAGCAACACCATCGTTATTAGCACGCGCCGTACGACCAATACGATGAACATAGTCTTCACTGTCATGCGGAACATCATAGTTAATCACAAGACGAATATCATCAATGTCAATACCACGAGCCACGATGTCAGTGGCAACCAGAATGTTTATACGGCCTGCCTTAAACTCATGCATCACTTCTTCACGCTGTGCCTGTTCCAGGTCAGAATGCATTTCGCCTACATTCAGCTTCATCATTTTCAAGGCCTTTGTCACTTCCTTTACTTTCAACTTGGATGATGCGAAGATAATGACACGCTCCGGTGTTTGTTCAGCAAAGAGACTGCGAATTATACCCAACTTCTGATTTTCATAGCAAACATAGGCGGCTTGCACAATTTTATCAGCAGGGCGTGAAACGGCAAGTTTGACTTCAGCGGGATTATTGAGAATGGTGTTGGCAAGTTGTTGTATTTTTGCAGGCATGGTAGCAGAAAACATGATGGTTTGCCGTTCTTTAGGCAAATACTTCACAATCTGCATGATGTCATCGAAGAAACCCATATCGAGCATGCGGTCGGCTTCGTCAAGAATGAAATAGGAAACACGGGAAAGATCTACATATCCCAAACTCAGATGAGCTATCAAACGTCCCGGAGTAGCTATAACAACATCGGCTCCCAACATTAGCCCCTTCTTTTGCTGTTCAAAGAGTATCCCATCGTTACCACCATAAACTGCCACACTGCTGACAGGCATGAAGTAGGAAAAACCTTCCATCTGCTGATCTATTTGTTGCGCCAATTCTCGTGTGGGAGACATAACAATACAGTTTATAGCATCTTCAGGATGTCCACCTTCGGAAAGTTTATTCAGTACAGGCAACAGATAGGCAGCCGTCTTACCGGTTCCGGTCTGTGCCACGGCTATTAAATCTCTGCCTTCAAGTATAACGGGAATGGATTTCTCTTGTATAGGTGTGCACTCATCGAAGCGCATGGCTTCCAGTGCATCAAGTACCTGATCATTCAGTTGTAGTTCGGAAAACTTCATGTTTCTTTTTATTTAGTCGCAAAGATAGGAAATAAAGTGATTATCACAAAAGAATGAAGCTACTTTGCAATCCATTCCTTTAATACCCCGGATGCTGTTCCCATCTCGGATTCATCTGTCTGATTTTCTCGGGAATGGGGAAGACAATAGTATACCCACTTTCTTCGTTGGGAAGTTGCGGACGACTGTTGTAAGAACGGGTAAATTGTCCAAAACGAATTAAGTCCTGACGTCGCCAACCTTCCCAGGTCAATTCTAATTGGCGCTCAGCCAGAAGATTGTCTAAAGTAGCAGTGCGTTCCGGTGCTCCTACACGGGTACGCACCTGATTCAGTTCTTCATCTCCATTGCGTCCGTCACGGACTTTGGCTTCACTCTTCATGAGCAATACATCAGCGTAACGAAACAGAACAATATCATTCTCCATCAGTTTTCCATCTTTCATGGCTTTGTCATCTATCTCATATTTTTTCATACGGGCACCGGCAGTCTTTTCATAAGGTTCATCGGACAGATCCAGTTTAACCTTCCACGGTTCGTAAACTAAAGCTGTTCCATCATCCAATTTCACGACATTACCTTTCAAATCATAAACAGTACCTGCATAATAGCAATAATCAAAACGCGGGTCCTGTTCGTTTGTCTCGTATCCAAAAGTCTGTAAGGCTTCGATAGTGGCGCTTGATCCATTCTCGCCAGACAAACCTAACGCTTTGGCATGATTATAATGGCGCGAACGGAAAAGATATTGCATCTGATTGGTATATAACGTCTTATTCATCGGAATAGTGAAGATGTTTTCAACAGAGCCTTCATTATATACGGCAAAATTGGCGGAATAATCTGATTCAAGACGATAACCTAAAGCTGTAATTTGGTCACAATAGAACTCTACGGTCTGCCAGGCATTGAATGTATTGCCATCCACATCAAAGAAGATTGTTTTCCCATCCGGATGGATATCATCCACCCAGTTATTATCCATATAAATTTCTGCATTCAGTGCCAGTTTTGCAAGCAGGAAGTAGGCTACGGGACGTGTCAAGCGGCCATAGTAATTACCAGAACGGTTACTGAACTGAGCGGGCAGGAGTGGGGCTGCCTCTTGTAGTTCCTTGAATATGAAATTAAAGATATTCTCACGTTCACTTAGTACAATATCTTTTGAGGCAACCTTGGAAGATAGAACCAGCGGAATACTACCGAACAGGTCCGTCAGATAATAATAGTACATTGCACGCAAAGCACGCACTTCGGCACGATAGGCTGGAAGTTCTGCATCTGCATGTGTAAGTGCATAGCTTTCAATTTGTTCCAAAGACTTATTACTGAGCATAACTACTTTGTAGAGATATTCCCAGGTGGCTTGTATCGCATCATTATTTATTCCCCATTTGTGCAAGAACAGTCCTTGCCAGAAACCACCATCGTACCAGTCACCACCACGAGTAGGCATAATGGCTTCATCAGTTGTAAAAGTATTCAGATCATATATGCCGCGTCCTGTTCCCTGCAATCCTTGACTGTCGGAATTTCCTCCGATGTAGTTATAGAGAGAGGCAACTGCATTCAGATAAAGTTCAGTAATGTTACGATAGCCTTCTTCTTCGGGTAATGCATCGCGGGGATTTTCTTTTAGAAAACTATCACATGAGATCATGCACCAACTGAGGGTGACCAAAATACAAAACGAACGAATTATGGAATATCTTTTCATGTCTTTAAGGTTTAGAAGTTTACACTTAGTCCGATGGTATATGTACGATATAAAGGATAATTGCGTTTATCATCTATACCTAAAGTAGAATTCACCGATGAACTGTTTATCATGGGTGTCAATCCGGAATAACCGGAAATAGTAGCCAGATTATTGACCGTCAGTGACAGGCGAAGCGATTGCAGGTAACGGGTATTTTTCAATGGAACATTCCAGCCCACTGTGATATAGTCGAAGTTCACATAATCACCATCTTCCAACCAATAATCTGTAGCTGTCTGATCCTTTATATTCCGTGTAGGCGCTTTCTTCATGACATTATAGTCGGGGAAACTATTCATATTCATATAAGTAAGCGAAGTACCATTATAGACCTTATGCCCGAATGCACCGTTTATCTGTAACGATACATCGAAATCTTTATAACGAAAACTGATGTTAGAGCCAAGAATTGTCTTTGGAACTGCCTGACCTGCTATGTACCGGTCTTCACCATCTTCCAGACTAACACCACCACCATTCAAATCAGCAATCTGATAAGTATAGCCTCCGTTACCATCGGATACTAATCCTGTGCAATGAGGGAGGTAAAATACCCCCAACGGCTGACCTACAATCTGGTATACGATATGATTATATCCGCCATGAAATCCGGCACCATCCAATCCGGCAAGACTCTTGTATTCTGTTGCTGAAATATGCTCACCTTGATAGTTGCCATCGAGGGAAAGCAATTTGTTTTGTTGAAAAGTCAGGTTAGCATTGATATTCAGTTCCATATCTTTGGTTTTCAATGGAGTTATACCAATAGATAGCTCTGTTCCATAATTACGCATGGAACCAATGTTTGCCAGCAAAGTATTGTAAGTGAAAGGCGGTACACTCACATTATAGAGATAGAGCATATCTTTCGTCTTGGAATTATAATAGTTGGCAGTCAGTAACAACCGGTTACCCAGTAAAGCCATTTCTATACCGGCATTGAAGGTCTGTTTCACTTCCCATTTTAAGTCCGGATTCATATTCTTCAATTGGTCCATTGTGACCACAGGCGATGAACCTACCGGAGCAACTCCGTTCGGGCGTATCAGATTCAGCGAAGTGTACGAATCGATTCCATTTTGGTTACCTGCCAAACCATAGCCTGCGCGGACTTTCAGATTGTCAATGAAAGGCAGTTTCTCCATAAACTTTTCCTTGCTGACTACCCATGCAACAGATACAGCCGGAAAGAAACCCCATTTATGATTACTGCCAAACTTGGAAGAGGCATCTCCACGGGCATTCACTGTCAGTATATAACGATCATCATACGTATAGTTCACACGTCCCATGAAGGAGGCCAGGCGAGGATCTTCATAATAAGAATTAGTTCCTTCCCACGAACGGAGAGCGCCTCCCTGAAGATTGTTATAGCCCAGACCATCAATACTGAAATTAGTAACTGTGGTATAGAATCCCGAATATTGGTCTTTTTGCACTTCCGCCAAACCTAAAACATCAAAGAAATGCTTCCGCCATTCTTTTTTATAAGACAACATCAGGTTCCCTAGTAACGATTCCATTTTCTTAGTTCCTTTGTATGCCTGCCCTTGCGCCCAGACCGCAACCGGCAGATACTGTGAATTTTCAATCACATTATAGGTGTAGGAACCAAACAGTGCCAGTTTCCATGCTTCAGACAAATTAAATGTCAACCGTGCATGCGTACTAATGTGCGAAGTAGCGTCTTTATCATTCACGTCCATCCATGCCAGCGGATGAGACAGCTGGCTGGCAAGAACACTTCCATCCCAACTTCCGGTTTCCGGATTTTTATGATTAGGGAAAGTGGGATTAAATGCAGCAGCCGAATAAAACACTTTATGTAAATTTACCAGGTTACGCTCTTTCTGTATGGAACCAAACATTCCGAGATCACATTTCAGAAAATTATCGAATACGTACTGCGTCATATTCATATTCGATGTGAAGTTCCGCAACTTTTCATTAACAATCACCCCTTCGCGATTCATCAAAGCAAGAGAAACACGATAGTTGGAGGTATTTGTTCCACCGGAGAAAGCAATGTGATGATTATGTTGCAGCCCTGTTTGTTCTATTTCCTTCTGGAAATCAGTATTGTTTCCCAAATCAAGAATAGAAACGCCACGTTCTTTAGCTACTGCCCGAAATTCATCTCTATTGAGCATTCTTACCGTTTTATAGCTTGAAGCAATACCGAAACTACCATTATAGTTCACACTTGTACGCCCACTAACACCTTTTTTAGTGGTAATTTCAATAACACCCGATGCTCCGCGCGAACCATATTGCGCTGTTTCCGAAGCATCTTTCAAAATAACAAAACTTTCAATATCCGCCGGATAGATAGACATAAGCATACTCAAATCACCAAAAACACCGTCTACAATAATCAACGGATCATTCCCGGTAGTCAATGAAGTGGTACCACGCAAGCGGACAGCATCCAATGCTGCAGGTCCATTGGAACCTTTCAGAATAGTCAAACCCGGTACCCGTCCGCGGATAGCATCCAATGGATTGGTTATCTGGTCTTTATTCATTTGGTTTTCGGTAATTCTCTCTACAAGTCCTGAAAGGTTCTTGCGAAGGCCTGTGGCATATCCAACAGTCGTTATAGAGTCAGGGAGGCTAACGTGAAGTTTTTCTTGTGCAACGGCTTGAAGGCCAGGGACAGTCAAAAGCAAAGAGAGATAGAAAAAGTTCCTTATTCTCTTCATAGCATTAATATTTAAGAGGTTCCGCAAATATAGATGTCATTATATGAAACAAATATATTTGCGGAATAGTTCAGCTCATTTCGGCAAATCGATATATGAGTCCTTGAAGCCTAAGAAATAGAGCACTCCATCGAGCCCGATTGTATTGATGGACTGTTTGGCATTAGCAACCACTTTTGGTTTAGCATGGAAAGCGATACCCAAACCGGCAACACCCAGCATCGGTAGATCATTGGCTCCATCACCCACGGCAATAGTTTGAGCAATATCCACTTTTTCCACCTGTGCAATCAGACGCAACAGTTCAGCTTTCCGCTTACCGTCTACAACATCTCCCAAATAACGTCCAGTCAACTTTCCATCCACAATTTCCAGTTCATTGGCATATACGTAGTCAATACCATATTTTTGTTGCAAGTATTGTCCGAAATAGGTGAAACCACCGGAAAGAATGGCAATCTTATAGCCGTACTTTTTCAACACATACATCAACCGGTCTACCCCTTCTGTTATAGGCAGGTGTTCTGCTATATCCTGCATTACAGATTCATCCAGCCCTTTCAGTAAAGCTACGCGTTCGCGGAAGCTTTCGGTAAAATCTATTTCCCCACGCATGGCCCGTTCGGTGATAGCTTTTACTTCATCTCCTACACCGGCACGTATGGCCAATTCGTCAATTACTTCCGTCTCAATCAGTGTGGAGTCCATATCGAAACATATCAGACGGCGCATACGACGATACATATTATCGAGTTGAAAAGAGAAGTCCATTTCAAGTTCACTCGCCAACTTCATCAGATGCTCTTGCATGGCAATGCGATCCTTCGGAGTTCCACGGACGGAGAATTCGATACACGCACGTGTACGTAAATCACATTCATCCAATGGAATACGTCCCGTCAGGCGCTTGATAGCATCAATGTTCATCCCCTGTTCGGCAAGGATGCGGGTGACTGCGGAAATTTGGCGGGCAGACAACTTACGTCCCAGTAAAGTAAGGATATAGCGATTTTTTCCCTGCATGTTGACCCAGTCTTCATATTCTTTCACCGAAATAGGATAGAAACGAATCGTCACTCCCAGGGAAGATGCCTTGAAAAGCAACTCTTTCATGATGAATCCTGAATGTTGTTCCTCTGTCTTGCATAAGATACCCAATGACAGTGTATTATGAATGTCCGCCTGACCAATGTCAAGAATAGTAGCGTCGTATTTAGCTAAAATTTCTGTAACGGATGCAGTTAATCCCGGACGATCTTCGCCCGTAACGCGGATAAGAATAAGTTCTGTGCTCAACGATTGCATATAAAATTGTTTATCTAAATTAATGAGTAACACTGTGCAAAAGTAGATAAAATTCCTGCTATATACACCAATTAACATAGAAATATGTATTTAACAGTAATATTCATGAAATGTTTCCTATTTCTCTTGAGGAGAGACTTGATACAAATGATAAAAATATATAATATATATTCGAAAATCACCAGATCGATACTGTACAGAGAGGTATCCAGAAATGTAAAACATGTTATATAACATAAAAAAGTCAACCGTTTACTTGATTTTCAATAATAAAGTTATACCTTTGTCGCCGATTTAGAACGAGTGGTTCTATAATCTTAGTAAACGTTGATTGTATATTTGTTAGTTAAGACGTTGTTTTTAATTCTGACAAACATCTATAAATCAACCAGTATTAACCAAAACCGCCTTACATGAAGCATGTAAAATGGATTTTTGTTGTATTACTAATTAGTTCCTTGACTTCTTTCGTAGAAAAAGACAAACCTACCGGAGGTTTAAATGTGGGTGACATAGCCCCTGATTTTAAAATCAAAACTATGTCGACTGAGCAGCAACCTATTCAAAATCTCTCCAAGATGAAGGGAAAATATGTGTTACTCAGTTTCTGGGCAAGTTATGATGCGCAATCCCGGATGCAAAACGCAAGTTTGAGCAATGCGCTTCACTCAACTTCTCCAAACAATAATGTGGAAATGGTTTCCGTATCATTCGATGAATATCAATCTATCTTCGAGGAAACCATTCGTAAGGACCAAATAGTTACGCCCACCTGTTTCGTGGAAACTAAAGGCGAGTCGTCCGGCATCTTTAAAAAGTACCGTTTAGGCCGGGGATTTACTAACTATTTACTGGATGATAATGGTGTAATTATAGCCAAAAACATCTCTGCTGCAGAACTTTCAGCTTACTTGAATTAAGCTTTCACTGCACATTGCCATGAAAGATTTAAAGAACCTGTAAGACGAAAGTGGGGTTGCTTCTAAAACTTATGTGATGAAAAAAGCATCGTTAAAGTCAAAGGAAGCAAAGACAAAAGAGGAAATGGATACAACAAAAAAGCCCCTCCTGCACTTGTGGTAACACAAGGAGCGGGAGGGGCTTCTTATTTTTATTAATTTGAACTGTTACTCTATTTCGGTGCTCTCTGATACAGATAAAACGCAATGAACGCATAGAGTATATTCGGTATCCATACAGCAATTACCGGAGGTACATTACCATTCACTGCAAAGGTGGAAGCAATCGTCTGGAACAAAATATATGAAAAGCTCAATGCCAAACCTATCCCCAAGTGTAATCCCATTCCCCCTTTAGTCTTTTTCGAAGAAAGAGAAACACCTATCAATGTGAGGATAAATGATGCAAACGACATGGCAATGCGTTTATGATATTCAATTTCGAACTCTTTGATATTGGCAAAGCCGCGCTGCCGCTGCCGACTAATATATTCGCTTAACTGTGGACTGGTCATCATTTCCTGTTGATTTTTCATAATAAGAAAATCGGCAGGTTCCATAAAAAGAGTACTATCGATGCGGTCTCCCTTAACAATGTTCTCTTTCATACCATCCATTTCACGTATCATGTAATCCTTTATAATCCATTTATGGACGGAGGCTGTATCATAAGTGATAGATCGTGCCGTAAGATGAGAAACCAACTGCTTGTCTTTAAATTTATCCAGTGAAAAACGATATCCCGTCTTACTATAATCTTCGAAGCGTTCAATATAAGCAATGACACCCGAATCCACTTCCAACTGAATGTTACGAGCTGTATTCGATTTGCGCTGCTTATAATATTTATCTTCAAAGTTAATACGCGTCACACTACCTTGGGGTATGATATAAGAGCCCAAAAAGAATGTTACTATTGCAATTATAGCTGCTGACACCATGTAGGGACGAAGCATCCTCTTAAAACTCATTCCGGTAGAGAACATCGCAATAATCTCGGAGTTCTCAGCCAGTTTTGAGGTAAAGAAAATAACCGCAATAAACACAAACAACGGACTGAACAGGTTTGCAAAGTAAGGAATAAAATTCAGATAATAATCGAAGATTATGGCTTTCCAAGGAGCTTCGTGTGACATAAATCTGTCCATCTTCTCATTAAAGTCGAATACCACTGCAATGGAGATAATCAATGCAATGGCAAACACATAAGTTCCAAGGAACTTCTTAATAATGTAGAAGTCGAGCCGCTTCAACCATTTCCAGTTATCCGGCATCTTTATACCTTTCATGTTCCAGTTCAGTTTTTTCATAACCTTGTCGATACGCGTTTCACCATCATCGGTTTCCATGTGGAGAAATCACCGGCAATGATGTGCTTGCGAGCTTCCCCCACCAGCCACAGATAAAATGCTAAATTATGAATAGAGGCAATTTGCATAGCCAGTAACTCCTGTGCATGAAACAGATGACGCAGATACGCCTTACTATATAAGGTATCTACCGCAGAAGCTCCATCAGCTTCAATGGGCGAGAAGTCTGTTTCCCATTTCTTATTGCGCATATTGATGATACCATCTTTGGTGAACAACATGCCATTACGCCCGTTCCGGGTTGGCATTACACAATCGAACATGTCTACACCGCGCTCGATACCCTCCAAAATATTGACCGGTGTACCTACCCCCATCAGATACCGTGGCTTATCTTTCGGCAAAATCTCATTCACCAACTCAATCATCTCATACATTTTATCCACAGGTTCACCTACCGCCAGGCCGCCGATGGCATTACCATCCGCACCCTTCGACGCAATGAATTCTGCCGACTGCTTGCGAAGATCAGGATATACACATCCTTGAACAATAGGAAAGAGAGACTGCTGGTATCCATACTTCGGTTCCGTTTCATTGAAGCGCTGAATGCAACGGTCCAACCAACGATGTGTTAGTTCTAATGACTTTTTGGCATACGCATAATCCGAATCTCCCGGAGGACATTCGTCAAACGCCATCATAATATCTGCACCAATCGTACGCTCGATATCCATTACCTTTTCTGGAGTGAAGATATGTTTACTACCATCAATATGCGAACGGAATTCTGCACCCTCCTCACGTAGTTTACGGATACCTGATAATGAGAACACCTGAAATCCGCCACTATCTGTCAGCATAGGACGGTCAAAGCCGTTGAACTTATGCAGTCCTCCGGCTTTTTCCAATACGTCCAGTCCCGGACGCAGATATAGATGATAGGTATTCCCTAATATGATTTGCGCCTTAATATCTTCTTTCAGTTCGGTTACATGCACACCTTTCACCGTTCCTACGGTACCTACCGGCATAAAGATAGGAGTTTCTATCTGCCCGTGATCGGTAGTTATCAATCCTGCACGCGCATTACTTTTACTGTCTGTATATTGTAAGTCGAATGTCATTCTGTTTTCTTTTCTTTCTTTACGGACAAGTCAATGGCATCGGCAACCTTCTCATTGGTCAGCGCAATGGCAAACACCTCTTTCACATCTTTCACGTAATGGAAAGTCAAACCTTTGAGGTATATTTCCTGTATCTCGTCAATATTCTTACGGTTCTCTTCACTTAGAATAATATTCTTGATACCGGCACGTTTCGCAGCCAGAATCTTCTCCTTAATACCACCCACGGGAAGTACCTTACCACGAAGTGTTATTTCTCCTGTCATAGCAAGATTTGCCTTCACTTTACGCTGGGTGAGGGCAGAGGCGAGAGAAGTGGCCATGGTGATACCTGCCGAGGGGCCGTCCTTAGGAATAGCACCTTCCGGCACATGTACGTGGATATTCCAATTATCAAAAATATCTTCATCCAGATTCAGCAAAGAAGCGTGTGCCTTGATATATTCCAAGGCCAGCATTGCAGACTCTTTCATGACATCACCCAGATTTCCGGTCAACGTCAGACGCCCACCTTTTCCGCGGCTCAAACTGGTTTCTACAAACAGGATTTCTCCCCCCACGGCGGTCCATGCTAACCCGGTCACTACACCGGCGTATTCATTGCCCTGATATTTATCACGGGTATACTCAGGTGCTCCAAGGAACTCATACAAATCTCCCGGTTTGATTTCCTGTTTGGCAAAGTAACCATCCGTAGCATACTGGCGTGCCGATTTACGAAGTATTTTACCTATCTTCTTCTCTAATTCGCGTACACCACTTTCACGGGTATACGACTCGATAATAGCCTCCAGCGTATTCTTTGGTATTTTGATATCATTCTTCTTCATACCGTTGGCTTCCAGTTCCTTCGGAACCAGATGGCGACGGGCTATTTCAATCTTCTCTTCAGTGATATAACCACTTACCTCAATCAACTCCATACGATCGAGCAACGGTCCAGGGATAGTATTCAGATTATTTGCAGTAGCAATGAACATTACTTTAGATAAATCGTAATCTACATCCAGGAAATTATCATGGAATGTTGTATTCTGTTCCGGATCAAGCACCTCAAGCAAAGCAGAAGAAGGATCTCCCTGACGATCTGAACTCACCTTATCTATTTCATCCAGGATAAACACCGGATTGGATGAACCAGCCTTTATCAGACTCTTGATAACACGTCCCGGCATAGCACCGATGTATGTCTTACGATGTCCGCGTATCTCTGCTTCATCATGCACGCCACCCAATGACATACGGATATATTTCCGTTTGAGGGCAGCAGCGATAGAACGTCCCAAAGAGGTTTTTCCTACTCCCGGAGGGCCATACAAACAGATAATAGGCGACTTCATATCACCTTTCAGTTTCAATACAGCCAAGTGTTCCAGAATACGTTCTTTCACCTTTTCCAAGCCATAATGATCTTTATTCAGAGTCTTCTCAGCATTGACTAAGTTCAGATTATCTGTAGTGTATATTCCCCACGGCAAACTTAGCATTGTTTGCAGATAATTGAGTTGCACACTATAATCAGGAGATTGTGGATGTGTACGTTCCAGTTTATCCACCTCTTTCATGAAAGTATCTCTTACTTCCGCACTCCACTTAGTAGCGATTGCTTTACGGCGTAATTCTTCTATTTCCTGTTCCTGGCCACCGCCACCCAATTCATCTTGAATGGTCTTAATCTGCTGTTGCAAGAAATATTCACGTTGTTGCTGGTCAATATCCTCCCGTGCGCGCATCTGTATGGACTCCTTGATTTCGGCAAGTTGCACTTCCCGATTCAGTATCTCCAACAAACGATAAGTACGTGCACGCAATGCATCAATACGCAGCAATTCAATCTTCTCATCTTTTTTCAGCGGAAGATTCGTGCAGATAAAATCCACCAGAAACATAGGATTCGTAATATTCTTGATGGCAAATGCAGAATCCTGCGGAAACATATCAGATGATTTGATATATCTTATAGTCAGATCCTTGCAAGCTTCCACCAACGCATGGAATTCCTTATCATTTTTATCAGGAATATCTTCTCCCAACGCTTTTACGCGCCCTTTCAAATAAGGAGTTGTATCTACAATTTCTTCCAATTCCATACGTTTGACGCCTTGCAGAATAATAGTGGTAGTCTGATCAGGCATTTCCAGGATACGGATAATCTTACCTACCGTACCAATAGTATGCAAATCTTCCAACAAAGGCACCTCCGTTTCTGCTACCTTCTGGCAAACCACTCCGATATATGCACCTTTTTTTTCAGCTTCACGCACTAATTTCATGGAAGTCTTTCTCCCGACAGATACCGGCATAAATACACCTGGAAATAAAACCATATTCCGCAAAGGTAATATCGGAAGTATCTCATTCACTTCAATATCCATCAACTGTTCTTCATTCCCCTCAAAATCAGCAATCACTGAAAAAGTGTTTCCTTCTTCTCCCGCTTCCGTATCTTTTAGGTAAAGTCTTTTCTTCATTTCGTTCTTTTTAAGTTTATGTCATACTGACAGGGCTTACAAAGCGCCTGCAAAGTTAATCTATTCTTCATTAATATAAAGCACCTTTTCCATAAAAAGACAAAAACAGTGCCAAATTTGTCGTAATATTCCCGACTTTGTCTATTTTTGCTCTCTATTAACAACTACGATCTATGTCAAATCCTTATTTTCAGTTTAAACAATTTACTATATGGCATGATAAATGCGCCATGAAAGTAGGTACAGATGGAGTGTTGCTAGGTGCTTGGGCAGAGGCAGAAAACTCACAAAAAATCCTCGATATAGGAACTGGCACTGGATTGATAGCTATAATGTTAGCACAGCGATATCCATTGTCGCAAATCACGGCTATAGAAATAGATGAAACTGCGGCAACTCAGGCTAAGATGAATGTAGCCCGTTCTCCGTGGATAAAACGAATACAAGTTATCTGTAACGATTTCAGTCTATTTCAGACCGAAAGTAAATATAATCTGATAGTTTCTAATCCACCGTATTTTGTTGATGCATTGAACTGCCCTGACAAGCAACGCAATATGGCACGTCATACCTGTGAACTAAATTATGAGTTACTTTTCCGACGCTCGGCACATCTCCTTGAAAAGCAGGGGAGGGTATGCATTATCATTCCCGCCGAAGCAGAAAAGTTAGTAATCAACACAGCCTGGAAATATATGTTGTACCCTTCGCGTCGTCTTCATGTCTTCACTAAACCGGATAAACCAAGCCGAAGAGTACTTATTTCATTCAGCCACGAAGAACATGAGTGCATAGAAGAGACTTTATGTATTGAAGTGGAACACCATCAATTTACACCGGAATATATTGCACTGACAAAAGATTTTTATTTAAAAATGTAGTTTGATAACAATGCTGGTATAGGAGGTAAATTCCTTTATACTAAAAAAGGTTTAACTTGGTAGTTAAACCTTTTTTTAGTCGGGGTAGCGGGATTCGAACCCACGACCCCCTGCTCCCAAAGCAGGTGCGCTAACCGGACTGCGCTACACCCCGAGTGCCTTATTTCTTAAAAGCGAGTGCAAAGGTAGAAACTATTTTGTAACAAACAAAGAAATATGAAGTTTTTTTAGAAAAAAATATTTTCCATAAGTTCTAAAAGCTTGTAAAACAATAGTGTTACTCGTAGTTGCTCCGTACCAAGTCCGTATCAGGTCCGTATCAGGTCCGTATCTATAGAGTACGGAGCTACTACGGAGCAGATACGGACTTGGTATATAGTTGATATGCCTCCAACTTGTGAATGGCATCCTACTAGCTAACAGAATAAAAAGATGAAATATTATCTGGCAAAACAATATATTTCGTTTAACTTTATCCCCGCAAACAATTAGTACATCTCAACGTTACACTATAAAATAAAAGACATCATGAAAAAACAAATTTTCAGCATGGCTGTCATGGCAGTCATATTTGCCGCTTGTGGCGGTGGAACAAAAACTCCTGTCACAGTGGTAGGTTCCTGGGTAATGCCCATTAACGGACAACCTGGAGAAGTGCAAGGAATCAAACTGGAAGAGAATGGAGAAGCATCTTCCATTAATATGCACACTTTGATATACAAAGAATGGGAACAACAAGGTGACCAGCTTTATCTGACAGTAAAAAGTATCGGTAATGGAATAGAGATTGAAGGTGTGGATACACTGAAGATTGACAAGCTAACGCCGGATTCTTTAGTGTTAAGTTCCAATTATGGATATACTCTTGAGTATGTAAGGCAGAAATAATACAAACTGCAATATATAAATCCCTGACGACTTTAAAGTAATAAATATCGTCAGGGATTTCTTCTTAACCCAACCAATCAATTTACCTTGAACGTATTTCTCTACGCATAAATATGATATAAGAGAGTGCAAAACAGAGAATTGTAACTGCAATCAATCCTGTTAGCTGTGGCCATATAACCAGTAAACTCTGTCCCAATGGGAGAGGGCTAGGTATTGCCCCTTGAACCTGCTCCATCATTAACGGTCCCAAGCTTCGAAGTGATGGCATCAGCAATACAGAAGTTGCCTGATTGAATAATTCGCATGGATTCAATGACATTATGCCCCAAACTATTTTTTGATAACCGACAACATAATAAGGCGGCATCATATCAGAAGGCATGAACATCTTAGCAATCCAATTGACAATCATCGTATAAAATACACTGAAAAACAACCATATCGCCAGAGAAGCTAAAGCTGAAGTAGCCGTCTGCCGGAAGCAGAGCGAGAACAGTATCGCCATATTCAACCAAAGACCTACATAGAAAACACTTAGGATCAAAAAGGAAATGATACGGGCAAATTCTTCCGGTGTAGGTGGAATACCGATGGCTATCAGCCCGGCTCCCATTACCAAAAATCCTAATACAAACAGCATAATGGTAATCAAAATCAGTGCAGCAACAAATTTGGCATTGATTATACAATCACGGTGTATCGGTTGTGATAATATACGGCATAATGTCCCTTTGTTCAGTTCCGAATTCATGGCATCAAATCCTAAGGCAATACCTAACAGCGGCCCTAAAAAGTTGATGAACAAAACAAAAGAAGGTAATGTGCCATCGGATACGGTAAACAATTTCAAGAAGAAAAAAGTATCTTCCACATCACCTGATTTGACAGCCTCATGCATACTGGTGAGTGATGTATACAAGGCTCCCAAGCAAGTGAGCGTGATAATGGCAAGTAAAATAATAAAGCGCCAACTACGCACATGATCCCGGATCTCTTTATTCACAATAACCCAGAAAGGCAGCTCAATTCCGTTCATACTTCTCACCTCCTTCCTTTATATAATTATTGTAGATATCAATAAGTTCCACTTGTTTACCTTCCATTTCTCTAAGATCAAGCTGAGCCAGTAATTCTCCGTGATTAAATAAGCCCACACGATCACAAGCTTTCTGTACCTGATCTAGATTATGTGAGGAAAACAATACGGTAAGGGAATGTACCCTACTCAAATTACGAATCAATTCTATAAATTCCTGGATTCCGGCAGGATCGATACCGGATGTCGGCTCGTCCAGAATAATGATTTCCGGATTCTTTATCAATACATCCGCTAAACCCAAACGTTGCCTCATACCGCGGGAATACTTTCCTGTCTTTTTATTCACCTGTTCGGTAAGTCCAACCCGGCGCATAAGTTCCTTTGCTTTCTCTTCAGCCTCTTTCCTTGAAAAGCCGTTCAGAAGTGCTGTATAGATGAGGTTTTCCAACCCGGTCATATCATCGTAAAAGCCTAAATCTTCAGGGAGATAACCGATTTTCTTCTTGACTTCAATAGGATTTGTAGTGGAGTTTATTCCACAAATTTCCACTTTACCGGAAGTTGGTTCTGTCAACCCCAGCATCATCAGGATAGTTGTGGATTTTCCCGCACCATTCGGACCCAATAATCCGAAAATCTCTCCTTTGCAGATTGACAGGCTAATATGGTCTACAGCAGTGAAATTACCGTATTTTTTGGTTAAATCGGTAAGTACAATCACTTGTTCGCCCATAATTACCTCCTTCCATATTTTCGGAATAGGTAATAGACACCTCCCACAGCTACAACGATGACTAATATTCCTACCCACCCCCAAAGCATTGGTGTTTTTACTGCAATTCTGAATTGTGCAGTTGCATTTACTTCAGGAGTTCTGGCTTCCATTGTTGTTACATAGTCGCCTGGCAAAGCTTTTTTCGAAGCTTTCATTATAGCCGTAACAGTAGATGTTTCTCCGGCTTTTAATATTTCTATTTTGGCAGGTTCAAAAGATACTTCCCAATCTTTTGGCTTACCGGATGAGAGTTGAATATCCTTTAATAAAGAGGAACCTGTGTTTCTGACAACCAACTCCAGACGCTTCACATCTCCGGCAGTTATTTCAGTACTCAACAATCCTCGTGGAGTAGTCAGTTCCATTTGATATGTACCGGTAACCACCACTTCCAGATCCAGATCAGCAGAAGTATTACCGGCTACTGCACGTACTGAAATCTTATAATTCCCAGCTTCAACATTAGCCGGCGGAGTAACGTCTATCGACACATTCTGGCTGGCATTCGCTTCTACTTGTGCGGAAGTTGCCTGCTTATAATTAGGTTTAAAAATTACATTCCATCCTCTGGGCGCATTAGACATCAACGCATATAACTGCTGATCAGCCGTCTGATTCTTCAGTACGGCATTAAAAGTAAATGTCGATTTTGAGTTGCCCTGCATATTGGGTTGATCAGTAGTAAATTCAGTCTGATAAGTACCTTGCTGGGCTACGGTGACAGTCAAAGGAAGCCGACAGTCTCCAGCAGCTACAACAAAATTGTAGCTACCCTTATTTATTTTTAATGGAACTTCCAATTTCAGGTTAAAGTCTTTCTTTTCACTAGGCAGGACAGCTAATTTGTTAATATTCCAACCACCGGATTTCAATTCACGTTTCCAACTTGCAGGTAATCCTGTAACAGACAGATCTACATTGACCGGAATATCCGAATTATTGATTAAATCAATTTTGTAATCAATACTTGTTCCCGGAGAAACAGAAATCTTTGTATAAGGAGAATAAAGAAACACGCTTGGAATTGAGTCAGAGGCGTGTGTGTAATTCATGGGTATTAAACCCAACAAAATGGTCAATAGCAACAAATAATTAGTTCGCATAATCATATAGAATTTTATGGTTAATTAAATATGAGTTATCGATTTATGTGGCTGCAAAAATAAATAATGGAAAAATTAGTAGCTGTTAAAAGCAATAAAATATCGACACGGAATTTTTATGATTATATAATATTTATGTTTTTTAATAAACTCAAAATAACCTTTTGCAGGTGCAGTATTTATCTAACAGAATTGTAAAGTAAAACAACTCCCTTTTCCCGGTTCCGAATAAACGATAATATTTCCTCCATGCTGATTCATGATCTGCTTGCAAAGACTGAGTCCGATACCCGAACCGGCAGTTTTCGTTGTGAAGAACGGAACAAATATTTTATCCTGCACTTCAGGTAAGATACCTTCACCATTATCCCGAACAGTAATAGTACAACGCCATGCAGTAAGAGAAGAAGTCACTTTAGGCGCAAAAACAGCTTTAACCTCAATTTTCGGCGTTTCGCAGCGGGCAGATGCTTCACGAGCATTTTTCAACAGATTAATAAGCACTTGTTCTATCTGAGCACGATCCACATCCAGTGTCTTCTCCAAAGGTGGAAGCTCGAAATGAATAGTTTCATCAGGAAAAAGTTTCTGTAAATCGGTGAACAGTTCCCGAACCGGCACACTGGCACAGACAGGAGCGGGGAGACGGGTAAGACGACGATAGTTTTCTACAAAACCTAATAGTCCCTTACTACGTCGATGAATGGTTTGCATAGCTTGTAGCATTACAGCATATTCTTTTTCGCCCGCTGCATCTTTTAATGTAACGGGTACACCACGCTCACTAAGTGTTTCAGAGAGGGAAATGATAGGAGTAATGGAGTTCATGATTTCATGAGTGAGTACACGTATCAGCTTTTGCCAGGCTTCCATTTCATTCCGTTCCAGTACAGAATGAATATTCTTCAAACTGATAAGGTGTCTCTCCATGCCACTGGCTACAAAGAGAGTGGTAGCTACTGCCATTTCTAAAGTGGTTCCATTTCGATGAATACGTATGACCTGCGTTTCACCGGAAGGAAGGCTCAAAAGTTCGGCCGGCAATTGCGGATCTTGCCCTAACTGGGCAGTGGCGGCACGATTCAGCCACTCAATACGTCCGGACATATCAGTCACTAATACAGCAGTATCTACCTTGTTCAGCAGACTTTCGTAATACTGATGTTTTATTTCTTCTTCCAACAGGCGGGCACGAAATGCCTGCAAGGTTTCAGATAGCTCTACAGCCATTTCTGTCATCAGTTTATTTTTATAAGGTGGACGGAAAGCTTGTGTCATGTCATTATAACGCAAACTGTCCGTCAGGCGACGCATCATCTGCAATTGCTTCATCTGTATATAATAAAGGTGTATTCCTGTCCCCAGAAGAAACAGGAATGTTATAAGCATGCTAAACCATAAATCAGCACAATATAACACATAAACACCAACAGAAAGTATTGCCAGCAGACAGATATGCAAGATAACAACAAAGGAATACCGCTTCATATTACTTCTTAATTTATAATCCCAGTTTCTCAATCTTCCTATACAATGCAAAGCGCGTAATTCCCAAATATTCCGCAGCACGTGTCATATTCCCCTCGCTCAATCGCATTGCCTTTTCTACAGCTTGCCGTTCCAATTGTTCCAGATTAAGTACTTCTTCTTCTTTTTTAAGACGGGAGGAGGAAGCCTGAAACAAGAAATTATCGGGGCGAAGCAATGAACCGTCACCCAAAATCACGGCACGCTCCATCGTATGCTGTAACTCACGCACATTTCCCGGCCAGGAATAACGCAGCAATTTAGCTCTGGCTTCACGTGTCAGACCCCGCATTTCCTTTTGATATTTCCGGGCATAACGCTGCAAGAAATAATCTGCCAGAAGAATAATATCATTTCCCCGTTCCCTTAAAGGAGGAATATGTAGTTCAATCGTATTGATACGATAAAGTAAATCCTGCCGGAAATTCCCTTCCTCCACCAGATGGCGGATATCCGCATTTGTAGCACAAATCAAGCGTACGTCGATGGATACAGATTGTGTACTGCCCAAACGACTGATCTGTCGTTTTTCAATAGCAGTCAGCAGTTTTGCTTGCATAGGCAGTGAAAGATTTCCTATTTCATCCAAAAACAATGTACCTCCCGTTGCCACCTCCATCCGTCCGGCTTTCGGTTTCCGGGCATCAGTAAATGCTCCTTTTTCATAGCCGAATAATTCACTCTCAAACAATTGTTCCGGGATACTGCCGAGATCAATTGTAACGAATGGCCGTCCGTAACGTGGCGAACAACGGTATAACAAACGGGCTATCACATCTTTTCCTGTTCCATTTTCACCAAGTACAAGAATGTTAGCATCCGTATCACGCAGCTTCTCTATCGTGGCAAACACTTCCTGCATCGCAGCAGATTCACCAATAATAGATTCTTCCACACTACTTCCCGCACCGCTAAGTACTTCCACTTGTTCTTTTAGCAGACTAACTTCACAGCGGGAACGGCGTAATTTAATACCGGATGAGAGTGTAGCAAGTAGTTTTTCTTTTTCCCACGGTTTCGGGATGAAATCGGTAGCACCCGCTTTAATGGCCCGTACCGCTTTATCTGTATCTGCATATGCTGTCATAAAAATAACGACTGCCTGAGGATCAATACGCAAGATTTGTTCCAGACTCTCAAAGCCTTCCTGCCCACTGATGGCATCGCGACTGAAGTTCATATCCAGCAGGATAATGTCCGGCTGGAAGGTCGTCATGAAATATTCGATACGATCGGGGGTTACTGCTACTTTTATTTTTTCCGCATAAGGTTCCAGCAGAAGGTTGAGGGCAAAAAGTACGTCCTCATTATCATCTACTATTAATATTTTTCCTAATTGTTCCATACGAAGCTATTATTATCCGATAATCTTTTTTGCAAATATGAATATATCCGATGCGCAAAGATAAACAATATATCGATGTGTTGTGTGTGCGTATGCGCACTATTTTTGTGCGGTATGGCACACGTTTAACTTACACCATATAGAAGTATAACATTGCAATACAAAGCATTACATATTTGGCATAAGATTTGAATCTCTTCTACTAAAAGGAACATACTATGTGCAAAAAAATACTTTTATTATTGATAGCTTGCGGAACTCTTATAACTATTGATGCGCAGGAACACACTATGGAACTGACATTAGGTCAGACCATAGAACGTGCCCGTCGACAATCACCCGATGCGCAAACAGCCCAACACAGTTTTCGTTCCGCCTACTGGAACTACAAATATTATCGGGCCAACTATCTGCCCGCCTTGAAATTAACTTCCGATCCGTATCTGAATCGTGCTATCAACAAAATTACGATGAGCGATGGTAGCGTGAAATTTGTGGAACAAAACTTATTAAGTACCGACCTCACCTTAAGCCTGACACAGAATATTCCTTGGACAGGTGGTACATTGTTCGTGGAAACTTCTGCCCAGCGGCTTGATTTATTTAGTGACAACTCTACCTCCTGGCAGACATCACCTATAAATGTCGGCTATAGTCAGTCTCTTTTTGGATATAATAGTCTGAAATGGAATCGTCGTATCGAACCATTGCGTTACCAAGAAGCCAAGAAAACTTATGTGGAAACCCTGGAGCTCGTTGCTGCCAACGCTACGCAGAAATTCTTTGCCCTTGCCACCGCACAAAGCAACTACGAAATAGCTTCTACCAACTATGCCAATGCAGACACCTTATATACATATGCACAAGGGCGCTATAATATAGGTACCATTACCGAAAACGAGATGCTACAACTGGAACTTAATAAGCTGACCGAAGAGACCAATCGTATGAATGCCCATATCGAAGTAGAAAATTGCATGCAAGAACTCCGTTCGTATCTCGGTATCCAGGAGGATATACTGATCAAAGTGGATGTCAGCGATCATGTTCCCAATCTTCACATAGATCTAAGTACAGCTTTAATCACAGCACGTCAAAACAGCCCGGATATACTGGACATGCAGCGGTGTAAGCTGGAAAGCGAAAGCCGGGTAGCCAGTGCCCGTGCCAATGCCGGACTGAAAGCCGATCTTTACCTGCGTTTCGGACTGACTCAGACCGGCAATAAACTGAAAGACGCTTATCACAATCCTTTGGACCAACAATACGTCACCTTCGGCATTAGTCTGCCTATATTGGATTGGGGACGTGGCAAAGGACAGGTCCGGGTAGCCCGTTCTAATCGTGACTTAACTTATACTCAAGTAGAGCAGGATAAAACAGACTTTGAACTGAATGTCCGTAAACTGGTAAAACAATTCAATTTACAATCCCAGCGCGTACATATTGCCGCCCGCACCGATGAAACGGCTCAACGGCGTGCTGATGTAGCCCGGCGACTTTATATCTTGGGAAAGTCTACCGTACTCGACCTCAATGCTTCCATCAGTGAAAAAGACGCCGCCCGACGAAATTACATCACTGCACTATATAACTACTGGAGTTTGTACTACACCCTCCGCAGTATCACACTTTATGATTTTGAAGTAGATGCACCGCTGACAGAAACAGAAAGAATAGAGGAAGTGATGGACAGGATGATAAAAAAATGAGGACTAAAATATGCTAAAGCACTATCTTATTGTTGCCCTGCGCAACCTGATAAAATATAAAACGCAGACGATCATTAGCATCATCGGTCTGGCAGTGGGACTCGTTAGCTTCGCATTATCAGGTATGTGGTTACACTATGAGCAGACTTATGATACTTTTCATGAAGGTGCAGACAGGGTTTATGTGGCCGGAACAACCAGTAATTTGGAGAATAGCGGTTATTCCAGCATAACCTCTCCTATGTTAGCGCAACATTTAATGAATACATTTCCCGAAATAGAAAGTGCAACATATGGAAATCGTATAGTAACCATTGAAAATACCAATAACGGGCAAACCAGCTCCTGGAAAAAGATGGAAATTGATAGCACTTTTACTTCCGTACTTCCCTTAGTCTTATTGGAAGGAAGCTATCAGTTTCTGCACAATCCCGATGAAATAGCCATAACCAGACAAACTGCCCTCCGGATTTTCGGCAACGAATCTCCTATTGGTAAACCGGGTCCTACACTGTCCACCACTATCACTGCCGTTGTTGAAGGATGGAAACACACCAATTATAACTTTGATTTGGTAGGCAAACGCGTACCTGATGAAAACAGACTTTGGAACTTTGCATCAGGACAGACCTTGTTCCGCGTGATTCCAGGTACTGATATAGAGGCTTTAAAAAAGAAACTAAAAGATATGGAAGTCACGGATAATGAAGGAAAAAAAATAAAATATCCGGTTATTATCACTCCATTGATAGAAGAACACTACACCCATCCGAGCACATCAGCTTTTATCCACATAGAACATATACGCTTATTTTGCATAATCAGTTTGTTGATAGCGTTGAGTGCTCTTGCCAATTATCTGATAATGTATCTAATACGTATCCGTATGAGACAGCGTGAATGGGCACTTCGTAAAGTGAACGGGGCTTCAAATACAGGCTTGATGTCACTATTGGTTTCCGAGTTGTTACTATTATTATTTATGACCTTCCTTGTGGCTTTGTTTCTGATGGAGATTTCCTTATCTGCTTTCAGGTCAATATCCGGCATCAATGAAAATGCTCTTTTCTTTTATAAAGAAGCTGGTATTTATATGTCAATCGTGCTGTGCATCGCTTTATGCTTCGCTTGGCTCACTTTATTCCTACAAAACCATTTCACGCTACAATCTGCTATTTCCTCCAGTTCTACGACACATTTCTCTAATGTTTTTCGTTGCATAGGACTCTGGTTTCAATTAGCCATCAGCATTGGTTTCATTTTTTGTACAATAGTTATGATGCAGCAACTACACCATCTTCGTACTTCTTCGGATATGGGCATTACTCACCCGGATGTTGAGTTTGTATATTATCTTTCAGGAATATTATCGGACGATGCAGAAGATTGGGTTAGAAAAATGCAGGAGATCCCAGGGATTGAGTTTCACAGAATTACAGATGTCCCGTTACCAATCGGGGGCAAATCAGGTTTCTACATTGATGAATGGGATAATAAACAACAAGCGGAAACTGAATTTATGGTGAATGATTTTCAGATTTCCAAAGAAGCATTCGACCTTTTAGGAATGCAACTGATACAAGGAACTTTTCCAGAAGATTCGCATGGCAAGCCTGTAAAGGTTCTGGTCAATGAAGCTTTTGTCAGGAAGACAGGATGGAAAAATCCTATTGGAAAACAATTTTCCAATTATTATAGTGTATGCGGTGTTGTAAAAGACATTCAGCTTTCGCCTACAGTTCCTGCTTTTCCAAGCGTATTTACAGTGAATCTTTATCCCCCTAAAAACAAGAATGCTTTTACCTATCATGGTAGTTACGAAGACGCCAAACGCACTATTGAAACATATATTCAGAAAACATACCCAAACTTCAGAATTGGGACTCAAAGTGTTGCAAAAATGATAGAGGACTCGCTTGCTTCGGAACGTACATTAATGAAATTACTTTCAGTAGCATCTGCCGTTTGCATTATTATTGCCATATTCGGTATTTTCTCATTAATCAGCCTCTCGTGCGAACAACGTCGCAAAGAAATCGCTATCCGAAAAGTAAACGGGGCAACGATAAAGAATATTATTCTTATATTTCTTAAGGAATATATGAGTTTGCTGGTTTTAGCTGCAATAGTTGCCTTCCCTACAGGATACATCATCATGAAAAGGTGGTTGGAAACTTATGTTATTCAGACAACTATTTCCTGGTGGGTTTATGTCGTTATCCTGATAGCAATCATTATCATCATTCTTTCCAGTATCGGATGGCGCATATGGCAGGCTGCACTAAAAAATCCGGTAGAAGAAATTAGAACTGAATAAGATATAGTAATTATAAATTGTAAAACAATAAAGATATTATGGATATTAAACTCGAAAAAAAACCTTGGTACATCCGTTACCGCTATTATCTGGCAGGAGGAATTCTATTCCTTGCTTTCATTATTTATGTTATTATCCTTTCTGCCGGTCCCAGCAAGCTTCGCATCGACCAGGAAAATGTACAGATTGCTGAAGTCAAAAATGATAAATTTATGGAATATGTAGATGTGGAAGGACTCATACAACCCATTCTCACCATTATCGTTAATGCTCGTGAATCAGGAAGTGTAGACCGTATAGTAGGTGAGGAGGGAAGTTTGCTTCAAAAAGGAGATACAATCCTTGTACTCGAAAACCCCGATCTTCTGCGAAGCATCGAAGACCAGCGCGATGACTGGGAAAAGCAACTGATAACTTATCAGGAAAAAGAAATCGAGATGGAACAAAAAAGCCTGAACCTGCAACAACAAACTTTGCAGACCAACTACGAATTGGATCGTCTCAAGAAAAGTTTCGATCTCGACAAGGAAGAATATAAAATGGGAATCAAGAGCAAAGCTCAACTTGAAGTTTCCGAAGACGAATACGACTATAAAGTGAAAAATGCCCAGCTACAACGTGAAAGCCTTCGTCATGACTCTGCTATGACTGTTATCCGCAAGGACTTAATCCGTAACGACCGAGAACGCGAACGCAAGAAGTATGAACGTGCCTGTGAACGGTTGGAGAACTTAATAGTAAAAGCTCCTATCACCGGACAGCTCAGTTTCGTGAAAGTAACTCCGGGGCAGCAAGTATCATCCAACCAAGGTATTGCTGAAATTAAGGTATTAGATCAATATAAGATTCACACTTCCCTCAGTGAATATTACATAGACCGTATCACAACGGGGCTTCCTGCTACTATTAACTATCAGGGACGCAAATATCCGCTGCGTATCACCAAAGTAGTACCCGAAGTAAAAGACCGTACTTTCGATGTCGACCTGGTATTTACCGGAGAGATGCCGGATAATGTGCGTGTTGGCAAAAGTTTTCGCGTGCAAATAGAACTGGGACAGCCGGAACAGGCTATCGTCATTCCGCGCGGTAACTTCTATCAAACCACCGGTGGACAATGGATATACAAACTAAATGCATCCAAAACCAAAGCTACACGTGTTCCTGTCAGCATTGGACGCCAGAACCCCCAACAATACGAGATTACAGACGGTTTGCAACCTGGAGATTGGGTTATTACTACGGGATATGATAACTTTGGCGAAGCCGAAGAACTGATATTAAAATAAAGAATAATACAGTATCATCAGAGAATAGCAGAATAACAAAAAAAGATTATAACAAATACTGAAATATGAAAACACTCAAATACGCCTGGCGTTTCCTGATACGCTCCAAATCATATACAATTATTAATGTAGTTGGTCTGGCACTCAGCCTGGCATGTACCATCATATTAGTACGCTACATCCACCGTGAGCTACAAGTAAACACACACTGCACGGATGCTGAAAATGTGTATATTCCAATTCGTGATATTGACAATAATGTATTCCCCGGTAGTGTAAGTAATGACAGTGGTGCAGATACCATCTATTTTTTACCTGATGCCATTAAAGAACGAAGCTACTTCATGACATTGAGCAATGATAATGTAAACATAGACGAAAGACCCTATGCAATCCAGATGTTAGTAGCAGATACAACATTCTTTCATTTCTTTCATTATCCCCTGAAAGGCAAACAAATGAAAGCACCTGAAGAGGCTCTCATCACACGCCAATTTGCCAAGCGTGTATTTGGAGAGAAAGATCCTATCGGACAAACTATGGAATATTCAGGAGGCAGACACCTTACCATTTGCGGTATATTGGATGAACCGTCCTGCAAATCATCATTGACATTTGATATCGTAGTAAACATTGATCTCAAATCACGAAGAGAATGGGGCAGAATGTATGTGGAACTTTTACGTTTCATGCCGGGAGTCGATGTAAACGCAATCAATGCTGCCAGTAACGTTTACCGTCAGGTGCCGGATGGATTTAAAATACGATATAATTTTCTTCCTGTCAGCCAACTCTATTGGAACAAAGAACTGGCTGCCGCAGGTGATGATTTGGAAATGTGGCATTATAGTAGTCATTCACATATACTGATACTTACAGGTGTGTGCATGCTGTTGCTATTGGCGGGAATCCTGAACTTTGTAAATATATACTTGGTTTTCATGCTGAAACGTTCCAAAGAATATGGTATAAAGAAGGTCTTTGGTGTGCAAGGGCGCGCTCTTTTTCTGCAACTGTGGTTAGAGAATGTACTCATGATATCCATAGCGTTATTGCTAGCCTGGTTCTTCATTGAAATATTCTCGGGATATGCCAACCGCTTATTGGAGAGCGACATTCCTTATACGGCATTTGACTGGCAGTTGTCATTAGGGGTCCTTCTTTTCTTGCCACTGTTCACCACTATTTATCCCTATATCAAGTACAATTACCTACCACCTATCATATCCATACGTACCATCGGATCATCGCGTCAATCCGTTACCACACGTACGGCTTTTTTATTCATTCAATACAGTATCACGCTTTTACTCATTATACTATCATTGTATTTCAGCGGTCACCTTCGCTTTTTGCAAGATACTCCTCCGGGATTTCGGACTCAAGGGATACTGTATGCCAACTTAGTTCCGACTCCTCAAAACTGGAACTCCGAAAGCGAACAAGAGAGACAACAACGCTGGCAGAATTCCCAAAGTATTCAGCAGAAACTGAATGAATGCCCGTTCATAAAGAAATGGTTCTGCGGAGACCCTACACGCAGTGGAGTGCTGGGCAGTGGAAGTTCTTCTACTCTCATAAATGACAAGGATGTTAAGTTAAACATGATGCTGATGTGGGTACCGGTTGATTTCTTTAGTTTGTATAATCTGCAATTAGTAGATGGTGCATTGCCCGATAAAGTAGAAGGATACGCTCAGTATCTGGTAGCCATGAATGAATCGGCCATGAAGGCCTTCGGTTATACGCGACGGGAAGATGCTTTCATAAGAGGAGAACAGGCACTTTGGATAGCTATGGGGATGGATGGAAAAATAATAGAAGGTGGTATATCTCTGATGCCTGTAGAAGCTGTAATCAAAGATTATTATACCGGCCATCTCACAGCCGGAAAGAAACCTGTGGTATATATGATAACCCCCAATAGCGCCGGCTCGCAATACCAGATTGCATGTATACCCGGAAAAGAAAAGGAACTGATGACTTATTTGAAAAGTGCCAGACAAGAGATATTTAATACTGAAGAATTTGATCATCGATGGCTGGATGAGGATATACAAACTTTATATCGTGAGGATCGCCGTGTAGCAACCGTGTTTACACTGTTTGCCGCCATCTCTATTTTTGTCTCGGCATTGGGATTATTCGGACTTTCCTTATTCGACATCCGCCAACGCTACCGGGAGATAGCCATCCGAAAAGTAAACGGAGCACAACTACGGAATTTATATTCAATTTTGTTCCGTAAATATATATGGGTGATAACCGGTTCCGCATTGTTGACCATACCTTTATCTTATTACCTGATACACATTTATACACGGGATTTTGTTGTGAAAGCTCCCGTCAGTATATTCATCTACCTGATCGCCGTATTAGCGGTGGCAGGTATTTCGTTGGGAACATTGTTCTGGCAGGTGAATAAAGCGACCCGCATCAATCCGGCAACAATCATGAAAACAGAATAAGACAGAAGAAAATCATGAAACAAATTCTACTATCCATACGCATGCTATTGCGTTTTAAAGTATATACTTTTATTAATCTCACAGGACTGGTGTTCAGTATTTCCTGCGCTTTGATTATAGCCCGCTATATTCATCAGGAGAATAATGTAGACCACTTCTGTCCGGAGCTGGAGCGTACTTTCCTGATGACAACCGTCATGGACAACGGGCAGACATATTTAAGTGGTTCTATAGATCCCAACAAGGATCCCAACTACAGAAATCCTCTGTCAGATCCATGTGTTGAAAAGGTCAGTCAGTTTATGCTGTTTTCGGATGATTATGTAATAGTCGACGGACGTCGGTTTACAGTGCAGGCAATGGCGACCGACAGTTTATATCTGGACATGATGCCACATCCTGTAATAGCCGGCAAGCATACACTCAACACCCCCAACGATGCAATTATAACCCACAAATTAGCCAAACGATTATTCAAGAACGAGAATCCGATAGGGAAGACTCTGAAAGTATCAACAGGAGATGTGGTAACTGTTACGGGGGTGATAGACGAACCTTCAACAAAAGCTTCCGTACAATTCGAGATCATCATTTCCAAAAACCTGCGCAACAGCTGGAGCCGTGTGGCAAGTGAACTGGTACAACTACATCGGGCAGAAGACGTCACAGAGCTTAACAAGAAGAATCAGAAACCTATGGAACTGATGGCTTATGGTAAGCGTCCCATATTTTATCAGTTGACGTCACTCAAGGATTTCTATATGAACCATAACCTGCTTGTTTATGATAAAGTTTTGCGAGGAAACCGGACTTCCCTAAGTATTCTCACTATTGTGGCTATTCTGTTATTGCTGGTAGGCATCTTCAACTATGTCAATCTGCATACCGTAGTAATGCTGAGACGTGCCCGTGAGTTCGGGATAAAGAAAGTATTCGGCGCAAATGGAAAAACGGTTTTCCTACAGCTATATTTCGAGAACTTCTGCCTGGGAGCGGTGGCTTTGCTCTTTATCTGGACACTTGTGGAAGTGACACGCAACATCGTTACTTCGTGGTTCGAGATTCCCGTGACATCAGATTTGTCTTTTGATATATGGATATCTGTCTTTCTATTATTGGGGATGCCCCTCATTACGAGTATCTTTCCATTTATTCGCTATAATTATGCGACTCCTGTCAATTCTCTCCGTTCTGTCGGTGTCGGTGGCAACTCTATAGTATCACGCATGATATTTTTGTTCATACAATATGTAGTCACTGTCAGTTTGGTGATCGCGGCTATTTACTTCAGCCGGCAGTTATACTATGTGCTCCATTACGACTTAAATTATAAAACACAAGATATCATTCAGTGCCCACTCTTCTCTAAGCAGACCTCCTGGGACATTACATCGGACGAAGAGTGGCAGGCACAACAACAAAAGGAATCCGCAAACATGGAATTAGTTCAGCGCAGAATGGATGAATCACCTCTATTTTCGCAATGGACTTATGGGCAATTGCCTATACTCATAAATCCCCCATCTACACAATGCACTGCATCGACCGGCGAAAAGGCCGCAATGACTATTAATTTTGTAGATCAACATTATATGGAGTTTTTCGAACTTAAACTAAAAGAAGGACGGATTTGGGATAATGAAAAAGACCAGTTCGCACAATATAAGTTTATCATTAATGAAACGGCCAAGAGAGTATTCCGCATTGAAGATATAACCAAAGCAACTCTGCAAACAGAAAGGAGACTGTTTTATACCAGCGGAATGAATCTGAATGAAAATCCTCCTTATGAAATTGTAGGAGTGATTGAAGACTTCAAAATGGGACATCTGTCCAATCCCGATTATCCGTTGGCGTTTTGTTTCTCAAGAGCCGATCACACGAATCCATTACTGGCTTGCATTGTGCCCGGTAAACGGAGGGAAGCCATCAAATACCTGGAAGATTTATTTCATGAAATAAATGGAGACGGAGAATTTTGTTACTCCTTTGCCGAAGATGATATAGCGGCTATGTATCATGATGATCAGCGTACGACACGTATCTATATTGCTTTTGCAATGATAGCTATCTTTATATCTTGCCTGGGATTATTCGGATTGTCATTATATGACATTCAGCAACGTTACCGCGAGATCGCTTTACGAAAAATAAACGGAGCCACTGCCCGTGACATATTCCGGTTATTGTTGCGTAAGTACTGCTATATATTTGGTGCGGCTTTTGTGGTAGCTTCCAGTGTCAGTTATATTATCATCCATAAGTATATGGAGAACTATCATCATCATGCTCCGATTGCCCTATGGATGTTCCTGACAGCCGGGTTCATCGTGGCTCTTATTTCTTTCTGTACCCTATGGTGGCAAATCCGTAAGGCTATCAGAATCAACCCGGCAAAAGTATTAAAAGGAGAATATAATGGGGCGTATATGTCGTAAAGGAAGCATTGTCGTGATGCAAAACTAGCAATCTCGTAATGTGGAATATTGCTAGTTTTGCATCACGACATTGCTTCTTATGTTCCGTTTAAGGCAGGTTTTGACTATGCCTTGGCTTACCATATTATTTCTCGCGTGCTTTTATTGAATAAATATAACAAATCCAAGACTAATAAAAGGCTTGGTAGGGTTCAAAATAGGGTCAGGGTCACTTATAACCCCATTTACAGGTGATTTTTAATTCCATTAGTCAATATTGCATTGATATACAAACAGTTGGTTTTAGACGTTTTTTTGCAAAAACAAATTCCCGTAGATTCGAAATATTGTAATACGAACGATCTTTTACGAGTAAATGTTTGATACAAAAAAACAGAAAGGTAAAGCAAAAGTGACAAAGAGTAAATTAAAAAAAAACTGATTCCTTAGTAATTTGACGCTATATCAGTGCTTTTATTTTACACCCAATTAAAATATTCTATTCATTTGAGCAGAATTTGGGGGTATAAGTGACCCTGACCCTATTTTGAACCCTTAACACCACATACTTCTTTCTATTTTCAGACTATAAAACGCTAATATACAATGGTTAACCCATCGTCAAGGAGTGTATTCATGAGTGCATCTAATGCATGTTTTTTTAGAGAAAAGCATAAGCGTCTTCCCGATTATTAAAAGAGAAAAAACGCTACATCTGTTCACAGCTAGACTATTACTTCATCAAAAGTTAAGAAGTTATAGTCAGAGTCTATAACTATCCTTTGTGATTTTAAATGTACCATTTGTGCGAATATGCACTATTTTTGTGCAGTATAGCACACTGATTTCAGATTGCCGCATATAGTATTTTATTAATAAACAGCTAGTTGCAATTCTGGCACAAAATTTGAAATCTTAATATGGAAGATTCTGTAAGGACTATCAAAAGTTAATAACGATATAAAACCATGATACAACATTATTTCAAAATAGCATTTCGCAATATACTGAAATATAAAACACAAAGTATTATCAGTATCCTTGGTCTGGCAGTAGGCTTCACCTGCTTCGCCCTTGCCAACCTGTGGATACATTACGAAATGACATATGACGCTTACCACGAAGGAGCCGACCGGATGTATATTCTTTGCAAAGAAAGTGTATTTGGAGTAAACGGTTATTCCACTTCCATGCCATACCCGGCATCGACTCTGCTGAAAAACGATTTCCCGGAAGTGGAAGCCGCATGCGCCTATACCAGATGGGGACAAAAAGCAGATATTAAGGCAAACGATCATAAGGTAGAGGTACATTATATACAGGCGGACTCATGTTTTATGGACATGTTTAATGTCTCCGTTCTATCAGGAAGCATGGATTTTATGTATTCCAATGACAAGATAGCCTTAACAGAAGATATGGCTATGCGTTTGTTTGGCTCTACGGATGTACTGGGCAAAGAAGTTAAAAACTACAATGATAACACACTAACAGTTTGCGCCATTCTCCCGGATCTCAATCACAGTAATCTGTCATTCGGTTGCTGGGGACAGGGAGAATACTTCCGCAGCTGGCAGAATGATTGGAGTAATGGAAGTTTCGAAATCATTATCAAGTTACGTAAAGGGACTGATCCGATAGCCTTTCAGAAAAAACTTGCTGCAAATGAAACGAAAGCCGATCCAAGAGATCCCCGCAGAGTGTTCGAGAGTATCCGGCTAATACCACTCAACGAGTATCATTATTCATCGATTAACAGGAACCCATCTTTCCAATTCTATTATCTGATACTATTTTCCGTAGCCGGAGGCTTGGTGATTCTTTGTTCTCTGTTCAATTATCTCTCTTTGTTCATCACTCGCATGAGGATACGTAGCCGTGAGATAGAACTGCGCAAAGTATGCGGTTCCTCCATCGGAGGGGTATTTATTCTGCTTTCTGTGGAGTACCTATACATCATATTGTTATCCGGTGTATTGGGTATGGCTTTTGTTGAGATGGCCTTGCCCGCCTTTAAGAAAATATCTGGGGTATCCGGAAATATTTATGGAGAATCACTTCTCTATTTTGCAGGAATTCTTTTATTGTCTTTATTTCTGTTAGTGCCATTCACCATCAGACGGTCCCACATCCGGAATAGCGGAAACAAGTACGCACTCCGTAAAGTAAGTATTGCATTCCAGTTGGCAATAGGGATTCTTGTCACGTTCTGCATAATAGTGATGATGAAGCAAATCTATTTCCTTACGAATGTGGATTTAGGATGGGAAAGAAAGGATATAGCTTCCATCAATCTTTTATATCCGGACAATGATTTTGAAACCATTGCTGATAAGATAAAGCAATTCTCATGTACAAGGGAGGTTGTATCCGGACATTGTTGCTTATTGCCTAAATCATCAGGCTTTTCACATACTTTCGATAATTGGGACGGAAAAGAAGATGCGGCGAAAAGTTTAGATATGCTATGTCTGTGGAATTGCGAAAAGACAGTGCCCTTCTACAATCTGAAACTGTTGGAAGGGGAGATGGTGAAGCCGACAGAAACGAATAGCATAATGATTAATGAATCGGCCGTAAAAGCGCTTGGAATGAGCGATCCGATTGGAAAGAAACTTTATCAGAAGGACAGAACATGGACCATTGTAGGCATAATTAAAGACTTCCACATCACGGCACCGACAGAACCGGTGCAACCCTATACTTTAGTCTCAGGGGATATTCTTAAGGGTATGGGATTTTCTTTAGGAAAAGGACAAATCTTAATCAAGTTTCATGATGGCAAATGGAAAGAACTGAAAAACCGGATAGACAGCATATTCAGCCGGGAGTATCCGGAAGTGAGATATAGATTATATAACACAGAAGAAGAATATGCCGGATATCTTAAGTCCGAAGACGCACTGATAAAGTTATTGAGCTTTGTTGCCATGGTTTGTGTACTTATTGCTGCTTTCGGTATATTCTCTCTTGTTACACTAAGTTGTGAACAACGGCGCAAAGAAATAGCTGTACGCAAAGTGAATGGAGCTACAATCCGGGATATTCTTATTATGTTTGTGAAAGAATATATGCTTTTGCTGGTTATTGCGGGTGTCATTGCATTCCCTGTAGGATATGTGCTGATGAAGCGTTGGCTTGAAAACTATGTAGAGCAGACCACAATTAATGCCTGGATATATTTAGTCATAGCCGGTGGCATAGCCATAATAATCTTTGCATGTATCGGCTGGCGCGTGTGGCAGGCAGCACGGCAAAATCCGGCGGAAGTGATAAAGAGTGAATAAGAAAACGAACTATGATACAACATTATTTTAAGATAGCATTCCGTAATATATTGAAATACAGGACACAAAGTATTATCAGTATCCTTGGTCTGGCAGTAGGCTTTACTTGCTTCGCACTCTCAAACCTGTGGATACACTACGAAATAACGTATGACAAATTCTATGAAGGTGTGGAACGAACCCATTTGCTTTACCAAGAAGCCACTTTTAGTGAATCAACATTCAGCACATACAGTACATATATGTTAGCTACTACACTTCGGCAAGAATTTCCAGAAGTAGAAGCAGCGTGTGCAATTTACCAATGGGAAGTAGGACTGAAAACCAAGGAGGGAAAAACGGCAAAAGTCAATTGCATGTATGCCGACTCCACGTTTTTAGAGATGTTCCAACCTACCTCCATATTGTCCGGAAGTATGGAATTCCTTTATTCTGATAATAAAATTGCATTAACAGAAGAGACAGCTATGTCATTATTCGGTTCAACAGAAGTCTTGGGAGAAGAGATAGAGACAGATGATACGCCTAAGACAGTCTGTGCCATTCTGAAAAATGTAGAGAAACACAGTAATCTCTATTTTGCCGCATGGACAATGTCATCACAATTTCAAAAAATAAAAAGCGAATGGGGAGTACATAGATTTCAAACCTACATCCGGCTACGTAAAGGAGTTGAAACTACGTCTTTCCAGAAAAAAATGAGAAATTACAAATCCGGAAACCAATGGTATCCCCAACCTTTCGAAAAATATAAGATACTTCCATTAACTCAGTACCATTACTCTGCCATCAATGAAAAACTATCCCTTAAATTTAATTATTTAGTACTTTTCTCCATAGCAAGCGGAATGATTATACTTTGCGCATTGTTCAATTATCTCTCCTTATTTATCACCCGTATGCGCGCAAGAAACCGGGAAATTGAACTAAGAAAAGTATGCGGCTCATCCATTCGGAATTTATTCATACTTTTTGGTGCTGAATATTTGTTTGTACTGCTTTTATCCGGCCTTTTAGGAATGACATTTATCGAATTATCGCTTCCGAAATTCAGAGACCTGTCAGAAATTAATGGAGATATTTATGGAGAATCATTCCTCTATTTTACAGGTATCCTTTTCATATCCTATATCCTATTAACACCTTTTATTGTCCGCCGATACCACAGACAATCCGGCAGTCTGTTCCTGTTCCGTAAATGCAGTATAGTATTCCAATTGATAATATGTATTTTATTTATCTTTTGCGTAAGCATTCTTATGAAACAACTCAACCATCTGGCAAATGGTGATATTGGTTGGGAAAGAAAGAATACAGCAGTATTAAGACAATATGTTTCTCCGGAATCTTACGCTGCCGTCAGTGCCGAAATAGATAGGATGCCATGTATTGTAGAGACACTGAAGGGATGTGAACCTTTATTTCCAAGATATAGTACACTGACTTACAGGATAAACAGTTGGGAAGGAAAGAAAAGCACGGATCAGGAAGATAGAATAGATATCACCTGCATAAGAGAAGGGAGGGAATTTATCAATTTTTACAACCTGAAGCTAATAGAAGGTGAAATGCTAAAACCGGATGATGCAGATAAAGCTATCATCAACGAGACTTGTGCAAGAAAATTAGGTTTAGATAATCCGATAGGTAAGAAAATCAATATTCACCAAGGAGTTACAATTGTCGGAATCGTCAAAGACTTCCATATCACAGCACCTACAATCCCGGCAGTACCTACTTTATTCTGCAATAAAGGAGGTCTGGGAGGTTCCGATTCTGATGCCAACTATGGCGATATCTTGATAAAATATCGCGCAGGAACATGGGAGGATCTTAAAAAGCGAGTGGACGATGTATATGCCAAAATCTCAACTGGCAGTAATGAATATCATTCTCTTCTCAATATAGAAGAGGAATATTCTAAGTTCCTGAAATCCGAAACGTTATTATTGAAGCTGCTTGGCTTTGCCTCAATTATTTGCGTACTCATTGCCGCTTTCGGAATATTCTCTTTCATTACGCTAAGTTGCGAGCAGCGGCGCAAAGAAATAGCCATCCGCAAAGTAAACGGAGCGTCTGTAAAAGAAATACTTGCCATGTTTGTAAAAGAGTACTTTATATTACTCGTTGCAGCATCAGTGCTAGCATTTCCTATAGGATATGCTTTGATGAAAAAATGGTTGGAAAGCTATATAGAACAAACAGCAATCAGTGCATGGATATATCTGGCCATCTTTAGCGGGGTAGCTTTACTTATTCTGTTATGCATTGGCTGGCGAGTATGGCAGACTGCACGGCAAAATCCGGCAGAAGTGATAAAGAGTGAATAGATGGTGCGTATTCGCACTGTTTATGTGCAGTATGGCACACTACTTGAATAATGTTTTCACATGTACAAATTTAATATACAATACATTACAACTTTGGCATAAGATTTGAGAACCTATTATTAAAATCAAGATACCATGATACTCCATTATTTCAAAATAGCATTCAGAAACCTGTGTAAGTATAAGACACAAAATATCATTTCCATCATCGGATTGGCAGTAGGTTTGCTCTGCTTCTGCATCTGCATATATTGCAGTCGCTTTGTAGAAAGCACAGACCATTGCTTTGCTAATCATAATCGTATAGCAGAATTAAATCTCTATGACAGTAAGGCAGACAGATATTTTTCCGGTTCTCCAGTTCCTCTGGCCGAAGAATTACGCACATGGTCTTTGGGAGAAACGGAAGCCATTTCATCCGTAACCTATCCTCGTGAACGTCCTTATTATGTAGAGTTATCTCAGGAAAAGATACTACCTTATGAGCTTGAAACGATTGAAATAGATACTTTCTACAATGAAATCTTCACTCCGGAAATGGTAGCAGGACACTGGAAAATGGCAAGCCAATCTCTTAACTCCGTCATCCTGAGCCAATCTATGGCCATTAAAATATTCGGTAATGCAGAAAGCGCTATCGGCAAACACATGACTCTCATGAGAAGGCTCAATACCTCTCCTGAAAGCACTCCGAAAACAGGAGGTATCGTCTATACCATTCAAGCAGTGATGAAAGATATCCCTCTGAACAATAGCTTGGATTTTATGCAAAACATAGATATGCTGACCGTAAACGACAGTGAAGGACTTTTGCAAAGCCCTAAACGCCATAACATGACAGGGGCAAGCACCTATGCCTTGCTAGCAGCACAAACCACTTGCGCTGCTTTGGAAAAACAATTCTCAAAAAGGAACTATACTTACACTTTATATAATGAATCCTACGCCATCACAGCCAACGGCATGGGTACTCAACTAAAAAAGCAAGGTGCTTCCTATCTGGCATTGGTGACCGGAATCATAGGAACACTGATCTTGTTGGTAGGTTTGATAAACTTTTTTCATTTTCTCATAGGTTCATTCTTTAACCGGACCAAAGAATACAGCATCATGAAGATGGCAGGCTGCAACTGGAAACAATTATTCAGTCTGCTGTTTACACAATCCCTGATTGTTATCTCCATATCATTCGTATTGGTACTTTGGGGAATCGAATTACTTGGCGACCACATGAATTTCTCATTACCGGGATTAGTTATGTCTTTTAGTCCTGAACTCCTTTTAATGCATGCTCTGCAATACATCGTATTCCTTATTATACTTTGCGTAATCATTTGCCTGTTTGTTTCTGCCCGCATCCGTAGAATTTCAGTACAAACAGGCATCTACGGAAGCAATAAACGCAGGGGGAAACAATGGGGACGTAACTTCATGCTAGGCATCCAGTTCTTTATTTGCTGGGTATTCGTATCGCTGACAATCGCTTTATATCTGCAATCAGAAAAAACAGCCAATACCTTGTTCCACACATTAAGCCAACGGGAGAAAGCGGAAATCTTAAGTATTCCATTGGATTATCCCTTCATGAAGAACGAAGAAAAACTGACCATGATAGAACGCTTCAAGCAACATGCCGGAGTGAAAGAAGTTCTGCTGTCGGATATAAGTTATATGCATGGAATGTCTGGAAACGGATTAACAACCGAGAAAGGAAACGAGAACTCCTGGATTGATATAAGCATTATGGCTGTTCCATCCAACTTCTTCTCTTTCATGAATATTTCCATAGAGCAGGGAAGTACCCCACAGACAGAAAAAGAAATTATAGTAGACAGAGCCTGGCAGGAAATACAGAAAAAAGAGGTTATCGGCATGAATCTGTACAGCTGGAATATGGATTACACAATATGTGGAATATCAGCTCCTTTTCAGGCAGATGTATACAACCGGAGCAGCGGCTATGCTTTTGTTCCATACGATTCTTCCATCTATATAGGCCATTGCTATATCAAGAGCCATCCCGGACAACAGAAAGATGTAGCTCAATGGATAGAGAAAGTCTGCCACGAAATGTTGCCTGAAAACATAACTTACCAAACTAAAACGTTCCTTGATGACATCCATGAGGAACAGGCCATTGAGTATAATCTGAAAGATATTATTCTCTTCTTTGCCATAGTCAGCGTCATTATTACTTTATTAGGTGTATACTCCAGCATCACGCTTGATACAGAACGGCGTCAGAAAGAAGTTGCTATCCGTAAAGTAAATGGGGCGGATGTTCCGCAAATCATCTTGTTGTTTGCACGCCTTTACATCATTCTGTTATTCTGCAGTGCTGTCATTGCATTCCCGCTTGTATACGCCGCGTTGATGCTATGGAAACAAATGTACACGGTGTTCTTTGATTGCGGATTCCTGTTCTGGCTCTGCATATTCCTGATTGTTACTTTTATTACAGCCATTACAATACTTTTCCGTATCTTGCGGATAGCAAGAAGCAATCCGGCGGAAGTCATTAAAAACGAATAAGAACAATGGTATTACATTATTTGAAGATATCGCTCCGAAACCTGTTGAAGTATAAAACTCACAGTCTGATTTCCGCCATTTGCCTGGCGGTGGGAATCGTATGCTACGCTTTGATATGCTTTTTTGTTCAGCAACAGGAAAAGCTTGCCGATTTGCCCAACTGTGAACGGCGGCTAAGAATAGAAATCAGCCAAAGCGAAAGTTCCTTTTTTCGCAGTCATGAAGTGAAGCGGATGGAAGAACAAACAGTCGATGGTTTGGAATGTGTTACTATCCACTCTTATGGCAACTCTACAGAGATAGAAGTCATTGATGACGAACAACGCAATTTGCCTTTCCTGATACGCTATAAAGGAATCAATGCCAATTACTTCGCATACAATGACAGGAAATTATTGTATGGTAACCGTTTACCCAAGGCACCGGATGAAGTGGTCCTGTCACAACAATTCGCACGTAAAGCCTATGGTAACAGGAACCCCATCGGCTCCATCATACACCTCTCTAATCCTAAAAACATACCGGAGAACTCGATACAAGACTTCAGGGTGGTGAATGTAGTAAAAGACAATGACTTACGCATCCGGGAAGCAGATTGTTACTTCTCTTATGAAATCTTATCTAATGACGCGATAAGCGTAGGCGGCTATTTATCTCCTGAGACAGATATAGAAACCTTGAACAAAAATCTGCAGTCGGTAACGTGGCAGCGGGACGAGCATACGGTGCATCCTCACGCATACTTTACTATGCGGCAAGATAAGGCTTGGGAGAATGCGAAACTGTATATACTGTTTGTCGCTTCGCTTATCTTGGTTTCAGGCCTGATAAACTTCCTCAAATTCATCATTCAGATGTTCTACAACCGCCAACGTGAAGTGGCGTTGCGTAAATGTATGGGTTCGGAGTTAAAAGGACTGTTTCTACTTCTTTTCGCTGAGGTATTTTGGATGATGTCCATCGCTTTTCTTCTGTCACTGGTGCTGACGGAAGTAGCCATAAATATTGCCGAGACATACATACCGACGTACGACTTACCCAAATTTTCACTGGCTGCAATTTATGCTGTACAGTTCCGGATATATGTCGCACTCCTCCCTGTATGTATGCTGGTGATATGGTTTCCCATCCGCCGATTACGGCAGGTAAGCATTATCAGCCAAGTCAATAACAACCGCAGTCGCCACATCTTCCGTTCGGTCATGATGTGGTTTCAACTCAGTATTTCGATATTTTTCGTAAGCGGCACGCTCGGTATCCATTTGGTATTGGATGAAATTTGGGGACATGCTTATAGCCCGCTTACTTCCCAAGAGGAGGATGACATTATCGCCCTGAAAATAAACAGCCAGCGTATGGGGCAACATTTGAATCCGATATTAACCGATATCCAAGCTCTACCGGAGTGCGTCGAGATGCTACCCATGATGGACAATATGCAAAACGGATTTTTCTTCATGCACACCTACAAGAAAGCAGACCAGTCGGAAGCGCGAATTGCCTTTACGGAAGGTTCTCCGAGCTACTTTAAGTTTCTAAATATCCCGATGCAAGGGAAAGAAATAGGCGAAGATGCGGAAGGAAGCATTTACGTTAGCGAAAGCTTTAAACAGCAACTGGATAAAGACAGTGTGCAAGGCATGGTGGAACTTAATGGACAGAGTTATCGCATCATAGGTACCTTCAAAGCGCTCTATAAAGAATCACAGAAAGAAGGAGTCATCGGTTCGGTATTCTTTCCCGGCAACAGTTTCGGAAATTTCTACTTTAAACTTGCACCCGGAACAGGCTCCGACAAAGGTATCCGTCGTATCACTGATATCTGTCGGAAATATGTTCCTGACACTTTGCCACTCGAAATCCGTACGCTGGCTGATAATAAACAAACCACCCAAGGATCTATATATATCACCCAGGTTGCGATGACGGTACTGGCCGTTATCAGCGTCTTATTAGTCGTGCTAAGTATCTATTCAGCCATTTCTATGGATACAGTCAGCCGGCAGAAAGAAATTGCCATACGCAAAATCAATGGAGCTACTCCGTGGATTATCGCCGGAATCTTCGGAAAAGTCTATCTGGTTATCTTCCTGTTGGCCTTTGCAATTGCCTATCCATTGGTCAGAACCATGCTGCTATCAATGGATGGTCCTCCGGTACATTGTATACAAGGATGGGAGTGGGGCATTTCAATCTTCTTCAGTATAGCTTTACTGATATTCCTTACTACAGCATACAAAATTTACCGGATCATGCATATCAATCCGGCCGAGATAATAAAAAATGAATAAACAATATTACTAATTAAAATTATCGCTATTATGATTAAAACAGTAAACCTGCAGAAAATCTTCAAGACAGAAGAAGTGCAGACATGGGCTTTGAACAATGTAAACATCGAAGTGAAAGAAGGCGAGTTCGTCGCAGTCATGGGACCTTCCGGTTGCGGTAAATCTACATTGCTGAATATCCTCGGCTTGCTCGATAATCCTTCGGGCGGAGAATACTACCTCAATGGAAAGGAAGTCTCCAAATACACCGAAGCACAACGTACCAGCCTGCGTAAAGGTGTCATTGGTTTCGTATTCCAGAGCTTCAACCTGATTGATGAACTGAATGTATACGAAAACATCGAACTGCCGTTGCTCTACATGGGTATTCCTTCCGCCGAACGCAAACGTCGCGTGGAAACAGCTATGGAACGCATGGCCATTACACATCGGAGCAAACACTTCCCGCAGCAGCTCTCCGGTGGTCAGCAGCAACGTGTGGCCATTGCCCGTGCCGTAGTAGCCAATCCAAAACTGATCCTTGCCGATGAGCCTACCGGTAATCTGGACTCAAAGAACGGTAAAGAAGTGATGGAACTGCTGAATGAACTGAACAAAGAAGGAACTACCATCGTCATGGTAACCCACTCACAGCACGATGCCGGTTTTGCAGGACGTATCATTAATCTGTTCGACGGACAGGTGGTGACAGAAGTGAGTTTGTAAATAAAACAGATAGTTACATCTCTTTTCATAACTATCTGTACATCAGAAGGTTTCAAAAGGCGTCACTTTGAGGACGTCAATGTAGTACTTCGAGGACGTCAAAGTACTGCATTGACCTCCTCAAAGTAATACCTTGACAACCCCGAAGTACCCTACTAACATTATAATCAAAAAACATGTACATTCTGAAGTTTATCCTGCGTAGCTGGTGGCGAAATAAATTGTTCGTCACTATTTCTCTTGTCAGTCTGGTTATCGGTATCGCCTGCACCAATCTACTGACAGCCTTCGTCCTATACGAATACAACATCGAATATAACAACCCCAACCGTGACCGCATCCTCCGGCTGACACAAACACTACCTTTCGCGCAACAAGAAATGCAGGGAACATTCGTATACCACGAATCTGTCCCCGAAATCATCTCACAATTCCCAGAGATAGAAGCTTCATTACGCACACAAGCTATCACTCACACAAAAATCCGTGTGGGCGACCAAGAATATTCCGAACTGAACCTGCTATCGGCAGACAGCGCATTGCCCAAGTTTATCCCCATCGAAACCTTTGCAGGAAAAATAGAAGAAGTATTGACTCACCCGGGAACCATTGCCATCAGTCAAGCTTTGGCCGAACGTTGTTTCGGTACCACCGACTGTCTCGGCAAGCTGCTGGAGATCCCCCAATCCAGCGAAAGTGCCTACCGTATTGCCGCCGTCTTCCGTCTGCCATCACAAAGCATGTTGCGGGCAGACTTGCTCAAGCATCTCAAAAGTCCGGAAGGAACTACCTGTTCAATACTGCTCAAAGAAGGAACAGACCTCAACGCCTTTCGCCAACGCTTCGAGACAACCGAGCTTCCTACTTTATTAGGCAAAGGGTATTATCGTACCCAGACTTTACAGGAATCCTATTTTACCACTACCACACAAGATAGCAACCAGTGTATCGAGCATCGGCAGAAGGCCCTGTTAAGCGTCGGCCTGCTATCCGCTTTATTAATCTTGTTCATAGGTTGCTTCAACTATATCAACCTCAGTTTTTCACGCTTATTGAAACAAATACGCACCTTGCACATTGAAAGCCTTTTAGGTGCAAGCCACCGTCAAATCCGTTGGCACCTCTTTGCCGATACTTTCCTGATGGTGATTGCAGCGTTCTTGTTATCCATTCTGTTGATGAGCGACCTGTTGGCAGTATTCAATGCAGCAATATCCGCGCATCTGTCGTTCTCCTATCTTTTCTCCGTTCAGGTATTCCCTGTTATCTTGCTGTTTGTCATCATTCTATCCGTTGTTCCGGCAGAATACATGAGCCGGAAGATACAGACCTTGTCCGAAAGCCGTTACCGCAACTTCTTTACAGGTCGTAAAAAACAGCGCATTGTAGCGGCACTGGTCACCTTACAATTCATGATTTCTATCGGACTGCTAAGTGCTTTTATGATAATCCGTAGCCAGATGGACCTGATAGAACAGGAGGGAAGCCGCTACAAAGGAATCGTTGAGTTTGGAATCGGCGACTCCCGGCAATCCCCTTTATCTACTTGGATAGAAGACATTAAATCCATCCCCGGAGTGAAGTCTGTTGTATCTTCCCAATCAGGCCTTTATACCATGAGTATGGCCGTTCCCCGCCAAAATGGTGAGAAGAATGACCTTCTGATGCTTGAACTTTATGAAAACTGTCCGGACTTCCTGAATATATACGATTTCGACTTGCTGGATGCCAAACAAACATTCCATTTATTACTCCGTACCTCTGTGCCGGTCATCATCAACGAGTCCTTCATTCGCTATCTTGTGCCCGAAGGAGAATACCCGGTGGGACAACCTATCTCTAAATACGTGCCCGAAAAGAGTGAGAAAGGTACTATTATCGGTGTCATGAAAGATTTCAAGAAATATTCGCTCACAAACAATGTGTTTCCACTGAGAATGATTCTGCACGAAACGCCACAAGATAACTATACCACATTGACCTTACGGTTTGACGAACAAGATCGCACAGCTGTTATCAATCATCTTCGCGGATTATGGGAGAAGAAATACCCCGGTACTCCATTCAATTATGAAGACCCTTATCAGGTACTGATCTCCAATAATCAGGAAGTCACCGACTTTTCCCGCATCCTGCTGATGTATGCATCAATCAGTTTGTTCCTCACACTGTTCGGATTGTTCGGCATCACCCATTATGCTATCCAGCAACGTATACGCGAAATAGGAATTCGGAAGATTCACGGTGCATCATTCGGGCAAATATTATGGCTTGTCAATCGCCCGTTCCTTTACTACATAGGTATAGCGTTTTTACTCATTGTACCCTTGGTCTGCTATCTGATGAATTATTGGCTGCAACAATTTGCTTACCATGTACACATTGGTATCCTTCATTTCCTGCTTCCATTGTTCTTCACTGTCTGCATCACCCTGCTCACAGTATGCCTGAACAGTTATCGGGCAGCAAGAAATAATCCGGTAGATAGTATCAAGTACGAATAACCGTATCCCGGTTAATCTCCAGAACCAGAGACTGAAAATCAATCATCGCATTAAATAAAGCGATGTGTGAATAGGAAGAAATCTCATCTGACGGAATATCACATTCCGTCAGTACCCCCTGTTCCAACAGCAACGCACGTTTTGTGCCTTTCAATAGGGGAGTCCTCGGTGTATACCAGACTCCCTCTTTTTCTAACGCCACATTAGCAATGGAAGTATCCGTCAAAAGATTATTTCTGATAATCAATACATCATCCTGATTGCCACGCAGGGCATACAATACTTCCAGTTCCTTCCGGTCCGTACTTTTGTAGCGATAATCAATCGTATCCGAACCGACCAACCGGAGTGAACGTACAGTTCTCATTGTATAAGCGGAAAATGCCACTTCACATACTTCTCTGCCATAAACTACCCGGCATTTATAAAAACCGCTTTCAGGGCAATCCCCTGTATAATCCAGAATATCCAGTTGATCCGCCATTCCGAAAACCGCCTGTCTCGTCTCATTCATCCTACGGTTGTGATGGGCAAGGTTCTGCAACTTACCGTCACGTACTTGTATCGTTTCAATAAATCGGCACATATATTTTCTGTTTCATTTCTTCATATTCACTGCGGGCGTCACTCTTGAAAGTAATGCCACCACCGCTTTTAAAATACATTCCGTCCGCCTCTTGCTCCACAAAACGTATCATCACGGCACTATCCATATTGTCTCCATCGAAATATCCGGTTATTCCCGTATAGAATCCCCGTTCATATCCTTCAGCTTCACGAATAATCTGCATCGTCTTCTTTTTGGGTGCACCGGTAATAGAACCGGCAGGCAACATACTGAAAAGAATATCACCTAACTGCCGTTTGTAATCTTCTGGAAGTTCACCGCATATCTCCGAACTGGTCTGCAATATCGGTCCCCGATTTGTCTGCAACACATCTATATAGCGATAACGCTCCACCCGGACATGAGATGCCACAATACTCAGATCATTCCTGATCAGATCCACAATCGTAGCATGTTCCGCCGCTTCTTTCCCGTCGTTCATCAAGGTTTGTACGGCATCGGGCAGGGTAGCGTCTATCGTACCTTTCATGGGATAAGAGCTGATAATACCTTTCTTTATCCGAACAAAAATCTCGGGAGAGAAAACTACAAAACGATTCTTTACCCATACTTTATATAAAGCACGGGAGTTACAATATATATCCTTTAAAGTCAGATTGGTTTGTACCGGAGTCCGGCAAGTTAAATTCGTAAGAAAGCTGTTTCCGGCAAGAATATTCTTTTTCACATGTTCGAAAGCACGACTGTATTCCTGGAAAGAAACAGGGTGGGAGATCCATTCTATCTGTTCCGGCAAACTCTCCGGAAGCAATTCTTCCGTTAAACCGACAACCGTTTCATTCGTAAATCCATTCAGGTTATATATCAACTCCTCCGGTGAGACCTCTGCCGTCTCTTCCACATAAACCTGTTCCTGCGAATAATCAATCAGAAAGATAAACGACTTTGAAGAGCCTGCCAGCCTATTCATGCGTGCGATTGCTTCCTGCTTACTATATAGTTTCATACATCTATTTTCGTTTTGCAAGAAGCAAAGGTAATAAAAAAAACTATTTCCGTGCCGCCACTGCCAGCAATACTCCCAACACAATGCCCAGCAATGCCGCGAACAATACACGCATATCCGGCGGAAGCATGAAAGTAATGGTGTGTGCAGGATACCAGAAGAACGGGATTGTCTTCTTAAAGACAAAGTTCCATTGAACGTTCCAGTTCAGTCCGGTGATGATTTTTGTCATCGGGATAGGAGTGACAAGACTCTTAATAGAACCGCCGCACATCAGGATATGCGTATCTGTTATTTTATGGAAAGTCATGAATACCGGAGCAAAGATTGTGTTCATCGTTACCGATATGGCCAGCGCCACCAGCACCTTATCGAAAGACATCGTTTCACTTGTAAACGTTGCGGCGGCATTTGCCATTCCCATATACTCCATGAACTGCGGCACACCTTTTGAAAAGATAATCATAGCGGCATTGATACCCATACCTAGTATGCCCCACACCACCATGCGCGGAATAATACCGAAACCCTTCCGGTTGTACACTCCCGCACTGATTCGTAATCCCAGCACTTCGCCCAACGAAGACAGAATGGCAAACTTCAGAAAGCTCATCACCATGCCGTGCGCGGCATTGAACGACTTATACCAGTCATAAACCGCGTCACTCAAAAAGAAGGGTAGAAAGACTACCACCACCAGAATAATAAACAGGAAATCTTGCTTTTTCATTGAAAAGACGTGTTTTTCATTAATAATGCGGCAAACATACTAAAAAACTTTCAATATCAAAGCAAGATGATAAGAAAAACTGTAAATCCGTAACAAAAGACACACCGTCGATCTATTCTTATTAGCAGAACCACAGTGCTGATGCTATCAGAATATCACTTCTTCTTTAAAAACCGTTTTGCCAAATATTTTCGTATAGGCTCATCATACAGCTTCAAGCACAGGTAAGCCAACACTACATTCAAGGCATAAACGCATAAAGCAACCTGCCAGGTCTCTCCCAAAGTAAAGAGTTGATTTTTAATCAGCCATGCATAGAACAGATACATGAACGGATAATGTATCACATAAACCGGATAAGAAATATCTCCCAGGAACTTACATATCTGAGTTGACTTTTTATCCGTCGTAGTTCCTGACGCTCCTATCCATACAAGGGCGGGGAAAGCCACGATAATACAAAACGCTTCATAAACACCATTCGCGCAGATCGGCTCCGCACCTTCCAGATAGGGCACCGAGAACAGAGCGACCAATGCGATGGCGCATATCCAGAACGCGCCTTTCACTTTCATAGGCCTGAAGTTACGCGACATAAGCATACCCGCGGAAAACGGGAACAGCATCCTCAACAGCCCGCCGCCAAAGTTTACACCGTCCAACGTCCAGCCTACACCTATATTTCCATAACCGGAAACATCGAAAACTGCGAATAGCACCAATGCCACTCCCAACAATACAACGAGCGCAGTCAGTGCCTTATTGGATAAGCGACGGATTAACAAGGCATAAAGAACATTACCTATATACTCGAAGAACAACGACCAGCAAGGCCCGTTCAACGGAAACATCTCACCGTTGCCACGAACTTCATAACCTACGCCCGGCATTGCGGGAATAAAGAATATCGTGCAGATCAGAGACAGCATTATCATGGAGATGCCGATATGTGTTCCATCCCATTGCACGGAACCCTGAATACAGAATGTAATAGCACCCAGAACAGCCCCCATTATCACCATAGGATGAAGACGTATCAAACGACGCTTAAAGAAATCTTTCATTGTGAGACTCTTACCCCAACGGTCGTCATAGGCATAGCCGATAACGAAACCTGAAAGGATAAAGAAAAAATCCACGGCCAAATATCCATGATTGAACGTTGTAATCATAGTATCGCTTGCAAAAGCATAGCCTTCGAATATATGATACCATATTACCATAAGAGCCGCTACACCACGAAGTCCGTCCAGAAGATCGTAATGCGCCTTGGTATCTGAAAATGCTGCTGAGGGGGTATTAGACATTTATTTCTTAGTATTAAGTTAATATTTTCAGATGGCAAAGATACACAAAAAAAAGACCGCCTTCATAAAGACAGTCTCTTTTCATTTTATCTGATTTCAGGAAAATCCTTATTCAATCACTCCGAGTTCACGGAAACATTTCGTCAACTTCTCAACAGCATAGTCTACCTGCTCTTTGGTGTGAGTAGCCATCAATGCTACGCGTACCAGCGTATCTTGCGGTGCACAAGCAGGCGGAATAACCGGATTAATGAAGATGCCTTCATCAAACGCCATCTTAGTTACGATAAATGTCTTTTCCGCATCACGCACATACAATGGAATGATAGGAGATTCAGTTTCACCGATTTCGAAACCGGCATCACGGAATTTCTTCAATGCATAGTTGGTGATGTCCCACAAACGTTGCTGACGTTCCGGTTCATTCATAATGATGTGAAGAGCTTCACGGGCAGCCGCCGTAGCAGCAGGCGTGTTACTTGCCTGGAATATATAAGAACGGGCATTGTGACGCAACCAGTTGATTACCGAAGCATCTCCGGCAACGAAACCACCGATAGAAGCCAGTGACTTGCTGAACGTACCCATAATCAGGTCGATATCATCCGTCACACCGAAATGATCGCAAACACCGCGTCCCTGTTTTCCGAATACACCCAATCCGTGTGCTTCGTCCACCATGATGCTGGCATTGTATTTTTTCTTCAAATGTACAATTTCGGGGAGGTTGGCAAGGTCGCCTTCCATAGAGAAAACACTATCCACCACAATCAGTTTGATAGCATCCGGCTCGCATTTCTGGAGTTCTTTTTCCAGATCGGCCATATCATTATGTTTGTACTTCAATTGAGTTGAGAAGGAGAGGCGGCGACCATCTACGATGGAAGCGTGCACGCGATCGTCACAGATAATGTAATCGTTACGTCCCGTCAATTGCGGAATGACACCTTCATTTACAGTAAATCCGGTGGAAAAACAGAGTGCATCGTCCTTTCCGACAAACTCAGCCAGTTCTTTTTCCAACTCTACATGTATATCAAGAGTTCCATTTAATAAACGGGAACCTGCACAACCTGTACCGTATTTATCTGTGGCAGCTTTTGCGGCTTCTATTATTCTTTTATCGTAAGTCAGTCCTGTATAAGCATTCGAACCGAACATCAGGACTTTTTTACCATCCATCAACACCTCAGTATCCTGATGGCTGTCAATTGTGCGGAAATAGGGGTATACGCCCATTGCCATATATTGCTGTGGCAGGTCGTATTTCGCCAATTTGTCTTGTAGTAATCCCATGAAATGTTTATTATATAATATGAAATATTTAACTCTTAATTACAAGCCTTTTGAAAACAGGGGGCAAAGATAGCAAAATATGTGCTTATCTGTTCTTTTTTTACTAAAAAATATATTTGCCCATGGATTAAAGCCCACTCTATGGTTAAAAATTCAAGTATTTGTATTACTTTTGCCATTTATAAAATTGCATAGTGAAACAACCCTTGCATGGACGAAGAAAAAAAGAAAATATCATTCATTATAAATCCGAAATCCGGCACGCAGAGCAAAGAGCAAATCCTCCATCTGCTCGATGAAAAGCTGGATAAGGCAAAGTATGCCCAGGAGGTAATCTATACCGAATATGCCGGACATGCTGTTGAAATTGCTGCACAAAAAGCAAAGGAGAATGTGCATGCTGTAGTGGCTATTGGCGGTGACGGTACGATCAACGAAATAGCCCGTTCGCTGGTGCATACAAAAACTGCATTGGGCATCATTCCGTGTGGTTCGGGAAACGGACTCGCACGCCACCTGCAAATTTCAATGGAGCCCAAAAAGGCGATAGAAATCATCAACGAAGGAATTATAGACGTCATTGATTACGGAAAAATCAATGAGGTGCCTTTCTTCTGTACCTGCGGTGTGGGTTTTGATGCTTTTGTCAGCCTGAAGTTTGCAAAGGCAGGCAGGAGAGGGCCTCTTACTTATTTAGAAAAGACTCTGCTGGAGAGCTTGAAGTATCAACCTGAAACTTACGAACTGGAAACGGAAGACGGTACCTTAAAGTATAAAGCTTTCCTGATAGCCTGCGGCAACGCTTCGCAATACGGAAACAATGCGTACATAGCTCCACAGGCCATGCTGACGGACGGATTACTGGACGTGACCATCCTTGAGCCTTTCACGGTGCTGGATGTGCCCTCCCTTTCTTTCCAACTGTTTAATAAGACTATAGACCAAAATAGCCGCATCAAAACTTTCCGTTGCCAGACGCTGCGCATCCACCGTACCAAACCGGGGGTAGTGCACTTTGACGGAGACCCAATGATGATGGGGGAAAACATCGATGTGAAGGTAATCAAAGAAGGATTGCAGGTAATCATCCCCCGGTATGCCGAAAAAGACTCTTCGAATGTATTGCAACGGGCCCAGGATTATATAAATGGTCTGAAGCAGATCAATGAGGAGATTGTGCATAAGAATAAGATGATATTGGATAAGAGTAAAGAGCAGATTAAGAAGTTAACGAAAATCTGAGTTTTTTATAAAATAAATCTGTATTTTTGTAGGCTATTTATAGCGTGCATGCATTCTGGCAATGCAGCCGAGTATAGTAGAATGTAAATCGTAAAACGTAAATAAAGATGTTTAGATCACACACCTGCGGAGAACTTCGTATCTCCGATGTCAATAAGCAAGTAACGCTGGCAGGTTGGGTGCAGCGCAGCCGCAAAATGGGAGGCATGACATTTATTGACCTCCGCGACCGTTACGGTATCACCCAGTTAGTTTTCAACGAAGAGGTGGACGCCGCACTTTGCGAGAACGCCAACCGCCTGGGACGCGAATTCGTCATTCAGATTACAGGAACGGTGAACGAACGCTTCAGCAAGAATGCCAATATCCCGACCGGAGATATTGAAATCATCGTATCGGAACTGAATGTGCTGAATGCAGCCCTGACACCTCCGTTCACCATCGAAGATAATACGGATGGTGGCGACGATATCCGCATGAAATACCGTTATCTGGATTTGCGTCGTCCGTCGGTACGTAGAAATCTGGAACTCCGCCATAGAATGACCATTGAGGTACGCCGCTACCTGGACAGCCAAGGCTTCATCGAAGTGGAAACTCCTGTACTGGTAGGCTCTACTCCGGAAGGTGCACGCGACTTTGTGGTACCCTCACGCATGAATCCGGGACAGTTCTACGCTTTGCCGCAAAGCCCACAGACCTTGAAACAATTGCTGATGGTATCCGGTTTCGACCGTTACTTCCAGATTGCCAAGTGTTTCCGTGACGAGGATCTTCGTGCCGACCGTCAGCCGGAATTTACTCAGATAGACTGTGAAATGTCTTTCGTGGAACAGAACGACATCATCAACCTGTTTGAAGGTATGACGAAATATCTGTTCAAAGAAATCCGCGGTGTGGAATTGGAAGGTCAGTTCCAGCGTATGGCATGGGCGGATGCCATGAAATATTATGGTAGCGACAAACCCGACTTGCGCTTCGGTATGAAGTTTGTGGAGCTGATGGACATACTGAAAGGTCATGGCTTCTCTGTATTTGATAACGCTGAATACATCGGTGGTATCTGTGCCGAAGGTGCCGCACAATACACCCGCAAACAACTGGATGCACTGACGGAATTCGTGAAGAGACCGCAGATCGGTGCAAAAGGTATGGTTTATGCCCGTGTAGAGGAAGATGGAAATGTAAAATCAAGCGTTGACAAATTCTATACGCAGGAAGTACTGCAACAGGTGAAAGAAGCTTTCGGTGCCAAACCGGGTGACTTGATTCTGATTTTGAGCGGCGACGACACCATGAAGACACGCAAGCAACTTTGCGAGCTTCGTCTGGAAATGGGTAGCCAGTTGGGACTGCGTGATAAGAATACATTTGCATGCCTGTGGGTGGTAGACTTCCCGATGTTTGAATGGAGCGAACAAGAAAACCGCTTGATGGCTATGCACCATCCGTTCACCCATCCTAAGGATGAAGACATTGCTTTATTGGACACTGATCCGGCAGCTGTACGTGCAGATGCTTATGATATGGTAATCAATGGTGTGGAAGTTGGTGGCGGTTCAATCCGTATCCACGATCCGAAGTTGCAGGCAAAGATGTTCGAAATCTTGGGATTCACTCCTGAAAAAGCAGAAGAGCAATTCGGATTCTTGATGAATGCATTCAAATACGGTGCACCTCCTCATGGCGGTCTGGCATATGGTCTTGATCGTTGGGTATCTCTCTTTGCCGGATTGGATAGTATCCGTGACTGCATCGCATTCCCGAAGAATAACAGTGGACGTGACGTGATGCTGGATGCTCCCGCGGCACTTGATCCGTCTCAGTTGGACGAACTGAATCTGATTGTAGATATTAAAGAATAAGAGTAGGTTAGTTTGTTGTGAGAGAGTCGAGACGCATCTTCCGTTTTGCAATAATCGGTACGCTGAATGCCCTGATTATAGCAGCAGTCATCTGGCTGATGATGGATGAACTGGACATTGACTATATGCTCTCTAACATAACTGCTTACGTCATTGCACAGACTCATAATTTTATCTGGTGCAAGCACTGGATATTCCCTTTGGATGATAAAGAAAAGAAGAGCAGCACCTGGAGGCAGGTGTTGCTCTTTTCTATCGCTTTCGGAATGGCGTATCTGGCGCAATTCCTATTCTTGGTAGTGTTGGTCGAGGTACTGAATTGTGATGAATACCTGGCTCAGTTCCTAGGACTATTTATCTACGGAGGCGTGAATTTTATAATGAACAGGAGAATCACATTCCGTTAACACTTTATCAAACTTCGTTTTGCTGCGCTTTATCGCACTTTTATTGAATTGCATTTTAATCGAGGAAACGTTTCGTCAATCCACCGTATTCATCGATACGGCGATCGCGTAGGAAAGGCCACCAACGGCGTACATTTTCCGAGCGTTCCATATCTATTTCCACTACTATATTTTCCGGACGGTCGTTTCCGGCTTGTGCAAGGAATTCTCCTTGCGGACCTGCTACAAAACTATTTCCCCAGAATTGGATGCCATTTGTCTGCATGGACGGATCGGGTTCGTGACCGACACGGTTAACGGAGATAACAGGAAGTCCGTTAGCTACGGCATGGGCACGCTGGGAGATAATCCAAGCGTTGAGCTGGCGTGCCTTTTCATCATCGGCGTCACTGCTTTCCCAACCGATGGCGGTGGGATAGATTAATAATTCGGCACCTTTCAATGCCATCAGGCGGGCAGCTTCAGGGTACCACTGATCCCAGCAAACAAGTACACCCAGCTTTCCGAGAGAAGTTTGGATAGGTTCGAAACCTATATCTCCGGGGGTGAAGTAGAACTTTTCATAATAGGCCGGATCGTCGGGGATATGCATCTTGCGATATTTTCCGGCAATGCTTCCGTCACGATCAAAAACAACGGCGGTGTTATGATAGAGTCCCGGGGCACGTTTCTCAAACAGGGAGGTTACCAATACGATTTTATTGGCAGCGGCCAGTTCGGAATAAAATCCGGTGGAAGGGCCGGGAATGGTTTCCGCCAGATCAAACAGTTGCGTGTTTTCAGTCTGACAGAAATACAGGGAGTTGTGTAGCTCCTGTAATACAACCAATTGCGCACCATGTGCAGCACAGGCTTCTATGCTTTTAGCCAGGTTCATCAGGTTCGTACGAAGATCTGCTGTATTGGCTTGCTGAATAATTCCGACTTTTATTTTTCTCATACTCATATTCGTTTTTTGTTTATTTTCATTTTTTAGAGAGACAACTTGACAAAGAGATCAGTTTTAGTATCATATAATAAGAGAGAGCATTTTATAATAACTTTTTTCAATGTATCAACTTTCAGAAGCTCTGTAGCACAAATTTTGATATAGAAGCACCGTTCTCCCATATTTTTTACTTGCGACAGGATGGCAGTATGATGGGTAAAGCCTATTACTATTGAAATTCGGCAGTTGTAACTACCAAATTGTTTTCTAACAATTGCCATTCTTCATAGAACGTGCCCATATTCTTTAAGTTACGCTCTGATCAACTGTTCTTTATTTATCAACTTTATAGCTTGATACTGACTTTGCAAGATGGCGGTCTTGATAGTCTGTACGGCTTGGTTATACTTTGTTTCCAATATCTTTTCTGGCTCTTTTTCCATAAGTTACTTTCTTGTATATCTCTGTTGAAGTGCATTATGCATTCATCGTAAATGAAATAGATTCATTTCTTACTATTCTTCTATTCCCTCTACTAGTTTGTCCGCAAGTGGGGTTAACTCTAATTCGAGCACACCAGAAGGTATTTCACAACTCTTAAAAAGGAAATTAAGAATAGAGCGTTTAGTGTTGGTACTTGATGAACTAAGTACATAACATCCTTCCGCAATTTTGGTTCTTTCTTTGCCATCTGCTTCATATATTCAGTAATTTTTGGTTGCTAAATATGCCATAGCAGATAGTGTCGTAATACGTTGTTGACCATCAATAATTAATAAGTTATCTTCTGTCTCGCTTGCTTTTGTTGAAACAATACTTCCAAAAAAAATGGCTATGCAAATGATCTCGATGAATTTTTTTTAAGTCTTCAAAAAGTCGCAAGCAGTGTTTTTGTTGCCATGCATATTTCCTCTGGTACAAAGGAATAATAAATAATGTCTTTGCGCCATAGAAGTAATCGTTTATTTTTGTTGCGTCTCTCATTTGTTAGTACTTTTATATCTTATTCTAAATTATTAGGGTACTTAACTTTCGCTTACATCACTCCCACTGGATATTGCATCGTCACGCAATGCAACGATCCATGCTGCTTTATCAATGCACAGCAATCCACGCTCACTATCTCGTGATGCGGGAAAGCTACTTGAAGCATTTCTTTAGCACGTTGGTCATTCTCCGGCTGACGATAAGTAGGATAAAGCACCGCATCATTCATTATCAAGAAATTGGCATACGTTGCGGGGAGGCGTTCGCCCTCTTCCTCAATCTTGTTTACCATAGGTAATGCCAACAGACGATAGGGGTTTCCATTCAAAGTACGGAAGGTTTTCAGTTGCTCTTCCATTTGATGTAGAGCTTCGTAATGTTCATCCTGCGTATCGGTGCATTGCACATAGGCAATAGTATCCGGTGAGCAAAGACGAGCGAGCGTATCGACATGACTGTCCGTATCATCTCCTGCCAAATACCCATGATCGAGCCAAAGTACCTGTTTCAGATGAAATACAGAACAGAGATATTCTTCGATTTCATCGCGGCTCATCTGTCCGTTACGATTGGGAGAAAGCAAACACTCGGACGTGGTGAGCAATGTTCCCAAACCGTCGCTCTCAATGGAACCACCTTCCAAGACAAAGCCCAGACGATTAACATACCGCCCATTCAGGAAACCGGCTTCCACAGCCTGACGGGTAATCAGGTTATCTTTATCTGAAGCGAATTTCAGCCCCCAGCCATTAAACATGAAATCAAGAATCAAAACACCTTCTGCATCCAGCATGGTAATTGCGCCATGATCACGCGCCCAGGTATCATTCGTTTCACACTCCATGAAACGGACATTCTGCATATTGACGGTAGCTGAAATCTGCTTTTTGACCTCCTCCGGTTCGGGAGTTACAATCAGAAGCAATTCCCGTTGGGCTATTTCGCGTGCGATAGCGGCAAAGCAGGCTTGTACTTCCGCAAGCATATGTGCCCAGTCAGTTCCGGCATGGGGCCAAGTCAGCTGTATTCCGCTTTGCGGCGCCCATTCGGCAGGTAAAACAGCATTGAACTTATCACTCATATTTATCATTCTTTCTTTTCTTCTTTCGGCTTGCGGTCAAAGAACGGATTCTTGGTCGAAGCACTGACCGGAATAGCATACACGGATCTGCATCCCGGCAACCACTCCAATTGCTGCGCAGCAAGTCCGGCAGAGAACATCACACGGGTATCCACACGCAAATCGGCCGCCGTGGCGCAAGCCGAACCGATAGCTATACCTACATCAACCGAATTCACGGCACAAGGCACACCTTCAGGGCGTCCCGCACAAGTGGGATAACCACAATGGCCGCAGTTCAATCCTTGCGCCTGCTCGCGCGTACCTATTATAATTACACATTCAGCCTGCAAAATGTTGGCGGCATCCCGCAAAAAGAACTTCATTCCGTGTTCTTCCACCATAGCAACCATCTTGTCCGACAATACTTTTAAATCGTCTCCGGTGACCATAGCTATTTCAATTATATCTACACCTTTTCCCTTCGGAGCGGTACGGGCAGCAGTCATCATCTGCCTTGCCACGTCCAACACATGTTCGTGGCGGCTTGCACGTTCGTTCTGTATCATAATTCTCACTTTTATTAAAAACTGATAGCAAAGATAATGCAAATTGAGTGCAGAACTTTCATGCTTGCATGAAAAAGTTATGCCGAAATGCAGCTTATCTTATTTAAAGATACTGATTTCAGCTAATAATCCACCGTTTTCTCAGAATTCCTTTCTATATTTGCTTTCAAATGGAGACCAAGATTATACTTCAGATAGACAACGCATGCATCGCTTTCGGAGCAGATACACTTTTTTCCGGTTTTTGCTTACAACTGCACGAAGGGGAAATCGCCTGTATTTCCGGACAATCGGGGCGGGGAAAAACCTCCTTGCTGAATGCAGTTTTAGGATTTGTACCTCTCAAAGCAGGGAGCATCACCCTCAACGGCATTTTACTGGAAAAAGGAACTATCGACCAAATTCGCAGGCAAGTGGCATGGATACCGCAAGAACTGGCACTTCCATCGGAATGGGTGAAGGAAATGGTGCAACTCCCTTTCAATCTGAAAGCTAACCGGAATACCCCCTTTTCACTGGACAAACTATTTGCCTGCTTCGATGAATTGGGGCTGGAAGAGGAATTGTACGATAAACGTGTAAATGAAATCTCCGGAGGACAACGGCAACGTATCATGATTGCCGTAGCCACCCTGATGCAAAAGCCGCTACTGATTGTGGATGAACCGACTTCCGCACTAGATTCGGACTCTACGGATAAAGTACTTGCTTTCTTCCGGAAACGGATGAGGGAGGGAAGTGCCATCCTCGCCGTCTCTCACGACCAGGGATTTGCGCAAGGATGCAACCAGATGATAACATTGTAACTAAGAGATTAACAAAGTGGGAACTATCGACATATCATATACCAGTTTAGCCATCGGATTGTTGCTGTTGCTCATTCCGCTGTTCTATTTGTGGAAGTTCAGGACAGGGTTATTATGGGTTACCGTGATTGGTATCGCACGGATGATTGTACAACTTTTCTTTATCGGTATCTACCTGAAATACTTGTTTCTGTGGAATAACCCGTGGATCAACTTCCTGTGGGTGATTATTATGATATTCGTCGCCGCACAAACCGCTTTGGCACGCACCCAGTTGAAACGGAAAATACTGTTTATTCCTATCTCCATCGGCTTTTTATGCAGCGTTGTCTGCATCGGCATGTACTTCATTGCGATTGTATTACGGCTGGAAAATGTGTTCAGTGCCCAGTATTTTATTCCGATATTCGGTATCCTGATGGGAAACATGCTATCCAGCAATGTTGTTGCGCTGAATGCCTATTACAGCGGATTGAAACGGGAACAGCAATTGTATCGCTATCTGCTTGGCAATGGTGCCACAAAGGCAGAAGCACAGGCGCCTTTTATCAAACAGGCTATCATAAAATCTTTTAGTCCGTTAATTGCCAATATTGCCGTTATGGGTCTGGTGGCACTGCCCGGCACAATGATCGGACAAATCCTGGGAGGTAGTAGTCCGAATGTTGCCATCAAATATCAGATGATGATTATGGTGATAACCTTCACGGCATCCATGCTTTCACTGATGATTACCATCTCGCTGGCATCGCGTAAGTCGTTCGATGCTAACGGAAAATTGCTGGAAGTTATGGTAGAGAAGAAGGAAAAGAATAAAAAACGTTAATCTTTCATTTTGGACGGAGTGTAACGAAGCTGTACATACTGTATACCCGGCTTAATGTAAGCACTATCCATCAGTACTTTCTTTACTTTAAACGTCTCAAGACACCAGTTGATATGCCTTTCTACAGATTTTGTCTGTGACTTCACATAAGAAAGCACCTCAACACTTCCTACCGTATCTATTTCAACTTGCGCCTTTAAGGTACGTATGGGAACCGGTTTTCCAGACATATAACTGGGTAGCTTCTTATTCTTATCTATCCAGAAAATAGCCGTAGCCTTCGGCGTAGTATCCACAAATTCCTCTTGTGCATCCTCTTCGTCGCCATCCTGGGCTTTGGGTGAGGGTTGGCACGAGAAAAGAATGCATAATAAAACGAAAAACGGAAAAAGTAATGCTTTCATGGTATAGAGTTTTACAATTATCCGAACAAATATATAAAAAAAGAGTAAAACGAACAGCTATTCAGTGCATTTTTACTATATTTGCACCGAAATTTTCTATTCGCATACATGAGAATTAAGGAGATAGTAAGCGCCCTTGAACGGTTCGCGCCTCTGCCATTGCAAGACGGATTTGATAATGCCGGCCTGCAAATCGGATTGACAGAAGCGGAAGCAACAGGGGCTTTGTTGTGTCTTGACGTCACTGAAGCCGTGCTGGACGAGGCGATTACGTTAGGGTACAATCTTGTCATATCCCATCATCCGCTGATATTCAAAGGGTATAAATCCATTACGGGCAGGGACTATGTAGAGCGTTGTATCATGAAAGCAATCAAGAATGATATCGTAATCTACTCATCACATACCAACCTGGACAATGCTCCGGGAGGTGTGAACTTCAAGATTGCCGAGAAAATAGGATTGAGTAATGTACGTGTGCTGGAAGCCAAAGAGAATGCTTTGGTAAAATTGGTGACTTTTGTACCCACAGCACAGGCGGAAGATGTTCGTAAGGCTTTGTTTGCAGCCGGATGCGGTTGTATAGGAAACTACGACGCATGCAGCTACAATGTAGAAGGAGAGGGAACTTTCCGCGCCCAGGAGGGTAGCCACCCGTTCTGTGGAAGCATCGGAGAGTTGCATACGGAAAAGGAAGTGCGGATAGAAACCGTATTACCTGCCTACAAGAAATCGGAAGTCATCAAAGCTCTACTGAGCGTCCATCCGTATGAGGAACCTGCATTCGACCTATTTCCTTTGCAGAATAGCTGGACACAGGCTGGGGCAGGAGTTATCGGAGAACTGGAAACACCGGAAACGGAGTTGGAGTTCCTGAAACGCATCAAGAAGACCTTTGAAGTAGGCTGCCTGAAGCATAATAAGCTGACCGGACGTGAAATACAGACCGTGGCGCTGTGTGGAGGAGCCGGAGCATTCCTGATGCCGCTTGCCATACGCAACGGTGCAGACGTGTTCATCACCGGAGAAATCAAGTATCACGATTACTTCGGACACGATACGGATATTCTGTTGGCAGAGATAGGACATTACGAAAGCGAACAATATACAAAAGAAATATTCTATACAATAATCCGGGAGTTGTTTCCTAACCTTGCGCTGCAACAGTGCAAAGTGAATACCAACCCCATAAAATATTTATAAGTAAAATGGCTAAAGAAGCAAAAAAAGATCCTCAGGAATTGACCGTGGAGCAGAAGTTGAAAGCCCTGTTCCAGTTGCAGACTATGTTGTCTAAGATTGATGAAATCAAGACTTTAAGAGGTGAACTTCCGCTGGAAGTACAGGACTTGGAAGATGAAATCGCCGGTCTGAGCACTCGTATCGACAGAATTAAGGCAGAAGTAGCCGAACTGAAATCCGCCATCGCTACCAAGAGAGTGGAGATTGAAACTTCAAAAGCTTCTATCGCAAAATACAAGGAACAACAAGAGAATGTACGCAACAACCATGAGTACGACTTCCTGAGCAAAGAAATCGAATTCCAGACTCTGGAAATGGAGCTTTGCGATAAGAGAATCAAAGAGTTCGCTGCACAGGAACAGGAGAAATCTGCTGAAGCTGCAAAGAGCACAGAAGCGTTGGATGAAAGACAGAAAGACCTGGACGTTAAGAAGAACGAACTGGATGAAATCATCGCTGAAACTAAGCAAGAAGAAGAAAAGCTGAGAGACAAAGCCAAAGAACTTGAAACTAAGATCGAACCGCGCTTGCTCCAATCTTTCAAGCGTATCCGTAAGAACTCTCGCAACGGATTGGGTATCGTATATGTACAACGTGATGCTTGTGGTGGTTGTTTCAACAAAATCCCGCCCCAGAGACAACTGGATATCCGTTCTCGTAAGAAAATCATCGTTTGCGAGTATTGCGGACGTATCATGATTGACCCGGAATTGGCTGGTGTAACCCTCGAACACAAGGAAGAGGTAAAGGAAAAGACAACGAGAAGAAGAAAGACTGCGGAATAATCCATAAGTTACTCAAAAAGAAATGTCTGCCCCTGCAAGTTTTTATTTGCAGGGGCTTTTTATGTTTTCAATATACAAATAAATGATAATTTATTTTCCAATTTATTATTAGCCTATTACTAAATTATTTTTCTCCTATTGGTAAAAAAGAACTTTGCTGTGTCTACTATATCAGCATGACTTCGGAAGAAGTGACTACTGGATCAGTACAATATTCTAAAGAACCGTCTACTGATATCGTTTATAAACAGAAAAAGCGTCTAGCTAAATTAGGAAAAGACACACTATACAAGTACACAATCGTTTCCTTTCATGAAAATTCTGTTTACCCCAAATGGTAACTTTGTTAACCCCGCACGGTAACTCCATTTACATGCCGAGGTAAAGGTCGTTACAATAGGAGGTAAAAGTCGTTACAATAGGCGGTAAAGGTCGTTACATCCTGAAGTAAATGCTTTTACACTCTGTAGTAAATACCCGGTAAATACAATCTATTGATTACCAATAATCTATCAAAAGTCTATCAGCAATCTTTAATTCATTTCTTCAATTATAGATCACTCACACCAACCCACATTCATCTGCCAGAATCCCATTATACCTCCCTAATCTTCTCTAAACAAATAGAGTTCCAAGTTGTTATGAAGCCTGTATCACAAAAACAACCTAAACCTATGAAGATTAAAGCTTGGGGCAGCGTGCTGCTCTTATCGTGCCTATGTTCCGCCGTCACGGCACAGAATGGCAACCATTATTTGGAAAAACCGTTGCCCCGAGGCTGGGGGAATACGGTGGCTCCGAACTCTAAAACGGTCCCTACTTCCGCAGGAACCGCTAATTCTAGCATGGCATCCGCGAATGACAACTTATTCGGCGGACAAATATTACCGGTAGACGACCAGTGGTGGAAAGCATTCAACGACCCGATGCTGGACTCGCTAATCAGCGTGGCATCCGGCGAAAACTATTCCGTACTTGCAGCTATAGACCGCATGGAACAGGCACGTGCTAGCCTGCGGATGGAGCGCAGTAATTTTTTCCCTTCTATTACTTTAAATGGCGGATGGCTCCGCCAGCAAAGCAGTGGCAACACTACCGAATTGCCCCAATCCATCACGCATTATTATGATGCGTCACTCAATGCCAGTTGGGAACTGGATATATTCGGAAGCATCCGGCAACGGGTGAAGGCACAACGGGAATCATTCCAAGCCAGCCGTGAAGAGTACATCTCCGTACAGATATCCCTATGCGCACAAGTCGCTTCGGCCTACATCAACTTGCGGGAGCTACAACAAGAACTGCAGGTGGTAATGCATAACTGCCGGACGCAGGAGGAAGTGCTCAACATCACCGAAGTACGCTACAACACGGGACTTGTATCGAAACTGGATGTAGCACAGGCTAAATCAGTGTATTTCAGCACTAAAGCATCTGTTCCGCAACTGGAATCCGGAATCAGCCAATACATCAACTCGCTGGCTATTCTGCTGGGAACTTATCCGCAGGAAATACGCCCCATATTGGAAAGAATCGGGAAATTGCCCGACTACATGGAACCTGTTGGAGTAGGATTACCCGCCGATTTATTGCTCCGTCGTCCCGATGTGCGCCAGGCCGAAAGACTGGTTAATGCACAAGCCGCACTATTGGGAGCCAGCAAAAGCGACTGGCTGCCACAAGTATTCCTGAAAGGATCTGTAGGATATGCCGCCCGGGATCTGAAAGACCTGACCCAACGGAAAAGCATGACATTTGAAATAGCCCCGACCCTCAGTTGGACACTGTTCAGCGGAACAAAGCTGGTGAATGCTACCAAACAGGCACGTGCACAACTGGATGAAGCGGTGCATAACTTCAACGAAACCGTGCTTACCGCTGTACAGGAAACGGACAATGCGATGAATAATTACCGGAATTCCATCAAGCAGATTGTCGCCCTCCGGGAAGTACGAAATCAGGGAGAAGAGACGCTGAAACTCTCTCTAGAGCTTTATAAACAGGGGCTTAGTCCTTTCCAGAATGTACTGGATGCACTCCGTTCGCTACTGACGTACGAAAACCAGTTGACGCAGGCGGAGGGTAGTTCACTGCTGTATCTGGTGTCATTGTACCAGGCACTGGGGGGAGGATATAAAGAGAACTGAGTAATAATTCCTAAACCATAACCATATATGAAAAATGAAATGTACATCATCCTCACGCTGATTCCACTGCTGGCGGGATGTGGGGACAAAAAAAAAGCAGCGCGCGAAGCGATGCCCGTTCCGGAGATAAGCGTAGCCAGCCCGGTGGTGAAAGACATCACACTGACTAAAGAGTATCCGGGTTATCTGAGTTCGGAAAAGACCGTTGACCTGGTGGCACGGGTGAACGGGACCTTGCAAACCATCGCCTATGCTCCGGGAAGCAGAGTCCGGAAAGGGCAGGTGTTGTTCGTCATCGAACCCACTATTTACCAGGACAATGTAGAACAGGCGGAAGCGGAACTGAACACCGCCCGAGCCAATCTGGAATATGCCCGGAACAACTATGCCCGTATGCTGGAAGCTGTGAAAAGCGATGCTGTAAGCCAGATACAGGTGTTACAGTCGAAATCGAATGTTGCCACTTCGCAAGCGGCAGTCAGCAATGCCGAAGCTGCGCTGAATACAGCACGCACGAACCTGGGTTACTGCACAGTCCGGGCGCCGTTTGACGGAACTGTCAGCCGGAATCAAGTCGATGTGGGCAGTTATGTAGGAGGAAGTCTGCAGCCAGTTACCCTTGCCACGATCTATAAAGATGACCTGTTATATACATACTTCAATATCACTGATAACCAGTGGCTTGCCATGTTGATGCAACAAGGAACCGCACAACAGAAAGATACACTACCCCGGCAAATCACTGTTAACTTAGGGGAAGACGGCATACAACCGTATCCTGCCACACTCGATTACTTCGCACCAAATGTAGACCTAAGCACCGGAACTCTGAATCTGCGTGCCCGCCTGGACAACCCGAAAGGTTTACTGAAAAGCGGACTTTATGTCAGCATCACCTTGCCATACGGCAAAGAATCGCAGGCAATACTGATACCGGACGCGTCCATCGGGACCGATCAATTGGGAAAATATGTATATGTAGTGAACGATTCCGATATGGTGCGATATCGCCACATCGAGGTAGGACAGTTGATAGACGACAGTCTGCGGCAAATAACCGGCGGACTCTCGCCACAGGAACGCTACGTCACCCGGGCACTGATGAAAGTGCGGGAAGGGATGAAAGTAAAGCCCATCAGCAAATAACCAATCGTAAATAACTAAATACTAAGCTCATGTTCTCAAAATTCTTCATAAACCGTCCTATATTTGCTACCGTGCTTGCACTGCTGATCGTGGTGGCGGGACTGGTCACACTGGGCATACTCCCCATTGCGCAGTATCCGGACATTACGCCGCCTACCGTCCAGGTCAGCGCCGTCTACCCGGGTGCCAACGCACAGACAGTGGCCCAAACCGTGGGTATACCCATCGAGCAGCAAGTAAACGGAGTGGACGGCATGCTTTATATGTCCTCCAATTCCTCCTCATCGGGTGCCTATTCGCTCACTATTACTTTTGCCGTCGGAACAGATATCGACATGGCAACCGTACAAGTCCAAAACCGTGTCAGCGTGGCACAGGCTTCATTGCCAACCCCGGTAGTGATACAGGGAGTAACCGTTCAAAAGCAGTCGTCGAACATCGTGATGTTCCTCACCATGACTTCCGAAAACAAGGAGTATGACGGGCTATACCTCAGCAATTACGCCACCCTGAACCTTACCGACCAATTGACGCGCGTACCGGGCGTAGGCGCTGTCAATGTAATGGGAGCGGGAGACTACTCCATGCGTATCTGGCTGGACCCGGCAGCACTGCGTATCCGTAATCTTTCGGCAGCCGATGTCTACCAAGCCATTCAATCACAAAATGTAGAAGTCAGTGCCGGAACCGTGGGACAACCCCTGCCGGGAAATCCGGCTCCAGGTAACACCAACATTGGCAATATCTCTTCCGGCAACGATGCCCCTGCCTATCAATACAGTCTGACGGTGAAAGGGCGACTTTCGTCTCCCGAAGAGTTCGGCAATATCATCTTGCGAACAGAAGCGGGCGGGAGAGTGCTTCGCCTCCGTGATGTGGCTCACATCGACCTTGGCTCCGCATCCTACAGCGTCGTATCCCGGCTGAACGGCCAACCTACCGCCGCCATCGCCATCTATCAGCAACCGGGTTCCAATTCGCTGGATGTATCCAAAGGTGTGAAAGAGAAGATGCAGGAACTGTCAGAATCGTTCCCCAGCGGTATCCATTATAGCGTAACCTTGGATACGACGGACGTCATCCACGCTTCAGTAGACGAAGTGCTGGTAACTTTCCTGGAAACAACCCTGCTTGTAGTACTCGTTATCTTCCTTTTCCTGCAGAACTGGCGGGCGGTTATCATCCCGTGTATCACCATTCCCGTATCACTCATCGGTACTCTGGCAGTGATGGCGCTCTTCGGATTCTCCATCAATACACTGACACTGTTCGGATTGATACTTGCCGTGGCCATTGTGGTGGATGACGCCATTGTGGTGGTGGAAAACTCCACGCGTTTGCTTGATACGGGGCAGTACAGTGCCCGGCAGGCGGTCATTCAGGCGATGGGAGAGATCACCGGTCCGATTGTGGGCGTAGTGCTGGTGTTGCTTGCCGTATTTATTCCTACAATGCTCGTCAGCGGTATCTCCGGACAGCTTTATAAGCAGTTTGCGCTGACTATTGCTGCCAGCACCGTGCTAAGTGGTTTCAACTCGCTGACACTGACTCCGGCATTGTGCGCCTTGATATTACAACCCACGAAGCCTGCGCAGTCGCCACTTTTCCGGGGCTTCAACTTCGTGTACGACAAGACACAAGGGATATATGATAAAACCGTGGGCTGGCTGCTCCGGCGTCCTGCTGCTGCACTGTTGTCTTATGCCGGGTTTACGGCACTCGCTGTGATCCTGTTTATAAAGTGGCCCAGCACCTTTATTCCCGAAGAAGATGACGGGTATTTTCTTGCTGTGGTGCAATTGCCGCCCGCTTCAAGTCTGGAACGCACAGAAGCTGTCGGACGTGAGATCAATGAAATCCTCAACAGCTATCCCGAAGTGAAAAATTATATCGGCATATCCGGCTTCTCTGTCATGGGAGGCGGGGAACAGAGTAATTCCGGCACCTATTTCGTTATCTTGAAGAACTGGGACGAGCGTAAAGGAAGGGAACATACGGCCCAGTCTGTAGTAAATCGTTTCAATGCGCAGGCTTATGGAATTCAGGAAGCAGAAGTTTTTGCCATGGTACCCCCTGCCATTCCCGGACTCGGTGCTACGGGCGGTCTACAGCTACAAGTAGAGGATCGTAACAACCTCGGTGCCACAGAAATGCAACATGCCGTAGAGACGCTGATGGCAACCTATCACACCAAACCTGCATTAGCATCCGTCAGCAGTCAGTACCAGGCTAATGTACCCCAGTATTTCCTGAACATCGACCGGGATAAAGTACAATTGATGGGTATTCCGCTGAATAGTGTCTTTACTTCCTTAGGTTACTACATGGGAGCTGCTTATGTGAACGATTTCGTTGAGTTCGGCCGCATCTATCAGGTAAAGCTCGGTGCACGGGACCGTGCCCAACGAATCATTGACGATGTACTGAAGTTGAGTGTACAGAATGCATCGGGAGAGATGGTACCGTTTTCAGCCTTTATGCGGGTAGAGGAACAGTTGGGAATGGACCAGATCAACCGTTACAATATGTATTCCACTGCCTCCGTCACTTGCAACGTAGCCTCGGGAAGCAGTTCCGGAGAGGCGATACAGCAAATGGAGGCACTCTTTAAGGAGCAACTGGGTGATGAATTTGGTTATGAATGGACGTCAGTAGCCTATCAGGAGACACAGGCAGGAACAACGACAACCGTTGTGTTTGTAATGGCGTTACTTGTTGCCTTCCTGGTACTTGCAGCACAGTACGAGAGTTGGACGAGCCCGGTAGCTGCGGTCATCGGGCTTCCGGTAGCATTGTTGGGAGCGATGATTGGCTGTCTCATCATGGGAACACCTGTCAGCATCTATACACAAATCGGTATTATCCTGCTTGTGGCACTGTCGGCAAAGAATGGTATTCTGATTGTAGAATTCGCCCGCGATTTCCGTGCACAAGGCAACTCCATTCGTGATGCGGCGTTCCAGGCAGGGCATATCCGCTTGCGGCCTATCCTGATGACATCCCTGGCATTTGTATTCGGTGTGATGCCATTGCTGTTTGCTACGGGTGCAGGAGCGGAAAGCCGTATTGCACTAGGAGCTGCCGTCGTGTTTGGTATGGCATTGAATACATTGCTTGCCACAGTCTATATCCCTAATTTCTATGAGTTGATGCAGAAGATACAGGAAAAATTGGGAAAGAAGCAGATAGAAGAAAAGACTGAGAAGGTTTAGACCCTGATTGGGTTCATTGATTTAGATCAGATCCTGATTAGTCTCATTGAAAAGGGCTACACCTAGTTGTGGTCGGAAAATCGGCCACGACTAGGTGTAGCCCTTTTTAGTGGATACTATAACGTCTGATAATCAGGAATATCCGGAAGAAAAGTATAGCTATTCCGCTCATAATCCATCCGGCAGCAATAGTGTTGCATTCCATTACTCACCACAAGGTAATCTACTTTCAGCACCATATTGTAACGCGTAATCTGGTCGAACACCGCTTGCGTAATCTCTATGTCCGGCGCTTTATACTCCACAATCATCCGTGCCGTGAGGTCACGACGGTAAAGCACTGTGTCACAACGCTTCTTCGTTCCGTTGAGCTGTACCTGTACCTCGTTCGCCATCAATGTCTGCGGATATCCTTTATGGTTCAGCAGAAAATGTACGAAATGCTGGCGTACCCATTCTTCGGGCGTCAGTGCTACATATCGGCGTCGTATCACGTCGAAAATAGCAGGTTTCCCTTCACGGTTCACGACTTTAGCATCAAATACAGGTAAGTTTAACGATAACATATTGATATGTGATAAGTGATTAACAAATTTCCGAATTCTACTTTTTTATTGTACTTTTGTGAGTTAAATAATCGCTCCCTGAAAGTATTTAGGGAACAAATTTAATGAAATCTTATGAAAACAAAGCAAGAAATCGTAGCTAACTGGCTACCTCGTTACACAAAACGTAAGCTTGAGGACTTTGGAGAGTATATTCTGTTGACCAACTTCAACAAGTATGTAGATATTTTTGCGGAGAAGTTCAACGTGCCCGTTCTTGGTAAGGACGCTAATATGACGTCTGCTTCAGCAGAAGGCATAACCATCATCAACTTTGGTATGGGAAGCCCTAACGCTGCAATTATCATGGATTTACTAAGCGCTATACAGCCCAAAGCCTGCCTGTTCCTGGGCAAGTGCGGTGGTATTGATAAGAAAAACAGAATAGGGGATCTTATCCTTCCTATCGCCGCCATCCGTGGCGAAGGAACTTCTAATGACTACTTCCCGCCCGAAGTACCGGCACTGCCGGCATTTATGTTGCAACGTGCCGTTTCTTCATCCATCCGTGACCATGCCCGCGACTATTGGACAGGTACCGTATACACTACCAACCGCCGTATTTGGGAGCATGACGAGGAATTCAAGGAATATCTGAAGAAAACCCGTGCCATGGCCGTTGATATGGAAACAGCAACTCTGTTCAGTTGCGGTTTCGCCAATCACATCCCAACCGGAGCCATCTTACTGGTTTCTGACCAGCCTATGATTCCTGAAGGAGTAAAAACTGATAAAAGCGATAATCTGGTTACCCAAAATTACGTAACCGAGCACGTTGAAATCGGCATCGCATCCCTGCGTATGATTATCGACGAGAAGAAAACCGTAAAACATCTGAAATTCGACTGGTAAAAACGAATATGGCAAAACAGGAAATCACGTGTGATGACATCTTAAAGGAACTGAGAACGAAACAATACCGTCCCGTCTATTATCTCATGGGCGAGGAACCCTATTACATTGACCTCATTGCCGACTACATAACAGACAATATTCTGACCGAAACGGAAAAGGAGTTCAATCTGACTGTTGTCTACGGGGCAGATGTGGATATAGCTACCGTTATTAATGCCGCCAAGCGTTATCCGATGATGTCCGAGCATCAGGTTGTGGTGGTAAAGGAAGCGCAGAATATCCGTAATATGGAGGAACTTTCTTATTACCTACAAAAACCACTGCTTTCCACCATATTAGTAATATGCCATAAACATGGCGTATTGGACCGAAGAAAGAAGCTGGCTGCCGAAATCGAAAAGACTGGTGTCCTGTTTGAATCTAAAAAAGTAAAGGATGCGCAATTGCCTGCATTCATCACTTCTTATATGAAACGCAAAGGTATCGACGTGGAACCTAAAGCCACTGCCATGCTGGCCGATTTCGTTGGTACTGATCTCAGTCGCCTCACAGGAGAGTTGGAAAAACTGATCATTACACTTCCAAAAGGTCATACACGCGTTACCCCCGAACAGATAGAAAAGAACATTGGTATCAGTAAGGATTATAACAACTTTGAATTACGCAGTGCCCTTGTTGAAAAGGATGTCCTAAAAGCTAATAAGATAATAAAATATTTTGAAGAAAATCCGAAAACAAACCCAATTCAAATGACTTTATCTTTACTTTTTGGATTCTTTTCTAACTTAATGTTGGCCTATTATGCCCCTGAAAAATCGGAGCAAGGCATAGCCAACATGTTGGGACTACGTACCCCCTGGCAGGCCAAAGACTATCTCGCAGCTATGCGCCGATATAATGGAGTAAAGACCATGCAAATTATCGGAGAAATACGGTATGCGGATGCAAAATCTAAAGGAGTGGGAAATCCATCCTTAAGTGACGGAGATATTCTTCGCGAACTAGTCTTCAAGATTCTGCATTAACAGCTTTTTTCTTCTATGCACTCTTCATTAAACGAGAACTTTAGCTTTTCCTTCACCCCCTTCCACCATTCCCAAATATACTGTTCATAGGCAATAGAGTGTGGAAGGGTATCTGAAATACATACAACGTATTCGCAGAAATAAATGGTCTATATACAGCGAACAGACCATTTATCTGATATAAGCATATAGTCTGTTTAATGTAAATAGACCATATGTTTTTATATAATATAATCTCCTGTCCCGAGTAAAGCAGGCATATTTTTATAGGAAAACAATATACTTTTTCTAAGAAAAAGAAAAATTATATTTAGAAAGTAGTCAGCATATCAATGGAAATAGATCGCTCATTTCTTATTTTAGAAGAGATTATACTTGTTAACTATATCAGCAGTAATAGAGAAGAAAATGCTATTTTCATTATCATTATGTCATTTCTCACTTAAAAAGGGGCTATTTTTCTAGAATGAAAGAATTTTAGAACTAAAAAATAGGGCATAATGCACTGTATTGCAATTAAATACACACAAAATAAGCTTCTGAGAATTAAGAAATCCCAAGTTCACGATCATTTATACAGAAATAAAGCAAGGATTTACAATTACGAAGACTTTAGAACATATCAATTGAACTCTCCTTATTTTAGTGTAACAAATTCTTTCTGTAATATCGAATCTATCATCAAGAATAAATACAATTAGAAAAGGAAATAGTTGTTATTTCAACTATGGAATATTAAAAATGTAATATCACTATATTTACAATTGAATATATAACAATTGTACATATAACAAACGTGATTAAAAAGTATAATACACAATTGTAATAAGACTCTTTTTAATAAAGTAATTATAGAATAACAACGGTGATGGGATAGGGGGTTAACGAGGAATAAAAAAATAGTTAAATAACTAATAATCAGTATATATATAACACTTATATAATCTAATAGTTCATAAACAGAGAAATCAATGAGAAAACAATTGTAATATGGAATATACTACAGATTAAATTTTAGTTTATACATATAATATCCAATGATATACGCGGTTTTATTAAAGTAGAAATATGAGTCTAAAATCTAGGTAATATATATCATCACATTTGTATAAATAACATTTGAAATAATAAACATACAATTGTAATTTCTAAGAAATTACATTTTTAATTTGCTTTTGTAATTTCATTTTTTTACTTTTGTAATCCAAAAGAGAAACAATACAATTGTAAATATCACTATATCGCAACAGTTATGAGCATAAAAGATAGGTTCAAAATGATTATGGATCGGGAAAAATTAACTGCGGGGGCATTTGCCGAAAGTATCGGCGTAGCTCAGGCTACTATCTCGCATATTCTAGGTTCGCGTAACAAATATCCAAGCATGGAAGTAATTCTTCGTCTGCAACAAAAATATAGTGATATTAATCTGAACTGGCTACTTACCGGAGAAGGCGAAATGAGTAAAATGTCCTTTGACTCCGATTCTTCTATTGAGGGTGGATTTGACTATCCATTATTCGCTGAGAATTCCGTAAATCCGTCCAAAGAGACAGGCCCGGCCGAAAATCGCAAGGAAATCGCATTAGAAACGCCTATAAACACCACTAAAGATATTGTAAAACAGGAGATTATCTATAAAGAAAGGCCTACCAGAAAAATCACTGAAATAAGAATTTTCTTCGACGATAATACGTACGAGACGTTTAAACCCGAAAAGTAAGACTCATAAACGACTATTTGCACAATTTCCTGTATCTTTGGATAAGATAAGCATCTCAGCAGAACTTTTTCATGCAAGCATGAAAGTTCTGCATTCGATTTGCATTATCTTTGTGCCCTGAAGATAAAATTCACCTCTTTATATAGGATAATGAAAAAATACATTTTAGATTTGACAGTGACTGAGAACGTCCGACTGCACGCTAATTATGTGCTATTGAAACTGACGTCTCCGTCTCCGCTTCCGGATATGCTTCCGGGACAATTTGCGGAAATACGTGTGGACGGATCTCCAACTACTTTCTTGCGCCGCCCCATTTCCATTAATTATGTAGATAGACAACGCAATGAAGTATGGTTTCTGATCCAACTGATCGGAGACGGAACTAGGCAATTAGGCGAAGCAAAAGCCGGCGATACGGTCAACGTAGTACTTCCTTTGGGAAATGGCTTCACAATGCCTGAAAAGGCTTCTGATAAGCTTCTGTTAGTAGGTGGAGGTGTTGGTACAGCTCCCATGCTTTATCTGGGCGAGCAATTAGCTAAAAACGGCAGTAAACCGACGTTCCTTCTGGGAGCAAGGAGTGATAAGGACTTGCTGCAACTGGAGCAGTTTGCAGCTTATGGTGACGTATATACGACTACCGAGGACGGCAGTCATGGCGAAAAGGGATATGTGACACAACATTCCATATTGAATAAGGTGCAATTCGAGCAGATTTACACTTGTGGTCCTAAGCCTATGATGATGGCGGTGGCTAAATATGCCAAAAGTAAAGATATTGCTTGTGAAGTATCATTGGAAAATACAATGGCGTGTGGTATAGGCGCTTGCCTCTGTTGCGTAGAAAATACAACGGAAGGGCATTTATGTGTATGTAAAGAAGGTCCGATTTTTAATATAAACAAACTATTATGGCAGATTTAAGTGTAAACATTGGAGAATTAATAATGAACAATCCGGTGATGACGGCTTCCGGTACATTTGGGTATGGTGAAGAGTTTGCCGATTTCATTGATATTACGCGAATAGGTGGTATAATTGTAAAGGGTACGACTCTTCACAAACGTGAAGGTAACCCATATCCGCGTATGGCGGAAACTCCATCAGGTATGTTAAACGCTGTGGGACTGCAAAATAAGGGAGTAAATTACTTTGTTGAACAGATATATCCGCGTATTAAGGACATTGAAACTAATATGATTGTAAATGTTTCGGGTTCTGCCATAGAAGATTATGTAAAAACAGCGGAAGCCATTAACGAACTTGACAAAATTCCTGCCATTGAATTGAACATCTCTTGTCCCAATGTAAAGCAAGGTGGAATGGCTTTTGGTGTCACTACAAAAGGAGCCGAAGAAGTGGTAAAAGCTGTGCGCGCAGCTTACAAAAAGACACTTATCGTAAAGCTGTCTCCTAACGTGACAAGCATCGCTGAAATAGCCCGTGCAGTAGAAAATGGCGGCGCAGACAGCGTTTCATTAATTAATACACTGCTTGGAATGGCTATAGACGCAGAACGCAGGCGTCCTATACTCTCCACTGTAACAGGTGGTATGTCCGGTGCAGCAGTAAAACCAATCGCACTCCGCATGGTATGGCAAGTTGCCCAGGCGGTAAAAATACCTGTCATCGGTTTAGGAGGTATCATGAACTGGAAAGACGCAGTGGAATTTATGCTTGCCGGAGCTTCAGCCATCCAAATCGGTACGGCAAATTTCATTGATCCGACAGTTACAATTAAAGTAGCGGAAGGTATAAACGACTATCTCGATAGGCATGGATATAAGTCCGCAAAAGAAATTATCGGTGCGCTTGAGGTATAACTAATAACAAGTGAATATCATTCGCACCCGTTTTACATAAAAAAGGACATTCGTTATGAATGTCCTTTTTCTATTTTTATACAACTGTTTCAATCCTCTCCCAGCAAATCCGGGCGGAGTCTGCGCGTCCGTTCCAAAGACTGTTGCAACTCCCATTCCTTAATCTTAGCCTCATGCCCGGATAATAAAATTTCCGGAACTTTCCAACCATTATAATCGGCAGGTCTTGTATAGACCGGAGCAGCCAAAAGATTATCCTGGAATGAGTCGGACAAGGCTGATTGCTCATCGGAAATAACACCGGGGATGATGCGGACAATAGCATCAGCCATCACTGCCGCTGCCAGTTCTCCACCCGTCAGTACATAGTCCCCAATACTGATTTCTTTAGTGATCAGATGCTCGCGAATGCGATAATCGATACCTTTAAAATGCCCGCAAAGGATAATAAGGTTCTGGGTAAGTGAAAGTGTATTGGCCATTGGCTGATTGAACTGCTCCCCATCAGGAGTCGTAAAAATGACTTCATCATACTCCCGTTCTGCCTTCAAGGCATTGATACAGCGCTCTATAGGCTCTATTTTCATCACCATTCCGGCAAAACCGCCAAAAGGATAATCATCCACCCGTCGATATTTATCTTCAGTATAATCACGTAAATTATGAATATGTATTTCTGCAAGCCCTTTATTCTGAGCACGTTTCATTATGGAGCAATTGAAAAAGCCTTCAATCATCTCCGGTAGAACTGTTATTATATCAATGCGCATATTAATTTTAATTTTCTGCAAAAGTACAAATATTAGAGGAGAAACCTGTATTTTTGCGTTCAAACAATCTGAAATAGCTATGACTGCAAAAGAAAAGATAGATCAGCTCCGTGCCGAACTACATCGGCACAACTACAATTATTACGTGTTGAATGCTCCAGAAATCTCCGACAAAGAGTTCGACGACATGATGCGAGAATTGCAGGATATGGAGCGAGAGCACCCTGAATATCAGGACAAAACTTCGCCAACTATGCGCGTAGGAAGCGATTTGAATAAGAATTTCACGCAAGTGACACACAAATATCCAATGCTTTCATTGGGTAATACCTATTCTGAAGGTGAAGTATCTGATTTTTATGATCGCACTCAAAAAGCCCTGAACGAAGATTTTGAAATTTGTGCCGAACTTAAATATGACGGTACTTCCATCTCACTGACATACGAAAACGGTAAATTAATACGTGCCGTAACCCGTGGCGACGGTGAAAAAGGCGATGATGTAACGGATAATGTGAAGACAATCCGTACTATCCCCCTTGTTTTGCATGGTGATTATCCCAAATTATTTGAGATCAGAGGGGAAATACTAATGCCGTGGGAAGTCTTTGAGGAACTAAACCGCGAAAAAGAGGCACGCGAAGAATCTCTTTTCGCTAATCCGCGTAATGCCGCATCAGGCACTCTGAAATTACAAAACTCTGCTATAGTTGCTTCCCGCAAACTCGATGCCTACCTTTATTATTTATTAGGTGAAGAACTTCCTTGCGACGGACATTATGAAAACCTGCAGAAAGCTGCACAATGGGGATTCAAAATCTCCGACCATATGAAGAAGTGTCACAGCCTGCAAGAAGTGTTTGATTACATCCATTATTGGGATACGGAACGGAAAAATTTACCTGTAGCCACGGATGGCATTGTTTTGAAAGTTAATAGCCTGAAACAGCAGAAAAACCTCGGTTTCACCGCAAAATCTCCTCGTTGGGCCATCGCATACAAGTTCCAGGCAGAGCGTGCATTGACCCGCTTAAACAAGGTGACTTACCAAGTGGGAAGAACCGGAGCAGTAACCCCTGTTGCCAACCTGGATCCGGTACAATTATCGGGTACAATCGTAAAACGCGCCTCTCTGCATAATGCGGATATCATTGAAGGGCTCGACTTGCATGTCGGCGATATGGTTTATATAGAAAAAGGTGGCGAAATCATACCCAAAATTACCGGAGTAGACAAAGATGCCCGGAGTATGATGGTAGGTGAAAAAGTGAAGTTCATCACTCATTGCCCTGAATGTGGCAGCAAATTAATCCGTTACGAGGGAGAAGCTGCGCATTATTGCCCCAACGAAACAGCTTGTCCGCCTCAGATAAAAGGAAAGATCGAGCATTTCATCAGCCGGAAGGCTATGAACATTGACGGATTAGGCCCGGAAACTGTGGATATGTTCTACCGGTTAGGGCTTATTAAGGATACAGCAGATCTGTACAAGTTGACTGTAGATGATATCAAGAATCTGGAGCGTATGGGAGATAAGTCGGCGGAAAATATCGTCAAGGGTATTGCCCAAAGTAAGGAAGTGCCTTTTGAGCGAGCGTTGTTCGCCTTGGGTATCCGCTTTGTTGGTGAAACTGTAGCAAAAAAAATAGCTAAGTCCTTCTCTGACATAGAAGAACTGGAAAATGCAGATCTTGAAAGATTGATAAATATCGATGAAATCGGTGAGAAAATAGCGCAAAGCATCATTTCCTACTTCGCTAATTCCCTGAATAGAGAATTAATAGAGCGACTGAAAGTTGCCGGATTACAGTTTAACCGGAAGGAAGAAGATCTGAGCGGCTATACTGATAAGCTTGCTGGACAGTCTATTGTAATCAGCGGTGTGTTCACCCATCACTCCAGAGACGAATATAAAGATTTGATAGAGAAGAATGGAGGAAAAAATGTAGGTAGCATTTCTGCCAAGACCAGTTTTATCTTAGCAGGAGAAAATATGGGACCCGCCAAATTGGAAAAAGCGCAAAAGCTGGGTGTGCAGATAATGAGCGAAGATGAGTTTTTAGCGCTCATTTCGTAACATTTTTCCAGTGAAATCTTTTTTATAGCTTATATTTGCTGTAGAAATCGAAAATATTCGTACTTTTGCGAGTCATTTAATTAGAGATTACTTAAATTTCACTCATGATACAGACTAAATTGAAAGGAATGGGGGTAGCGCTGATTACTCCTTTTAAAGAGGATGAAAGCGTTGATTACGATGCATTGATACGTTTGGTGGACTATCAACTTCAAAACAATACTGATTTTTTGTGTGTGCTGGGTACCACGGCAGAAACTCCGACACTGACGGAAGAAGAAAAAAAGAAAATCAAGAAAATGGTCATCGAACGCGTAAATGGTCGGATACCTATCCTGCTCGGTGTTGGTGGAAATAATACGCGTGCCATTGTGGATACGCTTCAAAACGACGATTTTACCGGAGTAGATGCCATTTTGTCTGTTGTTCCCTATTATAATAAACCCTCTCAAGAAGGTATTTATCAACATTATAAAGCAATTGCAGAGGCTACAGAGCTCCCAATTGTACTCTATAATGTCCCCGGTCGTACCGGTGTAAATATGAAAGCAGAAACTACGCTGCGCATTGCCCATGACTTCAAAAATGTTATTGCTGTCAAGGAAGCTTCCGGTGACATTACTCAAATGGATGATATCATCAAGAATAAACCGGCCAATTTTGACGTTATTTCGGGAGATGATGGCATTACCTTCCCTTTGATTACTTTGGGAGCTGTTGGAATTATATCAGTCATCGGAAATGCATTTCCACGCGAATTTAGCCGCATGGTAAGACTGGCATTGCAAGGAGATTATGCAAATGCATTGACTATCCACCATAAATTTGCCGAGTTATTCAAGCTTCTTTTTGTGGATGGCAATCCGGCAGGCGTAAAAGCAATGTTGAACGTTATGGGAATGATTGAGAATAAACTCCGCCTTCCGCTTGTGCCTACTAGGATTACTACTTTTGAAGCCATGCGGAAGATTTTGGATGAGTTAAACATTAAGTGCTAAGAAAAAAAAGAAGATACTTCTTTGTAAAACATCCCCTGAGATAGATTTCATCTCAGGGGATGTTTTTTCGTCTCAGAAAAGAAATTAATGCTTATATCTGCATAAGCACGCGGTTATTTCGGACTGACCTGATATAGCTGTTACCTTACGGTGGTATATCATAAAAAAACCTCTGCAAAGTAATTTGCAGAGGTTTTTCGTGATCGCGACAGGATTCAAACCTGTAACCGGCTGATCCGTAGTCAGCTACTCTATTCAGTTGAGCTACGCGACCTTGCTGTTAAAAATATGTGACCGCGACAGGATTCAAACCTGTAACCGGCTGATCCGTAGTCAGCTACTCTATTCAGTTGAGCTACGCGGCCTTTTTGTTTAACGGGTGCAAAGATACGGACTTTTTCCGAAACTGCAAATATTCTACAAACTTTTTTTGAAGAAAATTATTCGATGAAACGGTAATTAAACAGTTGCCAGCCGATACTCAGCCCCACATTCCACTCCCTTCTCGGTGAGCTATAATGATTTACATAAGCAGAGATCGCTCCAAAAGGTAATTGGCAAATAACAGAAACTTCTCCCATATATTCTACCTTTGAGAAAGCTTTTCCATAAAATGCTTTGTTTTGCGTATTCTTCTCGATAGGAAAAATAGGCATAAATCCATAAAATTCTCCTCTTAGATGAAACATATCATTGAAAATAAACATAGGCTTGATACCGGCAGCCAAAAACTGATTGGCACGAAAAGCCTCATTATACATCAGCTTACTATGCGGAGTCGGCGAAAACTCTGCAGCCTGCATCATCGTCGCTGTAAAATTCTCCGAGAAGTTCCTCGATGAATACAGCGCTTCCGCCATCCACCCCAAAACAAATTTAGGCGCCATACTATGATATGCTTCTTTCATATAAGAAATCTGTAACCATGATTGACGTTCCTGTGTAACAGGCTGTTCTACCGGATTTCCAGACTTATATCTTTCTTTTCCCGTAAAAATCTGAGCTATTAATTTCTCGTTATACCCTTTTGTAGCGTATTGACGAGAATTCAGTGTACTTCCATAAAAACTAATAGAACCACCTATAAGCCTGTATAAACTCCTGTCCGAACGGTCTTCTTCAAAGTTTATCACACTGGACTGAAAATAGTTATCTTGCAATTTTCCAATGCCAAAGCCAAATTCAGCCCGTTTATTCGCTAAGAATGGTAGAGCGATAATCAACTTCAAAAATCGTTCATCCTTTGAATTAAAGGAAGGCTTATCGTTTTTAGAGAACAGTTTCTCTTTCTTGTAATAATCAAAAGTACTAATAGATGCAATAAGCCGATATGAAGTAGGAATATGAGTAGGCAAATCTATACGCGCCATCAGTTGGGCATTATTATAAACTTTACCCAATTGACCATCAAACGTAAACTCTTTGGCATAATAATTTAAGTTTTGATAGCCCAGTCCCAGATATATCTGATTGGAACTCGTCGTAGACACACTACCACCCAAGCGGACAGAGAAATTATCCTCCATCTTTACTTTCAGATGCAAATCGTACATATCGGTTTCCTCATTAAATACCGCCTTCGGAATAATTTCCGATATCATGTTGTCCGCAAGTAAACGGAAATATCCACGCTTCAGATCTTCGTAGGTAAATGGTTCATCTTCTTCATCATGAAATTCCTTCTGAATATAAGCCTGTTGCTGGGGGTTAGCTCCATCAATATAAATTTTCTGGAAATAGAGCTGCGGCAGATTACTGCGATAAACCAGACGGCGTAAACGCACATTATCTGCATTCACTCTACGATGAATACGCCCCTTTATAGAATCCATCAAGCTAAGAGTGCGATTGTAACCTATATCATGGAGTTCCTGAAGACGGTCGAAATCAAGTAAGTTCACATCATCATACTTGAATGTCATGAGGATGCCGATAGAATCCGGAATAGAATAGTCCGTCTTCTGCATCACCATGTTCTCAATCTGACTCATAAGGTCATTTTCTTTAGGCTTGGATGGATTGGCGGCCACCACACTACCAATAATAATATCCGGATGAAAATCATCCCGCATTACATCCGTTGGAAAGTTATTATAAATACCACCATCATAAGCCAACACGCTATCTATCTCAATAGGCTTAAAAACAAATGGGAAACTCATAGAAGCACGGACAGCATCTCCCAAGTCACCTTTCCCTAACACTATCTGCCGTTTATTGTATACATCAGAAGCAATACAGCGGAAAGGAACAAACAACCTATCAAAATCACCGTCACAAGCAGCCGTAGCACGGGCAAACAGCTCCACAAATACCAAATTCATCTGGATGGGGTTAACCATACTGGTTGGCAATTGCGGTTTGACATTCAAGGAGTCCTTAAAATCAAAGCGGATATTAAAAAATTCCGGCGTAGGGATACTTTTCTTAAAATAATAGGCGTATTTAGGCTCTACTTTTCCAGAATACCAGCGTTTAAAGTCTTCTGAACGCAGCAAAGTCTCCATATCATCGGGAGAGTATCCCATGGCATACAACGAACCGATAATGGCTCCCATAGATGTACCGGTAATATAATCGATAGGGATATTGTTTTCTTCCAAAGCCCGAATGATGCCGATATGCGTCATACCTTTCGCACCACCGCCACTCAATACAAGTCCAACTTTTTGGGCATGCAACATGGGCAGCAACAAGAAACAAAACGATAAAAGCAAAAGAATTCTTTTCATACTTCAAAGTTCCGAGCTGAAAAATATATTATTATCAAAGTTCAAATATATGCAATTGTTTCGAAATTGGACGTATCCAACGCTAAAAAACAAGCGTTCCCACACAAAATATACGAAAAAAGGAGCATTACAACTCTTATAAAAGTTGCAATGCTCCCGGCATATAGATTGTGAATAAAGGGCGTATTTAGATTAGCTCGATGCTTCTCTTCACAAAGTTATTCAAGGCTTCACCTTTCAGCATGCCATTTTGCAGCAATGCCAGGTCAATCAATTGGCGGACAACTTTATTTTTAGCTGCATATCCGGCAAATACTTCGTCTTTCTTTGTTTTCAATTCTTCCCACTTCTGATCCAATCCGTTCACTTCGTCCTTTTCAGCAGTAGAAATTTCTTCGTCTTTCTTACCTTTTTGTTTATCTTTCAGCTCATTACGACGTTTGTCTACGTCATTCATTTCTTGCTGAATAGGAGCTACAACAGAGTCGCATTCTTTTTCTTCGTCTGCAAGAACTTCTTTCACCAATTTATGATCTGAATTCAACACCAGGTTGAACATATCGGGCATTTCTCCATAGAAACTCATACCCGCCTGAATATTAGCCATTTCTTTCATACGGCGCATATATTCACTTTGGGTAATCATCACAGGAGAAGAGTTTTCACCCAAAGCCTGCGCAGTGATATTAAACTCAACCTTTTCCAGCTTAGGCAACTGGCTCTTGAACACAGCAGAAAGAGCTTCTTGTTTGCCTGCTTCCAGGGTTTCACCTTTCTTATCTTCTTTGATAATCAGATTATCGATAACATCACTATCTACACGGGTAAAGCGAGATTTCTCAAACTTTTGCTCCAACATGCTTACTACAGCAATGTCCAGTTGACCATCCATCAGCAACACATTGTATCCCTTATTTTTAGCAGCCTCGATATAGCTGAATTGCTCATCTTTATGATTAGCATACAAATAGATCAAATTGCCATCTTTATCAGTCTGATTATCTTTGATCAGCTTCTGATACTCTTCAAATGTATAGCATTTACCATCCGTATCGGTGAAAAGGGCAAAATCTTTTGCTCTGTCATAGAAGTCTTCCTGAGTAAGCATTCCGTAATTGATGAAAATCTTCAGGTCATTCCACTTTTCCTCGAACTGTTTGCGATCATTTTTAAAGATAGATTGCAGACGATCAGATACTTTCTTCGTGATATATGTCGAAATCTTCTTCACGTTAGAGTCGCTCTGCAGATAAGAACGGGATACATTCAACGGAATATCCGGAGAATCGAGCACACCATGCAACAGTGTCAGAAAGTCAGGTACGATACCTTCTACTGAATCCGTAACGTATACCTGGTTGCTATAAAGCTGTATCTTATTCTTATTCAATTCGATATTGCTCTTTACTTTCGGGAAGTAGAGGATACCTGTCAGATGGAACGGATAATCTACGTTCAGATGTATCCAGAACAAAGGTTCATCAGACATCGGATACAGGTCACGATAGAACTTCTTATAATCTTCATCCTTCAGTTCGCTGGGCTTCAATGTCCACAACGGATTGCTATCATTGATGATGTTATCTTCGTCTGTTTCAACCTGTTTCCCATCTTTCCAGTCTTTCTTTTTGCCAAAAGCAATAGGTATGGGAAGGAAACTACAATATTTCTTCAACAAAGAAGAAATGCGGGCTTCTTCTAGGAATTCCTTACTTTCATCGTCAATGTAAAGTACTATATCTGTACCACGGTCAGCTTTATCAATGTTCTCAATGGTGAATTCCGGACTACCATCGCAACTCCATTTCACTGCTTGAGCACCTTCTTTATGAGATTTCGTGATAATTTCCACTTTCTTAGCCACCATGAAAGCTGAATAAAAGCCCAAACCGAAGTGGCCAATAATCGCATTAGCATCATTCTTATACTTCTCCAGGAAATCGTTGGCACCTGAAAAGGCAATCTGATTGATATATTTGTCGATTTCTTCGGCAGTCAAACCAATACCACGATCTGAAACAGTAATTGTATCTTTTCCTAAAGACACATGTACGGTCAAATCGCCAACCTCACCTTTAAACTCGCCAATAGAGGCTAAGGTTTTCAACTTCTGCGTAGCATCTACAGCATTAGAAACCAATTCACGGAGAAAAATTTCATGATCGCTATACAAGAACTTTTTGATAACGGGGAAAATGTTTTCGGTAGTTACCCCAATATTTCCTTTTTGCATACTACTTATGATTTATATTTTTAAGTTTATATATTTAATCGTTTGGCAAGTGTAATGCAAAAAAAATGCCAGCCCATAAGGACTGACATTTTGACTGTTTATCATCTTCTAAGAAGACTTTATTTTCATGCTTTCTTAATGTCCAGTTCTCCTTTTTCTTCGTTCAAAGAGACAGAAATCGTATCGCCCGTCTGCAATTCAGAAGAAATAATCAATTCCGAAAGTCCATCTTCCAGATAAGTCTGGATGGCACGCTTCAACGGACGGGCACCAAACTGCACATCATATCCTTTAGATGCCATGAATGTCTTGGCCTTAGCATCAATAACAAGCTTATATCCAAGAGATTCCACGCGCTCATACAAGCCTTTCAACTCAATATCGATAATCTTTTCGATAGCATCCAGCGAAAGCTGGTCGAAAGTAATAATCTCGTCGACACGATTCAGAAACTCAGGGGCAAACGACTTATTCAAAGCCTTTTGTATCACGCCACGTGAATATTCTTTATCATCCGTACGATTCTGGGCGGCAAAACCTACACCACGACCAAAGTCTTTCAATTGACGTGTACCGATGTTGGAAGTCATGATAACCACTGTATTCTTGAAATCTACAGTTCTGCCATAACTGTCAGTCAGGCGACCTTCATCCATCAGTTGTAACAAGATGTTGAATACATCTGGGTGGGCTTTCTCAATCTCGTCCAACAATACGATAGAATAAGGTTTACGGCGTACTTTCTCTGTCAACTGTCCGCCTTCTTCGTATCCTACGTATCCCGGAGGTGCACCAACAAGGCGAGAAACGGTAAACTTCTCCATATATTCACTCATATCCACACGTATCAGCGCATCGGCAGAACCAAACATATATTTCGCCAATTGTTTCGCCAAGTGAGTTTTACCTACACCCGTAGGCCCCAGGAACAAGAATGTTCCGATAGGACGGTTAGGATCTTTCAATCCTACACGACTACGCAGAATAGCTTTCGTCACCTTTTCAATAGCCGGGTCCTGAGCTATAACTTTAGCTTGCAGCTCTTCTTTCATACCTGCCAACTTGATACCTTCAGCCTGTGCCATACGCTGTACGGGCACACCGGACATCATAGAAACCACATTCGCAATTTCTTCCTCACCAACTATCTGACGGTCATCTTTTAAGCGAGCTTCCCATTCAGCCTTCATCTCTTCCAGACGAGCAGAAAACTCTTTCTCATGATCACGGAAGCTGGCAGCAAGTTCGAAATTCTGCGATTTCACCGCATCCGCCTTTTGTTGACGGGCTTCTTCGATCAGTTTCTCCTGTTCTTCAATCTCTTTCGGAACAGTAATGTTTGTCAGATGGACGCGCGAACCGGCTTCGTCCAAAGCATCAATAGCCTTATCCGGGAAATTACGGTCAGTAATGTAGCGGTCTGTCAACTTGACACATGCTTCCAGCGCTTCATCCGTATAAGTCACATTATGATGGTCTTCGTACTTCTCTTTGATATTCTTCAATATCTGGAGCGTTTCCTCGGCAGTGGTCGGTTCAACAATCACTTTCTGGAAACGGCGTTCCAAGGCACCGTCTTTTTCTATATTCTTCCGGTATTCATCAAGGGTAGTGGCGCCTATACATTGTATTTCACCACGTGCCAATGCAGGTTTCAGCATATTGGCAGCATCCATAGAACCGGCAGCTGCTCCGGCACCCACAATCGTGTGAATCTCGTCAATAAACAGAATTACGTTCGGATTCTTCTGTAACTCATTAATGATAGAACGAATACGTTCCTCAAACTGGCCGCGATACTTGGTTCCGGCTACTACAGAAGCCATATCAAGCATTACCACACGTTTATCAAACAGAATACGGGATACTTTCTTCTGAACAATACGTAATGCTAATCCCTCTACAATAGCTGATTTACCTACACCAGGTTCACCTATCAATACCGGATTATTCTTCTTACGACGGCTCAAAATCTGAGCCAACCGCTCGATTTCACGTTCACGACCTACCACAGGATCCAGTCTACCTTCTTCCGCAGCCCGGGTCATATCCATACCAAAGTTATCCAATACCGGAGTATCATTGGATGGTTTCTTAGACGCTGTTTGCGTAGAAGACTGTGAACTACCACTTTGAGAAGAACGTGAAGACATATTCATTTCATCTTCTTCCTCGTCATCATCTTCCGTAAATCCCATACCTGCGTTAGGGCTGGCTTTCATAGAAAGCTGTTCAAACACTGACTTATAATCTATATTATTTTCTTCCAATACCGTAGCGGCCAAATTATTACCGTCTTTCAAGATAGCCAGCAATACATGTTCAGTATCAGCAGTGGCGCTCTTCAGCAGACGAGCCTCGAGTATACACATTTTCAATATCTTAGCTGCCATAGGAGACAATGGAATGTCTGCATCAGGCAACAAGTTATCATCTTCAATCTCTTTTAAAAAACCTTCCAGACGTTTCTTAACTCTGTTTAGGTCTATATCCAGTTTCTGCAATATTTCTATAGCTTTCCCTCCGCCGTCTCGCAACATGCCAAGTAGAAGATGCTCCGGACCGATATATCTATTCTTCAGCCGGTTAGCTTCCTCCTTGCTGTAAGTGATAATGTCAGAAACTCTTTGTGAAAACTGATTATTCATACTTAATATTCTCCTTCCTTATTCTAAGGTGTTACTTAATACAAAGATACGCATTTATAATTTCCAGTACGTATTCTATCGTTTTATTTATTATTTATATACAAAACACGTGCCACAGTTTAATATCCGTTCACCAGTATTATACTAAAGTGCTTTCATTCTTGGGAAAAAGCTCCTTATTAACACCTTATTTATATATTATAAGAACAAAGTAGGTGAGAGAATGGTTCTGAAATAAAGTTTATGGGCGAAAACTTTTGTATATCGTAAAAAAGCAGTACTTTAGCGTGGTTTTTCATGAACCAAAGTATGTATAATTAATAATCTTTTTAAATGCTTGAACAAGACAGAATTATAAAGATTAACATCGAGGAGGAAATGAAGTCATCGTACATTGACTACTCCATGTCGGTCATCGTTTCGCGTGCCCTTCCAGATGTTAGAGATGGTTTTAAGCCTGTCCACCGCAGAATTCTCTTCGGAATGATGGGACTGGGAAATACGTCTGATAAACCTTATAAAAAATCAGCCAGAGTTGTAGGTGAAGTATTGGGTAAGTATCACCCGCATGGTGACTCTTCCGTTTACGGTGCATTAGTTCGTATGGCACAGCCTTGGGCAATGCGTTACATGGTGGTAGATGGCCAGGGTAACTATGGTTCGGTAGACGGCGATAGCGCAGCAGCTATGCGTTACACCGAGTGTCGCTTGCGCAAGATCGGTGAAGATATGATGCAAGACCTCGACAAAGAAACCGTTGATATGCAGAGTAACTTCGACGATTCTTTGCAGGAGCCTACCGTTATGCCTACCCGTATCCCAAACCTTTTGGTAAACGGTGCATCTGGTATTGCTGTAGGTATGGCAACCAATATGCCGACCCACAACCTTTCAGAGGTTATTGATGCTTGCATTGCATACATCGAGAACAACGATATTGAGATAGAGGAGTTGATGAACTATGTGAAAGCTCCCGATTTCCCAACAGGAGGATATATATATGGTATGAGTGGCGTACGCGAGGCATATCTTACTGGTCGCGGTCGCGTTATCATGCGTGCAAAAGCAGAAATTGAAACCAGTTCTACACATGACAAAATAGTCATCACGGAAATCCCGTATGGTGTCAATAAGGCGGAACTGATCAAGAATATCGCCGATTTAGCCAATGATAAGAAGATAGAAGGTATCTCCAATGCCAATGACGAGTCTGACCGTGAAGGTATGCGTATCGTGATTGATATCAAACGTGATGCCAACGCCAGCGTAGTCTTGAATAAGCTCTATAAGATGACGTTGTTACAGACTTCTTTTAGTGTGAACAACGTAGCATTGGTACATGGGCGTCCTCATTTGCTGAATCTGAAAGACATGATTAAGTACTTCGTAGAACATCGCCATGAGGTGGTTATCCGTCGTACTCAATATGACTTACGTAAGGCTAAAGAACGCGCTCATATATTGGAAGGCTTAATCATAGCATCAGATAATATCGATGAAGTAATCCGTATCATCCGTGCAGCAAAGACACCTAATGACGCTATTTCCGGCTTGATAGAACGATTCCAATTAACTGAAATTCAGTCTCGTGCCATCGTAGAAATGCGTTTGCGCCAATTGACCGGTCTGATGCAGGATCAGCTCCACGCTGAATATGAAGAAGTAATGAAGCTGATTGCTTATTACGAAGAAATTCTGTCGAATGACGAACTTTGCCGCAAAGTTATTACTGATGAATTAATTGAAGTAAAAGCAAAATACGGAGATGAACGTCGTTCTGAAATTGTTTATTCATCTGAAGAATTCAATCCAGAGGATTTCTATGCAGATGACGAAATGATTATCACCATTTCTCATATGGGCTATATTAAACGTACTCCATTGAGTGAGTTCCGTGCTCAAAACCGTGGTGGAGTAGGCTCTAAGGGCACAGATACCCGCGATGCAGACTTCATTGAACACATATATCCGGCAACCATGCACAATACCATGATGTTCTTTACTCAAAAGGGTAAGTGCTATTGGCTCAAAGTATATGAAATCCCTGAAGGCACCAAGAATTCCAAGGGACGTGCCATCCAAAACTTGCTGAATATTGATTCAGACGATGCTGTAAATGCATATCTGCGTGTGAAGAACCTTTCTGACACAGACTTCATCAACAGTCATTATGTCTTATTCTGTACCAAGAATGGTGTTATTAAAAAGACATTACTTGAACAGTATTCCCGCCCTCGCCAGAATGGTGTAAACGCTATTACTATCCGTGAGGACGACCGCGTTATCGAAGTACGTATGACTAATGGTGACAATGAAATCATCATTGCCAATCGTAATGGACGTGCTATTCGCTTCCACGAAAGTGCTGTACGCGTTATGGGACGTACTGCAACCGGTGTACGTGGTATGACGCTTGACGAAGACGGACAAGATGAAGTAGTAGGAATGATTTGTATTAAAGATATTGAAGCTGAAACCATTATGGTCGTTTCTGAACAAGGTTATGGTAAACGTTCTGATATCGAAGACTACCGTAAGACTAATCGTGGTGGCAAGGGTGTTAAGACAATGAATATCACCGATAAAACCGGTAAATTGGTAACAATCAAGTCTGTAACAGATGATAATGACCTGATGATTATCAATAAATCTGGTATCACCATTCGTCTGAAAGTTGCTGATGTCCGTATTATGGGGCGTGCTACCCAGGGTGTTCGTCTGATCAATCTTGAAAAGAGAAACGATGAGATTGGTTCAGTATGTAAAGTTACATCAGAAAGCATGGAAGATGAGATTCCTGTTGATGATGAAAATTCTCCGATTCCCACTATAAATGAGGTAGAAGGAGAGGAGGAAGACTATAACTCTGATAATAAAGTCAATAATGAAGATGAAGAATAGACATAATATTAATTTTAATTTTACAACTATCATGAAAAGAGTATTATTTTCAGTGATTTTATTGCTCGCTGCAGGCTTCACTTTCGCTCAAGAAAAGACTGTGAAAGAAGCTAAAAGCATTGCAAATGAAGTGAATCCGGACTTTAATAAGGCCGAGCTGCTCATCAATCAAGCCTTGACTAATCCTGAAACAAAGGATAATGCCGATACTTGGGATGTAGCAGGTTTTATTCAGAAAAGGATTAATGAAAAACAGATGGAAAATGCCTATTTAAGAAAACCTTATGATACTCTTAAGGTATATAATAGTGCATTGAATATGTGCAAATACTACCTTAAGTGCGATGAACTCGCACAAGTTCCAAATGAAAAGGGAAAAATCAAGAACAAGTACAGAAAACCCAATGCTGCTGCTATTGTAGCAGAACGCCCAAACTTGATCAATGGCGGTATTCAATATTATAACTTAGAGAAGAACAAAGAAGCATTAGATTTCTTTGGAACTTATATTGAAATTGCTCAGAATCCGATGTTTGAAAAGGAAAACTTCTTGCAGACAGATACACTCTTAGCTCAGATTGCTTATTATGCAAGCTTGGCAGCAGCAAAGATGGAGGATTATCCCAGTGTTCTGAAATATGCTCCTTATGCACAGAACGACAAAGAAGTAGGTCAGTATGCTATGGAGTTCATCTCTACAGCTTTAAAAGCCCAAGGCGATACTGTTAAGTGGATTGCTTCATTGAAAGAAGGTTTGCAAAAATATCCTCAACATTCATTCTTCTTCGGTCATTTAATTGATTATTATAGCAATAACAATAAATACGATGAAGCCATGCAATTCGCCGATGAAATGTTAGCTAAAGACCCCAATAATACATTCTATCTGTATGTAAAAGGATATCTTTACCATAATATGAAGGATTATGATAAGGCTATTGAATACTACAAAAAGACAATTGAAGTAGATCCTACTTATGCAGAAGCTTATTCCAATTTAGGACTGATCTACTGTCTCCAGGCTCAAGACTTCTCAGAAAAAGCTACTACTGACGTTAATGATCCTAAATATAAAGAAGATCAGATTACCTTGAAAGCTTTTTATGAAAATGCAAAACCTTGCTATGAAAAAGCAAGAGAATTAAAACCTGACCAAAAGGATTTATGGTTGAATGGTCTTTACAGAGTATATTATAATTTAGATATGGGACCAGAATTTGAAGAAATTGAAAAGCTGATGTAAAGTATAAACTTAAAAAGCAGCTGTCTCAAAAATAGATTTTTTTGAAGCGAACCCTAAAAGTTTTACTTTTAGGGTTTATTTTTATGGGTAAGATTCAAGAAGGTGGCTTTAATTTTGTAAAAAGAATATTAGTATTATATATTAAACATAATGCTGATATTAATCTAAAATAATTGCGCTATTTATTTTAGCTTGGGCGTCCATAAATAACTAACAACGGTGTATCAGAATGAAAAATCATCTTCCGAGCAATACCTGGATTAAATAAGCGAGAGAATATATTCCGTTTATAAGTAGTCAACGTAATTATATCAATATGATTAGTTTTTATGTAATTATCTAAGCTGTTCAAGAAATCATCATTCATCACAACATCATAATGAATTTCCAGGTCCGGATACTGCTTTTGAAAGTATTCCTTAATACCACCTAATTTAATTTCATTCCAAGTGTCCTTAACATCTGACAAATGAATCAAAGATACAGAAAAATGAAATGGCTTTAAAGCAGCAATCAAAGAATCAAATGCGATTAAATCCCGTTGATCAAAATTGGTGATAAATGCAATACGTTTAGCTTCTGCAAACTGTTTAAATGGAGTATTCTCGGGAATGGCTAAAACTGGTACACGGCTTCGCTCAATTACCTCAGCAGTTACACTACCAATTAAATCTATATCTTTCTGATTTTTACCACGAGTCCCCATAATAACAATACGTGGTCGATATTCCTTCGAATAACGAAGAATTTCCTCTTCTGGAATACCTTCACGCAACACACAATTATATTTTACATTCGGAAATTCTCCTGAAGCTACTTTTGCTTTTACCTTGTCAGATAAAGAGTTTAAGTCTGCATGAACTCTTTGTAATATGTTTTTTACATTTTCATCATCTGTAAGCTGATAATTAAAAACATCTCCATAAGGTAATGATGTGGTATAGATTGGTGTAAAGTAAACATGAAGCAGCACAACTTCCGCTCCCATATTCTGAGCAAAATTAAAACCAAACTCACATGCCTTCATTGAATAATTAGAAAAGTCTACAGGAATTAAGACCTTGTTACTCTCCTTTTCTACTTTGGGTGACTTCCCTCCCACTACCTCTTCAGAAAGCCAAGCAGAGCTCTCAGTTATCTTCAATGCACGCGGTAGATCGCTTTCTTTTATACGTAAGCGCACCCCTGAAGACACTACAGGTTGTATTTGATTTACATTATGAATATAGGTTTCAATACCTTCATTCTCAAGCACATTCTTCAATATCTGAGCTTTTGCATAAGTCAGAATAGCTAAGGTTACTAATTTGTCTTCCATAATCAACTGTTTTTACTTTATAAACAAATAAGAAATCCCAATTGTTTGTCTATCAATTGGGATTCATTTATAACTTTCTTTTCTTAAGCTCGAACAGGCTCAGCACTGGCATTCATTTCATCTAGAATTTTTAGAGCTCTATCAAGGACGGTAGTATCATCCAACATAACCAACCCACCATCCGGACCAGGTTCTAAATGTATCCCAACACTCTTACCCTCTTTAAAATTGTGACCGCCAAAAAAGTTTCTAACCGTATCAACGTTCAATCCGAGCTCATCGGCTATTCTATGCATACTACCAGTAGGTAATGAATCTTTAATTCTGCGAAGTTCATTAAATGTTATTGTTCTCATATTTATAAATTTAATGGTTAATAACTCTGTGAGTTTCACTTATCACGCTATAAACTTAAGGAAAAAAAAAGATAAAACAAACTATTTCAGTGTCTTTTTTATAAAAATAAAGAAGCCTGTCAAAAGGAGATTTGTATTTTCCCTTTCAACAGGCTTCTTTTTATTATTAACTATCTTATTATGAAAGAATTATATCTATCAATCAGATAACTTCAACAGATGCCGCAGGTACCCATCCTACTTTACCATCCTCTAAGCGGATTTCTTTCCATTCACGCATGGAGTTATCTTTAATTTCAACCTTCCGTCCCTCATGCAATATGAACAAACTGGTGCCACTTTCACTCGGAGTACTACGTACTGTTACACTTGGAGTTAGTACGATAGCATTGTTACGATTCAATAGCTCATTTTTTTGTTGAAAAGCAAAGACATTCGCTAATATAACTAACACCAGAAATACTATCCCTGCAATAAATCCTATTTTCTTCCACACGATTTGCTTGGAAAAGAAGAAGAAGTAAAGAGATGCAAGCAACAAAAAGAAACAAACAACGCCTACCTTTGCCCAAGCATCCACACTCAAACAATTAATCAATGATTTCGTCCAAGATACAAAGAAAACCTCGGGTACGGGAATCACTTTATCAATTGTTTTTGCACGAGCAATCTCCAAATTAGCCCGAATATCAGCATTGCCTGGCTGTATTAAAAGTGCACGCTCATAATTTAAAATGGCTTTTGCTATATCATCAGCCTTATAGTAGCTATTTCCTAAGTTATAGTATACCTCAGCCGCTTCTCCTTCTTTCAGCAGAGCTTCATATATCTGAATAGCAGAGGCATAATCATTCTTCACATATGCGCTATCTCCTTCTGCTTTTGTCACACTGTTCGCTTGCGCAGCAGCTGAAAATTCAGTGTGTGAACCTATTGTTACCGAATCATTCGCTTGTTGTAATGTATCCGATGCAGTCTGTCCAAAAGAGGTCAATGCCATTAACAGGCCAACAAAAGTAAAAAACAATATTTTTTTCATCATATAACCTCCTAATTAATGTTTAATCGAATTCTCCATTTTACTTATTACTGCTAATGAAGCCGAATAGACTTTATCCATAGCCTGGTTATCATCGCCAGGAGCAAAACGAGCAAACTCACAATCATTCAATGCAGTCAGGAATTCTTTAATCAAAGCATCCTCCACTCCATATTTACGAAGTTCCTCTTCAATATTATCTTTTGAAAGTCGAGAAACCGGAATATTCAATTTATCGCTTATATATCCCCAAAGAGCCTTCAATACTTCGTCATAGAAAACATCTTTTTTATTCTCAGCTAACAACTTACCAGCTAACTTCATACGTTTAACAGCAACCTTATTTGCCTTTTTCGTACGCATTTTCGCAACGTTAGCATTAGCAGCTATCTGCTTACGGTAAATGACAAAGAAAATGATAAACGCAACGCTAGGTACTAAATAGAGCAACCAGTACAACATAGAGTCAAAGAAGAAGTCTCCCGTTTGAGAAAGCGTCACATCATTTTGCTTGATGAAGCGAATATCCTCATTCAAGACTTTCAAATCCTCTTTATTCGTAAAGTTAGCAATAGTTTGCGCTGCATTTCCTTCACCTTTCTCTACATGCAATTCATACTCTTCGGTAGTCAATATCTTATAAGTACGGGATTTGATATCGAAATAGCTGAATTTCACCGCTGGTATTTTAAATGTTCCGGCATTGCGTGGAATAGCCAGATATTCAATAACCTTACTACCCGAAAGTCCTGCACTTGTCAGCCTGAATTTATTATCAACTTTAGGGTCATATACCTCGAAGTCATCTGGGAATTTCACCTCAGGATCACCGATTAACTTCAAATTGCCTGTACCGGAAATGACGAGTTTAACAGTTACAGCATCGTTTGTCTTTACATTAGTACTATTAATGGAAGAAGAAATGCTAAACTCTCCCACTCCACCGGAAAAATCAGCAGGTTTATCGCCTGGTAAGGGTTTTACATCTACAGTTAGTTTCGGTGTCATCAATGTCTTTTTGACCTCAATGTAGTTACTGCCACCATTAAAGAAAGCTTCAAACGGATCAGATACATGAGTAGCTTTAGCAATAGAAGCATCAAAACGTGCCGGATCAATAGTCAAATTACCAGACTGCTGCGGAAACAGCACAAATTGCCGGTAAACAGTAGTTTGATAATTCCGTCCCTTATAATGTTCCAAGCTCCATTTTCTATCACCCGGAAGTTCTACTTCCTGTGAATGAAATCCCTTAAAATCAGGAAGTTTCACATTGTCAAAGCCGCGGAGGTCAACCAGAGTATAAATTTTATAAGTCAGCAAGAATGCTTCTTGTTCATACACATTGGTCTTACTAATAGTAGGCAAAATAAAGAGGTCCTGATTGGAAACAGAAGCTCCTGAAGAAGCACGGCTGGTATTGCCCTGCTGGCTACCATTACCTCCGCCTGAAGAAGTTGCTCCGGCCTGATCTGCTGGCAGAACCTTGATCTGCACAGAATTAGAAACCATCTGATTACCATCTGCTGTAATTGTAGCTCCTGGAATTGTGAAACTACCTTCAGCAGTAGCCATCAGTATATAAGTGAAAGTATTACTGCTGGTTGAGGTCGATACCCCATTAACTATTTGCATACTACTTTGCTGAGAGCGACTGGGTCCCATCAGTACGTCAAATCCCTTAATAGAGGGAGCACGGAAATCTCTCACCTTCTGTGTAGTCACTGTATATGCCAGTCTGAACTGGTCACCCACCGCTACAGCATCAGGAGCTGATGCGGTAAATGACACCTTGTCATTAGCCAAAGCTTGCAGACTGACTACTACCAGTGCTATCCATAAGAAAATTAATTTTCTCATATATTATCGTATCTTTTATTATTTACCAATCCTTTTCCAAACGACCACCTTGGATAACTTGCTGTTTCTTCACCTTATCCTGTACATCTTTCTCATCCTGCATCACCGACTTCAAAAGTTGTTCAGCATTTTCCTTTGACATCTGATTTTCTTGTGGCTGAGGAGGTTGCTGCTGTTGATCCTGATTCTGCTGATCTTGTTGATTTTGGTCTTTTTTGTCTTTATCTTGTTCTTTTTCCTGATCCTTTTTATCCTGATTCTGATCTTGGTTTTGATCTTGATTCTGCTGATTCTGTTCCTGATCTTTCAGCATTTTCTGAGCCAAAGCCAAGTTATAACGCGTCTCGTTATCTTTCGGATTATTACGTAGCGACTCTTTGTATGCTTCCACAGCTTTGGCATAATCCTTACCGGAGTGGAATATTACTCCCATATTATGATAGATTTGAGCAAGATTACCCTTATCTTTCTCCATTTTTGTGGCAGCAACAAACTGCTCCATAGCCTCCTGCAACTTATTCTGTTGCATAAGCGTATTACCCAGATTATACATGGATATCGTTGACTTCGGATTCACATCAATAGCTTTCCGATAATTCACTTCAGCATTTACATACGTACTATCTTTATAAGCACGGTTTCCCTTACGAATATAGTCGCGTTCCGCTTTCTGTGCAGAAACTGAAATAGCCGTCAGTAGCAGCAAGATTATTCCGATAGTCCTATTTCTCATCATCATACCTTTCTTCCTTTTTAAACAGATGGATATTACGGAATAATGGGTTTTTACGTTCCAAAATCAGCATTTCAGCCAACAACAGTAACAATATAATCCATGCAACAGCCTGGAATTGTTCGTTGAACTCTGTATAAACCTGTGTTTCCACATCCGCTTTCGCCATTTTATTAATTTCTTGAGCAATTGCCTTTTGCGCAGCATTTGAATTGTCTACACGCACATAAATCCCATCTCCTGCCTGAGCTATTTCCTGACACATCTGCTCATTCAAGCGGGTTACAACCACATTTCCGTCACGGTCACGGCGGAAATCATTGGTTCCTTCTACGGGAATAGGTGCACCATCAGGCATACCCACCCCCAGAACACTGACTTGAATACCTTTATCTGCAGCAGCCTTGGCAGCTTCCACAGCTCCGCCTTCATGGTTTTCACCGTCAGTAATAACGATGACGGCACGCCCTACTCCTTCCTGGGGTGTAAAACTGCGGGTAGCCAGATTAATAGCTGCACCGATAGCCGTACCCTGCTTGGATATCAACGACGGATTAATAGATTCCAAAAACATCTTGGCAGAAATATAATCGCTTGTAATAGGCAACTGTGTAAAGGCATCACCGGCAAACACAATCATACCTACCTTATCATTCTCCATCTTGTCAACCAATTGTGCTACCAGTCTCTTGGCCTTCTCCAGACGACTGGGTTGTACATCTTGTGCCAACATAGAGTTAGAAATATCCAACGCAATCATTACCTCTACTCCCTGACGCTTCACAGTCTCCAACTTAGAGCCAAACTGCGGACGTGCCAGCAATACAGCAAACAGTCCGATTGCAGCAAACACCAGCCAAAACTTCACATCCGGACGATATTTAGATACATCCGGCATCAACTGTGCCATTAGCACCGGGTCGCCAAACTTGCGGATCGCTTTCCGTCTCCGATAATTGGAGTACAGGTAGAAAGCCGCCAAGAAAGGCAACAGAAGCAACAGGTATAAATATGTAGGTTCTTCAAATCGAAACATCTTTCTATGTACAATTTAGTAATTTACAATTAATGCATTGTTTTAAGGTATCTTCTTCAAGATAGAATTACGAAGCAATACTTCAAGTAACACGCACAAGAATGCCGCCAAAGCAAACCAACGGTATTCTTCCTGGCGCTTGCTGTATTCCTTCACATTCAACTTGGTTTTCTCCAACTTATCAATCTCCTCATATACCTCTTTCAGCTTAGAATTACTGGTGGCACGGAAATAATTACCTTCTGTGGTAGCCGCAATCTGCGTCAGTGTCTTTTCATCAATCTCCACCGGCATATTGACATACTGCACAGTGTTACCCACCGGATAAGGATACGGAGCCATTCCGTTCGTACCTACACCAATTGTATAAACCCGGATACCAAAACTCTTAGCTATTTCTGCCGCAGTCAGCGGAGATATATCTCCTTTATTATTTGTACCATCCGTCAACAGAATGATTACTTTAGACTTCGCTTTACTATCTTTCAAGCGAGTAACCGCATTAGCAATACCCATACCGACTGCTGTTCCATCTTCAATAATACCACACTTAATGCCTTGAAACAGATTCAGAAGCACTGCATGATCCACTGTCAACGGACATTGCGTAAAACTTTCACCGGCAAATAAAGTTATACCGATATTATCATTGGGCCGACCATTGATAAACTCCGCAGCCACATCTTTAGCTGCTTCCAGACGATTCGGTTTCAAGTCCTCTGCCAGCATACTGGTAGATACGTCAATGGCCATCATAATATCTATACCTTCAATTTCACTGTTTTGCCAGCTATTAGTAGTTTGAGGACGCGCCAACACTACGATAATCAATGCCAAGGCAATAATCCGTAACATAAAAGGCACATGCAACAAATAGTTCTTATAGCTCTTCGGCGTATGAGCATATACACGAGCATCCGAAATCTGAAGTGTAGCTTCATTATTCCTCCGCCTCATGATATACCATACTATATAAGGTATAAGCAACAGCAGCAAAAACAAATATTCAATATTGGCAAAAACCATTGTATTTACTATTTAACAATTTACAATTTAAGATTGGAGTTACCCTTAAATTCTGCTATCATGCAAAATAATTGTATAACTGCATTCCAATATAAACGAACGAACCAATCAAGGCAACCGATAAAACTACGATGCCTATGCCCAGCAATATTTTAGTACGCAATGAACGTTTCTCAATGATGGTAATTTCAGTGGGTTGCGGTTTTGCATTCTCCACTTCTTTCTCCTTGGTTTCATTGATAAATTCAATGGCATTGATCAGATTCGCATCATTTTCGTTCATCAACGGATTATGCTTAGCAAACTTCACCAAATCGGCAGTCTCAAAAAGAGAACGTAAATCTGCAATAGCTTCTTTATCTTGCATTTCAAGCAGCTTTTCTATAATCTCCGAAGAGGTCATTTCCAAGGCATTGAAACCAAAACGCTCTTTAATATACGTACGCAAAGTATCTGTCAATTCCGTGTAATACTCCTTCGACTGTCCCTTTTGCCATACTTTTTCCCCTTTGATACGCTCTATTTCTTTCATCGCCATCTGATGCGGAGGTAACTTCGGTTCAACCTTTACCTTACGGATGATAGGTTTATTGTCACAGATACGCATGATCAGATAGATAAGTAATAACGCAATCGGAATAAGCAATATGCCACAGGTAATAATCCCATACCAGTCTTCCCACACAAAAGGAGGCTGCATTACTGTCTTCGGACCAAAAAACTGTTCTGGATTCTCAGGATCCAATGGCACATTCATCGAATATACCTTCAGTGCCAATGCCTTCGAACGATATGCCTTATTATCCACCAATACTTCCATCGGTGGCAGATAATACAATGCCGAGTCGAATGATGTAACAGTATACTCCTGCGTAATCAGCATTCGTTTATCATCATTTATATACTGCGTATCTGGCTTTGCAACATCTATAATCTCCACACCACTTACCAGTGTATCCGTATAAACAGGGAAAATAGCCCGTTTATCGGCATCCAAGGCTACCTGAAGTTTAATCTTCGCCTGGTCACCGATATAAATTTGCAGAGAGTCAATGGTAGCATCCACTGTTACCGACTGAGCCACTGCCTTGCTAGTCAACATCCCCAATAGGGTTATCAGAAATAGATATCTTTTCATTTTTCCGATTAATTTCGTTTCGCAAACAAATTCATCAATGCTTTGACATAGTCTTGATCGGTGCGTACCGACACATTATCGACATTGCTCTTAGTGAATGTTTCGCTCAGTTCCACCTGTTTATTCACCCACCAGTCGTGATGAGCACGACGAACAGCACGCGACGAAGTATCAATCCACTGCTCATGTCCGGTCTCAGCATCCTTTATTTTCATCAAACCGATAGCCGGCAGTTCCTCTACCCTGCGGTCATACACCTGGATAGCCACCATATCATGTTTCCGGTTGGCGATAGTCATTGCATTCTTAAAGTTCCCCTGATCAATGAAATCGGATAACAGGAAGGCTGTACAACGACGCTTCATTACATTTGTCAGATATTCCAGTCCGAGCCGGATGTCAGTTTTCCGACTCTCCGCTTTAAAGTCAATCAGTTCGCGAATAATATATAAGATATGCTTACGCCCTTTCTTAGGCGGAATGAATTTCTCTATCCGGTCAGAGAAAAAGATAACCCCGATTTTATCGTTGTTTTGTATAGCCGAAAAAGCCAAAGTTGCAGCTATTTCCGTCACCATATCCTTTTTCATCTGTTTCACCGTACCGAATTCCAAACTACCGGAAACATCCACCAGCAACATAACGGTCAACTCGCGCTCTTCTTCGAACACCTTCACGTAAGGCTTATTGAAGCGAGCGGTCACGTTCCAGTCAATGTCGCGTATGTCATCGCCAAACTGATATTCGCGCACCTCGGAAAATGCCATACCCCTACCCTTGAAGGCCGAATGATACTGGCCAGCAAAGATATTGTTGGATAATCCGCGCGTCTTGATTTCAATCTGACGGACTTTTTTTAACAGTTCACTTGTTTCCATCTATATCGTTAAATAATTCCGTTAATAAATACCGGCAACGTTTTTTTAAAACGTTGACAAGATTCTTTAAAAACGTTCACATCATTTATTAACAGGTCTCGGAAGACCTTTTTAAAAATGCTTACTTAATTAAGGTACTTCAACCTTATTCAGTATTTTGCTGATAATCTCGTCAGAAGTCAGGTTGCTGGCCTCTGCTTCGTAAGTCAATCCGATACGATGACGCAATACGTCATGAGCCACAGCACGAACATCTTCAGGAATCACGTAACCACGACGTTTGATGAAAGCATAAGTACGGGCAGCCAATGCCAGATTGATAGAGGCACGGGGAGAACCACCGAAACCAATCATATCTTTCAGTTCCTTCAGATCATATTTCTCCGGATAACGGGTAGCAAATACAATATCAACAATGTAGCGTTCAATCTTCTCATCCAGATATACCTGACGAACAACTTTACGTGCTTCAATAATCTCCTGAGCTTTCAGAATAGGCTTCACATTGAATTTATCGCCATTGATATTCTGGCGGATAATCATTTTTTCTTCTTCCATCTTCGGATAGTCGATAACCACTTTCAGCATGAAACGGTCCACCTGTGCTTCAGGCAGCGGATAAGTACCTTCCTGCTCAATAGGATTCTGTGTAGCAAGTACAAGGAAAGGTTCGGGCAACGGGAATGTTTCCGTACCAATAGTTACCTGACGTTCCTGCATCGCTTCCAGCAAAGCACTCTGTACCTTGGCCGGAGCACGGTTAATTTCATCTGCCAAAACGAAGTTGGCAAAAACAGGTCCTTTCTTTACTTGGAACGTTTCGTCTTTCTGACTGTAAACCATTGTACCGATAACGTCAGCAGGCAGCAAATCGGGAGTAAACTGTACACGACTGTATTGTGCATCGATCAATGAGGCAAGCGTCTTAATCGCCAATGTCTTTGCCAAACCGGGCACACCTTCTAATAATACGTGTCCATCGGACAGCAAACCGATTAACAATGACTCTACCAGATGTTTTTGTCCTACGATGATCTGGTCCATACCAGCAGTAAGGTTGGTAACAAAAGAACTTTGTCTTTCAATCCGCTCGTTCAGTTCGCGGATATCAATTGTTTCAGCCATAGATACTATTATTTTTATTGTTTAAATTCCATTGATTTCTCCAGTATGCTACTGGTAATTATTTTTTTCGCTCCCAAAAGTACAGGAATAAATTAACCATACCAACTAATTTTTATTAAAAAACAATTAGATTAAACTACTTTCATAGAGTTTAGTAGTTAACAATAGTTTCTGAAAAGAATTTCAAATTCGCAGACAGGAATAAATAGCAAATCACCCCTGCAAGTGAAGTATTATCAACTTGCAGGGGTGCAATATTTTCTTTCATTTCTTTTCGAGCTCCGGTATCTTGATTACAGTACCATACGGCACATGATCGGGATTCTTTATAACACCCGAATTATACTTCACAATATAGGGCCACAGGGCCTTAGTTCCGTAAAAGCGAAGTGCAACCTTTGTCAGAGTTTCTCCTTCCTGGATAGTATAGGTAGCTTTCGTACCTACAATCTTATAATTTACAGAGTCTGGCTCAAAAGGAGTAGCAGCAGCTTTCTTTGTCTCTTTTTTAGGAGCTGTAGCAGGAGTCTTCTGTTTTACAACCGGCTTCGGTTCTTCAACAACTTTAGGAGTAACAACTTCTGCCACAGCATCTTTCTTCGCAACCATAGTTGCGGAATCTTTCCGAATAACACTATCCGTCCGAGCGACCGGAGCGGCCGGCTTCTCCACCTTTTCATCAGCAACTTTCTCTGTTGGCGGTGGAGAAATTCTGTCAAATAAATCCGGATAATACATAAAAGTAACAGCACCTACACATAATAACACAACAAGTACTACGATTCCAATGAAAAACTTCATCGTAGAACTATCTGCTTTATTCACAGGAGGTGATGGAGGTCCAGGAACTTCATAAGTAGGCACCAAATCTTCTTGATCCTTTTGTTCTGTCAGAGGTTCTTCTACACATACATTCACCGGAGTAATTACCTCCGTTACAGGCTGTTTCACTTCTCCAGATAGAATGACAGGTGCCTCTACAAACTGTTCTGGCTCTTCAATCTGAATGACGGGTTCCGTCTGATCAACCTGAATTTCTTCTTCCCGAACAGGTTGTTCTGTAGTTTCTATTCCTTCTTCAACTACCTGAATGTGTTCCTCAACTACTACTACAGATTCTTCTTTAACAATTTCAGCTGTTTCCTCAATGATCTCAGTTGGTACTTCTACCACTTCCACAGACTCCTCTACAGTTTCAGCTGATACTTCTATTGATTCTTCTACGGTCTCTATAGTTTCCTCTGAAACAACGTCTGCCACTTCTTTATTAACGACAGACATTTCTGCCTCCACAAACACCTCTTCTTTTTCCTCCTCTTCAGAATTATCCTCCACCGGTGTATCTTCTAACACGGTTTCATCATTCAATACCACAGTCTCAAAGTGAGAAAAAGGCTTGTTTATCAAGTCCTTCAAGGCAGGTTCCGGAGCAAATGAAACTTTTGTATGCCCCTGTATTTCAAATCGTTCCCCTGTATTTATATTTACGCTCTCACGGCTCTCTACATCAATCAGTTTAAATGTACCCAAGCCTCTAATCTTTACATACTTATCATTCTCCAGCGATTCTTCAATCAGCTGAAAAAACTCTTTCACAAAGCTCTCGGCATCCGCCTTATCCATGCCATGTTTTTCTGCGAGCAATTCTATTAAATTCTGTATATTCAGCTTCTCATTCATATTTATGGAAGATTACTTGAGTAAAAGAGGATTACTTAAACTTATCTTTCAGAGCCGTGCTGGGTCTGTATGTTAATACTAATTTAGGTGGAACCAACATGCGTAATTTGGTTGTAGGATTGATAGTGATACGCTCCGCTTTCTTCTTTACCTCGAACGTACCGAAACTTTGTACAGAAATGGCATTTCCTTCTTGCAACTGTTGCGTCATATCCGACAGCAAAGACGCAATCAGTTCAGATGTGTCCTTTATGGTATATCCCAATCTTCGTGACAATTCTGAAGTAAATTCTTTATTATTCAAAATCCAGCTATTTTTATAAAGTTCGGTGCTATATTAGCAAAACTTCCGCACATACACAAATTCTTCAGGAAAATTATTTAAATAACTCGCCCAAAAAGATCGAAATCATCGGAATTTATAATCTCTACCTGGTAAAAGTTACCAATAAGCAATTTCTGTTTACCCTGTTCTATCAGAACTTCCGGATCTACTTCTGGGGAGTCAAATTCCGTACGGCCAATATAATAATCTCCTTCCAAACGATCGATAATTACTTTAAGGCATTGACCGACCTTTGCTGCACTCTGTTCTGCCGAAATCCCTTGTTGAATTGACATCAACTCATCCAGGCGTGCTTGTTTCACTTCCTGAGGTATTTCATCCTCATAGTGTGCAGCAGCATAAGTACCTTCTTCTTCGGAATAAGTAAAAGCCCCCATTCTATCGAAACGAACCTTACGAACAAACTCTTTTAATTCCTCAAAATCAGCTTCCGTTTCTCCCGGATGTCCTACCATCAAAGTAGTGCGCAGATGAATACCCGGTACTTCTTTACGGAATTGCTCTATCAGATGATAGGTTTCTTCCTGAGTCACATGTCGTCGCATCTTCTCCAGCATCGGATTACTGATGTGCTGAAGGGCGATATCCATATACTTACACACATTAGGACGCTCACGCATGACCCGGAACAAATCCATAGGAAAATGTGCCGGATAAGCATAATGCAGCCGAATCCATTCCACACCAGGGACTTCAGAAATACGTTCTATTAATTCGGGGAGCATTTGCTTCTTATATAAATCCACTCCATAATATGTCAATTCCTGAGCAATAATCTGAAACTCTTTCACTCCCTTACTTACCAGATAACGAACTTCATCCAAGACCTCTTCCATCGGACGTGAGACATGTTTTCCTGTAATAATAGGAATAGCACAATACGAACACTTCCGATCACAACCTTCTGATATTTTCAAATATGCGTAGTGCTTAGGAGTGGTAAGTGTACGTTCTATATGAAGCTCTTCGTGATATGCCTTACCAAGATCCTGCAGCAACTCCGCCCAGTTAAATTTACCATAAAATTTATCTACTTGTGGAATTTCGATAGCTAATTCTTTCAGATAACGCTCCGAAAGACATCCCATTACATATAATTTTTCTAAATTCCCTTCTTCCTTTGCCTGTGCAAATTCCAAAATCATATTGATGGACTCTTCCTTTGCATCACCGATGAAACCACAAGTATTGATCACTGCAATTTCTCCCTCAGGCTTTTCCGTATCATGAGTCACATGATATCCGGCTTCTTCCAATTGCCACATCAAATGCTCCGAGTCCACTAGGTTTTTAGAACATCCTAACGTTATAATATCAATGGTTTTCCGCTTCATGCATTCTCTCCAAACAACGAATCAACAAATTCTTTCTTACGGAACACCTGCAGATCTTCCATACCTTCACCCAGACCAATGTATTTTACCGGTATTTTGAACTGATCAGAAATACCAATAACAACTCCTCCTTTCGCAGTGCCATCTAATTTAGTAATAGCCATCGCAGTCACTTCTGTAGCCAATGTGAACTGTTTAGCCTGCTCAAATGCATTTTGTCCGGTGGAACCGTCCAAAACCAGCAAAACCTCATTAGGAGCATCAGGAACCACTTTCTTCATTACATTCTTAATCTTAGTCAACTCGTTCATCAAGCCAACTTTATTATGAAGACGTCCGGCAGTATCAATGATTACCACATCGGCATTATTAGCAACAGCAGAATTCAAAGTATCATAAGCCACAGAAGCTGGATCAGCGCCCATTTTCTGTTTGATTACAGGTACTCCTACCCGACTTCCCCAAATATCCAATTGTTCGACAGCTGCCGCACGGAAAGTATCCGCAGCACCCAGATAAACACTTTTACCAGCTTTTTTAAATTGATAAGCCAATTTACCAATAGTAGTCGTTTTACCGACTCCATTCACTCCCACTACCATAATAACGTAAGGTTTCTTCTCAATCGGAGCTTCAAAGTCATCCACATCATCCGAATTATTTTCCGTCAATAAGGCAGCGATTTCATCGCGCAAAATGGTGTTCAATTCTTGCGTATTCATATATTTCTCTGACGCAGCGCGTTTCTCTATACGTTGAATAATATTCAACGTCGTTTCCACGCCTACGTCTGATGTTATCAACACCTCTTCCAGATTATCAAGCACTTCATCATCCACTTTCGACTTTCCTGCCACAGCACGGGCAATTTTTCCGAACACACTTTCCTTTGTCTTAGATAATCCTTTATCTAATGTTTCCTTTTTATCTTTTGAGAAAAAACTAAAAAATCCCATATTCTATCTATTAATACAATACATTATGCCACAAAGATATAACAAAGTAATGAAAGTACAGGGATAAAGTACAAAAAAAATCCCCTTATCGGAATACGATAAGAGGATTTTATATTCAAACGTCTTTCAACGGACTATCTTATTTCTTGAAAAAGTCTTGCACTTTTTCGTTCAATACCATCTGTTCATCAAAAGTGTAAGCACCAGTTTTGGGTGACTTAACCATCTTGATAACCTTTGTATAAGCACGACCTTCTTTAGAACCTTCGTGCAAACTTGCTACAGTTTTCTTTGCCATGGGTTATACCTTATTATTTAATTTCTTTATGTACTGTTACTCTCTTCAGGATCGGGTTGTATTTCTTCAATTCCAATCTTTCAGTTGTATTCTTTCTGTTTTTTGTAGTGATATAACGAGAAGTTCCCGGCATACCACTATCTTTGTGTTCTGTGCATTCCAGAATCACCTGTACTCTGTTACCTTTTGCTTTCTTTGCCATAATCAGTATTCTCCTCTACTTTTAGCCAATTACTTTAATGCTTTTCCAATCACAATAACCTTTTGCTACTGCATCGTTCAAAGCAGCGTCCAGTCCTTTCTTATTAATAATACGCAGACCGTTAGCACAAATGCTAAGGCTGATCCAGCAATCTTGCTCTACATAGTAGAACTTCTTGTTAAACAAGTTCAAATCAAAGGTTCTCTTAGTTCTTCTCTTTGAGTGTGAAACATTGTTGCCAATCATGGCTTTCTTTCCGGTAATTTGACAAATCTTCGACATTTCTATCTTATTTTTATAGTTTTTATCTATACTTATTTCAAACAGAGCGCAAAGTAAGTACTTTTATCGATACCAAACAAGTTTTTCATAAAATAATTCACTGTCTGATAGCATTTTTTCTTCATTTCAAGCATGTACGGAGCATCTTTAAAGCATTCTGAATAGCATTTTGCACATTCCTGGCTCTTCCGTCATCCCCCTCTTGTTTGAAAGTTACAATTTCATTTTTATAGGCAGCCGCAATCCACACTGTTCCGACTGGTTTTTCGGATGTACCTCCTCCCGGGCCGGCAATCCCGGATGTGGCAACAGCACAATCCGTTTTCAATGCTTTCATCGCACCTTTCACCATTTCAATCACTGTTTCCTGACTGACAGCTCCATGCCTTTCCAATGTTTCAGCAGAAACATGAAGCAGAGATATCTTTACCTCATTGGAATAAGCCACAATTCCCCCATTGAAGTACTCCGAACTTCCCGGAACAGAAGTCACTAAAGCAGCAACACCTCCTCCTGTACAACTTTCTGCGGTGGAAAGGGATAAATTCTTCAATTTTAGTAATTCCCCGACCTCTTCTTCCAGTTTCATATACCTTATCATATATAATTTATATTTTTGTTCTATTTTTCCTGCTAATATTACCCGGTCCGTGTCCGGACCGTATTTGCTCCGTATCTATAGCTTTGGAGCAGATACGGAGCAGGTACGGCCCAGACACGGACCGGGTGCGGTGCGGACAAAGAAATGTTCTAAAACTCCTTTCACTTCAATGTGACACGCGAATAAGCCGGCGTATCTATCGAACAGAAATCCTTATCCTGATATTTAAAATAACCGGTAATGGCAATCATGGCAGCATTATCCGTTGTATAGCTGAATTTAGGGATAAATATCTTCCATCCATACTTTTCAGCATGTTCACGGAAAGCATTACGCAGGCCGTTATTAGCAGAAACCCCACCAGCTACGGCTACTTGCTTAATCTTATATTCCTTTGCAGCCTTACGAAGTTTGTCCATCAGAATATCTACAACAGTAGCTTCGAGTGAAGCAGCCAGATCAACCTTATGATGTTCGATGAAATCAGGATCTTCCTTCATCCAATCACGTAAAGAATACAGAAATGAGGTTTTCAAACCACTGAAACTATAATCTAATCCGGGAATATGAGGTTTACTAAAAGTAAAAGCCTTCGGATTGCCCTGGCGAGCCAATTTATCAATAATCGGACCACCGGGATACCCCAGCCCCATCACTTTCGAACATTTATCAATAGCTTCCCCTGCAGCATCATCAATTGTCTGGCCCAAAATCTCCATGTCATTGTATGCCTTCACCAGGATAATCTGTGAATTTCCCCCTGATACAAGCAAGCAAAGGAAAGGAAATTCAGGCTGAATGGCATCCTCACCTTCTGCTTTAATAAAATGAGCTAACACATGACCAGTCAAGTGATTAACATCAATCATTGGAATACCTAAGGAACGGGCAAAACCTTTGGCAAACGACACGCCTACCAACAAAGAACCCATCAATCCCGGTCCTCTTGTAAACGCCACCGCACTCAATTCTTCTTTAGTTACTCCGGCACGTTTTAACGCTTCATGAACCACTGGAACGATGTTTTGCTGATGTGCACGTGAAGCTAATTCGGGAACCACACCGCCATAGGCCTCATGCACCGCCTGGCTGGAAACGACATTTGATAGCAGATACCCATCTTTGATGACGGCAGCAGAGGTGTCGTCACAAGAGCTTTCTATTCCTAAAATTATTGTACTCATATCGTTATTTACGTTTAAACGCTGCAAAAGTAGTGATAAAAGTAGGATTGATAACGTATTATTTCATATTTTTGTTGGCTAATTCAAACAAACCGCCTATCAGAAAGTTAAAGAAGACAGTTCGCTGGGTGCTCGGTATTATACTTAGTTTGTATATCGGGACTATATTATTGTTGAACATTCCTTACGTTCAGCGACAAATATCTGTGCTCGTTGCAAACGAACTGGCTAATGTACTGGGTACACAATTAACCATCGGGCGGATCAATATGGGGCTACTGAACCGCATTATTATTGACGATTTATTGTTAAACGACCAGTCAGGCAAGGAAATGTTAAAAGTATCCCGCCTTTCTGCAAAATTCGATATACTTCCCTTGTTCAAGGGCAAAGTATCGATCAGTAACGTACAGTTATTCGGTTTCAACATCAACCTGGAAAAAAAGACACCGGAAGACATACCTAACTTCCAGTTCGTACTCGATGCATTTGCCTCTAAAGATACCATCAAAAAGGAAAGTAATCTGGACATACGTATCAACTCGTTGCTGATACGACGCGGTAAGATGTCTTATAATGTATTGTCGGCAGAAGAAACACCCGGAAAATTCAATGCACAGCATATACAGCTACGAAACATCATCGCCAATATCTCGTTGAAAGCGCTCCAAAATGACTCTGTCAATGCAGCTGTGAAGCGCCTAAGCATTGAAGAAGAAAATTCCGGTTTTGAGTTAAAAAAACTAAGTCTCAAGATTGTAGCAAACAATCAGAAGATGAGCATTGAGAACTTCGCGATTGATTTGCCGAATACTTCGCTTGCAATGGATACCATCCGTATGGAGTATGACAGTTTAGGAGCGTTTAGAAACTTTACCAATGATGTACGCTTTTCCTTGCGGATATTGCCTTCGGACATTACTCTTTGTGACCTCGCCCCCTTTGTTCCGGTCTTTTCCCCTTTCAAGGAAAATTTGCAAGTGGCTTTGGAAGCTAATGGTACTATCAATCAGTTGAATTGTCCTCATCTGTCAATTACAGGAAACCAGCATTTTCATTTAAGGGGAGATGTTTCCTTGCAAGACCTGTCGCATCCTCAGGATGCATTCGTATTCGGCAACCTTTCCAGTTTATATGCTGATCCGGAAGGCATTGCATTTTTCGTTCGCAATTTAAGTAAAAACTACGAAGGTGTTCCTCCGGTACTGCAACGTTTAGGCACCATCTCGTTTAATGGGGAAGTCTCGGGATATTTCACAGATATTGTAACTTATGGCCTGGTACGTACCGATATAGGTTCTATCAAGACCGACTTAAAATTAAGTTCAAATAAAGAAAAAGGTTATTTTTCTTATTCGGGTGCAGTAAAGACTGAAGAGTTTGAGTTAGGCAATATGCTGGCAAATGACCAGTTAGGAAAGGTCACATTCAATCTCAAAGTCGAAGGCAGCCACTACGAAAAGCAATATCCTTCCATAGTAATGAAGGGATTAATCGCTTCCATCGACTATAGTGATTATAACTATGAGAACATCACACTCGACGGAGAATATAAACAAGGCGGTTTCAACGGAAAGGTAGCATTGGATGACGAAAACGGTTCTGTTCTGCTAAATGGTAGCATTAATACAGCCAGTCGTGTACCGACTTTTAATTTCCATGCCGATATCCGTAATGTACGCCCCCACGAGCTTCACCTGACACCTAAATATGAAGATACGGCAGTTTCTATTCAGTTAACGGCTGATTTCACCGGTGGTTCCATCGATGAAATGAATGGAGAGATCAATATTGACAGCCTACAATTCACAGCACCCGATAGAAACTATTTTCTGGACAACTTAAAAATAACCGCCACTCGGGAAGACGAATCGCATAAACAATTAAAAATAGCCTCTAATTTCCTGAATGCAAGTATTGAAGGAGATTATTCCTATCGTACACTACCCACCAGTGTACTGAACATCATGCGAAGATATATTCCTGCTCTAATATTGCCGGACAAGAACCCCATAGAAAGTGAGAACAACTTCCATTTCGACATAAATATCTTTAATACGGATTTATTCTCCACCATCTTTAATATTCCGATTAAGATCTATACACATTCTACCCTAAAAGGTTACTTTAATGACAAAGCACAGCGCCTGCGAGTAGAAGGATATTTCCCGCGTCTACGCTATGGAGACAAGTTCCTTGAATCGGGTATGATCTTGTGTGAGAATCCCGGTGATAAATTTCATGCACGTGTACGATTCAGCAATCGCAAACCGGAAGGTTCCATCAACGTATCGTTAGACGCACAAGCCAAAGATGACCTTATTCAGACCTCTTTGAATTGGGGAAACAGTAGCGCTGTCACATATAGTGGCAAATTAGCTGCTGCTACACATTTCATCCGCACACAAGCTGAGGATCAGAACAAAAAGCGTTCCCGCTCAAACAAGAGTATTCCGGCTTTGAAAACCGTCGTCGATGTTCAAAAAACGGATATTATCCTGAATGACACTTTATGGGAAATACATCCGTCAAAAGTGGTAATCGACTCCGGAAAGATATATATAAACGATTTTTATTTCAGCCATAAAGACCGATACCTGCGCATCAACGGAACTATTTCAAAACAACCTCAGGATACGGTACGCCTGGATTTAAAAGATATCAATATAGGCTACGTATTTGATATTGCCGACCTTGGAGTGAATTTTAAAGGAGAAGCTACTGGTCCTGCCTATGCCAGCGGAGTATTGGAGAAGCCTGTTATGTATACTGACCTTTTCATCCGGGGCCTTGGACTAAATGACGGTTTATTGGGCGATGCCAACATTCACGGAGAATGGCACCATGAAGTAGAAGGCATCTATCTCGATGCCCATATCCATGAAAAAGATACAGCCAAAAGTCATGTATATGGCTACATATATCCCATAAAACCTAAAAGTGCGCTTGACTTACAGATTGAAGCTGACAACACCAATCTGAAGTTCATAGAACACTACATGAGCAGTATCACACCCGAATTTAACGGACGTGCCAGCGGTCACGTACATTTCTATGGCAAATTCAAAGGGCTCACCATGGAAGGGCGCGTACTTGGCAATGCCTCCATGAAGGTAGACGTACTGAATACCACCTTCTTTATAAAAGACAGTATTCGTATAGAACCGAATGGACTGACTTTCCAAGATAACCGGGTATTCGATACACAAGGCAATCAAGGACATGTAGACGGTTATCTGCATTATGAGCACTTCAAAAACCTGGAATACCGTTTCCAGTTTGGAGTGAACAACATGCTGGTAATGAATACGAAGGAGTCACTGGATTTTCCTTTTTATGGAACGGTATACGGAACGGGTAATGCCCTGATAGCAGGTAACGCAAGGAATGGAGTCAATATCGATGTAGCCATGACGACCAACCGGAATACCAACTTCGTATATATAAAGGATAATGTATCTTCAGCCGCCAGCAACCAATTCATCAAATTCGTGGACAAGACACCGCGGCGGGCTGTACTGGATTCTATCAATCTGATTTCCGACTATGAACTGGCGCAACAGGAGATACAGCAAGAGGAAGAAAGTGACACGGATATCCGCCTGAACCTGCTTGTAGAAGCTACACCGGATGCAAGCATGAAGATAGTGATGGATCCCATCGCCGGTGATTACATCAGTGGACGAGGATCCGGAAATATCCGCACGGAATTTTATAACAAGGCTGACGATGTGAAGATGTTCGGTAATTATCGTATCAGCCAGGGAGTTTATAAATTCAGCCTGCAAGAGGTAATACGCAAGGACTTTACCATCAAAGATGGAAGTACTATCAGTTTCAACGGTCCTCCGTTGGATGCCACCATGGATATCCAAGCAAGTTATATGGTGAATTCCGCATCCTTGAATGACTTGGTGCCGAATGTAAGCAACTACGGAATTCCAACGAGTATCCGTGTAAACTGTATCATGAACCTGACGGGGCAACTAACTTCTCCGGACATCAAATTAAGTCTGGAAGTGCCTAATGAACGGGATGAAGTGCAAGCCCTTATCCGTAACTACATTTCAACGGACGAACAAATGAATATGCAGATTCTCTATCTGTTAGGTATCGGCAAATTCTATACACCCGAGAATGTAGATGCCACACAAAACTCGAATATGATGACTTCCGTGCTTTCATCCACCCTTTCGGGACAACTAAACAATGCACTTTCCAACATTATTAATAGTAACAACTGGAATATAGGTACCAACCTCAGCACTGGAGAAAAAGGCTGGACGGATATGGAGTTCGAAGGAATGCTATCGGGGCAATTACTGAACAATCGTCTGCTTATCAATGGTAACTTCGGATACCGCGACAATCCGATGGCAAATACGAACTTTGTAGGTGACTTCGAAGCAGAATGGCTTGTGAACCGTAGCGGAGATATCCGCCTGAAAGCGTATAATGAGACGAACGACCGTTATTACACAAAGACCAATCTGACAACGCAAGGCATCGGTATCATTTTCAAGAAGGATTTCAACCGATGGAAAGAACTTATGTTCTGGAATAAGTGGAGGTTGAAAAGACTGAGACGGGAAATGGAACAAAAGGAAGCGGAAAAGAATACCGAAAAACAAACCGAAGAAACTGAAATCACCGCTACCCAGGCGGCAGCAAAAGCAAAAGAAAAGAGAGGGGGAAGTTAATTTTCCCCTTCTTTATTTTCATACAAACTACCTATAATACCATCCCTGCAAGATGCGACGGTTGAAATACATCCAGCTTAAATCACGATCTATATGTGGAGCAGAGGCTATTTTCTTATTCATATATCAATTTATAATCATTCATAAAGCCTATTCCTTCCGCTGTTTCTATACAGTTCAGCAACCGCCACTCACAACTGCGCACCCAGCTACGGAAATTCTTTTCGGGTTGATACTCACTCCGGGCAAATTCTAACAAACGGTCTACCTCAAAATTATCGGAAATAATACCTGCTCCGCCTCGTGCCGCATCATAAGCGTTACAATCCTGTTCGATGTGCGCCGGCACCATCAACAAAGGCTTACCCAGATACATAGCCTCACAAACGGATTCAAAGCCTGCCGTAGTGGCATACGCCCGGCAACCCGACATATAGCGAAGGAATTTTTCGTCATCCAACTGATGAAATGACAATGTTTCATCCATCCGACACACTTCCGGCTCATCCGGTTTGTCCCAGAAGAAGTGCAAAGGCACTTCAGGGTGCTGCTCATGCCACTGGGAGATACTTTTTCCAAATCCGGCATTAACCATATAACCGTGTATATACTCTCCGGCAGTAGCTTCGCAACAAAGCACTTCACGTCGCAGCAAAGGCGGTACCACGCGTATATACGCTTCTTCATCCGTTTCCATCGGACGGAATGAGAGAGCCAGCTTCTCTTTGGCTCCGATACACGTGAGTCGCGTAAAAAAACGAAGCATCAGCAGGCTTACGGGATTTTTTTGGGGAAACTCAAAGTCATGATGCAGGAAAAGATATTGATGACCGACACTGATCTGCGGTATAGAAGGGCGGAAAAGAAGATAAGTCAAGCCCGTCAGTAACTCATAAAAGTTGATTACGAGGTCCGCATCAGTTTCATGGATACGCCGATGAATATAACAGATGCTACGCAGATAAGCAGGAACCTGCATCAGATTATATGCGATACTGCGAGACATGCTGATCCGCTTATTGGCAGGTGTAGGCAGAAAGTTCGGACTGAGAAAGCGTTTCACAGGTGCCTGTATGCTGCGATTGAAGAAACCCGGCAGGCGACGGGTATTGCTCTTCCCCACCAGTACTTCTACTACCTCGTGCCCGTTGCGCCGTAGTATTTCTTCCAGCGTGATGGCTTGCGTCAGATGACCGCGACCTTCTCCTTGAACTATAAAAAGAACTTTCATATTTATAATTTAGTAATTTACAATTCACGATTTTAACTACAGAGGCGCTCTTCAGGCTTTTCGTCCATCAGCATATCCTCGTACCGTAACACTTCCCAATTTCCGTCCTCATACTCTACGAGTACTGAAAGAGTTTCCACCCAGTCACCGGAGTTAAGATAATGTATATCATCATAATAAGTATTTGCCGGATGATGAATGTGCCCACAAATGATACCGTCACATTTACGTGTACGGGCAAACTTCACCAGTTCCTTCTCAAAATCGGAAATATAAGAAACAGCGGATTTTACTTTTTGTTTAATCGCTTGTGACAAAGAATAATAAGGTTGTCCATGCCAGGCACGATACACATTATAAATACGGTTCAGCCATAATAGAATGGTAGAATAAAAAGTACGTAATCTCATAGTGTCTGTTTTTTAGTTGCAGGCAAAGGTCAGTTATTCGTATTACGCCGACATGTAGAAAATATGACAAGTATCTTTCATTTTTTTCGCTGAACTTCCTCATCTTTACAGAAGATAAACTGCATCTCAGCATAACTTTTTCATGCAAGCATGAAAGTTATACCTTCAATTTGCATTATCTTTACTCCCTCAAAAGAAACTCTCATATGAAAAAGCCCGGAAATATCCTCATTGTCGATGATAACCGCGGTGTGCTCACCGCCGTGCAACTGCTGTTGAAACCCCATTTCGAAAAGATCATCACACTCACTTCACCTGTCACACTTACCTCTGTGTTGCGTGAAGAAACTCCATCGGTGGTGTTACTTGACATGAACTTTACATCAGGCATCAATACCGGAAACGAAGGATTATTCTGGTTGCAGGAGATCAAACGCCTTCATCCCTCCTTACCTGTGGTTCTTTTCACTGCCTATGGAGATATTGATCTTGCCGTACGTGGCATTAAAGAAGGGGCTACAGACTTTATTGTCAAGCCATGGGATAATCAAAAACTGGTGGAAACCTTACTGAATGCAGCCCAAGCCATTCATAATAAGAATAACGGAAAAAATGCCTCGCCCGTAACCCCTGCCATGTATTGGGGAGAAAGTCCCATCATGCAGCAACTGCGCTCGCTAGTGGAGAAAGTCGCCATAACCAATGCAAATATCCTTATCACCGGAGAAAACGGTACGGGAAAAGAGATGCTGGCACGTGAAATTCATGCACTTTCTTCCCGCCGTACGAAGGAAATGGTTGCCGTAGACATGGGAGCCATCACCGAAAGCCTCTTTGAAAGCGAGCTTTTCGGGCATACAAAAGGCTCTTTCACAGATGCATACGCCGACCGTCCCGGTAAGTTCGAAACAGCAGACCATAGCACACTGTTTCTCGATGAAATCGGCAATTTACCCTATCACCTGCAAGCCAAACTACTAACCGTATTGCAACGCCGCAGTATTGTCCGTGTAGGCAGTAACCAGCCTATCGCTGTTGACATCCGTCTGATTTGTGCCACCAACCGCAACCTGAACGAAATGGTACAACGCAATGAATTCCGTGAAGACTTGCTTTACCGTATCAATACTATCCATCTTGAAATTCCGCCTTTGCGCGAACGGCCGGAAGACATTCTTCCTCTTGCCGAACGCTTTATAACGCGCTTCTGCAAGCAATATGACAAAGCATTATTACGGCTCTCCGATGCTGCCTGTACCAAATTGAATACACACACCTGGTACGGAAATATCCGCGAACTGGAGCATGCTATAGAGAAAGCAGTCATTATCTGCGACGGTGACGAACTTCCGGCGGAACTGTTCCAGTTGTCTAAGCGTCCCGAAACCTCACGCACCGGAAGCAATGCTGGTACAGAAGCAGCCACTCTTGAAGAAATGGAACGGAAAATGATACAGAAAGCTCTGGACACCTGTAACGGTAATCTATCCGCTGTTGCCGCACAACTCGGCATCACCCGGCAAACTCTCTATAACAAAATGAAAAAGTTCGGATTATGAAACATTACTACCGATACATCACCGACCGCTACCTTTTCCGTATCGTCATCTCTCTCCTGCTGGCGGGTGCTGTCACGGTATCCATTATTTATAAAGACCTTCTATGGATCGTCATCTCTTCCTTGCTGCTGTTGACGAGTCTGCGCTGGCAATGGAAACTGTATCGTCGGCATACGCAGAAAGTCCTGTTTCTGCTCGATGCCATTGAAAACAACGATGTATCCATCCATTTCTCCGAACACGAAGACATTCCCGACAACCGTATTGTAAACCAAGCCCTGAACCGCGTTGCTTCTATATTATATAATGTAAAGAGCGAAACGGCACAACAGGAAAAGTATTACGAACTCATTCTCGACTGCATCAATACCGGTATCCTGGTACTGAACGATGCAGGTGCTGTTTACCAGAAAAATAATGAAGCCCTCCGCCTGTTAGGGCTGGAAGTCTTCACCCATGTCAGCCAACTTAGCCGTATTGATGTAAACCTTATGGGACTTTTCACCCATTGCTGCCCCGGAGATAAGTTGCAAACCCGCCTGTCCAACGAACGCGGCACAGTCAATCTCTCCATCCGCGTCTCCGACATAACCATCCGTCAAGAGCATTTCCGCATCCTTGCCCTGAACGATATCAATAACGAACTGGACGAAAAGGAAATCGACTCTTGGATACGCCTGACCCGTGTACTGACACATGAAATAATGAATTCCGTCACTCCCATCACTTCACTGAGCGACACATTGCTGACACTGATACAAGGAAGCGAAGAATTAAAAGCGAAAAGTGAATCCATCTCTTCCGACAAAGAAACCGCTGACGAAATCCGTAATGGCCTGCACACCATCAGCACTACGGGCAAAGGACTTCTCTCTTTTGTAGAAAATTACCGTCGTTTCACCCGTATCCCCAAACCGGAACCTTCCTTGTTCTACGTCAAAGGTTTTATCAATCGCATGGTGGAATTGGCACGGCATCAATACCCTGATTCACATATCAATTTCCACTCCCACATCACTCCGGATGACCTTATTCTTTATGCAGATGAAAACCTTATCTCACAGGTATTCATCAACTTATTGAAAAATGCCATTCAGGCCATCGAGGCAGAAGGAATTCCAGAAGGTATCATCACCTTACACGCTTATTGTAATGAAAATGAAGCCGTACTCATCGAAGTGTCCAATAACGGTCCTGCCATTCCTCCTGAAGTAGCAGAACACATTTTCATACCTTTCTTCACCACAAAAGAAGGTGGCAGCGGCATCGGATTGAGCATTTCCCGTCAAATAATGCGCCTGTCAGGTGGCAGTCTTTCCCTACATCCCGGAAGGGAAACAATGTTTGTACTAAAATTCAATTAAGAAAATTTGTAATGAAGAATTATATGAAAAGAAAGTAAAATTCAATCTGAACATTTTACACCTTGCATTTGTTTAAAAATAGACGTAATTTTGCTTTGCGATAACTAAATCCTTGAATAAACAACTTAAATAATACCTAATTTATGATTTTTACAGCAGAAAATATTCTTTTAATTGGTTCTATCTTACTTTTCATTAGTATTATTGTCGGCAAAACCGGCTATCGATTCGGAGTCCCTGCCCTGTTACTGTTCCTTGTCGTCGGCATGATTTTCGGTAGCGATGGTTTCGGACTACAGTTTCATAACGCTAAAGAAGCACAATTTATTGGTATGGTTGCTCTTAGCGTTATTTTGTTTTCCGGCGGTATGGATACTAAATTCAGCGAAATTAAACCAATTCTTGTTCCGGGTATTGTCCTCTCCACATTCGGTGTACTGCTTACCGCTGTCTTTACAGGATTCTTCATCTGGTGGATCTCCGGCATGAGTTGGTCAAATATTTATCTTCCTATCACTACATCCCTACTACTTGCCTCCACCATGTCATCTACTGATTCCGCTTCAGTATTTGCCATCTTGCGTTCGCAGAAAATGAATCTGAAACATAACCTTCGTCCCATGCTGGAGCTCGAAAGTGGTAGTAATGACCCCATGGCTTACATGCTTACCATCGTGCTGATACAGTTCATACAATCCGGTGGAATGGGTATTGCAGGTATCTTCGGTTCGTTCATTATCCAATTTATAGTAGGTGCGGCTGCCGGATACCTTCTCGGCAAACTTGCCATCCTCATGCTGAATAAACTCAACATTGATAATCAGGCTCTTTATCCCATTCTTCTGCTTGCATTTGTATTTTTCACTTTCGCCATTACCGATCTTCTGAAAGGAAACGGTTACCTCGCCGTTTACATTGCCGGTATTATGGTAGGTAACAACAAGATAATGCATCGCAAAGAGATTTATACTTTCATGGATGGATTGACTTGGCTGTTCCAAATCATCATGTTCCTTTGCCTCGGTTTGTTGGTAAATCCTCACGAATTACTCGATATCGCTTTGGTAGCAACGCTGATCGGTGTATTTATGATTGTTATTGGTCGTCCGCTTAGTGTCTTCCTCTGCTTGCTGCCTTTCGGCAAGAAGATTACAAACCGTTCGCGACTCTTCGTTTCCTGGGTAGGTTTGCGCGGAGCAGTGCCTATCATCTTCGCCACTTATCCGGTAGTAGCGCAAGTACCGGGTGCCGACGTGATCTTCAATATCGTATTCTTCATCACGATTGTTTCCCTCGTTATCCAGGGTACTACCGTTTCTTTAGCTGCTCGCTTACTGAAACTTTCTACCCCGTTGGAAAAGACCGGCAATGAATTCGGTGTGGAATTGCCCGAAGAAATAGACAGTGATCTCAGTGATATGACCGTTACTACGGAGATGCTGGAAGAAGGCGATACCCTGAAGGATATCACTCTGCCTAATGGAGCACTCGTAATGATTGTGAAACGAGGCACGGAATTTCTGATACCGAACGGATCGCTGAAATTACATTTGGGGGATAAGCTGTTACTGATTTCGGATAAGAAGAGTAGTAATTAATATGTGTATACTTTTTCTTTCGTTTGCCCGAAAGAAAAAGATACCAAAAAGAAAGTGCACCGGCTACGTCTACGGTGCTACCCCGATACTGCCATGCGCAGACGGGGCTCGAACTCGCTACGCTCAGACAAATCGCCCCTTACCTGCGCCTGACAATATCTCCGCCTGACGCACCTACGCCTATGTCCGAAGGCTGCGCGGTAAAGCGCTGCGCGATATAGGACTATGCATCACAGATGCTATGTAATACAACCACGTAATATTTCCCCCATTTACGCCGCATGGTTTCCCGGCCTCACTGTAGGGGTGTTAAGCGTAGAAAGTGTTTTCGGCGTTAAAAAGGGCAGGTTGTTTGAGCGTAGCGAGTTCCTGCCCTTTAGCTGGAAATGCTACCGGAGTAGCCTCGGAAATGCAGCCTTGATTTTTTCTTTGGTATCTTTCTTTTGCATCAAGGCAAAAGAAAGTACAATTGGTTATTTTTTCTTTTTCTTTCGCCTCCCTTCAAAGAATAAATATATAAACTTGCACGACATCACATTTAGCTCTATATTTGCGCAGTTTTAACTAAAGTGTGCAAATTTAACAGATGGAACAGGAACAACACTTCATTGATTACATTGAACAAAGCATCATTCGGAACTGGAACTTAAACGCCTTGACTGACTACAAGGGTGCTACTCTCCAATATAAAGACGTGGCTCGCAAGGTTGCAAAATTCCATATTGTACTGGAAAGTGCCGGTATCCAGCCGGGTGATAAAATTGCCGTCTGCGGTCGTAACAGCGCACACTGGGCAGTTACTTTCCTGGCAACCATCACTTATGGAGCTGTTATTGTGCCTATCCTTCACGAATTTAAAGCGGATAATATACATAATATCGTCAATCACTCAGAAGCCAAACTGCTTTTTGTGGGAGACCAGGTGTGGGAAAACCTGAATGAAGACGCCATGCCGCAATTGCTGGGCGTTATTCTGATGACTGAATTCACCCCTGTAGTCTGTCGCGACAAACGATTGATGGAAGCTTTCGAACACCGCAATACTCTCTACGGACAACGCTATCCTAAAAACTTCCGTCCCGAACACATCTGTTACCGGAAGGATGAACCTGAAGAACTTGCCATCATTAACTATACTTCCGGTACTACCGGATATTCCAAAGGTGTTATGCTCCCCTATCGCAGCCTTTGGTCCAACGTGAATTACTGCCATGAGATGCTTCCGGTGAAACCGGGCGATAATATGGTTGCCATGCTTCCTATGGGACATGTGTTCGGAATGACTTACGATTTCCTTTATGGTTTTTCAGCCGGGGCACACATCTACTTCCTCACGCGCATGCCGACTCCTAAAATTATCGCACAGTCTTTCGCTGAAATCAAACCACGTGTCATCTCATGCGTGCCTCTGATTGTAGAAAAGATTATCAAGAAGAATATTCTGCCCCGTGTAGATAATAAAATTGGTAAGTTACTGCTCCATGTTCCTATCATCAATGATAAGATCAGAGCCCTTGCACGCAAAGAAGCAATGGAGATATTCGGCGGTAACTTCGATGAAATTATCATCGGTGGAGCCCCGTTCAATGCAGAAGTCGAGCGCTTTCTCAAACAGATAGGCTTCCCCTACACCATTGCTTATGGTATGACGGAATGTGGCCCGATCATCTGTTCCAGCCGCTGGGAAACCATGAAGCTGGCATCATGCGGCAAAGCAGCCACACGCATGGAAGTGAAGATAGATTCGTCTGATCCGGAAAAGGAGGCGGGAGAAATCATTTGTCGAGGTACCAACCTGATGCTGGGATATTATAAGAACCAGGAAGCAACTTCACAAATCATTGACGTAAATGGCTGGCTACATACAGGCGATTTAGGCACAATGGATGCGGAAGGTTATGTAACCGTTCGCGGACGCAGCAAGAATATGTTGCTCACTTCCAGCGGACAAAACATCTATCCGGAAGAGATTGAAAGCAAACTGAATAATATGCCTTACGTTTCCGAGTCACTCATTGTGTTGCAAAAAGAAAAACTGGTAGCACTGATTTATCCGGACTTTGACGATGCATTTGCCAATGGACTGCAACAAACGGATGTAGAGCGTATGATGGAAGCTAACCGTAACGAACTCAACCAGCAATTACCGGCTTATTGCCAGATATCAAAGATGAAGATCCATTTTGAAGAGTTTGAAAAGACAGCCAAAAAATCTATTAAACGGTTTATGTATCAAGAGGCTAAAGGTTAACAAAGATATAAGATTAAGTCTATATTTTTAATTAATGTTATAGAACATACTTTTTTATTTGGATAATTTGCAGTTATCCCGAAAGTACGTATCTTTGCACTGTGTTTTTCATAGTATTAGATTTAAGGTTAACAAAGGTTGGAGTACAGCGGTACTCCTTTTTTTATGCCCGTACGTTTCCTTACCTCTCACGTACATACATCTTTTTCTCCGGTCCTACTCCTTTCACCGTAACCTTTTTCCAATGTGCAGGAAGTACGGAAGATAATTGCTCCACACCGTCATCTGTTATCTGCAATCCACAGAAACCGTTAATAACAGCTTGCAGCAATCCGCCTGCTCCCGTCATAAAGTAAGGATTATCACTGGTGGGCGTTTCCGCCAATACACCGAAAGGCGCACGCAAGTTCGGCTGATAGCAACGGCAGAACATCTCATAGGCACGCTTTGCTTCTCCCATCCGGGCATACTGCACACAGAATACGGAATAAGACATGGCCGGACCATTCTGCGGATCAATCTTATCAACATAGTATTCCATATCTTTCTTTTGCGATTCAGCATCCCCGACAAAATACAATGGATATCCCAATAAATTCACATCAGCCTGCTTTATCATCTCACCGTTGTATGTGGCATGCTCACGAGTAACTCCATCTTTAAAATGAAGAATACGGATATTCTTGCCCACATCTTCCCATATTTCTGGAACAGACTCATTACATATCCTTGCCGCCTCACAAGCATATTCCAAAGCCCGGATAGCCGCACCATTTGTGAAAGCATTATCATCCACCCCATTTGCATATTCATCAGCTCCCACTACATTGCAAATGGAATAAGAACCGTCATCATTACGCGTCACACGGCTTACCCAAAAGTCAGCAACCGCTTTCATTAAAGGAAATGCTTTCGTCCGTAGCCACTGTCCGTCACGGGTAAGGCAATAATAATTCCAGCAGGCAATACTGATGTCCGCAGTGATATGATGTTCCAGAGGACCTGTCAAAGCAAAAGTAGGAGTTGATTCTTCCCCGTAATCATCACTCTCCCAGGGAAACATAGCCCCTTTGAAGCCGTATGACATTGCTTTCTTGCGGGCAGCCATCAAGCGGTCAATACGATAATCGATCATAGATTCGGCAATTCCCTTATTCAGCAACAGCATCGGGGGAAACATCCAAAGTTCCGAATCCCAGAATATATGTCCATTGTAACCTTGCGAAGAAAGTCCCATGGGTGAAATGCTCAATCCGCTTCCTTCCCTGCAAGAAGAATAAAGGTTGAAAAGTGCAAACCGAACCGCCCGTTGTGCTTCGTCATCCCCTTCTATCAAGATATCGCTTTCCCACAATTCATTCCAAAGACTACGATGTGCAGTCATCAGTGAAGTTGTACCTTCATGAATAGCATAAATCACCTGCCGTTCAGCCTCATTATACGGATCGCTAAAGTCACGGACGGAGCATACCGAACCCACCAAGGCAAAAGACATCTGCTCTCCTTTCTTCAGATTCAGCACGAAAGACATCTCTTTAGTCACTTCATCATAAAGAGGCTCCTGTGCCTCTCCCTTATTAAAGATAAAAGCGGAAGAAGCGGAAACTTTTTGTTGCCGATGAGCAGATACAGCATAAGATTGCAGCATATACATTTGTGTATCATCCGCCCTCATTTTCCGGAAACGCTGTGTTGGCTGACTATATTCTTGGGGAATATCCATCCGGGCAACAACTTTCAGGGATACATCGGACAGAGCTTTTATATCCACACAGATAAGCCCCGCATAAGGCATATTTCTTAAAGCGCAAATGCTATAATCCACATCAACTTTCCCGACTGCCCGGAAACTGCTGTTATGAGTTGCTTCTTTCATATTAACACACTGCTTCCAGTTTGTGATACATTCCGTATTCACCTCTTTTCCATCTACCTCCATCAACATCAGGAAAGGATTGATTCCTTTCAACACACGGCTTACCCCCTGAGGACCGTCCGTATCGAACACATGATTCAATATCACCTGCCGCACTGAAAAAGGTTCTTTCCAGGGAAGAATACCGATTCCACCATTCGCCATAGGAGCGCCTACATAAGAAGCTTTTATATCAGAGGCATGAAGTTGCCACAAAGTGTCATCTTCTCCTTTCACCATCTGCACAAAGAAAAAAACAAATAGGAAGAAACAAGAAATGCGTGCTTTCATAATCAATATGGAATTATAGTTTTCTATGCAAAAATAAGTAAAATCCTCAATAATCCGGCAATCAATCGTTATCTTTACTTCCAAACCAAAACTCTGTTATCATGAATATACATACTTTTATGACTAATTATCGGGAAGCATTTGGTGAACGTGCCGAACTTCCCATCGCCTTCTGGTACTCTGACAAACAGGAAAGCGAAACAGAAAAAATTGGCGGTTGCTTCTTCAAAGGCCTGCAACAGGTAAGGGAAGGTAAAACCATCAGCCTGAACAGCGACGTCATAGGATGTGGCGGTGGAAAATTCTACACTGGTTTCACGGAAATGCCTATACACGTACCTAACTTCGTATCTCTGAAAGAGAAGTACAAAAAGACTCCTGAAATGGTAACAGATTTCATAAAGCAAATCCAGGTACCGCGTACAGAAAAAGCCTATCTGCATTTTGCCCGGATAGATAAACTTGCTTCTTTCGATCATGTAGAGGGTTTGCTGTTCCTTGCTACGCCTGATATCCTGTCAGGACTTACCACATGGGCTTTTTATGATACGAATGCATTCGATACCGTAGCTACTCCTTTCGGTTCCGGTTGCAGTTCCGTTGTAACCCTCACTGTTCTCGAAAACCAAAAAGACGGTAAGCGCTGTTTCCTCGGCTTCTTCGATCCGTCCGTGCGTCCCCACTTTGAAGCCAATCTGTTGAGCTTCACCATTCCCATGTCCCGTTTCAAAGAGATGTATCACACCATGCGCGAAAGTTGCCTGTTCGATACACACGCCTGGGGAAAGATAAAAGAGCGTATCAACGAATAAAACATTGAAAAAAAGTAAAGAAACAACGCCCATTTTTTAATTAGTGTTATAAAAACACTTATATAGGTCTAATCATTTGGAAATACGCAGAATATCCGTACCTTTGCATTGTGTTTTTCATAGTATTAGATTTAAGGTTAACAAAGGTTGGAGTACAGCGGTACTCCTTTTTTTATGTCCATACGTTTGGAATATCCTTGCAGTAGATTCTTTCGTTGTTTCCGCCTTTAAATAATGATATAAAGATAAGATTAATCAGTGATATTATCTAATCCCGTACTGACTAATAATTATTTAAAGAAGCACTTTTAAAAAGCTTTCAAAAGTATGAAAATGTTACATAACGATATCGGGGTAGAATATAGTAAAACCGGTCTAAAACCGTCCAGGAGATAGCTGTGGCACTCTTTTACAGGGCTACACCCTTTTCGTCGGATGGTGTAGCCATCACCTCCAAAGGGTGTAGCCATCCGGGGGCAAAGGTGTAGCCCTGCCGAAAGAATGGTTTACTAATACCGGGGATTCATGAATATTATCAACAAGTAATCCTACATACCGGCCTGTTTCCGGCCATATATGACACTACATCTCACCGCTTAAATGATATTCTTCGCGTTATCTTGCCGGGGTTGCGTTCTTTTTTATACCAACGTTAATAAAAAGTAATTTTATTCTTCAAGCAATTTATGCAGATGTTTAAATCTTTATATTTATGATGTATTGACTTCTATATAGAAAAGGAGAGACACTTTACTTTTTTGAGGACGTTTTTATTATTACTCATATTTCGGAATCTGGTAAATTTCAAACCTACGAGTTAATAATAAGTAAACGGGGCTCACGCACATCATATATATATATTTGTTATATATCCGTATGGAGCGTGGGACTGTTGCTTGTTATCATCGTAGGTGGGCTTTACCAGAGCCTCGAAATATGGATGCCATAGTAACAGTTCCCACGTTCTTCTATTTTATAACCTGCTTGCTTTGGGGAATTGACGGGCACATAACACTTATATCTGTAATGGAAACAGCCAACAGGACAAACGCACAGGCAAGGGGGCATTTCTCCTTTTCATGCTCTATTCTATTCAATGCTCCTACGGGGAATCATGTAAAGCCCCCTCCTTCTTAGATGCAATCTCCTTCTAATAACTGTACCTAATAATAACAAGAAATTAGTGAAAACATCAAAACTAAAAAATAAGTAATATGAAACGAATAACCATAGTATTATTCCTTTGTTTCATGGGCATTACCATGATAACAGCGCAGCAAAAGACTTTTAAAGGTACATGGCTGTATGAACAAGGAGAAAAAAGCGGAACTATCCAGCTTGACCTGTATCAGAAAAGTGTTGAAAACGGATTCGATATGGATGGAGCCTTGTGCTACGGAACATTTGCCTTTTCCGATGGCAGTTACTATTCGATAGAAGAAGTTAAAGTAGAAGGCAACAATGCTTTACTACAAAAAGTATTTGATACTGAAATGGGAGAATTTAGAATGCAAATGACCTATAATTCTACCAATCAGTCTATTGAACTCAACACAAACGGAGTAAACGGTTTACCTGATAAACTTCTACTCAGGAAGTCGGATATTCAAAATCAGGAAACAAATGCCGAGAGCCCTATTATTAATGAGGTTGACAATGAAACATCATCTCCTATTAATTGGACCGGTATTGTGGGGGCAAGTGATCCTGATTGTGATTATGATAGGTTATAGTCTTTTCATAATCAACAAGAAAAGTGAGTTCGATCAGGTATACACTTCAGAATACTTCTCGACAATCAGACGTTCTAACGGAAAAGACTCCCAAAGTTCTCCGGCAGAAGATGCGCAAGCCAAAGGATTGCTTGACAAGTCGTCAAGAACTAACCGTATTTCAGAATCATCCGAACGATGCTTCATACCTGGTTGTATTAAAGAAAAAGCAATATAAAAAGTGTGCCGACTATTTACGCCAAGCAATAGATGTAGCTTCTACCCATCCTGAAGTAATATCTGATTTACAGCGATACGCATATATCCTTACTAATAGTCAGAGACGTTTGTTCGATGGCTCATATTCCGTCATGGTAGCCGCTGGTATTGCAACACTATTGGTGGGTTATTTGATGAGTGATATTTTGATTGCCATTCTTTTTGCAGGAGCAATAGCCGTTTATTATTTTGCCTCTTTTGCTCCTGAATATCTTATACTGAACAAAGTAGCTAATTGCTCTCATGCTCCAACCGGTTTTTTAGGCACATTGGCACAAATTGTAGGAAATGCGAAAGTTATCACTTATATATTTGATACTCAAGACCCCATTGATACTATTACGGGAAATAATAAATATCGTTATGATGATTACTCGCAAGTACAAGCCTCTGTATTTATTGTTATTTTAGCTTACTTGCTTACAAGTATTGGCATCATGTACATTGCCTGCTGGCGATTTTTCCGGAATTTCATTATGCACTAAATACTCATCGCTACAATAGAAAAATCCTGTACGTTATATTAATATGTACAGGATTTTTTAATATGATAGAATATAGTCAATTCACAACCAAAGAGGATTATTTTAAATGCGACCTCCACTCCTACCCGGTTATCTCTATCTTTTTGATGATCCGCACAGGATTGCCGGCCACAATTGTCATCGCAGGAACATCCTTTGTCACCACACTACCGGCTCCCACAATGGCTCCGTAACCAATCTTAACGCCCGGTAGTATCGTGGAATTTATACCAATCCAAACCTTGTCTTCAATCACAATCGGGCGACCGTATGTGGCACTACGGTTCTCCGGATTCACGTCATGGTTAATCGTAATCAGATTCACTTTCGGTCCGATAAACACCTCATTGCCTATCGTAATTCCACCTCGTCCAAAAAACGTGCAGCATTGCTGGATAAAGCATCCTTTACCGATAGTTACAGGCTTTCCGTAATCGATGTAGAGTGGCGGTAGAACGGTGGTACTTGCATCCAGTTCCCTACCCCAAATACGTCCCATATATTCATGCACTACTTCGGGAGTGTGATAACCTGTATTCATTTCGGTTGCGGTCTTCATTGTGGCGAAGATGTCAGTTATCAGTTCGTCATAGCCCGGTTCATTAGGTGAAATTATCTCACCACTTAAATCTTTTGCAAAAATATCGTTCATAGCTTCTTTGTTTTTAATATTCTGCGGCAAAGGTACGTGAAACAGGATACATGGACTTTGTTGCACGGCTCAAAGTATTTTGTTCGGAAGGTCATAAATAAAAAAGCCTTGCAACGTCAAAAATTGTAAGGCTCACGATATATTCTTATATCTCCTCTGTCGGAGGCACCCCATACATTCCCTTATATATCTTCGAGAAGTGAGAAAGGTTTTTAAAACCCACTTCAAAACAAATCTCCGACACTCTGCGTCCACCTCTCCTTATCAACTCGTACGCGGCTTCAAGACGGCGTTGTATCAACCATTTCTGCGGAGAGAGATTGCTATATTTCCTGAAATCCCGTTTGAACGTGGAGAGACTGCGTCCCGTGTAGTTGGCTATTTCTTCTAATGACAGATCATTCATGTAATTTCGTTCCAAAAATTCAAGAATATCAATCTTCCAAGGATCGGTAAAGTCAAAAATGGAAGCATAAAGGTTTTTACTGGTATTGAGCAGTACATAAAGCCCCTCAGTCATTTTCAATTGGAGTAACTTATCTGTAGGCTGAATGTTTGAATTGAAATAAGGAATCATAGACTCGAACAAACTTACAATATCGGGACGATTGGATGGTAGTTTGCAAAGACTTACCTTCTCTCGTTTCGCCTCCTTGGGTATTGTTTCTTTGTCTAACTGATTGTAAAAATCACGCAGGAATTTTGTGGTGAACATCAGGAAATTTCCAATTCACCAGAATACATATAGACCAACACGTGTGAATGATTCCGATGCAGGCAACTCACTCCATCATTGAAGCATATTGCCAAAAAGATATCCGAATAACGCAGTGTATTAATTCCGTCCTCCATTTATTTTGCTCAAGTTTAATTGACTAATGAAAATTCAGAAGCAAAGATAGACAAATTTAGGATTTTTAGATAGATGTATGCCTATTGCTAAAAAAATAAGAGAAGGATACCCGTCCATACATACAACTTATTAATTAAATACAGTCTGCACAAATTACAATATAAATCTTTTCAATATCAAAATATAGCCCTACCTTTACGCAAAAATATTATTATGGCAAGATTAATGATATTAATCATTAACGTAAATAATGAAGATTAGATGTGCTTTACAGGCATCTTAAAAAGTCAAAGATGTTTTTATTTTCGATTTGCTAAGAAATAGGAATATAATAAAAAGTTACTAAATAATATGGAACAACAAATTCAACTCAACGACCACAACAAACAGGAATACCCACCTATGCATACCTGCGAGCATATAGTGAACCGTACCATGATGAATCTTTTCGGTTGTGGACGATCAATATCCGCACATATAGAGAGAAAAAAAAGTAAACTGGACTATGCTTTGGAAACTGCTCCTACCGAAGAAGATGTAAAACGACTGGAAGAAGCTGTAAATGCAGTGATTGCGCAAGGATTGGATGTTACCACAGAATTCATCACACAGGAAGAAGCACAAGGACGCTTTGACTTGAAACGACTGCCGGAAGATGCTTCGGAAACCGTACGCATAGTGAAAGTAGGCGATTATGACGAATGTCTTTGTTTGGGAACGCACGTAAAAAACACCTCTGAAGTAGGAACCTTCAAAGTCATCAGCCACGACTGGAATGAAGAAGCTAAACGATGGAGAATGCGTTTCAAACTGCAATAATATCATTTTAAAAGGCACATATATGAAGAAAATCATCTTATCCATCTTTATTATGATGGGACTGGCAAATCTCTCGCATGCTCAACAAGGATATCAAAATCCAATCATTCCGGGCTTCCATCCTGACCCGAGTGTTTGCCGTGTTGGCGAAGACTATTACCTGGTCAACAGCAGTTTCTGTTATTTCCCCGGAGTACCCCTGTTTCATAGTAAGGATCTGGTTAACTGGGAACAGATTGGAAATTGCCTGACACGGGAATCCCAGGTAAAGTTAACCAATGCCGGCACATGGGGCGGAATCTACGCCCCTACCATCCGATACAATGAGGGAGTGTTTTACATGATTACCACCAATGTTTCAAACAAGGGAAATTTTCTGGTTCACACCACAGATCCACATGGTGAATGGTCAGAACCGGTTTGGATAAAGCAAGGAGGTATTGATCCATCCCTTTATTTTGAAGATGGAAAGTGCTATTTGGTCAGCAATCCGGATGTAGGCATCTACCTGTGCGAAATAAATCCGATGACCGGAGAACAGTTAAGCGAATCCAAATGTATCTGGAACGGTACGGGCGGACGCCATCCGGAAGGGCCGCATATTTATAAGAAAGATGGTTGGTATTATCTGCTGATTTCCGAAGGAGGTACTGAATATGGGCACAAGGTAACCATTGCCCGTAGCCGGGATATTGACGGCCCGTATGAAAGTAATCCCGCCAACCCCATCCTGACGCATATAAACAAAAACGCACAGAACAGTCCGATACAGGGAACCGGTCATGCCGATCTGATAGAAGCTCACGATGGTTCGTGGTGGATGGTATGTCTCGCATTCCGTCCGCAAACCGGCTCGCATCATCTGCTGGGGCGCGAAACGTTTATCGCACCAGTACGATGGGATAAGAATGCCTGGCCTGTAGTAAACGGAAATGGAACCATAGCCTTACAGATGGATGTCCCCACCCTTCCACAGCGACCTTTTGAATCGAAAACTCCCCGCACTACCTTCAACACCGAGAAACTGGGACCGGAAGGGATCTATCTGCGCAATCCCAAACAGGAGAACTACATCCTGAATGGTAAGACACTCCGATTGAAAGCAACTTCCGCCAATCTGAACAGTATGGACTCTCCTACTTTCATCGGCCGCAGACAGCAACATATCGACTTCACAGCCGGAACATCCGTTGAACTACAGAAAGGGCAACCGCAGGACGAAGCCGGAATAACGGTATTCATGGAAAATCATTCGCACTATGACCTTTTTGTAAGACAGGATACTAAGGGACAGCAGTCTATCGTCCTGAGATATCAGTTGGGAGAACTGAAACATATAGAAAAGGAAATCAATATCCCCCAAGGAAAAGTGCAGCTTCAGGTCAAAGGAAATAATGAGTTCTATTCATTCGGCTATTCCACCATCGAAAACAAGTTCCAGGAAATAGCCAAGATGAATGCGCGCTATCTCAGTACCGAAACTTCCGGCGGATTTACCGGTATTATATTGGGCTTGTATGCCGTATCCGACTCCTCAAAGGCACAAGCTGAATTTGATTATTTCGACTATCAAGAAAACGAATAAGCCGGAGGCGAAACATTTCACATTCATAGTATTCAAAAGCAATTTTATATAATAAATGTACAAAACGGCATAAAACAAGTAATTTTGTCAGAACTTTAGTGACATTTTGTTAATCAGCGAAACTAAAATCAATTGGCATACGTTTTGCGATTATGTTTGTGAACGACGGTTCAGGAACCGCATGGGAGTGATTAAGAAACAGCTCCCAAAAGCAGTTCAGGATCGGAAGTTCAGAACTAACCGAATGTTTAACTTAAAGGATAGGAGACTAAAATTATGATGCCTGTTAGAAGAACTCAAAATTGGTTACCAAGTATCTTCAATGATTTCTTTGATAACGAATGGATGGAAAAAGCCAATGCAACCGCTCCGGCTATCAACGTGCTGGAAACGGAAAAGGAGTACAAAGTAGAATTGGCTGCTCCGGGAATGACCAAAGATGACTTCAACGTTCATATTGACGAAGACAACAATCTAGTTATCAGCATGGAAAAGAAGACAGAAAACAAGGAGGAAAAGAAAGACGGTCGCTATCTGCGTCGCGAATTCTCATACTCTAAGTTCCAACAGACCATGATATTGCCGGACAATGTAGACAAGGAAAAGATTGCAGCACAAGTAGAAAATGGCGTGCTGAACATCAATCTACCGAAGTTTTCAGCCGAAGAAAAACAGAAGAACAAGAAGTCTATTGAAGTAAAATAAGGTTTCCGGTGAACCCAACAGATGTATTAACCAGAACGGGCAGCTTCTCGCAAGAGAGGTTGCCCGTTTCTTTTTATATCTCCGGATGTATTTATTTCGCCTTACGCGCTCCTTTCAGAAAACGATTGGTCAGCCATTTGCGTACCGGTTCGTCATAGAGCTTCAGGCAGGCATAAGCAAGAACGAAAGCCCCGACAAAGGTCAGTATCATATAAGGAAGTCCTTCGGTGATGGTCGCATTATTGTTGCATGCCCAGGCTGTATATGTGTATATCAGCGGATAATGAGTGATATAAACGGGATATGAGATATCGCCCAGGAACTTACAGATACCTACAGAGCGTTTTCCCGTTACTTTACCACCGGCTCCCATCGAAACAATGACCGGGAAGATAAAGATAATGCAAAGTGCCTCGTAGAGTCCGTTCATCCAGAAACCATCTTCACCGCCAATACGGGGAACGGAAAGAACTATTACAATCATCAGGCTACACCACCAGAATGCGCATTTCTTTACCCGTATGAGCCAGCCCAAACGTGAAAGCAGCAAACCTGCAAAGAACGGATAGAGCAAACGGACAAACCCCACATACTGCTGTTCCCAATTCAATGCCCATCCGCCCACGATATCACCATTAGGTGCCGTAAGACAGAGATGCAAGGTGGCACAGGCTGCCAGAAAAACAAGGATGGACAGAGCAACCTTGTTGAACTTACGGACAAACAGTGCGTACAGGATATTGCCGATATATTCATAATAGAGCGACCATGCCGGCCCATTCAACGGGTGCATTTCCGTCCACCCGCGAATGTCCCACTTCAAAGGGAGGGGAAGCAACGTACAGCCATAGAGCATGATTATCAGAACTGTTCCAACCGATACATTATCCATATTCGGAAAGCAGGGGGATTTCTGGAAGAAAAAGAAAAGGGCGCCGATAATGCTACCCATAATCACCATAGGATGCAGGCGGATGACACGGCGTTTGAAGAAAGTACCGATACTCATCCGGTTCCAGCGGTCATCATAGGCATAACCGATTACAAAGCCCGAAAGCATAAAGAAGAAGTCAACGGCAAGATAGCCGTGATTAATGATTTGTGCGAGATGGTTGCCACCTGAATGTGCTTCAAAAAGATGGAAGGCTACGACCATAACAGCTGCCACTCCACGTAATCCATCCAGGATTTCATAATGCGGCTTAGAGGCAAGATAAGTTGTCTGCGTGTTCATTAGGATATCAGATATAATTAATTTAAATGCAAAAGTAGGATAAAATGTGGAATTACTGAAAGGTATATCAATTATTCTTTCTATAACTCCTCACCGCCCACAGATTAAAGAACACCGCAAAGGCCGTCAATGCTCCCAACTGTGGAAGTAGCTCCACAATGCCACCACCCCGCAGGTAAATGGTACGCATCACCTCTACAAAGTATTTCAGCGGATTGAGTGCGGCAATCAGTTGTGCCCACTCCGGCATACTGTGTACGGGGGTGAACAAGCCGCTCATCAGCATCAGTATCAGCATAAAGAACCACATGACGAACATGGCCTGCTGCAACGTAGCGGAATGATTGGAAATTACCAGACCGAATCCGGAGACTACAAACAGGAAGACCACTGCAAAAAGATATATCGTCACGAAATGCCCCACAGGCAGAATGCCAAAAAGCAGCCATGCCAGAAAGAAACATATCGTAAGCACAATGAAACCTATCAGCCAATAAGGTATCAGCTTGGCAAGAATAAACGTCAGTTTGGAAACAGGCGTTACATTGATCTGCTCGATAGTGCCCACCTCTTTCTCGCCTACCACATTGAGCGCCGGAAGAAAGCCGCAAATCATTGTCAGCAACATCACCATCAATGCCGGAACCATAAAGAGCTTGTAGTTCAGGTTCGGGTTATACAGATTCTGCGTCGAAATGCCGATCCGGGGCAATCCCATCCCGGCAGACATTGCCTTTGCCGGTGATTCCGATTGCAACTCACGGGTATAGTCATTAATGATGGAAGACAGGTACGAGCCGCCCAATCCTCCCTTTGTACCGTTCACCGCATTGACGGCAACCAGCAGGCGGGGGCTTTTACCCGTCACCCAGTTTTTCTCAAAATCGCGGGGAATCTCCAGGATAATATCCGCCGAACCGATTTCGATGGAGCGCAATCCTTCATTGTAAGTATCAGGAAGGGCCGTTGTGCGAAAATAGGTGGATGCACCGATCTTATCCACAAGGCGGCGCGAAAGGACGCTGTGGTCATTATCCACAATGTTCAGGTTGATGTTCTTTATCTCCAGATTTGCCGCCCAGGGCATCAGTATCATAATCATGCAGGGAAAGATAAGAATCATCTTCGGCAGGAACGAGTTACGGAGCAACTGCTTGAATTCTTTTTCTATCAGAAACTTTATCATACCACCACTCTCCTATTCTAATCGATTCTTAAACTTCTTGAAACTAATCGTAATCAGCGCAACCGCCATTACAGCAAGAATACTGACTTCCGTCAATACCAGTGAGATATCCACTCCTTCGATCATCAGCTTCCGCACAGCCTGAATGTACCAGCGGGCAGGAAGTAGGGCCGAAATGTCTTGAAGCAGCAAGGGCATGCTCTCTATGGGAAATATCATACCGGAGAGCAGCATGGTAGGCATCATCAGTATCAATCCCGATGCAAGCATGGCAGCAACCTGCGTCCGCGTCACCGAGGAAATCAGCAAGCCCAGAGCCAGGGAAACAAAGATAAAGAGCAGCGATACCACAATCAGCCAAAACAAGCTACCCGCCACGGGAACATCGAGTACATGAACGGACAGCAGCAAAATCGTGGTCAGGTTGACAAACGAAAGCACAAAGTAAGGAACTGCCTTGGCAAGAATAATGAATAGCGGCTTCACCGGAGAGACCAACAATATCTCCATCGTTCCCGTCTCCTTCTCCCGGACAATGGATATGGAAGTCATCATGGCACAAATCAACATCAGAATCAGTCCCATCACACCCGGCACAAAGTTGTAGGTGCTCTTCATCTGCGGATTATAAAGCAGCTTCACTTCGGGAACAATTGTGAAAATCTGTATTCCCGCCGGAAGCATTTCGCGCCCGGCAGAGGATATGATGTTGGCAGCATAACCGGTCTGTGTGGTTGCCGTATTGGGATCGGTAGCATCGGTCACCAACTGTACACAAGCATCTCCGGCATAAACATGATTCGCGAATTGCTCGCTGAAGATGACTGCCAGGTCAATGTCTCCCCGTCTGAAAGACTTCTCAACCTCGTCCGGAGTATTCAGATTCGTGGTGACGGAGAAATATTCACTCGCATCCAGACGGTCGATAATGCGCCGGGTAACAACATCGTTCGACGGGTCGAGAATGGCGACACGGATGTTCTTCACTTCCGTGGTTATGGCAAAGCCGAAAAGGATAATCTGCACCACAGGCATACCCAGCAATATCAGCATGGTTCGCCTGTCGCGAAAGATATGGAAGAATTCCTTTCGGACAAAAGCTATAAATTGTTTCATTGTTCTTACTAATTATGTTATGAATCGGCTAATCCGCCGTACGCACCGCCTCCCGTGCCAATTGCTGGAAAACATCATCCATTGTAGCAACCTTAAATTGCCGTTTCAATTCATCGGGCGTATCGAGGGCACGGATCACGCCATCCACCATGATAGAGATACGGTCGCAATACTCGGCCTCATCCATGAAGTGAGTGGTGACAAAGACAGTGATTCCCCGGTCGGCAGCCTGATAAATAAGCTCCCAGAACTGGCGACGGGTAGCTGGATCTACCCCACCCGTTGGCTCATCCAGAAAAACGATCTTCGGTTCGTGAAAAATGGAAACGGAAAAAGCAAGTTTCTGTTTCCAGCCCAGCGGCAGACTTTTTACCAGCGTATCACGCTCGGCACTCAACCCGATACGTTCCAGAAGTTCATCGGTCTTGCGGACTATTTCATCTTCCGTCCTACCGTAAATCCCGGCAAACAGCCGGATATTCTCCCACACTTTCAGGTCTTCGTAAAGAGAAAACTTCTGGCTCATATAGCCGATATTCTTTTTCACATCCTCCGTCCGGGTGGCAACATCGAAACCGGCTACGCGGGCCGTGCCTTCTGTGGGATGGCTCAATCCGGTAAGCATGCGCATGGCAGTAGTCTTTCCGGCACCGTTGGCGCCCAGGAAGCCGAATATCTCACCACGATGGACTCTGAAAGAGATATGATCCACTGCCGTGAAATTGCCGAAACGTTTGGTGAGCTTATCCACTTCGATGACATACTCATCTTTCTGTTCCACCTTGCCGTGTTCCAGCCCCGGTGGACAGAGAATACTTGCGAACTGATTCAAAATACGTTCCGGAGTATCTATCCCATGTATCTGCCCCTCATTGATAAAGGCAATGCGGTCACATTGGCGTGCCTCATCAATAATAGGCGTAGAGGCTATGATGGTGATGCCCTGTTCCTTCAACCGGCGAAGCATCCCCCAAAACTCCTTGCGGGAAACAGGGTCTACCCCTGTTGTCGGCTCGTCGAGGAAAAGCACATCCGGTTTATGGATTAGCGCACAACTCAACGCCAGTTTCTGCTTCATACCTCCGGACAAAGCTCCGGCACGACGTTTGCGGAAAGGCTCTATCTGCTGGTAGATATCCTTCACCAATTCATAATTCTCCTCAATGGTGGTATGGAAAACAGTAGCAAAGAAGTTCAGGTTTTCTTCTACCGTCAAGTCCTGATAGAGGGAGAAGCGTCCCGGCATATAGCCTACGCAACGACGGATTTCTTTATAATCCTTCGCTATATCCAGACCACACACCGAAGCGTTTCCACTATCGGGAAGCAGCAAGGTGGTGAGGATACGGAAAAGAGAAGTCTTCCCCGCCCCGTCAGGCCCGATAATACCGAACAACTCTCCGGAAGGAACCGTCAAGGAAACACCCTTCAACGCCTCCACCGCCCCATACTTCTTGGTAACGTTATCTACAACAACCGCATGTTCCATAAACTCATCACTTTATCACTTATTAAACTCCACTCCCCCGTACATGCCTATCTTCAACAGCCCGTCATTGTGCACGGCAATCTTCACGGCATACACCAGGTTGGCACGTTCATTCTTAGTCAGGATAGTCTTCGGGGTAAATTCCGAGGTATCCGAAATCCAGGTAACTACGCCCGGATACGGCTTGTGCTCATCGGTGCCGTAATCGGAGAAGACAGTTACTTTCTGTCCCAGTTTTACTTGCGAAAGTTGTTCGGAAGTGATATAAGCACGAAGGTACATCTGCTCCGTATCAGCCACTTTGAAAAGCGGAGTGCCCATTGCGGTCAGTTCTCCCGCTTCGGCATACTTTGCCAGTACAGTGCCGGTTATCGGAGAGGTGATGTGGCACTTCTTCAACTGGTCTTCCACCTGTGCCACCTGAATACCGACGGATGAACTTTGCCACGTCAGGCTCTGGTGACTATTGGACAAGGTAGAATTCTGCGCAACAAGTTGCTTGCGGAGCACTTCAAGCTGATCTTCCGCATCATCCAGTTGTTTCTGGTTTGCCGCACCTACCTTTAGTAAGTTCGCCACACGGTTCCGTTCGCGCCCGGCGGCAGATATCTGTTCTTTGGTGGCTGCTACCTGTTTCAGGATATCAGGGCGCTGTTCTTCGACGGATTTAATGCTTGCCTCCAGTTGCAGCTTCTTCAGGTAGAATTGTACGGTATCCACTACACCGACTTCTTCACCGGCCTTCAGTAACATTCCTTCTTCTATATCGAAATAAAGCAGGCGGCCCGACGCTTCGGCAGATACAAGCACTTCCGTAGTCTCAAACGTTCCTGTTGCATCATATTTTGGGGCACCGTTTCCACAAGCGGAAAAGAGGGCCAATAGGGAACAGAGTCCCAGTAAATTCCTTGATTTCATAATGATATATATATTTATGCCTTTAATTATTCAATGTATATTTCAGGTTCCAGATGTTCATCAGCAACTGCACCTCATGCAAAGCCTTGGTCTGGCGCGCCAGATTCTCGGCTGTAATTTCACGAAGCATATCGGTTACGGTCAGCGTACCGTTCTCCACTTTAGCCTCGGCGGCCTTGCGGATGTTGACACGCAAACGGATAATCTCATCATCATCCACCATCTGCCGGCGCATGGACTGTATGGCCGAGCTCTGCCCGGTAGATTGCAGGTTGGTATTGAACAGGAACACATCGCGGCTGGTCTCCAGCTTACGGCGGTTGTTATCTATCAGCCTGCGATCATTGCGCAACGTGTACAGGCTACCGAAGTTCCACGACATACGGACGCCCGCTACATAGTATGCGGAGAAATCATCTTTCAACATATTCAATTCCGGATTTCCGTAAGCTCCCTGCACGAACAGCCCGAAGCGGGGACGGAAGCGCGTCTTTAATGAAGATTCCTGTACGTTCAATTGCCCGCCTTGGGCATCGAACCAGCGAAGTTCCGGACGGTTGTTCACCAATGAAGTGGATTCAAAAGCATCGGCGGGCTTCTCCAATGTGGTTCCGGAAGCGATTTCCTTTCCTATAAAGATAGAGAGCATACTCAGATAGGCCTGTCGCGAAGATTCCAGTTCAATGCGTTTCTGCTTCGTGTTCAATATCTCCACGCTTACGGCATCCAGATCGCTCTGATTGGCAATGCCGTTTGCCATATAGTTGGATACTTGCTGATGGGTGCGTCCCAAGTCTTCCTGCAAAAGCTGATTCTGCCTTAACTGTTCGTCCAGCAACAGGATGCCGAAGTATAGCTGATTCACACGATCATTCAACGCATACATATCCACTTCCTGCTTCCCGCGGTCTATCTCCGAAGCGGTCCGGATCAGTTGCTTTTTGGAGCGGATGTCTCCACCGTCCCAGATGTTCTGCGAGACTTCCAGCATCACCTGATACTGATCTTTGGGCATACTCTTTATATCGATTCCCGGAATGTCCACGGGCAGCTTTGTGACATCACTTTGGTAGGTTGCTTTTCCCGAAAGGGTGAATTGTGGCAGATAGCCTTTTCCGGCATTCTCCAGGTTATACTCCCGCGCTTTCTCTATCAGACCGTATTGCCGCACCAGCGGATAATTGGTCTGTGCCGAGTGTTGGCATCCCTCCAGCGTGAGCTGCGCATGTGCCAGCATTGCCGCAAGAACAAAGGAAAAAGAGAGAATAGTTCGTTTTATTTTCATATACATTTTTTATTTCTTTATCGGACACAAAGATAGAGCTTAAAAGTACATGGATACATTCTATTTGTGTGCAATGATGTTCTATTTATCCGATCATCAGTATAAAAAGATAAGAAATCCCTGTGTTTTCTTATCTTTGCCACAGATATAGATAAGTTAAAGGAGGAAAAGGATATGGAAAAGAGTAAGCCCATGGAGCTTGGACTTGGCGAGCTGCTGAGTAATCAAAACATTGTAAACAATAACAGTTTCCGTTTTATCAACCGTGATCTCGGCATTGTCATCAGCTTTGCCCAAATGGATAGCATCCTCTTTAGTACAGGGAGGCCATATCGTACCAGAGAAAGCCGAATCATCCGGATACTGAAAGGTGAAGCACGGATCTCCATCAATCTGATAGAATATAAGGTAAAGGAACCAATGATTATTATCAGCCCATGCAATTCACTGATAGAAATTGTGGAAATCAGTGAGGATTATGACTTTCAGGTCATTGTTCCCGATAATAACTTTCTGCCCATCGTACAAGGAGGCGCTCTGACGGATTCGTACACAAAGCATGGCATTTTCATTTCGCCCACAAAAGAAGAATTAAAGCAAATCGATACTTTCTTTTCAATGTTATGGGATACCGTGCACAAAGTGCCATTCCGCCGGGAAGTGGTACAACACTTGATTATTGCATTACTCTATAATATAAGGTATATCCATGCAAAGAACGAAGAGTCCACACAACTGTATCTCTCACGCCAGGAAGAGGTATTCCGCCGCTTTATCGCATTGGTAAATGAACACAGTAAACGTGAACGTACCATCGGTTTCTATGCAGATAAACTGTGCCTGACTCCTCACTATCTGAGTACGGTTATTCGTGAAGTAAGCGGGCAGACGGTAATGCAGTGGATTAACCAAGCAATTATTCTTGAAGCAAAAGTGCTGCTGAAACACAGTGATTTGTTGGTATTCCAAATCTCGGATGAGCTGGGATTCCCCAATCCGTCATTCTTCAGCAAATTCTTTAAACGGATGACGGGGATGACGCCGGCGGAATATCAAAAGAAACGCCACACCTGAGCGAGGCAAATGCCACACCTAAACGGGGCAAACTCCACACTTCACGCTCGTCCAAGTGTGGCATCGGCACCCACGAAGTGTGGCATTGCGGGTGCTGAAAGAAACTTTCATCTTATAACAAGATAATACGCTTCTGCATAATATCCACCAATTGCGCTTTCAGCAACTTGGCATTGATAGGCTTGGGCATATATCCATCGAATCCGCTTTCCATTACCTTCTGTTCATCCGAAGCATAGGCAAAGGCTGTAACGGCAATGATAGGAATCTTTGCAGAATACTTGCGGATCTCCCGGGTAGCCTCGTACCCGTCCATTACAGGCATATTGATATCCATCAATATAATCTGAGGATTATGTTCCCGGAACATTTCCACAGCCTCCATGCCATCCCAGGCATGAATCAAATGATAGTCGTACTTCAGGATGGATTCAAAAAGCTTATAATTGCTTGCATTATCTTCTGCAACCAATATGGTCAGTTTATTTCTTTCTATCGCAACAGGTTGAATCTCCTTTGGCGTCTGTTTCCTGTCCTCCTTCACTGCTGGCTTGTAAGGAAGCGTAAACCAGAAAGTCGATCCTTTACCCTCTTCCGATTCCACACCGATTCTGCCAGCCATACGTTCTACCAGTGTTTGGCAGATAGAAAGCCCCAATCCGGTTCCTTGGGCAAAAGAGTTCAGCTTGACGAAACGCCCGAAAATGTTTTGCTGCTTATCCTTCGGAATTCCGCATCCGGTATCAGTCACATAGAAATACAATTCATTCTCCCGCATTTCATAGCCAAAACGAATGCTTCCTTTTTCGGTAAACTTAATGGCATTTGTCACAAGGTTAATCATCAGTTGGGACAAACGGTTCTTTTCCGTATAGGCCATACATGGCCCGGCAGGCTCCACAAACTCCAGTTTCACCGCATCCGTCTTCACTCTCAACAAGAAACCACGCTCCAGTTCCCTCATCAACTCATTCAGTTCGATATTAGAGTAATTCAACTCCAACGTTCCCGCCTCAATCTTCGACAAATCAAGAATATCACTGATGAGTTGCAGCAACAAAGTATTATTGTTCTCGATGATGCTAACATATTCCTGCTTTTCCTGTTCTTCTTCGGTAGATGCCAATATCCCCGAGAAACCGACAATAGCATTCAACGGAGTACGGATTTCATGGCTCATATTGGCCAGGAAGGCCGACTTTAAGCGATTGGATTCTTCGGCAAGGTCTTTGGCTGTTGTAAGTTCCTGCTCCATCTTCTTTCGGTTGGTGATGACAAGCGACGAGCCTATCAATGTCAATGGCTTTCCATCCTCATCACGGGCTTCTACGGCAGCCTGTGCCTCCACCCACTCCACCTTGTGCAGGTTGTTTTTCTGCACATTGACGATGCGGTATTCTTCTTTTACTTTTTCCGCCCGTCCTTCTATCAAGTCCCGGTATGCCTGTTTCACCCGTTCACGGTCTTCCTTGAAGATTTTAGCGAAATACTGCGAATCGGGTACAGACAGCTGTGAGTCTTCCACCTCCTGTTCGTCAGTGCTCAGTTCAATCGGTTTATTGATATCACACAAGATCGTTTTGCTCTTCAGATCCCACTTCCAGGGTACAATGTTGGCAACATCAAGAGCCATCGCCAGTTTACTGTTGGTAGCACTCAGCTTTTGCTGTGCTTTGTGCAGTTCTGTACTATCCAGGCAGAAAATATCAATCATATTCCCCTGATGGGTTCCTTTCAATACCACATCGTAAAAAGTATCGATAGCTTTAAAATAGTAAGGAAATGTAATAGCTCTTTTCTCAGTCAACGCCATCTTGGTGAAATGCAGGAATTCGGGCATGGATTCCGGGAATATTTCACTCCCTTTTCTACCTATGACTTCTTCCTTACGATAGAACTGTTTCTCAAATTCAGAATTTACATTCCGGTAAATCAGTTCAATGGGATTGCCATTCTTATCAGTCACCAATTCTTCCTGCATATAGAGCAAAGGCATGTTGTTCACCAGCATCTTGTAAGTAGTCATTGCATCTATTTCGTTTTCCTGTGCTTTCTTTAATGCATTCAGATTACGAATACGGTACAGAAAAAGCAATGTAATAAGCAAAATAGAAAAGATAGTTCCCAAAATGAAATACCGGTAATGCTCCCAAAACGTAAGTGGTTTATTCAGAAAACGGGTGTTGGCAGGACATGCGGAAAGAGAAAGCCCATTACGCGCCAGTATTTCATAATTAATAACAGGTGCCCCATCTGTGGGAATATAGCAAGGAATATGACGTGCCTGTTTATTTTTCAATACATCCGAAATGGTTTGAATCAATGCCGCATCATACCGATCCTGATTGTAAGTATATCCACCCAACATACCTTCTTTTCCACTGGTTATATTTACCATGCTAAGAGAAAAGATAGGGACGGAAGTAGCAGCTATAAGCTTGTGAGAATTAGTGGCTAACATGCTGTTACCGGCAAATGTGTATTTGTAGAACCATGAAGCGAACAGAATTCCCGTCATTTCAGTATCTACGAAATACAGGGAATCCAACAACTGATTGGTCGTCATATTTTCAGCAGACCAGAATCTATACTTGATTTCCGGATATTTCGTATTTAGTTCTTGCTGGATAAGTGCAGAATTGTCTTGATTGACTTTACGCCCGTCACCTATAAATATAAACTCTTTCATGCCGGGAATCATCTGTTTCATTAGGCGAATGTTTTCCGGGATATATAAATCGGCATACAGATAAACTAAATTGTAGGGATCAACTAAGTAAGAGAGAGGAATCCGTTCTTCCAGTGTGGAAGGCCGCCTGTGGATATAAGCTTCATAAGAATCCAAATAATCTTCCTGTGCACAAAGCACAATGGGAATATCTCCCCAGACTTTTCTATATTCATCCCGCAACAACAATGCCGAATTTCCCAGCAATAACAGCATACGTGGAGAGTGATCTTTGTATTTATCGAATATATTACGTTTGGATTCTTCCAAAATAGAATCATTTTCAATCAATAGCATATTCAAATGCTCTACATAGAGAGTGATTTCAGGGTCCTTTTGAACGAATTCCGTAACGTTGGAAATGAGCCGGCTACTCCAGGGAGATGCTTCCGTATATGAGTTTATACAAAGGATATAACTTTTATCATCTATTGCATCTTTTTGTGCAAAAGCAGAAAATACAAATAAGAAATAAAAAAACAGAAGTAGAAGATATTTTTTCATCTGTACCGGAAAAATTTTATGTTATGCGAAATATTTTACTTGTTTTATTTTGCAATACAAAAGTAGAAAAAAAAGACGAAATATAACTTATATAAAATAGAAAAGAGAACCTTTTTTCTATAAAAAGGTTCTCCATTATCGAAATCAGACGTATCTATAACTACTTTCGCATCTTTTCCCTGCTATAGGATCGATGTCCATAGATCACAATTACCACAAAACAGATGAACGGAAGAATGAATGACAAGTTCACAGCAGGCATACCCAGCAATGTACCACAATCTATGATGCTTGCCTGAACTGGCGGTAACACCGAACCTCCGAGAATCGCCATGATCAATCCGGCAGCACCGAACTTAGCATCATCGCCCAATCCCTGCAAAGCTATACCGTAAATCGTAGGGAACATCAGAGACATACAGGCGGATACTCCCACGAGGCAGTACATTCCACAGATATTCTGGAAACTAATTACCCCCACCGTAAACACGCAGGCTGCAATAGCCAGAACTTTCAGTAACAATCCCGGACTGAGATACCGCAAAATAAACGTACAGATGAAGCGGCTGGCACAGAAGATAATCATAGCTACAATGTTATATTGCTGTGAAAGCACTTCCGCGGCTTTCTCTTCCATCCCTTCAGACATGAAGAAGCGTGTGCCGTACTGAATGACAAATGTCCAGCACATAATCTGCGCACCTACATAGAAAAACTGTGCGATCACTCCTTCGCGATAATGATGTATACCGAATATGCGTTTCAATGTAGGCAGGAAATTGATACCATGAGACTGATCGCCATTCTTCGGCATCTTCACCATACGGATCACAATCAGCATAGCCAGAATGACAAGCCCGATAATCAGATAAGGCGCAATCAGTACCATCAGGTCCGAATCACGCACAGCGGCAAATTCCGTATCCGAAAGCCGACTACGTTCCACCGTATCCATCGGGTTCAAACGATTCTGGATAAAGTTCATCGCCACGTACATACCCAGCAACGAACCCATCGGATTGAAAGACTGTGCCAGATTCAACCGGCGGGTGGAGGTAGCCTCATCGCCCATAGAAAGGATATAGGGATTACAACTGGTCTCCAGAAACGAAAGTCCGCATGTCAGGATAAAGTAGGCTATAAGGAAGGGATAGTAATTTCCCGTCAGCATGGCGGGATAGAACAGGAATGCACCGATAGCATACAATCCCAGTCCCAGCAGTACCCCTGCTTTATAGGAATACTTGCGGATAAAAATAGCCGCAGGGAATGCCATGGCAAAATATCCGCCATAGAAAGCCACCTGCACCAATGCCCCGTCGGTAACACTCATACGGAAAATCTTGGAAAAGGCTTTCACCATCGGATTCGTGATATCGTTGGCAAAGCCCCACAAGGCAAAGCAACTGGTGATAAGAATGAACGGAATGAGGTAGCTTACTCCGTCTTTACTGATAATGCTGTTTTTCTTAGTGTTGTTCTTCATGGTAGTTATTTCTTTGGCTGGGATTAGTCATAAAGGTAGAAAATACGCTCCATCGGCTGCCATTTCTCAGCGGCTGTGGAACCGGGTTTCACAAGCTGGAAGATGGCCATATAGTCTTCCCATTCCTGTTGTCGGGGCAAGGAAGCGAGGCGCTCCATAGCTGCATCCCAGTCAAGCCCTACAGGCACTTCGACTATCATAAACAGGCGGGTGTCCAAAAGATATATTTCCATTTCCAGAATACCGGCCTCACGGATACCGGCAGGTATTTCGGGCCAGATGCCCCCTTGGCTGTGCCGGCGGCGGTATTCGGCTATCAACTGCGGATCGTCACGGAGTTCCAGTGTCCGACAGATACGCTCCACCGGCTGATGATGCTCTTTGGCGGGATAACGTTTGATTGATGTGTCCATAGTAAATCAATATTGAAACGCAAATAAACATAGATTTTAGCAGATTAAAAAATGATACGGTAATTATCTACGCAAAGCAGTGTTTATCCGCGTTCCGGCTAAGTTATTAAATAAATTCTTTGATTTCTTCACGGCTGCCGATCTCTCCTTTGGCAATGGCCTGTACCAGGATATTGCCGATAGCGGTGGCCTCTACAGGTCCGGCATAGACGGGAATACCCAAAGCCTCGGCTGTCAGGCGGTTCAGCAGTGAATTACGGCATCCGCCGCCGATGATATTAAGCTGTTCTATCGGAGCGGGAAGCAGACGGTTCAGCTGGTCTATTCCTTGCTTATAGCGCAGAGCGAGTGATTGGAGCACGCAACGCACTACCTCACCGTAAGTTTCCGGTATAGGCTGTCCGTGCGCTTCGCAATACTCCGCAATGGCTTCTTCCATATCCACAGGGTTCTGAAACATCTTATCATCCACGTCAATGACAGATGGAATATCCGCGGATTCGGCGGCAGAAAGCAAGAAATCGTACCCACATCGTTCTCCTCTTTCTTTCCATTGCGTTATAAGACGTTGCAAGATCCAGAGGCCCGTGATATTCTGAAGGAAACGGATCTTACCGCCTACCCCGCCCTCATTGGTGAAGCCTGCCCGGCAAGCTTCTTCCGTGAGGATAGGCTCATCCAGTTCAACGCCCAGCAAAGACCATGTACCGGAACTGAGGAAAGCACAACGGGATTTATCCACCTGTGTCGAAGGAATCGCATAAACAGCGCTTGCCGTATCGTGCGAACCGACAGCTATGACATCCACTTCATCCGTCAGACCAATTTCTTCGGCAATCTCCCGTTTCAGTTTGCCACGTACCGTACCGGGCATCACAATGTCTCCAAAGAGATGCGCAGATACTCCCAAACGCTGGATGAGCGACTGATTCCAGGTCCGGCTATGCGCCTCAAGCAGTTCGGAAGTGGATGCAATACAATATTCATTATTTGCCACCCCTGTGAGGAAGTAACTGAAAAGATCGGGCATAAACAGAAGACGGTCGGCCACTTCCAATTGCGCATCACCGCTTTTCTTCATGCTGTAAAGCTGAAAAAGTGTATTGATGGACATCACTTGTATGCCGGCCTCGGAATAATGCCGGACAAGGTTTCCACCGAAAAACTCTTCCGGCAAACCATCCGTCCGCGGATCACGATAACACACAGGGTTTCCTAGCAAATTACCGTTACGGTCTATCAATCCAAAGTCCACGCCCCAGGTATCAACGCCAATGCTCCTGATACGATATCCCTTGCGCACCGCTTGCCGGAGTCCGTTCTTCATCTCATCAAACAGAGCAAGGAAATCCCAGTACACATGGTTTCCCATCCGCACCTGGCGGTTCGGAAAGCGGTACACCTCTTCCAGTTTCAACGTACCCTGGCAGATGGAACCGGCCATCACGCGACCGCTTCCACCTCCAAAATCTACTGCCAGATAGGTATTCATCATTTAGTCTTCTTTCCTAAAATGTATGTTTCAAGATCATCGATCTCTTCAGGAGTAAGTACGGTGTAGTTTCCTCCGGACTGGATAATGATGCGGCATGCCATTTCAAAGAACATAGCGCGTTCAAAAGCCTGGTCGAAGTCCTTGCCACACACCACCTGCCCATGTTTCAACAAGAGGACGGAATTATGATCTTTCAGAGCATCAATCACTCCCTGTGCCAATTCTTTCGATCCCGGACGATAGTAAGGAACTACCGGAATCTCACTTCCCACATGACAGGGGATCTCCGCTGTTACGTTGAAGTTCGCAGGACGATTCTTCATACATGCCACAGCCGTGGCATAGTGTGACTGGAAATGCAGGACTACATTCACATCCGGACGCTCACGAAGTACTCCCAGATGGAAACCGCTCTCCATAGAGGGTTTCACTCCATTCAATACTTCTCCTGTGGAAAGGCGGCAGACAGCTACTTTTTCTTTAGGCAGAGAAGGTACCCATGAACCTGTTCCGGAAAGCAGGACTTCGTCACCAATGCGCCAGGAGATATTGCCGCTACTGCATATTGTCAATCCGGCATCTCCTACCCGATGTGCTTGGGCAATGAATTGTTCTATGTGATCGTTTGTTATCATGTTTTGTTTATCAAATAGTAATTATTAGTATATCAGGTATTATAGAGAAGTATCTATTTATAGATTGGTCCGTACGTTGTGCAAGCTCTGTAATCAGCTCCCTCTTTATCCATACCGAATGCATTCCAAGCAGCAGGACGGAATATCTTCTTCTCATCCACATTGTGCATACAAACAGGAATACGAAGCATGGAAGCCAGCGTAATCAAATCCTGACCGATATGTCCGTAACTGATAGCACCATGATTGGCTCCCCAGTTATTCATTACCGAGTACACATCTTCAAATGCCGGTTTATCACAAAGACGGGGCACAAACCAGGTAGTAGGCCAAGTACGGTCCGTACGTTCATCCAGCAGCTTGTGAACTTCCGGATCAATCTCTACCGTCCATCCCTCAGCAATCTGGAGCACGGGACCGAGGCCTTTTACCAGATTCAGACGGCTCATCGTCACAGGCATGCCGCCTTTAGACAGGAAGTTGGAAGAGAAACCACCGCCACGGAAATAATCACGGTTAGCTGGATACCAGGTGGTAGCTTCAAGACATTTCTCCATTTCAACCTCGGAGATTTCCCAATGAGGTTTCATGGCAGGTTCACCCTGTGCATTTGTTTGCTGGCCTGTACCGTCCAGAGTGGTAGCACCGGAGTTAATCAGATGAATAATGCCATTAGCTGCCAAACCGGTCAATTCCTTACCCGTAACACGTTTCACAGCTTCAGGACTCCAATATGTACGCACGTCAGAGAATATCTGTGCACGGTTTGTCAGCAAATGGCCGAAGAGCATGGCTACACCGTTGCAGGCATCGTTTTCAGTAGCTACTACGTATGCTTCACGGATACCGTTCCAGTCGAAAGAAGTATTCAGCAGAGCTTCGGAGTAGTCACCATTCGGATAAAAATCCGTCCATTGGCGTTGTCCCTGGAAACCGGCGGCAATGGCGTTGTGTCCAAGTGCTTCTTCCTTGAATCCCATTTCGCGAAGTTTCGGATTACCTTGTATAAGGTCGCGCATGATAAGGGTCATCTTCACAATAAACTCCCAATCTTCGTCTTTTTGCTCACGGGTCTTGGTCTTTGCGGGGATATTGAAATCCTTGCCCTCATTTTTCTTGCAATACTTTTCTGTCCATGCCATCGCTTTAGCAAACTCTTCCTTATCATAGATACCTTCAGTCATGCGACGGATAATTTCAGTCAGGTCTACAGATTCGCAACGGATGCCCAGATATTCCTGGAAGAAATCCGGATTCACAATAGAACCGGCAATACCCATAGATACGCTACCCATCGACAGATAAGATTTTCCGCGCATGGTTGCTACTGCCTGTGCGGCACGTGCAAAGCGAAGCAGTTTTTCTGCAACGTCGGCAGGAATGGAATTGTCATCCAGATCCTGCACATCACGTCCGTAAATGCCAAAAGCAGGTAATCCTTTTTGTGCATGTCCTGCCAGTACAGCTGCCAGATATACAGCTCCCGGACGTTCCGTACCGTTAAATCCCCAAACAGCTTTCGGATAATACGGATTCATGTCCATAGTCTCGGCACCATAGCACCAGCAAGAAGTCACTGTGATAGTAGACCCCACACCTTCGCGTTCAAACTTCTCGGCACAAGCCGCGCTTTCGGCTACGCGACCGATGGTACTGTCTGAAATCACACACTCCACCGGACTTCCGTCACCATTCTTCAAGTTACTGGTGATCAACTCGGCTACTGCTTTAGCCAGATTCATTGTCTTTTCTTCAAGGCTTTCACGTACGCCACCCTGGCGGCCGTCGATAGTGGGACGAATCCCGATTTTCGGATACTTTTTCATGCTATCATTATATTTGGTTAATAAAACATCATCTATGCTGAACTGTGCTGAAACCAGTTTATAAAAAAAGGCTATAAAGAGCCTCTTAAATTTACTTCCGTCGGCAGACAAACCTGTATGGGTTTGCCACTCAAGATGAAATCTGCCGTCAGGATTCCCATCTTTTGCCAATCAACACTCATCACTGTTATTCCCTTATCAATCACTTCATAAGCCGGCGTATCATTATAGGCTATCAAGCCGAAATCAACGCCACACGTCAAACCTGCCGCACGGCTCTTCTTCACAATCTCCACCACATCCACCTGACGGATGGCAATATAGGCTTCACCGGAATGAACTTCCCTGTCGTCCAAAGTCTCTATTACCTCACATTCCAATTGATGATCCGCGCAATACTTCCTGAAATAATCGCACGTCTCCTTGGGATGCTTACTTTCCCGTGCCAGAAACAGGATAAGCTTGCGATAGTTCTGCAACCTATCCGACAATTGAACCATAGCTGCGTAAAAGGCTTCACCGAAGTCCTGACAGATATATGAATATTCCCGCTTATCAAACTGCCCGAAATCAAGCAGCAACAGGCGGAAAGAGTCTATCTTATAGAGATAAGGAGAAATCTTTTCATTATCGAAGTTCATTACCACGTACTTATTATAACGGCCAATGGAATCGCGAAGAATAGCATTGAACAATGCTTCGTTATACTGATGAAACCACAGGTCTACCTTATAACGCGTGGAAAGGCGGCGGATGATACTGTTATACAGCGTATCTTTAAAGGGTGAATATTCATCGAGAAGCAACAGGATATTTTTCTGGCGATTCACCACATAGTAACCTTTACCAGGAGTAGAGTCGATAATCCCCCGCTCCTTCAGATCAATAAAAGCTTTAAAAACCGTGTCGCGGGAAACTTTATAATCGTGGCTCAGCTGATTGATGGAAGGCAGGGCGGTATCCGTCTTGTAACGTCCCATGGAAATGTCCTGACTGATCAAATCGGCCAGTTGTTTTACCTTCGTCGTTTGTTGCCCGAAAATTGTTTTCATATTGCGTATACAGGTTTAATCAAAGTAAGGATGGCACAGGAAACTGTGCTGAACTGTGCTGGTGCAAAGAAAGATTATTTATTCTGAATCAGCAAGAAATAGGAATATGTTTTGCAGCATATAAAAAGCAAAAGCCCCGTTACATCTTTGCAATGTAACGAGGCGCTATCACTTTGTTATACAGAGATTATTTATACTCCGCCCACGATTTAATTGCCAGATCATCCAGCGTCATCGTACAGAAAGCATTGATAAAAGCACTTGCCAGGCGAGCATTCGTAATCAGCGGAACATTCAGGTCGATGGCGGCACGACGAATCTTATATCCGTTGCTCAACTCACCCGCAGTGAGGTTCTTCGGAATATTCACCACCATGTCGATCTCCTTTTTGTGCAGCATATCCAACGCTTGCGGCTGTTGGTTAGTCTCACTGGGCCAATACACCTGCGTATTCTCCACCCCGTTTTCCGTAAGGAACTTACTGGTACCTCCCGTTGCAAAGAGCTTATACCCTTTTTGCTGAAGCAGGCGGGCAGCGGAAAGCATTTCCACTTTCTGTTTCGGTGTACCGGTAGAAAGCAGGATATTCTTCTTCGGAATACGGTAACCAACTGAGAGCATGGCTTTCAGCACAGCGCAGGAGGTATCGCTTCCAATACAACCAACCTCGCCTGTAGACGCCATATCCACACCCAACACCGGATCCGCTTTTTGCAAACGATTGAAAGAGAACTGGCTTGCCTTGATGCCTACATAATCCAGTTCAAAGAGATTCTTGTTCGGCTTCTCCACCGGAAGCCCCAGCATGACTTTCGTAGCCAGTTCAATCAGATTTATCTTCAACACCTTGCTGACGAACGGGAAACTACGCGAAGCGCGCAAGTTACACTCAATCACCTTAATATCATTCTCACGGGCCAGATATTGGATATTGAACGGACCGGAGATATTCAACTCCCGTGCAATCTCACGGCTGATACGCTTAATACGGCGTACTGTCTCCACATAAAGCTTCTGTGGCGGGAACTGGATGGTTGCATCACCGGAGTGCACACCAGCAAACTCGATATGTTCGGAGATGGCATAAGCCACGATCTCTCCGTTCCGTGCCACGGCATCCATTTCCACCTCCTTGGCATGTTCAATAAACTGGCTGACTACCACAGGATGTTTCTTCGATACATTGGCTGCAAGTTGCAGGAAACGTTCCAATTCTTCCTGATTGGAACAAACGTTCATTGCAGCACCTGAAAGCACGTATGACGGACGCACAAGTACCGGGAAACCCACTTCTTCCACAAACTCGTTGATGTCGTCCATGCTCGTAAGCTCGCGCCAGCGAGGCTGGTCTACACCGATACGGTCCAGCATGGCAGAGAACTTCTCACGGTCTTCGGCATTGTCTATGCTTTTGGCGGAAGTACCGAGTATAGGCACCTTCTGCGCATCCAGACGCAGGGCAAGGTTATTCGGTATCTGACCACCGGTGGAAACAATCACCCCGTGCGGATTTTCCAGTTCAAGGATATCCATTACCCGTTCGAAGGTAAGTTCGTCGAAGTAGAGGCGGTCGCACATATCGTAGTCCGTAGATACAGTTTCGGGATTATAGTTGATCATAACGCTGCGATACCCCTCTTTACGAATGGTATTCAGTGCCTGCACACCGCACCAGTCAAACTCTACGGAAGACCCGATACGATACGCACCGGAACCGAGTACAACGATGGATTTTCGGTCGCCGAGGTAATGAACATCATTAGTGATGCCACTATACGTCAGATACAGGTAATTAGTCTGTGCAGGATATTCGGCAGCAAGAGTGTCTATTTGCTTCACCACAGGGACAATGCCAACGCTTTTACGATAATTGCGTACATAGAGGATACCGTCTTCCATGTCTCCTTCATAACCGATGGCACGGGCTATCTGGAAATCGGAGAAACCTTGTACCTTGGCTTTACGCAGCAGCTCGGTAGATAATGAAGAAATTCTTAATTCCTCATTTAATGCGTGCAGCTCTTTGCTGGTGTTCATGATATTCATCAGCTTCTCCAGGAACCACTTATCGATCTTCGTCAGTTCGTGCACCTGATCAACGGTATATCCGGCACGGAAAGCTTTGGATATGACGAAAATACGCTTGTCCGTCGGTTCACGGAGCGCCTTGTCTATATCAGAAATAACAAGTTCCTTATTTTCCACGAAACCATGCATCCCCTGTCCTATCATACGCAGGCCTTTCTGAATGGCTTCTTCAAAAGTACGGCCGATGGCCATTACCTCGCCTACGGACTTCATGCTGGAACCCAGTTCCTTGTCTACACCATGGAACTTACCCAAATCCCAACGGGGTATTTTGCAGACCACATAGTCCAATGCAGGTTCAAAGAAAGCACTTGTGGTTTTTGTTACAGAATTCTTCAGGTCGAATAATCCGTAGCCAAGACCGAGTTTTGCAGCAACGAAAGCAAGCGGATACCCCGTAGCTTTAGACGCCAGAGCAGAAGAACGGCTCAAGCGGGCATTTACTTCTATCACTCTATAATCTTCACTTTCAGGATCATAAGCATACTGCACATTACATTCTCCTACAATACCGATGTGGCGAATGATACGGATAGCAAGTTCGCGCAACTTATGATAATCGGAGTTACTGAGCGTCTGTGACGGAGCGATAACGATGGACTCTCCCGTATGGATGCCCAGCGGGTCGAAGTTCTCCATGTTGCAGACGGTGATACAGTTGTCGAAGCGGTCGCGCACCACCTCATACTCCACTTCTTTCCATCCACGCAAGGATTTTTCTACAAGCACCTGCGGGGAGAAGGAGAAAGCTTTCTCAACCAGCACATCCAGTTCTTCTTCATTGTCACAGAAGCCGGAACCCAGTCCACCAAGCGCGTATGCAGCGCGGACAATCACCGGATAACCCAATTCGGCAGCAGCACGACGAGCGTCAATGGCGTTTTCTACGGCTTCACTCTTAATAGTCTTTACGTTGATTTCATTCAGCTTATGCACAAAAATCTCACGGTCTTCCGTATCGATAATGGCTTGTACGGGAGTACCGAGAACTTTTACGCCGTATTTCTCAAAAACTCCACCTTTGTAAAGGTCGACACCGCAGTTCAGTGCCGTCTGTCCGCCAAAAGCGAGCATAACACCATCCGGACGTTCTTTTTCGATAACTTTCTCTACAAAATAAGGAGTGACAGGCAGGAAGTAAATCTGGTCGGCAACGCCTTCCGAAGTCTGCACGGTAGCGATGTTCGGATTGATAAGAACGGTGTAGATACCTTCTTCTTTCAAGGCTTTGAGTGCCTGGCTGCCGGAGTAGTCGAACTCACCTGCCTCCCCGATTTTCAGTGCACCGGAACCGAGTAGCAGGACTTTCTTTATATTGTTTTCTTTCACGTCAATAATTATTAATTACTAATTACAAATTACTTTCAAAAATCACAAATGACTAATTACCCATTACAAACAAGTAATTTGTAATCAGTAATTTGTAATTAACTTCACGAACTCATCAAACAAAAACTCCGTATCCGTCGGTCCGCTGGCAGCTTCCGGATGAAATTGTGCAGAGAACCAGGGATTCCGTTTATGTCTGATCCCCTCATTAGACCCGTCGTTCATATTGATGAACAGCGGTTCCCAATCTTCTGTCAGCGTATTGTTGTCCACTGCATAACCATGATTCTGCGAAGTGATGAAGCAACGCTCCGTACCCACCATACGTACCGGCTGATTATGACTGCGATGACCATATTTCAGTTTGTATATCTTTGCTCCTCCTGCCTTGCTCAGCAACTGATTGCCCATGCAAATACCAAAAATAGGCAGTTTTTCATTCTTCATTGCCCGACGGATATTCTGCACCGCAGCATCACAGGTATCCGGATCACCCGGGCCGTTACTGATGAAAAGTCCGTCGAACTCCAGTTCATTAAAATCATAATCCCAAGGCACACGGATGACTTCCACATCACGCTTCAGCAGACAACGAAGAATATTGGTCTTCACTCCACAATCGAGAAGCGCTACGCGCTTCAATTGACAATTGACAGTTGACAATTGACAATTAAGCTGTGCTGCAGGGGTATCAATGCTGAAACGGCGAGACTCATTTCCTTTATATACAATAATCTCTTTGCAACTCACCCTATCGACATAATTGATGTCCTCATAATTGTCAATTGTCAATTGTCCATTGTCAATTTCGTTTTCGACGATGTCGAAAACGATGCGCCCCATCATCACGCCATGTTCGCGGAGCACCTTCGTCAACTCACGCGTATCGATACCTGTGATGCCCGGCACTTGTTCGCGCTTCAGCCAATCGGCAAGACTTTCTGCTGCATTCCAATGGCTGAAGTCCTCACTATAATCACTTACAATGATGGCTTCCGCATGGATACGTTCGCTTTCCATAAAGGTGGCCAGCCCATTCGGTTCGATAGTGAAAGGCGGCACACCGTAATTGCCCACCAACGGATAAGTGAGCGCCATCAACTGTCCGGCATACGAAGGGTCGGTCAAGCTCTCGGGATACCCCGTCATGGCTGTGTTGAAAACCACCTCTCCCGCTACCGGCTTTTCGTAGCCAAACGACTTGCCGTGGAAGCGGCTCCCGTCGTCGAGGATAAGAGTTACATTTCTCATCTATATATTTACGATTTAACTATTTGCTATTTACGATTGAGATTACTTCTTCTTGGCGATAACGTTCTACAATGACATTCTTCAATCGTAAATCGTACATCGTCAAATCGTACATCTCAAAATTGATATACTTGTTCTATATAGTCAATAAAGGCATTATTCAGCATCTTCACCCCGCCCGGCGTAGGATAATCACCGCTGAAATACCAGTCTCCCCGATGATTGGGACAAGCCTCATGCAGCCCCTCCAACGGTTGGTATACGATTTCCACCTTCGCCTTTGTTCCGGCAGGTGTCAGCAGTTCTACCATCTTGGCGGAGATTTCCTCGTCAGTGAAGGGTGTATAGATATCCTTCACATAGTTCACCATTTGCTCCTTCGGCAGTCCTACCTGGTCTTTCGATTTTCGGTAGGCAGCGGCAATCACATCTTTCATATCCCGGTCTTTCAGCAACTCGATGGCCGCTTTGAAAGCAATGAATTCACTCATCTTTGCCATATCGATGCCGTAATAGTCGGGATAACGCACCTGCGGGGAAGAAGAAACAATCACAATCTTCTTGGGACCCAAGCGGTCGAGAATACCGATGATACTCTGTTTCAGAGTGGTTCCGCGCACAATGGAGTCGTCAATAATGACAAGATTGTCCACACCCGGCACAAGACTGCCATAGGTGATATCATACACGTGCGCAGCCAAGTCATTACGGCTGTTTCCTTCTGCAATAAACGTGCGCAATTTGATGTCCTTAATGGCTACCTTTTCGCTACGGATACGGCGGGAAAGTATCTGTTCCAGCTCCTCCAGATTGGGGCTATGTCCCAGGGAGGCGATCTGTTGCACTTTCTCTTCATTCAGATAATCATCCAGTCCCTGCAACATACCGTAGAAAGCAACTTCCGCCGTGTTCGGGATGAAGGAAAAGACGGTATGGTCAAGGTCTTTATTAATGGCCTTCAATATGTTAGGTATCAGTTTCTCACCCAACAGTTTACGTTCCCTATAAATATCCACATCACTGCCTCGCGAGAAGTAAATGCGTTCGAAAGAACAGGGTTTCACCTCGCGCGCTTTATTAATTTGGATGGTGCGCAGCTTGCCTGTCTTGTTAATCAGCAAGGCCTGTCCGGGCATTAATTCCTTAATGCTGCCTGCCGGCACATTGAAAGTGGTTTGTATCACAGGGCGTTCGCTGGCAAGCACTGCCACTTCATCATCCTGATACCAGAATGCGGGACGGATTCCCCACGGGTCGCGCACGGCAAACGATTCACCGCTTCCCGTCAGCCCGCATATCACATAACCTCCGTCCCACTCCTTGCTCGAAGTACGCAGCACGTTTGCCAGGTCCATATGATCTTCTATATAGTGAGTCACACCCATACCTGTCAATCCTTCCGCTTCGGCAAGATTGAAGAGGCGCTCCACTTCACGGTCCAGTCGGTGTCCCACTTGTTCCAGCATGATGTACGTATCGGCATACTTCCGCGGATGCTGGCCAATGGCAGTGATACGCGCAAAGATCTCATCCACGTTCGTCATGTTGAAATTGCCGCAAAGAGCGAGGTTCTTAGCCCGCCAGTTGTTACGCCTCAGGAAAGGGTGCACATAGGAAATTCCGCTCTTTCCGGTAGTAGAATAGCGCAAGTGCCCCATGTAAGCCTCTCCCGCAAAAGGAAGGTATTTCTTAGCGTAATCCACATCATGAAGCTGCTCTTTTGTCAAATCCTTAAAGTTACTCTGCACCGTACCGAATATCTCGGTAATGGCGCCCGAACCGAGTGCACGCTCACGGAACATATACTCCTCACCGGGATTTGCTTCCAGCTTTACGCAAGCCAGACCGGCGCCTTCTTGTCCGCGATTGTGCTGCTTCTCCATCAGAAGATAGAGTTTATTCAAACCATACATCCATGTGCCGTACTTCTGTTCATAGTATTCCAGAGGTTTCAGCAGGCGTATCATGGCAACGCCACATTCATGCTTCAGTTCTTCCATCCGATTTATTTACTATTTGACGATTTACTATTTACTATTTGATAGATATGTTGTTCACTCTACCGTGACGCTCTTCGCCAAGTTTCTCGGCTGATCCACATCCATCCCCTTGCATACTGCGATATGATACGCCAGTAACTGCAACGGTACTGTAGTAATCAACGGGTCAAGACACTCAATTGTTTCCGGTAACTCGATACAAGTATCGGCAATCTTGCTGATGACCGTATCCCCTTTTGTCACCAAGGCGATCACTTTGCCCTTACGTGCCTTGATTTCCTGTATATTGCTCAATACTTTCTCATAAAGCCCGTTCTGTGTAGCAATCACCACTACCGGCATTTCAGCATCTATCAATGCGATAGGCCCGTGCTTCATTTCAGCTGCCGGATAACCCTCGGCATGGATATAAGAGATTTCTTTCAACTTCAACGCACCTTCCAGGGCTACGGGATACGAATATCCGCGTCCCAGATAGATAAAGTTATGCGCATACGTGAAAATCTTGGAAAGCTCTGCAATGCTGCCGTTCAGCTTCAGCACTTCTTTCATTTTATCAGGAATGCGGTTCAGCTCTTGCACGATGGCAAGGAATTGCCCCTCATCTATCGTATTTTTTTCTTTGGCAAGCGTCAGCGCCAGCATAGTGAGCACTGTCACCTGTCCCGTAAATGCTTTGGTGGAAGCCACTCCGATTTCAGGGCCTACGTGGATATAAGAACCCGTATGCGTAGCTCTCGGAATAGACGAACCAATCGCATTACAGATACCATAGATAAATGCCCCACGACTCCGCGCCAGTTCCACAGCTGCCAGTGTATCCGCCGTCTCGCCACTTTGCGAAATCGCAATCACCACATCCTTACTGTCTATCACCGGATCACGGTAACGGAATTCCGAAGCATACTCCACTTCCACCGGAATACGGCAAAGACTTTCTATCAGATGCTTTCCGATAAGCGCCGCATGCCAGGAAGTACCGCACGCCACGATGACGAAACGTTTGGCCACCAGCAGGCGGTCTTTGTTATCAATCACTGCGGAAAGCACCACATTTGTACCTTCTACATTGATACGTCCGCGCATACAATCGTGAATGCAATCGGGCTGCTCAAAGATCTCTTTCAACATGAAGTGCGGATAACCACCCTTTTCCAATTGTCCCAGATTCAGCGCTACCGTCTTTACTTCGTGCGGACATTCCACATTTTTCAGGTTCACCACCTTCAGTTTCTCTCCGCGATGAATGACAGCAATCTCTTCATCTTCCAAATATACGACTTTATCTGTATATTCCACAATCGGCGTAGCATCCGAAGCCAGGAAAAACTCATCTTCACCGATACCCACTACCAACGGGCTACTCTTGCGAGCTGCTATAATCTCATCCGGATTGTCCTTATCCAGCACGGCAATGGCGTATGCGCCGATTACTTCACGCAACGCTAATTGCACAGCAGTCAGCAAATCTGTATTTTTGGATTTCTGGATGAATTCTATCAGTTGCACCAGTACTTCAGTGTCCGTACTGCTTTTGAATGAATAGCCTTTGGCCTGGAGTTTTTCTTTGAGAACGGCGTAGTTTTCGATGATGCCGTTGTGGATGAGAGCGAGATGTTCGGAAGAAGAATAATGAGGATGGGCATTAGCGGAGCAAGGTTCCCCGTGCGTAGCCCAACGGGTATGGGCAATTCCGATGTTACCGGAAATATCTTTTTGAGTAACGAAAGTTTCCAGTTCCGAAACCTTACCTTTCGTTTTGTACACATTCAACTGTCGGTTATCACTGATTAATGCTACCCCTGCACTATCATATCCGCGATACTCTAATCGCTTCAATCCTTTGATAAGAATGGGGTAGGCTTTCTTTTGACCAATATAGCCTACTATTCCACACATACTAATTAATATTTGGTTTTGCGCTGCAAAGATATAAAAATCCGAGAACATAAAGTTAATGTTTTGCCTATTTATTTATCAAAAGAATAGAAAAAAGATATTTTCTTGTCAAAAAGTTAAAGAAAACAAACTTATTAAAGCAAAAGGAGACATTTTACAATCTCAAAGCAAGTAGTGGAAATTTGGTTTAATATCGAAAGGAAATCGAGGATTTTCATTGTAATCCGACAGAAATAGCTAAAAGGACGGGATCGAAAGCAGAATAACCCATAGACGCTTTGGTTCTTTAGTAATCAACAATATAAAAAAACGACTATCAAAACTTATGAAAAATATATTCGATGAGTATTAATTCATATCTTTGTCACAGTGTTTTGAATGTATAAGTTTCGAATTTTGCAACTTTAAATAGCAGTTACAATTATGATTAGAAAAATTAAAGTTACAGATTATCCACGTTTGATGGAAATTTGGGAAAGTGCAGTATTGAGTACACATGATTTTCTTAAAGAGGAAGATTTTATATACTATAAGGAACAACTTCCAGTATATTTTCAGTATGTCACTCTATTCGGATTCGAACAAAAGGGAGTCTTAATCGGATTCATGGGAATTGCAGAAGGAAATCTTGAAATGTTATTTATTGACAATAATTATCGAGGCACAGGAATAGGGAAAAAATTAATTACTTATGCCATAAATAATTTGCAAGTAACTAAAGTCGATGTGAATGAGCAGAATATTCAAGCTGTCGGTTTTTATAAATATATAGGCTTTAATATATATAAAAGGTCAAATACGGACGGAGAAGGTAAAGAATATCCTATTTTACACATGCAGTTGTAATCTCTGTTCAATATAGAAACAGGTTCTTAGTAGTAGATCCACCGTCTTTCGAGTATCAGCAAGCATTTCAATACTACGGAGATCATATAGAGATACTACAGAACTGATAAAAACATGAAAACCGATTGCCAAAGCCTACGAATTTGGCAATGTGCCAATATGGCAATTTGGCAATATACGAAACCATCAGTCTCCCCATTTATTACAATACGAATAATAACACGGACAAAAACTTTCATATTAAAAGAAAAACACACCATTTTTATATCATATTAAAACAACCCTCACTCAAATACGTTTTTTCACAAATTACAAACACGAATTTCTTATATCATTTTGAAACTATTTACATATCTTTGTCGAACATTTTGATAGACATAATAGGTATTACCACAAAATAAAGTAAACCAAAAATGAGAAAAGAAGAACTTTTTAACAACAAAACAAAAGTACAACCCTATCAACGACAGCCCAGGCAGTTGGGCTTGTATGATGCAGAGAACGAGCATGACGCTTGTGGTGTCGGTATGTTAGTGAACATCCACGGAGGCAAGTCACACGAACTGGTGGAGTCTGCATTGAAGGTGTTGGAGAACATGCGTCATCGGGGTGCCGAAGGTGCGGATAACAAAACCGGAGACGGTGCCGGCATCATGCTGCAAATTCCGCATGAGTTTATTCTTTTGCAGGGTATTCCTGTTCCCGAGAAAGGGAAATACGGTACAGGCCTTCTCTTTCTGCCGAAAGATGAGAAAGACCAAGGTACTATCTTAAGTATCATCATCGAAGAGATTGAAAAAGAAGGATTGACATTGATGCACCTGCGCAATGTGCCCACCTGTCCCGAAATTCTGGGAGAATCGGCACTTGCCAACGAACCGGATATCAAACAGATTTTCATCACCGGATTTACGGAAAGCGAGACAGCCGACCGTAAACTCTATCTCATAAGAAAAAGAATAGAAAACAAAGTACGCAAATCGGATATTGCCATGCGTAAGGATTTCTACGTTGTCTCCCTATCCACGAAGAACATCATCTATAAAGGTATGCTCTCTTCACTGCAACTGCGAGGCTACTTCCCCGATCTGACAAACCCTTACTTCACCAGCGGCATAGCATTGGTGCACTCTCGCTTCAGTACCAACACCTTCCCTACCTGGGGACTGGCACAACCGTTCCGCCTCCTGGCACACAATGGCGAAATCAACACCATCCGCGGCAACCGGGGTTGGATGGAAGCCCGTGAAAGCGTGCTCTCCTCTCCCGTCCTGGGCGACATCAAGGAGATACGCCCCATCATTCAGCCGGGGATGAGCGACAGTGCCTCACTGGACAATGTATTGGAATTTCTCGTTATGTCAGGCCTCAGCCTGCCGCATGCCATGGCCATGCTGGTGCCAGAATCTTTCAACGAAAAGAACCCCATCAGCGAAGATTTGAAAGCATTCTATGAATACCACTCTATCCTGATGGAACCGTGGGATGGCCCTGCCGCCCTGCTGTTCAGCGACGGGCGTTTTGCAGGCGGTATGCTCGACCGTAACGGATTACGTCCTGCACGCTATCTGATTACGCACAACGACATGATGGTAGTTGCCAGCGAAGTGGGTGTGATGGATTTCGAACCGGGAGACATCAAAGAGAAGGGACGCCTACAACCAGGCAAGATACTACTGGTAGATACCGAAAAAGGAGAAATCTACTACGACGGAGAATTGAAAAAACAGTTGGCCGAAGCCAAGCCTTACCGCAGTTGGCTGGCAACAAACCGCATCGAACTGGATGAGCTGAAAAGCGGACGCAAAGTCCCCCATAGCATAGAGAATTACGAGAGAATGCTGCGCACCTTCGGCTATTCTAAGGAAGATGTGGAGCGGCTCATCGTCCCTATGTGTACCACGGGTGCCGAGCCTATCAACTCAATGGGGAATGATACGCCGCTTGCCGTACTTTCGGATAAACCGCAACTACTGTACAACTACTTCCGCCAACAGTTTGCACAAGTCACCAATCCACCTATCGACCCTATACGCGAGGAACTGGTAATGTCACTGACGGAATATATCGGTGCCGTGGGCATGAACATTCTGACACCCAGCGAAAGCCATTGCAAGATGGTGCGCCTCAACCATCCCATCCTGAGCAACGCACAACTGGATATTCTTTGCAACATCCGCTACAAAGGTTTCAAAACGGTGAAGCTGCCCTTGCTGTTTGAGGTAGCAAAGGGCCGTGCCGGATTGCAGGAAGCGCTCACAGCACTTTGCAAGCAAGCGGAAGAGTCCGTCAGTGAAGGGGTGAACTACATTGTATTGAGCGACCGTGATGTGGATGCCACTCATGCGGCTATCCCCTCCCTACTGGCAGTAAGCGCAGTACACCACCACCTGATTTCGGTAGGAAAACGTGTACAGACGGCATTGGTAGTGGAAAGCGGCGAAATACGCGAGGTAATGCACGCGGCCCTGTTACTGGGATTTGGCGCCAGTGCCCTGAACCCTTACATGGCATTCGCCGTGATCGACAAGCTGGTGGCGAAGAAAGAAATCCAGTTGGATTATGCCACAGCCGAAAAGAAATATATCAAATCCATCTGCAAGGGATTATTCAAGATCATGAGTAAGATGGGGATCAGTACCATCCGCTCATATCGGGGAGCGAAAATATTCGAAGCCGTAGGTTTGAGTGAAGAACTCAGCAATGCTTATTTCGGCGGGTTGAGATCCACAATAGGCGGTATCCGGCTGGATGAAGTGGCACACGATGCAATAGCATTCCACGATGCAGGCTTTGCTGCACAGATAGACGGATTACTCCCCAACAACGGTTTGTATGCTTTCCGTAAAGACGGAGAAAAACATGCCTGGAATCCGGAAACCATTTCTACCTTGCAACTTGCCACACGCTTGGGCAGCTATAAGAAGTTCAAAGAATTCACCAGTCTGGTAGATGGAAAAGAAGCGCCTATCTTCCTGCGCGACTTCCTGGATTTCCGCCGTGCCCCCATTTCTATAGATAAGGTTGAACCGGTAGAAAGCATCATGCACCGCTTTGTAACGGGTGCCATGAGTTACGGGTCTATCAGCAAAGAAGCGCATGAGGCAATGGCCATTGCCATGAATCGGATTCACGGACGCAGCAACACAGGTGAGGGAGGCGAAGACAGCGCACGCTTTACGCCCCGTGAAGATGGAACCAGTCTGCGTAGCGCCATTAAGCAGGTAGCTTCGGGACGTTTCGGCGTCACAACGGAGTATCTGGTGAACGCCGATGAAATACAAATCAAAGTGGCACAAGGGGCCAAACCGGGTGAAGGCGGTCAGTTGCCGGGCTTTAAAGTAGACCAGGTAATTGCGAAAACACGCCATTCCATTCCCGGCATTTCATTGATTTCTCCCCCGCCCCATCACGACATTTATTCCATCGAAGACCTGGCACAGTTGATCTTCGACTTGAAGAATGTAAATCCTCGTGCCAAGATCAGTGTGAAACTGGTAGCCGAAAGTGGTGTAGGAACCATTGCCGCCGGAGTGGCCAAAGCAAAAGCCGACCTTATCGTCATCTCCGGTGCGGAAGGTGGTACGGGCGCTTCTCCTGCCTCCAGTATCCGCTATGCCGGTATCTCTTCTGAACTGGGACTAAGCGAGACGCAACAGACTCTCGTACTGAACGGTCTGCGCGGGCAAGTGATGTTGCAAGTGGATGGGCAACTGAAAACCGGTCGTGACATCGTGCTGATGGCGATGCTGGGTGCCGAAGAATTCGGTTTTGCGACCAGCGCTTTGATTGTACTGGGCTGCGTCATGATGCGTAAATGTCATCAGAATACCTGCCCTGTGGGTGTGGCAACGCAAAACAAGGAACTTCGCCAGCGCTTCCACGGACGTAGCGAATACCTGGTGAACTTCTTCACTTTCCTGGCACAGGAAGTGCGGGAATATCTCGCAGAAATCGGTGTGGAACGTATGGATGACATCATCGGACGCACAGATCTTATTATCCGTAAGTCAGAAAACGAATCACCCAAACAATCCCTGATTACTTTCGACAAAATACTGGCACGCGTCGATAATGGTGCAGCCATCCGCCACACCATCGACCAGCAACATGGCATCGACCACGTAAAAGACGTTGAGATGCTGCATGCCGCTGCCGAAGCTCTGGAAAATCAGAAAGAAATCTCACTGGAATATACGATTGCCAATACGGATCGTGCTTGCGGAGCCATGCTTTCGGGCACCATTGCCGCAAAGTACGGTGAAGCGGGACTGCCGGCACATACCTTGAACGTAAAGTTCAAAGGTTCTGCAGGACAAAGTTTCGGTGCATTCCTTGTACCGGGTGTCAACTTCAAGCTGGAAGGTGAAGCGAACGATTACCTCGGCAAAGGCCTTTCGGGCGGACGGATTGCCGTGTTGCCTCCGGTACGCTCTAACTTCCAGGCCGAAAAGAATACGATTGCAGGAAATACCTTGCTCTATGGTGCAACCAGCGGTGAAGTTTACATCAATGGGCGCGTAGGCGAACGTTTTGCTGTCCGCAATTCCGGTGCCATTGCCGTAGTAGAGGGTGTAGGCGATCATTGTTGCGAGTACATGACGGGCGGTCGTGTGGTAGTCCTCGGTTCAACAGGGCGCAACTTCGCCGCCGGTATGTCGGGCGGTGTAGCTTATGTATGGAATAAGGATGGAAACTTCGATTATTTCTGTAACATGGAAATGGTAGAACTAAGCCTCATCGAAGAAGCCTCCTATCGTAAGGAGTTGCACGAACTCATCCGTCAGCACTACCTCTATACAGGCTCCAATCTGGCACGCATCATGCTTGATGACTGGAACCGGTATGTGGATGAGTTTATCCAGATAGTCCCCATCGAGTACAAAAAGGTACTGCAAGAGGAGCAAATGCGGAAACTGCAACAGAAGATTGCAGAGATGCAGAGAGATTATTAGAATTGACAGTTGACAATTACTGTATAGTCGCCTACTTAATTATGCAAACAAACTAATTACAAACATTTACTTAGTCAAACTAAAGAATAGTATAATGGGAGATCCAAAAGCATTCTTAAACATACCACGGCAGGAAGCGGGATACCGTCCTGTCCACGAACGTATCACCGACTTCAGTCAGGTGGAGCAAACTTTAAACAGTCACGAACGCAAACTCCAGGCATCACGTTGCATGGATTGCGGTGTACCCTTCTGTCACTGGGCATGCCCGTTGGGTAATAAACAACCTGAATTTCAGGACGCACTTTATAAGGGTAAATGGCGCGAAGCATACGAAGTGCTCGCCGCCACAAACGACTTCCCCGAATTTACCGGACGCATCTGTCCGGCACTTTGTGAAAAATCGTGTGTACTGAAGCTTTCGTGTGATGAGCCTGTCACCATTCGTGAAAACGAGGCGGCTATTGCCGAAGCGGCTTTTCGCGAAGGTTACATCGTGCCCATTCAGCCCCAACGTAATGGAAAGCGGGTTGCCATCATCGGTGCAGGTCCTGCGGGACTCTCCGCTGCCTGCCGGCTGAATGCTAAAGGCTATGAAGTCACTCTTTTTGACAGTAAACCCATGCCCGGCGGATTACTGCGCTATGGCATTCCTAATTTTAAACTCGATAAAGCAGTAATCGACCGCCGGATGGGAGTGCTTGAAGCCGAAGGCATCAAGTTCGAAATGGGCGTAACGGTAGATGTGCAGAAACTCCCCGCCGGCTTTGATGCCTACTGCATCTGCACTGGGACGCCGCAGGCACGTGACCTCAATATCCCCGGACGCGAACTGAAAGGTATTTATCTTGCCCTCGAAATGCTGTCTCAGCAAAATCATATCCTCGATGGGGAAACGTTCCCGAAAGAACGTCTGGTAAATGCCAAGGGTAAACGGGTTCTCGTCATCGGTGGCGGTGATACAGGATCGGACTGCATCGGTACGAGTATCCGCCAGGGAGCCGTGAGTGTGACACAGATTGAGATCATGCCACAGCCTCCCGTAGGTCACAATGATGCTACTCCTTGGCCGCAATGGCCCATTGTACTGAAAACGACTTCAAGTCACGAAGAAGGTTGCACACGCCGCTGGTCGCTGGCATCCAATCAGTTTATTGGCAAGAATGGAAAAGTCTGCGGTGTAGAGGTAGAAGAAGTGGAATGGATTCCGGCCCAGGATGGCGGACGCCCTACCATGAAGCCTACCGGAAAGAAAGAAGTGATAGACGCCGATATGGTACTTCTGGCCATGGGCTTCCTGAAACCGGAACAACCGGAATTTCCGGAAAATGTGTTCGTAGCAGGTGATGCGGCACGTGGTGCCAGCCTTGTGGTGCATGCACTGGCGGACGGACGGAGAGTGGCAGAACGGATAGACAAGTATTTAAATTAACCCCTAATCACTAAGTATTATGTGTGGAATCGTAGGTATCTTCAATATCAAATCTCAATCCCAGGAATTGAGAAATAAAGCGCTTCGAATGGCGCAGAAAATCCGTCATCGCGGACCAGACTGGAGTGGTATTTATGTAGGCGGCAGTGCCATCCTGGCTCACGAACGTCTTTCCATCGTCGATCCGGAAAGTGGCGGACAACCTTTGTACTCTCCGGATGGCAGGCAAATCCTTGCCGTCAACGGTGAGATCTATAATCATCGGGAAATCCGTTCCCGCTACGCCGGCAAGTATGCTTTCCGTACAGGATCGGACTGTGAAGTCATCCTCGCATTATATAAGGATAAAGGCATTCATTTCCTCGAAGAATTGAACGGTATTTTCGCCTTTGCCCTTTACGATGAAGAAGCAGACGACTATCTGATTGCCCGTGACCCTATCGGAGTAATCCCTCTTTATATCGGTCGTGACGACCAGGGACATATCTACGTCGGTAGCGAACTGAAAGCTCTCGAAGGTTTCTGTGATACCTACGAGCCTTTTCTGCCCGGACATTACTTCTGGGGACGTGAAGGTAAAATGCACCGTTGGTATCAGCGTCCCTGGACCGATTATGCCGCCGTCAAAGCCAATGACACCATCGCCCGCCGAGCTACCCAACCAGAAATCAACAGCGTAAAACTCTCCCTCGAAGCTGCCGTGCAACGCCAGTTAATGTCCGATGTTCCTTACGGTGTTCTGCTCAGTGGTGGCCTCGACTCTTCCGTCATCTCCGCCATTGCCAAGAAGTATGCCCGCAAGCGCATTGAAACCGACAACCAGAGCGAAGCCTGGTGGCCTCAACTCCACTCCTTCGCCGTCGGCCTGCACGGTGCACCGGACTTGATTAAAGCCCGTGAAGTAGCGGAATATATCGGTACTGTTCACCATGAAATCAATTATACCATTCAAGAAGGGCTTGATGCCTTGCGGGATGTCATCTACTTTATCGAGACATACGATGTTACCACTGTACGTGCTTCCACACCGATGTACCTGTTGGCACGTGTCATCAAGTCTATGGGCATCAAGATGGTGCTTAGCGGTGAAGGCGCCGACGAGGTTTTCGGTGGTTATCTCTACTTCCACAAAGCCCCCACACCACAGGCTTTCCACGAAGAGACGATCCGTAAGCTCTCCAAACTGCACCTGTACGACTGTCTGCGTGCCAACAAGAGCCTCGCTGCCTGGGGAGTGGAAGGTCGTGTTCCCTTCCTCGATAAAGAGTTCTTGGATGTGGCGATGAACCTCAGCCCTGCTGTTAAGATGTGTCCGGGCAAAGAAGTGGAGAAACGCATTGTGCGCGAAGCTTTTCAGGATATACTGCCTCAGAGTGTTGCCTGGCGACAAAAAGAGCAATTCTCCGATGGCGTCGGTTACAATTGGATCGATACATTGAAAGCTATTACTTCTGCCGCTGTCACTGACCATCAGATGGAACATGCTGCCGAACGATTTCCCATCAATCCGCCACAGAATAAGGAGGAATATTACTATCGTAGCATTTTCGAAGAACACTTCCCCAGTCAGTCGGCTGCCCGAAGCGTACCCAGTGTGCCGAGCGTGGCTTGCTCTACTGCTGAAGCACTCGCCTGGGATGCCACGTTGCAAGGAAAAAATGATCCGAGCGGACGGGCGGTGGCAGATGTGCACGAGGCAGCTGGGAACGTGGGCTGATAAAGCCTTAAGCTTCCTGTTATTCGTTTTTAAAGAATGTGCCCAACGTTTATTAAAAACGCCAAAAGGCTCTTTTAAGCCCAGATCCGATAAATATCAACAAGAAAGGCGATAACTTCCTATTGAAATTACCGCCTTTCTTATTGTTCGTCTGTTATTATCTTAGAAAACAAGTAGTATGAATTCTCTATTATCAACTACCCTGCAAAGATATGACATCTGAAAGACGAAGTCAAGTATTTAGGTTGGTTTTTCCGACTTTTATTTTTTCTTTTTTTATTCTTCTCATTTTGTATACCATAAATATAGCAAGCCAGCTCCGTAAATCAGCAGCGCTGACGTACCATAACCGAGGGAAGTACGGAAACTACAAGCCACATAATAATGCGAATTAGTAGTTGAATTTGATTTATTTTCCCAATTTATTCCCTACCTTTGTACCCGCTTTTTTAGAAAGGCAGAATTCGTTCTATTAGTTTTAGGTTAAACACTTAATAACGCTTATGCAAAAGTCTGACTGCATCATCGGTGTAGAGCACGTATCGAAATACTTCGGAGACAAAGCCGTACTGAATGATGTAAACCTCTCTGTCCGTAAGGGCGAATTTGTAACAATATTGGGCCCCTCCGGCTGCGGCAAGACTACTTTGTTGCGCCTGATAGCCGGTTTCCAGACCGCCTCGGAAGGTATCATCACCATCGCCGGAAAAGACATCACGCAAACACCGCCACACCAACGTCCGGTGAATACCGTCTTTCAGAAGTATGCCCTTTTCCCTCACCTCAACGTGTACAACAACATCGCTTTCGGACTGAAACTCAAAAAGATGCCCGAAGCCACCATTGGCAAGAAAGTGAAACAAGCCCTCCGCATGGTAGGTATGACGGACTACGAAGACCGTGACGTCGATTCCCTCTCCGGCGGACAGCAACAACGTGTTGCCATCGCCCGTGCCATCGTCAACGAACCCGAAGTGCTGTTACTGGACGAGCCCCTTGCCGCTCTCGACCTCAAAATGCGTAAAGATATGCAAATGGAGTTGAAAGAGATGCACCAGAAACTTGGAATCACCTTCGTCTACGTTACCCACGACCAGGAAGAAGCCCTTACTCTGAGCGACACCATCGTCGTGATGAGCGAAGGTCGTATCCAGCAGATAGGTACGCCAACAGACATCTACAACGAACCCATCAACTCTTTCGTTGCCGATTTTATCGGAGAAAGTAACATCCTGAACGGGCTCATGCTTCAGGACAAAGCCGTATCCTTTGCCGGACACGAATTTGAATGTGTCGACAAGGGCTTTGGCGAAAACACTCCCGTCGATGTAGTCATCCGTCCCGAAGACATCTATATATTCGAGCCTTCTGCCGCTGCCCAACTGACGGGTACTGTCACCTCCTGCATCTTCAAAGGCGTACATTACGAAATGATGGTACAGACTAACGAGGGCTACGAATTCATGGTGCAGGACTATCACAGTTTCGAGGCCGGACGGGAAGTCGGTCTGCTCGTGAAACCTTTCGACATCCACGTAATGAAGAAAGAACGCACCTGCAACACCTTCGAAGGCAAGCTCATAGACGCCACACACATCGAATTCCTCGGTTACACCTTCGAGTGCACCGAAGTGCAGGACATCGAACCGGGCAGTTCCGTCCTCGTAGAAATAGATTTCCGGAACGTCATCCTCGAAGATAACGAAGAAGACGGTCATCTGACGGGCGAAGTGAAATTCATCCTTTATAAAGGAAACCATTACCATCTCACCGTGTTTACCGATTGGGACGAGGATATCTTTGTAGACACCACTGACGTCTGGGACGACGGCGACCGTGTCGGCATCACCATCGCACCCGAAAATATACGAATTGTTGCACCGGCACAGACCACCGGTTCTATCCCTATTGTCGAATCTGCTAATAAGAAAGGAAGTGCTCAGTAATATATCCCGTTTCTTCATGCGCCGCCGGAACTGGACAGTTCCCTACGCATTGTTTCTCATCATCTTCGTTGTGATGCCTCTGTTGCTCATTGTGGTTTATGCCTTCACCGATGCTGAAGGCGCATTCACGTTTGCCAACTTCCGCAAATTCATGATGCATCCCGAATCTATCAACACATTCGTCTATTCCATCGGAATAGCTGTCATCACGACTCTGGCGTGCCTCCTGCTCGGTTATCCGGCTGCTTATATTCTCAGTCAGAAGCGCTTCAACACTTCCCAGACCATGGTTGTACTGTTCATCCTGCCTATGTGGGTGAACATCCTGATACGTACACTTGCCACAGTGGCATTGTTTGATTTCCTCAACCTGCCGCTGGGCGAAGGTGCTTTGGTATTCGGTATGGTCTATAACTTCCTGCCGTTCATGATATACCCTATCTACAATACGTTGCAAAAAATGGATGACAGTCTGATAGAAGCAGCCCAAGACCTGGGAGCTACGCCTGTACAGGTATTCGGTAAAGTGATCCTCCCCCTCTCGATGCCCGGCATCATGAGTGGTGTAGTGATGGTTTTCATGCCCACGGTTTCCACCTTTGCCATTGCCGAGTTGCTGACGATGAACAACATCAAACTGTTCGGTACCACCGTACAAGAGAATATATATAACGGAATGTGGAACTACGGCGCTGCCTTGTCGCTCATCATGCTGTTGCTGATTGGCGTCACCGCCCTCTTTACCAATGAGGACGACAGTGCACAAAATGAAAGCGGAGGTGTGATATGATAACACGTATTCTGGCGAAAGGCTATCTTTGGTTTCTGCTTGTCCTGCTCTATTCGCCCATCCTGATCATTATGATCTTCTCTTTCACTGAGGCCAAGGTACTGGGTAACTGGACAGGATTCTCCACCAAACTATACAGTTCACTATTTACAGGCGGCATGCACCACTCGCTGATGAATGCCATCTGGAACACATTCGCGATTGCTACGATTGCCGCCACAGCCTCTACCCTGCTTGGAAGCCTGGCAGCTATCGGCATCTTTAACTTGCGCTCCCGGGCACGCCAGGTGATGAATTTCACCAATGCTATTCCGATGATGAATGCGGATATCATTACGGGTGTATCCCTGTTCCTGCTGTTTGTCAGCTTTGGCATTTCACAGGGATTTACTACGGTAGTATTGGCACACATCACTTTCTGTACCCCTTATGTGGTGCTTAGTGTGATGCCCCGCCTGAAGAAAATGAATCAGAATGTATACGAAGCAGCCCTCGACCTCGGAGCTACTCCTTTTCAGGCGCTTCGTAAAGTCATCTTCCCGGAAATTCTGCCGGGAATGATCAGCGGTTTCATCCTCGCTTTCACGCTTTCCATTGATGACTTCGCAGTAACGATCTTCACCATAGGAAATGAAGGATTGGAAACGTTGTCGACATACATCTATGCGGACGCACGTAAGGGTGGATTGACTCCTGAACTGCGCCCACTGTCAACAATCATTTTTGTAACAGTGTTAGTATTGCTGATTGTGATTAACAAGAGAGCAGAACGTTCTAAGAAAGAATAACAATCACAAATTAACTCCATCAACAATGAAGAAATACATATCCCTCTTCCTCTGCATCCTTCTCCTCGCCTCCTGTACCGACTCAGGTGAGAAGCGCAGCCGTGTACTGAAAGTCTATAACTGGGCAGATTACATCGACGAAGAAGTCCTCGCTGAATTTCCTGCTTGGTACAAAGAGCAGACAGGCGAAGATATCCGCATCATCTACCAGGTATTCGATATCAACGAAATCATGCTCACCAAAATTGAGCGCGGACAGGAAGATTTCGACCTTGTATGCCCATCGGAATACATCATCGAACGAATGTTGAAGAAAGATCTCCTTCTCCCTATCAACCGCAATTTTGGGAAGACTCCGGACTATATCCCCAACATCTCACCGTATATTCAGAAAGAGTTGGAGAAGATCAGCCAGCCCGGTCACCACACCAATGATTACGTCGTTCCCTACATGTGGGGTACCGCTGGAATACTCTATAACAAGAAGTTCAAGACCTTTGAAGAAGTCAGCTCCTGGGGATGCCTTTGGGATGCCGTCAACCGTGGTAAGATTCTGATGAAAGACAGTTACCGCGATGCCTACGGCACTGCCATCATCTATGCCCATGCCCGGCAACTTGCCGACAGCACCATCACCGTGGAGCAACTGATGAACGACAATTCCCCTGAATCTATTGCCCTTGCAGAGCAATACCTGAAAGCCTTGAAACCCAACATTGCCGGATGGGAAGCCGACTTCGGCAAAGAGATGATGACGAAAAACAAAGCATGGCTCAACCTTACCTGGAGTGGCGACGCCGTCTGGGCCATTGATGAAGCGGAAGCCGTAGGCGTGGACCTGGACTATGTAGTTCCCCGTGAAGGCAGCAACATCTGGTACGATGGCTGGGCCATCCCCAAGTATGCCCGCAACGTAAAAGCTGCCAGCTACTTCATCAATTATCTTTGCCAGCCAGATATTGCTCTGCGCAATATGGATGCCATCGGCTACGTCAGTGCCGTAGCAACGCCCGAGATTATGGAGGCAAAGATCGATACTACTCTTGAACAGTTCTCCGACCTCAGTTATTTCTTCGGTCCCGGTGCAGACAGCGTTCAGATCAATCCGATACAATACCCTGACCGTAAAGTCGTGGAGCGTTGCGCCATGATCCGTGATTTCGGTGACCGCACAGAGCTTGTTCTCGAAATGTGGAGCCGCGTCAAAGGCGATAATCTGAATACGGGTATCGTGCTTCTCATCTTTGCAGTCTTCGGGATACTGTTTGTGTGGATTGTCTGGAAACGGATCAGCATTTACAAGCAGAAGAAACGTCACCACAGACGCAGACGTCGTATACGCAAGTAAATAGGAGGTAAAGGAACACCTTTATCTCCTGACTCCATTAATAACATAAATGAAACATCACTTTTCAGACATATTTTGTACCTTGCGGCAGAATTATAAATAAGGAACTATGAAACTGAAAAAACTTTTATTTGCCTCCGCTATGTCTCTTGCCGCATGCGGCATTCTGCAGGCCCAAAACACCCAAGTCATTGCCCACCGTGGTTTCTGGAAGACCGACGGCTCTGCCCAGAATAGTATTGCCGCCCTAGTGAAAGCTGACTCCATCCATTGCTACGGCTCCGAGTTCGATGTCTGGCTCACTGCCGACAATAAACTTATCGTAGATCATGACGGTGTATTCAAAGGTGTCCGCATGGAAACATCCACCGAGAAAGAATGTACCTCTATCATCCTCGATAACGGTGAGAACCTCCCTACCCTTCAGCAATATCTCGATAAGGCCAAAGGGTTGAAAACCCGCCTTATCCTGGAACTGAAAGGACACAAGACTCCCGAACGGGAAACGCTCGCCGTAAAGCAAATAGTGAAAATGATTAAGGAGATGGGACTGGAAGAACGTACCGAATACATCACTTTCTCACGCCATGCGACCAAAGAATTCATTCGCCTGGCTCCTAAAGGTACTCCCGTATATTATCTGGAAGGTGACCTCAATCCGCAGGAACTGAAAGACATGGGTTGTGCCGGTCCTGATTACCATTTCTCTGTCTTCAAAAAACATCCCGAATGGATCAAAGAATGTCACGACCTTGGCATGAAGGTTAACGCCTGGACAGTAAATGATGCCAAAGATATGGAACGACTCATCAGCCAGGGAGTGGATTTCATTACCACCAACGAACCAGTACTATTGCAGGAGATATTGAAAAAGAAGTAATGCAGATCGGTAGTTAAATTCATTACTATCCCAATCTATACCAATGCCACACTTTAACTCCCCCAATGCCACACCTCAACAATTCAAACGCCACACTTCGATGGCTCAAATGAATGGCATTGCGGAAGCTAAAGTGTGGCATTTGACTTGCAATAGTGTGGCATTATGCAAAAGATCATTTAGTCAGCAAAAAGAAGAAAACAATTTCATTCTGTCATATACAAATCTTCATTTTTACCTCATAAACTCCATTTTTCCACTTAAAACACGTATTTACGCCACTACCTACATGGAATGAATATACGGAAATAATTCCACAAATAACAATTTCTATAAATATGCACCCGCAAACTTTTAATTTGAAACTTGAATACCGTATATTTGCAGCGACTGAAAGAATAAATAAAAATAATAGAAATAAGATATGTATTCTACAAATAATTTAGCAAAACGTCGTACCTTTGCATCGTGATAAAACAAAAAGAAAGATCAACTCATCAAACAGAGTACAAAATGACAAGAACTGTAAAATTTACTAAGATGCACGGAGCAGGCAACGATTACATTTATGTAAACACCCTGAAATATCCCATCGAAAGCCCTGAAAAACTTTCGGTTGAATGGAGCGCCCCGCATACAGGAATTGGAAGCGACGGCCTGGTACTCATCGGCAGTTCGGACAAGGCAGATTTCAGTATGCGCATCTTCAATGCAGATGGTTCCGAAGCCAAAATGTGCGGCAACGCCAGTCGGTGCATCGGTAAATACTTATATGAATACGGCCTGACTTCCCAAACAGCCGTTACCCTCGACACCCTGTCGGGCATCAAAATACTAAAGCTCCATGTAGAAGACGGAAAAGTGAACACCGTAACCGTGGATATGGGACATCCCGCCGACATGAAAGAACAACCCATTAAAGCCAACGGACAGAAATTCATCGGAACCACCGTATCAATGGGAAATCCTCACCTGGTAATCTTTGTAGAAGATATTAAAGATATCAACCTCGAAAGCATCGGCCCGAAACTGGAAAATCATCCGTTGTTTCCCGACCGCATCAATGTAGAATTTGCCCAGGTGCTAGAGGATGGGAAAATCAGGATGAGAGTTTGGGAGAGAGGTTCGGGCATCACCCAGGCTTGCGGAACCGGAGCCTGCGCCACCGCAGTAGCTGCCGCACTGACCGGAAAATCCGGAAGAAAAACAGATATCATCATGGATGGAGGCTCACTTACCATCGAATGGGACGAAAAAACGGATCACGTATGGATGACCGGAGGAGCAGCCCGGGTGTTCGACGGAGAAGTAATTATGAACGATGAATGAAGAATGAAGAATTACCATGCGGCACAATAGCGCAGCCAATTCTTCAATCATCATTCTTCATTCTTCATTTATCAATACGCTTAAAACAACAAGAAAGTATGGCATTAGTAAACGAACATTTTTTGAAACTACCGGGAAGTTACTTATTTTCAGACATAGCTAAAAAGGTGAATACTTTCAGGATAACGCACCCTAAACAAGAGGTCATCCGCCTGGGTATCGGAGACGTTACCCGGCCACTGCCACCGGCTTGCATCGAGGCGATGCACAGGGCAGTGGATGAGATGACAAATGCCAGTACCTTCCACGGATACGGTCCCGAACAGGGATATGACTTTTTGATTGAAGCGATCATCAAACATGATTATGCTCCGAGAGGCATTCATTTTAGCCCTGCGGAAGTATTCGTAAACGATGGAGCCAAAAGCGATACAGGCAACATAGGCGATATCCTCCGCCACGACAACAGCGTGGGAGTGACAGACCCCATCTACCCGGTATATATAGACAGCAACGTAATGTGTGGCCGTGCCGGAGTATTGGAAGAAGACGGCAAATGGAGCAACGTGACCTACATGCCCTGCACCGCCGAAAACAACTTTGTTCCTGAGATACCGGACAAACGGATTGACATCGTCTACCTTTGCTACCCGAACAATCCGACGGGAACAACGCTGACCAAGTCGCAACTGAAAAAATGGGTGGACTACGCGCTTGCCAACGACACTCTGATTCTGTTCGATGCCGCTTATGAGGCGTTTATACAGGAAGAAGACGTTCCCCACTCCATTTACGAAATAAAAGGTGCCAAGAAATGTGCCATAGAGTTCCGCAGCTTCTCGAAGACAGCAGGATTCACCGGAGTCCGTTGCGGATACACCGTAGTTCCGAAAGAGCTGACAGCCGCCACCCTGACCGGTGAACGCATTCCGCTGAACCGTCTCTGGAACCGCCGTCAATGCACCAAATTCAATGGTACCAGCTACATCACCCAACGGGCTGCCGAAGCCATCTACACCCCGGCAGGCAAGCAGCAGATAAAGGAAAACATCGACTACTATATGAACAACGCCCGAACCATGAAAGAGGGTCTGGAAGCAGCCGGACTGAAAGTGTACGGCGGCGTGAATGCTCCCTACATCTGGCTGAAAGCACCGAATGGCATCGGTTCCTGGCGTTTCTTCGAACAGATGTTATACGAAGCCAATGTAGTAGGAACGCCCGGCGTAGGTTTCGGCCCCAGCGGAGAAGGCTACATCCGCCTGACCGCCTTCGGAAATCACGAGGATTGTGTGGAAGCGATGAAGAGAATCAGGAAATGGCTGGTATGAAAAAGATAACAACTAAAATAAAACTATAGTTTCACCGGACTGATCATCCGCAATTTGTCTAAACTTAAAAGGTAAAATAGGTATGAAAATAAAAAGTGTAAAATTCAGAATGATAGCCATCGCGCTATTATCAGCAACAATGCCTTTCACGGCAAAGGCACAGGATAAAGTGGAAGCCTCAGTCGGTGCAGATTTTGTAAGCAACTACATCTGGCGTGGGACAGACTGCGGTGGTGTAAGTATCCAGCCCAGCATGGGAGTCAGCTACAAGGGCTTGTCACTGGCAGCTTGGGGTTCGGTAGGCATCGACAAGGAAGATGCCAGGGAAATCGACCTCACACTGGGTTACAATACAGGTGGTTTCAGCGTATCCGTTACAGATTACTGGTTCTCCTACCACAAAGAGGATGGCGGATATACAGGAGATTATTTCAAGTATGGCGCACACAGCACGGTACACATCTTCGAAGCCACTCTGGGATATGATTTCGGTCCGCTGGCACTGAGTTGGAACACTTACTTTGCCGGAGATGATTATACGAAGGAAAACGGTGACAGAGCTTATTCCACGTATGTAGGCATCAGCGCTCCCTTCAAACTCGGCGGCCTGGACTGGTCGGCAGAAGTCGGTCTTACCCCATGGGAAGGTGCGTATGCCAATAAATTTAACGTAACCAACCTCACACTGAAAGCAGAAAAAGAAATCAAATTCACAAATTCTTTTTCGCTGCCCACCTTTGCACAAGTGACGTTCAATCCACACACGCAGGGTGCATACTTCGTATTCGGAGTTAGTTTTTAAAGAAGGATAAACGGGTATCAGGTATTTACAGATGCGCCGAATGGCAAATCGTAAATCGTAAATTGTCTAATCGTAAATATATTAAGGTATGAAAAAGATTGAAGCAATTATCCGCAAGACAAAATTCGAGGATGTAAAGGACGCATTGCTCGAAGCGGACATCGAATGGTTCTCCTACTACGACGTCCGGGGAATAGGAAAATCCCGTCAGGCACGTATCTACCGCGGTGTAATGTACGACACCAGTACCATTGAGCGTATCCTGGTCTCTATCGTAGTACGCGACAAGAATGCCGAAAAGACCGTGCAGGCCATCATCAAGTCCGCACAAACCGGAGAAATCGGCGACGGGCGTATCTTCATCATCCCCATAGAAGACGCTATCCGCATCCGCACCGCCGAACGTGGCGACATCGCCCTCTATAATGCTGAACAGGAAAGATAGTCCAGGCAGCACCAAACCGCAACTGTTAAGAGCATCCTTCAGAGAGCTGTAAGAGCTACTTAACAAAACAAAGAATACAAGTACAACTAAAAGCAAAAAGATTTTATGGATAAATATAGTAAACGCAGCATTGCCAGGCTGTGGATAGCTGTTGCTGTCCTTATGGCACTCTGCACAACAACAGAAACTTTTGCACAAACTTCCGCAACAACGGATAGTATATCAGCTACAACAACCGCTGTTATAGCTACATTAGAAGAGACTACTGTAGAATCATCAGCCCCTGACACTGTAGGAGAATTAGTAAACGGACTCAACACTGTATGGATGTTACTCGCCGCTATGCTGGTATTTTTCATGCAACCGGGCTTTGCACTGGTAGAAGCCGGTTTCACCCGGGTCAAGAACACTGCCAACATCCTGATGAAGAACTTCGTAGACTTCATGTTCGGTTCCCTACTCTATTGGTTCATCGGTTTCGGACTGATGTTCGGCGTAGGTGGTTTCGTGGGAATGCCCCACTTCTTCAACCTCTCGTTCTATGATGGAGGAGGATTGCCAACAGAAGGCTTTCTGGTATTCCAAACTGTATTCTGTGCCACAGCAGCTACTATCGTATCAGGAGCCATGGCCGAACGTACCAAATTCTCCATGTATTTGGTTTACACCATCTTCATCAGCGTACTGATCTATCCGATTTCCGGTCACTGGACCTGGGGCGGCGGCTGGTTGATGAACGGCGAAGAAGGTTCGTTCATGATGAATCTGTTCGGCACCACGTTTCACGACTTTGCAGGTTCCACCATTGTTCACTCTGTCGGTGGCTGGATTGCGCTGGTAGGTGCAGCCATCCTTGGTCCACGCATCGGCAAATACGGTAAAGATGGCAAGTCCAGAGCTATTCCGGGACACAACCTCACCATAGCGGCGTTAGGTGTATTCATTTTATGGTTCGGCTGGTTCGGATTTAATCCCGGTTCACAGTTGGCAGCAGCCTCTACGGACGATGCGATGGCTATCTCGCACGTCTTCCTCACCACGAATCTTGCAGCTTGTGCCGGAGGTTTCTTCGCACTGGTGGTCAGTTGGTTGAAATACAGCAAACCATCTTTATCCTTGACTCTGAATGGTATCCTGGCAGGTTTGGTAGGTATCACGGCAGGCTGTGATATGGTTTCTCCGCTGGGTGCCGTCATCATCGGTACAATCTGTGGTATCCTGATGATATTCTCGGTAGAGTTCATCGATAAAGTGCTGAAGATTGACGATCCCGTTGGTGCAAGTTCCGTACACGGTGTCTGCGGTTTCACAGGTACCATTCTCACAGGTTTCTTGTCTACCAGTGAAGGACTCTTTTATGGTGCAAGCTGGGGATTCCTCGGAGCACAAGTATTTGGCGCCCTCGTAGTAGGTGCATGGGCAGCCGGCATGGGATTTCTCATCTTCAAAGGACTCGATAGGATACACGGTCTCCGCGTTTCAAAACGTGTTGAAGAAGAAGGGCTCGACATCTACGAGCATGGTGAATCAGCGTACGGCGCATAAATCATTATCCCGGGCGGGTTTGGCCGCCTTCCCGGGAACAACTAAATAAGAGTTTTTTTACTCCAACAAATATATTTTTATAAACCAACAATTACAAGGTATGTCCAAATTAAGATTCAGAGTAGTAGAAACGGCGTTTAAAAAGAAACCCGTTGCAGTGGCAGCCCCCGCGGAACGTCCGTCGGAATATTATGCCAAGTATGTGTTCAACAAGGAAAAGATGTTCAGGTATCTGCCGAGTAAGGTATATGCCAAACTGATTGACGTGATCGACAATGGTGCTCCGCTGGATCGCAGCATTGCTGATGAAGTGGCAGCCGGTATGAAGAAATGGGCACTCGAAATGGGTGTTACCCACTATACCCACTGGTTCCACCCGTTGACAGAGGGTACAGCCGAGAAACATGACGCTTTCATCGAGCACGATGGTAAAGGCGGTGTGATGGAAGAATTCACAGGCAAACTTCTCGTTCAGCAGGAACCGGATGCATCCAGCTTCCCTAACGGTGGTATCCGCAATACGTTCGAGGCACGCGGTTACAGCGCATGGGACCCCTCTTCTCCGGCTTTCATCGTCGATGATACGCTCTGTATACCGACCATTTTCATCGCATACACCGGTGAGTCACTGGACTACAAAGCACCGTTGCTGAAAGCCCTGCGTGCCGTAGACAAAGCTGCCGTAGACGTATGCCGTTACTTCAATCCGGAAGTGAAGAAAGTAGTTGCCTATCTGGGTTGGGAACAGGAATATTTCCTGATCGACGAAGGTCTGTATGCCGCACGTCCCGACCTGTTGATGACAGGCCGCACGCTGATGGGGCACGACAGTGCCAAAAACCAACAGTTGGAAGACCACTATTTCGGTGCCATCCCTACCCGCGTGGCAGCCTTTATGAAGGAATTGGAAATCGAGGCATTGAAGCTCGGTATCCCCGTTAAAACGCGTCACAATGAGGTAGCTCCCAACCAGTTCGAGCTGGCTCCCATCTTCGAAGAATGTAACCTGGCTGTAGACCATAACATGCTCATCATGGCACTGATGCGTAAAGTAGCCCGTAACCACGGCTTCCGCGTATTGCTGCACGAAAAGCCTTTCAAGGGCGTCAACGGTAGCGGTAAGCACAACAACTGGTCATTGGGTACGGATACAGGCATCGGACTGATGGGACCGGGTAAACTACCCGAAGAAAACCTGCGCTTCATCACCTTCGTAGTGAATACCCTGATGGCAGTCTACAAGCACAATGGATTGTTGAAAGCCGCTATTTCCAGTGCCACGAACGCACACCGCCTGGGTGCCAACGAAGCACCTCCCGCAATCATTTCCAGCTTCCTGGGCAAACAGTTGTCACAGGTATTGGAACACATTGAAGAGAGTACCAAGGATGATCTCGTAAGCCTTAGCGGCAAGCAAGGTATGAAACTGGATATTCCGCAGATTCCGGAATTGTTGATTGACAATACCGACCGTAACCGCACCAGTCCGTTCGCCTTCACCGGAAACCGTTTTGAGTTCCGCGCCGTAGGTTCGGAAGCAAACTGTGCCTGCGCCATGATTGCCCTGAATGCCGCCGTAGCCGAGCAACTGGTAGAATTCAAAAAAGATGTGGACGAACTCATCGAAAAGGGCGAACCGAAGATTTCGGCTATCCTTGAGGTTATCCGCAAATACATCAAGATCTGCAAACCTATCCATTTCGATGGCAACGGCTACAGTGACGAATGGAAAGAAGAGGCCAAGAAACGCGGTCTGGATTGCGAAACCAGTGTGCCTCTCATCTTCGACAGCTATCTGAAGCCGGAAAGTATCCGCATGTTCGAAAATACCGGTGTCCTGACTCAGAAAGAACTGGAAGCCCGCAATGAAGTGAAATGGGAAACTTACACTAAGAAAATCCAAATTGAGGCTCGTGTATTAGGTGATTTGGCCATGAACCACATCATCCCGGTAGCCACGCAGTATCAAACGGATCTCATTGATAACGTTTACAAGATGAAGAACTTGTTCCCTGGCGACAAAGCTGCAAAACTGTCTGCCAAGAACCTTGAACTCATTGAAGAGATTGCCGACCGCACCGCCTTCATCAAAGAGCATGTAGATGCCATGATCGAAGCCCGCAAAGTGGCCAACAAGATCGAAAGTGAACGCGAGAAAGCCATTGCCTACCACGACACCATCGTACCGGCAATGGAGGAGATCCGTTATCATATCGACAAGCTGGAACTGATTGTCGACAACCAGATGTGGACGCTGCCAAAATACAGGGAACTCTTGTTCATTCGTTAAATGAAGAATGAGGAATTCTTCATTCATCATTTAATAACTTTCTTTTGTTGGTTGTTTTAAGTTTGCAGGGGGAGAGGTGCCGGGAGGTAGTTCTCTCTCTTTTTTTGAAAACTAAAATATCATCGTAATTTATTTCCCGGCATATCACTTTTTCGTACCTTTGTCAATATTTACAAAACCAGATGATAAATTAAAAACGATTCATTATGAAGAACATGCACATTCGCTATGCAGCACTCCTACTCTTTGTTTTGCTGTCAGCATCGACCTCTTCTTTCGCACAGACCGTTCTGGAGCAAAAAATCAGCGCGATTTCCGCCATTAAAGAAATCCGCCCACTGGAAACTTCTGAGTTTTCAGAGAAATATGTGACCTATTTTACTCAACCGCTGGATCACCGCCATCCGGAGAAAGGCAGCTTTCGCCAACGCGTTATCGTTTCTCATGCCGGCTTCGACCGCCCCACAGTAATCGTTACCGAAGGCTATGGCGCCGCTTACGCTCTCCGTCCCCAATATCGTGAAGAGCTTTCAAAACTTCTCAATGCCAACATGATATTCGTGGAATACCGCTACTTCCTTGAGTCTACCCCCGAACCCAAAGATTGGCAATACCTGACAGCTGAGAACTCTGCAGACGACTTACATGCCATCACCACCGCATTCAAAAGCATCTATCCGGGCAAATGGATCGCCACCGGCATCAGCAAAGGAGGGCAGACTACCCTTCTTTACCGCACTTTCTATCCGGATGATGTAGATATTTCCGTTCCTTACGTAGCTCCGCTTTGTTATGGAGTAGAAGATGGACGTCATGAGCCTTTCCTGCATAAAGTTTCAACACCGGAAAACCGCAAGAAAATTGAAGATTTCCAATTGGAAGCTTTGAAACGGAAAGCAACTTTACTTCCCCGTTTTGAAAAGTATTGCACCGAAAAGAATTATTCATTCCGTGCACCGATTGAAGAAATTTACGATTACTCGGTATTGGAATATTCTTTCGCTTTGTGGCAGTGGGGTACTCCTATCAGCTCCATACCCGCTACAACAGCCTCTGATGATGAAATATTCTCTCATCTACTTGCCATCAGTGAACCGGGATATTTCACCGCCGACAGCCCCAATGCTTCTTTCTTTGTACAAGCTGCCCGTGAATTGGGATACTATGGTTATGACGTCCAACCGTTCAAGCAGTATCTCTCCATCCAGTCCAGTGAAGGCTATCTGCACCGTCTGATGCTTCCCGAAGAGTTGAAAGATATGCCCTTCGACAAAACTTTAAGTAAGAAAATAACCAAGTTTCTAAAGAAACAGGACCCGAAGATGATCTTCATTTACGGTCAGAACGACCCATGGACAGCCGCAGGCGTCACCTGGCTGAAAAACAAGAAGAATATTCATGTATTTATCCAACCGAATGGCAGCCATCTGGCACGTATCAATACATTGCCCGAAGGAGAAAAGAAAGAAGTGATAGAATTAATAAAGAAGTGGCTGGACAAAGAATGAATTGTCTATTTGACAAATTGACAATTAAACCTCTCCACATTTCTCTTTTTACGCCCCGGAACCTTGTCTGTAGAAAGAAACGCAAGGAATCGGATTTAGAGAAATACAGAATGATATAATTATCATCCTAATTAGATAATATTGCAAGAGCAGAGAAACATTTGCCCTATTTGGAGACAATTTTCCACGGAAGTTGTCTGAAAAATGCTTCTTTCATTTCGGCATCCTCTACTCTTGAAATAGAAAGCATTTGCGTTGTTTTTCGAAGGGGCTACACCCTTTGGAGAAGATGTAGTAACCCCTTAGAGTAAATGGTTACACCTTTTTGTGCAAAGGGTGTAGCCTTACCAAAGAAAAGAATGTTTCTTTTCGGGAAACAGATTGTTAGTTTCGGTCCAATAGATAGTATATTTATAACAAACAGACCGTCTGTTCCACTGAAACAGACGGTCTGAATTGTTAAAAGGCAACGTGTATTACTCCGGAACGAGTCATTTGCACGAAATGATAGTTAGCAATAATAAAGAATACAGAGCTTATATCTTGTAAAACGCTTGAATAGCTATCAGTTTGATTTCCGGCTCTTATTCCACAATTTCCGCGTCCTCGATGTCCTTATCCTTGGGTGCAACCGGCATCTTCGGCCGTTTGCGAGTGAATGTGAACCAATTTGTCAATTCGGAAACTGCATATACTATGCTGGTGATCCCGATAATGATAAATGCCGTGGAACGTACCCCCGTCGGATTGAACAAGGCAATCAGTCCTGCAATCAGAATGAGCACCGGAATGATATAAAATCCCACACGAACCGGCATCCAGCGACGGGCTGCAGAAAACGATGCAATCTGTTGCACACCACCCAGTACAAGGATGAATCCCAATACAAACGTCAGCAAATCCGCAAAGAAACCGGGCATAATCACCAACCAAAGGCCGAACAGCAGGCTACCAATCCCCTCAATAGGAAGTCGGTGCCTTTCCTCCGCATTCATAGCAAAATACCCGATAATACTTAAGAGCGATGGTATCAGAAACACAACACCGATCGTTATTACCAAATAGTCTCCTGCCTCATTGGGAAACATCACCAATATCAGCCCGATTACCAGCGCACATATCGTACGCAAAAAAGAGTTACTTATTCCTTTCATAAGCTTATGATTTTTTGCGAAGATACATTTTTATCCGCACAACTCCACAAGAAAGTCACGAAAAATCAATTAACGGTCAGCCAAGCGTTCATATCTTCGGCCACCAAGAGCCAATATAATAACAAAAGTATAGCAATAGATACGCCAATGGCTACTAAATGTTTTCGTTTCATAGTTCATCCTTTCTTTTTTATATAAATAATAGTTATTCAAAACACAACTATAAAACAAGTTCCCATACAAAAGGTTTACTGATTTCCCTAAATACAAAAAACAAGAGTAAAAGCTCGCATATTCCTATAGTTTCAAGCTGATGAAACAAAAATGAGCCGTTTAAAGAAAAAAAGCAAGAAATTCTTTGGTAATTAAAACAAAGTGCTTACATTTGTCCCCAGCTAAAACAAAAAGACAATGAAAACAATGCTCATAAATACATATTGGTGGTGGCGCCCGTTACAACTCCGACAGTCGTAAGGGAGCAGTGCTCGTATGTATATATGTGAACATAATACTGATTAAGAAAGAGCCCTGTCGCAACCTGCGACAGGGCTCTTTTCTTTTATCCGGTTTTGAAACCCGGACAAATCCCAATAGTTAATAGTTAAATCGTAAATAAAATGATGAGTTTTTTAGTAAATCAAGATGGTTATTACGGAGAATTCGGTGGAGCATATGTTCCCGAAATACTCCACAAGTGTGTGGAAGAGTTGCAGAACACCTATCTCAAAGTACTGCAAAGCGAAGATTTCAAGCAAGAGTTCGACCAACTGTTGCGTGACTACGTAGGACGTCCTTCCCCACTCTACTATGCCCGCCGGCTTTCCGAAAAGTATGGCTGCAAACTCTACCTCAAGCGTGAAGACCTGAACCACACAGGAGCCCACAAGATCAACAACACTATCGGGCAGATTCTTCTGGCACGCCGCATGGGCAAGCATCGCATCATCGCCGAAACCGGTGCCGGACAACATGGCGTAGCTACTGCCACCGTATGTGCCCTGATGAACATGGAATGCATCGTCTACATGGGAAAAACGGATGTAGAACGCCAGCATATCAATGTAGAAAAAATGAAGATGCTGGGTGCAACCGTCATCCCCGTCACTTCCGGAAATATGACACTGAAAGATGCTACCAACGAGGCGATCCGCGACTGGTGTTGTCATCCTGCCGATACCTACTACATCATCGGTTCCACAGTCGGTCCTCATCCTTATCCCGACATGGTGGCTCGCCTGCAATCCGTCATCAGCGAGGAAATCAAAAAGCAACTCATTGAGAAAGAAGGTCGTGACTGCCCTGACTATCTTATCGCTTGTGTAGGTGGTGGCAGCAATGCCGCCGGAACCATCTACCATTACATCGATGATACCCGCGTGCAGATCGTCCTCGCCGAAGCCGGCGGTAAAGGAATAGATACGGGTATGACTGCCGCTACCATCGCCCTCGGACAGACGGGAATCATCCACGGTGCACGCACTTACGTCATTCAGAACGAAGACGGCCAGATAGAAGAGCCTTATTCCATCTCCGCCGGACTGGATTACCCGGGTATCGGCCCCATACATGCCAATCTGGCTGCACAAAAACGCGCCATCGTACTTGCTGTTAATGATGATGAAGCCATCCGCGCCGCCTACGAACTGACGAAACTTGAAGGTATCATCCCCGCCCTGGAAAGCGCACACGCCCTCGGTGCCCTCGAAAAGCTGAACTTCAAACCCAATGATGTCGTTGTACTGACCGTTTCGGGACGTGGAGACAAGGATATAGAAACTTATCTTAATGAAGAATTAAAAATGAAGAATGAAGAATTATGAATGAAGAATTAAAAATTAAAGGGTTATGAATACATATAATTATCAAACTATTAGTCGGACTATTCTTGGAGACTTGCACACTCCTGTAAGTGCCTATCTTAAAGTCCGCGACGTCTTTCCCCAAAGTGCGCTCATGGAAAGCTCCGACTATCACGGTAGTGAAAACAACCGTTCATTCATCGGACTCTGTCCATTGGCAAGCGTCAGCATCGACCATGGAACAGCCATCTTCCGCCTGCCCGACGGCACTCGCGAAGAACGCCCCATCACACCGGAATATCCTGTAGAAAAAGCTTTAGAGGATTTCCTCGGCCGCTTCCATGTGGAAGGCGAATATGCCAATTACTGCGGTCTTTATGGCTACACCTCTTTCAATGCCGTACGCTATTTCGAAAATATTCCCGTAAAAGATAGCCGCGAAGCCACCAACGACGCACCGGATATGCTCTACATCTTGTATCAATACCTCATTGTCTTCAACGACTTTAAGAACGAAATGGTTCTTCTTGAAATGCTTGCCCCCGGTGAAGAAAGTGAACTGGATACCGTGCAGAAAGCCATCAATAACCGTAATTACACCGCCTACGATTTCCGTGCCGTTGGTGAAACCACTTCCCCACTGACCGATGAACAGCATAAAGCAAATATCCGTCAGGGAATCGCCCACTGCCTGCGTGGGGATGTTTTCCAGATTGTTCTCTCCCGACGTTTCGAACAACGTTTCGTAGGCGATGACTTCAAACTTTATCGTGCCTTGCGCAGCATCAACCCCTCTCCTTATCTGTTCTATTTCGATTTCGGAGGTTTCCGCATCTTCGGTTCATCACCTGAGACGCACTGCCGCATCGAAGGCCGTCACGCCTATATCGACCCCATCGCCGGTACTACCAAGCGCACCGGAGATCCCGAACAGGATGCGCTGAACGCCCAATACCTTCATGATGATCCCAAAGAGAATGCAGAGCATGTCATGCTGGTCGATCTCGCCCGTAACGATCTTTCCCGCAACTGCCACGATGTAAAAGTGGATTTCTACAAGGAAATGCAGTATTACAGTCATGTTATCCACCTGGTAAGCCGCGTCAGCGGTACGCTGAACGAGGATGCCCGCCCTATCAAAGCATTCATCGACACTTTCCCGGCAGGCACTCTGAGCGGTGCACCCAAGGTACGCGCCATGCAACTCATCAGCGAACTGGAACCGCACAATCGCGGCGCTTACGGCGGTTGCATCGGCTTCATCGGACTGAACGGTTCACTGAACCAGGCCATTACCATCCGTACTTTTGTCAGCCGCAACGGTGTACTCTGGTTTCAGGCAGGCGGTGGCATCGTAGCCAAGAGTAATGAAGAATACGAGTTGCAAGAGGTGAACAACAAACTGGGAGCACTGAAAAAGGCAATCGTAATGGCGGAGAAAATGTAAATTGTAAATCGTTAAATCGTAAATAAAATGATAGTAATCATAGACAACTACGACTCTTTCACCTACAACCTTGCCCATCTGGTAAAAGAACTCGGCGCAGAAGTAGATGTGCTGCGCAATGATAAATTTGAACTTGAGGAATTGGAGAAATATGATAAGATCATCCTTTCACCCGGCCCCGGCATTCCCGAGGAGGCAGGCTTACTATTAGAGGTCATCCGCACTTACGCAGGACGGAAACCCATACTTGGCGTCTGCCTGGGCGAACAGGCCATCGGACAAGTATTCGGAGGGAAGCTCACTAATCTGAGCGAAGTCTTTCACGGTATACAAACGAATGTAAAAATAAAGAATAAAGATTACATTTTCGACGGTCTTCCTACTGAAATTCCAGTCGGTCGTTATCACTCCTGGGTAGTGGATACAGACGGATTTCCCGAAGAATTGGTTATCACTGCCATCAGCCCCGAAGGTCAAATCATGGCACTGAGACATCGGAAATACGATGTCCACGGCATCCAATTCCATCCGGAATCGGTACTGACTCCCGATGGAAAACAGATTGTAGGCAACTGGCTGAAAGGCGTCTGAAATGCCACATCTCATGAGGCCAAATGCCACACTTCACAGTTCGGAATGCCACACCTCATGACCGTCAACATGTGGCATTCCGAACGCTAAGGTGTGACATTCCGGACGCAGAGTCTTTCAATCGTAAATCGTCCAATCGTAACTAAAAAAAACATCTAATCGTAAATAAAAAAATGAAAGATATATTAACCCGTCTCTTCAACCACGAAGAGCTTACTTCGGAAGAAACCAAGCAGATTCTCCTGAACATCACCCGGGAAGCTTATCCCGAAGCTCAAATTTCCGCATTACTCACTGTGTTTCAAATGCGTAGCATCACAGTAGATGAATTGATCGGCTTTCGCGAAGCCCTTATGGAGACTCGCATCCCTATCGACTTCGCGCCTTACCGGCCTATCGACATCGTAGGTACGGGAGGTGATGGAAAGAACACGTTCAACATTTCCACATGTGCCTGTTTTGTGGTGGCCGGGGCCGGTTACAAAGTTGCCAAACACGGCAATTATGGCGCCACTTCCGTCAGTGGGGCAAGCAATGTCATGGAGCAACACGGCATCCGCTTCACCAATGATCCCGACAAGTTGAAACGCAGCATGGACGAGTGTAACATCGCCTACTTGCACGCCCAACTTTTCAATCCGGCAATGAAGTTCGTCGGCCCTGTGCGCAAGGCATTGGGCGTACGTACACTGTTCAATCTTCTTGGCCCGCTTGTCAACCCCTGCAAGCCTACTTACCAATTGCTCGGTGTAGCCGATCTTGCACAGATGCGACTCTACACAAATGTTTTTTACAAACTCGGTATCGATTTTGCGGTAGTCAACAGTCTCGACAGCTACGATGAAATCTCCCTCACGGACGAATTCAAAGTCATGACGCGCAATTACGAACGGATTTACCGTCCGCAAGCGCTGGGTTTCAGTGCCGCGCAGCCCGAAGAGCTCTTCGGCGGAGCCTGTAAAGAGGATGCCGCCCGCATCTTTGATAATATCCTTAATAACCGTGCCACACGTGCCCAAACACAATGTGTCATTGTCAATGCCGCCTTCGCCATCCAGGTGATGGAACCTGAAATGGAAATCGAAGAATGTATTGCCATCGCTCGCCAATCGCTGGAGAGTGGACGGGCGCTGGAGACGTTGAAGAAGTTTATAGAAATCAATCAATGAACTAAAAAAATATGAAAGATATTTTATCCGAAATCATCGCCCACAAGCGGATTGAGATAGAGCAGCAAAAACAAGCAGTCTCCCTCAGTCAATTGCAAGAGCAAGCTGCTGTCATGATGCAGGAAGCTGTCGGAACCGGAGCTTCCGGCACAACGCCCGTCCGCAGCATGAAACGTGCACTCGCAAGCTCTTCATCCGGCATCATTGCCGAGTTCAAACGCCGTTCTCCTTCTAAGGGCTGGATCAAGGAAAACGCACAGGCCAACCTCATTCCACCAGCTTATGAAACTGCCGGAGCTTCCGCCCTCTCCATCCTCACGGATGAAAAGTTTTTCGGCGGGAATCTGCGTGACATCCGTACAGCGCGCCCTCTGGTCAACATCCCGATCCTGCGTAAGGACTTCATCATCGACAAGTATCAGCTTCTGCAAGCCCGTATTGTGGGTGCCGATGCAGTGCTGCTCATTGCCGCCTGCCTCACGCCTGATGAGTGCCACACGCTTACCATGCAGGCGCACGAACTTGGACTTGAAGTCCTGCTCGAAGTACACAGTACCTCCGAACTCTCCTATATATATAAGGAGACGGATATGGTCGGCGTCAACAACCGTAATCTGGGCAGCTTCGTCACCGATATAGAAAACTCTTTCCGCATTGCAGAAGAGTTAAAAAATGCTGTTGCTGAAATTGATTTTCAGACGCCTCCGCTGCTCGTTTCCGAAAGTGGTATTTCGCACCCTGAAACCATCCGTGAGCTACGCTCGGCAGGCTTCCGTGGTTTCCTTATGGGAGAGACATTCATGCGTACAGACGATCCCGGGAGCACATTGGAAGAACTCATTCACGGTATATGAATTTGGAAATTCACACATAATTTCATATATTCGTGATTTTTAAGCAAAATGTTTTCAATAGTAAATTGTAAATCGTCCAATCGTACATATTATCATGAATACAATGATCAAAGTATGCGGAATGACCGATGCAGACAATATCCGCGATGTAGAAGTATTAGGTGTAGATATGATCGGTTTCATCTTCTACCCCAAATCCCCCAGATACCTGTACCAGATACCCAGGTACCTGCCTACACTTGCCAAACGTGTCGGTGTTTTTGTCAACGAAACCAAAGAAAACATCCTTATGTATGTCGACCGTTTCGGCCTGAACTATGTCCAGCTGCACGGTGACGAATCACCCGAATATTGCCGCACCCTTCATTCACAGGGTATCCGGATCATCAAAGCGTTTTCCATCGCTTTGCCCAAGGATCTTCTTGCCGTATCTGATTATGAAGGTTTCTGCGACTACTATCTGTTCGATACGCGTACCGTCCACTATGGTGGTTCCGGACAGCAGTTCGACTGGAGCATTCTGCAACGTTACATCGGCAGTACCCCTTTCCTGCTTAGCGGCGGTATCAATTCTTACAGTGTCAAAGCTCTGAAAGAATTCCACCATCCCCGCCTTGCCGGTATTGATATCAACAGCCGATTCGAGACATCTCCGGGCATCAAGGATGTGGAACGGATAGAGCGTTTTCTCAAAGAAATGGGAAAATGTACCATTTGACGACTGAAGCACGCCATTGTGAAGAGCAATCGTCAAGTGAAAAGTAATTTCAATCGTAAATCGTAAATAATAAAATCGTAAATAATAAGATGAATCGTATAAATCAACTTTTTCAGGACAGCCCTAAAAATTTGCTGTCCATCTACTTTTGTGCCGGTTGCCCAACCCTGGAAGGTACTGCCGACGTCATCCGTACCCTCGAACGCAATGGAGTCCATTCGATTGAAATCGGTATTCCTTTCAGTGACCCGATGGCTGACGGCATCGTTATACAGGAAGCTGCCACCCGTGCTCTTCGCAATGGTATGTCGCTGCGTATTTTGTTTGAACAGCTTCGCGATATCCGTAGCGATGTCCGTATTCCTCTCATCCTGATGGGCTATCTCAACCCTATCATGAAATTCGGGTTCGAAGCTTTCTGTCAGAAATGCGTAGAATGTGGTATCGACGGCGTTATTATTCCCGATCTTCCCTTCAAAGATTACGAAGAAACGTATAAACCTATTGCCGACCGTTACGACATCCGTGTCATCATGCTCATCACCCCCGAAACCAGCGAAGCCCGTGTCCGCGAAATCGATGAGCATACCGACGGCTTCATCTATATGGTATCCAGCGCTGCTACTACCGGTGCCCAGAAAGATTTCGATAGCCAGAAGCAAGCTTATTTCAAAAAGATACAGGATATGCACCTCCGCAATCCCCGTATGGTTGGCTTTGGCATCAGTAACAAACAGACATTTGACGCTGCTTGCGCCAACTCTTCCGGCGCTATCATCGGCAGCCGTTTCGTCACCCTGCTGAATGAAGCTGAAGGAGATGCGGAAAAGGCGATCACACAGTTGAAAGAAGGGCTGAAGAAGTAATTAGGGAAGAGTGATTAGTGATAAGTAAATGACATTATAATGGCAAAATGTCACTTATCACTATCCACTTATCCCTAATCACTATTTTTTTCCTATCTTTGCACCCAAAATAATCAAACCCGGTTATGTTTATGAAGACTGACTACCCATCCGTGTTGCTAATTTATACCGGTGGAACCATCGGAATGATAGAGAACCCAGAGACAGGTGCGCTTGAAAATTTCAACTTCGATCATCTTCTCAAACATGTTCCCGAACTGAAACGTTTCAATTATCGCATCTCTTCCTATCAGTTTGATCCTCCTATTGACTCTTCTGACATGGAGCCTTCGCTTTGGGCAAAAATCGTAAAGATTATCAACTACAATTATGATTACTTCGACGGCTTTGTCATTCTTCATGGAACCGACACCATGTCTTATACAGCCTCTGCTCTCAGTTTCATGCTTGAGAATTTGGCTAAGCCCGTCATTCTCACCGGCTCTCAGCTCCCTATCGGCACTCTGCGTACAGATGGAAAAGAAAATCTTATCACCTCTATAGAAATAGCTGCGGCCAAGAATCCCGATGGCACTCCCATCGTTCCCGAAGTGTGTATCTTTTTTGAAAATGAATTGATGCGCGGTAATCGTACCACAAAGATCAATGCCGAAAACTTCAACGCATTCCGTTCATTCAACTATCCCTCACTGGCCCATGCAGGCATCCACATCAAATATGACGCCCACATCATCCGCCGTCCTGATCCGACGCGTCCCATGAAGCCTCATTACCTGTTCGATACCAATGTGGTTATGCTCACTCTTTTTCCCGGTATCCAGGAAAGCATCATCAATTCTGTTCTCCATGTCCCGGGTCTGAAAGCGGTTGTACTCAAAACATTCGGTTCCGGCAATGCTCCTCAGAAGGAATGGTTCATCCGCCAACTGAAGGACGCTACAGAACGTGGCATCATTATTGTTAACATCACTCAATGCCAACGTGGCGTAGTTGAAATGGGGCGTTACGAAACCGGACTGAAATTGCTGCAAGCAGGCGTCATCAGCGGATACGACAGTACTCCCGAATGTGCAGTAACCAAACTTATGTTCCTCCTTGGCCATGGTCTCAATCAAGCCGAAATCCGCTACCGGATGAACTCTGATCTTGCGGGAGAAATCACTAAATAAAAAATAAAAAAATATTTAGTCTAAAAGTTACGGATTATAGCAACAAAAGTCTTCCATTGGCTATAATTCCATTTCATTATGCACATTCCGATAAGATACCGACTAAAATCTGCAAGTTTTCACTAAAAGCCTATTACTCTCATTTTTAACAATTAAAGCATCCTATTTGCAACAAAAAAACAACTTTTTCTGCTATCATATCAAATTTATCATTATCTTTGTGGCGAAAATATGCAAGAAATGCGCATTTTTAATAGTCCATAAAGAAAAGAATGACAAATTCAACACATATTATATTTATTAATGATGAAATCAATTAGCAGATTATCAGTAATGGCTACCATGGTAAGCGCCATGTTTTTAGCCAGTTGTGCGGACGATGTTTACGACCCAAGTAAAGAACCGCAGACGCCGCCGGCTGAAAATCCTTTTGGTGAAGGTTTTGCCGCTCCTGATGGCTTTAATTGGTCCATGATCAATTCCGTAAAACTTAATGTTGAGGTAAAGGACGAATTCAATGGTCAGTACCAGTATCTGATCGAAGTATTCACCACCAACCCATTGAGTGATAAAAATGCGACTCCGATTGCGGCTGGTGTAGCAAACAAGAATGCTAATTACGTTACAGAAATCAACATACCTGCAGCAACTGGATATCTGTATATTCGTCAAACAGACCCGAAACAACGAAATGAAATTTACGCATGCGCTGTTCCCGAAAATGGCGGTTCAATGGATTGTAAGCTATACTATACCGGAGTCGGCACAAGAGTCACAGGAAATACAGGTTCAGCATTCGAAGCCGCAAAACAAGCAGGATTTACAGAACCGAAACATAAGGACAGCGAAGACCTTAAACCTCTTTATGATGAAACAAAAATAATACCGGAAGTACCTGCTGTTTCAGATAAGTACGTCCCCAATAATTCAGGAGCGTTGAATGCCGGAGCCAACTTTATTATTGGTGCAGAATATACATCCGAGGCCTCTTTTAAAGACAATTTACGGGTTTATGAAAGTAGCGGCAGAGTAACCGTATTCGTTCAAGGCGTATGGGACTTGTCAGGGGAGGAATTAAATTCCCGACTCGACATCTACGTGATGAATGGCGGTAAAATCATCGCTTCAAATGACCTCACAATAGGTATCAGTAATACTCTTACCATCCAAAGCGGAGGAAGTATCGAAGTCGGAAACACCTTACATTTAGGCGCTCCAACCAAAGTCTATGGCTCCATTTCAGCAGAAAATGTCAATGTAAACATAGGCGGTACGCCTGAAATATATATTGGTGGAAACGGCAGTATCAAAGTTACCCAAACAGCACTTTTCAACAGTTCTCAAATTTTCAACTACGGTGTATTAAGCGCAGGCAAGCTTGAGCTTATGAATGCTACTGTATTAAATAAATCCTATATAGAGAATTGCAAAGACATCAGTTGCAACAACGGTAAGATATTCAATTATGGCGATGTAAAATTCAGCGGAACACTCACGACTAATAATAACATTCAGAATACAGTTTTTGTCAATCACGATCAAGCCACTTTAGTAGGATCAAGATGGGACAATGGCGCTTCTGTTTATAATGACGGCCTTATCCAGCTTACCAATTTCTATAATCCAGCAGTGGGCGAAATCTATAATAGCTGTGCATTTATCATCAGCAATGAATTTACTTTCGTTAATTTGATTTTAGACAATGGTTCCATTACAAGCGATTGGAACAATACAACAAACGAATGGCTTCCCGTTCCGACCATCACTTGCAATCAAAAAGTTAATGTCAAGATGAGAAATAGCTCAATCATCAAAGTCGATAACTTCATTTTAGGCAACTCACCTAACAACATCGTAGGCGAACAAGGCGAGACATCTATGATCAAAGCCCGTCTGCTTACATTAAATGGCGGTGGACTAACCAGCATCAGTGGCAACTTGGTATTTGAGGGGAAATATGCAAAGGATTATCCTACATGGCAACTGAAGACTGAATGCGCTATGACCGGTTATGACGAATCCAAACAATCCATCGAATCCTGTAGCGGCATTATCAACGAAGGTAATGAAGGCGAAGACCCGTACACCCCTGAAATTCCTGTCATTGACGATGCGACGACTTACACTTATGTATTCGAAGACAACTGGCCCAAATATGGCGATTTCGACCTCAACGATATCGTCCTGACAATAAGCAATCGTTCCGTCCAAGCCAATGCAAGCGGCAACTTGAAGAGCGCCAAACTCAATATTGCCCTCGAAGCTGTCGGAGCAAGTAAAGTTCTCGGAGTAGGTATCCGCTTCTTCGGTCTGCCGGAAAATATCACCCCCAAGAAATTCACCGTTAAAGGCGTAAACGCTTCATTTGAAGCTGGGCAAAGCCTCCCGACCCTCATACTGTTTGAAAATGCACACGGTGAATTCAGCTTCAGCGACGAACGACCATTCATTAATACAACTCAGGATGCATCGACCAATAGCGCTGATGTTCCCGATTATTCCATACGTTTCGAGTTTGAAGAATCTAGCAATGTACCCGCGTCAGCGTTCAACATCAACAATCTGGATGTATTCGTCATCACCAGAGCTGCTGACCAGAAGAATAAACGTCTTGAAGTGCACGTAGCCGGTTATGCACCTACCGATCTGGCCAACACCAAGCTGTTCGGACAAGGAAATGACAAGTCGTCTGCGGATGAAAAGCGTTATTACCTGAGCTCTGAAAACTTAGCATGGGGCGTAGTTATCCCGACAGATTTTGCATGGCCCTTAGAGTATAAAAATATCAAAGATGTATACACAAATTTTGTCGGTTGGGTAACCAGCGGCGGAAAAGAGAACAAGGATTGGTATAACAGCCACAATGGTCAGGTATTCAAAAAATAGCCCGGAATTCCCCTAATGCAAAAAGCCGATGAGCACCGTTATTCATCGGCTTTTTCAGTAATATGAGAGGGTGTCATTTCAAATGCCTTGCTATATAGTTAAAAGACATTAACAAAATATCTTTTTAAAGCTTATAAAAGCTGTTATTATCTTAATAGTCCGTATTTTTGTTATTAACCAAACAAAACAAACAAGTCATGGGAAAGAAGTTCAAGACAAATCAGATTCTGGTAGCTGCACTGATTCTATCGTGTGCTTTGTTGGGTAGTTGTGAAAAAAATGCATTCGATCCCGAAAAAGTAAAAGCAACTTACGAAGATAAATTTCCGGTAAAAAACATCGATCCCGATATGGACTGGAAAATGACCAGGCAGGTTACGATAGACATCTCTGTCTACGAAGATTATGGAGTAGATTATACTGTAGAAATCTTCGATCGCAACCCCTATTCTACCGACACCATACCTCACTTACTGGCAAGAGGAACCGCCAATCAGGAATTTTCTTTCCATACCGCAATTGATTGTCCGACTGTGCTTTCCACGCTTTATGTATCGCGTACCGACGAGGCCGATCGAAGGATATTCAAACCCGTAGCCATAACCAACAACCGTCTGACCACATCGTTCGGTAGCCAGACGCTGACACGTTCCTTTTCCCCATCCACCAGGAGTGAAGGCAATTTCAGCATATCCGCAATGTCCCGTCCATACACTGATAAAGAAATAGAGACAATGCTTTCCAAAGCAGTCGAATATACCGGCCAAGATATGGACACCGACATAGCCAATAAAAACATTTTTAAAATAACATCCACCTATGAAGGCAGTATCAACCATGGAGGTACCCCTACTCCCGCAGCCAGTACTCTCAAACTGATTATTGCGCCGGAGGCCAAATGGGAAATTCCCTCCTCCCAGACCATCAACCAGGGACTTGAAATCATAGTAGCCTCCAAAGGTGAAATCAAATTAAAATCCGGTAGCGAAAATACTCCGGCTCTTAAATTTACAAATACCGCTTCACTCACAGTTCTGGGTACCGCTTATCAAGAACACGAAAACGATGAGGCGGAGGATACCCGTGGAAAAATATCCGGCAACGGATGGATAGAATTCTCCAATGGCGGAACCAACTACAATGCCGGAGACATCGACATTGACGGTATCAATAATAATGGCGGTACCTTCTTCAATTATGGTGAAATCGACGTTAAAAAGTTATATGGTCCCTCTACCGGAAGTCTCTTTGTCAACCATGGGGATCTGGAAGCCGACCAGATAGGAGACGAAAAAAATGACAGGGGACCCTTGCTGGAAAACAGTTGCAAAATCGAAGTTGACGGTGATCTGACTTCCTATGGCATCACATTGGGGCAAGGAGCATTCATCAAATGTGAACACCTGCACGCTTCAGACTATATCAACCTGAACGATAACTCTATGATCAAAGTAGAGAATAACTCATGGTTCAATAATTGCAGCATCACCGGTCCGACCGCCCCGAACAGCTATGCATTGCTGAAACTTAATAATATACAACAGGCTAACTGGACCGGAAGCTGGCAAAGCGAAGTAACCCAAGGTTATGTGATCAATAATGTGTACTGCGAATATAAAGGCGGAGGTCGAGACGCTACATGGAATTTTGAGTACTGCTGCCTGAACGGCACTGCAGGAGGAAACGGGAAAAAAGGAAATGGTAACGCAGTTGCATGCAAACCCGGAGAGGCTCCTAAATATATCCCCGAAGGCAGATGCACCGGTGAAGGCAATACTCCGGGAGAAGGCGATCCGGGAGAAGAACCCGAATTAATGCCCTATACCTACGTCTTCGAAGACAACTTCCCCTTGGTAGGCGACTATGACTTCAACGACGTAGTTTTGGACGTATCCATCAATCATGACCGTGGCCGCGACAATAAGATAACGACCACACACATTGATGTCACACTCGTGGCAGCCGGAGCGACTAAGACTATCGGAGCTGGTTTGCGATTGATAAATGTGGATAGAGCTGCCGTTGCAAGTATCAGTTACGAAGGAGATGTAAACCGATTCCAAAACACCCTATCCGGTTCTATGTTAGACAATATCAGCTTTGAAGATGGCATGGTGATTCCTCTCTTCGGAAATGTACATGGCGTATTCGGCGTTGCTCCCGGTACCATGGTCAATACGGGTATCGCTACAGCTCCCACCTATACATACAAGATAAAGATTGAACAGAGCAATGCCTACCAGCACGAGTCTCCGGTTATCTCTAAAGACAATTTGGATTTCTTCATTGCTTATAAGTTCAGAAGTATGCAGCAACGTATGGAAGTGCATCTTTACGAATTCTGGGATTATGGCGCCACCAAAGGAGGAACCGTACAGAAAGAAAATCTTGACTTAGCAGGTAACAATACATGGGCTATTTGTGTGCCCAATTTCCGTTATCCGAGAGAAAGTATCAACATCAGTACGCTAAAGGGTGACGATTGCGCATACCCCAAGTTTTTGGATTGGGCTCAAAACCGCACGCCCGATACTGAAAAATGGCATCTCGATCCTAACGAAAAGAATGTTTACAGATAAAATAATCATATAACAAATAACAGGTATAGAATATTATAAATTACAATAATGAAACAAATATTATTAGTAGATGATAAAGCCTCCATAGGCAAAGTGCTTTCTATGTATTTAGGTAAAGAGTATGATCTTGCATATTGCGAAGATCCTTTGAAAGCTATCGAGTGGTTACACGAAGGTAATGAGCCCGACTTGATTATATCCGATATCCGTATGCCCAAAATGACTGGTTCGGAATTTCTTCATTACCTCAAAAGTAATGAGTTGTTCAAGCACATTCCCGTTATGATGCTTTCCAGCGAAGAGAGCACTACCGAGCGTATCCGCCTGCTCGAAGAAGGAGCGGTCGATTATATTCTGAAGCCTTTCAACCCCATGGAATTGAAAGTACGTTTAAAGAAATTTCTATAATTAAGTAATTAATCTACGTAAAGGCATTATGTTATATTACATATATATTGGTAATAAACGGGTTATCATCGACCACCTGAGCAAAGTAACAGGAGGAATGTTTGTTGCCGTCTCTTCTCCACAGAAAGCGGCTAAAGTCATTGATGGTATTCGTGAGCGATATAACATATCTATCCTTTACGAACAGACAGAAACTCCAGAATCAGACTGTATAGAGCTTTCTTATTTACGAAAGCGTTATCCCCGGGTTTACATAACCCTCATAACAGAAGTGTTAAAACCCGAAAATCGAAAAGCTTACCTCCAGGCAGGCGTCAACAATACGCTTCCGCCGCATGCCGAGGAAGATAGCATCCAAAGTATGAATGCTTATCTCAGGGCACGTAAGGATAGTAAACTGAAAGAATTCAGCGAAACACATCGCAAAGTGTTGAATACATTCCGTCTTCCTATGTGGAAACGCACATTCGACATTCTATTTGCCGGTACTGCTGTTATCATTCTTTCACCATTGCTGATAGGAACAGCTATTGCTGTCCGTGCAGAGAGCAAAGGAAAAGTCATTTATAAGTCGCAACGTGTAGGCTCCAATTATCAGATTTTCAATTTCCTAAAATTCCGTTCCATGTACACTAACGCAGACAAACGGCTGAAGGAGTTGAATGCACTTAATCAATATCAGATTGAAGAAGTAGAGAGTTCTGATGAAGATCCGGAAATCCGCTTTGACGACCTTGTCGGGACACCGGACGAAGAAGAAAACCTGTTGATTTCGGATGATTTCGTGATCTCCGAAGAAGATTTCATCAAAAAGAAAGAGAAAACACAACAGAATGCATTCGTCAAGATTGAAAATGATCCGCGCGTTACTCGTGTCGGACGGTTTATTCGCAAATACAGTATTGATGAGTTGCCACAGCTTTTTAATATTCTGAAAGGTGATATGAGTATTGTAGGTAACCGCCCTCTCCCACTCTATGAAGCTGAGTTATTAACCAGTGATGCCTACATAGACCGTTTTATGGCTCCGGCTGGTTTGACGGGGTTATGGCAGGTTGAGAAACGGGGCGGTGCCGGTAAGATGTCGGCAGAAGAGAGAAAACAGTTGGATATTAAGTATGCAAGAGATTTCTCATTCTGGCTGGATATGAAGATTATCTTTAAGACGCTGACGGCGTTTGTACAGAAAGAGAATGTATAATTGCAATATTAACCATAGATAGCAAATAAAAAAAATGATAAGAAGATATATTACACTCATTTATTGGAGCGCTATTCTTTCGGGATTGTTTGCTTTTCCAACAGCCATTACTGCTCAAGAGCAAACGATGACGCGTGAAGAACGTATAAAAGCTTTAGAGCGTTTAAAGATGGAAGATGCACGATGGGAAACAGTAACTGTGATGCAGACAGGGAAAGAAGTCCCACTTGAAATTGAGAAATTAGAATTACCTCCATTGTCGGTTTTTTTAGATGCTGTAACAGAAAATGCCACAGTAAAACGAGCACAATCGCAAGTGGAACAACAAAAAAATGAGTATCGCATTGAAAAGCGTAATTGGTGGAACTATTTTCGCTTAAATGGCAGTTACGCATTTGGCCGTTTCAATAGCTTAAATGAAAATAGTGAAACTCTCGTTGATTGGTACCAATCGACAAATGTTGGCACACGCCATACTTTCAATTTAGGAGCTACCGTTAGTATAGGTCTAGGTGACCTATTTAATCGCCCATTAAAACTAAAAAACTATCGCTATAACATTGAGCAACTACAATATACACAAGACGAAGTAATGGAAGAACGTAAACTGAAAGTATTAGAAGCATATAATGCTGTAACAGAGCAATTAGCTACCATTAAAGCTAAAGCTGAAACAGCGGCACTATATAATGCACAGATGAAAATATCAGAAAATGACTTTATACAAGGAAAAATAAATATAATTTCGCTTTCATTGGAACGTGCCCGACGTACTGGTGCAGTCACAAATTATGAACAAAGTCGCGTAACTTTACATAACTCCATTGTTTTGTTAGAAATGCTGACTAATGTAAAAATAATCAAAGATAAGTAAATACCTTATGGATATAATGCGATTCATATCACAGTTTCTTTACCGCATCCGTTATTGGCTGTTGTGGGGAACGCTTTTTGTTACAGGTTTAGTTATTTACTTTACTCAGTTCCTTCCATATAGCTATACTGTGAAAAGTAGTTTATATGCTGGTATCACCAGTTCGACTTCACTTGATGGTTCTGCCATCAACTTTGCAGTGGTAACCAGCACTTTTGATAATCTTATCAATATAGCTAAATCTCGGGGAACATTGGAAAAAGTTTCTATCCGTTTATTAGCAAATTCACTCACTTATGGTGAAGAATGGAAGGACAATCAATATATTCAAGCCAAGCATTATCGCCAACTATTGCAAATGACTCCGAAAGAAGTACTGACCTTAGTAGATCGAAAAGATGTTGAGAAAACATTAGCTAACCTTATTACATATCGGAAAGAAAAAAGTAATAATTTTATATATGCTATGTTCAATCGTCCAGTTGCATTTTATAGTGCAACAGCCTTAGAAAGCATTAATATAAAACGTGCGGGGAATAGTGATATACTTGAAATCATGTACACCTCTGCCGATCCAGGTATCACTCAAAAAACAGTAAGTATCTTAATTGATGAGTTAATAAAAACCTACGAAATACTTCGTTTTAAATCAACCAACGATGTAATCGCCTATTTTCAAGAACAAGTACGACTTGCCAAAATAGCATTAAATAAGGAAGAAGACGATTTAATGAATTACAACGTACAAGAACGAGTTATTAATTATCCAGAAGAAACTAAAGCTTTAGCATTTACCCGATACGAAGTAGAAGATCGCTTAGAAGAAGCAGAACGTGTATACCAAGGAGCTGTAGCTTTACGTGATATGCTTGATGAAAAGATGGATATACGTGCTCAAATTATTCGTAGTAACACAAATTTGCTACAAGAACTAAACAAAGTTAGCACGCTGAACCAAAGCATTATGGAGCAAGAGATATTTACCTCCGATAAGCGTCAGCAAGCTGATGGAAAATTACAGAAAGAGAGAGAAGCACTTAAAAAAGCAGAAGATAATATCAGCCATATTTCGGACAATCTCAATGAATTCAATTTCACTAAAGAAGGAGTCGGCATTGAAAGTATGGTAAGTGAGTGGTTAGCAGCTTGCGTCAATGAAGCAAAAGCAAAAGCCGAATTACAAGTATTATTAAAACGCCAAGAAGATATTTTTAGCCAATATAGTCACATGTCTCCCATTGGTACGCAAGTGAACCGCAAACAACGTGCTATTGATATTGCTGAAGATAATTATCGTACACAACTCAAAGGATTGGCAGATGCAAACCTCCGTTTGAAAAACATTGAGATGAGCACTAGTAACTTGCAAACTGTAGCTCCTCCTGATTATCCATTAACGGATAATGGTCGTAAACGCTTACTTTATATTCTTGTTGCATTCGTAGGTACTATAGTGTTCATCATCACTTATTTCCTCCTTATCGAATTACTCGATCGTACATTACGTGACCCCTACCGTAGTAAACGTCTCACTGGTTTACCTGTTGTTGCAGCTTTCAATGGTATCAGTAATTTAAAATATCGTGGTTTCCTCAAAGCTTGTAATCGAATTGCTGCCGCTTATAGTTGTCGCCAATTGAATAAATACATGAATTCTGGACAACCTACAGTCGTAAGTTTACTAAGTATTAATCCACGAGAAGGAAAGTCATTCTTAGCCAAATATTTCATAGAGCATTGGCAATCAGAAGGACTCCAAGTACGTTTAGTACGTCATGATTTAGACTTTGAAGCAGAAAGCAAAAGCTATGTACAAGCCGAGCAGCTTTCTGATTTTTGGCAACTTAATGAAGCCGAACAAATACCTGATATTATTTTAGTAGAATATCCAGCTATCAAAGACGCATCCCTGCCTTTGCCTGTACTTCAAAAGGCTGATGCTAATTTATTAATAGCTAATGCATGCCGTTTGTGGAGAAATAGTGATGATGCTACACTTGATCCCATAAAAGAAGCTTTAAAAAGCACTCCATTTCTGCTTTATTTGAATAATGCAGATCGTGATGTTGTAGAATCGTTTACAGGTGAACTGCCTCCTAAAATGCCAATTCATTCATTCTTTAATCGATTAGCACAATTAGGTCTAACTTCTCAAAAAGCAGCGGTGAAATAAACATATATCATTTGAATAAAAAAAGAATGACATATAACAATCAATATCCGATACGTGAATTGCCTCCCAAAGCATTACTTTATTTTTTGCTTATTGTGGGATTGGTAGCTCTCACTTATGCCATCATTACTCAAAACCTAATAATGGCAGCTGCGATTACTAGTTGTCCTTTAGCAAGTATTATACTCATATATGGACTTCAAAATCCTCGCTTCGGTTATTTATTATATGCCACTTATGCATATTATTTCATGGTTATCATGCGTTATAGTCGCAAAGAAGGACTAAGCGTAGGTTTAGACATGTTATTGTTCTATATGTTTATATCAATCTTGTTTATCACTATTCGCAAAAAGTCTGATATAAAAGTTTCCAATGCAATAAATGTACTAACTGTTACTTACTGTATTTGGATATTGTTCATTTTAATTCAATTTATTAATCCTGGAATCCATTCAGAAGGTATTACTACAGGAATCCGCAACTGGATTTTAGGAACTTTCACATTATATATTGTTTCCTGTTTACTATTAGATAGTCCTAAAATGCTAAAAAGAGGGCTAATCGTCTGGGGAATTTTTACGATCACAGCTTTCCTAAAATTATTGTATCAGAGATATGTTGGTTTTGACCATGCAGAAAGGATATGGCTTATCAATGGAGGTGCTACTACTCATATATTACATAGTGGGATTCGCTATTTCTCATTTTTCTCCGATGCAGGAAACTTTGGCCCACATATGGGAATTATTACTATTGTTTATTCTATTGCAGGATTTCATACTAGTCAAAAATGGCTAGCATGGTTTTATAGAAGTATAGCTTTAATGGGGTTAATAGGTCTATTGATGTCAGGTACACGTGGTGCAATAATAGTTCCCCTTGGAGGAATAGCCTTATATTGTCTACTCTGTAAAAGCATAAAGGTCATGACTACTTCTGCAATTATTGGACTATTTTTATTCGTATTTTTTGCATTTACTAATATAGGAAATGGAAATTCATTTATACGCCGTATGAGAACAGCTTTCCAACCCACACAAGATGCTTCATATAACGTTCGTATAGAGAATAGAGAACAGATCGCTGAATATCTGAAAACTCTTCCATTAGGTGTAGGATTAGGAGAAGATATTCCTAAGTTATGGCCTGCCAAAGACGGTAGTTACACTCAAGGTACACTTCCACCAGACTCGTACTATGTAAGTATATGGATACAAACCGGTATTGTAGGCTTAGTTCTTCAACTTATAATATATAGCATTGTATTATTACGATGTTGCTATATAGTCATGTTTCGTATCCAAAACAGAGAATTAATGCATACACTTGCGGCTTTGACATGTGGAGTCTTTGGAATGTGGATTAATGGATATGTAGGAGAGGGAATGGGGCAACCCCCAACAAACTTCGTAATAGTTGCATCTTTAGCGTTTGTTATGAATGGCATCTATATAGATAAAAAAATTAGTAAACAAAATTCAAATAAAAACTTAAGTAATATAATATCATTATGAGCGATATCTTTTCCATGTTCAATCCCGATTGGTGGGTAGACGAAAACAACAATGCCTTGCAAATAGCTGATGCTGTTTTATATTTAATATTAGCTATTCCGGTATTATACCTTTTTATATGTGCTCTTTTCTCGTTAAGCAGATACAAGAACCCTTATCCACCAGCAAAAGTGCAATATCGTTTTCTTGTTTTATTTACGGTATTACGTAATGGTAAAGAAGTAATTAATTCTATTAATCATTTTTTGGATACTCAGTTATACCCACGTGATAAATATAGCATTGCAGTTGCAGCAACACAGCTACCAGAAGAAGATCTTGTCACTCTGCTACAAATGCCGGTTAATATTGTTGTTCCAGATAAGGAGCATTGTACTAAAGTATATGCTATACAACAAGTTATGGAACGATATTCTCCAGAAGAATATGATATGGTTGTTATTTTTAATTCTGACAACCGTATTGTTCCTAGTGCTTTAGATTATTTCAACAATGCATACTACTCAGGTTGTGATGCAATACAAGCACATCGCATGACGGAAAATCTCACTACCAGTATTGCCGTATTGAATGCTACCAGTGAAGAAATCAATAATAACATCTTCCGTAAAGCCCACACCCGTATGGGATTTTCATCAGCACTTATAGGCTCAGCTATGGCATTTGATTTTACAATGTTCCATGAAATAGCACCTACACTAAAAGGAGCAGATTTAAGTAAAGCTATGGAAACTGCCCTATTGCAACAAAATATCTATACAGAATATCTAGAAGAAGTCGTATGCTACAGTAAAAAAGAAGAAAGTGCTAATGGATATGAAGCGCAACGAATCAGTTGGCTTCGTTCACAATATAGCAGTACTATTTTTGCTTTAAGAAAATTGCCAATAACATTGTTAAGAGGCGAATGGGATTATGCTCTTAAATTATTCCAATGGTTGATGCCATCTCGCTTTCTATTAATAGCCCTTATTGGCCTATGTGCCGTTGGAATTACATTGCTTGATTGGACCCTTAGTTTCAAATGGTACATACTACTTGGTATTATCGGTATCACTTTTTTAATGGCATTACCGGATGGCGAAATAAACAAGCGTTTCAAAAAAGCAATATGGGCTCTTCCTATTTTAGTATTCGCATCTATATTCAGCCACATAACAAGATTATTTGGAGGTGGCAAAAGAAAGAAAAAAACAGAAAGAAGAAAAAAAGATATATGAAAATAGCAATCGAGGCCCAACGTATTTTTCGTCTCAATAAACATGGAATGGATTTTGTAGCCTTAGAAACCATACGTGAACTACAAAAACGGAATGACGGTAATGAGTATTATGTTATTGTCGCCCCAGGTGAAGATCGCTGCATAGAAAATAGTGCTAATCTTTCAATTATTGAACTCAAATGCCCTACTTATCCCCTCTGGGAACAAGTAGGGCTTCCCCGAATAGTAAAACAATTAGGAGTTGATCTTTTGCACTGTACATCAAACACAGCTCCTATACGGTGTTCAGTACCGTTAGTGTTGACATTGCACGACATCATTTATTTAGAACCCCGCCAACATCGAAGCCCATCCCTTTATCAAGAGATGGGTTGGTATTATCGCCGTTTAGTTGTTCCACGCATTTTAGGGAAATGTAAAAAGATTATTACTGTATCTTATTTTGAGTGTGATCGTATTCGTCAGGCTTTAAATATACCATCAGAATGCATTACAGCTGTATACAATGGGTATAGTAGGCACTTCTATCAACAAGAAATAGATATGAACATTGTTCGTAAATATATCCCAGAAAAAGACTTTCTTTTTTTTCTGGGTAATACAGACCCTAAAAAAAATGCCGCACGTACCTTAAAAGCATATAGTACCTATTTACATCAGTCCGAGATTAAACGTCCATTACTTATTGCAGATTTGCAAGAAGAATACATAAATAGTTTACTACAACAAGAAAATATCACTGATATAAAATCACATCTTTACTATCCAGGATACATAAATAATCATGACTTGGCAACTCTCTACAATGCAGCTTTTGTTTTTCTTTATCCATCATTACGAGAAAGCTTTGGAATCCCCATGTTAGAAGCTATGGCATGTGGTACACCTGTCATTACAAGCAACACTTCATCCATGCCCGAAGTTGCAGGACCGGGAGCATTAACGATTGATCCCTATAAACCAAAAGAGATAGCTCAAGCATTGTTATGCTTGGAAACAGATAATACATTGTACCAGCAACAACAGAAATATGGGTTAAAACGCGTAAAGCAGTTTTCTTGGAAGCAAACTGCTAATCAATTGGCAGACATCTATAAAAACGCATCATTATAAAGTAATCCTGTTAGAGTCGTAATAAATATCACATAAAAACAATGCTATTTACAATATGACTTATTGGAAAGTTTTTTTTAGATCACTCTGTCCCATTGTACGTAGAATTTCATTAATGGATTCTTTAAAAATAATACGATAATAAACGATGATAGAAATGTTAAAACGGAGTATTAAACAGAATAATACATTGCTGAAATTTAGTAGTTGGCTAATCAGTCCCCTGGATAATCCAAAACCACGCCTTTGGGTTAAGCTTTTCTTTAATCCTCTTGTACATAAAAAAGGTAAAGGCAGTATTATCCGTTGGAGAAGATCACGTATAGATGTATTCCCATGGAAACGGTTTGAGATAGGAAAAAAATGTACCATTGAAGATTTTACCACGATTAACAATGGCGCAGGAGATGTTATTCTAGGTGATAAAGTGCGAATTGGAATTGGTAGTGTTGTCATCGGTCCTGTAACCATAAAAGATGGTTGTGGATTAGGTCAACATGTATTTATTTCCGGTTTCAATCATTGTTATCAAGATGGTACTAAAAATTCCTCAATCCAACCACTCGATAAGAAAGAAGTTATAATTGATGAAGATACACATATCGGAGCTAATGCAGTTGTTGTAGCAGGAGTGCATATAGGAAAACGATGTCAAATAGGTGCAGGTAGTGTTGTTACCAAAGACATTCCTGATTATAGCATTGCAGTAGGTAATCCTGCGAGAGTAATAAAAAGGTATGACTTGGAACAAAAACAATGGATAAAAATATGAATGTATTATTTCTGATCTTCCACGGGTTCCAAGAATATAATGGAATCAGCAAAAAAATCAAATACCAAATACATGCCCTTATACAATGTGGCATGAATGTGAATACTTGTTATTATAACTTATCCTCCAATGGGCATCGGCAATGGTTAGTTAATGATAAAGTAATTGCTGATTTAGGTATTGGAGTACAAGCAAAAATAAAAAAACGTATTGACTTTAGTGCTATTAGCCAATACGCCATAGAAAATAATATAAACTGGATATACATACGATACTATCATAACGCAAATCCTTTTACTATTCACTTAGTAAAAGAACTCAAAAAGAATGGTATCAGAATAGTTTTAGAAATCCCCACTTACCCTTATGATCAGGAATTTAATCGTTTAAGTCGAAGGTTCATTCTCTATATAGACAAACTTTTCAGACATCGTTTTTGTAAATATATAGACGCCATTGTAACATATTCCAACGACACGAAAATTTTCGGACAACGTACTATACGTATTTCCAATGGCATTGATTTTGCTAATATACCACTACGAAAAGAAACACATGATCTTAGCCAGGAACTGCATTTAATAGGAGTTGCTGAAATACATTTTTGGCATGGATTCGACCGCCTAATCCAAGGTTTAGGGTTATATTATAAAAAGCATCCTAAATATAAAGTTTATTTTCATCTTGTAGGTAACATGGCAGGAAAGCAGGAAAAAGATAAAATAATGTCCCTTATACAAGAATACGGATTAGCCTCCTATGTTATATTACATGGGGCCAAACATGGAGAAGAGTTAAATGAACTTTTCAATCATGCAGACTTTGCTATTGGAAGCTTGGGACGTCATCGTAGTGGAATATACAATATAAAAACTTTAAAGAATAGAGAATACGCTGCACGAGGATTTTCATTCATCTATTCAGAAACAGATGATGACTTTGATCTCATGCCTTACATTTTAAAAGCTCCTGCTGATGAAACCCCTATAGATATTTCACTGATAATTAATTTTTGTCACTCAAAAATAATATTACCGCAAGAAATCAGAAGTTCTATCAAACATTTATCTTGGAGAGAACAAATGAAAAAAGTATGTGAAGATGAAATTTTTCAAAAATACCCCAAATTATAAACACTAAATGGTAAGTATTAAACAGCAAATGCTTTCTGGCGTCTTTTACACCGCGGTCGCCAAATATTCAAGTATCATTATTTCCTTGATAGTGATGGCTGTTTTAGCCCGTTTATTACATCCAGATGACTTCGGCGTCATAGCAGTGGCAACGGTTATCATTAATTTTTTCAACATTTTTACCAATATAGGTTTCTCCTCTGCCATTATACAAAATAAAGAACTTACTTCTAGAGACATAAATAATATCTACATGTTTACTATTTGGCTAGGAATTCTTTTAAGCATATTATTCTTTCTATCTGCATGGAGTATTGCCTCTTACTATAATGACGAGCGGCTCATCTCTATATGCCAATTGCTATCAATCAGCCTATTCTTTTCTGCTATTGCCATTGTTCCGAATACATTATTTTATAAAAACAAAAAGTTTAAGTTTATAGCTTATCGAACTTTCCTCATACAACTCATTATTGGTATATTCTCTATTATTGCTGCTTTATCAGGAGTTGGCTTATACACATTAATTATACAACCAATTCTATCCAGTATTCTTATATTCTGTGTTTCACTAAAAAAATATCCCCAAAAAATACAATGGGTCATAGGTATAAAAAGTGTAAAAAAAATATGGAATTATTCTATATATCAGTTTTTATTCAATGTAGTCAATTATTTCACCCGCAATCTAGACAAGCTTCTCATCGGTAAATATATGGGGATGAACCCGTTAGGTTATTATGAAAAATCTTACCGATTAATGATGTTACCTTTACAAAACATAACATATGTCATTACTCCTGTTATGCACCCTATCCTTAGTGATTATCAAAATGACATGAAAAAACTTGCCTATTCCCACGAACGTATTACACGTTTATTAGCATTCATTGGATTTCCACTCAGCTTAGCACTTTTTTTCTGTTCAGAGGAACTGGTACTATGTATTTTTGGAAATCAATGGCTCCCTTCCATTCCTGTTTTCAAAATTCTATCACTTACAGTCGGTATTCAATTAGTATTATCTTCTTCAGGCCCATTCTACCAAGCAGGTAATGATACTCGGGGATTATTAATATGCGGTATATTTTCTGCAATGGTGAGTGTTTGTGCTATTTTAATTGGTATATTTTACTTTGATTCATTAGAAGCTACCGCTTGGTGCATATTGATTGCTTTCTGTCTGAATTTCATACAATGCTATTGGCAATTGTACCATTTCATGTTCCGTCGAAACCTAAGTTTCTTCTATCACCAACTAATCTCTCCCATCACTTTAAGTTTCATTATTGGTTGTATATTATACTTCACCTCATTATTGATAGGAGAATGTAATCTTATTATGTCATTATCCTTAAAATCTATTTTATCTTTATTGATATGGGGAATATATATACAATTTACTCAAGAATATGACATTGCTTCTAAGATCAAAAACATTTTATTAAAATCCAATAAATGATGAACCTAAATATACTACAATCTATGCCGAGCCCCAAAGTTTCAGTCATTATCCCTATATATAATACTGCTAATTATTTACGTGAAGCATTAGACAGTATTTGCAATCAAAAACTAATCGAATTAGAAATCATTCTTATCAATGATGGTTCTACTGATGACAGTCAAGAAATTATTGAAGAATACACTGCACGAGATACTAGGATACAATATCATATACAACCGAACCAAGGACAAGGTGTAGCACGTAATCATGGCATGCAATATGCTACCGGACAATACATTTATTTTATGGATAGTGACGATATATTAGATACAACAGCTCTACAAGAATGCTTCAATATATGTGAGTCAAACAATTTAGATTTTGCTTTTTTTGATGCAGATGTTATTACAGAGACTAAGACACAACATATACCTGAATACAGTAGAGTGAAGAAGCTAAATAGCAAAATTTGGAATGGAATTGATTTACTAACTTACGAATTGGAACAACATATATTTCGTATTTCTGTATGCTTATGCTTTGTAAGAAAATCTTTTTTAGAAAAGTTTTTCCAAGGATTCCCACCTGGAGTTATTCATGAAGACCATATTTTTGCCATGCAAATTCATTTAAATGCTCAGAGAGTATTTTATATACCTAAGCCATTTTTTAAACGCAGAGTACGTCCTAATTCTACAATGACGAATCGTTTCAATATGCGAAACATAGAAGGTTATACTACGGTTTGTAATATAGTATCCAATATGACTCTACAGGATCCAAAATGGGACTCAATCATAAAAGTGTATTTAAAACAAACTCTCAATGCTGTCATATGGGCAGGGCACGAAATGACGTTTTTAGAAAAAATAGAAGCTGCCTGTCGCTTCCGTAGATTAAAATTATCTAAATACATCACGTTCAGAAATTGGATAGTATTTTGGATAAAAAAATAAATATTAAACATTAAACAAAAAAATGAGAAAACGTATACCTCATACAAGGTATGATTTAAAAATTCGCAAAAGTGATAAAGTTGTCGAAATTGGTTCAGGTCATAATCCATCTCACCGTGCTAATGTCATTGTTGAAAAGTTTATCAATGACAATTACCATCGAAGTGGCGATATTAAGATATATCCGCACCAAGTCTTTGTCAATGCAGATGGAGAGCATCTTCCTTTTAAAGACAAAGAATTTGACTATATCATTTGTAACCAGGTTCTTGAGCATGCGGAAGATCCAGTACAGTTTATAAAAGAGCATTGCCGTGTTGCTAAACGCGGATATATAGAAACTCCAAGTTTATTAGGAGAATTTCTTTTTCCAAAAAAATCGCATAAATGGGCGATATTGTCAATAGATGGAAAGCTAATACTCTTTGAGAAATCTCAAATGCCCCACTATATGCATGATTACGGAATGTTGTTTCTCAACTATCTTCCATATCAATCTTTAACCTATAAAATTCTTCAACTATCTGAGCCGCAATTAGCAGTCAATCGCTACGAATGGGAAGACGATATTGATTTCATTGTCAATCCAACAGACGAATACTATCGTTCTTTTTTCATCCAACCATGGACCAAGGAAATGGTAGAGAAGATTTTTCCACGTAGCAATACTTTGAAAGAGTTTAGGAAATTAATGAAAGGAATATGGTATCTCATTAAATATGAAATGCGTAAATTAGCACCTCGCAAAAAGTTGCTCACATTGGAAGAATATAGGCAATTAAAGAAAATTGAAAATTTATAACTATGGTCTCCATCATCACCGTTAACTACAACGGCCTTACCGACACTTGCGAAATGATCGCCTCATTTCGTAAATACGAAACATATCCCTATGAAATAATTGTAGTGGACAACGGCTCCCGTAATCCCGAAGCTGACGAAATCAAAACGCACCACCCCGAAGTAAAAGTCGTGCAAAACACCAACACCGGATTTGCCGGAGGCAACAATACAGGATTAAAAGTTGCCGAAGGCAGCTACCTGTTTTTCCTCAACAACGACACAATAATTAAAGGCCCGATACTGGAAACTCTCATCCACCGCTTGGAAGCAGCTCCGGAAAACGGCGGCGTCTCCCCTATGCTGAAATACAGCTATGCGCCCGACACATTACAATATGCTGGTTTCACTCCATTCTCACACATCACGCTACGGAATTCCGCCATAGGCTTCAATGAAAAAGAACAACCTTGCTATCAGACAGCACGCGAAACCGCCTCCCTACATGGTGCCGCCATGATGATACGCCGCGATGTTCTGCAACGAGTAGGTCCAATGACGGAAATTTATTTTCTGTTCTACGAAGAATTTGACTGGTCAGCGCAACTGCACCGGGCCGGATACAAATTATGGTACGAACCGAAGGCCGTAGTCTATCATAAAGAAAGCATGACTGCCAAGAAAGGAACTCCTTTAAGAGAATTCTATCTTTCACGCGCCCGCATCCTGTACGCCCGACGAAATATAACGGGAAGTGAAAAGATCCTGTCCTGCCTATACATTGCTTTTATCGCCGCACCTAAAAAAGCGGTGATCTATCTGCTACACGGAAAATTTCAGCTGGCAGCGGCCGTTATTCGTGGAACTTTTTACGGACTTATTTCATCAAAACAATAAACACCAATTATATCCCAAAAATTACCAAACTTTACTTCCTTGTATTTTTACCTTTGCCTCCATTTAATCCATTTATTTCAAATTATGAAAAAAATTATCTAATTCATTTAATTTGTCCATCACCAACAAAAATGGTGTAGAGATTTTCAGTGTCCAAACCGAGACCGAACACATGAAACTGGAATTTATCGTATTGGAACTTTTTGCCCGAGGCATAGAGAAGTTACTGGAAGACAAAGGCAACATCAGTACGCGCATGGAGCGAATGTTAGGAACTCTTCGCGATGTCACCCGCCGTTTCAGGCACACCCCAGACAAAAAAGGCTAATAAGACTGACTGACAGATGTTTGTGTATAATAATCGCAATGCGCATTTCAGCGCAAGAGCCCCACCAAACGTTAAGGAATAATAAATCATCTCTTTTTTCAAGATGTGCGGTCTTGCCCTACCAAACCGCTTTCACGATTATTCTGACAACGGGACAAACGGGCAAGACCGCACATTCCAGCCGTATTATCAATGATTATCTTTGCTGTCGCTAAGAGAAAAACGCTACGAAAAAACGCTGTCGCCACACTAAGCAACTCCGCTTTACGCAACCTTTTCCCACGAACAAATAAATTAATAACAAAACAAGCAAAAAATGAAAAGAAATTTCTATCTACAGCACCAGCTCATGGCCATGCACGACCCCCGAATGCAAAACCTGTTCGACAAGGAAGGCCCCAGAGGTATAGGAACCTACTGGATCATCATCGAAAAACTATCCTTACTGCCCGACGCCAAAGCGCAACTGAAATATCTGCGCTCTTCCACGAGCAAAAAGTTGTCGATTACCTACATAGAGAAAATCATCCGCAACTTCCAGCTTTTCGTACTCGAAGAAGATGGATCCTTCAGTCCCGAAGAACTGAATCCGGTGAAAAAGAAGGAGAAAAAAACGGCAAAAAGTGATAGAGCAAATGCCGTTGCTGATGCAAAAAATGACGAAAATCGGCAAAAAACCGCAGAGGAAAAAACGGAAAATTCGAACGAAAAACAAGCTAACGCGCTAAATACCAGCACCGATAAAGAAACAAGCCGTGAAGTGTTTAAAGAGAATATAAAAGATATAACAACATCAGCAATAAAAGAAAAAGAAACTGCTGCCGCTGATGATGTCAATTTCAATCCCATACGTCCCTGGCAGGAAGTAGTGGATGGACTGGCCGTGAGAACACCCTGGCTGGAAGCAGCCTGCATACACAGCGGCTACGGAGAGCTGCTGATGCGACACATCGAGACGGCCGTGGACTGCTTCAAGAAGCATATCGAAGTCTACGACAAATGGCACAACCTGCTGAGCGAAAGCGATGCACGCCGTTATTTCGTGAATTTCACAAATCCCGGACAGCACACTTCGCAAGCCCTGTACGCAACCCTCATGGCACTCGACGCCAAGCAACAGTCCGCCGCTCCACCCGACCCTTACCGCTACGAACAGCGCATCGACGGTCGACGCACCTACCTGGGTTGTCTCATCCCCGACAATGCCCCGCCCCGACCGGACAACACCGCTTTCTGGAATGAAACCACGAACTCATGGAGATCGTAAATTCACACCGGGCAAAGCAAATGCCACATCCGGGCAAGGCAAACGCCACACCTGAACAAGGCAAATGCCACACCTAAGCAAGGCAAATGCCGCACCTCACCCCCATCCAAGTGTGGCATTCGCCCCCACGAAATGTGGCATTCGAGACGCTGAAGTGTGGCATTTCCAAACGATTTTGCAAATGACTTCACAAATGAAGTCCGCTAACAATTTTCCAAAAATAAATTCAAACAATTCAACAAAAATGAGAAATTTCCATCAGCACGGCATCAACACCCATGGCCGCACCAGCGGAAAAGTCAAGACCATCTGCCCCCAGTGCAACGACACCCGCGGACACAAAGGCAACAAATCCCTCTCTATCGACCTGGACAAGGGCGTGTGCTACTGCCACCACTGCGGCTACAAGCTCTACGTACCCGACGATGCCGAAGAACGGGAACGCCAGCTGCGAAAAGAGAATTACAATCGTGCCCGCAAGCTCCCCTCCCACTTCCGCCGCCCCGTCTTCGACCCCAAGCGCACGACCCTCAGCGAGAAGCTGGAACAATACTGGACGCAGGAACGCTGCCTGGCGCAACACCTGCTGGCCGACCTGCGCATCACCGAAGAACGGGTGAGGCTGCCCGAAAGCAACGAAGAGGAGAACTGCCTCTGCTTCAATTACTTTGAAGGCGGCACGCTCATCAACACCAAGTATCGCAGCGGCCGGAAGCACTTCATGATGGTGAAGGGCGCCGAGCTGATCCCCTACAACATCGACGCCATACTGGACACCCCGGAATGCATCGCCACCGAGGGCGAATTCGACGCCGCCGCCTTCATGACCGCCGGCCGGAAGGATGTCATCTCCGTGCCCGCCAGCGCACAAAGCAACCTCAACTGGATGGATCGCTTCGTAGAAAGCCACTTCGAACCCAAGAAGCTCATCTACATCGCCGTCGACGAGGACAGCTCCGGACGGTTGCTGAGCCAGGAACTGGTGCGGCGCCTCGGATCGGACCGTTGCCGCCTGGTGCACTTCGGTCCCGAATGTAAAGACGCCAACGAGCACCTGATAAAGTATGGCGCGGAAAGTCTGCTCATTACGCTGGAACAGGCTGAAGAAATCCCGCTGGAGGGCGTCTTTACCGCCGAAGACCGTCAGGAGCCTCTCCGCACGCTCTTCGAAAACGGGCTGCAACGGGGCGCTGAAACGGGCTGGGCCAATCTGGACGAAAACTGCACCTTTGAGACGGGGCGCCTCGCGGTGTGGACGGGACGCACCGGTGAGGGAAAATCGGAATTCATCGACGAACTCGTCCTGCGCCTCTGCCTGCGCCACGAATGGAAAATCGGCTTCTTCAGTCCCGAAAACATGCCGATGGAATACCATCTGGCCAAGCTCGCCGAAAAGCTGACCGGACATCCCTTCCGCCCCGGACCGGGCATGACGGAAGCCCTCTACAACCGGACGACGCGCTGGCTGACGGACAACGTGACGCACATCTTGCCGGACTCGGGAAGTTATACCGTGGACTGCATTCTTGAGAAGGCCCGCCAACTGGTGCGCCGCCGCGGAGTGCGCATCCTTGTCGTCGACCCGCTGAACCGCATCGACCAGCAGCTGGAACCGGGACAAACGGAACTGCAATACATCACCTCGCTGCTGAACAAGCTGAGCCGCTTCGCCCTGCAACACAAGTGCCTCGTTATCCTCGTGGCGCATCCGCGCAAGGTGAACCGCAACACCACCAACGGCGAACTACGGCGGGTGGAGATGAATGACATCAACGGTTCCGCCAACTTCGGCAATATGGCCGACTTCTGCTTTACCGTAGACCGGAATGACGCGAAAGAAATCGTCACCATCTACATCGACAAAGTGAGGTTTAAGCATCTGGGCAGCGCCAACACCTGCGCCAAGTTCGTCTACAACCGCATCAACGGGCGTTACTGGCCCTGCGAGGAGGATATCGTGCACCGTGCCGATGGTGACAAACCGGGACCGGTGAACACAGTGTTCGACAATGAAAATTGGTTGAAAAACATTACAGAAGAAAGTTGTCTATTTGATTAATATTCAGTATATTTGTAGAGATAATAGACTCACAAAAAAGAACAATTTATTCAAATTAAAGTATGATGAAAACTGATGATTCTATCTTAGAAGTCTGCTTCCTGATACGCAGCTACGGGAAAGGCGAACTGGCCATGTGCTACATTCACGGAGTGACCCAACAGGCAGCAGTCAACCGCTTCAACACCTGGATACGCAAAGCGCCCGGACTGGAACAACGCCTGCTGGAAATGGGAATGAGCCGCACGGGCAGGAACTACACTCCCGCCCAGGTGCAAACCATAGTCAATGTTTTCGGGGAGCCTTAGAAAAGGGACGAGGAACAAGGGGACGAGTTTGTTCCCTTGTTCGTATGCCGGAAGTAGAGCCGTGGGAAGTAGAGTATAATAATCACAAAGTTATTGCCGGTCAAAAGAAATTTCCCTAACTTTGCCACAAAACAAGGCTGAATCGTATGAAATACCCCATTCTGCATCTGGACCTGAACACGGGCAAATATGACGAAAAGCGCAGCCTTGACGATGTGCTGAACGACACCCTGCACTTTTAGGAGGATTTGTACGGAAGCTCGCCAAGCGAAGTAACCCCGGAGCTGCGCTTCAAGGGCATTATCAGACGTGCCGCCGAGAAGGCCGGACAGCGAGTGGTCATTCTTGTGGACGAATATGACAAACCCATGCTCCAGACACTCGGCAACAAGGAGTTACAGGATGAATACCGAAACACGCTCAAGGCACTCTATTCGGTGATGAAGACGCAGGACAGGTACATACGCTTCGGACTGCTGACAGGAGTGACTAAATTCGGGAAGGTAAGCGTGTTCAGCGACCTGAACAACCTTATCAACCTTTCTATGGACAGGCAGTTCCAAAGCATCTGCGGAATAACCGATGAAAGGACAATCCAATAGCGGTGATCTATCAAAGCGGGTATCTGACGATAAAAGGATATGACGAGGAATTTGACATCTATCGGCTGGGATTCCCCAACAAGGAAGTGGCAGAGGGGTTCATCAAGTATTTAGTGCCCTATTATATGCCGGTGAAGAGCGATGAATCGGTTTACTTCGTATCGAACTTCATCGCCGATGTACGCAAAGGCAACCCCGAACAATTCATGAAACGCCTCGCCACCATGTTTTCCGACACGGACTATAAGATTGTGGGCGACGCCGAACTCTACTTCCAGAACGCCTTCTTCATCGTAATGCGCATGTTGGGATTCTACACCAAAGTGGAACGCCCCACAAGCGAAAGCCGCATGAATATGGTGATAGAAACGAAAGACTACGTCTATATCGTGGAATTCAAGCTGGACGGAACACCTGAAGAGGCTCTGCGCCAGATAGAGGAAAAGGGATACGCCAAACCCTTCGCCATGGACAGCAGGAAGCTATACCGAATCGGGGTGAACTTCTCGCTGGAGAAAAGAAGCATTGACGGGTGGAAGATTGAGGAATAAAAACAAGCGGAGGAATCCCCCCCTCCGTACCTCGTTATTTTTCGGGGACTACACGAAACCTCACATAACCTCCGTTAACCTCATTTATCCTCACGGAACCTCACGAAACCTCACGGAACCTCTCGCCGCGTCATCCGCCTGCCGTATCTTTGTTTCACCGGAGCGGAAGAAGAAAGTATCTCCTACCCCCTCTCCGGAGATTTTATTATTCATTTAATTAAAAAAATTACAAAGTTATGTCAAAAGCTTTAGTAGTGCGCACACAACGCCACAAGAAAATCGGCGACGCGAAATCACCGATGGTTTACACTCTGAAACGCAAACCGAAAGACGCCAAGATCTTCGACCTTGAACGCATCGCCCAAGACATTGAAGCCTTGGGCGGAATGTCGGCCGAAGATGTGGTGCACGTCGGCAGAGCGATCGTCCGCCAAATGCGCCAGACGATGACCGACGGTAACAGTGTCCGTCTGGACGGTTTCGGGATTTTCCACACCACCTTTAAATGTCGTGCCACCGAAGTGGCAAAGGACTGTACGGTGAAGAATATCGAACGTGTCAATATCCGTTTCAAGGTAGCAAACACCTTGCGACTGGCAAACGACAGCATTGCCACCACCAAGGGAGGACCGAACAACATCGTCTTCGAACTGGTGACGGAAGACAGCAGTTCGTCCACCGGTGGCGGTTCCTCTTCCGGCGGCAACGGAGAAGGCGGCGGAGGTCTGGATGAGAATCCGCTGGGATAGTCACTGAACATTAATCATTAATCACTAATCTCTTAATCTTTATGAAAAAAACGACTTGGGACAAGATTTTGAAAGTAATCATCGCAGTGGCTTCGGCCGTAATCGGCGCTTTTAGCGCAAATGCGATGAACCTGTGAGAAGGATCAATTTAATTGTGATCCATTGCAGCGCCACGCGCGAGGACCGCCCCTTTACCGAACAGGACTTGGAAACCGCTCACCGCCTTCGCGGTTTTGATGGCATAGGCTATCATTTCTACGTTCGCCGTAACGGTGATATCAAGTCCACACGCTCGGTCGGGAGGGTCGGTGCCCACGCGCGTGGGCACAATGCAAATTCAATTGGAATTTGTTATGAGGGTGGACTGGATTGCCACGGGTTGGCGAAGGATACGCGGACGGAATGGCAGAAACATTCACTACGGGTACTGGTACGGGCTTTGAAGATGGACTATCCGGAAGCAAGGGTTGTGGGGCATCGGGATCTGAGTCCGGATATAAATGGAAATGGCGAGGTGGAGCCGATAGAGTGGACAAAAGAGTGTCCGTGCTTCAAGGTGAGGGAAGAGGGGTGGTGACACCTCTCTTTTCATTTTCAGCCTTAGTATATACTGACAAAAATAGAATTTTTCAACAGTTAAAAATGAATCCAGCGTCGTATCCTATTTTTCAAATTAGCCAAAACTGCTAAAGAAAGTAGATGATACTTTAACCATACAGGTAATCCCCAAAAAACATAGAGCATTAGATACTTAATAAACATTTTATTTATTGAGCACTTTTCCGGAAAAACAAATTTACGTCGCAATAGAGACATGGCAAACTCTCTCTTTATATTCTTAGCCAACTGTCTAGAAGATAGCACTCTATAAGCAAAATAAGTACCCATCCAAATAATATCAACTAATGCTCCTACGTAAAAAGATTTTGCTGCATACGAAGAAACAAGTTCAGCCTTCAACTTCTCGATCTCCACATACTGCCGAGCAGTACGTTCAGAATACCCTTCAGCAGCAATCAACCCTGTTATCGATGTTGGATTTATAGTATAATAAAGTGTACAAACAGATATCAGCTGACAAGAACGAGCATACATCATTACTTGATATGTAAACCAAGGATCTTCATTCAAATGATACGATATACATCGAATGTGATTTTGACGCAAAAAGTCCATCTTATATAATTTATTCCAAATAGCGACAAATATCTCCTTACCTTGCCCATAACGGTATTCTGCGACAGGATTTTCTCCACCCTCAATTATTATATCGGGGTATGAGCATCCTGGGGCTACTGTTCCAACCAAATCTCTTCGAAGAAAAGAGGCCGCTACAAAATCAACAGGATACTCCTGCATCTTATTGCAGAGTATTTCGATGCAATCAGTAGTAATTACGTCATCACAATCCATCGTAAATAAATAATCACCCGTTGCATTTTCGATAATTGCATTTCGAGCAGCACCTGTACCACGATTATACCTTTGATCAATAATCCGAACAGACTCAGCCCGTTCGTGTTCCGCAACAATCCGATGAACGATATCCATACTATCTCCCTTATCATCAATAAACAGATACTCAATATATGGATACGTTTGATTGAGTGCAGACAATAATGAACACTCTAATAAATTTCCTCCATTATAAATAGGAATTCCAATAGTTACCTTATGCATAGTATTTTAAATCTTACTCAATGTTATTCTTCATAAAGTAGAAAGATAAGATCATTCCACTCCATGCGTTGTATGAATGAACCTCTTATTAGCCTCCTTCAACCGAAACAAATTTAAAAACATCAATAGAAACGAATAGGGGATAAAACATACCGCCCTAACTAATCGCCATTTCCAAAAATGACGAGGAATAGCAACCACTAATGCCAATAACAACAATCCGAATATCACCCACCACTTACATGCTAACATCGGAAACCATATTGAAAAACACACAGAAAAAATAAAAGTAAAGCCTAACAATAAGACCCGTGAGAACGAAGCTTGCTGAAATAACTTATCACAAAAATCCCATTTCCGTTCACGGATAGCTGGAAGCAAATGATGAACAAACTCACCGAAGCTATAGTATTGCGCAGACAACCAACGTCTCCTCTGTTGATAGAAATTCTTAGTCTTCTGTATTTTCTCATCGAGCACATAAGTATCTGGCAAGTAATGAAAGAAAATACGATGATAAAGCAATTTCATTTCCAAAACTCTGTCGAAGCCTCCAACTGAAGTATTACTCATCATCGCTTTATAGAATAAAGAATACTCAAAAGCCATACCGGAACCTATCAGGGCTGCTGACATTCCTAAATTGACATGCCCCAGACGGAATATTGAATTATTTATTTCCTCACTAATGGCATCCAAATAAGCCATATCCGTATTCAAATTCTTTGCTACACGATGAGTCTGTACAACTTGCACTTTCGGATCTGCAAACGCATTATTTACCTCAGAAAGATACGAAGAGTTAATAATATTGTCTGCATCGATAATCAAAGCAACATCATATGAATTCTCCCCTAGATATTCAAGAGCAGTTTTCAGAGATTTCGTATTGGTACTTTTCTCAAAATCGACTTGAAGTAGTCTAATAGGTAATGTACGCAATTTCTCATTTGTCGAAGGTTGCATGTGATCCGAAATCACAACAATATCATATTTATCATTTGGATATTTTTGCGCCAGACAAGCCTGTACCGTATCCGTAATAACTGCATCTTCTCTATATGCCGCTATTAGTAAAGCAAACCGTTTATATTCCTTAACCGATACCGGTTTATCGGGTTTACGCTTAAGTGACGCCAAACTATAAATTAATAAATACAATACGTTTATAGCAAACAAAACGTATAAGATCCAATCGAGTATAAGCAGTACCTGTTCCAAAATTAGAGTTTTTAATATAATTTATCTTTATTTACACCGTTCATCACAGAGATGTCAAACCAATCATAATTTGTCTTATCCTGGGTCCACTTTTCATAATTCAGATAAACTTCCGTAATGTCTTCTCCTTCTGCCGGATAGCTCCATGAAGAAGTTGAAGAAATTCGAGGAATATCAAGTGCCCAAGGATAAGTATTATCCATACGGTAATATATGCCTTTCTTTATATCGGAACGGTCAACTCCCATACCTAACATAGAGAAATCCATCTTTGATGTAGGCTCATAATCTACCAGATGTATCTCATGACCACGTTTACCATTTATGAAAATAAAGGGATTGAACTTTACAAAATTCACCTCCGCATCAGTTAGGAAAGTGTTCAGAGTAATAGTAGCCTCCGTTGCAGGAATATTTTTATGGCTTTGAGATGGATAAGTATTTATTATTCCAGAACCACCAAACACATCATCTGTATTATTCCATATAATCAGAGTGGCATTACCATTCCCACTTTCTAACGTAGCTCCTATTACATTTCTAATCATTCCAGCTGCAAACGGTAATTCAATGCCAAAACCACTTTCCTTTGTACCACCACGTGCCAAAGGCTTCAGAGACAATTGTATTTCACTAATTCCCGAAGTACTTTTAACCCGTTTATAAGTGTAGTTCACAACCAAATCATTGAAATCATAGTCTCCTCTATAGGGCCACAAATCTTCGAAAGCTAAAGTTCCATGCTGCGAATCAAACGGAGATACAGGATCCACATCTATATCATGTTCTGGCGTGATTCCTTTCGGAGGATTTGATACAATTTTAAAAAGAACATCATTATAATCGCGATCATTGTTTATAGAAGCATCATCCCAATAACGGGCATCCATACCAACTACAAGACAATCATAATCAGGACAAGAACGAATAATTGCATTGGACTTATTGATACCCTTACCATTCAAACAAGGAGTGGAATAAAATAATTCATAATTTGGATAATGACTATTGGTTATTGATGCTGCTACAGGTTGTGCAAACCAATAGGAACCGGCATCATCAATAGCAGTACTCAATTTCTTGTATGCCGAACGGGCAAATACGAAACCAACATGGGTATCTTTTGGGAAAATCGTACTATATTCTCCTTTATCTTTATCCCAATATAGTAATTGTACTTTTATACCGGATGCACACTGGATCGAATTAACATTCGGGTAAATCATTGTCATACGCATACCCATAGCATTCGTGCTACCACCACTCATCTCTCCCTTATAAACATCAGCATTAGAAGTCAATTCCCCAGCCTCATAATTGTAGTAAAGCAATGAAGCACATCCATTTCCTACTCCAAAATCACCATCGCCAATATAAGTTACCCATATTTCAGCGCCATCATTGTTTGTAACAACTAAATCACTAGAAAGATTCAATAGTTCTTCACTCTGGAATGATTTTTCCGGATACCAGGAATTTACCAAATTAATAAAATTCGTAGAAATCTCCTCTTTCGTTACTAGAGGAGATTTACCAGGAATCAGAACTCCATTACTATCAGCATCATCCTTAGCAAATGGGGAGAATATGTTATAGCGGGTAGCGATACGGTTATGGACAATCTGAGACACATCAATAGCATGTACCGTTGAACGAGTGTCAGTAAACCCAGGAAATGCAACACCGTGGAAAGAAAGAGACATACTTTCCGACACATCCACCGTTTGCATCTGCCCATAACCAGCTGTTACAGGATAAACATATAATTTCTTCACATTTTCCGGTAAAGTAATCTTCACCTGCAAAAGACCTTGGTCATTAGTGTAACCAGTATAAGCAGGCTCTACATCGTGAGAGATACCTTCATCTGTGCGAGGATCCTCAAAATAAACATTAAAAAGCACACTCTTTCCAAAATTTCCTTCACCATTGAAAGCAGACAAGGATAGATTTTTAGAAGATTTTAATGTAAATGAGAAAGACAGATCAAGAGCAGGTTCGTCAGTGTTCTTGTTTGAATCGTACACATCATTATCCACGCAAGAAGTGACAGCCAAAGCAACCATCAACACCATTGGTAATAATGCTTTTTTCATAACTGTTATTTTTTATTGAATTACGCTACAAATATACAAAGAATGACTGGATTTATCATCTTTTTCAGAAAAGATAATGTCCCATTTTTCGTAATAGGACATAAAAAAACGAGCAAGCTCTCACGAACCTCTCGCCTCTGTGTAAGAAAAGCCTTAAGGCTTTTCTTTTAAACTGCATTATTGTTACCTAAAAATCAATCTTCTTTTTACCAAAAAAATTCTATTACCTATAAAACAAACATTTTTTTACCTTCTATACCTAATTACCTAATTTCTAAATCCAAATTTTAGCCTATGAAAAAAACTATTAACGAATCTTTTTACCTAACTAATTCCTTTATTGAAAACTACAAAACTAATTTATTTAAAAGTCAAAATCATGAGCAGTTTCTCAACTGCGATACAAAGATAAGAAGTTTTTTCGTGTGCGCAAACAGTAGCACTAAAAAATGTATGTTTTATAACATTATTTTAAACTTATCCGCCATTATTTACAGTAGAAACTACTTCTGGACGGATTTAAAATCATCTGTTAACGTTTTCATGAATGCAATAAGATCAGCTTCCTCTTTCGAGGTTAAACCAAGATTGCCTAACTCGTCACGATTGACCGTAGCCGGATACTCAGCCGGAGGAAACTCATCGCTTACATCACGTACATTATAAAAATGCACAATCTCTTCAAGAGTTTGAAAATAGCCATTATGTCCATAAGGAGCAGTCAAAGCAATGTTACGCAAAGTAGGTACGCGAAATTTACCGTTTTCTTCTTCCTTATTCACAATAGCACCTAATCCCAGATCTACACTATCCGAAGTCAAAAGAAAATAATCGGCAGGCACATGAAAATGAGGATTCCCAGGATTACGGGGAATACCAAGATTATCATAAGTATGATCTGTAAAAAGAACACGTCCCGCAAGTTCATCCTTATCTAAGATATGACATTCAGCACACATACCCTTATTTTCAAATAAATTCATTCCATGCAATTCTGTCTCAGTAAAAACTGCCTTACCCTGCATCCAGGCATCATATTTAGAAGAAAAGGAGTTTACTTCCTCAGACTGCTGATAAGCGGCAAGAGCATCTGTTATATGAGCATAAATTGAATCAATATCGGACGCTTCACCATAAATGTATATCAATTCAGGATAATAGGATGCATGACGGATTTTCTCAACAACAGAGTTCTTATTCGGATTTCCCATCTCCACAGGATTAAGAAAAGGCTCGCCTGCCTGATGTTGCAATGAAGGAGAGCGGCCATCCCAAAAGAGTCCGCCTACATAAGTTCCTTCTTTCGCATCATAATAAAGCGAGGGGACATACATAGAATAGCAAACAGTCATGGAATTCCGCTGAGAATAAAGTCCGCCTACAGCACCTTCAGAAACAACACGTGAATCACAATCGGCAAAACCTTTGATTGAAGTATGACAGGTAGCACATGATTGGCCTATGGGTTCAGAAAGTAACGTATCCTGAAAAATAAGCTTACCTAATGCTTCCTTTTTAGCATGTAACGAAAAGGTTGCGTCAGTACAAGATAATAATCCCCAAACAAGTTCAGCACAAATCAGAATCGAAAATTGTGTTTGTAGTTTCATAATATAGCATGTTCTTTTATGTCATTATCAACCAAACAAAAATAGTTTTTTTCAGGTAGCAAACAAATTATAAGATATAAAAAACAAACCACTGGAGTGGCACGATCTGCCAACTCCAATGGTTGTCCCCTTTAAACACCTTTAAACAAAATGAAATATCTTATTTTCTAGCTTCTGCGATATAAGCCAGAGCTTCTTTGCATTTTTCTGTTACATAAGTCCAGTCTTCCGCAGCAACTTTATCATTCGGGAAGAGTTTAGATCCCATACCCACACAGAATACACCGGCTTTGATCCAGGAAGTCAGGTTTTCCTGAGTAGGTTCTACCCCACCGGTCACCATCAGTTTAGACCACGGCATCGGAGCCAACAAGCCTTTTACCAGTTTCGCGCCGAGCACATCACCCGGGAAGATCTTGCAAAGATCGCATCCTGCCTCCTGTGCGAAGCCCACTTCTGAAACGCTTCCGCATCCTGGAGTATAAGCAACCAGGCGACGGTTACAAATCTTAGCGATTTCAGGGTTGAACAATGGGCCTACAACGAAGTTAGCACCCAATTGCAAGTAAAGGGCAGCCGTAGCTGGATCAACGATAGAACCTACGCCCATAGCCATCTCCGGGCACTCTTTCGCTGCAAATTTCACAACTTCTGCAAACACTTCGTGAGCAAAGTCACCACGGTTAGTAAATTCGAAGGCACGAACACCACCTTCATAACACGCTTTCACTACCTTTTTTGCAACTTCTGCATCTTTATGATAGAAGACGGGCACCATTCCGGTAGAACCGATCTTATTCAATACTGCTATTTTATCAAACTTAGCCATATTTTTATTTACTATTTAACAATTTACTATTTACAATTTAAATGTTTTGCTTTGTACTATTGAACTATTTATTCATCCTTGCCTTCATAGTGGTTATCGAACTAATTATTATCTACTAACTTAACTATTCGTACCGCAAACACCTTCAACCTGTTCCTCAATTCTTCCGTTGTCATCAGCAAGAGTATCAAATAGTAAATTGTAAATAGTCCAATAGTAAATAAATTTATCTCTGTACACGTCCACTCGCATCACCACCTGCCAATGCTTCAACTTCTTCTACCGATACCAGATTGAAGTCTCCATTGATAGTGTGCTTCAAGGCAGAAGCGGCTACGGCAAATTCGAGAGCTGCACCCTGGTTAGGCTTCGTCAGCAAACCGTGGATAATACCACCGGAGAAAGAGTCACCACCACCTACACGGTCAACGATCGGATTGATATCGTAACGTTTAGATTCGTAGAATTCTTCACCGTTATAAATCATTGCCTTCCAGCCATTATGACTTGCAGAGAATGATTCACGCAAAGTAGAAATAACATATTTGAATCCGAATTCTTTAGCCATTGCCTTGAAGATACCCTTGTAGCCTTCAGCATCAGTCTTTCCACCTTCTACATCAGCGTCGGGTTTGAAGCCCAGACAGAGCTCCGCATCTTCTTCGTTACCGATACAAACATCAACAAACTGCATCAACGGCTTCATGATGGATTGTGCTTTTTCTTTCGTCCAGAGTTTCTTACGGAAGTTGAGGTCAACCGATACCGTAACGCCATGGCGTTTTGCAGCTTCACAAGCCAATTTTGTCAGTTCGGCTGCCTTATCGGAGATAGCGGGAGTGATACCGGACCAGTGGAACCAATCGGCACCTTCCATGATTGCATCAAAATCGAAGTCAGCTGCATCTGCTTCAGCAATGGCAGAATGTGCACGGTCATAGATTACTTTGCTGGGACGCATAGAAGCACCTGTTTCAAGATAGTAGATACCTACACGGTCGCCACCACGGGCAATGAAATCTGTTTTTACACCATATTTGCGCAGTGCGTTCACAGCTGATTGACCGATTTCGTGTTTCGGCAATTTAGTCACAAAGTAAGCGTCATGTCCATAGTTGGCACAGCTGACAGCTACATTTGCTTCACCACCACCATATACTACGTCAAATGAATCAGACTGAACAAAACGGGTATTTCCCGGAGTGGACAATCTCAACATGATCTCGCCTAATGTAACGACTTTCTTTCCCATAATCTTATTATTTTTTTAATATGTGATTAATTTATAACTTTCAATTTGTCATTTTAAGGCTAAAAACCGCCTTAACCACTTGATACTATGGAGAGTAAACTAAAATAAGGTTCGTTCTTCATAGCCTTCGTGTGCGGGCACAAAGATACAACAATTTTCGTAATTACAAAAATTGTCATATATTTGTGTCGAAAATATTAAGATTATTATTGTGTGCGGACACAGAAGAGTTATAAGGATACAGTATTTTCAATCGTAAATCGTAAATTGCTAAATAGTAAATTGATATGGGGTCTGAAAGAATACGCATTAAAGATATCGCCAAAATGGCGGATGTATCAGTGGGAACAGTAGACCGGGTGATACACGGACGCAGCGGAGTATCGGAAGCCAGCCGGAAACGGGTGGAGGAAATTCTGAAACAGCTGGATTACCAACCCAATATGTACGCCAGCGCACTGGCATCGAACAAGAAATATGCATTCTCCTGTCTGCTGCCGCAACATGAGAAAGGCGAATATTGGACTGCCGTAGAAGCCGGTATCCAGGACGCACTGGTAGCGTATTCGGACTTCAATATCTCCGTGAACCTCTCCTATTACGATCCGTTCGACTATCATTCATTCGGAGATGTTGCCCGGAATATCCTGGAACAGGAACCGGACGGAATTATGTTCGCCCCCACCGTACCTCAATATACGAAACCGTTTACAGAGGAATTAAACAAACGTTCTATACCTTATATATATATAGACTCCAACCTGAAAGATCAGCCCGCCCTCTCCTTTTTCGGACAGAATTCGCACCAGAGTGGATACTTCGCCGCACGGATGATGATGTTGCTTGCAGGCGGGGAACGGGAAATTGTAATTTTCCGTAAAATAAACGAAGGTATTGTAGGTTCTAACCAGCAAGAGCGCCGGGAGATCGGATTTCGTGAATACATGCTGAAGCATCACCCCGATTGCCGTATCTGGGAACTGAACCTGCATGCCAAGCGAGACAGTGATGACGCACAGATGCTGAACGATTTTTTCAGAAAACATCCGAACGTAAAGAATGGTATCACTTTCAATTCGAAAGTTTACATTGTCGGAGAATATTTATTGAAGCAACAAAAAACAGACTTTAAACTGATGGGATATGACTTGCTGGAACGCAACGTGAAATGCCTGATGGAAGGCAGTGTATCCTTTCTCATCGCTCAACAGCCTGAATTACAGGGATTCGATGGCATCAAAGCATTGTGTGACTACCTGATCTTCAAAAAGGAAGTACCAAGAGAAAACTTTATGCCGATAGATTTGCTTACGAAGGAGAATATTGAATTTTATTCAAATAAATAATAAAGTAATTATGGAAACTAAGTACCTTAAAATCAACCCTGCAGATAATGTAGCTGTCGCTATCGTGACACTGCCGGCAGGAGAAAAGCTCACGGTGGACGGGACGGAAATCACTCTGAGTGAGGAAGTGCCCGCCGGACATAAATTTGCATTGAAAGACTTTGCAGAAGGCGAAAACGTCATTAAATATGGGTACCCTATCGGTCATGCACGCATAGCTAAGAAACAGGGGGATTGGATGAATGAGAATAATATTCAGACAAATTTGGCAGGATTGCTGGAGTATACATACAATCCGACAAGCGTTACGCTGGATATTCCACACAAGAACCTGACATTCAAAGGTTATCGCCGTAAAAGCGGTGAAGTGGGAATTCGCAACGAGGTGTGGATTATACCGACCGTAGGTTGCGTGAATGGTATCATCAACCAGCTGGCCGAAGGTCTGCGTCGGGAAACCGGCGGCAAAGGAGTGGATGCGATTATGGCATATCCGCACAACTATGGATGCTCGCAATTGGGAGACGACCACGAAAATACCAAGAAAATCCTGCGGGACATGGTATTGCACCCCAATGCAGGCGCAGTGCTGGTAGTGGGCTTAGGCTGTGAAAACAATCAGCCGGATGTGTTCCGTGAGTTCCTGGGAGAATATGACGAAGACCGTGTAAAATTCATGGTAACGCAGAAAGTAGGCGACGAGTACGAAGAAGGCATGAAACTGTTGCGGGAGCTGTATGAAAAAGCCAGCAAGGACGAACGTGTGGATGTACCCCTGAGTGAATTGCGAGTAGGCTTAAAGTGTGGCGGATCGGATGGTTTCTCCGGTATCACAGCCAATCCGCTGTTGGGTATGTTCTCCGATTTCCTGGTGGCACAAGGTGGTACGAGCGTATTGACGGAAGTTCCGGAAATGTTCGGTGCAGAGACCATATTGATGAACCGTTGCCGCAACAAGGAATTATTTGAAGAAACTGTGAAACTAATTAACGACTTCAAGGAATACTTCCTTTCACATGGCGAACCGGTTGGTGAAAATCCGTCTCCGGGAAACAAGGCGGGTGGTATCTCAACTTTGGAGGACAAAGCTTTAGGATGCACCCAGAAATGTGGCAAAAGCTACGTGGAAGGTGTGTTGCCGTATGGTGAACGTCTGAAAGTAAAAGGATTGAATTTGTTGTCAGCTCCGGGAAATGACCTGGTGGCAGCAACAGCACTGGCTTCCTGCGGTTGCCACATGGTATTGTTCACCACAGGACGTGGCACACCATTCGGAACGTATGTACCGACCATGAAGATTTCCACCAACTCCACACTGGCAAAGAACAAACCGGGATGGATTGATTTCAATGCAGGAGTTATCGTGGAAAACGAGCCGATGGAAAAGACTTGCGAACGGTTTATCGATTACATTATCCAGGTGGCAAGTGGTGAATTCGTGAACAACGAGAAGAAAGGTTACAAGGAAATCGCGATCTTCAAAACGGGAGTTACGCTATAACAATTGACAATTGACGATTGACAATTAAGAGATAGAGGGCGGGCAAAAACTATTTTGTTCCGCTCTTTGTTTTTTTATAATTTTGCAGCGGATGAATGTTTCACCACAGAGTGACACAGAGTCTCCCTGAGTTTAATCAATTTGAAACCCAAAGAATAGAACTCCGTGATACTCCGCGTTACTCTGTGGTGAAGAATTCATAACCCGACGGAAATCAATTCCTCTAACGGCCCGAATGCCTTACGTGTTACAATATATATTAAAATGACAAATACAGCGAATAAACGAAAAGGTGGATGGTGGGCACTGAGCCCGCTGGCGGTATTTTTATGCCTTTACCTGGTGACTTCATTGATTGTAAACGATTTCTATAAAGTACCTATTACGGTAGCATTCCTGTTGTCATCTTGCTATGCCATTGCACTGACGCGCGGATTGAGTCTGGAAAAGCGGGTGTATCAATTCTCGGTAGGAGCCAGCAACAAAAATATCATATTGATGATATGGATATTCATCCTTGCGGGAGCTTTTGCACAGAGCGCCAAACAGATGGGAGCAATCGACGCTACAGTAAACCTGACTCTGAGCATCCTGCCGGACAACCTATTACTGGCAGGAATTTTCATCGCCGCCTGTTTCATTTCACTTTCCATCGGCACCAGCGTAGGAACAATTGTAGCCCTGACGCCTGTAGCCATCGGACTGGCGGAAAAAACCGGTATTGATCTGCCATATATGGTTGCCATTGTAGTGGGCGGTTCATTCTTCGGAGATAATCTCTCATTTATTTCGGATACAACAATTGCATCCACCAAAACCCAGGATTGTGTGATGAGGGATAAGTTCCGGGTGAACTTTATGATTGTGGTTCCGGCAGCACTGGTCGTATTATGTATCTATATATTCCAAGGATTATCAATATCAGCCCCTGCACAGACGCAAGCGATTGAATGGATAAAAGTTATCCCCTACCTCATCGTATTGGGCACGGCAGTGGCTGGCGTAAATGTAATGCTGGTTTTGCTGCTGGGTATCCTCAGCACAGGCATCATAGGTATTGCTACAAGCGGAACAGACATAAGTACGACTTTCTTCGACTGGTTCGGCGCCATGGGAACAGGTATCACGGGAATGGGAGAACTTATCATCATCACTTTACTTGCGGGCGGCATGCTTGAGACCATTCGGTATAATGGAGGCATAGATTTCATAATCTCCCGCCTGACACGTCACGTAAAAGGCAAGCGAGGTGCAGAATTGAGTATCGCCGCACTCGTCAGCATTGCCAATCTATGCACCGCCAACAATACCATCGCCATCATTACCACCGGACCGATAGCCAAGGACATCGCCCAACGCTTTCATCTGGACCGCCGGAAGACAGCCAGTATCCTGGACACATTCTCCTGCCTGATACAAGGTATCATCCCTTACGGGGCACAATTATTGATTGCCGCCGGATTAGCGGGAATTTCTCCCATCAGTATTATCGGTAGCTTGTATTATCCGTTTACAATGGGAATATGTGCATTATTGGCAATATTGGTGAGATATCCACGGAAATATTCGTAAAAAATCTCCCATACTCAATAAAAAATGAAAATATCGAAAAAAAATATGGCAAAAGATGATGCATTATTGAAATAGAATGCGTTACTTTGTACCCGAACAATAAGAAAGTTTATTCGATTTGATTATTTCACGTATGTATTTCCTCTGCATTGAGTATTTCCATCTCTGACCTAACAACTTCCAAAAACTTTGTTTATTGAATTATTAATTTATTATTTTATTTAGATTTATGAATTTGTATGTAGGTAACCTTAATTACAAGGTTAGAGAATCAGATTTGAGAGAAGTTATGGAAGAGTACGGAACAGTAGACTCAGTAAGAATCATCACTGACCGTGAAACAAGAAGATCTAAAGGATTCGCATTCATCGAAATGCCGGATTCTGCAGAAGCATCTAACGCTATCAATGCATTGAACGGTGCTGAATACGGAGGCCGTCCGATGGTAGTTAAAGAAGCATTACCGAAGAATTAATCATTCTCAGATAATACGTTATTAAAAAGAAGGATGGATTTCTAATGAAGTTCATCCTTTTTTTATGGTTGATTTACTGAAAATAACGAGCGAACTCTTTGTCAATCAAAATAAAAGCCCTACCTTTGCAGCCGCTATTACGAGATAGTAGCATAATTCAAATCATTTATTTAAAACATTATTTAAAATGGCAACAAAAATCAGATTGCAAAGACATGGACGTAAGAGCTACGCTTTCTACTCTATCGTTATTGCAGATGTAAGAGCACCACGTGATGGTAAATTTATTGAGAAGATTGGTACGTACAATCCGAACACCAATCCTGCCACAGTAGATTTGAAGTTCGACCGCGCACTTGACTGGGTTATGAAAGGTGCACAACCGACTGACACTGTTCGTAACATCTTGTCACGCGAAGGCGTTTACATGAAAAAACACCTTTTGGGTGGTGTAACCAAAGGCGCATTTGGCGAAGCAGAAGCTGAAGCTAAATTTGAAGCTTGGAAGAACAACAAACAAAGTGGTTTGGCTGCTCTGAAAGCTAAAGACGAAGAAGCTAAGAAAGCTGAAGCAAAAGCACGTCTGGAAGCTGAGAAGAAAGTGAACGCTGAAAAAGCTAAAGCATTGGCTGAAAAGAAAGCTGCTGAAGAAGCAGAAAAAGCCGCTGCCGAAGCTCCTGCTGAAGAAGCAACAGAGGCTCCTGCCGAAGAAGCTCCTGCAGCTGAAGCTGCTGCTGAATAATAGTAAGCACAGCACGATTACAAAAAATGGGATTAAAACTATAAAATCCTCTCCGGTTATGCCGGAGGGGATTTTTTATTGACTATCTTTGTAGCCACATATTTTTACTTAATAATAAAAAGCAATGAAAAAATTTATCTATCTGCTCGCTGTGGCTGCCATCGTTGCCGCCTGTAGCGGAAACAAAGGTTACGTGGTAACCGGAACCGTAGAGGGTGGAGCTGACGGCGACACCGTATTTTTGCAAAAAGTAGACGGAAGAAATCTTGTAAAAGTTGACTCCGCAGTTATCACAAAAGGCACATTCACCTTCAAAGGTGTACAAGATACTGCCGTAAACCGTTACGTGACTTACAGACCGGCAGGAAAAGAAGGCATATTAATGGACTTTTTCCTTGAAAACGGTAACATCAACATCAACCTGACGCGTGATAATGACTCCGCTACCGGTACGCCAAGCAATGATGCTTACCAGGAAATCAGAGCTCAGCTGAATGATTTGAACAAGCAAATGATGACTATATACGAGTCCATGTCAGATACTACACTGACTGACGAACAGCGTGAAGCCAAAATGAAGGAAATGAACGATCTGCAAGAAAAGTCAATGGAAATCACCAAGGCAGGTATCGCTAAGAATATTACAAACCTCGTAGGCGTTCATTTGCTGAAGAATAACTACTACTATCTTGAAGTAGACGAATTGGATCCGCTGATGCCGCAAATCCCGGCTGAATTTGCGAATGATGAAGTAATCATCAAAATCAAAGGAAACGTAGAAAAGATGAAAGCAACTGCCGTAGGCCAGAAGTTCACAGATTTCGAAATGGAAACTCCTGACGGAAAACCCGTGAAACTGTCTGACTATGTAGGTAAAGGTAAAGTGGTACTCATCGACTTCTGGGCAAGCTGGTGTGGTCCTTGTCGCCGTGAAATGCCAAACTTGGTAGAAGCTTACGCTCAATACAAGAACAAAGGTTTTGAAATCGTAGGCGTATCTTTGGATCAAAGTGGCGAAGCATGGAAAGACGCTATTCAGAAACTGAACATCACTTGGCCGCAAATGTCTGACCTGAAATACTGGAACAGCGAAGGTGCTCAATTGTATGCAGTAAGCAGTATTCCTCATACTGTATTGATCGACGGTGAAGGAACCATCATCGCACGCGGATTGCACGGTGAAGAATTGCAGAAAAAGTTGGCTGAAGTATTGAAATAATCTTTGTCCGGAAAAGAATAATCACAGTCAAGGAATTATTCTTATAGTATAAGTTCCCTTGTTACAAATACATGTAGCAAGGGAGCTTTTTTGTATCTACCTACTACACAGAGTTTTCCATTTTGAACAACTTTTAAAAACCGACTAATACAAAAAGTTATCCACTTTACACTTATACACAACTAGAAACCAATTGATTAACATATTTTAGACCGACAAAAGTTTCCCAAAAACAAAAACTTATAGATAAGTTTATACCTTTGTACTCCCAATTCTAATGGATAACTAAAAAATTAAAACGTAACCATGATACAGACTGTAATCAAAAGAGACGGACGTATAGTAGGCTTCAATGAAGAGAAAATAGTAACTGCTATCCGTAAAGCTATGTTACATACGGATAAAGGCGAAGACCTGCAATTGATACGCCAAATCACAGATCATATATCTTTCAAGGGAAGTGCACAAATGACGGTGGAAGCCATTCAGGATGCCGTAGAAATGGAACTGATGAAGAGTAGCCGGAAAGATGTAGCACAGAAGTATATCGCTTACCGCAATCAGCGCAGCATTGCCCGTAAAGCCAAGACGCGCGACATGTTTCTGGAGATTATAGAAATAAAATCCAATGACGTAACACGGGAAAATGCAAACATGAATGCCGATACCCCGGCAGGCATGATGATGAAGTTTGCCAGTGAAACGACCAAACCCTTTGTGGATGACTATCTGCTAAGCGATGAAGTACTGGAAGCCGTAAGCGGTAATTACCTGCATATTCATGACAAGGACTACTACCCTACCAAGAGCCTGACATGTGTTCAGCATCCATTGGATCGTATTTTGACCTGCGGCTTTTCTGCCGGACACGGTGAATCCCGTCCTGCCAAACGTATTGAAACTGCAAGTATCCTGGGATGTATCTCACTGGAAACTGCACAGAATGAAATGCATGGCGGTCAGGCTATCCCGGCATTCGACTTTTATCTGGCACCCTACGTACGCAACAGCTATATCGAAGAAATCAAGAATCTGGAAGAGCTGAACGGAAAGGATTATTCACATCTATATCAGAAAGAGCTTACAGACTATCTGCAACAGCCGCTGGATGGACTGTCCGACGAGAAACGCATTGTGCAACATGCCATTAACAAGACTGTAGCACGTGTACATCAGTCAATGGAAGCATTCATCCATAATATGAATACCATTCACTCACGCGGTGGTAACCAGGTAGTATTCAGTTCTATCAATTACGGCACGGATACATCTGCCGAAGGACGCTGCATCATCCGCGAACTTCTGAAAAGTACCTATCAAGGTGTAGGTAACGGCGAAACAGCCATATTCCCTATTCAGATATGGAAAAAGAAACGTGGTGTGAGCTATCTGCCGGAAGACCGGAACTATGACCTCTACCAGCTTGCCTGCAAAGTGACGGCCCGCCGCTTCTTTCCGAATTTCCTCAATCTGGACGCTACTTTCAACCAAAGCGAAGAGTGGAAGGCAGATGACCCGAAACGCTATCAGCATGAAGTAGCCACCATGGGATGCCGTACGCGTGTATTCGAAAACCGTTTCGGACCGAAAACTTCAATCGGACGCGGAAATATCTCTTTTTCTACCATTAATATCGTACGCCTGGCTATCGAGTGTATGAAGATAGAAGATGAAGAATTGCGTATAGCCAAATTCTTCGCAAAACTGGATTCAATGCTCGAAGTCACTGCACGCCAACTGCACGAACGTATGGAATTCCAGAAAACTGCATTTGCCAAGCAATTCCCATTGCTGATGTCTGCCCTATGGGTAGGTTGCGAAAAACTGAAACCAAACGATACAATTGCCTCTGTTATCAATCAGGGAACGTTGGGCATAGGTTTCATAGGTTTGGCAGAATGTCTGGTTGCCCTTACCGGCAAACATCACGGAGAATCGGAAGAAGCACAAAAACTGGGAATGAAAATAGTAACTTATATGCGCGACCGCGCCGACCAGTTCTCCGATCAGTATCACCATAATTACAGTGTGCTGGCTACGCCTGCCGAAGGATTATCGGGCAAATTCACAGGCGCAGACCGTAAGAAGTTTGGTGTATTGCCGGGAATTACAAACCGGGATTATTACACAAATTCCAATCATGTGCCTGTATATTATAAGTGTAGCGCCCGCCATAAGGCAGAAGTGGAAGCTCCGTATCATGAACTGACACGTGGCGGACACATTTTCTATGTAGAAATAGACGGTGATGCGACACACAATCCTGAGGTCATCATGCGTGTAGTGGACATGATGGACCAGTACAATATCGGATACGGCTCAGTAAACCATAACCGCAACCGCTGTCTGGAATGCGGATATGAAAACTCTACTCCGAATCTGGAAACCTGTCCGAAATGTGGCAGCACGCACATCGATAAGTTACAACGTATCACCGGTTACCTGGTAGGTACTACCGACCGTTGGAACAATGCCAAACTGGCGGAACTCAACGACCGTGTCATTCATAACTAATCACTAATCGTTAATCACTATCAACGTGCTTTCTATCCTTGACATTATAGAAGATACTACAGTGGACGGTCCGGGCTTCCGGACCTCCATTTATGCTGCCGGATGCCCGAACAGATGCCCTGGTTGCCACAATCCTGAATCCTGGGATATCAACCGGGGACGCTGGATGTCGACAGACGAAATTCTGGCGAAAGTGCTTGCCGACAATTTTGCAGACGTAACATTCAGTGGCGGAGATCCGATGTACCAACCCGAGGGATTTACAGAACTGGCATGTGCCATCAAGGAAAAAAGTAGCAAGAACATCTGGTGCTATACAGGATATACTTTTGAGACTCTGCTACGCAATCCACTACAGACCAAACTATTGCAGTATATCGATGTACTGGTAGACGGGAAATTCAAACAGGAACTGCGGGATGAAAGCCTGTGCTTCCGCGGAAGTAAAAATCAACGCTTGATTGACGTACAGGCTTCATTACAGGCAGAAGAGGTGGTGACATACAACTATAATCCCGTACCTCAAATTGCTTAATAATCAGCGTGCTTGAGATGCCGACACCATCTCAAGCTCTCCTTTCTTGCCTTCCTCCTTTCAGAAATTCCCATAATTATAACTTATTATCATTTCCTTCTTTCTTCAAAAAGCCGTACCTTTGCGGCGCTTTTCAAGAATAGATAATATTAGGATAACATTTTAAAGTATGAATTCGCCAAACGAATTAAAAGAAATTACCCGGTTTTTACTGGAGTATGCTAATCGTCTTATGGGGTCCGGCGTACACACTTCGCGTGTGATACGAAACACCCGTCGCATCGGAAAGTCACTGGACGTAGACGTGAAAATGAGCCTTTTCCAAAAGACCATGGTGGTAAGTGTATGCGACATTGACAGCACGGAAGTCTACAATGAAGTAGCCATTATCCCCGCTTTCCCCATCAGTTTTGAACTGAACGCTGAACTGAGTGCACTTAGCTGGGAAGCCTACGACAATCATTTGCCTCTGGAGATACTTTGGGACAAATATGAGAAAATAATATCACGACCGAAGATGGACCCGCTTTGTACATTGTTTCTAGTGGGTTTTGCCAATGCTTCTTTCTGCGCCCTGTTTGGCGGTGACTGGACAGCGCGTCTCATTGTATTCTCCGCAACGCTCATCGGTTTCTATATAAAACAGATTATGCAGAAGAAGAAAATCAATCATTATCTTGTTTTCATTGTATCTGCATTCGTAGCTTCCATGGTTGCTTCTTCAGCGCTCACGCTGGAAACGACAGCTGAGATAGCCATTGCCACAAGTGTTCTTTATCTGGTGCCCGGCGTCCCCTTGCTGAATGGAGTCATTGATATTGTTGAGGGACATGTACTAACCGGCTGCACCCGTCTCATCCAGGCATTACTGCTGGTATTATGTATTTCCGTAGGACTCTCCTGCACTCTTATGTTAATTAGAAACAGTTTATTATGATACTCGTTGATATACTTACGGACGGCATATTTGCCGCAGTTGCCGCCATCGGTTTCGGAGCGATTTCAGATCCTCCCTTGCGCGCTTTTCCTTCCATTGCCTTGCTTGCCGCTATCGGCCATGCTTTGCGTTTTTGTCTGATGACCTATCTGGGAGTAGATATCGCCACTGCATCTCTATTTGCTTCTTTCAGTATCGGCATGGGAAGTCTGGTTTTGGGAAAACGTATCTATTGCCCCATGACCGTGCTCTACATCCCTGCATTGCTGCCTATGATTCCGGGTATGTACGCCTACAAAATAGTATTCTCACTCATCATGTTCATGCAGAATATGAAAGTACCGGAATTGCAGGAAAAGTATCTGATAGACTTATTCACGAACACAATTGTTACTTGTAGCGTCATTTTCATGTTGGCAGTGGGCGCCACTATACCGTTGTTCTTGTTTATCAAACGAGCTTTCTCCATGACAAGACACGAGAAAAATTAAAAGTTGAAAATTAAAATTTAAAAAATTGCGTATGGAAGTTTTTTGGAAAACAATCGCACAATATAATGAAGCAACCTGGATTTTCCAGGTAATTATTACGATTGCAGGTATTCTGCTGACCGTACTACTTTATCAAAAACCGACACTGCTGATAAAGCGGTTGATGAAGGGATATATGGTATTTTTAAATAGCTGGATTTCTATCGTCTACTACATGATCTATTGTGGTGACCGGAATTACAATTATATACTTGCCATATTCTGGGGTATAATTGCACTTATCTGGCTATGGGATCTCATTACAAACTATACTCCGTTTGAACGTTATCACAAATATGACAAACTGACTTACATACTGTATGCCATGCCATTCCTTTACCCTCTCTTGTCATGGGCACGGGGCATGGAATTCCCAATGATGACCACCTGTGTGATGCCCTGCTCCGTGGCCGTATTCACCATCGGGCTGTTACTGGCATTTTCACGCAAAGTGAATCTGCTTGTAATACTTTTCCTTTGTCACTGGGCATTGATAGCGTTTTCTAAAGTGTACATCTACAAAATTCCCGAAGACTTATTGCTGGCAAGTGCAACCGTTCCTGCCATTTATCTCTTCTTCAAGAATTACTTCGACCAGAATCTGCATAAAGAAACAAAACCAAGTGCCAAATATACAAACTGGATTCTAATAGCACTCTGTATAGCAATTGGAGTATTTCTAAGTATCACGATATTGAACGAATTAGTTGGTTAGAGAATTAAATATGAAGTATTAAGTATTAAGTATTAAGGGCCACGCATCATTTAATACCTAATACTTCATATTTCATTCTATTTATTCTTTCCTTGATTTGCTACTGCTTCCATCAACTTCTTTATTTCCTCCGGATCTCCCAAGAAATAGTCTTTCTGCAAATTCAGGTCATCATCAAATTCAAAGACATAAGGTACGGCGGTGGGCAGGTTCAGCTTCACAATATCTTCATCGGAGATATGTTTCAGGTGCTTGATGATTCCTCTTAAACTATTACCATGTGCCACTACCAACAACTCATCGGCTGTTTTCAGATTCGGGAAGATCACACATTTCCAGTAAGGCATGATGCGTTCGATTGTATCTTTCAGAGACTCGGTACGAGGCAGTTCCGCATCGGGCACTTCATTATAACGTGCTTCAAAGCGCGGATTACGAGGGTCATCCTCAGTCAGTGCATGAGGAGCAATATCGTAGCTACGACGCCAGATCAACACCTGCTCTTCACCATATTTGGCAGCTGTTTCCGCCTTATTCAAACCTTGAAGCTGTCCATAATGCTTCTCGTTCAGATGCCAGGATTTCTCTACCGGTATCCAGTCCTGATCCATACGATCCAATACCACATTCAGTGTTTTCACTGCACGTTTCAGGTAGGAAGTATAAGCTTTATCAAACTGGAAACCATTATCTATCAATAACTGTCCTGCCTTTTTAGCTTCGGCAATACCTTTTTCCGTTAAATCTACATCGGTCCAACCAGTGAAACGATTTTCCTTATTCCATGCGCTCTCGCCATGGCGAAGTAATACGATTTTCTTCATACGAATTATTTTTTATTAGTCGTATGAGTAGAACACGCATCTATCGGAACTTGTTCAATAAAAGGGAGGGAGTACTACTATTTCAACTCCACCATCCTGTTCCGGATAAAATGCCCGTGCACCAAACTTTATAATATTCACCTTATCAGCATTCGACAATACTTTTGCCTGATTTCCATCCTGCTCATCAATAAAATAAATTTTTTCGCTCGGAAGGCGATAGTTCCATTTGTGAATATCCGCCAGAAACTATACCAAACAACTCAATGAAAGAAGTAAATGTCTCATAGTACATAATAAAGTGAATAAAAAAGCGAAAAGCTGCCCCGAGAAGTTTAATAAACCTCCCGTGAGCAGCTTCTCTATATTGTTAAATCAAACTCTTACACGAACCAACGAACGTAACAGAAGTCCTGACGGTGAGGCAGGTCAGAGTTTTTCGGGAACATACGGTAGGATACTTTAAAGCTACCTGCGTTCTCTAATTTATGTTTCACCTGAAAGGTATAAAGATTACCCTCTTTTTTCACTACACTGAACGGTTCAACAGAATAAACATGCTGTTTACCGTCTCCGGCAGTATAAGTAGTAACCAGTTCCAAACCGATAGCATCATTCAAGCCTTTCTCATCGATTACATAAGTAATGGTATATTCCTTACCGCTTTCGATAGTAGCTTGAAGCAATTCTTCACACTTGTCATAAGACACTACCTCAATACTGTCCCACTTAGACACCACTTCTTCTTTCCAAGCAGCAATTTCTTTTGCTTTGGCGTTGTCATTAGCAGACAATGCACTGAAACGCTTAGCCAGCTTAGTGTAGAACTTGCTATAATAGTCGTCCAACTGACGTTTCATCGTATAGTGCGGCGCAATCTGTGCGATAGAATTCTTGATAGTTTTCACCCAACCTTCAGAGTATCCCTTCTTATTGCGTGCATAGTACAACGGCAGGATTTCTGTTTCAAGGATGCTATAGATAGTAGCTGCATCGAGCTGATCCTGATGTTCCTGGTTCTGGTAAGTACGCTTCTCAGTCAGCGCCCAACCTGCACCTTCACGATAGCCTTCCAACCACCAACCGTCGAGTACGGAGAAGTTTACAACACCGTTCATCAACGCTTTCTCACCGGAAGTACCGGATGCTTCGAGCGGACGAGTCGGAGTATTCAACCAGATATCTACACCGGATACCAGACGGCGAGCCAGCTGCATATCATAGTTTTCCAGGAAGATAATCTTACCCAGGAATTCCGGACGACGGGAAATTTCGATAATTCTCTTAATCAAACCTTGGCCTGCTCCATCATGCGGATGAGCCTTACCTGTGAACAGGAACTGTACCGGATAGTCAGGGTTATTCACAATCTTAGCCAGACGGTCGAGGTCAGTGAACAGCAAGTGAGCACGTTTGTAAGTAGCAAAACGACGACCGAAACCGATCAGCAACGCATTGGGATTGATCTTATCCATCAGAGAAACGATACGTGAAGGGTCACCCTGGTTCTTCAGCCAAGTTTCACGGTATTGCTTACGAACATAATCGATCAACTTATTCTTCAAGGCCATACGCGTTTCCCAAATCTTCTCATCGGATACGTTATAGATAGCTTCCCAAATCTTCGGGTTAGACTGATCGTACAAGAAGTTTTCATCGAAGTTAGCAGCATAAAGATGTTTCCATTCGGTAGCGCTCCAAGTCGGGAAGTGTACACCGTTCGTAACATAACCCACATGCATTTCTTCAGGGAAATAGCCCTTCCAGATAGTAGAGAACATTTCCTGAGAAACCTTTCCGTGCAACCAGCTTACACCATTCACTTCCTGTGAAGTGTTGCAAGCAAAAACCGACATACAGAAACGTTCGCCTTTGTCGCCCGGATTGTTACGGCCAAGATCCATCAGGTCGTCCCAGCTGATACCCATCTTAGCAGGATAACCACCCATATACTTACCGAAGAGACCTTCGTCGAAGTAATCGTGACCGGCAGGAACCGGAGTATGTACAGTGTACAGTGAAGAAGCACGCACCAATTCGATAGCCTGGTCGTAAGACAAGCCTTCAGCTACATAATCACAGATACGCTGAACGTTGATCAACGCTGCGTGTCCTTCGTTACAGTGATAAACATCTTTCTTGATACCCAGTTTCTTCAGTGTCAAGATACCACCGATACCAAGCAATATTTCTTGTTTCAAACGGTTTTCCCAGTCACCACCATAGAGTTGGTGAGTAATAGGACGGTCGAATTCGCTGTTCATTTCATTATCCGTATCCAACAGATAGAGAGAAATACGCCCAACGTTTACACGCCATACAAAAGCATGAACAAAATAATCCAGATAAGGAACATCTACAATCATCTGATTGCCATTCTCGTCCATCACTCGCTCGATGGGCAACTGACCGAAGTTCTGAGCTTCGTAGTTGGCAATCTGCTGGCCATCCATAGAGAGGGTCTGCGTGAAATAACCGTAACGATATAGGAATCCTACTGCGCAAAGGTCAACATTGCTATCGGAAGCCTCTTTCAGGTAGTCACCGGCAAGAACACCTAAACCGCCAGAATATATCTTAAGTACCTGGCTCAAACCATACTCCATGCTGAAATAAGCAACGGAAGGGCGCTTCTGATCAGGTTTCACGTCCATATACGTTCTGAACATAGCATAGACGTCATTCATTCTCTTCAGAATTACTTTGTCATTTGCAAGCGCCTCGAGTTTAGCATAACTCATTCTTTCCAACAGAAGGACGGGGTTATGACCAACTTCTTTCCACAAAGCAGGGTCAAGGTCTCTAAACAGTTCAGTAGCTTCATAGTTCCAAGACCACCAAATGTTATGTGCCAATTCAGACAATTTCTCCAACTCGGCAGGAATATGAGATTTCACATTCACATCTTTCCAGTTCGGAGTGTTTACATTACTAACTTTAATCTTCATTGTATGATTACTTGATTGATTAATAATTCATATTTATTTTAACCTAACTGACGCTCCATCGCATGACGAAGGGCAAAATCATAGGCTTCATAATAATATTCAATAAAATGCTTCCACAAAGCCTGCTCAGCCACTTGCCCGGCACGCTTGCGAATGTTTTTCACTTCCGCATCCGTCTTTGCTGAGAATGCCGAAATGGTGTCTTTGATACCGTCAGCCACTTCAGAATAGTTGTAATCCGAACGGTGAAGTACCTCTACCCCATCATCAATGCCATGCTGGTTCTTCAGGCTGCTCACCCAAAGTCCGAAACCTGCCAGGTCGGTCGTGACGGTAGGAACATGAAAAGCAACACTTTCCAATGGGGTATAGCCCCAAGGTTCGTAATATGAAGGATAGACACTAAGATCTTCTCCCAATATCAAATCGTAATATTGCTTGTTTATAATGCCATCTTTTCCGTCGAGATAGCAGGGAACAAAAATAATCTTCACCTTATCCTCAGGACGGTTGCTCATGCCCATATACTTCAGCATGTCCAGCACTTGATCATGCGTCATGTTGTGCAGCCAGTGAGTAATCAAAGGTACTTCCAGAGGAGTAGTGAATTTCTCCTTGCTCTTGAGGCGTTGTTGCAGGTCTTCGCGGGCATCACCTACCCATCCCGGCACGTTGATGAATGCCAATACATTCTTTTTCAGGTTCTTATCACGGTTCAGCCGATTCAGTGATTCAAGGAAGACATCGATGCCTTTGTTCTTAAATTCATACCGACCGCTGGTACCGATAATCAACGTATCATCACCCATATCCGTACCCATCAGGCAATTGGCAACGCGCAACATGATAGATCTCGCACGTTTGCGTTTTCCGGTAAACGTAGTCCCTTTTGGTACAAAATCATCTTCAAAACCATTCATTAGCACTACATCGGCAGGCTTATCAAGCAATTCCTTGCACTCGTTGTTCGTGATTTCGCTCACAGTCGTAAAACAGTCCACATAGTGCGCAGTCTGTTTTTCAATGGAATGTTTGGATTGCATATTGAGCTCTTCCGCCATCTGATCGCCGTTGTAAGCGAAGAGATAATCGTAAAGAGGCTTATTGTTACCTGCAATGGAACGTCCGATGGACGTGGCATGTGTGGTAAATATCGTAGCGATTTCAGGAACAGCAGTTTGCAAGTAGAGGGCTCCCATACCGGTCATCCACTCATGTGCCTGATAAATCACTTTATCTGTCTCCGTCAGATTGTAACGATAAAAACTCTCTACTACCTTTCCGGCTGCATACGAAAACATGGATGCTTCATCATAATCACCGTATGCATGCAGTGAATCCACCTGATAGTGGTTCCACATTTCTGTATATATTTCATTCTTCAGTGCGAAAAACGGTTGGAAATCAACCAATATAACGATCGGATTGCCCGGAATGTTCCAGCGTCCTACACGGACGGAAAGGTTATCTTGCTCAGCTGCATGCTTTCTCCATGCTACACAAAGGTTCTCGGACTCGATAAACAAAGGATTCTCTTTACCCTGCCAAAAATCAGGTCCTATAAAAAATAATCTATCATGAAATTTTGCCTGCAAGGTATTTGCTCGCGTGGACAAAACCGTATAGATACCTCCAACCTTATTACATACTTCCCAGCTTGACTCGAAGATGTAGTCGGGGGTTAACAGCTCTTTAGTCATATTACTTTTAATCTCTATTACTTAATACCGGCTGCAAAAGTACACATTATTCTTTGAAAAATAGCCTATTAATCGAAAAAACTAATGAAATATGCATAAACAATCGTTTGAGAAAAATAGTTAGAAGGACTGAATAGCGCTCCGAACACCACACTTCATCAGAGCAAATGCCACACTTCATCAGGGCAAATACCACACTTTGCAACATACAGAGTGTGGCATTTGCCCTGATGAAGTGTGGCGTTTGGAAACAATTAACCCAGAGTTGGCATCGGAATGACAACTCTGGGCTAGCAAATTATTCAGAAATAGAATCTTATACCATCAATGCAGCCACCAATGCCAAAATTGCATAAAATTCGGGAAGGGCTGCATAAATCATTGTGTTAGTCTGCACGTCATGTCCCTGAGAGATACCCACAATACCATTGGCACAAATCTGTCCCTGACGGATAGCTGAGAATAAACATACTAAACCTACACCCAGGCCGATACCCAACATCAGAGGACCATCCGTATTAAAGTCTCTACCCATAGACATCAGGAAAGCAACGAAACCATAAAGTCCCTGTGTAGCCGGAAGAGCCGACAAAATCATATAGCTGGCAGATTTGGAAGGATCTTTTTTCAATGCACCTTCCGCTGCACTACCTGCGATTGTTGTACCAAAGCAACTACCAATTCCTGCAAGAGCCAACATCATGCCCAAGCCAAGATAACCTAAAATTTCATTCATAATGTTCTTAATTTATTTGTTTTTAATTTATTTGTTTTTAATTTATTTGTTTCTTAACCACAGTAAACGGCTTGTAAGCTTCACCTTTACCGTCGTAACCTGAATTTTTAAAGTATTCTACGAATGTCAAACGTAACGGATGCACAAATGCGCTCAGACAAGACATGGCTATGTTCAACGAATGGCCGAACAGCAATATCAGTCCGCAGAACAACCAGCCAAGAGCCGGACCTGCCGCATCATTCACCATAAAGGCAAGCTGATTGAACACACCGCCCAGCATACCACCTGCCAAACCAAGGGCATACAGACGAATGTACGAGAGTATATCTCCCATCAATCCGGTAGCCATATTATAGGTATCCCATACACCGGCACCGATGTTGACAAACACATTCCGATGGATATTATTCAGCAGATAAATACCGATAGCGGCAATACCTCCAATCACAATGAATGCCCAGGTGGAGACGTCTTTCGAAATAATTTCAAAGAAAGAAAGTCCGCCGGTACAGATGAATCCAACCACCAACAGCAACCATCCCCAGGCACTGAGAGATTCCTTGAAGCCATAACGTACGGTCTCGCCAATAGCTTTCACAGTCATGGCTATGCTGATATGTATTACACCGATTATCAATGCCAGCAACATTTGCTTGTCATAAGTCGTCTCACCAATCTTACCCACAATCATAAATTGCTTCATTCCTTCCGGCAATTCCACATCAAACAAGCTGACTCCGAAGAAAGTACCCAGAATAGCACCGAATATTGCGGTGAAAATACCCAGCGTAATTACCAAGTTCATCATGCCTCGCAGTGACTTTGACAACTTCTTCTTCAGGATGAAGCCAAAGACAATCAGCACCAATCCGTACCCGGCATCACCCATACAGAATGCAAAGAACAAGGAAAAGAACGGAGCCAGGATAGGCGTCGGATCAAATTCCGCATAGTCGGGCATACCATACATTTTGGTAAGCACCTCGTACATACGGACAAATGCATTGTTCTTCAGCTTGATGGGAGCGTTGTCTTCTTTGGTGGCTTTCCGTATTTCATAATATACACCACTATCATCGAGCAATTTCTTCACATCTACCTCCTGATCTTCAGGAATCCAACCTTCCAGCAATACGACGGCACCTTCGGCCATTTCCTCACTGTTCAGCTTTACCTTCAACAAGTCGATATCTCCCTGAAGCTGTTCACCGCCGCTTTCAAACGTACGATAATGAGCTTTACAGAAAGCTTTCAGTTCAGCAGTGGTCTGGAGAAGAGCTTCTTCCATTTCCGCTTTCTTACTGTTCAACTCGGACAGGCTCAGAGAGGGCAAACGAAGTGGTTCGATATCCAATCCTACCGGTTCGGGTGTGACGGTCACAAAGTATAGATGCCCGCCATTTTCCTTCACAATGATAGTATTGTATTGTTCCGCCCATGTCTCGTCATAATCCCTTTCCGGACAGGTATAGAATTGCACATACCAGCCTGCATCCTCCAACCTGCGGACAGAAGTCCAGTCAAAATTACCCCAGACTTCCATCTGTGCGATGTCTTTGCCTACAACAGGTAATTGCTGATTCAAATCCTGTATCCGTTCCTGCAAGTCTTCATAGCTTTTTACTAAAGCATCGATTGCCAGTTCGGTGTTCACAGTTTCTTCAGGCTGTTTCTCAGCCAGATTGTACATACTCTGGAGCATACTTTTGTAAAGTGCACGCTTCTGCATAAACTGTTGCAGAGTATCGTCCATCTCACCCCATTGCTTTTCCACAATATGCACTACTCCCAACTCCCGGATTTGATCAAGGAATGTTTCATATTCCTTATGATATACAAGGAATGTGAGCTTCTTCATTTTTGTAATCATGCTTCTGCCTCCTTCCTACTCTCTTGATGGGATTTCATGATTTTCTGCGATGACTTGGAGAGGTTCTCCTCGTCTTCCATGAAGCGCTTGATCTTTCGCAGAGCATCCTGATAGCCTGGAATCTGCACTTTTTCAAAGAGGTTTACCTTTTGGGTAGTCTTCTTACGTGCATGTTCCAGCAAGCCCAGTTTGGCGACGATAAACTCCCGTTCGATAGCCGTCTGTGCCAACACCTTGAGCAAATGAATGCCATCGGCATACCATTTGGGGGCATTGAACAGGCTGTAGGGGCGTATTTCGAAATCAACGTTTTCGAGCAGCGGCACCCGTACACCGGCAATCTTCTTCACGCCGAGATGTACATCGCTCACCTTTATCAATGAGGAGTCAAACTCATTCCAAAGGGCGAACATCGCTTCGTAGGCCTGGATTTCCCGTTCCAACTTCTCATCCAGCGCGGCAGCTTCTGATTTGCAGCGCTTCACTTCCATGCGTAGTGCGCTCTCCTTATTCTTGATAATAGGGAGTGTACGTACCCGCACTTTCAGTTGCTTTTCCAACTGCTGGAGGGAAGTTTTATTATATTGAAACTTTATAGCCACTTTATTAGTGATTAGTTGTTAGTGATTAGTTATTTGCTTTGGGCCAGAACTCGTCAACCAGTTCTTTCTTGATATTCACTTCTTCCGGACGGAAATACTTACCGAACAGGCTCCAGGCCACATCGAGCATCTCAGTTGTATCGAGGTTCACATCAATAGCCAGCAATTGGTTGGAGTAGTCCTTGGCAAATGCAAGGGTACGTTCGTCATAGTTTGTCAGGTCGAAACCATTCTCCAACTTCGTCTTGGCGTTGGCAGCATCGGCGTACAGACGTACAGCAGCATTCATCACCTGCGGATGGTCTTTACGCGTCTTCTTACCTGTAACGAGCTGTTTCAGACGGGACAGTGAACGGAACGGGTCAACGATAACCTTACCAATATCTGTATCACGACGCAGGAACAACTGGCCTTCCGTAATGTAACCCGTATTATCAGGCACAGCATGCGTAATATCGCCACCGGACAACGTTGTCACCGCGATAATGGTAATGGAACCACCACTTGGGAACTGTACTGCCTTCTCATAAATCTTAGCCAAATCCGAATAAAGAGAACCCGGCATAGAATCTTTTGAAGGAATCTGATCCATACGGTTGGATACGATCGCCAACGCATCGGCGTAAGAGGTCATATCAGTCAACAGTACCAATACCTTTTCATTATTGTTCACAGCGAAATATTCGGCTGCCGTCAACGCCATGTCCGGAATCAGCAAACGTTCTACCGGAGGATTCTCCGTTGTATTCATGAAGCTGACAATACGGTCGAGCGCACCGGCATTGGAGAATACATTTTTAAAGTACAGGTAGTCATCGTTCGTCATACCCATACCGCCCAGAATGATCTTATCCGTCTCGGCACGAAGTGCTACGTTCGCCATTACCTGATTAAACGGCTGGTCAGGGTCGGCAAAGAACGGAATCTTCTGTCCGGATACCAGCGTATTGTTCAAGTCGATACCTGCAATACCAGTTGCGATCAGTTCCGACGGTTGTTTACGGCGTACCGGGTTCACAGACGGACCACCGATTTCCACTTCCTGACCTTCGATAGACGGACCACCGTCAATCGGATCACCGAAAGCGTTGAAGAAACGTCCCGCAAGCTGTTCACTCACTTTCAGCGTAGGCGACTTACCCAGAAATACTATCTCCGCATTGGTCGGGATACCTTCCGTACCCTCAAATACCTGCAAAGTCACATCGTCACCGGCAATCTTCACCACCTGGGCGAGCTTGCCGTTTACGGTTGCCAACTCATCATACCCTACCCCTGTTGCTTTCAGCGAACACGTAGCTTTCGTAATCTGAGTGACCTTGGTATATATTTTTTGAAATGCTTTTGTTGCCATCTATTTATTTACTATTTGACAATTTACTATTTACTATTCAAATCTCTGCCATCCTATTTTACTATTTTACTATCTACAACCTCCATGCACCTGCATCCGCAAGGCAAATAGTAAATTGTAAATAGTCAAATAGTACATCCTTAGGCTTTACGTTCTTCAATCAGTTCCTGCAACTGTTTACGGAATCCTTCATATTCTTCTGATTTGAACTTCGAGTAGTTCATCTGCTTACAGATATTGATCATTTTCTTAAAATAATCCATTACTTCATTGAAGTTATCGAATTCAAACTCCGTATGACAGATATCAATAATCATGTTCAAGATATCTTCCTGGCGCTCCATCGGTGTTACAGCGTCAATTTCGTCGAAAGCATCCTGTTGCAGGATTACGAAGTCGATCAATTCTGATTTCCAGAATGTTACATGATATTCTACAGGTACACCGTCATCACCCAGGATATTGATCTGTTCGGCAATCTCCTTACCGCGTTGCAAGCGGTTTTTGATTTCATTCACCTTACCGATCCACTCGCCATTGATGTGAGTTTTGATATATTCCTCAAATTCAGGATATTCGATATATTTAGAATAAGAATCAATCGGATTCACAGCGGGATAACGCTTCTTGTCGGCACGATCCTGCTCAAGAGCGTAGAAACAGCGGGCTACCTTCTTCGTATTCTCCGTTACAGGCTCTTTCAAGTTACCACCGGCAGGAGACACCGTACCGATAAAGGTAATAGAACCCGTTTCGCCGTTACCCAGCACCACATATCCGGCACGTCCGTAGAAATTGGAGATGATAGAAGACAAGTCCATCGGGAATGCGTCAGGTCCAGGCAACTCTTCCATACGGTTGGACATCTCGCGCAAAGCCTGTGCCCAACGAGAAGTGGAATCAGCCATCAACAATACCTTCAGACCCATGCTGCGATAGTACTCTGCAATCGTCATAGCCGTATATACAGATGCTTCACGGGCAGCTACCGGCATGTTCGAAGTATTAGCAATAATGATTGTACGCTCCATCAACTTACGTCCGGTATGCGGGTCAACCAGTTCCGGGAATTCCGTAAAGATTTCCACAACCTCATTGGCACGTTCACCACAGGCAGCAATGATTACGATATCCGCCTCCGCCTGCTTTGAAATGGCGTGCTGAAGCACTGTTTTTCCCGTACCGAACGGGCCGGGAATAAATCCCGTACCACCTTCTACGATAGGATTCACGGTATCAATGACACGTACACCCGTTTCCAACAGTTTGAAAGGACGCGGCTTTTCTTTATAATTCGTCATGGCGCGTTTCACCGGCCATTTCTGTATCATGTTCACATGGATGTCGTTCCCTTCTTCGTCAGTCAGTACAGCTACGATATCTTCGATGCTGTACTCACCTTCGTCTACGATGGATTTCACGGTACATACGCCCTTTTGAGTGAAAGGCACCATGATTTTCAGGGGTTGGAAGTTTTCATCCACTTGTCCCAGCCAGGCAGCGGCTTCCACTTTATCACCTACTTTCACCAGAGGCATAAAGTGCCATCTGCTTCCTTTGTCCAGCGGATAGGTATATTGTCCGCGTTTCAGGAAGACTCCATCCATCTTATCGAGGTCATTTTGCAGACCATCATAGTTTTTCGAAAGCATACCCGGGCCTAATGTCACCTCAAGCATGTGTCCGGTAAATTCGGCTTCAGCCCCTACTTTCAGTCCGCGGGTGCTCTCAAACACCTGCACGTACACATGGGTACCTACCACCTTAATCACCTCCGCCATCAGTCGGTCACCGCCGGTCGAGATGTAGCAAATCTCGTTCTGTGCCACCGGGCCGTCAACGACGAGGGTTACCATGTTGGCGATAACGCCACTAACAGTTCCTTTTGTTGCCATATAATTATGTTATTTATTTTATCTGAATTCTGCGGGAATCTGCACTTCATCCTTCAGCGTTGCTATGATGCTGCGGAACAACTGATTACCCTTTTCCTTATCCAAAGAAATCCACCGTTCTATCATTTCCAGTTGCAGCAGAAAAACGAACAGACGCTCTACGGTGAAATAGTTAAAGAAGGTAGCTTCTTCCATCCAATTCCAACGTAACTGGTCAATTTTCTTTTCCCGTTCCACTAACTCTTCGGTTTCACTGATCTTCACTAACTGATCCAAGAAGTCCACCTCTCCCGTCAGCCCGAAATCACGGGCACCGGATGTACGCAAAGCCTCGCACACTTCCGTATCTCCCACTATCAGCGGAGCGATATCCATCTTGAATTTCCGGGCAGTCAGCGCCACCAGCACATTGTTCATTATCAGATTGAATTCAAACCAAGAAGACACGAACTTATTCCTGCACTTCATTGCATACGCATAGTAAAGCGCAGCCAGACGGTCTTCATACAGAAAATCATCCTCGGCAGGAGTATTGAAATATTCTGAAATAAAAGTGGAGAGATAGGAAGGAAATACGGCATCAGCCACCTCGTCACCATCTTTGAGCAACGAGATAAACTCAGCCAATTCTTCTGCGGAATAATTTCCACGAGGATCAATGGCGGCGTCCTTATCCTTTAGCAATTTCAGAACGTTCGCATTGTCAAACTTCAAATAAAACAGATCAATCAACCGTTTATCTTCGTCAGACAAATTCGGATACAGTTCCGCTTTGAAATCAGCTACCGTATAGCTCAGTTTGCTATCCTCCAAAGTGAGTTCGGGCAAACCGGCTACCAAGTAGTAATAGTATTTACTCATATCCTGTGGTTTTAGAACAGCATTTCCACTAATTGCGGACGCAGGAATTCTTTGAAGTAATTCATAAATTCTTCTTCACCGAAGTTTACTTTGTATGAACCATCGGCAGGCGAAACGGTGAACAACGTCTTATTACCATTTACCTGTTCTATTTGCACACCTTTATCCAGCAACGCTTTTGCTTGTGCGGCGAAATATTTCTTCAGACCATCGGCATCGGCGGTAGAGATCACAATAGGCTCGTTCACACTCCATTTGGAAGCCAATGCAACTATGAAGGCATTCAAATAATCCTTATCAGCAGCAAATGTTTTCACATCCGCATTGACAATCTTATCCGTTACAAGTGTAGCGATTTCAGACTTCAGTGCATTCACTGCCTGGCCGGCGAATAATTTCAATTCCGACTTGGTATTTTCTGCCAGTTCATCGGCAGACTTACGAGAGGCAGCCACGATTGCTTCAGCTTCTTTACGAGCGTCTTCCACAATTTTCTTGGCTTCATCTTGAGCGTTAGCGATAAGTTTCTGGGCCTCAATGTTACCTTTTTCGACCCCCTCGCGGTAAATCTTATCAGTCAACTCTTGAATTTTGTTTTCCATATACACAGGAGTAATTTTAATAATTATATAATTGCGATTTTTTCCCTTTTTATTAGATTCGAGTCCAAAAGTACTAAAATCCCTCAGAAAAAAAGGAGAAAGAATGGAATAAAAATGTCCTCTTTTTCAAAAAAAGCCTTTTTATACCATTTTTATTCCGTAAAGATAAGGATGAAGTTGCAAACTAAAAAGAAAAAGCTTGCTGAAAAAGGAAAATAGGGTTTTCAAAGAGGAAAAAAGGAGAGTCAATTCATCGGCTACCCCACCTACCACAATGCCAAAGAAATATTATACCTATAAACACAAAAAGCCTCCATATCATTTCGATATGGAGGCTTTCCTTCAAAAACGGCGACTACCTACTCTCCCACTTGACGCAGTACCATCGGCGTGACCAGGCTTAACTTCTCTGTTCGGAATGGGAAGAGGTGGAACCCTGATGCTATAGTCACCTGAAATAAGTTAGACACGATGTAAAAAGCAAAGTTAGAAAACTGAACGTATATATCCGCCATACAAGGCAAGGACCAAAAGTCAACGGGCAATTAGTAATGCTCGGCTATGATGTTACCACCTGTACACCTGCATCCTATCAACGTTGTAGTCTTCAACGACCCTAAGAAATCTAATCTTGTGGCTGGCTTCGTACTTAGATGCTTTCAGCACTTATCCAATCCCGACTTAGATACCCAGCAATGCACCTGGCGGCACAACTGGTAAACCAGAGGTCAGTCCAACACGGTCCTCTCGTACTAGTGTCAGAGCCACGCAAATTTCATACGCCCACGATAGATAGAGACCGAACTGTCTCACGACGTTCTGAACCCAGCTCGCGTGCCACTTTAATGGGCGAACAGCCCAACCCTTGGGACCTTCTCCAGCCCCAGGATGTGACGAGCCGACATCGAGGTGCCAAACCCCTCCGTCGATATGAGCTCTTGGGAGGGATCAGCCTGTTATCCCCGGAGTACCTTTTATCCTTTGAGCGATGTCCTTTCCATACAGAAACACCGGATCACTATGCTCTAGTTTCCTACCTGATCGACTTGTGAGTCTCCCAGTCAAGCGCCCTTATGCCATTACACTCTGCCGACGGTTACCAATCGTCGTGAGGGCACCTTTAGAAGCCTCCGTTACGTTTTTGGAGGCGACCACCCCAGTCAAACTACCCACCAAACAGTGTCCTCGCAGCGCGAGTTAGAACTCAAATAACCAAAGGGCCGTATTTCAACAGCGGCTCCACAAATACTGGCGTACCTGTTTCAAAGCCTCCGGCCTATCCTACACATCAATTACCCAAATTCAATGTTAAGCTATAGTAAAGGTTCACGGGGTCTTTTCGTCCCATCGCGGGTAATCGGCATCTTCACCGATACTACAATTTCACTGAGCTCACGGTTGAGACAGTGTCCAGATCATTACACCATTCGTGCAGGTCGGAACTTACCCGACAAGGAATTTCGCTACCTTAGGACCGTTATAGTTACGGCCGCCGTTTACTGGGGCTTCAATTCAATGCTTCTCTTGCGATGACATCTCCTCTTAACCTTCCAGCACCGGGCAGGTGTCAGGCTGTATACTTCATCTTTCAATTTGGCACAGCCCTGTGTTTTTGTTAAACAGTTGCCTGGACCGATTCTCTGCGCCCCGCCTCGCAGCGGGGACCCTTTATCCCGAAGTTACAGGGTCAATTTGCCTAGTTCCTTAACCGTGAATCACTCAAGCGCCTTAGTATATTCAACCCGACTACGTGTGTCCGTTTGCGGTACGGGTACCTTAAAGATTAAGTTTAGCGGATTTTCTTGGGAGTATGTTTACATGCGCTATTGGATTGTTCCGAAGAACGCTCCATACTATCAGGTTCGACTCTCGGAGCGGATTTGCCTACCCCGATCAACATCTACACCCTTCAACGGACTATTCCGTCAGTCCGCGGCACTGTCACGCCTCCGTCTCCACGTCACTCCTTAAGGTAGTACAGGAATATTAACCTGTTCTGCCATCGGCCTCACCGTTCGGCTGAGCCTTAGGACCCGACTAACCCTGATCCGATTAGCGTTGATCAGGAAACCTTAGTCTTTCGGCGAGGGGGTTTCTCACCCCCTTTATCGTTACTTATACCTACATTTGCTTTTCCACACGCTCCAGCAAAGCTCACGCTTCACCTTCAACGCGGAGTGGAATGCTCCCCTACCGATGTATAAACATCCCATAGCTTCGGTAAATTGCTTATGCCCGATTATTATCCACGCCAAACTCCTCGACTAGTGAGCTGTTACGCACTCTTTAAATGAATGGCTGCTTCCAAGCCAACATCCTAGCTGTCTTAGCAATCTGACTTCGTTAGATCAACTTAGCAATTATTTCGGGACCTTAGCTGATGGTCCGGATTGTTCTCCTTTAGGACATGGACCTTAGCACCCATGCCCTCACTCCTGATATAGAACTAATACGCATTCGGAGTTTGTCAAGACTTGATAGGCGGCGAAGCCCTCGCATCTTATCAGTCGCTCTACCTCATATTAGTATAAATCAAGGCTGCACCTAAATGCATTTCGGGGAGTACGAGCTATCTCCAAGTTTGATTAGCCTTTCACCCCCACCCTCAGCTCATCCGGAAGCTTTTCAACGCTTATCGGTTCGGTCCTCCAGACAGTGTTACCTGTCCTTCAACCTGGCCAAGGGTAGATCACTTGGTTTCGCGTCTACTCCTTCCGACTATCCGCCCTATTAAGACTCGCTTTCGCTTCGGCTGCAGATCTCAAGATCCTTAACCTTGCCGGAAAAAGTAACTCGTAGGTTCATTATGCAAAAGGCACGCCGTCACAGCTAAAAGCTGCTCCGACCGCTTGTAGGCGCATGGTTTCAGGGACTATTTCACTCTTCTGTTCGAAGTGCTTTTCACCTTTCCTTCACAGTACTGGTTCGCTATCGGTCTCTCGGGAGTATTTAGCCTTACCGGATGGTCCCGGCAGATTCACGCAAGATTCCTCGTGTCCCGCGCTACTCAGGATACCACTAGGGTTAAGTTAGCTTAGTATACCGGGTTATCACCGTCTATGACTGAACTTTCCAGATCATTCTACTCACTAACTGTCGTCCCACGACGTGGTCCTACAACCCCATACATGCCGTAACACATATGGTTTGGGCTGTTCCCCGTTCGCTCGCCACTACTAGGGGAATCATTATTTATTTTCTATTCCTACAGGTACTAAGATGTTTCAGTTCCCTGCGTTCGCCTCCATCATTAGATGGATAATATCTCTTCAAGATATTGGGTTGTCCCATTCGGAAATCCGCGGATCAAAGGTTATTTGCACCTACCCGCGGCTTATCGCAGCTTATCACGTCCTTCATCGCCTCCGAGAGCCAAGGCATCCGCCATGCGCCCTTACTTACTTTTAGTCTTACCTAGCCGTATGGCTCGATATATACTTTCAGCTTGTTATAACTTTACTTTTTTTTGTACATCATGTCAAAGATCGATTACCTAGAAAAGGTAGAGTGGAGAATAACGGATTCGAACCGTTGACCCCCTGCGTGCAAAGCAGGTGCTCTAGCCAGCTGAGCTAATCCCCCCCTTTTAATTACGAATTACTAAATAACAACTACAAGTCCGAACGGAGTAATTTTTATTCATAATTTGTAATTACTTAAAGAGTAGTCCCAGGCAGAGTTGAACTGCCGACCTCTACATTATCAGTGTAGCGCTCTAACCAACTGAGCTATAGGACTGTCAGTCAAACCCTCGCCTTGCGGCTCGGCTTCTTCTTTCTCTTATATTATATAAACAACTACGCGTAGTCCAAGAGGTTCTAATGGAAGTATCACAAAAGAACCAACCTCTAATATTTGTTTCAATCGTTTAATTGAATTTGAGCGCCGCTCCAGAAAGGAGGTGTTCCAGCCGCACCTTCCGGTACGGCTACCTTGTTACGACTTAGCCCCAATTACCAGTTTTACCCTAGGCCGCTCCTTACGGTTACGGACTTCAGGTACCCCCGGCTTTCATGGCTTGACGGGCGGTGTGTACAAGGCCCGGGAACGTATTCACCGCGCCGTGGCTGATGCGCGATTACTAGCGAATCCAGCTTCATGGAGTCGGGTTGCAGACTCCAATCCGAACTGAGAGAGGCTTTTGGGATTAGCATCACATCGCTGTGTAGCTGCCTTCTGTACCCCCCATTGTAACACGTGTGTAGCCCCGGACGTAAGGGCCGTGCTGATTTGACGTCATCCCCACCTTCCTCACATCTTACGACGGCAGTCTCTCTAGAGTCCTCAGCATGACCTGTTAGTAACTAAAGATAAGGGTTGCGCTCGTTATGGCACTTAAGCCGACACCTCACGGCACGAGCTGACGACAACCATGCAGCACCTTCACAACTGCCCGAAGGAAGATCTGTTTCCAAATCCGTCAGTTGCAATTTAAGCCCGGGTAAGGTTCCTCGCGTATCATCGAATTAAACCACATGTTCCTCCGCTTGTGCGGGCCCCCGTCAATTCCTTTGAGTTTCACCGTTGCCGGCGTACTCCCCAGGTGGAATACTTAATGCTTTCGCTTGGCCGCTTGCATTATATCGCAAACAGCGAGTATTCATCGTTTACTGTGTGGACTACCAGGGTATCTAATCCTGTTTGATACCCACACTTTCGAGCATCAGCGTCAGTTACAGTCCAGTAAGCTGCCTTCGCAATCGGAGTTCTTCGTGATATCTAAGCATTTCACCGCTACACCACGAATTCCGCCTACCTCTACTGCACTCAAGAAACCCAGTATCAACTGCAATTTTACGGTTGAGCCGCAAACTTTCACAACTGACTTAAGCTTCCGCCTACGCTCCCTTTAAACCCAATAAATCCGGATAACGCTCGGATCCTCCGTATTACCGCGGCTGCTGGCACGGAGTTAGCCGATCCTTATTCGTATGGTACATACAAAACAGTATACATACTGCACTTTATTCCCATATAAAAGAAGTTTACAACCCATAGGGCAGTCATCCTTCACGCTACTTGGCTGGTTCAGACTCTCGTCCATTGACCAATATTCCTCACTGCTGCCTCCCGTAGGAGTTTGGACCGTGTCTCAGTTCCAATGTGGGGGACCTTCCTCTCAGAACCCCTATCCATCGATGTCTTGGTGGGCCGTTACCCCGCCAACAAACTAATGGAACGCATCCCCATCGGTTATCGAAATTCTTTAATAACAAGAAGATGCCTTCTCGTTATACTATCCGGTATTAATCTTTCTTTCGAAAGGCTATCCCAGAATAACCGGTAGGTTGGATACGTGTTACTCACCCGTGCGCCGGTCGCCATCAGTCTATTGCTAGACCATGCTGCCCCTCGACTTGCATGTGTTAAGCCTGTAGCTAGCGTTCATCCTGAGCCAGGATCAAACTCTTCATTGTAAAAGTATTGTTATTACTAGTAAGAATACTAGTGATTTTGCTCTGTTCAGGACGCTCGGTTTATTAAAAGTCTTCAAATTACCTATATATATAAGTTACTTGACGGTTCTTTTTTTTATACCCAGAATGTACGCTTGGTTATTAATTATTCATTACTAACCATTGTAGCATTCTGCTCTTGTACTACTTGTATTGTTTATGTAAATTCTTCAAAGATCGCTTCTTTTCAAAACTGCTTTTCTTTTCAGAAAGCGGATGCAAAGGTAAGAACTTTTAAGCATATCTTCCAAATAATTTCAGAAGTTTTTTTTCTTTTTTCTTTTTCTCGTCGTCTCTCTTTGCGAAAGGGAGATAAAAGAGGAAAGAGAAAGGAGTTCTTAGCAACACCGGTTTCCTAATCAGCAAGTCAATTATCGATTGCCTTCGTTTGGAAAGCGGGCGCAAAGGTAAGAACTTTATCACATATCTTCCAAATGTTTCCGGAAGTTTTTTTTCTTTTTTCTTTTAAAATGCTGTATTCTTGGTTGGAATTAAGCCCAAAGAAAAGAAAAACGGTGGAGTTCCTACGCCGTTTCTGTCAGAATGTCAATTGCAAGGCTTACCGTCTCTTGGAAAGCGGATGCAAAAGTAGGGCATATTACGATTCAATCCAAATATATCTATCACTTTTTCACCATATTTCTGAAACAATTTCGTAAATGGCTGATTGATAAGGATGTTGTAGAACATAATTCTGAAAGAAAGGATGAAAGAAGGGGAAGAGGATACATTATTATATATACGTGCGCGAAATGTGCGCGTGAACAGAGGCGGGAAAAAGCACAGGGAGAACCTTAAAGCTGAGGATTGGAGGTATAAAGCTAAGGTTTGAGAACCTAGAGCTGAGGTTTAGCGAGGTAAAGTTGAGATTCATTTTTGCGGAGTTGAGGTATGGTTTTGTAATGATGAAGTTGGTACACTTGGTACAGAGGTTCACCGGCTCCTTTTCCTCACACACACGTGCGCGTATAATTAAGGTGTGAATCCCCACCACTCAGCCACCACCACCGATCATTCCTCACCGCTTATCCGACTTTGTATAAGTTCCATTTCCATCTGCGCTTTCCAACAGACCGTATTTCGCAAGTGCTTCAGCCAAATGGAAGCGGAGGTAATGGCGAGATCCCATAGGGCTTGAATTCCTTCTTCTGCTCCTCGGTGAGGCGAAGCGTGAAAGCTCCGCCCATGACAGCGGATTACTGTCATTTGCCACATTTTCCTCTTGAGCGTCCACCTTACGCGCGTGTGTGAGACGAAAGAAGGGCTGTACCAAGTGTACCAACGTCGGATGGAATTTCGGCTTGATCTTTTATACCGCACAGTTCGGCCAGATGGAAGGCGGTACTTATATGCACATCGTTGTGTCAGGTTGTCAGCGCATTACTGAATAACAAGGAAACAGAAACGTGGGAAAACTATTTTTTATTCATGCGATCATAGGCCTTCAATCGTTATAAAGAGAAAAATATTTTTGTTACATTTGCAGCCGATTAACAAGAATAATACCGAAAAACGGCATTGAACCGATCCGGAAACACCATGAGGAAAAGACAACTCAATAGAACGACCCTGCGCTTCAGGAAATGGAGCCGGAAAGCCTATGCTGCATTTGCCAGCCTGGGACGTTGCGTCACTATCGGTTGTCTGCCCAAAAGTGTGGCGGACTCTTCGCTCTCCAAACAAAAGTCCGGAACATCAGCCAGCTGCAAAAGCGACAGGCAGAGTCTGGAAAATACAGACAACGGAAAAGGACAGGAAACTGACATAGGCACACCGTTGGGAAACGAGAACGGATTGGGAACAAAGCTCGAAATCTTTGATTTCAGAGGATTGACACCTGTTTTATGCCCGGTTACAATCGGTCCTAAAGGGAAACAGTATGTAAACACCTCCTATCTCAGAACAAGACAGGGGTTGAATATAAACACCATTATAAAAAAGCGTGGAACACATGTGACGCGAATCGTGCAAATCTGAAAACAGCATTTGCATGATTCGCGTCATATGTATTTTGTATGCTCATAAAAACAACGTAAGAATATGACAGTAGAAGAATTGAAAAACAAAGTACTGCAAGATGTCCCCATCACACAGGCAGAAGCGGAATGGCTGGCCACACAGCCGGATAAGGAAGCCCTCTATGAAGCGGCACATGAGATCACCGCCGCACGGGCATCGCAGGAGTTCGATATGTGCTCCATCATCAATGCAAAGTCCGGCCGCTGCCCCGAAAACTGTAAATGGTGCGCACAATCATCACACTATAAGACGAAAGCGGATGTTTACGATCTGGTGGATAAGGATGAGTGCCTGCGCCATGCACTGCACAACGAATCACAGGGCGTAGTCCGTTTCTCATTGGTGACCAGCGGGCGGAAGCCTTCGGGGAAAAACATGGAGAAGCTGTGTGAAGCCGCCCGATATATGAGACGGAAAAGTTCCATCCAACTCTGCGCTTCGCTGGGACTGCTAAATGAAGACGAACTGCGTGCCTTGCATACGGCAGGCGTGACGCGCTACCACTGCAATCTGGAAACCGCCCCAAGCTACTTCCCTACCCTGTGCAGCACACATACACAGGAAGAAAAACTACAAACCCTGGCAGCCGCCCGTCGCGTAGGAATGGATATTTGTTGCGGCGGCATCATCGGCATGGGCGAAACAGCCGGACAGCGGATTGAATTCGCTTTTACACTGAGAGATCTGGAAGTGCCCTCTATGCCGCTGAACCTGTTGCAGCCCATTCCGGGAACACCGTTGGAAAGCCAGCCCCAGCTGACCGAGGAAGAAGTGCTGACCACCATCGCCCTGTTCCGCTTCATCAACCCCACAGCCTACCTGCGCTTTGCGGGCGGACGTTCTCAACTGACAAAGGAAGCCGTGAAAAAATCCTTGTACATAGGTGTGAACTCCGCCATCGTGGGAGATTTGCTCACGACCCTCGGATCAAAAGTATCTGAAGACAAAGCACTGATAGAAGATGCAGGCTACCGCTTCAGTGACTCACAATTCGACAGGGAACATTTGTGGCATCCTTACACATCGACCACCAACCCCTTACCGGTGTATAAGGTGAAACGGGGAGACGGGGCAACCATCACACTGGAAAACGGGCAGGTGCTCATAGAAGGTATGTCATCCTGGTGGTGCATGGTGCACGGATACAACAATCCGGTGCTGAATCAAGCTCTCCGGGAACAGACGGAAAAGATGTCACACGTCATGTTCGGCGGACTGACGCATGATCCGGCGGTAGAACTGGGCAAACTGCTGTTGCCACTGGTGCCGCCATCCATGCAAAAGATATTTTATGCCGACTCCGGTTCGGTAGCTGTGGAAGTAGCCATGAAAATGGCTGTACAGTATTGGTATGCCAAGAGTCAATCGGCTCCCGGACGGGCACATCTAGCAAAGAAAAGTAATTTCGTAACCATCCGTCGCGGGTATCACGGAGATACCTGGAACGCAATGTCCGTATGCGATCCGGTGACCGGAATGCACTCCCTGTTCGGCTCGGCATTGCCGGTGCGGTATTTCACTTCCCGTCCGCAATCGCGCTTTGATGGCGACTGGGATGCCGACGACGCGCTGGAACTGCTGGATATTGTGGAAAAGCATCACGAGGAATTGGCTGCACTGATTCTGGAACCCATCGTTCAGGGTGCCGGCGGCATGTGGTTCTATCATCCGCAATTCTTGCGTGAAGCTGCCAGAATATGCAAGGAATATGACATTCTGCTGATCTTTGACGAGATAGCCACCGGATTCGGGCGCACAGGCAAGATGTTTGCCTGGGAATATGCAGGTGTGGAACCGGACATCATGTGCATAGGCAAAGCGCTGACGGGCGGATACATGACGTTGTCCGCCGTGCTGACCACAAACGAAGTGGCGGATTCAATTTCCAATCATGCACCGGGAGCTTTCATGCACGGTCCCACATTTATGGGAAATCCGCTGGCATGTGCAGTGGCATGCGCCTCCATACGCCTGCTGACGTCACCCGAATACAATTGGCAGGGAAAAGTGAGCCGCATTGAAGAACAGTTGTGGCGTGAACTGAAACCCGCGCTGGCACTTCCACAAGTGGCAGATGTGAGGGTGTTGGGCGCCATCGGTGTGATTGAAGTACAAGACCCGGTAAACATGGCGTGGATGCAAAAACGATTCGTGGAGGAAGGAATTTGGGTGCGCCCCTTCGGCAAGCTGGTTTACATTATGCCACCGTTCATCATAGAGCCGGAGCAGTTGACAAAGCTGACAAGCGGGTTATTGAAGATTATAGGAGAAATGGAATGAATGTGACAGATCAAATGCAACAGGAGCTGCAAGGACTGAAAGAGCGCAGCAATCTGCGAACCCTGCCCGCCCTGATCCATGAAGGACGGGAGGTTATCGCAAGCGGACAGCGTATGCTGAATCTTTCCTCGAATGATTACTTGGGGCTAGCTGCCGACCGTACCTTGCGGGAAGAGTTTCTGCAAGAACTGACAGCCGACAGTTTTCTGCCCACCTCTTCCTCATCGCGCCTGCTGACCGGCAACTTCACCGTCTACGCGGAACTGGAACAGACGCTTGCACAACTGTTCGGAACGGAGGCGGCACTGGTATTCAACAGCGGTTATCATGCCAATACTGGTATCCTGCCTGCCGTGAGCGATACGCAAACACTGATATTGGCGGATAAGCTGGTACACGCAAGCCTGATTGACGGCATCCGGCTTTCATCAGCCAAATGTATCCGCTACCGGCACAATGACCTAAAACAATTGGAACGGTTGCTCGCCGAGAATCATGCTGCATACAGACAGGTGATTGTCGTCACCGAAAGTATTTTCAGCATGGACGGAGATACTGCCGATCTGAAAGAACTGGTACGGCTAAAACAGATGTACGAAAATGTATTGCTCTACGTGGACGAAGCGCACGCTTTCGGAGCACGGGGCGAACAAGGACTGGGCTGCGCTGAAGAAACCGGATGCATCCGGGAGATTGATTTTCTGGTAGGCACTTTTGGCAAAGCAGCCGCATCAGCCGGAGCATACATTGTTTGCCGACGCACCATCCGGGAGTATCTGGTGAACAGAATGCGAACACTTATTTTTACAACGGCACTTCCTCCGGTAAATATCGCATGGACTTTGTTTATCGTCCGCCGATTGGGTGGTTTCAGGAAGCGAAGGATACATTTGGAAAATATCAGCAATATTCTTCGCGTAGCTCTGAAAGAAAAGGGATATGAGTGTCCGAGTGCCAGTTATATAGTGCCTATGATTGTAGGGAAAAGTTCAGAGAGTATTTTGAAGGCTGAAGAGTTGCAACGGCATGGCTTTTATGCCTTGCCTGTACGACCACCTACAGTGCCGGAAGGAACATCGCGTATCCGCTTTTCGCTGACGGCGGAAATAAGGGAAGAAGAAGTCAGAAAGCTGGTAAAATATATTAAATAATAATACAGAATTATGAAACAAGTTCATATCATAAAAGACAGGCATCCCCGACTATTATTATTCTTTGCCGGATGGGGAGCTGACGAAACACCGTTCAAAGATTATCAACCTGCGGACAGTGACTACATGCTCTGCTATGATTACCGGACGCTGGAGTTTGACGCATCCTTGCTGAAAAGATACCGTGAGATCAACGTCATCGGATGGTCAATGGGAGTATGGGCGGCAACTCAGGTAATGGGTAAATTGCAGGAAACGGATACAGCTCTCGTCATTAAAAACAGTATAGCCATCAATGGAACCCCCTATCCTATTGATGATACATGCGGTATTCCGACTGCAATCTATCACGGAACCCTGGAAGGTTTGACCGGTCCTTCCCTACATAAGTTTTTAAGAAGAATGTGCTTCAACGGGGAGGCTTTCAAAGAGTTCCTGAACATTACGCCCAAGCGACCGCTAGAGGAACTGAAAGAGGAACTGGTGGAAATAGAACGTATGTATCTCTCACTACCCGCTGCTTCGTTCTATTGGCAACAAGCGGTAGTGGGAAACAACGACCGCATCATTCCTCCCGATAATCAATTGAATGCCTGGCAAAAAGAAGAAGAGAATAACCGGAAAAGCATACGGGTGCATTACACGGAAGATGCCCATTATCAAGTAGAACTGTTCCGATACTATTTGCAGGAAATATGGACAAAAGACTGATTGCGGAACGATTTGCCCGTGCACGGGATACTTACTCGCGCGAAGCCCGCGTACAGCAACAGGTAGCCGAGAAAATGCTGCAACTGCTGACGGAGCGCGCTTCTCCGATCTTTCGCCGTATCGTGGAGTTCGGATGTGGTACCGGCAGCTATTCCAGGTTATTGCTGCACAGGTTGCAACCGGAAAGCCTGCTGCTGAATGATCTATGTCCGGAAATGAAAGAATGCCTCGCCGATTTGCTTCCGCAAGATGCCGTGCAGTTCATTCACGGAGATGCCGAAACACTGGACTTCCCCGAAAAGACGGATTTAATCACTTCCTGCTCTACCTTGCAATGGTTCAATGATCCGGAGGAATTCTTCGCCCGCTGTCATCGTTTCCTGTCGGAAGACGGTTATCTGGCTTTCAGTACCTTCGGTGCTGAAAATATGCGCGAAATCCGCACACTCACAGGACATGGACTTGATTATCTGCCCATAGAAGCGCTGAAAGAACTCCTTGCCCCTCATTTTGAGACTGTGTATGCTGAAGAGGAAATAGTCTCCCTCCCCTTCAGCACCCCACTCCAGGTGTTGCAACATCTGAAGGAAACCGGAGTGACAGGAACGGAAAAGAAAGTATGGACACGGGGACGGTTACAGACTTTCTGCAACAGTTATACCGGACAGTTCAGACGGAAAGACGGAAACGTCACTCTGACGTATCATCCTATTTATATCGTTACACGAAAAAAAAGTATTAAGCATTAAAAGATATGGAAAAGAATGTGTATTTTATCAGCGGTATCGATACAGATGCCGGAAAATCTTATTGTACAGCCTATCATGCCTGTCAACTGATTGGCAGCGGTAAACGTGTTATCACGCAGAAATTCATCCAGACAGGTAACGTCGGCTATTCCGAGGATATAGACCTGCACCGCCGTCTCATGGACATCGGCATGACGGAGGAAGACCGTGAGGGATTGACCATGCCTGAGATATTCTCTTATCCCTGCTCCCCTCATCTGGCTGCACGCATCGACAACCGCCCGATTGACTTCGGAAAGATAGAACGTGCCACGCAAGAACTTGCCCGACGCTACGATGTGGTGCTTGTGGAAGGTGCAGGCGGATTAATGGTTCCGCTTACCGAGGATTACCTGACGATTGATTACATTACAGAAAAACAATATCCGTTGATATTCGTGACTTCCGGCAAACTGGGAAGTATCAACCATACATTGCTCAGCTTCGAGGCAATCCGAAGTAGAGGAATACAACTGGATACGGTGCTGTATAATCTCTATCCTACCGTAGAAGATACTACAATACAAGAAGATACGATGCAGTATATCCACCGGTATCTGGATAAGTATTTCCCGGAAAGCAAGTTTGTGGTGGTACCTGTCGTATAATCATATTTTTTGTGTACATTTGCAACACAAAAAACGTCATACGACCACATGGAAGCATTAACATTCAATACTACAGAACAAGCATTACTTGCCGCTGTCGGTATCCTTTTCCTGATTCAACTCCTTTATTACTTTTGTCTTTATAATCGTATACATGCCCGTAGCCGTGCCGTAAAGCGAAGTGACATACATTTTTCACAGGAGTTGCCTCCTTTATCGGTCATCATCTATGCCCGCGAGGAAGTGGAAAACCTGCGCCGTAATCTGCCTACTGTGCTGAAACAGGATTACCCGCAATTCGAAGTGATCGTCATCAATGATGGCAACACGGATGAAAGCGAAGATTACCTGACCCTGCAAGGGGAAAAGTACCCGAACCTGTATCATAGCTTCGTTCCGAGTTCTTCACGCTACATCAGCCGTAAGAAGCTGGCTATAACTCTCGGAATAAAGGCAAGTAAATATGACTGGCTTGTGTTTACCGATGCAAACTGTCTGCCCGAAAGCAACCAGTGGCTGCGCACCATGGCACGTAACTTTACCTCCCGTGCACAAATCGTACTGGGATACAGCGGATACGAACGTGGGAAAGGCTGGCTTCACAAACGGGTATCTTTTGATAATCTATTTACTTCCATGCGCTATCTGGGCTATGCACTGGCGGGAAAGCCTTATATGGGCATCGGACGCAACATGGCATATCGGAAAGAGTTATTCTATGCCCAGAAAGGGTTCTCAGCACACCTGAACCTGCAACGCGGAGATGATGATTTATTCATCAACAAGACAGCTACAGCCGAGAATACGAGGATAGAGACCGATGCCAATGCAGTGGTACGCGTGCAACCCGTTTACCGTGCCAAGGACTGGCGGGAAGAGAAAATCAGCTATATGGGTACAGCACACTTCTACCGGGGTATCCAACGCTATTTATCGGGCTTTGAAACTACTACACGGTTACTATTTCATACAGCATGGATAGCCGCCCTGGTGATTGGAATACTGAATTTTCACTGGTTGGCAGCCGGCATTGCATTTCTGATATTCTCCTTGCGATACACCCTGCAAGCGCTGATTATCAATAAGACGGCAAAGGATCTCGGAGAGAAACGACGTTACATCTTTACCCTTCCGGTATTCGATATTTTGCAGCCGATGCAATCACTCCGCTGGAAGCTTTATTGCCAATTCAGAAAGAGAAGTGATTTCTTAAGAAGATGACTATTTTCCAATGCCACATTTCTATTCGTATCTCATAGAATTGGCAGGATGGATGCGTGTAATCAGGAAAGAAGGTCCTAAAAGCATAAAAACGGATGCCAGCAAAGTACCAATATTCAGTAATAAGAACAACAGGATACTGAAAGATACAGGAACAGTATCCATATAATACGTTTCAGGATCAAGCTTGAAGATTCCAAACCACTTTTGCAGGAAATAGAATGCCAGTCCGATGGCATTACCCCATAGCATACCTTTTCCGATAAGAAAAACTGAGAGCCAAAGGAATACCTTTCGTATGGTGGTGTTATTAGCGCCAAGAGACTTCAGTATGCCGATCATGGAAGTACGTTCGATGATGATAATCAATAAACCGGACACCATGGTAAAACCCGCTACACCTGTCATCAATATCAATATTACCCAGATATTCACATCCAGAATACTGAGCCAGGAAAATATCTGAGGATTCAGTTCCTCGACGTTGCGCACACAATAGTCTTCTCCGTACTTATCCTCTATTCCATTCAGGTCGGCAGCAATCTGATAGGTGATCTCTTCAAGACGATCATAATCTCGTACCTGCAATTCTGCACCGCTCACTTGCCCCGGTTCCCAGTTGTTGAGGCGGTTTACAAGATATAAATCGGTAAGGAGAAAAAGGTTATCGTATTCCGAGAAGTTAGTCTGATAGATTCCTACAATCTGCAAACGGCGAGCACGAATATCATCCTGGATATAATAGGTATCTATCTTATCTCCGAGTTTCAACCTCAGCTTTGTAGCCAGTGCCTTAGAAATGACTACCCGATTGGAAGAAGCCGTATCACTAAACTGCGGTAACTCCCCTTCCACCAGATGTTCACGGAAAAAGGCAGGATCAAACTCTGGTCCTATCCCCTTCAGAACCATGCCTTGAAAATCCTCGGCAGTCTTTACCATACCCGGTTTGGTAGAATAGCGCTGCACATGCTTCACCTCAGGATATTCGGATAGGACGGAGATGACACTGTCATTCACCACCACAGGACGCGTCTCATAGGAACGCGCAGCATCCGAATTCGTTATCTGAATGTCCGCACCAAAACCTATTACTTTACCACGCACTTCGTTCTTGAACCCAACAATCACCGACACCGTGATAATCATCACCGCCAGACCGATAGCAACACCTATCAGGGCAATGAGCACGGCAGGACGGGAAACTTGCTTTCCGGCATCGCTGTCGCGATAAATACGTCGGGCTAAAAACAAGGAAAGGGTCATATTTTTTAAGTATTAAGTATTAAGTATTAGGTATTTGGGGGTGGTTTTTGAGGGACAGAAGGGTGGAGGTCAGAAGTTTCTGCATTTCTATACAATCCTCATTAATAGAACAGAATTCATCCTCCTTCATGTAGTTTGTATTATATAGCAATTCTAACCAAAAGCCTGTTTCGGAACATTCTTTTTGGGATATAAAGTATTTATGTATAAAATCAGCATGAGATTCCGCATATATAGCTTCACTAATATTGGCTCCTATAGAGGTACCACTACGCAGAAGTTGTTTGGATATAACATATTCTTGTTTTACATCCCGTAAATACTTATACAAGTTTACAATACGAATAGCCAACAACATAGATTTAGCCTTTAACAAGTTCTCCTTCATCCCCCCTAATACTTAATACCTAATACTTAACACCTATTCCGTTCTTCCCGGATATGTCTCCAATGCCTTTGAAAGCACAAAAAGCGCACGGGTCAGGTCTTCCTTCTTCAGCACATAGGCTATACGCACTTCATTCCGACCGGAACCGGGAGTGGTATAGAAGCCGGAAGCTGGTGCCATGAATACGGTTTGTCCCTCATACTCAAAGTCGGAAAGGCACCAGGCACAGAATTTATCAGAGTCGTCCACCGGAAGTTTCGCCACTGTATAGAATGCTCCCATAGGAATAGGCGAATACACACCAGGGATACGGTTCAGTCCGTCTATCAGGCACTTACGACGTTCTACATATTCATCATACGTATCGCGCAGGTAATCCTCATCGGCATCCAGAGAAGCTTCGGCAGCAATCTGACCAATCAACGGAGGGCTGAGACGTGCCTGGCAGAACTTCATTACGGCACTGCGGATTTCCGCATTCTTCGTAATCAAAGCACCGATACGGATACCACACTCCGAGTAGCGCTTGGATACGGAGTCAATCAACACCACATTGTCTTCGATACCTTCCAGATGGCAGGCAGAGATATAAGGAGAACCCGTATAAATAAACTCACGATACACCTCATCGGAGAAGAGGAACAAATCGTATTTCTTCACCAGGTCACGTATCTGGTTCATTTCGCGACGGGTATAAAGATAACCTGTAGGATTATTAGGATTACAGATCAGGATAGCCCTGGTGCGCTCATTAATCAATTCTTCAAACTTTTCTACTTTAGGGAGCGAAAAGCCTTCTTCTATCGTAGTGGCAATGGTGCGTATTTTGGCACCGGCAGAGATAGCAAACGCCATATAGTTAGCGTAAGCCGGTTCGGGAACAATAATCTCGTCACCCGGATTGAGGCACGCCAGGAAGGAGAACAATACCGCCTCCGAACCACCGGACGTAATGATGATATCGTCTGCCGTCAGTTTGATGTTGAACTTATCATAATAGCCCACCAGTTTTTCACGGTAGCTGCGATATCCTGCACTGGGACTATATTCCAGAACTTTCCGGTCGATATTGCGTATTGCATCAATCGCGACTTGCGGTGTGGGCAAATCGGGTTGTCCGATGTTCAAGTGGAATACGTGCACTCCCCTTTGCTTGGCTGCGTCAGCCAGAGGAGCCAGTTTTCTGATAGGAGACGCGGGCATCTCCGTTCCGCGAATAGATATTGCTGGCATGTCTAAGTTTTTACAATTTGACAAATAAATGTTAACGATTGATGATACACTTCCATATATATGCAATCGAAGGTGCAAAAGTAACACTTTATTTGAAATGACGGGGAAGCATTGGCAAAAAAGTTTAAAAACACTAGCTATGACTTAAAAGATAGTGATGAATTCAAAAGAAATTGTACCTTTGAGTGTCAAATCGTAAATCATATACAATGCCATGGTATTAAACCTGATAACATTTGCATCGTTGCTTCATAAACAAGCATCCATTCTCGGCTCACACGAACTTATATTAAACGAACTGGAGAAATATTTCACTGTAAATATTGTAGAATATCAAAACATAAACAAACTCACTAAAGACGATTTCAGCCTGCTTTTCATTGCTACCGGCGGTGTAGAACGGTTGGTTATCCAGCACTTCGAGTCTCTGCCCCGCCCTGCAATCTTACTGGCAGACGGTATGCAAAACTCACTGGCCGCCGCTCTCGAAATCTCATCCTGGCTACGTGGCCGGGGTATGAAAAGTGAAATCCTCCACGGAGAACTACCCGAAATCATCAAACGTATCTTCGTACTCCACAGTAACTTCAAAGCCCAACGGGCACTTTCCGGATCGCGTATCGGCGTAATAGGCTCCCCCTCTTCCTGGCTTGTTGCCAGCAATGTAGATTACCTTCTCTCCAAACGGCGCTGGGGAATTGAATACACCGACATATCCTTGGAACGCGTTTACGAGTATTACAATCAGATCACAGATGATGAAGTGGGCGAAGCCTGCGCTGCTTTTGCCGGTAAAGCGCTTGCCTGCCGCGAAGCTACACCGGAGGATCTGATAAAAGCCATGCGTCTGTATCGCGCCATTAAACGGATTGTGGAAGAAGAAAAACTGAGCGCACTCACTCTGAGTTGCTTCAAGCTCATAGAACAAACCGGAACCACCGGATGCCTCGCTCTCTCCCTATTGAACGATAACGGTATCATTGCCGGATGCGAAGGTGACCTGCAATCTGTCTTTACCCAACTTGCCGTAAAAGTGCTGACCGGCAAGGCTTCGTTCATGGCAAACCCTTCCATGATCAATGCACGTACCAACGAAATCGTACTTGCTCACTGCACCGTAGGTATTGCACAAACCGAACAATACATTATCCGCAGCCATTTTGAAACTGAAATGGGCATCGGCATTCAAGGAATCCTGCCTACAGGCCAGGTGACACTGGTAAAATGTGGCGGAGAATGCCTAGACGAGTATTACCTGAGTACAGGCACCTTGACCGAGAACACCAACTACATCAATATGTGCCGCACACAGGTACGTATAAAAATGGACACACCGGCAGAGTATTTCCTCAAAAATCCATTGGGAAACCACCATACCCTGATACAGGGGAATTACGAAATACTGCTGGATGAATTCCTGCAAGCGAACGGATGCAAAAGAGTTGAATAATACTATTCATTAAAATCGGGTACACGTACTGTAAAGCGTGTACCTTTTCCTAATTCAGAAGACACGTTTATTTCCCCTCTGAAACGCTCTACAATAGTCTGGCAGATACTCAGTCCTAGACCGGCACCTTGCGTAAAGCTATCCACTTTATAGAAACGCTCAAATATGCGTCGCTGGTTTTCTTCTGAAATGCCGCTTCCGGTATCTTCCACAAAGAAAACGGTATAGCCCGGATCTTCTGTCTGGAAACCGAAAGTGATAGAGCCTTGAGTAGTGAACTTCTTGGCATTGTTGATGAAGTTGTTAATCACCTGTTTCAGACGGACAGAATCCGTTACTATCGATTTACTCTCACCTTCGGGCAGCTTCATAACCAGTTCTACTCCCTGAGGCATACTCAGACGCTGAGAGTCATAGATCTGCTGCATCACAAACGTGAGGTTGTATCCGGCAAAACGGAAGTCCATTGAACCGGACTCGATACGGGACAGATCGAGAATATCATTAATCAGTGCCAGTAATAAGGTACAGTTCGTATTGATCGTATCCACAAACTGTTTCACTTCTTCAGGACTGAATGCTTCGATGTCCTTCAGCAAGTCGGAGAAGCCGACAATAGAATTCAACGGAGTACGGATTTCATGGCTCATATTGGCAAGGAAAGCCGACTTCAGGGTATCAGCCTGCAAAGCTTTGTCACGGGCTGCTATCAACTCTTCTTCGGTAGCCTTATAACGCTGAATACTTTGACAAACACCCAATACCATATAAGGCGCCTCGGAATCCAGACCATTGTAAGAAGCACTACGGAATTCCCACCATTCATATTTACCTTCTCCGCTACGCATACGGAAACTCATCCGGGTATCCATTTCCTCGCCTTTGAAAATGGCCGTGAAATGTCGACGAGCCTCTTCCAAATCATCCGAATGAATAAAAAGCTCCAATTCCTTCCGCAAGATGGTCTGCTTGCCGGGAAGCCCGAAGTAATCAAGCAATGCACCTGAGAAATGGAAACTGTGCGTACGTATGTCATATTGCCAGGGATATACGGAACTTGCATCCACAGCCAGATTGAAGAAGCGTTTATGCATTTCTTCCTCTGAGATATTGCGGCAACAAATAGCCATACCTGTCATCTTATTCTTGGAGTAAATCGGCACAATTTCACCAGAAACAGGAAAATAGGTTCCATTATGAACTTCCTGCATGAAAGCCTTTTCCGGAATAGGGATTACACGACGCTCTGTCCTCACCTGTTTCAATAGTGATTGCAGGATGTCTTCTCCGTTTGAATAAATGTGGAAGATGGAACCCGCCATCTGCCCTTCGTAAGAACGTGCCGTATGAGTGTCAGGGTCCAGTTCGAGCATCAACATCAAAGCACGATTGACAAAATGTATACGGAAATCCGTATCGTAAGTTATCAGTCCGTCACGGATAGAACAGAAGATATTATCAAATTCGTCACGCTGCTCCACCAGGCGGTTCTGTATCAGCAAACGCGTCTGGGCATGCATACGACGACGTGATTCATGACGGTTCAAACGATAGAGCCAGATTACAAGAAAGACCAATGCACCTACCACGACAGAGTAGAACAGCACAAACCAGATACGGTAGCGCTCCATCAGCGGTGCATTCATGATAATGCCACTATCACTCACTTTATCCGAGTTCACTCTAAAAAATTCCAACTGCTTGAAGTCATAAAGCAGTTTACCGGGAAGGTCCACAACTCCTACCACGGAAGGGATAGCTCCCTGCAACACCTGTGCAGCACACTTTCCTGCCGCATTAGCTCCTTCGTAAGGTTCCATATCGTGCACACAGAATACTCCGTTAGTCAATGCCAGACTTTGTCCGGCAAAAACCGGAGCTTTAGAGTTTTTTCCGATGAAAGAAAGGAAAGGTGTCCATTTGGGGGCAATGACAATGCGGTTATAGGCATTATAATCATAACAAATAGAGGAAATGACAGGATTAGGAGCCTGTGACTGTACATTCATTACTTTCATCTTATATTCCGGATGAAGTTCCTGGAAATTGGGCCATATACGCTCCAGTTCAGCGGCACCTTTAAGTCCTAAAAGACTACTGTCCGAAACACAAATAACTTCTGTACGATTGGGAAATACACGACGTGCATTTTCGAGTAGGTGCACGAAATCAATCTTGGATGTATACCCACAAACATTGGGTAACTTCGAGATCAGCTTTTCATTGGGATATTTAATACCCGATATCACAACCGGTAGTTTATAAGGTAGGGAATCTCCACAATGCATCAATGTATAAAAGGCCTCATCACTGCTTGTAATAATAATATCCGTATTCTTTTGACGTGCCCGTTCACAAATACGCCGCATAATGACACACTCAGATGCGAAAGTCCAGTAATCAGCATCCAGATATTCTGTTGTAACTTTCGCTTTTATACCTCCACGTGACAGACCATCACGCACTCCTTCCGTTAAACGGTCATTCCAGGGAGTACGGTGATTATATGACTGGATGAAAAGCACGTTGTATGTACGTTCTGCAGCATAAAGATGTCCGGCAAAAACAATGCAAGGAAACAGGCCTATCAGCATCACGAGGAATAAGCGTCTCTTCATATCTCGATTTTCTTCTATTTATGAATAAATGTGCTATGAATTTTCCACGCAAATATACGGATTATATTGAAATACAGAACAGAATGCACCTTTTCTTTTACCCTATGCAAAAGAAAAGGTGCACATATAGAAGAAAACCTGACTATTCATCGTGCAAGGCATCCGCCGGTTTCACTCGCATCGCCTGTGCAGCTGGGAACCAAATACCGGCAATTACCATCAAAGTCATAAGAAAGAAAGTGAATAATGAGACTACAACAAAGCGAAGTCCGGTAGCATCAGCCTGTTCTATCATTATAGCTTCCGCCATAACCAAGTTACCGCAAATAATCAGAGCGGGAATAGCAGCCAGCACCAACAACAGCAACCCTTCTCCCAACAACCGGGAACGTATCCGGGAACGACTGCTTCCCATCGCCATACGCAAAGCGATTTCACTACGGCGGTGACGGGTACGAAACCAGAAAGTGCCCATCAACCCGATAAAAACATTGAAGCTAAAGAATACAGCGATAAGCCGTGCACTACGGATATATGGAGTAATCCCCTCTGATGCATCACGCTCCGCTTTCTGCTCATCATAGCTGCGGACTTCAAACAGATAGAACGGAGCAATCTGCAACAGAGGTGTCATATCACGAAAGAAACGGGTGGCAAAATCATCTGTATCTGCTTCGGGACGTACACGAATGGAAAGAAGGGGAAGAGCTTGCATCCGGTAAAACCAGCCCGGCATAGGGGTTAGAATGAAAGGTTCGTAACGGGCATAATCATCGCTTTTCTGATGGTTGCATACGGCAACCACCCGGTAGCGAAGACTGCTACCGGCATAATAATCAAAGAATTCCTGCCCCAGCACTCCTTTGTCGGTATGGAAAAGGCTGTCTGCCATGTCCGGTGTGATGACGGCAGGCAATGGAGTGTCAGCAGGATTCCACTCGTCTGAAGCAAAGGGCAGTGATGAACCGGAAGAGTACTCGAAGGCATCCATATTCCCGGCGAACTTACCGATGCCTTTTTCTATCGGAATACGCATCACTTTGAAATATTCAGGAGACACATAACGAATATTGGCCTCCATCACACTAACACTATCCACGGTATATCCTTGGAATACAGTATTCCGGGTATAAGCATCGGAACCCAGCCAGATACTGGCGCTTTCTATGCCCGGATATTGTTTGATCCGGCGGAAAAGTTCTTCCATTGGCTTAAACCAGAAATCTTGCAAGCTGTCTTCGGACGAACAGAGCACAAGCTGCTTGGGGTTGGTGGAAAGATGGAGCTTGTATACATGTTCCATATCATAACCTTTGGACTGCTTTTCGGCGTAAGTAAAGCCGTAGAGCATATCAAGACAATACCACAACAACACGAACACGATTAAGAGTTCGGCAAAGAGCCAACCGTTTGCACGACGCTGGTTCCAAATTTGCGTTAGAATGGATTTTATCATAAAGAGTTTTATTTAGTTCAGGGTTCTATATTATTATTCTCCGCTGATGACTTCCGCTATCGGCCGGCGGGTAGCATTCCATGCCGGAATGAATACGGACAACAAATTGAAAAGCACACACACACCCGCTGCGCTCAGGAGCACCGTAGGACGAAGGAAGAGCCAGATGCTGACTTCAAAGTTACCTTCCGTGTAGCCACCTACCAACATCCAGTCTTTGCCCAGCCACAACAGCAGACATGACAACAAGAAGCCCAGCAATGCACCAATGAACGCCAGCAACATATTCTCAAGAAGCAATTGTCCTATCAAAGTAGAACGGCTGGCACCGTAAGCTTTACGTACTGCAAGTTCGGACAAGCGACGGGACATTTGTGAAGAAATCAATCCGCTGACGTTGATAGCCGGAACAATGAGCAGGATTAATCCCAGAATGATACACATTACAGCAGGGCTCAGAAAATCATCACGGAAGAACTGGCGCTCTGTGTAGGTGCTCAGGTCAGGAAGCGTTAATTCATATTCAGTAAGCGAAGCATTCAGGCGGTCGAGCGAGCTTTCTATCTGCAACTTCATCTCTGCGGGGCTGACATCGGGCTTACACAATACCATCGCTTCAAAACTACCGCGCAAGCCTTCACTTCCCCGGTCCGGGTCCTTGGTATAGTAAGGTGTCCAAACTTCACCATAGGCAAAGGTGAAAAGTGAGCTGACATCTTCGGTGACGCCCACTACACGTTTGGGGTAGAAGCCCACGAAATAGTTCTTACCCAACGCTTCTTCCGCCGAACCGAAGGCTTCGCGCGCCAAATGTTCAGCAATGACAACCACATCGGCACAAGCATCAAATTCCTGCTGGTCGAAAGGACGGCCTGCAAGAAAACGAATATCATACAGACGCCAGAAATTTAAATCGACACGTCTCCTTTGGCAACGACGACCTTTCTCTGGTGAAACTCCACAATATTCCATAGGAGAACTCCCCATATAAGTGACCAGTTCTGCGCCGGGTAAATCGCCGAAAACGCGACTGGCAGCCTGATAGGACATACCTGTGTTTGAATTACTATGATCGGCCTTGCGGAAGCTGTAGCCATAGGAGGAATAGACCATACGGTCGCGATGCGACTCAGGACGGATATTGGCTGTCTGGATGTCATAGACCATGTAAACCACCATGACAAAAGCAATGCTAACTGTTGTACCGATGATGGAAACAGCACTGAAAAAGGGATTTTGCCGTATAAGTGCAAGTATTTGTCTGAAGATCATAAGTATATCGTTTTATGAAAATAATACTACTCGTCGTGCAACGCCTCGGCAGGCTGTAATTGCATGGCTTTATAGGCGGGATACCAGATGCCGACAACGATCATCAATGCCATAAGCAACCACGTAAACACAGCCGCAATCAAGAAGCGCTCAAATGTGAACTGCATTTTGCTAATGTCTACCAACTCGGCAATGCCCACATTGAAGGCAATCAGCAGTGCAGGAATGGCAGCAACCGATAACAGCAACAGCCCCTCACCCATCAGACGGAAGAATACACCGCGACGGCTGGAGCCCATCGCCATACGCAACGCCACTTCACGGCGCCGATGTTGTGTACGGAACCAGAAAGTACCGATGACACCCAGAAATATATTCAGCATCAGGAAGAAGAGGATACAAAGTTGAGTCTTCACCTCGTTCACGTCTTCAAGCTCCCGGACATAGCGAATGTCACTGAAAGGAAGTACATCAAGCAAGTAGACATTGCCTATCCGGTAGAGACGATCGGCGTCCTCCATCAGCGCATCAATGAAATCATGGTCCGCATCGGGTGAAACGCGCAGGCTGACCTGGACGTAACGCACATTGCCCAACTCATTGATAAGGGCATCACGGTTCAGATTATAACCGATAAACGCTCCACCCCACTCAAGCGACGTTTCAAAATGGGAACTGCGCACCGGAGCGGCAATAGCGGCAATACGCCGATGATAACCACGGTCGGGATAAGTCAGAGGAACTTCCTTGTTCTGCAAAGAACGGGCATCGGACATATTGAGTTGCGGATACCAGTCAGTGACATTGGAAGTGGTAACCAAAGTCTGGTCGGAAGTAGCGGCAGCAAGCTTGTCTGCACTATCACCATCAGCAGTGTGATAGCGGAAGACACGGTAAAAATCAGGTTCTGACCAAATCTGATGAGCGGTAACTCTGACACTGTCCTGTAGATAAAAGCTGGCGGAACTGCTACCTTCGTTATATGGAAAGCAATTCTGTGAAATGGCAACCGCCTCCACACCGGGACGGTGACGCAGACGTTCGGTAATCTCAAGCAGAGCATCCACATCGTCTTCGGCTGTCAGAGCCGGATCGTATAATGCAGATTTAGGAGTCAGGCTATTGAAAGACAGATTGTAGCAATGTTCCGTATCAAACCCCATCGGAGCATGATAAACGCGTGCGGTGACCGTGACCCAGTCAACAATATACCACAGCACTGCAAAAACCAACAGTAACTCTACGAGCAAAAAAAGATTGCTTCGCCATTCATTCTTTATTTGTGTCAGCAAGTTCTTCATATCTATCTTTGATTAATGGCATCAGTAATATTCATCCGGGAGGCACGCCACGCAGGAATACCTGCGGAAAGTATATTCATCAGAAGGCAAAAGACAAATGCTGCAATAAAAGCCCACGGTGACAGTAACATCCCTGGTGTCAGTACCGTCTCACCACTCAGGGAGGCGTTCATCGAATTGCTGAAAAGGAAATCGTTCAGCACAAAAGTAGCCACGTAACTCAGTGCCAAGCCAACAATACCTGCCAGCAACGTCAACACCAGATTCTCAAAAAAGACCTGACGCATCAATTCGCCGCCCGTAGCACCGAAAGCCTTACGTACTCCAATTTCAGCCATACGGCGACGCATGCGCGAAAGAGTCATACCGGACAGGTTAATCGCCGGAACAAGAAGCAGAATGATGATAACAATAGCATAGCGCAACATCACTCCCGAAACATCCGGTTCTGCATACCAGCGGCGATAAAGATAAGCCAACTGCGTATCGGGCTGCCCGCGATAAAAGACTTCGACATCCTGCAATCCGTCATTATACTTTTTACGCAACAACTCCGTTTCTTCACGAATCGCATCAAAGTCCGCAGATGAACGGGCAAGGATAATGGCATGCATGGGTCCCATTGTATCATTCTGCCAGGACATAGCTTCCGCACCCGCAGCAGTATAAGACACCCATATCTGTGCATAAGCAGCCGTAGCAAGCATAGAGACATCAGCAACCACTCCGGCAACGGTATAGTCGACATAATTCAATTGCACAGTACGCCCCACTGCATCGGTAGTACCAAACAGCCTGCGGGCAGTGGTGGCATCCAGTACAGCACGCGGTAATCCGGCATCACAGTCAGCCTTGGTAAACGGCGCGCCACTCAGGAAACGAAAACAGAAAATCGTCCAGAATGATTCATCGGTTTGCACCATATCTGCCGTTGCCTTCGGTCCGGAAAGGACAGAAGCACGAACTTTATCAACACCACTGACCAAAGTTATAGCTTCGGGCGTGGTCAATGCACGGAAACATTCGCGACCCGTACGCACGGACATGGAAGAATTGGCGGACTCATTATCTGATTTGCCTTTTTGTTTCACAGACATATAAGGAACATAAAGTGTACGCGAGCGATTCACTTCAGGTTCACAATCCACGAGCCGCACCTGGAAAGTAATGACAAGCACCATAATCATACAGATTGCCATTGCCGTACCTAACACAGACACCCAGGTAATGATAGGGTTCTCGCGCAAATGGTAGAATGCCTGAAGAAAATAGAGTCGTATCATAATTATTTCGTTTTATCTTAAAAACTTATTCGTTATGCAAGGCTTCAGCAGGCTGCACTTTCATTGCCTTGCGTGCCGGAATACCGATACCAATAATAATCATCAATGCCATCAATACAAAACTGATACCTGCACAGAGCAATAATCGGTCCCATTCCAGCGTCGTATCGTTACGCCACGAATTCAATTCCATGTGTGCCAGATTCCAATCAATAACCAGAGCAATAGGCGTGACAACCGCCAACAGCAACAAGCCTTCACTAAGCAGTCGGCTGAAGATGGCACGGTCTGTTGCTCCATGTGCTTTATGCAATGCAATCTCCGAACGGCGTTGCTGCGTACGGAACCAGAATGTTCCAAGCAAACCGAGGAAGATATTCAGCAGCAGAAATCCCATACCCATCACATAGTTGCGGATATTATTGGTCCATGCCTGCTGGAAATTGCGGCGTATATCGTGGAAGGAACGAATTTCCGAAATAAAGAGATTACCTACGCGGAACTGGCTTTCGCTATCTTTCTTTAATTTCGTAATAAAATCGTCATCCTGCCCTTTGCGGACACGGACACAGAGTTCCAAACCTACATAATAGAAAGGCAGTTTAGCCAGAAAGCAAAACGAAGAATGAGCCTGGTCGTAGTCATGATAGCGTACATTTTGCAAAGCTGCTCCCAGTTGATACGTTTTGGTTGTATCACCGAAAAGTTGGAAACGCTTGCCTACAAACTCCGTCAGCTTACGGTCGTACTTTCTATAAAGGTTATCAGAAGCCAGAAACTCACCTCGTTCCAACATCTCCGCCAATTGTTCGGGTGTTTCACCACGTGTACCCTGATAGCGGAAAACACGCACAAAGTCCGGAGTAACCATTCTACGGATAGTCCATCCGGGTGACTGAAGCGTATCATAACGCACCTCCCCACTACTATTGCTTCCATTATAAGGATAGGAGTTTTGCGAAAGGCTGACAGCTTCCACCTCCGGACGGCGGCGTAAGCGCTCTACCAATTCAGCAATATCCGCATGTGTGTCATCCCTACTCTTATCAGGCGTATAATCGGGACTCTTCGGTGTCAGTTCACCCAATTCAATGAGATAGCAATGCTCTATATTGAAGCCTCGCGGTTCCAGGTAAGTGGCAGCGCGGGTATAAAGGTAGTCCACTACATACCACATCACTACGCTCACCACCAGCAGCTCCAACGCCAACCATAGGTTCGAGAGCCATTCATTCTTTATCTGTGTAAGAAGTTTCTTAGTCATTTCTTTCAGTGATTAATGTTTAGTGATGAGTGATTAATGCAGGCGTCCGCCTAATGCATTTACAATTCCTACTCTCGATGCACGCCATGCCGGAATACCTGAACTCAATAAGTTCAGTATAAAACAGAACAACAATGCCCAGCCAAAAGTGGAAGCATGTAACAATATGCTGGTATCTACTGCCGGAGGACTGAGTGTCTGACTGAACTCCTGCGCAAACAATAATGTATTACCCAAATAAGCAAATGCCACACTGAGCAATAGTCCCAGTACACCGGCCATCAGGGTCACTACAAGATTCTCAGCAATGATTTGTCCCATCAGTTCCAGCCGTGTACTGCCAAATGCACGGCGCACACCTATTTCAGCCACGCGCTGACGGAGGCGGCTCTGTGTCATACTACTCAGATTGATGGCAGGCACTATCAGCAGGATGACAAAGATTATCAGTCTTTGCCTGCGTGCCTGGTCCACGTCCGGTTCCAGATTGGCAGCAAAGGCTATTGCACTTTTCTCCTGGTCGTAGGGGCGGTTACGATAAATCAACTCGTAACCATCGGCACCAATCAATACATTATATTCCTGCCTGCGCCGCTCGGCTTCCTCGCGGATCGCATCGAAGTCGTCACGGTCATGTGCCAAGATAGTACAACTCATCATGCCCATGTGGTCATCACTCCATGTATCTTTCGTTATCTCTGTTGAGGTATAAGGCACCCATACCTGTCCGTATGCAGATGTGGCCAACGTGGAAACATCCTGCACTACTCCCACTACCTTATAGGGTGCATGGTTTAGCAGAAATTCACGTCCTTCAACATCCGTACTTTGAAACAGCTTCTTTGCCACACTTTCCGTAATAACCGCCACCGGCAATCCGGCATCGAACGTTGCCTTATCATAAGGCTTCCCACCGGTAAACGAAAAATCGAACACGCGCCAGAAAATATCATCCGTCTGCAACAGGTCGATACCTATGGAAGGTTGTCCCGGAAGGTTGACCGGAGTGGAGATCACCATACAAGTATAAATAGTCACCGCTTCAGGTGTCTTCAGAGTCTGGAAACACTCGCGCGCAGTCTTTGCACTCATAGGTCCGTTACTGCTTCCGCCCCCCCAATTTTGGTTTGTAATACTCATATAACGCACATGCAGAAAACGATCACGGTTACTTTCAGGAGCGAAAGGCGCCACTTTTACTTGCTGCATCATCACCACCAACATAATGAGGAAGATGGCAAGTGCCGTACCAGCTATGCTGACAGCACTGATTATCGGCTGTTGCCGTAGCTGTGCCCACGCTTGCGTAAAATATTGTTTAATCATATTGCTTATTTACAGTTTACAATGACCATTGTCACTCCCCTACTTTCAGATTGCGCGTATTCACACCACCGATACCACCTTTTGATATGTCAGCTTGTCCGGCGCGTCCGCTCAACGTAACGCTGCCTACACCTTCCATACTGGCACGCAGGCGGTCACAATTCACATGAATATCAGCCTTGCCTACGCCTTCCATCTTTACTACAAGTGAATTGCACGTCAAATCTTCCACATTTACCTTACCCACACCTTCTATTTCAAATTTCACATCATCCAGTTTCAGCGCTTCATTACAATTAAACGAACCGACACCACTGAATTTCACGCTTTTCAGGTCGGGAGCAGTCAGGTAGATATTCACGCCTTTATTGCGGTTGTTGTTACCATCCTTTTTATTTTTAAAACCGATAATGAGGCAGTCGTTCTTCACTTCTGTAGTCGTGGTAGTCACATACCCTTCCCGTCCTTCTATTTTTAGAGAATAGTTATTGCCCTGCGTAAAATATACTGTTGCTACGGACGTCACCTCAACAGAGGAGAAAGCCTCCACTTTACGAATTTCGCTAACCTGCGGGTCCTTTTCGTTAGCTGCATAAACTGTACCGGCTACTGCGGCAAATAATAAACTCAGAGTTATAAATAAAGCCTTCATAATCTTTCTCATATTAATGATTAATACCAATTTATTTCTTATTCTTCATGTAATGCTTCGGCCGGCTGTATCTTCATCGCCTGCCGTGCCGGAAACCAAATACCAATCGTTACCATCAAAGCTACCAGCAGCCATGCTCCAAAAGAACCGAGCAGAAAGCGCAGGAAACTCCACTCTACAGGCCATGTGGAAATCAGTTCCGACCGTCCGACGGTAAACTCCGCTATACCTATATTATAACAAATAATCATTGCGGGCAACGTTACCAATGCAAGCAGCAACAGTCCCTCGCCCATCAGCAGGCGAAATACCTGATTCTTTGTGCTACCCATAGCCAAGCGCAAAGCTATTTCACCACGGCGACGACGGGTACGGAACCAGAACGTTCCAATCAATCCCAGGAATACATTTACCAACAGGAAAAGCACTACAATTGCCTGGCTGTTCACCTTGTCCGTATCTCCGCACATGACTTCAAACTGCAACTGCTGTTCAGTATAAGGCACGGCATCGGCCACAAACAAATCGTCTACGTCCAGTCGCGGTGCAATCTCACGGACGAACTTCGCACGGTAGTCCGGGCCATCGGCAGCAGCTTTCACACGAAAAACGATTTGCGCCCAATTGTCGGCAAACCGCGTTTTAATCAGGTTTTCGTCCAGACGAAAGAAAAACCACGAGGCATCGCTTCCGTAACGATAGCTGCGGAAGGCTTCTATCTTTCCACCTTGCGTGACGACTGACGTGGTATCGCCATAGTAACTCAGCGGTGTATCCAGTGAGAAGGTCGGCATTCTCTTCTTGAAACGATCCACAGCTGCCTGGCTCAGCATCACGTTGTTCTCCCCCGCAGGAGTCTTGGCAAAGGGGCGTTGCGGGTCGTCACTCATGCGGAAGACGTCGATATATCCGCCGGTAGTTAGGATAATGCGTGCATTCACTCCGATGGTGTCCTGCGCGGCCAGTGAGTTGTCGCTATTGTTTCCGCTCATCGGCAGGCTCCAGTAACACAAGGCGGCCGCTTCAACGCTGGGCTCCTGTTCCAGTTTCTGTAAGGTGCGCAGGTATCTGTCAGCATTCGTCAGGGTAGTGTCACTGGTGGCACCTCCTATAATTGTGGTAAGCTGGTAAACGTGGTCTATATTGTAGCCCAAAGGGCGGTAGAAAGTATACTTGAGGCAACCCAGCGAGTCGCAAAGGAACCACATCACGACAAACACCAGAAAGAGTTCAGCCAGCACCCAGCCGTTGCTGCGCAGGCGCGACCAAATCATGCGTAAATTATGTAATATGAATTTCATACGGTCTCCTTTTCTTATTTATCGTTCAATGCGTCCACAATCGTGCGACGGGTAGCAAGCCAGGCAGGCAAGCCCGCACTCAGCAGATTAATCACCAGGCAGAAAACAAATGCCAGGACAAACACCGCCGGACTGAACAATGCGTCCATGCTCAGGCTGAAATCGCCCGCCGTACCAATGTTATCGCTGTTGGTAAACAACCACGTACGCATGGCATAAACAGCAAGGTAGCTGAATATCAAACCTACCACACCTCCTATCAATGTCAATACCAGATTTTCATTCAATATCTGACGGATAAGTATACCATCCGTAGCCCCAAAAGCTTTGCGCACACCCAACTCGCTGACACGTTGTTGCATGCGGCTATTACTCAGCCCGCACAGATTGAGCGAGGGTACCAGCAGGATAATGAACAAGGCAATTCCATATTGTAGATAAAGCATCGGCAAGTTCGGCCCTATATTGGACCATACGTGGTTTACGTGCGCTACAATATTATCGGGTTGTTCCATAATGTCTATCTGCCTCTGCTCCAACCCGGCATTGACGTCTTTCACCCGTTTCTCGACTCCTTGTTTTATAGCTGGGAAATCATCAGGAGTACGCGCCAATACAGCAATAGTTCTGTTTCCATTATAGCTCCACCAACCGGTCACGTTCAGTTCATTGGAATGGTACATGCTCCATACCTGCGCATAAGCATCCTTAGCCGTAACTGAAATATCTTTCACAACCCCGATGACGCGTACCACCTCCCTATTCAACAACATCTGCCGTCCCGCCGCCTCCGTCGTTCCAAATAGCTTACGGGCTACAGAAGCAGAGACAACGACAGACATCATCTCTCCTCCCCGTTCCGCCTCCGTGAAACTTCTTCCATCAAGAAACTGTAGTTTGAAGATTTTCCAGAAATCGGGATCAGTACTCATGGCATCCACTTTCAAACGGTTGTTTCCATCAGTCAGAGATACCAATGCCACATCTGCTGTACTGAAAGCCGTACAAGCTTCCACTTCCGGAAGCGGCTGTATGCACTCCTTCATAAATGCAGCCGAAGGCTTGCCAAAGTTGTTCCAATCCTTATTCTCCTTTCCCTGTACATGCATAGCAGAGAAATAAAGACAACGGCTCCGGTTCACTTCCGGTTCCAGATCGGCATATTTCGTTTGCCAGGTAATCACGATAGCCATAATCATGGTAATGGCGAAAGCCGTACCCAGTATGGATATAGTGCTCAATAACGGATTCTGCTTCAGAATCGTAAAGGCCTGACGAATCGTTTGCATCATTATATCCTTCCTTTCATTCTTTCATTTTTCATTCTTTCATTTGCTCCGTCATTCCACCTGACGACCGTCGAAGAAGCGTACTGTACGGCTTGTTTGTTTGGCCTGTTCTTCATTGTGAGTTACCATCACGATGGTGCGTCCGTCCTCCTTATTCAACTGATGCAGTAGTTCCATTACCTCAGCACCCATCTTAGAGTCCAGGTTACCGGTCGGCTCATCGGCGAGGATTATTTCAGGATTACCAATAATGGCACGGGCAACAGCTACACGCTGGCACTGACCACCGGAAAGCTGTGTCGGCATGTGGCGCATACGATGGCTCAAACCCACCTTTGCCAACACCTCTTCTGCCAAACGGCGGCGTTCTTTAGCGGACACCTTTCTATATAATAAAGGAAGTTCTACATTATCGAGTACATTCAATGAGTTAATCAAGTGGAAAGACTGGAATACAAAACCCAACTTCTTGTTACGGAAAGCAGCCAGTTCCTTATCCTTCATACCATCCGTACGGGTACCGTCAATCTCAATAATACCACTGGTAGGGGCATCCAAAAGACCTACAATATTCAACAACGTAGATTTTCCGCAACCGGAAGGCCCCATAATACTGAGGAACTCGCCTTTCTCTACTTCGAGGTTCACATTTTCCAATGCCACGGTTTCAATCTCATTCGTACGATAAATCTTGTTTATCTCAGTCAATTTAATCATAATGGTAAGTATTTAATTGTTATTAATTGATTCAATTCGCTATTTATTTGTTCTTCACATATATTAATCAAATGATATGCCAAAAAAGACATATACTCATTATCAGTCAATTAAGTTCACAAGCATGTGTCCGAAAATGAACACTCTGTTCGTTTTCAGTTGTCCGCTTCTGTCTTATTCATCACGCAAAGCCTCAGCAGGTAATATCTTCGCTGCCCGGGTGACGGGTGCATAAGTGCCCAATAAAGCAATAATGAGCAGTATCACATAAGTCAGTATGCTGACTATTAAAAAATGCGTATACGGCTGATTTTGCCAATAAGCAGGATTTCCATTCTCAGTAGGATTGGCAAAGCCCACTGCATAAACACGATGAATTGTCAATGGCAGAGATACGATAAATGCCATCGTCACCAGCAACCATGCTTCCATAAGGAACTGATTGCAGATACCTTTTTGGGTAGCCCCCATACTTCGCATCAATCCGATGTCCTGTCTCCGCGCATTGCAACGTATCCAGAATGTGCCCACCATACCGAGGAATACACACAACAAGGCAAACCCCGCCAGTGAATATTGCAGACGCAAGGTATTCGTCACTCCACTTTCATTTTCATATTTACGACGGATATCTGTAAAACGTCCTAACTTCGTAAAATAGAAATTACCGACGTTGAGTTGTGGAACTACTTCCGCTTTGAAACGTTTCTCAAAAGCAGCAACATCCACATTCGGCTTTAACCGGAAAGTCACCATATACATCCACTGAATCCAACTGTGACTTTCAATTTTGCCTCTTACCTGTATCAGCAAATTACCCGGTTGTTCATTAATCCGGTGTTTATAGTCCTGCAACACTCCCATCACCTCATGGAAAGTACTATCACCATATCTCACTTTCTTGCCTACTGCATCCGTGGTGCCAAAAAGCTCCTCTGCCATACGTTCGGAGACAAATACTCCCTCTCGGGCGGCACAATCTTCGAGCAAAGACATTACCTGCCCATTCTTGGCATCCTTCATGCCAAATGTGCGAAATACATCGCCACCTTCTGTCTGTATGAATTGGTAATATTGCGAATGCACCTTCAATGTGTCATTAAAGTATTGTCCGCCATTCCACGAATTACAATTTGGAAAACTTGCATTAGTCACCAAGGCAAAACTTTCCACTTCGGGACAGTTCTTCACCAGACGGGTGATGCGATACAGGTTTTCCTGTTTGATGGCAGTACTGTCCTGCGTCTTGTCATAGTTGCCATGCTGTTCGTCATAGTAGTCCATATAAAGAGCGTATGCCCGTTCCTCATCATAGCCGGGAGCAATAGCGAGATTAGACGTCAACACATAAATAGGATCAATTACCGTCCAGAGGAAAAAGCTCACGATAACCAGTTCTACAAATATCCATCCATTCTGCCGACGTTGATTCCATAGCTGGTGTCTTATTATCTTCATCATAGCATATTAACGTTTAGAGTTCAACGATTGAATAATAGTACGGCGCAATGCCCATACCGCAGGAATAAGCGCGGATATGAGATTAAGCAACACACAAAGTCCGAATGCCGTACAGAAAACCATCGGATTGAAAAGCATCTCGAATGAAAGGAAAGGAGTCTTCTCAACATCCGTATAACTGTCAAAAAGGGTCAGTATCCAATCGCTTGCCGTCAGCACAATCAGATAAGAAATCAGCAGGCCGAGCAAACCGCCGATGCAGGTAAGCAGAAGATTTTCCCACAGCACTTGTCCGATAAGACTTCCGTTAGTTGCACCATAAGTTTTGCGTACACCCAACTCAGCAAGTCGTTCATCCATACGCGAAGACATCATACCGCTCAGGTTCATGGCAGGAATGAAGAGCAGGGCAAGCAACATATAAAGATATACTCTCAACTCGGCTGCCAAGTCAGGAGCTCCGCAAGAATTCACCCGGAATGTACTGGTCCAGTAATCATCGGGTTGATCCATAAGGTCGTTCATATATTTAGGAGCTGCAAGATTAAACTTCCTGAACACCTCACGTACTTCTTCTTTCAGGGCTTCTTTATCCGTAGCAATAGGAGCCGTCATGTATATTTGCGTATTACCTACCAATTTTCCGGTATTGTCTGATACAATCCAGGAATTAAGCGTTATCGGCATCCACAAATCGCCAACGGAAGAAGGTGTAGCGGCAGAAACATCCTCAACCACACCACAAATCCGGTATTCCTGCGCATCCATCTTAAAACGTCTGCCTACCACATCATCCGCAGCAAACAACCGCCTTGCCAAACTTACCGGAACAACCACTTCCCTGCGTTTTGCATCGACATCTGCTTGTGTGAAAGGCTTGCCGTACAGGAAACGAAATGTAAAGACCTTCCAAAATCCTGCATCCGTATAAAGCGGAGCGATACCGACAGGTTCATTGTTATCCGGAATTTCCACATAATTTTCGCGATAGTTACTTGATGTGGCACCGATAGCATCCAGGTGTGGCAAATCCTGCAACATTTTCACTACATCGTAACTGACACCGGAGCAGTTCCAGCTCTTATCATCATTCTTGGGATAAGATTTCATCATTTTCAGCACTATCATCCGGTCACGGTTATACTCCGGATATATAGCTGCAAACTTTACGTAGAAGATGATAAACATGGTCATGGTGAGAGCTATTGAAAGCCCTGTACCCACCACATAGATACCGGTAAAGAGACGATGCTGCTTTATCAGCGTCCAAGCTTGTTTCAGATAAAGTTTAATCATAGTACAGTCATATTTTTATTATTCGTCACGTAATGCCTCTGTTGGTGGGATACGGCTAATCTTGCGGGCAGGAATATAAATCCCGATCAATACCACCGCCAACAGGATAAAGAAAACGATGAATGACACGATGAGGAAATGCTGCGTGAAATCCATGATCCAACATTCATCAATAATCTGACTCCAGTTGTTACCTCTTTCCAGTCCTTCTTTGACAGCATATTGCAAATAAAGCAAACAGCCTGTCAATACAGCTACAAACGTCAGCACTATTCCTTCACCCATCAACAAGCGGACAATATATCCCGGCGTACCGCCAAAGGAAAGCATAACTCCCACTTCTTCGCGGCGAGTGCGTGTCTGTAGCCAGAAAGTACCGATAACACCCAAGCAAAGATTAATTAAAAAGAATCCCGCCATTGCCAGATTACGACGATACATTGGTGTAACATCATAAGACTCATTTTTCGTTATCAATGCTTCATAAGACCGAACGTTACGGGCAAAAAGATTACCGGCCCGCAACTCTTTCACCATCCACGGTTGAAAATCATGCAAGAAACGCTTCATACTCACATTCTCTTTCAGACGAAGCAATATCCGCATATCATCGTAAGCATCTTCCATATCGATAGATATCAAAGGACGGAAAATGACAGGAGCCGGACGGGAATCGCTGGTTGCCTTAAAGTTTTCCACTACACCGATGACCGGTGAATAAATTGTATCGTTCCCCTCTTTTGACCAACAACGCTTATTACCCGCATTTTTAGTATGGAACAAATGTTCAGCCGTATTTTCAGTCATTACGATGTCATCTTCCGTATAGTCATAATCCGATAATTCCGCAGGTGTTCTGCCTTGTCCGGAACGAAAGCCATAAGTTTCGAAGAAATTCGTATGAGGTATAAACTCCATAATCATTACCGGCAAATCCAAGGTATCACCTTCCGCACGGATAGATGTATTGGCATTCCCCGTCGAATTGGGATAAGCGAAACCCAATACCGGAGCAGTTGATTCTATGCCAGGATAGTCCTTTACCAATTGTGTCAGATTGAAGTAAGATTTCATAATCATGGCCGAATCCTCAGCCTCTTCATCATAACCGGGAGCTTGTGGCTGCAAGGTGCTGAGAGTAACAAGACAAAGGCGGTCAGTATCATAACCCAAAGGAATACTACGGTCATACGTCATCACGATAACCGGGTCAAGGATAATCCACGTAACAATACTGACCAAAATCAATTCCGCCAGTAACCAGCCATTACGGTGACGGCGTGCCCACAGGTTCTTTAATATAAGTTTCAGCATAGTCTTTATCTTTTTTCATTCAATGAATACACAATCGGCTTCCGTAATGCATACCATGCCGGAATCAATGCTGATAATAAATTCAGTAAGATACAGAACAAAAGAGCAACAGCAAATACTATCGGAGCAAACAGCACCTCACCGGAAACCAGTACATTCACTCCTTCCGGAACCGGTTCGGCCCAGTCTTCCAATATCATAAATACCCACTCACGACAAGTATACAGAGCGAACCACGCCAACAATAATCCCAATACACCACCCAACAACGTCAATAAGAGATTCTCCCACATCACTTGTGAAAGCAATCCGCCACGGCCGGCACCGAATGACTTACGCACTCCCATTTCCGACAAGCGGCTTTCCATACGGCTCGCTATCATTCCGCTCAAATTCAAGGCAGGAACCAGCAGGAGCACCAGCAATATCAAAAGAAGATAGCGTATCTGTGCCCATACACCAGTAGTCATACTAGGATAAGGTTTAAACAATCGCTGCAAATGGGAAGTAGGTTGTTCCCAAAGATTCACCTGCCATTCATCCGCATGCAACAGATTTTCCTTACGGACAATTTCCTGAATTTCGGCACGCAACGCTTCGGCTTGCGCATCGTCCTTTACAAGAAAAGTAACGCCAAATGCACCTAAATAAGGTATTCCATAATTGGAGTCACGATATTTAGGAATTACACTATAAGGAATATAGACTTGCGCATAAGAATCCGAAGTCAGGTAACTTGCACTACGCACAACACCACAAACGCGATAATTGACATAATCCAAACTGAATGAGCGTCCCACTACGCCTTCAGTCGTACCAAACAAACGACGGGACAGCTCTTGTGTTATAACAGCCGTGCAGATACCGCTTTCAAGATCGGATGCAGTAAAAGGCTTACCTTCCGAAAAATAAAATGGATAGATACGAAAGAAATTCGGGTCAACCAGCTTTAATTTTACAGTGAAATCCCCGCTGCGATCAGACGGTTGAATATAATTGTTATCTGCACTGTTATACATGAAACCTGAAACAACCTCAGCATTCTTCAACGGATAAAACCACTCTTGCAATGCCTGATAGGAAACAGCCCATTGAAAAGTCTGCTTATTTGGCTCCACTCCTTTTTGAAATCTTGCTGAAGTCAGATAAAGCGTTTGCATGCGATTCACCTCCGGATAAACCGGGGCCACTTTGACATAGTAAATCACAGCCACAATCATAGTCATAGCAATAGCCAGACCTGTACCAACGATATAAAGGGTACTGAAAAGCGGATTCTGCTTCAACAAGACCCACGCCTGCTTCAAATAGATTTTTATCATCCCTGAATATATTACGTTTGTTTATTCGTGATGCAATGCTTCAGCCGGTTGCTCTTTCATAATCCAGCGTGCCGGCACTGCAATGCCCAACATAATCATCGCTGCCAAAATTCCCAATGAAATAGCAAATTCTACAATCCAGCGACCTGCCGTATAAGGAACTTCCGCACTCAGTAAATCCATATGGCGAAAGTTAAGTACAATAATAACTATAGGAACCAAAGCCAGCAACAGAATCAATAAGCCCTCCGCATTGAGCCAAAATACAACCCTTCCCTTTGATGCGCCGACCGCCATACGCAATCCCGTTTCCGAACGGCGTGCCTGCGTACGCATCCAGAAAGTCCCGGTAACGCCGAAAAATACATTCAACAATAGGAAAGCTACAATGAGTTGTACCATTTGCCAGTCCGTTACTACATAATCTATACGGTCGGCACGCATCTCTTCAAACCCTGTTACGGCATTTACATAGATATTGCCGGACGTCAACCGTTCACCCAAAGAGGCAAGCCATTCTTCCATCTCAGCCTGTGTCATATCACGCTTCATGCGTAGAGAATATTCCAATGAAGAAGGACGATACCACTCGAAAAGCTCCTCCATCGTAGAACCGGAAGCTTTGATATAAAACGTGGGAGTAGCCGGTTCAAAATCATTCTCACGAATAGTGGGTGCAACAGCCAGTACAGCTGCATCATTCAGTTCCCCGGTATTCACCAACCGGCCGCGTGGCTCCTTCTCGCCAAAAAACTTTTGCGCCACCTTCTCTGTTAGGATAACCTCATCCTTTGCCGGATTTTCCAGCTCGCGGATATGCTTTCCGTTCACGTCATGTATGCCGAAAACTTCAAAGAAACCAGCATCACCCAGTTGGCGGTGTAAAGATTCGGAATAAGCATTGATGCTATCCGCTCCTGCCGGTTCGACATTCGTCCACGAATTGCCCTGACTGTATGGGCAACTGTAAAAGCTACATCCCACAGCTTCCACCTCACCGGTATTCATCAACCGCCGGGTCAGTTCCGTGATGCGTTCCCAACATTTGGCTCCACGCTCATCCTCGCCTGTATAACCTTCGTTACCGGGTTCCGTTTCCTCCAGATGAAGCCGCCAGCAACGATCGATGTTATAACCTAAAGGCTCATTATAAAGAGTATATTTGCTGTAACCGGCATCCGTAATCATAAAGATAGCCAGCAGAACCAATGTCAGTTCGGCAAATATCCAGCCATTCTGTTTGCGCTGGTTCCATATCAGGGTGATGAGATGACGTATCATGGGTTATTCTTGATTATTCAATGATTTAACAATGTTATACTTTCCGGCACGCCAGGCAGGAATACCGGCACACAGCAGGTTCAGCAGGAAGATGAAAAGCAAAGTTACCAGAAACGTTTCCGGACGTACTAGCATCTCTACATTGAATTCCGTACCCGATGGGAAAAAGATGTCACGCGTCAGCAACAAGACACCAATGGAAAGCACCAATCCGAATATACCGCCAATAAAAGTGATAATGAGGTTTTCATCGATAACCTGACGGAAAACATTACCCGCAGTTGCTCCAAATGCTTTGCGGACTCCTATCTCTGCACGCCGCTTACGAAAGTTAGTCAGCGTTATACCAATCATATTGAGCGCCGGAAGCAATAACAGGAAAAATACGAAACTGCCTTGCCGCAAAAACCAATTGCCATAGGGGATATCATTAACAAAACCATTATTATTGGTAACCACCAGGTCCAGGTTACTCATCGGCCCGTTAAAGAAGCTGACGCCATATTCCGACGTATTCGCATTCAATTGTTTTGCGGCCTTTTCCACTTCCGCACGAATAGCGGTAAAATCGTCGGTACTATGTGCCAGCATCACAATATTAAAAGACCCTACCAGTGCCTCATAAGCATTGGCAGCCGTTTCTGTGCCGGCACTGGAATTATAAGGCAACCATATATCCGAATAAGCATAACGAGCAGTGCGGGGCACATTCTTCACAACACCGCATACCGTATATTCTGTACGATTGATAAGTAGACGTTGACCCTGCGCCTCTGTTTTCCCAAAAAGTCGGCGTGCCAGTTTCTCACTGATAACTGCTTTGCGGATGCCGCTTTCATTGTCTTCATAGGTAAAAGGAGTACCATCTAAAAATGTATAATCGAATATTTTCCAGAAGCGGTCGTCTGTATAAGTAGCCCGATATTTGGTAAAGGTACGCTTGGCAACCGAACTGACGGACACCGTGTTACGGGCATAACCACTCACCTCCTGCGGAGTCTTCAGATTATAGAAAAGCTCGCGTACTACCCGTTTTCCCATTCCGCCATTGTTCCAGTTTCCATCATTACTCTTCATGAAAGCACGGGTTGCAATGATGTGCAACATCCGTCCGCGCTCCGTCTCCGGTGCATATTCAGCCAGACGCACCTGTATCACAAGAATAATCATCATTACAGCGGTAATGGCCAATGCCGTTCCTGCAATAGAAAGCCCGCTAACCAGCGGATTTTCTTTCAGCAGGCTCCACGCTTGCTTTAAATATATCCTTAACATATCTTTCTTATTTTCAATTACTCCGAAAGGCACTTGTTACTTGTAGCTCATAGCTAATTCAACTTCAGCTTATTCTTATTTTTATACTGGCTCATGTCGCTCACTACCACCTGGTCACCTGGCTGCAAGCCACTGATAACTTCCACAAACTCAAAGTTACTATCACCCAATTGTACTTTACGTTTCACGATTTCTTTATCAGAGTCGCGTACAAAGAGGTCATACTCGCCACGTCCTACATAATAAGAAGCATTAGCGATACGCATCACATCTTCTTTCACGGCATTCATCACATACACATCCGTCTTCAGTCCCGAACGCAAACGGCGGTTATTATCCTCATTCAATTGTACGGTGAAAGAAATCACTCCATTCTTTGACAACGGCGTCACACTGCTAACTGTACCTTCCAGTTTCTCACTGCCAATCTTCACAATCGCTTTGCCACCGGCGGCCACACGGTCACCATACGTATCTGCTATTTCACCTTCCACCTTGAAATGGCTAAGATCAGAAATCACGGCAAGCTGGCTTCCCTGAGAAACCTGTGCGCCGATTTGGTTATTAATATAGGTAAGGATAGCTTTGCGTGGAGAACGAACCTGTGCATCATCCAGCGTACGCTTCATCTCGGCAAGGCCTTTGCGGAAAATGCTGAAATCCAACTCCTGAACTTTATATTCGGCAGCAAGCACTTCTTTCTCATTATCATATTGTTGTTTCAGTTGTTCGTATTCCAACTGGGCTACGTTATAGCTAAGTTCTGCCTGACGCACTTTATCCGTAGTTCCCGAACCCAAGCTGTCGAGGTACTGCTCATTACGCAATTCCACTTTTTTACGGTTCAACTGCATGGCCGATACTTTAATTTTCATAGCCAGATCATTCAGTTTGGTCTGATTATTCACCCGAAGTTGATTCAACTTATAGCTGCGCATCTGCTCTTCGTCCAGCAATTTCTTGTAGTCCGTCTCCACGCTCTGCAAGTCAAGTTTCAAGATCGGTGTACCTATATCCACACTGTCTCCACCTTTCTTATATATCTCGACAATTCGGGTATTGATAGGTGAATTGATGATTTCCTCAAAAGCGGGCACCACTTTTCCTGATGCACTAACACTGACTTCAATCGTACCCTTATCAACCGTAGAAAACACCAGATCTTTTGTTTTCACTCCCGTACGCATAAATGAGATGAGTACGCTGATAACGATTACACTTGCCACGCCGATGCCACCGTAGCGAATAATTTTCTTGTTGCGCTCTTTGTTACGCACTTCTTTCGGAATTTCTCTGTCCATGTTGAATATTGAGTTATTTATTATTTTATCAGTTTTCAACCTGTTCCGCTTTTAAAAACGAACAGGCATATTATTCACATTATTTATATATACTAAATGCGTGCCAAAAATGTAAGCAACTGAAAACAAGACGATAGAGAAAAAAACATAGTGTCCGATATCGAACACTCTGTACATTTTCGGATAAACCAATAAACCTTTGAATGGCAACGAAGCAAACTAATATCGGAGACACTACAAACTAATATCGGAGTGCCTACAAACTAATATCGCGGATACTAAAAAATATTCTTACCACATATATTTTTCTTTCTTACAACAACTATAAAAGTATCATACAATAATTATAGAAGTTTCTTACAACAAATATTGTAAGAATAATAATTAGGCAAGCAATTATTAGTTGGATGCGGTGCGGAAATTAGTTGAAGGCGATGAAAAGATTAATAATTAGGGGAATAGAATCTAACCCGTAACAAGTAGATTCTATTCCCCTTTTATGCCAATCGGAAATTTCTGTTATCTCAGCCTCAACCTGTCTCCCACTTCAGGAATATACTCAGCGTCTTTGCGGTTCATCTTATACAGATTCTTCAAGCGTACGCCATACTTTTGAGAAATGGAATGCATGGAGTCTCCGTCTCTCACAATATAAACAGTATACGGTTTGGAAGCTTTCTTCTTTTTCGCTTTCAGATAGATAATATCACCGGCTTCCAAAGTGTAATCTTTATGCAGGTCATTATACTTCACCAGTTTCTTCCAGCTAATATCGAACTCTCCACCCAGAAAGCGGAAAGTATCGCCATCACGAGCCACGACATAAGCTATGTCATTAGCTATATATACCTGATGCGGATTAGCCAGCCAGGGTTTCTTCTTCAACTCCTTTTCCCACTTACGGGCTTCACGCTTACTCATGCCACGACTGTCATACTTATAAAGGTCATAATCCTCTATGATTGTTATCAGTCGATTAGCATAAGAGGGATCAGTTGCATATCCGGCTTTCTTCAGACCGCGCGCCCAACCTTTATAATCTGTAACTTTCAGATCAAACAGGAAAGCGTAACGCGCACCCCTTTTCAGAAAAGCGGAGTGATCTTCATAAGAGTCCCTGGGATTGCTGTATGCACGAAAACATTCATTGCGAGCATCATCATCATGACGCACCGTACGTCCACGCCAGTTACTACCGCATTTAATGCCGAAATGATTATTACTTTTGCGTGCCAGTGCGCTCTGTCCGGCACCGCTTTCAAGAAGCCCTTGTGCCAGGGTAATACTGGCAGGTATCTTGTGTTCCTTCATTTGTTGTACAGCAAGCGGAGCATACTTCTCTATATATTCCACGTAACGGGTATTCCGGCGCTGCGCCTGGGCGGCAACGGTACAAACCAGAAGTGCCAGGATTACAGTGAGTCTGATAGCGTTAATTCTATTCATATCAGTAAAAGTTGAGGTACAAAAATCTTAAAAAGAATTGGAATTACCAATCTCTTTTCTAACTTTGTAACATTAATTACAATATACATCACTGCCTTATGAAAGATTTGACCTTACAAATTGACATTAAAATATACGATTATAATGAATTAAGTGATGCTGACCGCCAACTGATGGATGCCGCACGCGAAGCTACCCAACGCAGTTATGCCCCCTACTCGCACTTCTCCGTGGGTGCCGCTGCACGTTTGGCAAATGGTATGGTTGTCACAGGTACCAATCAAGAAAACGCAGCTTATCCATCGGGACTTTGTGCCGAACGTACTACCTTGTTTTATGCAAACTCCCAATATCCCGATCAGGCAGTAGAAACACTTGCCATTGCTGCACGCAATGAACGGGATTTTTTGGATGATCCGATTCCACCCTGTGGTGCATGCCGTCAAGTGATGCTTGAAACAGAAAAACGCTTCAAACAACCGATGCGCATTTTACTCTTCGGGAAAAAGGGTATTTACGAAATGAAGAGTGTAGGCGCTTTGCTGCCTTTGTCATTTGACGCATCTTCTATGGAATAATACTTCCAAAACTTATTTCTCTATCCATTTACTGACCATCCTGCGCAACTCGAGTGGCGAAACAGGTTTGGTCAAAAAGTCATTGCAACCCACATTGAGCGCCAATGCCCTATCATCGTCATAAGCAAATGCCGTAAGTGCTATGATGGGCATCTGAGCACCGCCTTCCCTTAACATAACGACTGTATCTATCCCGTTCATACCCGGCATCTTCATATCCATAAAAATGAGATCAGGAGCTTGAGTATTGAAAAGGTCTATAGCTTCATTGCCGTCATGTGCTCTCAGCAGACGGTAATCCTTCCTGAGAAGCGCCTCGATCAACAAATAGTTACTATCTATATCCTCGGCCACCAGAAGTAGAGGTTTATAGTTCCTTGGAACAATCTTTATAGCTTGCTCTCCACCCTTTGTTGCAGCATCCGAATCCAATGAGGCATCGAGTGTATACGGATGTGTAAACCAGAAACACGAACCTTCTCCTTCACGGGAGTTTACTCCAATCTGTCCTCCCATCCGTTCTACTAAACTCTGACATATAGACAAACCAAGACCGGCACCCTGTGAAAAAGAGTCGAGTTTTACAAAACGACTGAAAATCTCATGCTGCTGTTCAGCAGGAATACCTTTACCGGTATCCGTTACACAAAAATGCAGCAGACCGTCATCTTTCAATCTATAAGAAAGAGTAACCGATCCCTTGGTTGTAAATTTTAAAGCGTTGGTTATGAAGTTAGAAAGCACCTGCATAATTCGATTCTTATCGGCATCAACCATTATCTGAGGTGAACTTTCGTCAAAACGTAACACCACCGCCTCATCATGTTTTTTATGCGAGCAGGTGGAAATGACTTCGCGGCAAAGTCGGGCCACATCCACTCTTGTTATAATAAGCTCTACCGTACCGGCCTCAATTTTAGAAATATCCAAAATATCAGAAATAAGATTAAGCAGCAGTTCGTTGTTCTCCTCTACCAGAGACATGTACGATTCACGCTCATCATCATCGGCTTCGGCAAGCAGACTTGAAAAGCCCACGATAGCATTCAAAGGAGTGCGTATTTCATGGCTCATGTTCGCAAGGAATGCTGATTTTAGTCTATCCGACTCTTCCGCTTTTTCCTTAGCCAGAATCAACTCCAGTTCTACCTGTTTACGAGTAGTAATATCAGTGGCCAATTCCATGATTGCCCATCGTCCGTCGAGCCATTTTATCGCCATACTCTGGATGGTATACCAACGTTCGGTAATTGGATTATAGTCTTCCCAGAAATGAACACCTGTAAATTTGCGATCAGCATCGAGCAACTGTGGTTTCGGGCAATGCGCACACAATCCATTCAACCCTGCATTCAGCATTTTCCAGCATTCTGCATTTTCCGAAACCTGTCCGGCTTCTTCCCTGAAAGGCTTATTTGCAAAAAGCACCTTCTGTGTATCATAATCACAAACAAAGATATTGGCATTGATATTATCCAATACCTTTTGCATGGTTCGCTGAGACAATTGCAGGGAAGTTTCTACTTGCCAGCGTTTCGTAGCGGTAGATACAATTTGCGATATTTGGCTCATTAGTTCCACATCTTTTTCGTCCCACTGCTTATTCCAGCAAAAGTTAAATGACAGGAAGCCAAAATGCACCCCTAACTGTGACAAAGGAAAAACAGCAATAGCTTTTACACCCTGAATTTCAAGCATCTGAGTAATAAAGGGATCGAGTGAATAAATATCAGACGTACAGATAATATGGTTTTCTTCGAGCATGTCAAACCAAGGCTTCCCCGCTTCAATAGTCATACTCCGCAAGTAATCTATAGCCGGTTCAATACCATCGTTACACCATTCATTGGTACATCCGTACGTAATTCCGTCAAGGTGGTTTTCCCATGTTGCCAAACGATCAACACCAGTATAACGACCGATTTCTGCAAGTGCCATATTCATGGCTGTGGGAATATCTGGTTCCAATTGAAGTATTTGCAGTACCTTAATAAACAACGCCTGCCGCCGGTTGGTTGCTTCCAGATTCTCTTGAATGGCAATCAGGTCTTTAGATTTTTCTTCGACCATTTGTTCGAGCCGGGTACGGTACTGTTCCAGTTCCATACCGACTTCTTCTTGTTCGGAATCAGTAGATTTCATATTTGATCGATAACTGTAAATTGAATAAAATGATTACTTGAACTCTAACGAGCCACATCACACATTTTGCAAATATATGGATTTATTTTACAAATAAAAATTTTCCTATAAAAAGCTATTTCCAAAAGAAATGTTTATCTTTGCGCCCACTAACTAAATAATTGCTACGATGAGAATTTCTAAGTAAAGACAAACATTTCGGTAAACATCACTTTTCACATGCTTTATAATTCAGAATGCTGAGCATCACAAACGTGAATGTTTAGCCAATACTGTGTTTGTCTATTCCCTCCAAAATCGAGATTTTATTGTATCAGAAGTCCTTTTGATACAGTGTATTCACTTCTTTAAACACAGTATTTACCATGAGTATTATTATCAGAGATCTTAGTTATGTCCATTCCGACAAAGAAATCCTGTTCCAACATTTGAACCTCATTATCAATCCGGGGAATAAAATGGCACTGACCGGAAACAACGGTTGTGGAAAATCCACTTTAATGAAGATTATTGCAGGAGATTTATCCGCTACAAAGGGAACTGTCAGTCGTCCGGAACATCTTTACTATGTGCCGCAACATTTCGGGCAATATGATGATCAGACTATTGCACAGGCTTTAAGGATAGATGACAAACTAGAAGCTTTGCATGCCATCCTGAATGGAGATGTATCCGAAAAACATTTCACCACACTAAATGATGACTGGAATATTGAAGAACGTACCCAAGCTACCTTGTCTGCTTGGGGAATGGATAGTATTCCCCTCTCCCGCCTGATGGACGGATTAAGTGGAGGAGAAAAAACACGTATCTTCCTTGCCGGTATGGAACTACACTCACCTACCGCTATTTTACTGGATGAACCAACAAATCATCTAGATACAGCAGGAAGACAACGGCTATATGATCTTGTACAGCGTACTCCTGCCATTGTACTTGTCATCAGCCACGACCGGGCTTTACTAAACCTATTACCTACCATTTGTGAATTATCTTCTACCGGACTGACTTTCTATGGTGGCAATTATGATTTTTTTAAAGAACAAAAGGGTATCCGGTTGAATGCTTTGCAAGAACAATTAGAAGAAAAGCAAAAAGCTCTGCGACTTGCCCGAAAAACAGCCCGTGAATTGGCAGAACAGAAGGCAAAACAAAATGTACGGGGTGAGAAAGCTGCCATCAAAAAAGGAATCCCCCGTATTATGATGGGTGCCATGAAGAACAGAGCGGAAGTAAGCACTAATAAACTGAAAAGTATGCATACTGAAAAAGCGGAAAAGTTGCAACAGGACATGCAGAACATTAAGAGTGCTTTACCTCTTGCAGAGAAATTAAAAACGAATTTCAATGCTTCCACCCTGCATGAAGGTAAGATATTGGCTACTGCAAAGGAACTGAACTTTCAATATCCGGACGCTCCCCAGCCTATGTGGAAAATCCCGTTGAGTTTTCAGTTACGGAGTGGCAACCGCTTCTATATTGAAGGCAATAACGGCAGCGGCAAAACCACATTGTTGAAACTGCTTTGCGGAGATCTTTCTGCCGTCAGCGGAACACTTGACCGTATTGATTTCAGCACAGTTTATCTGAATCAGGAATATTCTCTTATCCATAATGAATATAGTATTCTGGAACAGGCGGAATATTTCAATCGGCGCCATCTGCCGGAGCATGAGCTGAAAACTATATTGAATCGTTATCTCTTCCCGGCAGCTACATGGAACAAGTCTTGCAGATTACTTAGTGGTGGAGAAAAGATGCGCCTTTCCTTCTGTTGCCTGATGATTGCAGATAATACCCCGGATGTTTTCATACTGGACGAACCGACCAATAATCTGGATATTGAAAGTATCGAGATCATTACAGCAACCATCCGGGACTATGCAGGAACGGTAATTGCCATATCACATGATAAGGAATTTCTGAAAGAAATAAACTGTAAATCATGGGTTAAGTTAGGAAGCAAATAGCTTACTACCTTTTTTTCTCTTACTTACTACGAAAGATTTACCAGTTGTACAACTTATACAGCCCGGGTTATACAACTCAACACGTATGAGTTATACAACTGGTAAGGCTTTTGTAATAGATAAGACAAGAAGGAGCCATAAGTATAAAGGTTCTTCCGCTAAATCATAAAGTTTCGTCTACAAAGCCATCCGGTTCGTCTCAAATAAAAGAGTAGCGTATTGCAGAGCCCTATCTTTGTCGCATTAAACCAAAAACGATAAAGATGGATAAAACTAAAGCATTAGTAATAATTGCATTGCTAATTTCAATTTGCTCTTTCGGAAAAGAAGTTTCTAATATCCCCGGACAAGCATCGGTTGATAATGAGAATATCCCACAAAGTAGTGAACGCCCCGTACAAACGCTGCGAGGAGTAGTCAATGACCGGGCATCAGGACATCCTATTCCGTATGCTACGATACAGTTGACGGATATTCCGGGATTAGGGATGATGTGCGATAGTCTCGGACGTTTCGTACTTCCAAAAGTTCCGGTAGGCCGTCATTCTGTACAAGCCTCTTTCATGGGATATGAGTCAGCGACTGTACGGGAGATTCTGGTGACTTCCGCTAAGGAAGTTTATCTGGAAATAGCTTTGCAGGAAAGCGTAAACGAACTGAACGAAGTAGTGGTCCGTGCGCACAACCGGAACGAAGCCATGAATAAAATGGCCGTCGCAGGAGCACGTATGCTCAGCGTGGAAGAAGCGAGTCGCTATGCAGGTGGATTTGATGATCCGGCCCGACTGGTCGCTTCATTTGCCGGAGTAACGCCAAGCGTTTCCAATAATGGTATATCCATCCACGGTAATGCCCCGCATTTATTGCAGTGGCGACTGGAAGATGTGGAAATTCCCAATCCAAACCATTTCGCAGATATCGCCACTTTAGGAGGTGGAATTCTGTCCTCACTCAGTGCACAGGTTTTAGGAAACTCCGACTTCTTCACAGGTGTTTTTCCGGCAGAATACGGCAATGCTGTTTCCGGTGTCTTCGACATGAAACTACGCAACGGAAACAACCAGCGAAATGAAAACACATTCCAGGTAGGTATCATGGGAATAGATTTCGCCTCCGAAGGTCCGTTAAGCAAGAAACATAAGGCTTCGTATATCTTCAATTACCGCTACTCCACTACAGGATTACTGAACGTTGACTTAGGTGGAAAGATGGACTATCAAGACCTGAACTTCAAACTAAACTTCCCTACCCGCCACGCAGGTACCTTTGCCGTATGGGGTACTGCATTACTTGACAAATACAAAAGCTCACTCGAAAAGAATCCGGATAAATGGGATTACCTGGAAGATGCCGGACAGGGACGTTCTACGCAGTACATGGCAGCCGGAGGTGTTACCCATCGCTACTTCTTTAATGAAAACACGTTGCTGAAAACCACACTTGCCGGAACGTATTCCGACCAAGAGGCCATACAAACCACTTATGACAGAGAATTTAATCCTTCACCTAACATCGATCAGAATAGCAGAAGCACAAACCTGATACTGACTTCGTCACTGAACCGGAAAGTAAATAACCGTTTTACCAATAAAACCGGATTAACCTTTACACAAATGTTCTACAACATGAATTTAGAACTCGTTCCATTCATTGATCAACCGTTGGAAACAATCTCAAAAGGAGACGGAAACACCTGTTTGATTTCAGCCTACAACAGTTCTGCATGGGGAATAAACGATAAACTAAGCCTGAACTTCGGCCTGCACGGACAATTACTCACACTGAATAATCGTTGGACCCTTGAGCCACGTGCCAGCCTGAAATGGCAAACAAATACTCGGACTTCCTTTGCTTTGGCTTATGGTATGTATAGCCGTATGGAAAAAATGGACGTTTACTTTGTAAAGACGCAAAGTACCGGTGACCGATCAGTAAACAAAAACCTCGATTTCACCAAAGCACACCATCTGATGCTTTCATTCGCCTATAAGGTTTCAGAAAATACAAGTCTGAAAGTGGAACCTTACATTCAGTTCCTATACGATGTGCCTGTCATGCGCGATAGTTCTTTTTCAGTACTTAACCGAGATGAATTTTTCGTGGAAAATGCTTTAGTGAACAAAGGACGAGGGCGCAACTTCGGTGTAGACTTCACTTGGGAACGAGCACTGAACAAAGGCCTCTACTACATGATAACTGCCTCCCTATTCGATTCTCGTTATTGCGGTGGCGACGGTGTCTGGCACAACACGCGCTTTAACCGAAAATATGTATTGAACGGGCTAATCGGCAAAGAATGGATGCTGGGACGCAACAAACAAAACATTCTCAGTGTCAACCTGAAGCTCACTTTGCAAGGCGGAGAACGCTATGCTCCGATAGATGTGGAAGCAACGATGGATCATCCCGATAAAGAAGTGCAGTATAATGAAACGCGGGCATATTCCATTCAGCGTTCTCCAATGTTGATTGGTAATTATACAGTAAGCTACCGCATCAATAAACGACATGTATCTCATGAATTCTCCGTGAAAGGCCTCAACTTTACGGGCAGCAAAGAGTTCATCCAGCATCTTTATAATATAAAAACAGGAAAGATAGAGGCAAGTGAACAGAAAACAGGTCTGACCAATATCAGCTACAAAATAGAGTTTTAATTTAGGATAATCCAGTGTTTTATATGAATTTATTCTATCTTCGTCATCTCAAATGAAAGATACTTCCATGAAAGTAATACCTATTATAGGCAATGATAATTCTTTTCTATACCGCTTCCTCGTCAGTTCGCGCTTCCGGGTAGCCAGACATATCACTGTCATCGCGGCACTACTTGTCATAGCCTGTAATCTGGTATTATTCAGTTGTCAGGGCTATATAGAGATGTTGGGTAAGTGGACCTATCTTCTTATCTTCAATATGTTTCTGCTCTATGGTTCCATTTTCTACTTCAATTTGCTCTATCTGGTACCCCGTTACTTGCTCAAACAAAGATATCTGACATATATTCTTTCCCTCTCAACTGCTTTAATCGTAGTTTTTATCTTTCAAGCTACACAGGAGTATATTGTATCCGATATCTTCTTAGTTCCTAACATTTATGTCGGATACTCTAAAGTGGCATTTGTAATGGACTATCTTTCCTCTTTCCCACTAACGCTCCTTAGTATCATGGGCGGTGGCATGACTGTCTTGCTGCGGCTTTGGATACTGGAAAACCAACGAGTGATGCAATTAGAAAAAATCAGGTTGCAGTCTGAAATAGGACATCTGAAAGAACAACTTAGTCCTTCCATGTTATTCCGGGTACTCCACTATTCAGGAGAACAGGCATTGGTAAATCCGGGAAAGGCTTCAAAAATGTTAATGAAACTGAGCCAGATACTCCGGTATCAGTTGTATGACTGTAGCCGGGAAAAAGTGTTGTTAAATACAGAAATCAAATTCCTCACCAATTATTTGGAACTGGAACAACTTGTCTCCGGCAAATTTGATTTCCACATGAACGCATCGGGAGAGACAGGACGTACTTTTGTATTCCCATTGCTTTTCATCCCTTTTATACAGTACACCGTAAAACAAATCGAAACACAGGAAGAATATCCTGCATCCATTGGCATCCATCTGCACGCAGAAGATGAGAATATTCAGTTTAACTGCCAGATATCCATACCTTGTTTGGAACCGGAAATAGAATTAAATAAAATCCGGCAACGTCTTGATTTGCAATACGGAGAGAACTACCGGCTGGAATTAACCGCCCAAAGCATTCAGCTTGAATTGAAAGGAAGTGGAAAATGATCAATAACCGTTTTACCAATTTCCTGCTTGCTCCACGTTATCGGACGGCAAGGCATCTGTTTCTGCAATTCGTGGTATTTATGATTACAGTAAACATACTTTGGAATGTCCCCATGCGACCACTCAGCTTTCCTCAAAGGTTGCTGGGATGGGCCATCTATTTTATTTCCATTGATGCAGTTTTCTATATCAATCTTTATTGGCTATTCCCTCGCTTCCTGATGAAAAATCGCCTGTTGATATATGCCCTCGGTGTATCCGGAGTTAGTCTGATAGTCATTATAGCTGTAGCCATATTCCAAATTTTCACCATCGACATTTCTGTTCCCTCATCCGATAACGGTCTATTGCCTATCGTGGTAAATGCCATATCAGGAGTATTAGCCATGGGATTTACCGTAGCCGGAATGTCCGCCATACTCCTACTCCGCCACTGGATACTCTATAACCAGCGTGTAGATGAGATCCAATCTGCCACTCTGCATTCTGAATTGAAGTTTCTCAAAAACCAGATAAATCCTCACTTCTTATTCAATATGCTGAATAATGCCAATGTACTCATTCGAAAGAATCCCGCAGAAGCATCTAAAGTATTATTCAAGCTTGAAGATTTATTGCGTTACCAGATGAATGATAACTTCCGCGAACATGTACCTCTCCGCTCCGATGTCCGTTTCCTGAACGATTATCTGAATCTGGAAAAAGTACGGCGTGACCACTTTGACTACAATATCACAGAGGAAGGTAATATCAATGGCATACAATTGCCGGCCTTGCTATTCATTCCTTTTGTAGAGAATGCAGTGAAGCATAATTTCGATAGTGAACATCCGTCATACGTTCACCTTTTCTTCAAGGTTGATGATAATCAATTGGAATTCCAGTGTGAAAATTCCAAGCCTGCCGTAGCAACAGGCAAGAGCCGTGTAGGCGGAATCGGACTAACAAACATCCGACGTCGGCTCGAACTCTTATATGTCGGTCGCTATTTACTGGAAGTGTCCGAGACAGAAAACAAATATGTAGTAAATTTAAAGCTGAACTTATGAATTGTATTATAATAGATGATGAACCCCTGGCACGCGAGGCTATGGAAATGCTGGTAGAAGAAAATAAAGAGCTTTGCTTACTGAGCATGTTCAACAATGCAGTGTCCGCCGCACGGTTTATGGAAGAACATTCTGTCGACCTAATCTTTCTGGATATCCAGATGCCCGGTATCACCGGCATAGAGTTCGCGCATACTGTCTCCAAACGAACACTTATCATCTTCACCACTGCCTATACGGAATATGCACTGGATAGCTATGAGGTCGATGCCATCGACTATCTGGTCAAGCCGATAGAAGCAGAACGTTTCCAAAAAGCTGTGCAGAAGGCTCTCTCCTATCATTCATTATTGATGAAAGAAGAGAAAGAGGCCATCGAAGCCAATGTATCTTCCGAGTATTTCTTTGTCAAGTCCGAACGGAAATATTTCAAAGTAAACTATGCCGATATTCTCTTCATCGAAGGATTGAAAGACTATGTAATCCTTCAATTACCGGAGCAGCGCATCATAACCCGTATGAATATGAAAGGTATCTCCGAGCTCCTGCCCCAGAATATGTTCCTCCGTGTAAACAAGTCCTATATCGTCAATACCCGCCACATCGATTCATTTGATAACAATGACATCTATATAGGCAATTATGAAATTGCCATAGGCAACAGCTACCGCGATACATTCTTTGAAGAATTTCTAATGAAAGGAAAAAGAAAAGGATAATATAAAAAATAATGATGTACATTTGCATTCCGGAATTAAGCAACTTAACAGGTTTACAGATATGATACAAATTCGTCCCAGCCAACTTTCTGACTTAGACCGCCTGATGGAGATATTCGATCATGCCCGCAAGTTTATGGCATCCGTAGGAAACGGAAACCAGTGGATCAACGGCTACCCACAGCGTGAACTGATTGCCAAAGAAATCACCGACGGACATTGTTACGCATGCGAAGATGAACACGGAAAAATCATCGGAACATTTTGTTTTGTTCCGAGTCCCGACCCTTTTTATGCCATTATTGAAGATGGAGCTTGGCTGAATGATGATCCCTATTATGTGATTCACCGTATCGCTTCCGACGGAAGTTACAAAGGCATTGGCGATATCTGTTTAAATTGGTGCGCCAAGCAATATCCAAGCTTACGTGCGGACACACATAAAGACAATATCATCATGCAAAACCTCCTTGTACGAAACGAATTTATCCGTTGTGGGACGGTTTATGTCTCAAATGGGACGCCCAGAATTGCATACCAGAAAATATCACGATAATCTTCGAATTTTTTCTGCTTTTTTGAGAATAACCGCCTAACTGCTATGGATGCAGGATGCATATAGCTAATATATAATCTTTTAAACAGATATTTTATCAGGAATGGAGAATAGTAAAAACCAGAGCCCTACACAGTGGTTCGTCTTTTTCAAAGACCAACTGTTGCTGAAAAAAGAGAAAACAGAAAAAGGAGAGATTAAATACAGTGTACCTTATGGTACAGAACCACCGTTGGCCCCCGGCTCAGGTAGTACGATCCATGAAGTCTTTCTGCCCACGGATGAAATGGTACATGCATTCGCCATTGAACAGCTTGTTACAGAAACAGAAGAATGGGCTATGGTCAACCTCCGGGGGTCCTACGAATACATCACTCTGGACGAATATAAAGCTGCCGGAAAAGCATATCAGATACTGTATTGGGATCAGCACAGCCGTTTTTGTCCTGCGTGTGGTATGCCTACGGAACATAAGACCCCTATCATGAAAAAATGCCCTTCGTGTGCTTACGAAATATATCCACCTATTTCTACAGCTATCATTGTACTAATACGCCGCGGGGAAGAAATCTTACTGGTGCATGCCCGCAATTTCCGCGGAACATTCTATGGTTTGGTAGCCGGTTTCCTCGAAGCAGGAGAAACTCTGGAACAATGCGTACAACGCGAAGTGATGGAAGAAACCGGATTGCGAGTGAAAAATATCACTTATTTCGGCAACCAGCCCTGGCCCTATCCCAGCGGACTGATGGTAGGCTTCATTGCTGATTATGAAAGTGGGGAAATCAAGTTACAGAAAGACGAGCTCAGTGCCGGAGCATTCTATTCAAAAGAAAATATGCCGGAAATCCCACGAAAACTGAGCATAGCACGAAAGATGATAGACTGGTGGCTAAGCAATAATTAAAAGACGGAAATCATTCAAATAAAAACAGATTGCGGAGGACATGCATTCAACAAACGAACAACTACGAATGAAACGACTCTCATTCACATCAACCAATTAGCATGCAACCGCAATCTGTATATTTTCTCATCTCCCGGTCATTCGACCTTCATCAAGTAATTCTAAAATATATCCATCAGAAAAAAAGGGGATAGTAGCAATTTATCTCAACCGATGCTTTCACTATTGAAAACGCTCTTACGCCACTAATTGCTAAAATCCCCTTTTTATCATCCTAATGGATATTACTAAGGTTTAGGTTAGGTTTATACGTTGCATATAAAACGGCATTTAACAGAGAATGATTTCAGAGTTGACTTAAAGAAAGCAAAAGAACCTTAAAACGGGAAGAATGTCCACGCTAACGGATAAAAAACAAAAAAGGTGCAACCCTTCGCAGGATTACACCTTTCCTTCTGCCTTACAGCAGTTTATCTTTCTCAGATACCAAGTGACTTACGTACTGCCACCACTTTCTCTTCTGCTTCAGCATCAGCACTGGCGTAGCATTTCGGGCAACCCATTTCGCCCTTCACCTCGATATAGAACTTGATTTTCGGTTCTGTACCCGACGGACGAACAGAAATCTTTGTACCGTCTTCCGTGAAATACTGAAGAACATTTGAAGTCTCCGGCATATCCAGATCAACAGCATTTCCCTGAGCATCGATCATCTTCAATGTCTTATAATCCTTGATCAATTTAACAGGTGAACCTCCGATTTCTTTCGGCGGGTTAGCACGGAAGTTATCCATCATGGCTTTGATTTCATCCGCACCGCTCTTACCGGGTTTCACTACGTTTACAGTCGTTTCTTTAGAGAAACCATACTCTACATAGATATCCATCAGCACATCATACAGCGTCTTGCCCTGATCCTTAGCCCAGGCACAGATCTCAGCCAACAATGAACAAGCGGAAACGGCATCTTTATCACGAACAAAGTCTTCTGCCAGGAAGCCGTAGCTTTCTTCACCACCACCAATATATTGCTGCTTACCTTCGCTCAAACGGATTTCACGTGCAATCCATTTGAAACCAGTGTAGCAATCACGCATTTCAATCTTATTCTTATCAGCGACAGCTTTAATCAGTTCAGTAGTTACAATGGTCTTCACAATAAAATCATTCGGCTGCATCTTACCCATTGCAATACGATTCTTGATAATGTAATACAAGAAGATCAGACAAGTCTGGTTACCATTGATAAGCACCCACTCACCTTTATCATCTTTGCAAGCCATACCTACACGGTCAGCATCCGGGTCACTGGCCATTACAATATCGGCATCGATCTTCTTCGCCAATGCGATAGCCATAGAAAGCGCCTCAGCATTTTCAGGGTTCGGAGATACCACTGTCGGGAAATTGCCATCCTTCACCATCTGCTCGGGTACGCAATTTACATTCTCAAATCCCCATTCTTTCAGAGAAGAAGGAATCAGCACACGACCTGCACCATGCAAAGGAGTATAAACAATGCTGAGATCTTTCTGACGCTTGATAACTTCCGGATCTATAGAAATAGAATGAACCATATCCAGATAGATCTTGTCTACATCAGCACCAATTATCTGAATCAACTCTTTGTTACCTTCAAACTTGATATCATCAACAGTCACCTTGTTTACTTCGTCAATGATAGCGGTATCGTGCGGAGCAAGTACTTGTGCGCCATCATCCCAATAAGCCTTATAGCCATTGTATTCTCTCGGGTTATGACTTGCCGTGATATTGATGCCACTCTGGCAACCGAAGTGACGGATAGCAAAAGAAACTTCCGGTGTAGGACGCAAATCGTCGAAGAGATATACCTTGATACCGTTTGCAGAGAAGATATCTGCAGAAATCCGGGCAAACTTGTCGCTATTGTTACGGCAGTCATAACCTACCACAACGGAAATCTGCTCTTTGTCCTTGAAACACTTATTCAGATAGTTGGAAAGGCCCTGTGTTGCAGCACCTACGGTATAGATATTCATGCGATTGGTTCCAGCACCCATGATGCCGCGCAGGCCACCCGTCCCGAATTCCAAATCCTTATAGAAACAATCTATCAACTCAGTTTTATCTTCGTTTTCCAACATGCGTTTTACTTCAGCCTGAGTTTCGGCATCATAAGCCGGGGTGAGCCACATTTGGGCTTTCTCAGTTACCTGCTTGATAAGTTCCTGATTTTCCATACAATTATTGTTATTTTAGAGGTTAAAATATATCTGTTATTTGGAAGACACAAATGTAGGCGAATAAGTTCAAATATCCTACTTTTTCATTAAAGATTTACACTGTATTGTACAGATTTCACAGGAGAAATGAAGTTCCCGTGAAATCTGCAACAGGGTGTTATTCCGGCATTTTATAGCGGTCGCCGGTTTGTTTTGCATATTCTTCAAGGAATTCTTTCGGATATCCGGGACGTATCACACCAGCCGGCTGACCGATGGAATTACGTTCGAACTTACCGTCTTTCATACGTTTCACCACACCATCATTGTATTTTACAATAAGGAATTCGCCGAGACGTTTCCAGGTATCGAGCGTACTTTGCGCGGTCATATTCGTGTAGTTAGTCAGGAACGCTTTTGCCCGGGCAGGATCTTTGGAATACAGTTTGGATGCAGCCGATTCGATACCTTCCTGCGCATCATTGAAAGTAGTTTCCATCTCCGACTGGCTTGCACGTACATCGCCAATCATCAGGTCGTAGCGGGGATAAACCATATTCGCCACCCAGTTGAATATCCAGAAAGAAGAATTCCAAGAGAAGGTAATATAGTCGGCGCCATCTACGCGAGAGTAGCATACAGGCACTTTATCGGTACAGCAATATACAGGTGTGAACACTGTCATATTAGCATCATCCGTACCGAACCACAGCACGCCACCGATAGCATCGGGCATGGTAGAGCGCATCTGAGATACGAAAACAAAACCTGACTGCTGGGTAGAGATGGGACGTTCGTTGAAATATTCCTGGTCGTTCACCTTGAAGGACAGCGGAGAAAGACGGTAAGGAGTATGATAAGGACCTGCACCAAAATCCTTGCTGATATCCAGCGGAGTACCTTCGTAATGGTCGCGCATGGCATTCTTCACATCCTGTACGGAGATTTTGCGGTTGGCTTTCAAATAGAGAGGCATGGGCTGATTGGTTTTACCTTCTATATAAGGAAGGAATTCCTCACCACGGTCGGTAAACATATTGAAGTAACTCCATACACGGGCTTCGCAATAACGGCGTGCACCGAAATCCAGAGGAGCGTATGCATCAGCAAAGCTGAAATCCTTGTTCACACCGTTGAAGTAACCTTTTTCGCGGGCAAAAGAGATGACATCGGAAGAATACATACAGTTGTTCTTATCATTCATATCGAACTGGTGGATGCGCGACTGGTTGGCATGCGCCGAGATACAATCATCCGGAATGCGTACGGCCACCCATACGGCACCACGCACACCGGGGCCTTTGCCAATCATTTCCATAATCCAGATTTCGTTAGGATCGGCAATTGTGAAAGATTCCCCACTGCTGTAATAACCATATTCCTGTACAAGGTCAGTCATCACCTTGATAGCCTCGCGGGCCGTACGGGCACGTTGCAGTCCCAGATAAATCAGACTACCATAGTCAATAATACCGGTAGTATCTACCAATTCCGGACGACCACCGAAAGTGGTCTCGGCAATGGTGAGCTGGAATTCGTTGATGTTACCAATAACATTGTAAGTCTGACGGGCCTGCTCTATCTGGCCCAGATATTTACCGGTATCCCACTCGTGTACATCCATCAGAGTACCTTTCTTATGTACGCCGGCAGGGTAATGGTATAACTCACCGAACAGCCCGTAGGAATCGGCAGAATAGGAAACGATGGTAGAACCGTCAGTAGAGGCATTTTTACCTACAATAAGATTGGTACAAGCCAACGCATGCGCTACGGCTGTCACCATACATAAGACGGAAAGAGTCAGTCTTTTACTTTTCATACTTCAGTTATTTTAATTATCGATTAATATATTCCATTACCAGACAAACTCAAACCGCTCTGTCGTCTGATTGCCGCAGCCATCCGTCACGGTCATCTCTACAATATGTCGTCCGCCTTTCTTCACATGTCGCGGATCGAGTTCACAAACCAGATTTCCACTGATGGAATTGGGCTTGCCAAACAGAGCATATTTTCCGTCTATGGTTCCCCGGTAGCTACTGATACCGGTTTCTCCATCTTTTGCCTTGAAAGTGATGCGTCCCGCGCTCCCCCATTGTTTTGGATTGAGCGGAGTGATTTGGGGCGGTACGGTGTCAATGGCAACAGTATAAGTGCCCAGTTCGCGGATCGTCGTCTTCATTAATCCGTCTTCATACTTGCCACCTATACTATATTTCTTTCCACGATTACCCACACTTGCTACATAATATTTCGTCATATCTTCCAATGGACGGCGGCGCAATCCAACAGTTAATTCGCAACGTCCATGCAAAGGTATACGGGTATCATTCAACTGATAGGTGAAAGCAATGTCTCCACTGTCAGCCCGCACGGCATAATTCAGATATGCGTCATCATAGAGCATCCCTCGGGGGATAACCAGATTCAAACCGGGCTCTTGCAGGATATTTACTTTATTCCAGTGAAAAATGTACTTCTCCCGGTGCTCCACAGGTTTTATTTCCGCACGCTTTCCATGTATCGTAAAACGTACTTTGGAAGTATTTCCCAGCGCATCTTTCAGCGTATAAACGAAGTGGTAGGGACGCTCTTCATTAATATCAACCAGTCCCCGGTTTCCATTGGGAGCATGCAGCATACGTAATGTATTTCCCGGCTCGATGAATGACTTCATGTATTGCCCGTACGTCCACGAATTAATCATCCGGTTCTCATATTCCGAGAAACGATCTACCACACTACGGAACACTTCCACACTATCTACTTCCAGAATGACAGTATGTACTCCGTAACGATTGCTCACCCCGTCCATATAATCATAGGCACGGATAGCGGAACCTACCAATCCCCAAGCAGTAATAGGTTGTTTTGGGGTAAGCGGAAACGCCTGATGCTTCTGGTTTCCGTCCACTACTCCCCTACCCGGTTGAGGAAAAAGCATAATGCCCTCGGCACGAGGAGCCGTATTGTCTTTCACTTTCTTCTTAAAGAAGGGCAACGGGTCGATATAATCGTCCGTATCCGCCTCAAACATATCCAAGTGCAGGTGCGGACCGAAAGAATAACCGGTATTGCCACTCAGAGCGATCACCTGTCCTGCCTTCACCGGATATTCACCCGGTTCGGGAGTAATCTCCACTTCCCACGATTCCTTTTCATATTGCAGGTCTTCCACACGGCGGGCCACATCACCCACAAAAGCACTGAGATGCCGGTTGATGGTTTTATATCCGTTATTATAAGCTACATCGAGCACATATCCCGAACCATGCGTGACGCGAATACGCGAAATATATCCTTCGGCTAGGGCATGTACCGGTTTGCCGATGGTTCCTCCGGTTTTGAAATCCAATCCGCCATGAAAGTGGTTAGCACGTATCTCACCGAAGTTCCCGGAGAAGGTGATGGGGAAATCAAAAGGAGGGGTAAAAGTAGCATCGGAAGGCACATTCTCCGTTGTTTGCGGATAAGCCTGCGCTCCCCATGCCAGAAGTATAAGGGATAATATAGTATGTTTCATATAGGTCGATAAATAATTTGTCGGGCAAATGTACATTATTCCGGGTAGATTATAAAGAAATGCAAGCAAATATTACCCGATAAATATTTATCTTCGCCGTTATGCCCATATCTACCGAGGACTGAAGAAACCCGTTCTTACCGATGCTTACCAATTGCACGCCATAGCCCCACTAGCGGGTTTCAACAGCCGTAGCGCATACTATACAACTTTCAGCCGGGTATTCGGCATGACGCCGATGCAGTATCGGGAAACACTGAAAGAAGAAGAAGTTTAACACACCAAATGACAGACATTTAAGGTTCCTACATCACCACCCTTCGCAGCCAAGCCGAACGCTAAGCACAAATCGTCAACTTACGGCTATTAAGAGGTACTCCCTGCCTTAATTGAGTTGGATATGGAACGTGTCCGCCAAACCTATCGTTGCCTGCATTTCGAAACTTACAACCGTGACTGGCTCGACTTTATTGTACACAGCCGCAAAGGACTGAGATCTTGGCAAGAATATGACTTTGTGGAAGGAGGCGTAGCAAACGACCGCGTAATAGAACGGTAGAAAGCTATATAGCGGGAACTATACCCGCTGAAATAGCCCTTGAACAGTTGGCGTAACATCAGCCCAATAACCAAATGTGCCTGCTCAACCAGCGCCTCATCAACGAATACCTACACTTCAAAGCAAGCATTGTCTTAGTAGTACTTATTATTTTAGGCGTCGTATTTACGATTATTACTATGCACCGTTTGCACAGTACACAAAAACAGTTGCAAAAACAGGATAAAGCAAGTACCAAAGAGAAAAAATACGACTGGTATGGACACTAATCATTTCATATTCATACAAGAATTACCTCCTGAACAAAATATTGAAATTCAAGGGCATCCGATTATTTCAGATTAAAACCTGTATAAAAATACTGTTGTAAAACACCTACTCCCGAAGTACACCGAAACACGGAAATCGCTACATTGCGACATGTTTAACCCCCAATTAAAACTGTTAAGGTTATGATTATCGGAGTACCTAAGGAAATCAAGAACAACGAAAACCGTGTAGGTATGACCCCTGCCGGAGTAGCCGAGTTGGTGAAACAAGGTCATACAGTGTATGTACAGGTATCAGCAGGTGCAAACAGCGGTTTCGCGGATGAAGAGTACACAGCAGTGGGTGCGAAAATGCTGCCAACCATCGAAGCGACCTATGCCGCGGCGGAAATGATTGTGAAGGTGAAAGAACCTATCGCCCCCGAGTACAAACTGATTAAAAAAGGTCAGGTGGTATTTACCTACTTCCACTTCGCCGCCGATAAAATATTGACCGAAGCCATGATAGAAAGTGGCGGTATCTGCATTGCCTACGAAACCGTGGAGAAGGAAGACCGCTCGCTGCCATTGCTCACCCCTATGAGCGAAGTGGCAGGGCGCATGGCTACCCAGGTAGGTGCCCGTTTCCTCGAAAAGCCCCAAGGTGGAAAAGGAAAACTGATGGGTGGCGTGACAGGTGTACGCCCCGCACGGGTGCTTGTTCTGGGTGGTGGTATCGTAGGAACCAACGCCGCACAGATAGCTGCCGGCATGGGTGCTGAAGTCCTGATTACGGACATCAACCTCTCCCGCCTCCGCTACCTCAGCGAAGTGATGCCGAAGAACGTGAAAACGCTCTATTCCTCCATGCACAACATCAAGATGGAGCTTCCCAATATAGATCTCGTGATAGGTTCCGTCCTCATCCCGGGCGATAAGGCCCCGCACCTCATTACCAAAGAGATGCTGAAAATGATGAAACCCGGAACAGTCCTCGTAGATGTTGCCATCGACCAGGGCGGCTGCTTTGAAACCTCCCACCCGACCACGCATAGCGAACCGACGTATGTAGTGGATAGCATCGTTCATTATGCCGTTGCCAATATTCCGGGTGCCGTACCGTTCACCTCCACCATGGCACTGACCAATGCAACGCTGCCCTACACCGTGGCACTGGCAAACAAAGGCTGGCGGAAAGCGTGCAAGGACGACCCCGCACTGGCATTAGGGCTGAATGTGGTAGAAGGACAGGTGACATATAAAGCGGTGGCTGATGTGTTCGGACTGAAGTATGAACCGATAGAGCTGTAAAAGTTACAAGCTACATGAGCTACAAGTTACAAGCTACGAGTGGCTGCGCTATCACGCTGCAAAGTACTTGTAGCTTGTAGCTCTTGTATTCTTCACGACATGCTCAATGTGTCTTGGAAAACCAATCCTTAAATTCCTGCACACGTGCCTTGCTTACCAGCACTTTCTCATCCGATACCTTACAACGAAGATTAATAGACAGACGATTGTTGAACCATAAATCAATATCCTTGATAGCCTCACGGGAAATCAGAAATTGCCGGTTGACACGAAAGAACAGGGATGGATCGATACATTCTGTTATTTCATCCAACGTTTGTGGAAATGTATATTCCTTACCATCGGCAAGAACAACCTTCACTTTGCAGTCCTGAATATAAAACAGCAGAATCATATCCACCGAAACCGGTAGCAACTTGTCACCCTTCACCGGAATGAGAAAATGCGTTTTATAACTTTCCTGCTTTTTCAGCGAATGGATTAATTGCAATAAAGCATTGTCAGGGGATTTCCCTTGTTCCGGACCCTGCAACTGCTCCAACTTATGGAAAGCTTTCTCAATGTCACTCTTGCCAATAGGCTTCAATAAATAATCCACGCTGTTCACTTTGAACGCACGAAGAGCATATTCATCATAGGCCGTAGTGAAAACGATAGGGCAGGTAATATCTACATGATCGAAGATTTCAAAGGCTGATCCGTCAGCTAAATGAATATCCATAAAGATCATATCCGGCATAGAGTGTATGGCAAACCAATCCAATACAGCCGCAATACTGTCCACAGTAGCCTCAACTTCCACTTCCGGCTTCACTTCCTGTAACAAAGCTTTCAGGTTGCGGACTGCCGCTTTCTCATCTTCTATAATAATTACTTTCATGAGACACTTGATATTAAAGGAATACGTATGGTAAACTGCTCGTTCTCGCTGATTTGTATCTCCCGCTTATAAAGCAAATAATAGCGCTTTGCAAGATTTGCCAGCCCTATACCAGTTCCGGTAGTAGCAGTCAGTTTAGGCTGCACCGGATTGGTAACGATTAACTCTTCCCCTTCGGTATAAATACGGATATTCAATGGACGCTTGTCGCTTATTTCATTATGTTTCACAGCATTCTCTATCAGCATCTGAACTGCCATAGGAGGCAAATAATAATTGGCATATTTATTATCAATACCAATATCAAAAGAGAGATTATCTTCAAAGCGCATCTTCAACAAAAAGATATAGGCCGACACAAATTCTATTTCATCCTTCAAAAACACACTTTTCGAATCATTTCCCTGCAAGGTGTAGCGCAAAACACGGGAAAGTTCCTGAATGTATTCCTGTGCTTTATCCTGGTCTTCGCGTACCAGTGACCGGAGAGTATTCAGAGAGTTAAATAGCATATGCGGATTCAGTTGATTCTTCAAAGCCTCATACTGGTTCAGGATGTTCTCGGCCTGCAACTGCTGGTTTTCTATAACGACTTCCTGCTGGCGCCGGATAAGATAGGATATATAACAACTTCCCGATACGGTACAGGTTATTATAAAATCACGCAGAGGATGCAGATAATGATGTACCATGGCATCAATGGCCGGAATATCGAAAGTGTGATGCAGGAATACAAAACATTTCCCTAACAAGCTGCTTAAAATCCAAGTCAGTATCAATGACAATATCATCTTTTGCCAGGTAATTTTTACAGCCGGCTGGTTAAAGTGGAACAGCAAAATGTTCACCTCAAACAGAATCACAAGAGAGATGAAAGTGAAAAACACTTCACTTGCCACATCAGCAGGCCTCATGCCCGGAAACAGTGTCTGGCTCTCGAAAACATCAAAGAGAGAAACCAATTCCGGAAAATGAATCAATGTTGCCACGGAAATGGAAACGATGAGTATGAACAGAGTATACCGGTTTTTCATGCTTGCAGTATTTTACATACAAAGATACATTTTATTCCATCACATCCTTATTTTTTCAAAGATAAGGAACCTTATTGTTCAGCAGAAGCCTGCTCTTTCATAATCCTTGCTGTGACGTACATCCCGGGACGGAATTGATTGTCCGCAGTATCTACCCTGGCATAGACTTCAACAGAGCGTGTATCTTCATCCACTTTCTGCCCGATAGATATCAAAGTAGCCTTAAATACTGTTTTTCCCATTCCGTTTACACGAAATTGTACCGGATTTCCCACTTTCATATCTGCCAGGTCCTTTTCATAGGTTGTCAATCTGAGTAAAGTCCGACTTTTATCTACTATTTCACAAAGGGCATCTCCTACATTCATATATTTACCGACATTCATTTTCACATCTGCCACATAGCCACTGATCGGAGCTTTAATCTGCAAAAAAGGTTGAATACCCTCCTTCAGCAAGACTTCAGGTTCAACTTCCAGTAACTTCAACTGTGCAGCTGCCGCCTCTACACGGCTTTTCATTGAAAGGTAATCTGCCTTGCTTTGCTGAAGTTTCTTTTGGGAGGCTGCTTGTTCGGCAGAAAGAGCTTGCTGGCGAAGGTATTCCGCTTCCAGGAATTCAGTCTGTGCATGACTGTCCAGATAAGTCTGTTGTAAAGTTATAAAGTCGGGATTTTCCAGAGTAGCCAATACACTCCCTTGCCGTACAGGTTCACCGGGCAACAAAGAAGTACTTTTAATAACCCCACCCATCGTAAGCGAAACCGTCGCCATCCGTTGCGGAGGAATAACCATTGTACCGTTAAATGATACCTGATTGGGTTTAGAAGTAGCTGAAGTGATAGCATCGACCTGAATGCTATCTGTCATATTTTCTGCTACGGCAACAGCAGTAGCCTCTTCTGCCGGTTGTACTTCTTTGTTCTCGCCGCATGCTGTCAGCACCAGCAGAATTAAGGGGAAAGTTATCTTTTTCATCGTCATCATTCTATTTAAAAAGTTCGTATTCAAGGGCTGCTATATTGTATTGATATACCGTTTCGAGGTATCCGCGACGAATGTCACGCGCCACATTAACGGCTTGTATAAATTCAGTTATATTCGTTTCGCTATGTTGCAACTGCAGGTTGGCCACCTTCACCAGTTCATCCGCTTCTTTCAATGCCGATGTTGTATAATAGCGCAGACTTTCGGACTGGCGGCGCAAGCTGGCAACAGCTTCCGAAACCTTGTTATATAGATTCTGTGTATTAGTCTCTGCTTCAGTTCTTGCTATGACGGCAGCCACCTTCGCTTGCTTTATCTTGCTATGCCGTGGCAAGAAATAAACCGGAAAGGAAACTCCAACCATCCACGAATTCAATCCTTTCAGTGGAAGTATATCCTGACGTACGTAACCGAAGGACAGCTCAGGAAAAAATCGGCTTCGCTCCACATTCAATTGTGCTTTAGCCTCATTAGCCTGACTCTGGAAATAATTCAGGTGAACTTCCGAAAAAGACGGTGCCTGATAATCTACCGGAAATTGCACCAATGCCGTATCTACCGGAACCAATGGCCGGTCTGCATAACAGACCCAATTCAGGCGTGACAAAGCCAGTTTTTCCTCTTCTTGTGCCTGAAAAAGGCGATTCTTCATATCCACAGCCATACTGGTGGTCATATTTTTTTCCAGCAAAGTTATTTCTCCCTGCTGATAACGCAACTCCCCCATACGCTGTAATTGCCCGGCCAATTTGTTCTGGTCATTGTATAAAGCACGAAGATTGCAGGCATACAGATAATATGCCCATGCACGCTTCACTTCCGCCACTACCTCTTTTTCAACAATCTGCCGGTAGAAAGTCCCCGTTTCAACCTGCCTGTTCACCAAGGCATTCTTATAAAAAGGAGTCAACAGCGAGCCTAAGCCTTGGGTTACTTCCCACTGCTTGTCTTTTCTAAGTTCACCATTCAGTTGTCCCCATGAATAGTTCATCTCGGTAGGAGACAATTCCAAAACTTCTCCCCTGCCCGCCTTTACCTGGCGGATTGCCGCAGAAGCTATTTTCAACCGGGGATGGTTCTGCTTTGCCAGTTCTATAGCCTGCTCCATCGTCACTTTCTCCTGAGCTTTCGCCGTAAAGGGCAACATAACAGCCAACAACAGAAAGAAGAACAAGAACTTTTTCGCAGAGAAACGACGTTTCCATACCACTGTATAGCTTACAATCTGATAGAAAACAGGAATAATAAGCAGTGTCAATACAGTAGATACAATCAACCCGCCAATAACTACAGTAGCCAACGGACGCTGCACTTCGGCGCCGGCCGAGGTGGCAATGGCCATAGGAACAAATCCCAAGGAAGCAACCAGTCCTGTCAAGAAAACAGGCCGCAACAGATGAGCGGTTCCACGGGCAATCACCCGTCTGGTAGAAAGAGCATACATAGTTTCTTTTCTTATGTCATTAAAGTGATTAATCATTAAAATACCATTGAGAACCGCTACGCCGAAGAGGGCAATGAAGCCTACTCCCGCCGAAATGCTGAATGGAAGACCGCGTAGCCATAGTGCCAGAATACCGCCAATCAATGAAAGAGGCACGGTAGAGAACACCACCAATGTATAAGTAACATTCTTGAAAGCGAAAAACAATAGTAACAGAATCAGCATCAGAGCTACCGGTACAACAACCAGCAAAGTGTTGATGGCATTCTGCAAATTCTCAAATTGTCCGCCATATTCGAAATAATATCCGGGCTTCAATTGAATATTCTTGTCCAGCGTCTTTTGTATATCCTGCACCACCTGCTGAATATCCGCTCCACGCACATTGACCCCGATTACAATACGACGCTTGGTTGCATCCCGGTTAATCTGTAACGGACCATTCACCAAATCAATGGTAGCTACCTCACTGACCGGTATCTGAATGCCTTCATTGGAACGGACAAAGAGTTTATCCAGATTCAAATCAGCCACTTTATCCTGATCCAGACGAACCACCAAGTCAAAGCGACGCTCATTCTCAAAGACTACTCCACTAGCCTCTCCGGCATAGGCTGTACGAATAATAGTATTCAATTCTTCTATATTGATACCATAGCGGGCAATCTTTCCACGATTATACTTTACTACCAACTGAGGTAACCCCATTGTCTGTTCCACAATCACATCCGATGCCCCAGGTACCTTTTCTACAAAAGCAGCAGCTTTTTTTGCCTTCTGATAGAGTTCATGTGTATCTTCTCCATAAAGTTTAACAGCAATATCTGCTTTGGCTCCTGTCATCAACTCATTAAAACGAAGTTGGATAGGTTGGGAGAAATTAAACTCCGCACGGTTAGCTAACGGTTCAAGAGCCTCTTTCATCTTCTCTACCATTTCGGCACGACTGGTAGCACTGGTCCACTCCTTGAAAGGCTTCATGACAATCATTACGTCGGCATCTTCCACTGCCATCGGGTCTGTCGGAACTTCCGCCGTACCTATTTTAGCTACCACATGTTTGATTTCCGGGAGTTTATCCATCAGGAGTTTCTCCGCTTCATTGGATACTTCGATACTTTCGCTCAACGAACTGCCGGCCGGAAGCGTCATCTGCATGGCAAAATCCCCTTCATCCAACGTAGGAATAAACTCCGCTCCCAGACGGGTGAAAAGAAAGAGAGAAATAACCAGAGCCACAAACGCAGTTGCAACAGTCTGCCACTTAAAGCGCAAGCAGAATGACAAGGCACGGGCATAGAGTTTATTCAGTGCTTCAAAGAATTTATCAGCAAAAGTCGGTTTTGTCACAATATGATGTTTCAGGAACAGGGAAGCCATCATCGGAACGTAAGTCAATGATAAGAACAGAGCGCCGATAATGCAAAATACCAGGGTTTTAGCCATCGGCGTGAAATACTTCCCTTCTATTCCCGTCAACGTCAGTATAGGGAAAAAGACGATCAGAATGATGAATACAGCAAATGTCGCAGACCGTACCACACTCGAAGCACCTTTCTCTACTTCCGCATCCATTTCTTTTGCCGATAAAGTGCGACCCTTAAACTTCTTACTGTAAATATGCGCCAATATACCTTCCAATATAACAATGGAGCCATCGACAACAATACCGAAATCTATCGCCCCCAAGCTCATAAGGTTGGCAGAAACATTAAAGATACGCATCAGAATGAATGCAAACAACATTGCTAATGGAATGACGGAAGCCACAATCAGTCCGGCACGTACATTGCCCAGAAAAACAATCAATACCAGAAATACGATGATCGCGCCTTCTATCAGATTGTAGATAACAGTAGAAATGTTGCGGTTCACTAATTCAGAGCGGTTCAGATAAGGCTCGATAGTAACACCTTCCGGCAATATCTTCTGTATCTTTTCCACCCTTTTCTCCAGTTCTCCGGTTACGACATTGGCATTGGCTCCTTTCAGCATCATGGCAATGCCACCCACACATTCGCCCTTGCCGTCCATTGTCATGGCTCCGAAACGTTTGGGTGCTCCGAAGCGTACCGTACCGATGTCACTGATACGGATAGGAATACCATTGCGATTAGCTACTACTACCTGTTCCACATCTTTAATGCGGCTTATCATTCCTTCGGAACGAATATAATAAGCACGATTTACTTTCTCGATATAGCTGCCACCCGTATTCTGATTATTCTTATTTAAAGCTTCGAACACCTCTCCGATGGTGATATTGAGAGAGAAAAGTACATCCGGATCAACCGCTACTTCATATTGTTTCAGATAGCCTCCGAAACTGTTTATCTCAACAATTCCTGGAATACCTGACAATTGCCGTTTCACAATCCAATCCTGAATGGTACGAAGCTCCATGGCATCATATTTATCTTCATAATCCGGCTCCACTTTCAATACATATTGGTATATCTCACCCAGCCCGGTGGTGATAGGCATCATTTCGGGCATACCCAACTCGGAAGGAATCTCACCGGCCACACTCTGTATTTGCTCGTTCACCAGCTGGCGGGCATCCAGAGTAGGTACACTCTCTTCAAAGACTACCGTCACCACCGACAACCCGAAACGGGAGACAGAACGGATTTCAGTGACATTCATGATATTGCTCATGGCGATTTCCACGGGCATTGTGATTAGTTGCTCCACCTCTTGTGGAGCCAAGGTTGGTGACACGGTTACAATCTGTACCTGATTGTTTGTAATATCCGGAACAGCATCTATAGGAAGTGTCAACATGGAATAAATTCCACCAATCAAAAGAAACAAAGTGGTAAGCCCCACAAAAAGCTTCTTCTTTACTGAGAATCGAAGGATAGCGTCGAACATGTTTTATACTTTTGTTTTTTGCACAAAAGTAAACTATCCGAATTATACACAGAATGACTGTGTGCTGAACCGGCTATTTTAGCAATTCAACCATCGATATCAGTCATTGAAGTGAAACTACCGACTTACAGCTTATCGCCGAACAGAAAATCTTTCTTCCTCCTATACGCCCATATCAATGCAAGTATCGTAATGCAAAGGTTAAAGATAAACGGAAACTCCTGCGAACGTACATGAAACAATGATTGGAAGAAATCTACGATAAACGGACAAAGCAGCACGGCCAGATAATTCATTGCCATCACAAAAGCCAATGCCAGCGTGGTTTTCTGGGGAACAGCCGTATCCACCGTTTTATCATAAATCAACGGTTGGATAACCCCATAGCCCAATCCCACCAGTATGCAGCCGGGTATAATCAGCCATTCTTTGGGAGAAATCCATATCAGTGCCAACCCCAGTGCAATACACAGCAGACTGTAAAACTTAGTCTTTTCCTTCAGATACTTTACAACATGCCCCAGAAAGAAACCGGGTGCCATGATAGCAAGGAAGAAGAGGGAAATCATCATCCCCGAGTTCCCACTGGAAAAGTGATGTTCCTCCATCAGGAACGGAAGGTTGAACGTCACGATCAATACGATATAAGTGGTAAGCCCGTAGAAAAGCATCAGTTGCAGCAGATGACGGACATGAATACCATACTTACCGGGGATAGCGGGAACAGTCGTTTCTGCCGATGAAGAAGTATCAGCAGGAGATTTATCCGATGACGTGATTTGTGCTTCACAATCCGCATTTTCGTCTTTCAGATGGATGGTGAGTATGATGGCTACCAAAGGTAGTAAATAGACCAGGAAAGGCAGATGCCAGTTCACTTCTGCCAGATAACCGGTAACAGCAGTTGCCACCACCAGCATAACATTTGTAATAGCGGAACTGTATCCAAACTGTTTCACCCGGTAGGTTCCCGTGAAATAGCGGGATATCAATCCGGTAGAAAGCGGAATAATCAGTCCCGCACCAATTCCCAGCAGGGCGCTGACAGCTATTAATTGCCACATTTTTGTGGAAAACAGGTACAGCACCCCACTCGCGGCGAACATCCAGAGCCCCGCGCGTAACAGACGGACGAAGTCGCGTTTCTCGGCCAACTTGCCCGCCAATAAAATAAAAGGTATAATCAATAACGAAGGTAAGGAACTAAGCATCTGGATGTCCAACTCCGAAGCATCCGGAAAAGTGGTGGAAAGCTGTCCCAGAATAGGAGAAACAGCCAATCCCGGCAAAGAGGTCAATGCAGAGATAGACCAGATGCCGATAAGCGTAATTAAGGGAATAGTCCCCCGTCCGGTATTGATTTTCATATATACAATATTTATATAGTTTGAAACAGTGCAATAAAAACAAAAGTACAAAGAGAAAGTTCAAAGAGTGAAGGAGAGTATAAATGATAATTTACCAGCGTAGCGCTGGAGCAAGGTTCTCCTTCGGCGTGCAAGTAATCTTTCAGACACGGATGACACGGATGACGCGGATTCTTTTTTCCTTCGGTGTGATATGCCGGTATGTATAGCGCAGCTTTAAAAATCCGCGTCATCCGTGTCATCCGCGTCTAAAAGATTAAAGTCCGCATTCGTCCGCCTCATCCGCGTCGTCCGCGTACCAATTCTTTCACCCGCTAAATTATCATTTACCTCTCCCTCCCTTTAATAAACGCCAAAATATGTAAAACCCCGGAACTTTCCTCTGCAAACGCCGTTGTTGTGGGAAATTCGACGGGGAAAATCCTCGCCGCCTAAACCTAAACTAAAACAATTAGTAAAATGGAAGATGTAAATTTCAGAAAAGGTGATGCCAAAACAGAAGTGTTTGGATCAAACAGAATGTTGCAACCCTCTCCGGTAGAGAAGATCCCTGACGGACCTACTACTCCCGAGATTGCTTATCAGATGGTAAAAGACGAAACTTTCGCTCAAACTCAACCCCGTCTGAATCTGGCTACATTCGTTACCACTTATATGGACGACTATGCCACCAAGCTGATGAACGAGGCGATCAACATCAACTACATTGACGAAACGGAATATCCCCGTATCGCCGTGATGAACGGAAAATGTATCAACATCGTAGCAAACTTGTGGAACTCTCCTGAAAAGGATACTTGGAAAACAGGTGCGCTGGCCATTGGTTCAAGTGAAGCATGTATGTTGGGCGGTGTGGCAGCTTGGCTGCGTTGGCGTAAAAAACGCCAGGCTCAGGGCAAACCATTCGATAAACCTAATTTCGTTATCTCAACCGGTTTCCAAGTAGTATGGGAAAAGTTCGCTCAGTTGTGGCAGATTGAAATGCGTGAAGTACCTTTGACCCTTGACAAGACTACTCTTGATCCGGAAGAAGCATTAAAAATGTGTGATGAAAACACCATTTGTATCGTACCTATTCAGGGTATGACATGGACCGGACTGAACGATGACGTAGAAGCACTGGACAAAGCTCTCGATGCTTACAACGCCAAGACCGGTTACGATATTCCTATCCATGTAGATGCTGCCAGTGGCGGTTTCATCCTGCCGTTCCTCTATCCTGAAAAGAAGTGGGACTTCCGCTTGAAGTGGGTTCTTTCTATCAGTGTCAGCGGACATAAGTTCGGTCTCGTTTATCCGGGTCTGGGTTGGGTTTGCTGGAAAGGCAAAGAATATCTGCCCGAGGAAATGTCATTCAGCGTAAACTACCTCGGTGCAAACATTACTCAGGTCGGCTTGAACTTCTCCCGTCCTGCTGCTCAAATCCTGGGTCAGTACTACCAATTCATTCGCTTAGGATTCCAGGGATACAAAGAGGTGCAGTATAATTCGCTGACCATTGCGAAGTATATCCATGATGAAATCGCCAAGATGGAACCGTTCGTCAACTATTCAGAAGAAGTGGTGAACCCGTTGTTCATCTGGTACATGAAACCGGAGTACGCCAAGAATGCTAAATGGACGTTGTACGACCTTCAGGATAAACTGTCGCAACACGGTTGGATGGTACCGGCTTATACTCTGCCTTCTAAACTGGAAGACTATGTTGTAATGCGTGTGGTAGTACGCCAGGGCTTCAGCCGCGACATGGCAGACATGTTGCTGGGCGACATCAAGAATGCTATCACCGAACTGGAGAAATTGGATTATCCTACTCCTACCCGCATGGCTCAGGAAAAGAACTTGCCGGTGGAAGCTAAGATGTTCAATCATGGTGGACGCCGCCATAAAAAGGCTGTAAAATAATTGAAGTGATAGGGTGATAGAGTGATAAGGTGATTGAGCAATATCACCCTAACACTCTATCGCCTTAACACTCTAACACTTTATTAACTATGGATAAAAAGATTTCAATCTCTCAACTAAAAGAGGTTGCCCAGGAAGCCTATGAGCAGGTGAAGGGTAACACCGGGGGAAAAAATGCCGATTACATCCCCTACCTTGCCAACATCGACAAGAATCTGTTCGGCATCAGCATCTGTCTGATGAACGGACAAACTATTAATATAGGTGACACTGACTACCGTTTCGGTATAGAATCTGTGTCCAAAGTGCATACAGCCATCCTTATCCTCCGTCAATACGGAGCACAGAAGGTGCTGGATATGATTGGTGCAGATGCTACAGGATTACCTTTCAACTCAATCATCGCCATCTTACTGGAGAATGATCACCCTTCTACCCCCTTGGTAAATGCAGGTGCCATCTCAGCATGTTCCATGGTTGAGCCTGTGGGTAATTCAGATAAGAAATGGGAAGCTATTGTTCAGAATATTACTGATTTGTGCGGTTCAGCTCCACAATTGATTGATGAGTTGTATAAGTCGGAAACAGCTACGAACTTCAACAACCGCTCTATTGCATGGTTACTGAAGAACTATAACCGCATCTACGATAATCCGGATATGGCACTCGACCTGTACACTCGTCAGTGCTCATTGGGTATCACTGCCGGACAACTGGCGATTGCTGCCGGAACCATCGCCAACAGTGGTGTAAACCCTGTCACCAAGAAAGAAGTGTTTGAAGCTTCATTAGCTCCGAAGATTACTTCCATGATTTCTACCGTAGGCTTCTACGAACATTCAGGTGACTGGATGTACACTGCCGGCATACCTGCCAAGAGCGGTGTAGGTGGTGGAGTTATGTCCGTACTGCCCGGTGTATTCGGTGCAGCTGCATTTGCACCTCCTTTGGACGAAGCAGGGAATTCTGTTAAATCACAACTCGCCATCAAGTATATCATGAACAAATTGGGTTTGGGCGTGTTCAATGGTGACCATGTGACTATTGTAGAATAAGACAATCTCTCTTTTTCATAAATAAAAGGCGTCGTCAGTCCGGAGAGGATAGGCGGCGCTTATACTTTTCTTTTCTCTTGAGACAAAAGAAAAGATACCAAAAGGAAAACTCAAGGCTGCACTTCCGGTGCTACTCCGGTACTGCCATCCGCAGACGGGGCTCGAACTCGCTTCGCTCAAACAAATCGCCCCTTACCTACGTCTGACAGCACCTACGCTTACGCACCTACAGTGAGGCCGGGAGACCATGCGGCGTAAAGTAAGTCACACCTTATAAATATAGATGCTTCATAAGTACATAGCTTTCATGGAAATTCTGTTTACCCCAAATGGTAACTTTGTTAACCCCACACAGTAACTCCATTTACATGCCGAGGTAAAGGTCGTTACATGCCGAGGTAAAGAGCGTTACAATAAGTGGTAAAGGTCGTTACATACGGCGATAAATGCTTTTACATCATGAGGTAAATAGATCGTAAATGCTATCTATTGATAATCAGGAGACTATCTAAATTGATTATCAACAAACTAACAAAACCTCATCAGTAATCTATCATTCATTTCCGTACAAACACAAACTAATTCCCCACCGCGCAGCCCTCCGGCATAGGCGTAGGTGCGTAAACGTAGGCACTGTCAGGCGCAGGTAAGGGGCGATCTGTCTGAGCGAAGCGAGTTCGAGCCCCGTCTGCGAATGGCAGTGTCGGAGTAGTACCGGAGGCGTAGCCGAAAGAAAAAGTACATACATACAACATTACTTTATATCTCCTCCCTGCAACTCCTTATAATATTCTTGTTTCTCCTGATTCCTCTTCTGCACCAGACTCGTCACATACACCGTAAATATCGGAAACATCATCATACCCAATGCCGCCAGTAAAACCGACAGTACACGCCCCGTCACCGTCACAGCAATAATATTGGAACCAACCGTCGTTACATCCATAAACGCCCACCACAAAGCATCCCCATAGCCTGTAACTAATGTATTCGCCCCATGCTCCATAACATAAAAAGCCAGACTGGAGAAATAAACCGTAGCAAGCAAAGTCGTAAGGTAAGTAACAAACAGACCGGATGCCTTATTATACGTCAGCCAACCCACCACAATGGCCAACGCATAACCACCGCGCACTAAAGGAATAAAACGCAATAAGTAAGTGATTTCTTCTGAAAACGTCCATCCTGCCCAGGAAATAATGCTCTGGTAAGGAATGGCTACCAGAAGAAATACGAAGTGAGTGGCAAAATAACGTCCTTTATGCTTTGCTAAAAACCACTCCAAAATGAAGTCCAGCAAAAACAATACGCACACGGCAAACTGAACCTTCATAAATACCGTCTGAGTATAGAAAGGAATACCCTTGAATGTATCTACTGAAATACTAACCACTAAAAATAACGAAAGTAACAGAATCACAATGTGTAAGACACCATAAATTCCCTTCTCTCGTAATGCAAATTCTGAAAGAGCCATTTTCATAATAATACCTATTATTTATTCTGATTTAATATATTACTGATTTCTGTCTGATTGCCCTAAAACGTCTTGCACAAGACATTTGTTTAAGTGTTAATTTACCAACTTTCACTTTATCCCCGAAAACAACTCTACCGGGTCGTTGTTATAGAGACTGATTTTAAAACATATTTTTCACCTAAAACCTTAACTTATGGCAAATATTAAACAAACAGTGAAGCTGGGTGTGTTCACCCTCGCAATCATGAATGTAACGGCAGTAGTATCCCTACGTGGACTACCTGCCGAGGCCGTGTACGGAATGAGTTCGGCCTTTTACTATTTATTTGCAGCTATCGTATTCCTTATACCGACATCACTTGTCGCTGCGGAATTGGCTGCGATGTTCCAGGACAAACAAGGTGGTGTGTTCCGCTGGGTAGGCGAAGCCTATGGTAAGCGGCTCGGTTTCCTTGCCATCTGGGTGCAATGGATTGAAAGTACCATCTGGTACCCTACCGTATTGACATTCGGTGCCGTATCCATCGCCTTCATCGGAATGAACGACGCGCACGATATGTCGTTGGCAAGTAACAAGTACTACACACTCGCCGTAGTGCTCATCATCTACTGGCTCGCCACTTTCATCTCATTGAAAGGTATGGGATGGGTAGGTAAGGTAGCCAAAGTCGGCGGTATGGTTGGTACCATTATTCCGGCAGCCTTGCTGATTATCCTGGGCATCATTTATCTGGCTACAGGCGGACATTCCAATCTGGACTTCCACAGCAGCTTCTTCCCCGATCTGACGAACTTCGACAACGTCGTACTCGCCGCAAGTATCTTCCTCTTTTATGCCGGTATGGAAATGGGCGGTATCCACGTTAAGGATATAGAAAACCCCTCCAAGAATTATCCGAAAGCAGTATTTATCGGTGCAGCTATCACAGTTATCATTTTCGTACTGGGTACTTTCGCACTGGGTGTTATCATTCCGGCCAAAGACATCAGCCTGACACAAAGTTTACTGGTTGGTTTCGACAATTACTTCCGCTACATCCACGCTTCCTGGTTATCACCAATCATTGCTATCGCTCTTGCATTCGGTGTGCTGGCAGGTGTATTGACTTGGGTTGCCGGTCCGTCCAAAGGTATTTTTGCCGTAGGTAAGGCAGGTTATATGCCCCCGTTCTTCCAGAAGACAAACAAACTGGGTGTACAGAAGAACATCCTGTTCGTACAAGGTGGTGCTGTAACAGTATTGAGCCTCTTGTTCGTAGTAATGCCTTCCGTACAGAGTTTCTATCAGATTCTGTCACAGTTGACAGTAGTTCTTTACCTTATCATGTATATGTTGATGTTTACAGGAGCTATCGTATTGCGTTACAAGATGAAGAAGTTGAACCGTCCGTTCCGTATCGGTAAGGGTGGTAACGGATTGATGTGGTTCATCGGCGGACTTGGTTTCTGTGGTTCTCTGTTGGCATTCATCCTGAGCTTTATCCCGCCCAGTCAGATTTCAACGGGTAGCAATACAGTTTGGTTCTCCGTATTGATTATCGGTGCCATTATTGTAGTGGCAGCTCCGTTTATCATTTACGCTTGCAAGAAACCGACTTGGGTTGATCCGAATACCAATTTCGAACCATTCCATTGGGAAGAACAACCCAAAGTTGCAGCAAACGCAGCAACAGCAACAGGCACAACAAGCACAGCTACGGCAACACCAACTGCAAATCCTACCGTAAATCCAACTAGTACAACAAATAATTCCGGTACACCTAAATCATAGGGTCGCAATCGGAAAACATGAAAATGGGACTGTACAGATTGACGTACAGTCCCATTTTTTATTTTGGATGGTAAGAAAGCGGTTTGTTTGGGACGAATTTCATTCCCTCTATTCAAAAAATTCGTCCCATATAGCTAAATTCTTATTCCTTTAGCGCATTCCACGCTCTTCTATATCCTTCCGTCAGTTCCTGCATGACCTCAGCAACCGTCTCTATCTGTTTACCGTAAAGTAGTGCAGAAGCCTGGCCAATCTCCAGTTCTCCCTCTTCCAGATCTCCATAGAAAATACCTTTCTTGGCACGTCCATGAGCCAGAAGAATACGAAGTTCATCTTGTGTAGCCCCCACGGCTTCGGCTGCCTCTACAGCGTCACGGAAATTATTCCGCACCAAACGTACCGGAGCAAGCTTCTTCAACAATAACCGGGTATCCCCCTCCTGCAAACGCAGACAATATTCCTTGAAATATTCATGAGCTGAACTTTCCTGAGTCAATGCAAAACGTGTACCTATTTGTACTCCTTCTGCTCCCAGCACACGGGCAGCAAGCATAGCCTCACCCGTAGCAATTCCTCCGGCAGCAATCAATGGTAAGGTAGTAGCGGCACGCACGGCAGGTATCAGGCACAAAGTGGTAGTCTCTTCCCTTCCGTTATGCCCACCGGCCTCGAAGCCCTCAGCAACAACAGCATCCACACCCGCCTCTTCGGCCTTCATCGCAAAGCGGGAAGAACTGACCACATGCACCACTGTCACTCCCCGCTCTTTCAGCCATCCCGTCCATTTGGCAGGGCTTCCGGCGGAAGTGAAAACTATATTGACTCCTTCCTCTACCACTATCTGCATGATTTCTTCAATCTGTGGATACATCAATGGAATATTGACTCCAAAAGGATTATGTGTAGCAGCATGGCATTTACGGATATGCTCACGTAACGTTTCAGGATGCATGGAACCTGCTCCAAGCAAGCCCAGTCCACCCGCATTACTTACTGCCGACGCTAAGCGCCAGCCACTGCACCAAACCATACCACCTTGGATTATTGGATATCGAATTCCGAAAAGGGAAGTAATTCTGTTCATAGTCTCCTACATTTAGGTATTATTAAGGAAGAAACAAGAAAAAAGGGCGAAAGGTTCGGAAGAAAAGGCGATATGTCATAAAAACTGCACCCGGAAATACGAATATACAATATACACAGAACCGGGTGCACAAATTATACAAATGAAGAATTAGACAATTATCCCTATCACAAATCTTTTCCTTAATTCTTAATCGTCTTGACAGGTTCTTTACCCCGCACCGTTACCGAGTCCCCGTATGCACGCAACACTTCCAGCGTACGGGCACGGCGCTTACGTCCCTTAACGTTCCAGAAATCTTTTGTAAAAGGTGCCATTAAATCTAACCCGCCTATACCTCCGCCACTGGCCCCTTGCCAACTGCCCACAGCCATATTGTTTGCCCGTTCCGTCACCCGGTAACGCATTCCGGTTGCTTCTATTTCATCTATACTTTTCCGGAGACCTTTTTCTAAAGGAGTCTTAGCCCAATCGGAATAAATACGAAGTATTTTAAGTTCATAGAAAGGATCCCCACGCCACGTGTCCTTATCTATTTTAATCTTCTTCTGATACACCGGGTCCCAATTGTACTTCGTAGTTGCAGTATACGGGCGCAAGGTAAGAACAACTTTCTTCTTCGGTGTATTTGGTATTTCGGGAAGTGTTGTGTTGAAATCCAGCCATTGTTTCTCCATCGATATCTGCTGTTTGCCCAGAGGTGTCTGTACTCCCATCTCTTTCAGAACTTCCGGATTCAGCTTAATCTCTCCTTCTCCATCCAGCAGACGGCGCAATCGCAGAGAGTCCTGAGGTGTCCAGTTCTGGGCGCAAACGGGAAGGACTACTACTAAAAGCAGTCCGATTATAATGCAATATTTTCTCATTTATTTATTTTCTTACCACCACATATATCCGCTTCCACAAAGCGGTTCATCATAACAAGGATCTATGGTCCACATCGTACGGGGGTATTTGCGGTTTTCCCACCAGCGGCGATAACGGGCGGAAGCATCCAGAACTTCATCATCCGATAAGAAGTAAATGCCTTCGTAATTCTCTGCATCCACATGTACCATTTTGCACCCCATCGAAGCATTCTGCCCCAGACGGATTGTTTCTACTGTCCACAAAATACACTCACCTAAACGAAGCTTGCCACCTGCGGAATAAGAAACCGGAGCCAACGGGAAAGAAGGGATTACCGTTAAATCTTCGGCATACTTCAACAAGTCCCCTATGTCATCAACAGTAAACCGGGGAATAGTGTTCAGACCTTCCGGACTTTCGACAGAGTATTTTCCAGCTTTTAGTTGCTTGACGAATAAATCCACGTCAGGATTATTGTAGTCCAATGTCTCTTCCGTACATGATACAAAAGAAAGAGAAAAGAAGAATATCAAAATGGCCATTACGGCACGTATATTAGAAATTGCTTTCATTGTTGCATTGTATTAAGGTTAATATGTCATACGAACACCGCAAAGTAGATTAAGGTTCGTTGGACGCTCCGTTCGCAGCGTTTTTGTTTGCGAATCCGTATCAAAATGATGAGATACCGTAGGCTCTGCAAACAGAGCAATCCGGTCGTTCAACTTATAACGGACTCCCAGACCTGCTGCAATGGAAAGTTGTATAGGCTCTGCTCCAAAACCATTGTCCCCGGCTCCAGCTATGCATTTCTCGGCAGCACCACCCAATGTAGCATAAAAGTCTACTTTAGAATTGCTCGCCAGCACCGCATTCAGTTTTACCGGAACAGCCAGTGTGTGTATCGTATGGTCTCCGTCAAGACGGTTGTATTGCAAACCTGCCTCCAGAGAAAAATGTTTATTCAAACGACGTTCAGCTGAAACTCCTGCGGTGAACGGCATCCCGAAGTCTCCCTTTGGCAACGCTGTACCTATACCTGCCTTGAAAGCCCATTTTTTAGCAGAACCACCCGCATTGGTAATGGGAAGCGCCTTATCGGAAGCTGAACCAAACTCTGTATTTGTAACTGCAGGATCAGTAGCTGTGGCACGATGATTATTTTCATTCCTTGATGAAGCTGTTTGGCCATACATTCCGTTACCTTGGTGGTGATTGCCATATACGCGTTGGGAAATTGTAATGGAGACAGTGACTGATACAGTCTCTTCATCATCGCCATTCGCAGCAAGTATGCCTCCGGATGATACTGGTACAGGATTCTTATGACCAGGATTTTGCGCTGTAGGTTTAGTCTCATGAATAGAGGGGAACTTTTCCTGCACCACATCTCCGTTCAGGTTACCTTCCGGTGTCAGCGTAGCCACCTTGGTGAATGCTTCCTGAATTTCATCTTTCGGAGAGAAGTACCAGAATGCAGCGGAAGCAGCTCCAAGCACTAATACTACAGAAGCAGCCGCAGCCACCCGGTAGAAGCGTGGAGTAAGAACGGAACGTTTAGTAGCTGCAAAAGTATTGGTTGCATCGGCTTCAACTCTTGGCAGGTCGCCTTTCAGCTCCTCCCAAAAGCCATCCCGCACCGTCATCTCTGCACCAGAGAGGCGACTGCGGAACAAACCGGTTATTTCATCATTTCCTTTCATACTCTGTATATTCTTTAATTCTTTTTGCTAACAAATTTTTGGCGCGATGCAGTTGCGAGGTGGATGAATGTACTTTAATCCCAAGCATTTCCGCTATCTCCTTGTGCGATTTCTCTTCAAACACGTACAAGTTGAAAACGGTTCGGCATCCATCGGGTAATTCTGCCACAAATGCCATCAACTGCTGTTCAGAGAGGCGGCTACCACTGTCGGCTATACTTGCCTCGTCGGGTATGTCGGGCAATTGTTCCTCGTTCACCACCAGCTGGGTGATGCGTTTCTGCTTTCGCAGATAATCTATTGCCTGTGTCACCATTACTCTTGTCACCCACGTTGCCAGTGCACATTCGCCCCGGAAAGTGAAATGGGTGAAGATTTTGATAAACCCATCGTGCAGTACGTCATGCGCGGCATCTTCATCGCCCGTATAGCGGTAGCATACCGCAAGCATCTGCTTGGAATAAAGGGTATACAATTCCTTACGTGCGGAATCCTTTCCTGCCCGGCAGCCCTCTATCAGTTCTATTTCATTTTCCAATGTCAGTGCTATTTTTACGGACGCCTCTTCGCGTCGTTTGTTAGTTAGACGCAGCTTTCCGTAGAATGCTGCAATGTTATATCTAAAAAGAAGTTAAAGAATGGAGATTATTTATACTTTGCTTTCAAAGTCTGTATCTGCTTGTCAAGCATTTCATCCAGTGCATCAAACTCACTCCAATCTAAGATACCGGGAACCATAACGACGAAGTTAATAAAATTATCATGTTCCAAAAGATAGGAGACTTCATCCTTAAAAGTGCGGTCATCACTCAAGATATTCTTTCTTCCCGCAGACAAGGCAAGCCCCATCAGCACATCGGTCTTTATCTTATAATAATCACCCACATCTTTCTTTTTCCTTCCCAACTCAAAATAGGCCTGCATCACATCCTGCAACATACGTTTCTCAGGGATATACTGCATTAATGAGGAACCTTTCAACACGTCCAATGCATCGGTTCTATAAGAGAACTCATCAAAATTATTAAAAAGCTTGCCATACTTCCATAAAGTATCTCCGGGTATCTTAGATACATCCATATTGTGGTTCGACAACACAGTGCTCATGTGTACATCAATATCCAGCAACCGCTTTATTTTACGCAATTCCTCCTTATTGTACTCCAGTTCTTCCGCTACCAGTTGCATCGTCGCCCGCACTTCTTTCTGCCTACTGTGCTCCGCTATCTTGTCACTTCCCCAGAAAGTAACAATGATACCTGCCGCCACAATGCTGAACTGACGGAAATAGTCTCCCAGTTCCCAGCTTTTGAGCACGTTCTTTATCTTATCCCAACCGTTCTGTCCCATAACTCTGATTATTCTAAATGATATTTTTCTTCAATAGCCTGTATTGCCCTATCAATTCTTTTCCCTACACGCTCTATATAGTCGGGAGTAAAATATCTATGAGCAACCCTAACAAAGTTTCGCACCGATATATTCGAAAGGTAGATGTCCCATGCCTCATATCCCCCCTCATACAAACAATGCATCTGTTCATCGGTCAGTGTAAGATTGAAAGGTGTCATAACCTGGTCTTTCATATCATAATAGCCGTTCATAGTCGCCTTAAACCCATCCAATACTTCATAAATCTCAGTCAACTGCAACAGCAATTCTTTATCCGAAATTTTCTGCATCAACATGGAACTTTTAAGTATATCCAGTGCATTCTGGGTATAAGTAAAACTACGTATATGCCCCATTAGAAGGGCAAATTGCCTCAACGAATCTTCAGGTATGATACGAATCTTCAAGTCGTGCTCTGCCAATAAGGCAGAAAGACGTTCGTCTTCCTGAAACTCAGCCACGATATCTTCATATTTCTCCCGGTTACTTTTCAGTTCTTCCTTAATCAGCAACATGGTGGCCCGGATATCCTTCTTCTCCGAATTTCGGGTTACCAAATCACTGCCCATGAAGGTAATCAGCACACCAATCACGACAATGGATATTTGTCGTACGTAGTCTCCCAGCTTCCATCCTTTGACTATCGTTTTTACTCTTTTCCAATCTATCTTTTCCATATCTTCCGAATGCATCATCTATTCACTTGAAACGCATCATCTGTTTGACCTCAACAAACCATGCGTTCACCCCTAACAGACCGCCTGTTTCTCAGTATTCCGTAATATACTGATTATTAACAGGAAAGCCTCTCATAAAGATTGCAATATGATGGCAAACTTATGAGAGGCTTCCCTTTTTATTCCCTAATACGGCCTTCCGCCCTTGTCAACATGCTTTAAAACTCATATCCAATCCTTTTACAGAATGGGTCAGAGCACCTACAGAGATAAAGTCCACGCCACATTCGGCATAGTCGCGCAGTGTATCAAACGTTATTCCGCCTGAAGATTCGGTTTCATAACGGCCTGCTACCATATCCACAGCCTTCTTTGTCATTTCGGGTGTGAAGTTGTCGAACATGATTCGGTCTACACCGCCGAGATCGAGTACTTGCTGCAACTCGTCGAAGTTACGTACTTCAATCTCTATCTTGAGGTCTTTACCTTTTTCCTTGCAATATTCCTTGGCGCGATTAATAGCCTTATCAATGCCTCCGGCAAAATCCACATGATTGTCTTTCAGCAAAATCATGTCGAACAGTCCGATACGATGATTTACACCACCGCCAATCTTTACAGCCATCTTCTCAAGAATACGCATACCGGGAGTAGTCTTACGGGTATCGAGCACACGCGTATTCGTACCTTTCAGTTTCTCGGCATATTTATGCGTCATGGTAGCAATGCCACTCATGCGTTGCATAATGTTCAGCATCAGACGTTCTGTCTGCAACAGAGACTGCACCTTGCCTTCCACTACCATTGCTATATCACCCGGCTTCACCTCAGCTCCATCATTGATGAAGACTTCTACCTTCATAGTAGGGTCGAAACGACGGAACACTTCTTTGGCAACTTCGATACCAGCCAGAATCCCCGGCTCTTTAATCAAAAGTTTGGATTTACCCATCGCCGTAGCGGGAATACACGAAAGGGTGGTATGATCTCCGTCACCTATATCTTCTGCAAAGGCGAGATCTATCAGCCTGTCAATCAGTTCTTCTTCCTTATTCATTCGTTTTATCTATTCTTATTTGATGTATAACATATTTGTTCTGTACTTTTCTGAAGAAACAATTCACTCGAAAGTTTCCATTTGCGGTTCCCAAAGTGCCGATGATGAAACTTGATTCATCCCGCTTTCCTTCGTGATTCACATTGAAGCTACTGACTTTGTTCTCGGCAAAAAAATTAGCCATAGTTCCTTCTGCCGTTTGCTTGTCAGCATTGGTCGTGCGATTATGGATAATCAGATCCACCTTATCACCCAGATACCTGTTTAGTTCCTGAGAGTTTCCCTTCTTGAAGGCCACAACCACCCCCACAGGTACGTCCTGAGCAAAGATCGAGGACACCCATAAGAAGAGGCAGGTCAACAATAAAACTACTCGTTTTTTCATAATCACAAGTATTAATGATACGCAAAGGTAAGCATTTATTGTAAAATACAATAAAAAAGCGCTAATTTTGTGCACAAATCAGAATGTAAACAGCATGAAAACAACATTACTCGTCGTAGGAAGAACTGTAGAACAGCACTTTATAACTGCCATTAATGACTATGTACAGCGTACCAAACGCTACTTATCCTTCGAAATGGAAGTTATCCCGGAATTGAAGAATACAAAAAGTCTTTCTATGGAAGTGCAGAAAGAAAAAGAAGGGGAATTGATATGCAAGGCATTCCAGCCGGGCGACGTGATTGTATTGCTGGACAAAGGGGGAAAAGAAATGCGCTCCATAGAGTTCGCAGACTATATGAAGCGCAAGATGAACACCGTAAATAAACGGCTTGTATTTGTTATCGGCGGACCGTATGGTTTCTCACCCAAAGTATATCAGGCAGCACATGAGAAAATGTCCCTTTCTAAAATGACCTTTTCACATCAGATGGTGAGGCTTATTTTCGTGGAACAACTGTATCGTGCCATGAATATACTTGCAGGTGGCCCCTATCATCACGAATAAAATTCTTCATTCTTCAATTACGACCTTGACACCTGAAATCCTGTTCCCGACAACGCCATTTCTACAAATCGCGCGCGAGGGTTCGGTACATCCTGCGTCAGTATCTCCCGGATGCGCAATGCAGCCTGTGGATCTTTCGCCACCATATACAAGTAACCTCCCCCACCTGCACCCGGCAGTTTATATCCCAGTGTGTAGTCCTTAATCTTATTGATAATTTCTTCTACCGCCGAAGGATTAGTACCACAATCCAGAGCTTTGTTCTGCACCCACGTTTTACCAATCAATGCGCCATAGGTTTCAAAGTCGTTCCTTTGAATGGTTTCTGCCATATCCAATGCATGCGCTTTCATATTTTCCAATATAGCCAAATGCGCAGATGAATTTAGGAACATGGAGCGCACAATCTCTGCCAGGATACCTTTAGCAGTACGTGTAATTCCCGTATAATATAATAGATGGCAGTCACGATATTCAGGATGCGTAAAAAGATGTTCAGGCAACCAGTGTATTAACGGATTCTGTACAAACCCGGTTTCTGTTTGCAACAGTTTGATGCCTTGTAGCACTCCGCCATACTGATCTTGCCAACCACCACCCGTTGTCAGTAACTGTTCCAGAGCAAGTGTACGACGGCATATTTCATTCTTATCCCACATCAAGCCACAGAAATCGCTCAAAGAACCTAAAACCGTAGAAGCTAATATAGAACTGGTTCCCAAGCCCGAGCCTGCAGGAATAGCAGACAATAAAGTAATCTCTATACCTGTGCCGAATGCCTGCAACTGTTTCTCCAACGAAGGATAAACCACTTCTGAAAACGCCGGACCAAAACCAGCCAATGTCAACGCTGCTTTCGGAATAGAGAAAGGAGAACCTATCTTACAGTAATCCTGCAATTCCTCGAATGTATTCACTACTTCCATTGCTCCCATATCAATAGAACGCAACACAACGCGATATTCTTTGCAAGGTTTCACATAAACCTGCAAAGGAGGTTGTCCATTCAGTTCAATCGCCAGATTCACTACATTTCCACCGGCAAAAAGAGAATATGGCGGAGTATCCGTCCAACCACCTGCAACATCAATACGTACGGGACTGCGCCCCCAAACAATCTGATCGCTGTATACATTCAGATATGGGCTGCTTTTCTTTTCATACAAATCAGAAAGTAATCCTTCGCGCAGTAATCCAAAAGCCTCTTTTTCATCATTCTGAAAGTCTTTTCCGTTCAGTTTATCTATCTGAGCCCGAAGCATCCGATTATGAATACGCTGCATCTGAGGTGCATCAGCCGGTAACACATCCGGTTTATCTATCTTCAAACAATGGAAATCCTCGGCAACATCAGCCAAATCCAACTGATAGAAGACACTCTTTTCATAATTGCGTGCCAGCAACTCCCAATTACCTTTCCGGAAACTCTCGCGCTGGGCATATAATTGACGTAAATCAGCTTTCGCTGAGATTTCATCGGCAGAAAGACGTTGACTGTTCAGCCAGATTTCCTTACCTTCTGTCAATTCCGGCTCCGAAGTCATCCAGCGAAGTACTTTGCCCATCTGCTCAACACTTTCTACCACAGGGAAGATTCCGGCAGCCTGTAAGTCATCTTTTCTTCCAGTTACATCATCTGGAGTCAGTCCACGCTCCGCTAACCAATTAGGGAAGGAAATCCCCAGATACAAAGTCTTTTCATCCCGGATATCTCCTTTAGATACATCATCGAAACCATACGGACGAACTACCCAATGCTTCTTTGCAAGAGGCACAATATCTATACAAACTCCATCCGGTAATTCTAACGTCCAGTCATTTTCCGGTACTCCCGTAATGATTTGCCGGGAACCTATCTTCCATGATGTACCGACAAAGCTATTTTCAATCCAAAGGTTATCATTATTGGAAGAAAGAGAGATACCTACTTCTGCATTCTGTACAAATATTGCAGGATTGGGCTTTACTTTCCGGTGCATGATCTGACGCTGATCGTACACTCTATTTTGCAAAGTAACAGTTGAGGAAAGTAGTTCACGACTCGTACCGTAGTGGTAGAATTCTCCACCGGGTAATGGCAATATAGCTACAGACAGCCTATTCAACTCATCATCAATAATGCGTGGATGATTACCAAGGGATAAGCCGAAATCTGAATACAAGTCATAGTACTTTACATCAGAATCCGGACCATCTTTCTGCGAACGCTTCATCAATAGCTCTACAGCCCGATCACTCAGTAACCAGATTCCTATATCCATCAGGAAGAGATGAGTCTTGGAAAGATTCTCCAACTCCTGCAATGACGGTTTCTGCAACATAAAATCCAATGCTTCCGGTTGTTTCCGGTCAGAAACAAACACTCCATGATGTATCGCTAATACCGGATCTACCCAAAGTCCGTAACATACCACATCCGCATCCGGTATGTCCTGCAAAGGTTTCTCAACACGAATATACACATCTCCACTCGCAATCAAAGTACGCAGTTTTTCCGGTGCCCGTTCCATGATTTTCTCATAAAGTGGAACTTGCAAAGACAATAAATTCTGTCCCAACTTCTGTCCACGTGCCCAGCGAAATACAGGTATTGGAGTTAATATTTTCCCGGAGGGAGCGTATCCAGGGAGGCGGCGACTTTGTCCACCGGCATGCAGCAGAATACGTTTCTCTGTTGAGTGTTCTGTTTGTTGGTTTCTATACCATTCCCGCAGAAGCCAAGTGGTTCCTCCACCCGATCCCAGTTTCATCCCTACAGGATCAGATGTGCAAAACCATTCCGTACGGTCTACATTTTCCAATTCATAGAATGCCGACACAAGATTAGGCGGCAAGGATAATAATTTTTGCATATCCAATTGCTATAATACTTAATATATTAGCTGCAAATTAAAGCAATCTTAAGCAAAATCCACGAAAAATTTTAATAATTTTGAAGATGGGGATAAAAATATCCCCATCTTCTATTTTTCCAGCAAACCCACTATTTGCTGTAAGAGTTCAGGCATCTCATGAGTAGTACTTTTGATCGCGGTGATTTGTTCTTTTCCTTCTGTAGTCAATGAAAAATGCATTTGGCGCTTATCCACTTTACCAATAATACGGGCTATTAACTTCTTTTCTTCGACAGAACGTATCAACTTGGAAGTATTAGAACAAGTTAATCCCAAGGCTTCTGCTATTTCCCCGGAAGTAAGCCGGGGAGTATTCAGAAGTGTACAGAGCAACATTCCTTCATTCAGCGAAAGATTGTATTGCTGCATAAATTGGGTTTCAAACTCAGCTATCGCCCGGTAAACATCACGTATTTTACATAAGTCTTCCATATATTTTTCTTCTTTATTTGTTAAATAACAAATAACTATATAAAAAGGTTGACATTGGCTTTATCTGCGCGCTCCATATAAGTTGCAACACCACCGATAGTTACCTCATCTAACAACTCTTCACGACAGATTCCCATCATGTCCATAGACATCTGACAAGCTATAAATTCTACTCCTTGGGCAAGCGCCTGCGAACGAAGTGATTCCAAAGAATCTACCCCTTTACGCTTCATTAAAAAGCGCATCATGCGACTTCCCATACCAAACATATTCATCTGAGACAATTTCAGTTTCAAAGAACTGGAAGGAAGCATCATACCGAACATCCTGCCGAAAACATCTTTCTTTACTTTCGGTTTTTGCATTTTTTTCAAAACATTTAATCCCCAGAAAGTGAAGAATACCGTAACTTTTTGCCCGGTTGCCGCAGCCCCGTTTGCCAATACAAAAGTAGCTAAAGCTTTATCCAAATCATCACTAAAAAGAATCAATGTTTTTCCCCTACCCGTTGCTACAGTTCCGGTGGAAGAAGGACAGACCATATCCGAATTACCTTTTTCTATCACTACCGTATAGCGTCCTTTATCCTCATGGCTTCCCACCAAACGATTACCCGTCGTATCACACCAGGCAGAAGCATCACGTGCAAATCCGGCATCAGTTGCCACAATCTCCACCTGTTCTCCCGGTTCAAGAGTATCCATTGCCTTCTTCACTTGCATGATAGGTCCCGGACATTGTAAACCACAGGCATTGATTTTCAATGGTTCTTTAGATGAACCTCCAGCTGATAATATAGAATCAGATTGCACAACAGTTCCCGAGGTTTCAGTAGAGCCAAAAGTTACGCGAGCATCAACTGAAGCATTCGCTATAGAAGGTACCGGTACCGGAGCAACCGCAGCAGAATACAGTTTATACCCTCCCGAAAGATTACGCACATTCTTATATCCATTTCCCATCAGAATACGTTGTGCCAGATATCCACGCAAACCCACAGCACAAAACAATACAACCGGCTTGTCAGTAGGAACTTCAAACATACGCTCTCTTAAATCATCCAACGGAATATTAATTGCTCCCGGAATAGATCCAAAAGAAAATTCTTCAGCCGTACGGGTATCTATTAACATTACTTCATTCTTATGCTGTACCTGTTCTCGCCAAGTTACGACAGGCATTGCACCACTGATAATATTAGAAGCAACATATCCGGCAATAGCAATAGGATCTTTTGCAGAAGAAAACGGAGGGGCATAAGTATGTTCCGTTTCCATCAAGTCATATACCGTTCCACCACGTTTGATCAAGCCGGCAATCTGGTCAATGCGTTTGTCCACGCCCTCATAACCAATACCCTGCGCGCCATATAATTTTCCCGTAACAGGATGAAATGTTAATTTTAAAGTCAAGGGCAATGCATCCGGATAGTACCCTGCATGAGAAGACGAATGAGTAACAGAACTTTGGTATTCCATTTCCCATTGCTTCAGACGTTTAGCTGCAAGTCCCGTAGAAGCAACCGTCATATCAAATACTTTTGCGATGGAAGTACCGATAGCACCTTCGTAAACAACCTTATTACCAAATACCATATTGTCGGCCACAATACGTCCCTGACGATTCGCAGGATTTGCCAGATAGTTCAGCCATGGTTTCCCGGTCAATGGATGTGGATATTCAATGGCATCCCCTACAGCATAAATATCTTTTGCAGAAGTTTCCAGATATTCATTTACCCAGATACCACCTGCTTCACCTATCTTCAGCCCGGCTTGTTTAGCCAAAGCCGTTGCCGGGCGTACTCCGATAGAAAGCAATACCATATCTGCCGGAATCGTTTTTCCACTTTTCAAAAAGACGGTAATGCCTTGCTTCGTACGCTGAAAATGGGTGACTCCTTCTTCCAGATAGAGTGAAACACCTTTCTGTATCAAATGCTGATGAATAGGTGCAGCCATCGAAAAATCAATAGGCGCCATCACTTGATTACCCATTTCCACAACAGATACGGCAACTCCGGCATGATGCAAATTCTCCGCCATCTCCAGTCCAATAAAGCCCGCACCTACTACAACCGCACGTTTTACGGAATTTTCCGTAAGATAAGACTTTATATGATCGGTATCTTCAACATTACGGAGAGTGAAAATTCCTTCAGAATCAATACCTTCCAGTGGTGGTCGAACAGGTGTGGCACCCGGAGACAACAAAAGTTTATCATAGGTTTCTTCATATTCGCGACCGTCTGCAGTGCGAACAGTAATCGTTTTATCTTTAGGATGAATAGCAATAACTTCATTCTCCACACGTACATCTATACGAAAGCGTTGACCGAAAGAAGCCGGCGTTTGCACCAACAATTTCTCACGCTCTGCAATGACACCACCTATATAATAAGGCAAACCGCAATTTGCATACGAAATGTATTTCCCTTTCTCAAATAAAAGAATATCAGATTTCTCATCAACTCTTCTTAAACGTGCCGCCGCCGTAGCTCCCCCGGCAACACCTCCAATAATTATATACTTCATACTTCTTTATTTTAATTTTGATAGTACAAAGAAAAGGATATTTTCTTAAAGAAAATAATTTCCGATGGAAAATAATGTTAAATCACAGCATAACAACACCATAGCGCATATTAAATCCATTAAGACGGGCAACAAATTCAAAGAAAGAAAGTTCATAAGCACTTAATTTAAGTGCATGAGAAGGGACACAGACATTCGGCTTGAGGCTAATTCACAAACTCAAACACTACACTATCATATCTTAAAAAGAGAATGTTACCAGCCTAATGCAGCAAAGCCGGCAGATGTATACCACTCAGTAGAACGATATGCTTTATCAGTAACGGTATTAGATACTGAAGGGATATAACAGGACACCCCATTAGTGCCTTCCATAGAAAACATATCAGCAAAAGCGGAATAATTCATAGAAGTAGTCGCCCAATATGTTACAGCTACATCAAAAGCTTGCCTCCATATTACATAAGCACTATCATCAGTGATTTTTTTCATCATATTTGCCATATCATAGTAACCTACAGCCCCATCCAAACTAGAACGTTTATCATAATTAAAAATCAAACTGCGCAAGTGTGCATTATCAACTACTCCAGATAACACCTGTTTTGTAACTCTTGCCAAATCAACCAATTTATCTGTTCTCAGCGCACACACAGAGGCGCCCGCTGTCCAATTGCTATTTGATAAGCCTTTACCTTCATTATATTTAGCCGCATAAGGTTCATAATAGGCCTTAGCAACATTCACTGCCGCATCCTCAGCAGAAAACATAGCAGGAACAACAGCGTCATACGAAGCACCAGGACCTGGAATTTCAGTCGGAGAACCTATACAATAATCCGTATAATCACGCAACTCATAGGCAACCTCCACTGCCTGCATGAAACAAGCATCGAACAATATAAAATCAAAATGAGGAGCAGACTTTAATATCTCAACAAATTCAGAGATATTCATTCTATTATCACCATTACCTTTATCCTGGCCTACCCAACGAGTACCAGCACGCAACGGATAAGGCAGCCACCCATCACCATGTGACCAATAAACCAATCCATAACTGTCAGCCTGATATTTGGAATTCGAAAAGACTTTTACAAAAACTTCCTGCGTTTCAGATACACCTACAGAGTTACGGCTTTCATAAGTTTCCACCACCGTCTCCACTACCGATCCTTTTTCATTCTTCAGTTCAAGCAGACGAGGAGATTTACCATCATCTATATAAACCAGAAAATGCACATTGGAGTCTTGAACTTTCGCCATACCCGCTTTCATCTCCGCTAAATCCAAAGAAGCAAATGAAGCAAGGGTATTATCCGCCGCAATATATGCAAGAATCGTACGAGTTCCTTTGAAAGACGTATCCGATTCCTCATGTTCACATGCAACCAGCAATGCAGAGAGACAAACCCATAAAAAGAAGTAAAATTTCGTTTTCATGACTACGGTCTTATTATGTAAGTAAATTCCTTAACCTCTTAAGGAAAATAAAGCAAATTACTCTTCCGGCTTCTTGAATTGGAAAGCTTCAGGAGCAATAGGCACCAATACTATCGTCTTATTCTTCTTATACTTGCTCTTCACTTTTGCTGCCTCCTTTTCCAACTTCTTCTTGTTTTCAGAGAAATAGATCATGCACGTATAGTCAAGAGCTTTCAAATCATATTCCAGATAATTCTTCAACCGATACGTATAAAGATCACGTTTGGGCAAGAATCCAGCCTTATCCAACTTCACACTGTCCAACACTTGAATATCGGTAAAATACACCACTGTGTCGTTGAAAGAGGCAGCAACACCAAATGCATACACAGCTTTTTCTCCTTTACCCTTCTTGAATGAGAATGCCGAGCACACCATAAAAACTAAAGCTACAGCCAAAAGTATACGAACGTATTTCATAATCTGTTTTTTATTAATATTGTTGGCGACAAAGATAATGCAAACCGAGAGCAAAATAAAAAGAATTCATTCATTTTTTATGCTGAGATACAGCTTATCTTCACTTTTATAATAAGGATAACAAAAAACCGGTGATCAGATCATGACCTACCGGTTTTTAATTCCTTCTATTTGTCGGAAATTGATATTTCTTACTTATCCTAAATAAGACTTGAGCAATTTACTACGATTACTTTGTCTTAATCTTCTAATTGCTTTTTCCTTAATCTGGCGTACACGTTCACGGGTCAAACCGAATTTGTCGCCGATTTCTTCTAATGTCATTTCCTGTTGTCCGATACCGAAAAACATCTGTATGATTTCTTTTTCCCTATCGGTTAACGTAGAAAGTGCTCTATCAATTTCCCTCGCAAGAGACTCGTTCACCAAAGAGCGATCCGCCATAGGAGAGTCGTCGTTTACCAACACATCCAGCAAGCTGTTGTCTTCTCCTTCTACAAAAGGTGCGTCCACCGAAATGTGGCGTCCGGATACCTTCAGCGTATCGGAGATTTTATCAACAGGGATTTCCAGTTCATCTGCCAACTCTTCGGGAGACGGGCGACGTTCATTTTCCTGTTCGAACTTGGAGAATGCTTTGCTGATTTTATTCAGCGAGCCTACCTGATTCAACGGAAGACGTACGATACGCGACTGCTCTGCCAAAGCCTGCAAAATGGACTGACGTATCCACCATACTGCATAACTGATGAATTTGAAACCACGTGTTTCATCGAACTTTTCGGCGGCCTTGATCAGTCCTAAATTACCCTCGTTAATCAAGTCGGGCAAACTCAAACCTTGGTTCTGGTACTGCTTGGCCACAGATACAACGAAACGCAGATTGGCACGTGTCAACTTCTCCAGTGCGATACGGTCACCCTTGCGGATGCGTTGAGCGAGCTCTACCTCCTCTTCGACAGTTATGAGGTCTTCGCGACCGATTTCCTGCAAATACTTGTCAAGAGAAGCGCTCTCTCTGTTAGTGATACTTTTTGTAATCTTAAGTTGTCTCATTCTTCTAAAACAGATTTGGGTTGCAAAGTTACGACAAATTATTTTGTTACAAGCAAACTTGCCCTAACTTTTTTATCTTATTCACTATACAATATAAACAAAAAGAATGCCGACAAGTTAATTGCCGACACCCTTTTTCTTCTTTGTTAGCTAATATTACAATCTTCTTACCTATTCACATGTACAATCTACAATTTAGCAATGCCAGCTATTAATCCTGAGCGACACTTACTGCATAACTGCCACGTTTTCCAGAGGGGAACATACCTGTAATGAACAGAACCTGTTCCTGAGTCTTAGCTGCTTCTTTCATCACTTTCTCCAAGTCTTCCACGGTCTTCATCGGTATATTATTCACCTTTAGGATAATGAAACCTTTACGGACGCCACCTTCTGCCATCTTACCATTGCTAACACCGGTTACTTCAAGACCATAACCCAGATTCAATTGTTTCTTCAATTCATCGGGTACAGGGCGGAATGCGGCACCAAGAATATCCATATCGGCATTCTTCACAATCTTCGTAGTACCTTGTTCATTCTTCAGCGTAACTTCTATATTCTTTTCTTTCTTATCACGCATCACTTTCACTTGCACCTTATCTCCTGGACGATGTTTTGCCAAAATTTCCTGCAAGTCGGCAAATTTATGAATAGCCTTACCATCCATGCCAATGATTACATCATCAACTTTAATATCAGAACCTGAAGCTGAACTTCCCTCTACGATTTCACGTACCCAAAGACCATCAATAACACCATATTTTTCTCTGGCTTCTTTCTTTATATCACTCAACTTCTTACCAGCTTTATCAGCAACCTGTGTGTCGCCCGGCTCTTCAGTAAGCGCTGTTACACTCACACCCAATTTCACACGTTGTACCGTACCAAACTGCTTCAAATCAGCAACTACTTTCTTCATAATACTGGTAGGAATGGCAAAACCATAACCTGTATTTGATCCAGTCGGAGAGAAAAGAGCAGCGTTGATACCAATCAATTCACCTTGAGCATTTACCAATGCACCACCACTATTACCTTGATTAATTGCAGCATCAGTCTGAATATACGACTCGATACTCTGCTTACCAGTTTGCTGGCCCATACCTAAAGAGCGTGCTTTAGCACTGACAATACCCGCAGTCACCGTAGAAGTCAGATTAAATGGGTTACCTACAGCAAGCACCCATTCACCAACTTTCAGTGCATCGGAATCACCTACCGGAATAGTCGGAAAATCATCACCTTCTATCTTGATTAGAGCCAAGTCTGTCTCTTCATCCGTACCAATAATACGTCCTTTAAACTGACGGTTGTCATTCAACGTCACACTGATTTCATCTGCACCTGCAATTACGTGATTGTTCGTTACGATATATCCATCTTTAGAGATGATAACACCGGAACCAAAACCTGTACGTTCAGGGGTCTGTACCTGACGTCTTTGCGTACCGCCCCGACCACCGAAAAATTCACCGAAGAAATCAGAGAACGGATCTCTAACTTCTACTTCCTGAACTTTGGAAGCCTGAGTAGAACGAATATGCACCACAGCATGAACTGAATTTTCTGCTGCTTGCGTCAAATCTACAGGTTGAGCATCAACGGCATTATAAGAGGCCAAACGTACGTTCGGATTTTGCTGGAACATTTCATTGAATGCACTGGTACTATCAGCAGGCATATTTTTTTGCAGCATCTTATAGGTGGTTAAACCTGCTACTCCTGAACTGAGAAGTACGATAGCCGCAACCCCGAGAATGTTTTTTGTTGTCTGTTTCATACTAATTTTCTATTCTTTTAATTGTTAATATTCAAGTTTCGTTTAACATTTCGACGTTAAAATAACGACAAAAATCGTTCACTTATTCCGCTTGTCACTCTTTTTTGTTCTCTTTTAACAGTGAACTTTTAGGACTTAACAGCGGTTAACGGCAGAGCCTGACAATTTTACATTTATGCACGTTTACTGACGTGAAAATAAGGCAGATAGGTGTTAATAAGAAACAGATCGTCTATTCAATAAAAACAGATGATGCATTAGGGGCAAACGCATCATCTGTTTGCCCCAAATGCATCATCTGTTTGCCCTCAACGCATCATCTGTTTGCCCTCAACGCATCATCTGTTTTCAGGAGGTGATATTTACTTAATTATCAAGGTATTCTATATCCATGTGATAATCCCACTTCGGAAAATAAAGATTGCCTCCCTCCCATTCCACCTCGCCACGCTGAAAATCCACCGTTTCACTACGAGGATATTTTTTCTCGGGTACCAGTGGCATACCGTAATCGCTGTTCACTATCATACGCCAGGAGTCAATGCCACCCAGAAAAAAATATTCTTCATCCGCATTACGGGCAAAAGTAGGGATGCCAAATGATTGGTCTACAGGAACCCAGCCAATGCCTTCAAAATAGATTTCCGCCCAGTCGTGCAGGTTCCATGCTTTAGGATGCATCATAAAACCACTCTGGAAATGGGCAGGAATACCACTGATACGACAAAGCGTAATAAACAGCAAACTAACCTGACCACAATCACCTTTATGGTTATCTAATACGTATTCGGGAATATTTTCTATAGTAGAATATTCTCGGGCAGAAGCCCAAGGGAAGTTATCATTCACCCAACTGAAGATACGTTTAGCTTTCAACAAAGGATTAGTTTCCCCTGCTGTCAATTTGGCAGCAAGTTCGCGCATACGTGGTGAGAAAATGACATGCTTCTCACGTTCAGCAGTATATTCCTTATATATAGAAGAAGTTGTATCATAGGGCTGAATATCTTTCGGTTTCAGATTATGCCATTCAGCATTAGCTGTATACTCAAAACTTTCAGAGAATACGGTGGTTGATCTTGCACTGCAGTTTTTTCCATGTAGAGAGTGCTATGAAGGCAATCCTGTGGGGACAAAGTATACTTGGATTCGCTGGCAGAGATGAATTTTACATCTTGCTGACGTAACTGATCGGTACGTGGGTAAGGAAGCCAGCAACGGATGAGCTCTCCGGCAGGAACAGCATTACTGTCTACCGTGAGCGTATAGGTGACTCGCATTCGTTTGGGAGCAGTGATAGGATTACCACTCTTTTTCACACTTGCAATGATTTCGGGCAGGTTCTCCATATTTACTTTTTCACTGCCACTGAAGGAGACGCCATCTTTGGCAGCCTTTATCTGATAGCAGACAGAGTCTACACGGAATAAATTAGGCGCGGCATTACGGAAATAACGCTTCTCACCATCCAGAGTCATACACTCCAATGCTTTGGAGGCTTCCCATTGGCACATTTGCTCATCGGAAACATCAGGGATATACTTACGAATATACTCTTTCACTTCATCTTCCGTACGAGAGAAATCAGTGAGGAGGCGTTGGTGCAGATCATCTTCCCAGGTATAGGGCTTGCTTTCCGGTTTTGGAGTACAGGCAGTCACAAGGAAAAGCAAGGCAGCAGCATACAATACTTTTTTCATAATAAGCTAATTTATAGATGATAATTGAGAACGGAAATAGAATTACGATTCAGGATCCTTACAGTTTCACTACTCCGATGCCTGGCAAATCAGGTAACGTGATCTTACCCTTTACGACCTCCATTCCCTTGAAACGGTCGTTGGCAATAAGCAGATTGCCATCCAGATCAGCAAAGTCAACCGCAGGAGAAAACTGGGCAGCAGCAGAGCAAGCACAGGATGTTTCCGTCATACAGCCCACCATCACTTTCATACCCAAAGCACGTGCTAATGTTACCATCTTCCAGCCTTCACGCATACCGGTACATTTCATCAACTTGATATTGATGCCATGAAATGCATCTTTCAGACCGGCCACATCACTCAAACGCTGCAAAGATTCATCAGCAAAGATAGGCAACGGACTCTGTTGTGTCACCCAGGCAATATCATCCAACTGGTTTTTAGGCATCGGCTGCTCAATCATGACAATCCCTTTTTCTTTCAACCATTGTATCATATCAATGGCATAATGCTTATCCGTCCAACCTTGATTGGCATCAACGGCAATAGGCAGGTCGGTCACCGAACGGATTGTTTCGATCATTTCTTTATCATTTTCACGCCCCAGCTTTACTTTGAGAATATTGAATTGCTCAGCACATTCTCTTGTTTTTTCCCGTACCACATCCGGCGTATCGATACCAATGGTAAAAGTGGTCGAAGGAGCTTTTTCCTTATCCAATCCCCATATCTTATACCACGGAGCTCTCAGCAATTTGCCCACAAGATCGTGCAAAGCAATATCTACAGCAGCTTTAGCGGCGGCATCTCCCGGTGAAAGCTTATCTACATAAGCGAGAATATCTTCCAATTGGAAAGGATCGGGAAACTGTCCAATGATATCCTGAACTTTTTTCAGAAAAGCCAGTACACTTTCCATCGTACCCAGTTCTTTCTGTAAATAAGGCGGCATGGAAGCTTCACCATAACCGATAACACCATCGTACTCTATCTCTACTTGCACATCAGGAGTGGTAGTGCGTGAGTAAGTAGCCACTGTAAAAACATGACGTAACTTCAACTCATATTGAAAGAAGCGCAATTTCATCCTGGCATTCACACCACTTTTATTGATATTGAACAGTTTTAGAGCACTTTCTCCTCCAAACACATCATTGATAACCACACCGGAACCCAATGCGGCAAAAGCAGCTGTTTTCAGGAAATCTCTTCTGTTTTGCATAATATTTGTTTTTAAGTTAGAAGCTACGAGCTACGGAGCTACAGGCTACAAGAGCTTTGCAGAATGAAAGCATTGCTACTTGTAGCTTGTAGCTTGTGGTTCGTAACTTTATTATTTATAGTAAGGATTCGTTTCCGTAGTATTCAAGGATGCTTCCTTATTTATATAAGGTAACACGCGCGTAGCAAACAGAAGACGTCCAAGGTTATATTCATCAAAAAGTTCATCGGCAGAATCAAAACTGCTGACATGTACATCACCTTGCGAGTGAATGAAACGTTTGTTACCAATATACATTCCTACATGCACCACACGTTCTTTACGATCTGCTGTAGCTTTACGTCCGAAGAAGATCAAGTCGCCCGGTTGCAGGTTGCTGAAATCAGGAGCGATATCAATATGCTCGCCTACATACGCTTGCTGTGAAGCATCTCGAGGAATGATGATATCATGAATGAAAAGAATGGTACGCATAAAACCACTGCAATCTATCCCTTTGGAAGAAGTGCCTGCCCAAAGATAAGGAACTCCCATCAGCGTATGTGCCGTGCAAATAATGCTGGCAGCATCCTGTTTCAAAGCGGCACGCCATTTCTTTTCCGGCATGGAGATAGATTTGGAAATATAGCCGGTCCGCCCGTCAGGATATGCAACCTTATAGAATGCACCTTTCGTTCCCTCCCACTTCAAGCGATTGCCTGCAACTACATCCGAAACAGTCTGCGAAGCCTGATTGGGTTCAGAATACACAAACCCGTAATGAGAAGTCACCACAATCTTCTCTACTGCGTTCCAAGCATGAAGTTCTTCTTTCGTTACCGGATGAATACCTACACGATGTACCCAAGCGATATAATTATCCGGTGTCTGAATGCGATACCAACCGTCGCGCTGTAATATGCGGACAGGCATTCCCATCAATCCCTGGGTCATCATTTCGGATGAAAAGTCAGGATCAACCCTAAGATTGGACACCGATACTTTTATGATACCATAAGTTTTTCCTTCCAGTGCAGCCTCATCCGGCAACACCTGTAAGCAGTCCATTACTTGATAGTCAGCTTTCGACAACCCGTTCAGTAATGCAGCTTTCGCCTCGGCCGAAGTAGTCACACCACGTAACATCACATTTTTACCGGAAAAGGAATAATCTACATCAAAGAGTGCCACCCGCTTATCAGAAGCATACTGACGCTTCAAGCTGTCGGACAACTGTGCTACATCCGCAGGAATAGTCCTGTCTCCGATTTCCGAAGCTACCGAATACAACGAAACAAAAAGAAACAGGGATACGATAGGAATAAGTTTCTTCATTAGCTAAAATGATTTGGGGGTTATTAAGTGTTAGCAAAGTTAGAAATAATTTCTATTTTGGTTATATATTTTCAGGAATATTAAGAAAGTGCTTAAAAATGGAAGCCTACCGAAGGTTATCTACCCCGCACCCGGTCCGTGCCAGGTCCGTATCCGGTCCGTACCTATAACTATGAAGAAGGTACGGAGAAACTACGGAGAAGATACGGACCGGATACGGAGATCGTACGGAGATCGTACGGAGAAGATACGGAAAAAGCCCTCCTTTACACAAAAACTCTACAAGTTTCTGTGTCCGCTGGCATAAAAATCGTATCTTTGCCGGATAAAAGCAGTTGGTCGGTCTGTCGCTTGCGCTTCGGCGTATGAGGAAAGTCCGGGCAACATAGAGCATCCTACTTCCTAACAGAAAGCTGTCCGCGAGGGTAGAGTAACGTAGAAGAAAATAACCGCCGGTGTCCTTGGGCATGGGTAAGGGTGAGAAGGTAGGGTAAGAGCCTACCAGTCTTGTGGTGACACAAGGGCTGTGCGTCTTGGGAGTTGTAAGGTCATGTAAACCGACGCTATGAGAGCTGCTCGCTCCATGTCGGAGGGTAGACCGCTAAAGCCTGTATGGTGACATGCGGCTCAGATAAATGACAGACACTTTGCTGAATGAAGAATGATGAATGAACAATGAAAAATTCTTCCTGAAAACAGAGAACAGAACCCGGCTTACAGACTGACTGCTTTTTTTAATAATGAAGAACTAAAAATGAAGAGTGAAGAATTTCTATATAGCGCAACAACTTTATAGAATTTCTCGTTCTATATTTTTGATTCTTCATTTTTCATTCTTAATTCTTCATTTATTATGAATAAACGTATTACTGCCCTTTGGAAATTTCTTACATACGACATCTGGCGTATTACAGAGGATGAAGTCACCAAAACGACTTTTTCCCTCTACAATATAATCAAAACCATTTATTTATGTATCAACCGCTTCACCAAGGACAGACTAGTAAACAATGCCTCTGCATTGACTTATAGCACTTTGCTTGCCATTGTCCCTATACTTGCCATATTATTTGCCATAGCACGTGGGTTCGGCTTCTCCAATCTGATGGAGAATCAGGTGCGAATGGGATTCGGAGGGCATAACCAGACCACAGAAGTCATCCTCCAATTCGTAGACTCTTATCTTTCTGAAACTAAAAGCGGCATATTTATCGGAGTAGGTTTAATTATGTTGCTATGGACAGTTATCAACCTGATCACCAATATTGAAATAACCTTCAACCGCATCTGGCAAATAAAAAAGGCACGAAGTATGTACCGTAAAATTACGGACTATTTCTCCATGTTCCTACTGATGCCTATCTTGATTGTAATTTCGGGTGGTCTCTCCATCTTCATGAGCACAACGCTGAAGTACATTGAAGACTTTGTACTGCTTGCCCCTATCCTGAAATTCCTGATCCGCCTCATACCTTTTGCTTTGACCTGGTTCATGTTTACAGGATTATACATATATATGCCGAATACTAAAGTGAAGTTCAAGCATGCGCTCATTGCGGGGGTTCTTGCAGGAACGGCACACCAGGCATTCCAGTTTCTATACATCAGTGGTCAGTTGTGGGTATCGCGTTACAATGCTATTTATGGTAGTTTCGCCGCCCTTCCCCTATTCCTGCTATGGCTACAAATATCGTGGACAATCTGCCTGTTTGGTGCAGAACTGACGTATGCGGGACAAAACATACGGAACTTCAGTTTTGACAAAGACACCAAAAATATCAGCCGGAGGTATCGGGATTTCGTGGCTATCCTTATCATGTCCCTCATTGCCAAAAGATTTGAGGAGAATGCAAAACCATATACAGCAGAAGAAATATCCGAAGAATGTCAGATACCGATCCGGTTGACACACCAGACTTTATATGAGTTACAGGAGATAAACCTATTGCATGAAGTAGTGGACGAAAATAATGAAGATATCGGCTATCAACCCTCCATGGACATCAATAAAATGAACGTCGCTCTGCTGTTAGACAGACTGGACACGCATGGTTCGGAGGATTTCAAAATAGATAAGGACAAGGAGTTCAGCGAACAATGGGAAGTATTAATGAATGCACGGGAAGAATATTACAAAAGTGCAAGCCATGTGCTACTGAAAAATCTTTAATTTAGAGGGTTAGTGATAAGTGATTAGTACCATGCGGTGTCATAGCGCAGTCTGTTAATCACTTATCACTAACCCTTTATCACTGAATCAGTATTTATTGTAAGAAACCACCTTTTCCTTCGGTTTCCTCGCCTTCTTTCTCTTCTCTTTTACAGAGTAGCCGATGGTGATAACCAATAGCAAGCGCTTAGAAGATGGAATACCGGTCAGCTTCTTAATCTCTTTCTCATCAAACCAGCCAAGAATACAAGAACCTAATCCCTCACTCTCGGCAGCTAAAGTGATATGAGCCGTGGCAATACCTATATCTATCAAGGGGAAATACTTATCCTTAATCTTTGCACCCAGAAATGAAGTGACATTCATCGATTCTTCCACAACCAGAATATGAACGGGAGCATCCTTAGCAAATTTATTCATCCCCAGTCCGGCAGTAGCTTTGCCTACTTTAACGGAAAGTTCGGGATCATTGATTACGACAAACTTCCACGGTTGCGCATTACAAGCCGATGGTGCCAGACGGGCAGCTTCCAGTATCCGTTCCAGCTTCTCGGGCTCTACAGGACGCGTCATATCATAAGCGCGGTCACTCTGACGGGAGGCTACTAATTGTAAAAAGTCCATTTGATATATGTTTTTTATTGCACCACAGGTTACACGGATAAACACTGATTATAAAAGGATAATATTTCTGCGCTATTTGCGTAATCTGTGGTGAACTATTATTTAAACTGGAGCATCCGACTGATATATTTGCCGATAATGTCAAATTCAATGTTCACTACGCTATCAACTTTGATATCGTGAAAATTGGTATATTCGAAAGTATAAGGAATGATAGCTACCTGGAAAGTATCGTCCGTTGGATTACACACCGTCAGGCTGACACCATTCACCGTTACAGAGCCTTTATCCACTGTAATGTATCCCCGCTTTGCCATCTCCTTATCGAAAGCATACCGGAAAGTGAAGTAATAACTTCCTTCGGCATCTTCTACACTGATACAGGTGGCAGTCTGATCTACATGCCCCTGCACAATATGTCCGTCGAGGCGACCGTTCATCATCATACTGCGCTCTACATTCACCTTGTCTCCTACGTTCAACAGCCCGAGGTTGGAGCGCTCCAATGTTTCCTTCATGGCTGTAACCGTATAGGTATCCTCTGTCATGCTGACTACCGTGAGGCATACACCGTTATGAGATACACTCTGGTCTATCTTCAATTCATTTACAAATGAGCACTTGAACGTGAAGTGTACGTTCTCTTGTTCTTTTACCAATGCCACAAGAGTGGCACATTCTTCTACTATTCCGGAAAACATAATTCAGTTTACGATTTAATGATTTATAATTCCTTATTTGGAGAACACAAAGATAATGCAAATTGATCGCAGAATTTACATGCTTACATGAAAAAGTTCTGCCGGGATGCAGCTTATCTTCTTCAAAGATACGAAATAAGGGAAATATAAGTACAAAAAAATGGAGCTTTTCACAAAGCCCCATTTTTCAGTTTTCAATAGGTATTAGTTTTTTTTTAAGGTAAAAAGATTGTTTTCAGGATAACGCTGCAAATATAGCGGCTTTTCAGGTTACTTACCAAATTAAAAAACATGTCTTATAACATCTTTTTGAAATTTCTTTGGTTTTATTACCAATTATGCAGCCTTTCTACATCCGCAATCGTTTTCAATGGACAAATATATAGCATTTTTCTAACAAACGCTAAATTTTACCTAAAAAAGAACTCATTTCTTGCTTAAAGGATAATGTTCGTCCGTTTTTCCGCTATGTTTTAACACTTTCGCATCGATAAAGAAGACTATTTCTTCGGCAATGTTGGTAATATGGTCGCCGGAACGCTCCAACTTGCGGAAGACACTTACCAGGTTCAGGCAAGGAAGAACACTGTCCGGATGTTTAGCAATATAACCTGCCAGAATGGTAGTGGCTTCAGCGTTTATTTCATCCAGCAAATTGTCTTTAGCAAAGACTGAAGTTGCCAGATCCTGACTCTCTTCCTGAAGAGCCTTTTTGGCAAGTTCCAGCATGGCAAGCACTTGCGCCTGCATTTCTTCCAGACGTAATTGCTTCAAAAGGTCCGGATCGAGGACAGGCTCTTTACAGTTCAGCACGAAACGGGCTATACCTTCGGCAAAGTCCCCCAACCGTTCCAGGTTTGTATTGATCTTCAACATGGCAAGCACAAAACGCAGATCAATGGCTACGGGATTATACAGGGCGATAATATCTTCTACGTCACTGTCTATTTTCAATTCCAAGGCATTCACGCGACGTTCGCGCACCAACACTTGCTGCGCCAGTTCGCGGTCGAAGGTCAGGACTGCCTCCCCTGCCCGGTCGAGCTGGTTATACACTAAGGTCCACATTTCGTCTATTTCCTTTTTAAGTAAGACGAGTTCCGATTCGATAAACTTTACCATAAATTTCTATTTTAAGATTACTTGTATGATTAATTAGAGGAAAGCAATGAAACAAATGCTTACCCAAAACGTCCCGTAATATAGTTCTGAGTCTCCACTTTCTCGGGGTTCGTAAATATCTTCTTAGTATCGTCAAATTCCACCATTTGCCCCAAATAGAAGAATGCTGTTTTATCACTAACGCGTGCAGCCTGCTGCATATTGTGTGTAACGATAACAATTGTATACTGTTCCTTCAACTCGTGAATAAGCTCCTCTACTTTAGCCGTAGAAATAGGATCGAGCGCAGAAGCCGGCTCGTCCATCAGCAATACGGAGGGAGACACAGCCATGGCGCGGGCTATACAGAGGCGTTGCTGTTGTCCGCCGGAAAGTGCATAAGCGGAAACCTTCAGCTTATCCTTTACTTCTTCCCACAAGGCGGCACCCCTCAAGGACTCTTCCACACGCTGACGGATAAAACTATTGTCCGTCACCCCGTTCACCCGAAGACCATAGGCCACATTCTCGAAAATACTTTTTGGAAAAGGATTGGGACGCTGGAACACCATACCTACTTTCTTACGGAGCTCATCCACCTGGATATCTTTTCCGTAGATATCCTTTCCGTCAATATGGATTTCACCTGTCAGGCGGGTATTGGGAATCAGATCGTTCATACGGTTGAATAACCGCAGAAAAGTGGACTTACCGCATCCCGAAGGACCGATAAAGGCTACCACCGAACGTTCTTCTATCGACATACTGATACCTTTCAGAGCATGAAAGTCGCCATACCAGAAGTTTACATTATTTGCTTCTATTTTACCCATCATTTCATTTACTGTTTATTATTCCCGTTAGTTCATCTTTACTTTCTTCTCAAAATACTTCCGTAAGGCATTTGCCAGAAGATTGACAAAGAGAATGATTATTATTAAAACCAAAGCAGTGCCATAAGCCAGCGGAAGCTGGGATTCCATATCCGTACCACTAGTAGAAATAACATATAGATGATAAGGCAATGCCATGCACTGATCGAGGATACTTGTGGGTAACTGAGGAAGAAAATAAGCGGCACAAGTAAACAGGATGGGTGCGGTCTCACCGGAAACACGTCCCAAAGCAAGAATAAGCCCTGTTATCACATTCGGCATGGCCATTGGCAGAATCACATGCCAGATGGTTTGCAATTTGGTAGCTCCCAAAGCCCGGCTTCCTTCACGCAGGGTATCGGGAATAGCTTTCAGCGCTTCTTCGGTAGTACGAATCACCAAAGGCACGCAGAGCAACCCCAATGTAAGAGAGCCGGCAAGGATACTATCGCCAAACCCCATATAGTTAACGAACAGGGCCATACCGAAAAGACCAAAGACAATGGAAGGTATCCCGCTCAGATTATTCGTCATCATGCGGATAAAACGGACGATCCAGCCCTTCGGAGCGTATTCATTCATATAAATACCACTCATTACTCCCACCGGAAAGGCAAACAGGGCACTGCCTATCATCAGATAGAATGTTCCGACAATGGCAGGCCAAATGCCACCTGCCGTCATGCCGTCCTTCGGCGCGGTAGTCAGAAACTCCCAACTGATAACTCCTATACCTTTATATATAATAAAGCCGAGAATGGCAAAGAGTATCCCTACCACCGTCAGGCTCAGCAAACGGAATGTACCGAATGCAATGCGTTGCGAAAGATGTTTCTTATCTATCATACTCATTTTACTTTTCTCTGTAAAACACTATCTTTTCCGGGCCGATACAGCTTCCACCGTGAAGTTGATCAGCAAACTGATAAAGAACAATACTACTCCCAGAAGGAATAAAGCTTCATAATGAGCTCCTCCGGCAGGTGCTTCTCCCAGTTCCGCTGCAATCGTAGCGGGAATGGTGCGCAAAGGCTCCAGAATGGTATGCGGTATAACGGCCGCATTGCCTGTCACCATCAATACCGCCATCGTTTCTCCGATGGCGCGTCCGATGCCCAGCACTACTCCGGAAGTGATGCCCGATACAGAATAGGGTATCACCACCTTATATATAGTTTGCCATTGCGAAGCTCCCAATGCCAGACTGGCTTCACGCATGGCACGGGGACAGTTGCGCATGGCATCTTCTGTCACAGTGATAATCGTGGGCAATGCCATTATTGCCAATACGATACTTCCCGCCAGACCGCTTTCGCCAACCGGCAAGTCGAACACTTTCTGTATGAGCGGCACAATCACTATCAATCCGAAGAAGCCATAAACCACTGACGGAATACCACTCAGTAACTCAATTATCGGCTTCAACAGATTACGCACCTTAGGATTTGCCACTTCGGACATATAGATAGCTACCGAAAGTCCGAACGGAAGAGCAATCAGAATGGCAAAAAGACTCACCCATAATGTACCCGTTATCAGCGGCAAAAAGCCAAATTGCGCGGCAGGGGTAGCCGTAGGAAACCATTCGGCACCGGCAAAAACGTCTTTCACTGAAATCGTATTATCGCGCAACAAGTGGACGGAATCCTGACGTACAATAAACTGTTGCGGCACAAAAGCAATGATGCCCGGTGTACGCTCCACCAACTCGGTAATTCTTGCTCCGGCATGTTCATAAGAAGGGCCCAGTTCTTCTTCAGTATAATACTGGGTGATATCCTCCAAACGGAAAAGCGGATAGGCATATCCTGCCCTCCGACCTCATTCCAATTTGTTATTTCCTCGTCGAAGACATCTTTTATCTGAGCCGGTGTCAGCTCAGCAACCTTATTATCTTTATTCAATGCCAATACATATCCCTCTTCAATCACCCGGCTGTTGAACAATCCCAACGCCTCGGAAAAGAGAAACAGGATGATAAGCACAATGGTAATACTTGTTACGAAACCACTGCAAGCCAATATACCTTCTACTATTTTTTCAAAAAGTTTCTTCATAAATACCTGTTGATATTCTGCATGCAAAGAAATGGGGCTGATGTTAAGAGAGTGTGACTAACGTTTGAAAGAAATGTTTCAAACCTGTTACAAAAGCGTTACAACCCGCAAAAACACAAGCTTTGTAATAGCATCGTAATACACGATTGCTTTATTTGCAGACAATAAACAAAAAGAGTAGTATGAAGGTTGTTATACTATCGTTAGTTTACTACATAAAGTAATTATAAACAATACCTGTTATGAAAAAAATAAGTATGATCCTACTCCTGACATTAGCTGCAAGCAGCATGCAAGCACAGCGTATTAAAGGCAGCGACACCGTACTCCCCGTAGCACAACAGACCGCTGAAAGGTTTATGGCGCTCAATCCCGATGCCCGGGTTACCGTCACGGGTGGCGGCACCGGCGTGGGCATTTCCGCTTTAATGGACGGAACGACGGATATTGCCATGGCATCCCGCCCCATCAAGTTCAGTGAGAAAATGAAAGTAAAGTCCGCAGGCAAGGAAGTAGAAGAAGTAATCGTTGCCTACGATGCCCTTGCCGTCGTGGTACACCCTTCTAACCCGGTGAAACAACTGACACGCCAACAACTGGAAGATATCTTCCGGGGAAAAATAACAAACTGGAAACAAGTGGGTGGAGACGATCGCAAAATCGTAGTATATTCCCGTGAAACATCTTCGGGCACCTATGAGTTTTTCAAGGAAAGCGTTCTCAAAAATAAAAATTATATGAGCAGTAGCCTTTCCATGCCCGCCACCGGAGCCATTATCCAATCCGTCAGTCAGACGAAGGGAGCGATAGGGTATGTAGGACTGGCTTATCTCTCCCCTCGCGTCAAGTCACTTTCCGTATCTTATGACGGCAAACACTTTGCACCGCCCACCATGGAAAGTGCCACAGACAAGAGTTACCCCATCGTACGACCTCTATATTATTACTATAATACGGAAAACGCCGGACAAGTAAACCCACTCATCAGTTTCATCCTGTCACCTGCCGGTCAGGAAATCATTAAAAAGAGTGGATATATTCCGGTAAATGAAGAATGAAGAACGAAGCATGAAGAATTTAACCGCGCTATGTAAGTATGCCGCAAGGTGAATTCTTCATTCTTCATTCTTCATTCTTCATTTTTTTCTCCTATCTTTGCACGGAATACGAAAACAGACAGCATTATGGCAGATATTAAGAGCGAAGAAGTAGGCGAAAAAAAGAGCCTCAACTTCATTGAACAAATTGTTGAGAAAGATTTAAAAGAGGGTAAAAACGGTGGCAAGGTGCAAACGCGTTTCCCGCCCGAACCCAACGGATACCTCCACATCGGTCACGCCAAGGCTATTTGCCTTGATTTTGGTATTGCAGCCGACCACAATGGCATCTGCAATCTGCGTTTCGATGATACCAATCCTACCAAGGAAGATGTGGAATATGTAGAAGCCATCAAGGAAGATATTCAATGGCTGGGTTACCAATGGGGTAATGAATACTATGCGTCCGATTACTTCCAGCAATTGTGGGACTTTGCCATCCGCCTCATTGAAGAAGGTAAAGCATATATTGACGAGCAGACTTCCGAGCAAATCGCACAGCAGAAAGGTACTCCTACCCAACCAGGTGTGGAAAGTCCCTACCGCAACCGCCCGATAGAAGAAAGTCTCTCCTTGTTCAAGAAGATGAATACAGGTGAAATAGCAGAAGGCGCTATGGTGCTCCGTGCCAAAATTGACATGGCGAATCCGAACATGCACTTCCGCGATCCTATCATTTATCGTGTAGTGAACCATCCACACCATCGCACGGGCACCACTTGGAAAGCTTATCCGATGTATGACTTCGCACATGGACAAAGCGACTACTTCGAAGGCGTAACCCATTCTCTCTGTACGTTGGAATTCGTTCCTCACCGGCCGCTCTACGATCTTTTTGTAGACTGGGTGAAAGAAGGACAGGATTTGAATGATAACCGTCCTCACCAGTATGAGTTCAATAAACTGAACCTCAGCTATACGCTGATGAGCAAACGTAATCTGTTGACTCTGGTAAAAGAGAAACTGGTGAACGGATGGGATGATCCCCGTATGCCGACCATCTGTGGTTTCCGCCGTCGCGGATATTCTCCTGAAGCTATCCACAAGTTCATCGATAAAATCGGATATACCACTTATGATGCGCTCAATGAATTTGCCTTGCTGGAAAGTGCCCTGCGCGAAGACCTGAATACCCGGGCAATCCGCGTATCTGCCGTTGTGAATCCGGTGAAGCTGGTAATTACCAACTACCCCGAAGGACAAGTGGAAGAACTGGAAGCTATCAATAATCCTGAAAAACCGGAAGAAGGCAGTCACTTCATCGAATTCAGCCGTGAACTGTGGATGGAACGTGAAGACTTCATGGAGGATGCTCCTAAGAAATATTTCCGCATGACTCCGGAACAAGAAGTGCGCCTGAAAAGTGCTTATATCGTGAAATGTACCGGTTGCAAGAAAAATGAAGCCGGAGAAATAGTCGAAGTATATTGCGAATACGACCCGAACACCAAGAGCGGCATGCCCGAAGCAAACCGTAAGGTGAAAGGTACCCTGCATTGGGTTAGCTGCGACCATTGTCTCGAAGCCGAAGTACGCCTCTACGACCGCCTGTGGAAAGTGGAGAACCCACGCGACGAGCTTGCCGCTATTCGTGAAGCTAAAAACTGCGATGCCCTGGAAGCGATGAAAGAAATCATCAACCCGGATTCATTGCATATACTGCCCCATTGCTACATTGAGAAATATGCCGCAGGCATGAAACCGCTAACTTACTTGCAGTTCCAGCGCATCGGTTATTTTAATGTAGATCCGGACTCCACACCGGAGAAGATGGTATTCAACCGTACTGTAGGGTTGAAAGATACCTGGGGCAAGATTAACAAATAAAGTAAGGATTATAGGAGTAAACTATTAATGAGCAATAAAAACCTGCTGTCCGGCAGAGATAAAGAACTTCAGGAACTTGCCGAACAATATGAATCGGCAATGTCCGCGAAACAACCATTTTATCTGGACGCAGACGATTTGGCTGACCTTGCCGACTGGTATGGCACCAGAAAGAATTATGATAAAGCTTTAGAAATTGCAGAATATGGCCTGAAGCTACATCCCGACAGTACGGCATTAATGATAGAATATGCTTACCTGCATCTGGATAGCGGAAAAAGAGCAAAGGCACGTGAAATCATCGAAAACCTTCCCGATACCTATTCGCCGGAAGCCAAGGTGGTACGCGCCCACTTGCTGTTGAGTGAAGGTAAGCTGGATGATGCCGAACAGCTACTCGATACGATTGAAGATAAAGAGGACCTGGCAAATGTAATCGATGTATCTTATATGTACCTCGATATGGGCTATCCGGACAAGGCTCTGGCATGGCTCAACCCGGTAAAGGAAGAATATGCCGATGAAGAAGCTTACATTGCCGTAGTTGCAGACTGTTACTATGGGAAAGGTATGATAAAAGAAGCAATTCCTCTATATAACCAGCTGATAGATCAGAATCCATATTCGGCTCCCTATTGGTTCGGACTGGCAAGATGCCATTTTGAAGATCTGAACTTCGACCAGGCAATTGATGCCTGCGACTATGCATTGGTAGGTGATGACGAATTTACAGACGCCTATGTAATGAAAGGGCATTGTTTTTACCAGTTGGGCAATGAGGATGCAGCGTTGGAATGTTATCAGAAAGCTGAGCGGATGCATGGGTTGGCTCCTGAGTTTGTCTATACCTACATCGGCTTATGCAAGGTATCCAAAGGCGAATGGGAAGAAGGATACGAAAATCTGGAAAAAGCAATCCAGGCTAACGAAGCGGAAGAAACTCCCGCACCTACTCTACCCAGCCTATATGCCAATGCAGGACTTTGCCTTTCCAAAATGAAAAAGAAACGCAAAGCGCACCAGTATTGCAAAAAAGCCCAAAAGCTGGAACCGAAAGATCCTGAAGCCTACCTGATTGAAGGCCGCATGTACGTCGAAGAAGGTGACTACGAAAAGGGAATAAAGCAATGGGCAAAGGCCTTGAATTGTGCTCCTAGCGCTGATACCTGGAATGAAATAGGTATGCACAGCATGGAAATCGGGTATCTGGATTATGCGAAAATAGCTTTTGAACGTGTTTGTGAGTTAGAACCGGAATTTGAAGGTATCAATGAAAAGTTGACCGTTCTCTACATGACACTGCATGATAAGGAAAACTTCATAAAGTACAATCAGAAGTGCACCCGCCCCTTTGATCTGAAAGAACTGGAGAAGATGCAGGCTATGATGGAAAATGAAGACCGGGAAGATCTGGCTGTTTATATGCAAAATATCATAAAAGCATTGCAATAAAAAAACAGAGAGTAAAGCTGATTGCTTTACTCTCTATTTTTTTTATATTGTAGGGGGTATCCTTATTTAGCACTACGTGTAGAAAGCTTCTCCAAAAAATATACCAGGAAGAAACCAACAATCATCAATACTACAGCTTCAACAATATATTGATTAGGAAGGATATTCGCTTCAACCAGTGGCTTCACTACTCCATGACTGTCTGTGAACGTTTCAATCGTTTCTTTCCATGGCCATACTTTATTAAGAGACCCCAGCATAAAGCCGGTCAATACCGCCAACGTTATATTACGAAAATTCTTTAACGCATAGGAAAGAACTCGTGAAAAAGTAGTTATACCTATACAGGCGCCTGCCAAGAATACTAATAAAGTCGCTATATCAAGTGTCTTGACCGCTTCCATTATATAAAAGTATTTGCCTAACAGTACCAAAATAAAACTGCCCGATATACCCGGCAAGATCATCGCACAAATAGCAATCGCACCGCAAAGGAAAATGAAAAACAGATTGGATGGCGTTTCAGCAGGAGTTGCCACCGTAATATAATAAGCAACTGCCACTCCTATGATAAAAGCCGGAATTGTTTTCTTATTCCACTCCTTTATATCTTTCCCCACAAACCAGGTGGAAGCCAGCACCAGTCCGAAAAAGAAAGCCCAAACCATTACCGGATGATCCGTAAGCAACCATGTAATAATCTTAGCCAGTGAAAATACACTGACAGCGATTCCAGCTACAATGGAAATTAAAAAATTGCCATTAATGGCTTTCCAGAACGCTCCCCATTTTCCTGTAAAAAACAACTTTAAACTTTTTCCGTTGATGCTTTTTATCGAATCTATCAGTTCATCATAAATTCCCACAATAAAAGCAATTGTTCCTCCCGATACTCCGGGAACCACATCGGCTGCTCCCATTCCCACACCTTTCAGCATGAGTAAGGCGTAGTCTTTTAAACCTCGTTCCATTTTTCTTTGTTATCTATTAATACTTGATTTCATGGTACAAAGTAAAACAAAAAAAGTCAGTTACTCACCATAAAGCAAATAAAATACACAAAAGATAATCCACAATCAATCCATACACCAACTCACTATATAAAAAACAAATGGTGCACAATAGCCTCACGACCCTTGTGCACCTTATTATTCTTATTGCTATTTAAAAATCTGAGATTACTATTTCTTCACAGCCTCTATTGCTTTGTCATAATCCGGTTCTTGAGTGATTTCGGGTACCAGTTCGGTATACATCACTTTTCCATCTTTACCAATGATAACCACTGCACGTGCCAACAAACCGCCCAATGGACCGTCTGCCATACGCACACCATAGCTTTCATCAAAATCTGAAAAACGGAAATCAGACAAAGGAATTACATTTTCAATACCTTCCGTCGTACAGAAACGAGCGTGAGCAAAAGGCAAGTCTTTGGAAATCGCCAATACCACGGTGTCAGGCAGACTTGCTGCCAACTTATTGAACTTGCGCACAGATGTTGCACAAACACTAGTGTCCAAACTCGGGAAGATATTCAATATCACATTCTTTCCTTTCATATCTTTCAAAGAAAAAGAAGAAAGATCAGTCTTTACTAACTCGAAATCAGGAGCAACTGTTCCTGTTTTTATAAACTCACCGATAATCTTAACCGGTTGTCCCTTAAATTTTGTTGTAGCCATAGTTTTCTTTTTTTATATGCTTATATAACAAAAGAACTGTTAGAAAAGTTCGCTCAAAACTTTTCCAACTGTAAATTGTTACTCTCACAAACATGATTACAATAACCATTTAAAATTCGATTTGTATGAAAACTTTATTTGACGAACTTCAATGCGAAGTAAAAAACTGGTGGCTCTCTCTCTTGCTTGGCATACTCTACGTAGTAGTTGCTGTCAGCCTGATGTTTGCACCGTTGAACGGCTACGCTGTTTTGAGTATCCTGTTCAGTATATCCATGTTATTCAGCGGTTTGCTGGAGATTTCTTTTGCTGTAAGCAACCGGAAAAATGTATCCAGTTGGGGCTGGTATCTGGCCGGAGGTATCATCGACATGATATTCGGTTTCTACCTGATAGCTTATCCATTACTAAGTATGGAAGTTATTCCTTTCATTATTGCATTCTGGCTGATGTTCCGAGGCTTCTCATCTGTCGGCTATGCCATGGATCTGAAAAGATATGGAACAAGAGACTGGGGCTGGTATATTGCTTTCGGCATATTAGCCGTAATTTGTTCGCTCATCATCTTATGGCAACCGGCAATAGGCGCTCTCTATGCAGTTTACATGATTTCATTCGCATTCCTGATTATCGGATTCTTCCGCATCATGTTGTCATTTGAACTGAAGAGTTTGCATAAACGTGGAAAAAGCATGAAAGAGAAAAACGAAGATAAAGAAATTCCCGTAGGATAGTCAAGAATTCCACTGCCCGGAGAAACGAGTTGACTAAAGTGCCTGGAAACAGAAACTTGTCAACTCGTTTTCTCATTAGTTACACTTCAGGAAACGATGCATAGTAGTTCGGGATACTCCCATCTGGCGAGCCAGCTCCGAACAGGAAACACCTCGTTGAGCATCTCTTATCAAACGCCTTTTGTTCTCACGAAGTATCCTCATAGCAGGACAAGTTCCCTTCTTTCGTCCCAGTTTTACCCCCTCTTGCCTGCGCCTTGCCAATGCTTCTTTTGTTCGCATGGAAATCAAATTACGTTCTATCTCTGCCATTAATCCGAATGCGAACCCCAATACCTTGCTGTTCATGTCATTTTGAAATACATACCCCTCTTTTGTGCTGTACAGAACAATTTCTTTCTTGATACAAGAATTAAGAATTGTCATGATTTCCAACATTGTACGACTTAATCTTGAAATTTCCGTCACAATCAGCGAGTCACCTCTTTGCATTCGGTTCAACACCCCCGATAACTTCCGGTCTTTGCTTCTCACACTGCCACTCACCGTTTCGGTGTACCACTTGTCAATCTGCAATCCATTCTTCTCTGCAAAACGCAGAAGTTCTTCACGCTGATTAGCCAGAAATTGTTTTTCTGTACTTACTCTTAAATAAGCTACTACCATAATTTTGTTGTTTTTATAGGTTTAACGCGCCAAAGAACAGCAATAACAGCGAGAAATCACACTACCTCCAATCAATGATATACAGGCGATTGCCTCTATTTAGGCTCTTTTATTTGACAACACATATTTCTGATACTATGAGACAAATTATGTAGAAGTACATTTTCAAGGATGAAGCACCAGTCATAAAAAGAAACAATAAAAAATCTCAGCATAACTTTTTCATGCGAGCATGAAAGTTATGCACTCAAATTGCATTATCTTTGTAGTCAGTTTTATAACAAGAATATAAATTCATAATTAAAAAAACAAAGGAATTATGGCAATGCATACATGGTTTGAGTGCAAAATCCGTTACGAAAAAGTGATGGAAAACGGTATGAACAAGAAAGTTACAGAACCTTATTTGGTGGACGCACTCAGCTTTACGGAAGCAGAAGCACGCATCATTGAAGAAATGACGCCGTTTATTTCAGGCGAATTTACAGTATCAGACATCAAACGTGCCAACTATAGTGAATTATTCCCCAGCGAAGAAGAGGCCGCTGACCGTTGGTTCAAGTGCAAACTGATCTTTATTACTTTGGACGAAAAGAGTGGAGCTGAAAAGAAAACATCCACTCAGGTGTTGGTACAAGCTGCCGACCTGCGCGATGCTGTTAAGAAACTGGATGAAGGCATGAAGGGTACGATGGCGGATTACCAGATTGCTTTAGTATCTGAAACACCCCTTATGGATGTATATCCGTATAGCGCGGAACCCAATGACAAACCGGAAGTTTAATCTTTTGAAAGTTGAAGTGATTAGCGTAAACACAGAACGCTTTGATCTTCAACTTTTGAATTTCATATTTCAATTTTCTAATCATGAATATTGCAGAGAATCTTCAACAAGTGCTAAGCGAACTGCCTGATGGGGTGCGACTGGTAGCTGTCTCCAAATTTCACCCCAATGAAGCGATAGAAGAAGCCTATCGCGCCGGGCAACGAATATTCGGAGAAAGCAAAGTACAGGAAATGACTGCCAAGTACGAAAGTCTTCCCAAAGACATTGAATGGCACTTTATCGGGCATCTGCAAACCAATAAAATCAAGTTTATCGTGCCCTACGTGGCTCTGATCCACGGAATTGACTCATACAAACTCCTTGTAGAAGTCAATAAGCAAGCTGCAAAAGCCGGAAAAGTAGTCAATTGCCTGTTGCAACTGCACATAGCAGAAGAAGAAACCAAATTTGGTTTTAGTTTTGACGAGTGCCGGGAAATGTTAGCGGTCGGTGAATGGAAAACTCTCAGTAACATACAATTATGCGGTCTGATGGGTATGGCAACAAATACAGACGACAATGAACAAATAGAGAAGGAATTTTGTTCATTAAGTAGCTTCTTCAAAGAAGTGAAAGACTCATGGTTTGCCGACACGGAGGCTTTTCGGGAGTTGTCCATGGGAATGTCCCACGATTATCACCAAGCTATTGCTGCTGGAAGTACCCTGATACGCGTAGGAAGCAAAATCTTTGGAGACAGAACGTATTAATCATTATTCATTAAACATTATTACCATGGCAACATTAAAAACTACTTTTGCCGGGTTAGAATTAAGAAACCCGATTATCGTCAGCAGCTCAGGTTTAACTGATAGTGCTGAAAAAAATCAGAAATTCTATGAAGCCGGTGTCGGTGCCATTGTTCTGAAATCTCTTTTTGAAGAGCAGATCATGTTGGAAGCTGACTGGCTGGGAGATCCGAATATGTATCCTGAAGGCAGTGATTACTTGGTAGAATACGTCCGCCAACATAAACTGTCAGAGTATCTGGAACTGATTAAGGATACTAAAAAAGTATGCCCCATTCCTGTTATTGCCAGCATAAACTGCTATCAGGATGCTGAATGGGTAGGATTTGCGCAACAAATGGAAGCGGCAGGAGCTGATGCTATAGAAATTAATATCCTGGCTCTCCAGACAGATATGCAGTACAATTACGGTTCATTCGAACAACGGCATATTGATATTCTCAGCCACATCAAAAAAACGGTACGTATTCCTATCATCATGAAACTGGGTGATAACCTGACTAATCCGATAGCTCTGATAGATCAGTTATATGCCAACGGAGCAGCTGCTGTGGTATTGTTCAACCGCTTCTATCAACCGGATATTGATATCGAAAAGATGAAGCAAATCTCAGGAAATGTATTCAGCACAGGAGCTGACCTGGCTAAAGCCTTACGCTGGATCGGTATCGCTTCCGCAGCTGTGAATAAGCTGGACTATGCAGCATCAGGCGGCATTCACTCCCCCGAAGGCATTGTAAAAGCAATTTTGGCAGGAGCTTCAGCTGTAGAGATTTGTAGCGCATTCTATCAGAACAGTTATGCCCTTGTAGGAGAATATATCCACTTCCTGAACTTATGGATGGATCGCAAAGGCATGGAAAACATTCCTCAATTCAAGGGAATGCTGAATGTTAGCGACTTGAATGGAGTAAATACCTTCGAACGTACTCAGTTCATGAAATATTTCTCCAGTAAAAAATAAACAGGAACCGCACAACATATCATTATAAGTAATGCCCCGTAACATATATTGTTAGCATATCTAACATATATTGTTACGGGGCATTACATATATTGGCGTTTCCTTTACAGAGGAATCTTTTCTTATTCGGGTTTCTTATCCAAGGCTTCAAAGCATGAATTCTTACTGATAAACTCAGGAACAATATCCTTCATAGCAGCTACAATCTGCATCTGATCATACGTGTAACTAACCTCTATCAACTTCTGAATGCGTTGCTTCACCTCATCATAATCATATTCGCGAACTGTAGCAATCATAATCTTCTCATGATAAGTCGGCTTTGTCAGCTCTTTCACATTCAGCAATTCTTCATACAGCTTTTCACCATGACGCAATCCGGTGAACTCAATCTTCACATCCGTACGTCCGGAAAGGCTGATCATACGCTTGGCAAGATCCACAATCTTCACCGGTTTACCCATATCAAAGATATAAATCTCACCGCCATTACCCATGCTACCGGCTTCAAGTACCAGACGGCAAGCTTCGGGGATAGTCATAAAATAACGGATAATTTCAGGATGTGTCACAGTTACAGGCCCACCACGTTGAATCTGATCGCGAAAACGTGGAATTACCGAACCATTAGAACCTAACACATTACCGAAACGTGTCGTAATGAATTGCGTCACATGCCCGCCTTTCTCCTGAAGTTTCTTAGCTAAAGACTGCACATAAATCTCACAGATACGCTTGGAACATCCCATTACATTGGTGGGATTCACAGCCTTGTCCGTAGAGATCATTACAAACTTTTCAGCACCATATTTTACAGCCAGATCAGCCAGTGTACGCGTACCGAACACATTGATCTGAATGGACTCGGAAACATTATCTTCCATCATCGGCACATGCTTATAAGCCGCTGCATGGAAAATATATTGCGGTTGATATTCCTTGAAGATATCTTCCATACGCGTAGCATTGGAAATATCCGCAATAATAGTCTCTGCATCAATGTCACGCCAACGATCCTGCAATTCCAGACGAATATCATGCAACGGAGTCTCCGCCTGATCTACCAGAATTAGCTTATAAGGGTTGAAGGAAGCTACCTGACGCATTATTTCGCTACCGATAGAACCGGCAGCACCGGTAATCATTACGCGCTTTCCTTCGAGGTGGGAAGCTACCTTATGAATATCGATTTCAATAGGATCGCGTTGCAGAAGATCTTCAATCTGAATTTCTTTCAACTGAGTACGGTTCAAAGTCTGTCCGCTCCACTCGCTCAAAGGAGGTGCAGTCATAAGCTTGATGTTGTGTGCCAGAAGACGGTCGGCCATATCAGACTTCTTCAGTTCTTCCATTTTGGCCGGCGAAATAATAATTGTATGCACATCGCGGTCATTCAATACATCAATCAGAGACTCGTCATTCGGGAATACCTTTACGCCCATCATCACCTTATTAATCAGTTCCGGCTCATCTGCTATGAAACCACGCAGACGATAGTGATTACGCAGGTTGACACGCAACGCTTTCGCAATGTTCACTCCCGCTTCCTTAGCACCATATATAAAGACGTTGGCGCTATGGCTTCCATCAAAATTCAGAAGTTCATAGAACATCTTCACAACTATACGTGAACAAGCCATAATGGCAAAACTAATGATATAGGCCATAAACAGTACACTCACAGGTGCCAGACGAATATTCAGATAACTATCTAAAAGCACACTCGAAATCATTAACAGAGCATAAGACACCGTCAATGAAACGAAAATGCGCATAATGTCTATAAACGAAGAAAAGCGCAATACGTTAGAATAGGTGCGGAACACCCTAAAGAAGACCAGATTGACAATGACCGTCCATACAATCGTTTTGTCAATGGTAGATGATTCCAGGAAAATACTCCGGAAATCATATCGAAGCGCATAAGCCAATAGGCTGGATACGACGATTATCAGTACATCGATCAACAGAATAGTCCAAATCGGCAATACCTTTGCTGAAAGGTAGCGATGAAAAATTTTATGTTTCATTTCGTTTGACAGTTTTGTTTTTAGGCGAGGCAAAGATACATTATTTTTTATCAAATAGGACAAGAAAAAGATAAAAATGTGTGATAAAATTAAATGGTGGCAAAGTTACGGGTATAACTTTGCCACCATATTTACGACCTATAAAGCTCTGTTACATCAAATTACTAGCTAATTCGCTTAATTGGCTACGTTCTCCTTTTAACAAATTTACATGAGCAAAAAGGTTCTGATCTTTCATACGATCAATCATGTAAACCAAGCCATTGGACTGACTGTCGAGATAAGGTTGGTCTATCTGTTGGATATCACCGGTAAACACCATTTTCGTACCCTCCCCCGCACGGGTTATGATAGTTTTTATCTCATGCGGAGTCAAGTTTTGTGCTTCATCAATAATGCAATAAGTTTCACTCAAACTACGTCCACGGATGAAAGCTAATGCTTCAATAACCAGTTGCTCACTTTTCTGCATATCTTCCAAACGTTTTACCTCTGTTGAGTTAGAAGCAAACTGACGTTTGATTACATTCAGATTATCAAACAAGGGTTGCATGTAAGGAGCTACCTTTTCTTTGGCATCACCTGGCAGGAAACCGATGTCTTTATTGGATAAAGCAACAATCGGACGCGCCAGCAAAATTTGCTTATAGTCATTCATTTGACTAAGGGCAGCTGCCAGAGCCAACAATGTTTTTCCTGTACCGGCTTTACCTGTCAAAGCAACCAATTTGATGTTTGGATCGGTCAACACTTCAAAAGCAAAACTTTGTTCGGCATTCCGAGGTTCGATGCCATAGTTCTTTGTTTTATTCACCCGACAAATGGAATGTGTAAAAGGATTGTAACGGGCAAGTACACTGTTCCTGTCACTTTTCAAGATAAAACATTCATTCGGATGGATGATATCTTTGAAATCAAACTCACTGATATCCAGTCCTTCTCTGGAAGAATAAATCCGGTCTATCAAAGCAGGATCAATTCCCTCAAACACCTCATTTGACTTTTCAAATATATCCACATTTATCACCTTGTCGTTGATATAATCTTCGCAAAGTAAGCCTATGGAACGTGCTTTCATCCGGAGGTTCACGTCTTTTGTCACCAGGATGGTTTTCATATCCTTCTTTTGGCGCGTCAACCAGTCCGCTACAGCCAGAATCTTATGATCGGGAATACGCTCGGGGAATGAGTCGAACACATCCGGAGCATCCACCGAACCGGCTATTACAAACAAATTTCCCAGGCCTTCGCCCAGAGAAGCACCCTTATTAAAAAGATTGTCATCGGTAACTAAATCGAGCTCGCGGAGAAATTCACGAGCATTGAAGTTTATCTGCTCATTCCCTTTCTTGAATTTGTCCAATTCTTCAAGAACCACGATGGGAAGATAAATGTCGTTCTCTTGGAAATTCTTAAGACAGTTATAGTCGTGAAGGATTACGTTCGTATCAATCACAAAATTTTTCTTTGCTCCCATACTCTTTTAGATTTAAATTGTTGATATATTTACCTCCAAAGCGAAGATAAGCTGCACCTTGGCATAAAAAATGGACAAGTTCATTTTATTCTGCTCTCGGTTTGCATTATCTTTGCAGCTTCTAAGATAGGAATTAAAAAGAGAGAATAGTTTGCTTTCTCGTTAAATATTTTAAAAGATGGATTATCAGAACACTTTATTATACTTATATAACAGTGTCCCTATGTTTCAACAGGTGGGAAGTTCGGCATACAAGGAAGGTTTGGAGAATACATTGGCACTGGATGAACACTTCGGACACCTGCACCGGAACTTCCACAGTATCCATGTAGGAGGTACGAATGGGAAAGGTTCATGCTCGCACACTCTTGCTGCTATCTTGCAGGAAGCGGGGTACCGGGTAGGCCTCTACACATCTCCGCACCTCGTAGATTTCCGCGAACGTATCCGAATAAACGGACAGCCCATCCCTGAAGAATATGTAGTCCGGTTTGTAGAAAAAGAACGTGATTTTTTTGAGCCTCTGCATCCTTCTTTCTTTGAATTGACTACCGCTATGGCATTCCGCTATTTCGCTGACGAACATGTAGATGTAGCGATTATCGAAGTAGGACTTGGCGGAAGACTAGATTGCACCAATATCGTGCACCCGGATCTATGTATCATCACCAATATTAGTTTTGATCATACCCAATTCCTGGGTAATACATTAGAAAAGATAGCGGGAGAAAAAGCCGGGATCATTAAAAGTGGAATACCTGTCGTAATCGGAGAAACGACTCCTGAAACAAAACCTGTATTTACAAAAAAGGCTCGCGAAGTAGGTGCTCCCATTCTCTTTGCAGAAGAAAATGAAAAGGATGATTACCCCGGATTGGAATATGAACTGAAAGGGTTATATCAAACTAAGAACACCCGCACGTTACTCACAGCCATCCCTGAACTACGAAAAGCCGGATACAATCTGAGTGAGCAGGCTGTCCGAAGTGGCTTCGCCCATGTTTGTGAACTGACCGGACTGATGGGACGCTGGCAAAAATTGCAGGATGCCCCTACCTTGATATGCGATACCGGACACAATGTAGGTGGCATCACCTATATCACAGAGCAGTTGAAACAGCAATTTTACCGGAAACTACATATGATTATAGGTATGGTAAACGACAAAGACATACGCGGTGTATTAGCATTATTACCCCAAGAAGCCGAATATTACTTCACAAAAGCCAGCGTAAGGCGTGCATTACCTGAAAGCGAACTTGCCCAACTTGCCTCTGAGGCGGGATTGCAAGGAAATTGCTATCCGGATGTTCCCTCTGCCGTGCGGGCTGCACAAGAAAAAAGCCTCCCGGAAGACTTTATCTTCGTGGGAGGCAGTAGCTTTATTGTTGCCGATTTGTTAGCGAACCGCGATGCACTCAATCTCCACTAAAGCATCTTTCGGCAGTGCTTTCACTGCAACAGCCGAACGGGCAGGGAAATCACCATCAAAATAGGTAGCATATACTTTGTTCATATCTGCAAACAATGACATATCCTGTAGGAAAACAGTAGTCTTGACGATATTTGCCATCGTCAAACCCGCTTCTCCAAGGATATGCTTAATGTTCTCCAATGACTGACGTGCCTGTGCTTCAGCACCTTCTGCCATCTGTCCGGTAGTCGCATCAATAGGTAATTGACCAGATACAAATATCATTCCATTCGCTTCGATAGCCTGGCTGTAAGGACCAATAGCCCCCGGAGCTTTCTGACTGCAAATTACTTTTTTCATTCTAATATTATTTTAGTATTCAACAATTTATAGTTCATTCAAGAAAAAAAATTGGTATCTTATGCAGTATTCTGCAACTTCATGCATTTACTTAATAGAATTATATACAAAAGAAAAATTCACTTATACCTGTTTTAAAAACCTAGACTTAGCTAATTCTTTTTTGACACGGGAGTTTCCCGATAAAGGCTCGGCTTGTGAAAGCGGAGCCTTTTTTGCAAAATGCATCATCTATTTTACTAAAACGTATCATTCATTTTACTAAAACGTATCATTCGTTTCACTAAAACGTATCATTCGTTTTACTAAAACGCATCATCCGTTTTTCTCACAGAAACAATGCATTACGACCAATCACTTACAGTGTTTTTCTATTAAAGCATCGACATTCGGATCACCCAGTTCCTTAGCTTTTGCGAAGCTGGCACATGCCTCTTTGTTTTGCTTTAACTGTAGTTGCGCCACTCCTATCAGGCGATAAGCTTCACCATATTTAGGATCAATTTCCAAAGCATCTTTCAGCACCTTGATTGCTTCCTCATTTCTACCCACACGAATGTTTACCACCGCAAGTTCCGAATAATAAGTCAACTCTTTCGGATTAAGCTCAATGGCTTTTGCCAAATCATCCAACGCACGCTGAAACTGCTTTGCCTGAACGGCCGCCTGTTCGCGATAATAGTAGAACACATCATTCACATTGCCACGAACCGCTTTATAGTATTCATCATAATCAAGCATCGCACCGCGTCCTTGTCCGGCATTCAGGCGCATCTGGGCACGTTCCAGCAGATAAGGAGCTGCTTCCTCACTGTACGGTTGCACGAAACGCGCCATACAACTATCCATCAAAGCCAACACTTCTTCCGGAGCTGCTTCCATCAATTCTTTCGTCTTAGCGGCACTAAAAAATGTAGCCGGAGAGGCAATATTGGAACCATTCACCTTCTCATAACAGGCAAGAGCAGCCGCATAGTCCTTCTTGGCAAACTGGATATCGCCTTCCAACTGAACATAAACCGGAAGAGCTTCGATTGCAATCGCTTTACGCACCTCATCCAAAGCCTTGTCATATGTCCAATCTTTATAGCTTTTTTCAGGTTTATCCAACTGATAACCATAAATCAGCTTGGCACGATTGAAGTATGCATCATCTTTCTTTTGCGCCACTTCAAGCGCCTTATCCATATCAGCCGCTACCTTATCCATTGAACTTTTCTCCTTCGACTGGAAGATTTGATTGCTTGCACGGCGAAGATAACCGTCAGCACTGTTGGGATACTGAGATATAAACTCATTCAGTAACTCGGCGTATTTCTCCGGCGCAAGCTGTGAAGAAGCCATATAGAGATAAACCAATGCTTGTTCTTCCGTCTCAGGCAATGCTTTCTTAATGCCGATACTCAATAAAGTATGATCATTGAAAGAAAGAGGACTTATCTTTTGAGCCATAGCATAATCGGCACCTACCGCATAGCAAATGGTAACTGTATCTTTTCCAGAAGATTTCTGTGCCAGACCGAATACTTGTCCCTCAGCAGTCATTACCGGACAACTTACCATTTTATCCTTCAGCTGCATATCAAGTGTATAATAATGATATTGTCCATCTACCTTAGACTCTTCTTTCACCTGTCCGGTAGTATAGGAACGATCTTTCTGTGTAGAATAAGGTAACAGATAAATGCTTGCACCTACAGTCGGGGCCACAGGAGATACCACTAATGCAGGTACTTTTTTTCCTGAAATCGCTACACGGAACTTCACAACATCATACATGTCATTTGCTCCCATAATAACTTCCACAGGCATTTGTGTGCCCTCCGAATTAATGACTACGGCACGCTGCGCACCTTTAAACAAGCTATAATCAGACAGAGCGATTCCATCCTCGGTAACAAAAAATCCATTTCCCGTATTAAGTATCTTATCACTCTCGTCATACGTAACCACCGAGAAAACAGCACGCTTGGCTTTTTCCACCCATTTGGGTGCCTGAGCTACACTCCACTGTGCCAGCAAACAGAGGGCGAGCGTCAACAACAAGTTCTTCTTCATATCTTAGTTGGTTCTTTGTTTCACAGCTTCATAAATCAAAATACCTGCCGCAACAGAAACATTGAGCGACTCGATAGTACCCAGCATTGGGATTTTCACCCACTCATCGCAAAGAGCCAGGTTCTCATAAGAAACACCTTTATCTTCAGCTCCCATTATGATACACAGCGGTCCTGTATAATCAGCTTTGGTATAATCATAGTCACCCTTTTCTGTAGCTGCCACAATGCGGAAACCACTATCTTTGAGATATTGCAATGTAGTCTTCAGATTCTGCTCACGGCAAACCGGCAGAACATGCAATGCTCCGGCAGATGTTTTCATTGCATCAGCATTCACCGTCACGCTTCCTTTAGCAGGAATGATAACAGCATCTACCGCTGCACACTCACAGGTACGAGCTATGGCACCAAAGTTACGAACATCAGTCACACCATCCAACATGACGAACAGCGGGTTCTTGCCTTCTTCGAAAAGAAAAGGCACCAAGTCTTCTGTCTTCTGATACGTAACGGATGAGATAAAAGCAATCACCCCTTGATGGTTCTTACGGGTTATGCGGTTAATACGTTCCACCGGAACACGTTGCACCGGAATCAAAGTTCCTTTTAGCGCAGCAAAAAGTTCTTTGGATAAATCGCTCTGAATGTCTTTCTTCACCAGTATCTTATCGATTTCCTTTCCTGCCTGTATTGCTTCTATCACAGCGCGAACGCCGAAAATCATTTCACTCTTATCAACCATCTTTGAGAAATTAAAATTAGAAATTAAAAATTAAAGGCTATCTTTTGATACCAAGAAGCGCCTTTGCATTATTCAAAGCAGCTTCTGTCAAAGTAGCCCCACTGAGCATATGGGCTATTTCCTCTACCCTCTCCTCATCTGCCAGACGGCGTATGTGGCTATTGGTTTCGGTTTCGTTATCTTGCTTATATACTTTATAATGTGCACATCCGCGCGCAGCAATTTGCGGCAGATGGGTAATACTGATTACCTGGCGATCCTGTTCGCCCATTTCCTGCATAATGTCCGCCATACGGTCGGCAATCTCACCGGATACTCCTGTATCTATCTCATCAAATACAATAGTGGGCAATTTCACCGCACCGGCTATCATCGCCTTGATGGACAACATGACACGTGCAATCTCACCACCGGAAGCTACCGATGAAATATTTTGCAATGAGCCATTTTTATTGGCAGAAAAGAGAAAGTTGACGGTATCTTCACCGTGTACACCAGGCTCTTTTCTTATTCCCATCTCCACCTGAAAACGCACATTAGGCATACCCAACGGCACCAAGCGGGAAGCCATCTGCTTTTCCACTTCACGAGCGGCGCCGGTACGGGCTTTGGTAAGAACAGCAGCCTGCTTTCTCACCTTATTATATAGAGTATCGCAGAGAGTTGTCAACTCACCAATACGTTCATCATAAGAAGTAATGGCCGCCAACTTTGCTGCATATTCTTCAGCAAGTGCCAGTAACTCCTCCACAGTAGTTACCCTATGTTTCTGCTGTAAGGTATAAATCAGATTCAACCGATCGTTAACCTCTTCCAGACGATCAGGATTAAACTCAACATCCTCTTCCTGAGAAGAAACTTCCTGGGAAACATCTTTCAATTCAATATATGTACTTTCCAGGCGTTCAGCAAGTTCAGTAGCCGGAGAATAAACTTTTTGCAGACCAAGCATTGTATTCAGACTTTCCTTCAACCCGGCCAGCAGACCACCTTCATCAGAGGTCAGCAATTGTCCGACACGAAACAAACCGGCCTTTATTTCTTCAGCATGACTCAACACATCCGTCTCCTGTTCCAGTTCTTCCTGTTCACCTGCAGACAAATTTGCTTCTTCCAACTGCTCCAACTGGAAACGGATATAGTCTTCATCTGCCTTATTCTGCTCAGCACGAGCTATGAGGTCTGCCAGTTCCTGTTGTGCATGCTTCCATTCTCTATACAAAGATTGATAAGCAGAAAGTTGTTCATCATTATGAGACAATATATCGAGTACATTCAGCTGAAATCCTTCTTTATTCAACAAAAGATTCTGGTGCTGAGAATGCACGTCAATTAACTGTTCACCCAATTCCTTCATTTGTACAAGCGAAGCTGGAGTATCATTGATAAATGCACGACTCTTACCAGATGCATAAACCTCACGACGCAAGATACACTCTTCTTCATATTCCAGTTCATTATCTTCAAAGAAAGGCTCCATGCCATAAGCTGAAATATCAAAACGGGCCTCAATCACACACTTCGATGCACCCTGGCGAATGGCTTTTACTTCGGCACGCTGACCAAGCAACAAGCCGATAGCACCCAGTATAATAGACTTACCGGCACCCGTCTCACCCGTGATAACGGAGAAACCTGCACCAAAGCTAATATCAAGCTTTTCTATAAGCGCGTAATTCTGTATGTAAAGCGAACGTAACATGACTTAATTACAATTTTAATCTTACTTACTTCCTAATTATTGTTTTATCTTTTCCCACTCGGTAGTCAACGAAGGATTGACAGAAGAGAGTAATTCACATATTTCTTCCTTTTCCTTCATTGCAGCACGGGAATAAAGATTAATCAATTCATCTTTCTTTATTTCAGTAAACAAACCGGGCAATGCCGACATAGGCTTATTCTGTTGCGCCTCTTTCAGACCGCTAAGCATAGATGTTATTACAGCGCGGGCACGGGTAACATTCACAGAGAGTTCATCCATACCTGTACGATGATATCCATACATCAGTTTACGCAAAGGCGCCATGCCATCTTCCAGATAATCAGAAACTAACGCATAACGATTCCGACTGCTATCGAACGCTTTCCAACCGGTTTCACCAAGGTTCTGTGCGGCTGTTACAATGTCTTCAGCTGCCCGAAAAACCTCCGTACCACCCAGTGGAGCCATCGTGTCCATATCCAGTCCGATAATCATATAAGCATAATAAGCAATTACTGCCGTCAGATTACTGTCAATAACATTATCCCGCAGTTGCAGCGGATCGAACTCACGATAGTTGAAAGCAACATCCGTATCTTTAAAGCTAAAAACTACCGTCTGATACCCGGATTGCCAGACGGGGCGTGTAGACTGCACAATCAGCTCACACTTCCAACGTCCATCCGCCTCATTATATTCTTTTACGGTCAGGTTCATAGAACAACGAATCCGTTCATTCACTTCATACTGCGCCTGCGTCCACCGACGGGTATTGATAAACTCCATCAAGGCGTTTTCAAGCGTAGTAAAAACCTGTGTACTCGTACCTTGTATCTGAGAATAATTCACTGTAAATTTACAATTCAATTCCTGAGCAGTGGACTTTAGCGTCACAGCAACCAGAAGCAGAATCATATAAAGCGTCTTATTCCTCACTATCAATATTTACTTATTCTCCAACACTTCCACCAGACGATCTACAATATCCGCAGCTACTTCCGCCTTTGATTTCAACGGAAAGTCCGTCTTGCTTTCACGGTCAATGATACTGATTTTATTCGTGTCGTACCGGAAACCGGCTCCCTTATCATTCAGAGAATTCAGAACGATAAAATCCAGATTCTTCCGTCGCAGCTTATCCTCAGCGTTATGCTGTTCGTCATTCGTTTCCAGAGCAAAACCTACCAATATCTGACGATCTTTCTTCATCTGTCCCAGACAGGCGGCAATGTCTTTCGTAGGTTTCAAACGCAACGTCATTTCCCCTTCCTTTTCCCGCTTTATCTTAGCATCAGCAACCTGTTCCGGTGTAAAATCGGCAACAGCAGCCGAAAGAATAGCAGCATCAGCCTCTGCAAAAAAGTTACACGCAGCATTATACATCTGATCTGCCGATTCCACAGCAAACCAACGTACCGGATATTTCAATTGCTGTTGTACAGGACCTGATATCATAATAACCTTAGCTCCGCGGGCAGCACATTCATCTGCAATAGCAAACCCCATCTTACCGGAAGAATAGTTCCCGATAAAACGTACCGGATCGATCTTCTCATAAGTAGGTCCGGCAGTGATCATAATGGTCTTACCTCGCAAATCACCTTCTCTCCCGGCAAAATAATTCGCCAGATGTTGAATAATGACTTCCGGTTCTTCCATACGTCCCTTACCTACCAGATGGCTGGCAAGTTCTCCTGTACCCGGTTCTATAATATGATTTCCATAAGAACGAAGCGTATCCAGATTCTTTTGTGTAGAAGGATGGGCATACATATCGAGGTCCATGGCGGGTGCCACAAATACCGGAGCCTTAGCCGACAAATAAGTCGTAATCAACATATTATCAGCCACTCCATTTGCCATCTTGCCGATAGTTGAAGCAGTTGCCGGAGCTATAAGCATAGCATCCGCCCATAAACCCAGATCCACATGGCTATTCCATGTACCGTCACGTTGGGCAAAAAACTCACTGATAACCGGTTTACTCGTCAATGCCGAAAGCGTAATGGGAGTTATAAATTCTTTTCCTGCAGGAGTTATGACTACCTGTACCTCAGCACCTTGCTTTATAAGTCCCCGGATAATATAACAAGCTTTATAAGCAGCAATACTTCCGGTTATTCCTAATACAATTTTCTTTCCTTTCAGTGTATTCGCCATGATACTACTTATTGGTTAATTCACGTAGACGGATCTTTGTCAACATAGCCTTGGTGTTCAGTGTAAAGTCACTGTTTAATATCCAGCTATAATAGCCCGGATCGCGTTTCAGCACATCTGTCACCGACATTCCCTTGTATTTTCCAAAGTTAAATACTTCTACACCATTATCATCATAAATCATACGTCCTGCGAAATCCACATTCTTGTTAAAACTGGAATAATCGGCCAGAAAAGCAACATCATTCTGCAATTCCGGATAGCGGTCCAGCTGTGCCATTAGCACCTCATAAGTTGCTTGCGTATCAGCTGCCGCCGTATGTGCATCCTCCAGATTCTTTCCACAATAAAATTTATAAGCAGCAGAAAGTGTACGCTGCTCCAATTTATGGAAAATGACCTGTACATCCACAAACTTGCGGCGGCTCAGGTCAATATCTACACCGGCGCGAAGAAATTCTTCCGCCAGCACGGGAATATCAAAACGGTTGGAATTAAATCCTGCCAAATCACATCCTTCTATATCATTGGCAATAGTACGGGCCACTTCTTTGAAGGTAGGACAATCTGCCACATCCTCGTCATAGATGCCATGAACAGCAGACGCACCTTCGGGAATATGCATTTCCGGATTGATACGAAGTGTTTTTGCTTCCTCATTACCATTGGGGTATACTTTAAGATAACAGATTTCAACGATACGGTCTACATTGATACTCGTTCCGGTCGTCTCTAAATCAAAAAAAACAATCGGGTTTTTGAGGTTTAATTTCATTATTATTATAGGTATAAGCTACGAGCTACGAGCTACAAGCTACAGGCTACGCTATGTCCCGAAAGACACTCGTAACCTGTAGCTTGTAGCTCGTAGCTATAGCAATTATTAATCATTTAACATCATCGGCATCAGTAGCATCAACAACTCCTCATTTTCCTCTTGTTCAACGGGAATGATGACACCTGCACGTGACGGATCTGCCAGTTCAATTATCACTTCATCAGCAGCGATATTATTCAAAATATCAATCAGGAAAGTCGATTTAAAACCGATGCTCATCGGGTTACCATCATACTGGCAAGCGAGTGTTTCTTCGGCAGAAGTAGAGAAATCAATATCCTGTGCCGAAATCACAATCTGATTGAGCTGCATACGCAACTTAATAAGACTGCTTGCCTGTGATGAGAAAATAGATACACGACGCAATGCACCTACCAACTGCATACGGTCCACAGTCACTTTATAAGGATTATTCTGCGGTATCACCGAATTATAATTAGGATAACGTCCTTCAATCAGACGACACACCATGCGGTATTTTTCCAATGTAAACACAGCATTACGTTCATCAAATTCAATAACTACTTGTCCTTGTTCTTTAGGCAACAAATTCTTAATCAACGAAGCCGGTTTTTTGGGCAGAATAAATGCTGCGCGTTCATTACCTTTGGCAGCCAGTGTTTTGCAACGCACCAATTTGTGGCCATCAGATGCCACCATTGTAATATCTTCTGTGGTAATGTCAAAATAGATACCATTCATCACCGGACGAAGTTCATCATCAGCCGTAGCAAATACAGCGCGATTAATTCCACCCAACAATACGGATGCATCCATTTCTACGCGTACGGCATTGTCACCCAGCATAGCCGATTGAGGAAATTCATCTGCATTCTGCCCCATCAGGCTATACTTACCGTTCTGATACTGTACTGTGATTTCCAAAGAATTGGTATTTACTTCAAACGACAGCGGTTGTTCGGGGATTTCCTTCAATGCGTCCAGAATTGTTTTGGCAGCTACGGCAAAGCGTCCGTCAGCATCACTTTCATTCACTTCAACTGACGTCACCATCGTTGTTTCACTATCAGAAACAGTAATCGACAATGTTCCGTCTTTCAGTTCAAAGAGGAAACAATCCAAAATGGGCAACGCATTCTTCGAATTAATCACACGGCTGATAGCCTGTAAATGGCTGGAGAGCGCAGTACTCGAAACGATAAATTTCATATGTTCTGTGTATTTAAGTTTTATATTATTCCCTATTCGTACTATAACTTCATAGTATCGGACAAAGTTACAAAAAAAGATCTTCTCACAGCAAAGAAAATTAAGAAAAAACACCCGGAACTTCTCCGGATTTCCCTAAAAAATTGTAACTTCGCCGCATCATTAAAAAAGAACGCAATGGAATTTACAGGAAAAATTATCGCTATACTCCAACCAAGAGGCGGAGTGGCAAAGTCGGGCAATGAGTGGAAAGCACAAGAATACGTGATTGAAGACCACGGCCAATATCCCCGCAAAATGTGTTTCGATGTTTTCGGAGCAGACAAAATAGAACAGTTTAACATCCAGATGGGCGAAGAACTGACCGTATCATTTGATGTGGACGCACGCCAATGGCAGGACCGTTGGTTCAACAGTATCCGCGCATGGAAAGTAGAGCGTGTTAGTGCAACAGCCCCTGCAGGCGCACCGGGCGCACCTGTTCCGCCGCCGGCACCGACTGCCGCACCGGAATTCCTCACAGGTGACGCAAAAGATGATCTGCCATTCTAAACTAAAAAGGATCTAACACAAAAAAAGGGAGAAAATTTCTCCCTTTTTTTGTGTGTTAAATCTTATATTTTATCTCCTTTGTATAAAAACACCAGATTCGGATATACCACCTCATCCACACAAGTGAATTGTATTGAAAGCACGAAATGCCGGAAAAACTTTGCCTGGCGAAAGAAAAAGTTCGGTATCAGACGCACATAAGTTTCCGGTTGCTCCACCATCTTTTCCATATCCACCATCATTACAAAACTATATGTGGGTGAAAGACTCCCGATCCCCTCTTCATACAACGGGATATCATCCAATACTTCCTCATTCTCCATGGCATCTATATAAGCCGTGAGACTGACAACATCCGGCGCCATCAGCAGATGCCCGCAATAAAAACACACATACGTATAAAGGGCGGACTCTGTGATGCCTGTCAACTGAGTCAACAAGGTATTACGAGGCAATATATAATAACGATATCCTTTCGCCTTTGGATAAAGATGATAATCGGGGTATGCCTGCGGAACAGGAGGCGCATCCATTTCCTTCGGAGAAGTATAAAGCAATGACTGCAAGCGGCGTTCAGCCTGCAACACATTCTTCACCGGAACACTCATCACCGCACAAGGAATCTCATTTACTGTATCTTTCGACTGAAAGAGACAGGATATCATCTGATCTCCTGCATACATTTTCAAGAAATCCATCCATTCTTCATCTCTTTCTTTAATATAATCGGAATAAGTTGCCTTGGCATATTCCTGTTTCGCCGTAAAGCTGCACATAGCATCCATGTCCGAAATGGCCCAACAATCATAAAAGAAAGTAGAAAGTGGAAGCCGTTCTCCCGGAAACCCCTCTACCGGCTGCTGGCGACGCAAAGCATTTATAAAAGTATGCGTAGTGTCCGATCCGTGACTAATCCCCGAACAATAAATAGCATTTTCATTCAGCTTCAAATCAAATTCCGCCCAACTTCCCAAATAGGTCTGCGAACGAATACCATCTGTTTTTTTACCCATCTCCACCGATTTAATGCGCACATACACCGTAGCTTCCACGTTCGCATTCTTCCCGGCATGCATCAGTTTGAATGAAGGCATGTCTATCAACGACTTTTTGGAGAGCCGCGCGTCAATCACCTGTTCTATCAATCGTTTCTGAAAGCTGATCGCCAGAAAGTCCGATGTAAAATACGCTGAAAGGAAACGTCCGTCAGGCATAGGATAAATACTGATCTCCTCACCTCTGTAATCAAAGAATTTAGAAGGGAATGAACTGGAACAATATTTCCTGATGAATGACTCCACCAACTCATAATCACCTGATCCCAGACTGCAATACAACACTTGGTTCAACGGTGTATCCGGCTCATGAAAACTGATAAGCATTTTGTTCATCTGCTTACTAAGTCCGTGCGGAGTATCCTCCAGCAAGGTATGCAGATAGTTCTTCAGATAAACAAAAAGTTCGGAAGCATAAAGGAAGTGATTATCTTTGCTGCAACTCAACAGGTTGATGTCATCCACCAATTCTGCCATACGGTCTGTTTCCAGCACAGCTATTGCGCTTTGAGGCACTAGAGTATAGAGATTAAAATCTTTCTGACTCTCCACCTCATTCAACCTAAAGAATGAATACACCCCGAACCCCGTACATAGCAACACTATGGACACAATCATGGCAATTCTTATGACAAGGCGTAACTTCATGGTTTTTCAGGCATCAAGTTTCGGCAAAAATAAGTATTTCTACTAATAAAACAAAACAAATGTTTCAAAAACTTTAGTAGATATAAAAAGTTTTAGAATGCCTGCCTTTAAAACTCTATTTCCATTCCATCAAAAGTCAGATGCACATCAGGTGGAAGCTGCTTTTCGAGTTCGCCATGCAATCCGGCATGATGGCTCATGTGAATAAAATAAGTTTCGCGCGCACCGATGCGCTTCGCCGTCTCCAATGCCTCGGAAATACTCTGATGCGTAGGATGCGGCTTGACACGCAAGGCATTCACAACCAGAACGTCCAAGTCTTGCAATTGTTCATAGGACTCTTCAGGCATGGTCAGCATATCTGTAATATAAGCCAAACGCTTACCTATACGATACCCCAGAATAGGCAGACGCCCGTGCATCACCTGAAAAGGAATAATCTCCGTATGATTGATAAAGAAGTTTTTTCCCGGCTCCACTTCTTGCAAGAAAATCTGAGGTACACCGGGATATTTATGTTCCAAAAAACAATAGGGCATTCGTGCACGCAAGTGAGTTGCCGTATAGTCATCGGAATATATGGGAATCTCGCCGAAACGGCAGAAAGGACGAAGATCATCCAACCCTCCTACATGGTCATAGTGCTCATGAGTAATCAGCACTCCATCTATTTTTTCAAATGAGGCTACCCTCAACATCTGTTCCCGGAAATCCGGTCCGCAATCAATCAGTATCACCGCATCATCCGTATGCAACAAAGAAGACGCACGCAAGCGGTTATCACGCGGATCGGCAGAAGTGCAAACTTCGCACTTACAACCTATTTCAGGCACTCCTGTCGATGTTCCGCTTCCTAATATTCTTAGTTTCACTTTAATTACATATTAATTATCAATCATCAGTTCTTTCAAAAGCGACCTCTGATAATCATGATTACTTCAAATAAAATTCACTTCGGGATGTATGTCAATGCCAAACTTATCGCGAACTGACGCCCTTACAGCATCCGAAAGGGCTACGATATCAGCCCCCGTTGCCCCACCCCGGTTTACCAACACCAATGCCTGCTTATCATGCACGGCGGCAGGTCCCAGCGATTTCCCCTTCCAACCACACTGGTCTATCATCCAACCGGCAGGAATTTTTATCCGGTCAGCACCCATTTCATAAAAAGGCATCTGAGGATATTGTTCCCGTAAAGCTTCAAAAACTTCACGTGCAACGACAGGATTCATAAAGAAGCTTCCGGCATTACCCAGTACTTTCGGATCAGGCAATTTACTTTCACGAATATTGATAATAACCTGTCGTAATGTCTTCAAGTCAACTTTCGGGTATTTCTCAAGTTCCTGACGAATAGTACCATAGTCCAATGTATAAGACTCTTTCTTACTCAAAGAGAAACCAACATGCGTAACAAACACCTGCTTCATTTCCGGCCGTTTAAAAACACTGTTCCGGTATGAATAATCACATTCATCCGTTTGGTAAACGTGCTTCGCCCCTTGTATGTTCACCGTTTCTACGAAAGAAATCAGATCTTTCACTTCCACGCCATAAGCACCGATATTCTGTACAGCCGAAGCTCCCACCTCCCCGGGAATAAGAGACAGGTTTTCAACTCCATACCAACCTCGATCCGTACAATAGCCCACGAAATCATCCCACACCACACCGGCACCTACACGCACCGAAACCTTTTCTTCATCTTCAGCCGTTACTTCAATGCCGCCAATGCGCGAATGCAATATCACCCCCTCATAATTTCCGGTAAACAGCAGATTGCTCCCTCCTCCAATATGCAGATAAGGAGAAGTAATGCGTTCGGCGGCAATCAACTTCTCCAATTCTTCTACTGAGCTGTATTCCAAAAACACGGCAGCTTCTACATCAAGTCCGAATGTATTGGGTATTTTTCTCATCTCATGCTCCATCATTCGTCATTCGTCATTCGTAATTTCCTAAATACTCGTATCCTCATACTTATATAACTCCCACTCTCCGCGATGTCTGCGAAAATAGAAAATATTGGTATATCCATTTCCAATCCCATTTACTTTCAGGATTTTCGTATTAGAGTAATCGCTATTCTTTTGTCCGTAATTGATATTGGACAGTTTGTCTACAGGCAATACCGGACGGAAAGCATACCACTGGTTCAAGTCGAGTGTAGTCTCCAGGATAGAGAATTCATCATCCGGATCTATCGTGATATACTCTAAAGGTTCGCGAATATGCCGGCTCTGATAAACACTATCAGTCACAAAACGCAAATAAAACGCAACGAAGTCTTCATTCTCCCCCTGCTCTATCTGCCGGAGATTAATAGCTTCCAGCATCCAGACACCCTTGATACGTTCAAAATAGTATTTCTTCACCATACGGTTTTCCAGCAAAATCCATTCCACCTGTACGGATGTCAAGGCAGTATCTCCCACCAATTCCAAGTCATCTTCATCATCGAAGAGCAATGTGTAATAGCTCTGCTGGGTAAACAGATAATCATGTTCCCACTCCCCCCTCTCTATTTTAGAAGGTTTATCAACGTCGTAAAAAGGCAATGGAAACTTAGTCCGCTGCCGTTGCAGGGCGTCATCCGAAGCGTAACTATAGACGAAATCATCAAACGATTCATCCGCTTCTATTGGCTTAGGGTCATTATCAACTTCAGCCTGTGGTACAGTATCAGCTTTGTGTGCAGCCGAATCCACCAAATTGGTGATTGTCGCAAAAGGATCCATCTTCGTCTTCTTGTTGCCGCACGACACCAAGAAAACGAGAAGCAAGAACCCCAATCCTATTTTTCTCATTCTTTACCGGCCCCTGAAGGTCACTTATTTAGTTTAGCTCTTAACTTCTCAAGCATGTCCACCGTCATGGATTCTAAATCATATTGCGGTTTCCAATCCCACTCTTCACGAGCACAACTGTCATCCAAGCTGTCGGGCCAACTGTCGGCAATGGATTGCTTCAATGGGTCAATCTCATATACCATTTCAAAATCGGGTACATGCTTTTTTATCTCCCGGCAGATTTCTTCCGGATCAAAACTCATGGCAGCGATATTGAAAGCGTTCCGATGCTTCAGACGTGCCGGTGCTGCTTCCATCAACGAAATGGCTGCATTCAGCGCATCGGGCATATACATCATATCCATATAAGTACCGGGTTTCAAAGGGCATACGAACTTTTCACCTTTCACTGCGGAGTAAAAAATATCGACCGCATAGTCTGTAGTCCCCCCTCCCGGAGGAGTTACATTGGAAATGATGCCCGGAAAACGAACCGCACGGGTATCTACTCCATATTTAGTATAATAATAATCGCTCAACAATTCAGTAGTTACCTTGGTTACGCCATACATCGTACGAGGACGCTGAATCGTATCTTGCGGCGTCTTCACATGAGGCGTAGCTTCTCCAAACGAACCGATAGAACTCGGAGTAAACACTGCGCAGCCATATTCACGCGCCACTTCCAGCACATTCCATAATCCGTCTATACCAATTTTCCAAGCCATAGCCGGACGGCTTTCGGCAACCACCGAGAGCAAAGCTGCCAGATTATAAATCGTATCAATCTTGAATTGGCGCGCCACCACTTCAATAGACTGACGGTCGGTTACATCAGCAATAGCAGAAGGCCCCGATGCTTTCAATTCTCCTTTAGGCATAGCACTCGGAATGTATCCGGCTATAACATGGTCATCTCCATAACGTTTACGCAATTCCAATGTGAGTTCCGAACCTATCTGTCCGGTTGCTCCAATTACCAAAATATTCTTCATACGACTTATTTATAAGGTGCTCCATCCTTAGAGACGTGCAAATATACATACTTTTTTTTCATTATTCTATCATTTTGCTATTGTTTATTTGAAGAAAAATCGTGTCCTTTGTATCGTTTAGTAATAAGATGACAAACTTTTAATTTATAAAGCTATGTACGGGAAAATGAAAGAACACCTCAGCAATACGCTTGCTGAAATCAAAGAGGCCGGACTCTACAAAGAAGAGCGCCTGATCGAGAGTGCGCAACAAGCCGCCATCACCGTAAAAGGGAAGGAAGTGCTGAATTTCTGCGCTAACAATTACCTGGGTTTGTCCAACCATCCGCGACTGATTACCGCTGCCCAAAAGATGATGGATCACCGTGGCTACGGCATGTCTTCCGTACGTTTCATCTGCGGAACACAAGACATCCACAAAGAACTGGAAGCCGCTATCTCCGACTATTTCAAAACCGAAGACACCATACTATATGCTGCCTGTTTTGATGCCAATGGTGGAGTGTTCGAACCTCTATTCAGCGAGGAAGATGCTATCATCTCCGATTCCCTGAACCATGCCTCCATCATTGACGGTGTACGCCTGTGCAAAGCCAAACGTTACCGCTATGCCAATGCCGACATGGCCGAACTGGAAAAGTGTCTGCAAGAAGCACAGGCCCAGCGTTTCCGCATTGTTGTAACAGACGGCGTTTTCTCCATGGACGGCAACGTGGCTCCGATGGATCAAATCTGTGATCTGGCGGAAAAGTACGATGCCCTGGTAATGGTAGACGAATCTCACTCTGCCGGTGTAGTAGGTCCTACAGGCCACGGCGTGAGCGAGCTATTCAAAACTTACGGACGTGTGGATATTTACACCGGTACACTGGGCAAAGCTTTTGGCGGAGCCATGGGCGGATTCACCACCGGACGCAAAGAGATTATCGACCTGCTGCGCCAACGCAGTCGCCCGTATCTGTTCTCCAATTCTGTTGCTCCTGCCGTGATCGGCGCAAGCATCGAAGTCTTCAATATGCTGAGAGAAAGCAATGCCCTGCATGACAAATTAGTAGAAAACGTCAATTACTTCCGCGAGAAAATGACTGCCGCCGGATTTGACATCAAGCCTACACAAAGTGCCATCTGCGCCGTGATGCTGTATGATGCCAAACTTTCACAGATTTACGCCGCCCGGATGCAAGAAGAAGGCATTTACGTCACCGGATTCTATTATCCCGTAGTTCCGAAAGACCAGGCACGCATCCGTGTACAGATCTCTGCCGGACACGAAAGAGAACATCTGGACAAGTGTATAGAAGCATTTATTAAGGTAGGAAAAGAACTTGGAGTATTATCGCGCTAAAGCACGATAAGCTACGGGCTACGAGTTACCGGCTACAGGTTACTCGTAGCTTGTAGCCTTTACCACCACTGTAAATCTGCTCCCTTTCCCCTGTTCCGACCACAGTTCGATCCTTCCTTGTAGTTTCTCCACAATCACCTGGCAGATAGAAAGTCCCAGACCTGTTCCCTGTGAGAATTCATTTTGTTTATAGAACCGGTTGAAAATCATCTTCTGCTCGGCATATGGAATGCCGCAGCCTGTATCTTCCACATAAATCGCCACTTCCGAAGTATCAGGCAGATAACGGTATCCCAGTTTGATATACCCCGAAGCCGTAAATTTGGACGCATTATTCAGGAAATTAGTTATCACTTGCACTAACCGTCCTTTATCTACATTTATCCTTACCGGCACCGTATCCTTATCTTTAATAAATTCCAACTGTCCCGATATCAACATCTGATGGGTCTGATAGATTTCATCCACCAATTCCCCCACTCCGCATGGAGCAAATTCAAAGGACATATAGCCCGACTCAAGCCGTGAAAGTTCCAGGATATCATTTATCAGTGTCAGCAACAAATCACTATTCCTGTTGATCGTCTTGATATACTCACAGCGCTCATCCGTTTCCAGTTCTTCATCAGCTGCCAATATATTGGAAAAGCCGACAATCGCATTCAGCGGAGTGCGTATCTCGTGACTCATATTCGCCAGGAACGATTGTTTCAGCTCGGCTTTTTCCGCCAGCAGACGCGCCTCTTCCAGTTCATGTTCACGATCTTTAATGTCCTGTATATTCAGCAATAGTCCGGCAGCCTTATAGCCGCCATCCGGCAACGCAATGGTCTTATACCGGAATTCCCACCATTGATATCCCTTTCCGTTGAAGTCGCAACGCACCTGTACCGCCACCTTACGGACTAAGGATATCTTCCTCCAATTTTCCTCCACTTCATCCCGGCATTCCGGATGAATAAACTTAATCAGTTTGTCAAACGTAAGCACCTTCGACATCATTCCCTGCGACTTCCAGAAATCACTCTCGAATATAAAATAATCATTCTCCAACTTCCACGCATACGTATCACTCCCCTCAATAGCCAGCGCCAACGTTTCTTTTTCATCCTCCAACGCATTGAGAGCTTTCTTTTTCCTCCCCTGCTCCCGACGATAGAGGAAAAACAACAAGACAAACAGCATAATCAATAGAACTGTAGTTGAGAAAACAATTCCTCCCCACAGCCAAGGATATTCCTTACTGAACGGAATATGGATAATAGAATACTTCTCTGGAATATCCGTCTTCGAAAGCCCCCTCTGTTTCATCACCTCCCAATCTACCACATACTCTTTAGCACTGTTTGCGATGGGCATATCCAAAGGTTTCTCACCATGCAAAATCCTGACCGCTGCATCCACCATTTCCCCTACCTGTATCGGGATCGTCGTCATATATCCCCCCAACAGTTTCTCGCCATAACCAAAACCTTCATTGATGGCCGTCAAACTGGGACTAGAACAGATATTACCGATATTGACAGTCGTAAAATCTCTTTTCAACTGAAGATAACACCTATCTCTTGTGTATTGGCTTAAACTCCAAAGTAGTCCGGCATCCGAACGATCCTTCTGAAGCCGGACAGTAAGCCCGGCAAAATACGTATAACTCTTTTCTTTTACAAACTCCTTCCATTCCCTGGAATTGAATTCTTTTGAGTTCATGAAACCTTCCACCTTCTCGTCTTTCAACTGTTCCCAAGCATCCTTCCTTATTTGTTTATCCAAGTAAGTGGAGTCTATAATAGTGAAGAGATGTATCTCCTTCCCGAATATCTCTTTCGCAACCTTGATATTCGCCATAAAATCTATTTTATCACGAAATCCGGTCACGTTGGGATATTGCTTTATAAGAGACCAGTTAGGGTAATTCACTCCACCAAAAACAACAGGAAGTTGCTTCGCCAGCGGATGTCCGCACTTCAGCAGCGAATAAGTTGCCTGGTCATCATTGACCAGTATAATTTCCGGTTCCCAGTTTTCGGAAACTTCATCCAGCAGAGAGTGCAGATACAAGGATTCCAAGCTATCCTGATAGGCCTCACAATCTAAATACACCGTACGGAGTTCGGCATCAATCCCTCTCTTCCGGAAAGTTTCGGCAATCATTTCATTAAAATCAGGATAAGCGGCATAAGATTTCTCATAAGAGTGCACCACCAGCACTTTTCGGGTTTCCATCTCCGAACAAGCACTCAGAACATAGCTGCTCAACATTATCCAAAGAAGGTATTTAAGATTTATTTTGCCCATATGCATAGTAACTCATAGTACGTGTCAATAAAGAGTAGCAAAGGTAGATTAAAATACCGAAACAGCCAAAAAGAAATAAAAAAAGCCGCCTGAATAAAATCAAGCGGCTTTTTTGCCTTGGCAATTCTATATCAAAAAGACTATTAACGTTCGCCCAATTTCACATCTACAAAGAAGACACCGGTTGCACCGGCTTTCTTAATCATATCAACGATACCTGCAGCAGTTGCCTCTTCTTCTACCTGTTCGCGTACAAATCCCCACAGGAAGTCCTGCGTTGCTTTATCTTTTTCGGCGGCAGCCACATCCACTAACTTGTCGATCATTTCGGATACACGGCACTCGTGTTTATACACCTGTTCAAATACTTCCAGCGGAGTACCGAAATCATTAGGAACTACATCCAGCTTATCAACTTTGGCTTTACCGCCACGTTTGATTACGTAATCAGCCAATGCACAGGCATGTTCGTTCTCTTCAGCCCACTGTTTTTTCAACCAATGTGCCATACCACAATATCCTTCTTTCTCCATATAGAAAGACATAGCCAAATACATGTTAGCCGACCACATTTCAGCTGTAATCTGCTCGTTAATTGCATTTTGTAATTTTTCAGTAATCATAATCGTATTTTTAATTAAATTGAAATCATTACAAAAGTAACAATGATACACAGACATTGTTCATTTGATAACATTTTTTATATAAAATAGCCCGGATTGACGGGCGTTTCCTGCAAAATAGTCTCAGCATTGAAACACGGACACTCCTTGATCCACTCTTCCGGTTCTATTTCGCCATTGCCGTTCAAGTCAGGACTAAGGTCACGATGACCTGCCAGCCGGGAGCCCGGATAATCCTTCAACAACAACATCACCAATACACGAAGAGAATGTTTCTGTAAATCCGTTCTTGTATCAGAAGCCCGGCCATTCACATCCAGCCCGCCTTCATAGCACACACCAATTGAGCGGGCGTTGTATCCGCGGGCATGCGCACCGGGTTTTTCAACCGGGCGAAGGTTTTTGATATCCCCGTTCTTCCTTATATAATAATGATAACCTGCGCCGGAGAATCCCCGGCGCAGGTGGTCTGTGGTTAAGTCATATTCCGTATAGCAACGGTCAGCGCGGGTGGCGCTGCAATGAATGACGATTAAATCAATTTTTCTCATTTCTTAAAGTATTATCCCGGCATCATTTCCCTGTCATCGCATGCGCGCTAAACGCTCCCAACACAGCCGAAGCCACAGCAATTACAATTTTCAACACCGCATCCCAAGTCAATTTCTTTTTCATACCTTATGTAAGTTTAGATTAAAGTTTACCCCAGCGGGTTTTCATCCAGACCACCGTCTCCGCCGGAATTGCCACCTCCCTGACCGCCAGAGGAGGAACCGTCTTCATCCTCCTTTTTATCCAGGGCAAAGGATACATTGGCCGGGCTTCTGGTTTCCGCTATGGTTCCGTTCACCAGCCGCAATCCTTTGTCCGGTGTGAAACGGATATGCACCCGTTTGATATTCCTTACCTTACAATCCTCCATTTTCTCCACGCCCGAACAACGGAACGTCATGTGAAATATCCCGAATTGATTCAGTTTCACCTTGTCTCCATTGACAAGTGTCCCTTGAATTTCTTCTACCAAAGCCTCGATCACGTGTTTCACGTCACCTTTGGTCATAGCACAATTCTTCTGAATACTGGCAGCAAGGGTGTCGATATCCACCGTGCCGGCAGAGCGGGGTTTCTGACGAAGATAAAACAACATCGGAGAGTCTTTATCACTCACGATTTTTCTACGCTGGAAGCGTTCTACAAGTACATCCATTAAAATTAAAGTTTAGGTTAAAAAAACATTCTGTAATGCCTATCATTAAGCACTTCACAAAGATACAACATTCAGAAGCCAAAGTCAAGTATTTTGCTATTTATTTCTTCACCAAACGACAATTATTTTCATCCCCAATTAATACTTAACACCTATTTCGCATTCTTCATCATCCACTCCAGCGGTGGCACATATTCCCCTATCTTCGTCATGCTGGCATTGTGTCCGAAGTACACATCCCCCGTCTCTCCGTTGCGGTGCTTCGCCACGATCACCACTCCCAATCCCTCACTGGGGTACTTACTCTTGCGCTCCGTCGGCATCCCGTAGAAGGCGGGGCGGTAAAGCAACATCACCACATCCGCATCCTGTTCTATAGCGCCACTCTCACGCAGATCGCTCAGTGCCGGGCGATGATCGGCGCGCATTTCGCAGTCGCGGTTCAACTGGCAAAGTAAGATTACCGGTACATCCAGTTCCTTTGCCATCAGTTTCGCCTTCCGGCTTGCCTCGGCCACTTCCTGTTCGCGGTTGCGGTTCTTCTGTTCCGACTTCATTTCGCAGAGTTGCAGGTAGTCAATAATGATACAGTCGCAGCGTCCTTTCCCTTTCAGCAAGCGTGCCGAGGAACGGATATGATCCATGCCTGTTTTGGGATTATCGTCCACGTAGATGGGAAGCCTTGCCAGCTCCGTGGCGGCATCCAGTGCCTGTTGCTGCTCGCCGGCAGAGAGTTGACCGGTGCGTAAATGGGCGGCATTAAGGTCGGCCGCCCAGGCTGACAGGCAACGGTCACCCAAACGTTCACCCATCATCTCGATGCTGTATATCACCACATGCTTGCCCGCACGCCCTGCCGCCAACGCCAGGTGCAGACCGAAGGCAGTCTTTCCGATAGAGGGACGGGCGGCAATGATGACCAATTCTCCCTGTTGCCAGCCCGCCGTCAGGCGGTCGAGGTCGACGAGCCCGGTAGGAATTCCCGTTACGCCGTCCCGATTGTTAGCCACACGGGCATCCATTTGTTTCAGCGTATCCAGCATCAATTGATCCATGTCACGCATACAGTCGGTAAAAGAAGCTTCTCCTTCAAGGTGATCGAGGAGCCGATGCAGCTCCGCCAGCGTCTCGTCCAGATCTATCGTCTCATCGGCGGCAGCGGCAAGACGACGGTGCAGTCCTACGATCAATTCACGCCTCACGAACTTCTCCCGCAAAAGAAGCGCATGATATTCCAGATGGGCAGAAGAAGCCACGCCTCCGCTCAACGCTGTAATCCGGAACGGCCCGCCCACGGCATCCAGTTTGCCACGCGCGACGAGTTCGTTCTTTACGGTAATGATGTCGATAGGACGCCCCGTATGGTGCAACGCCAACAAGGCGGAGTAGATTTCGCGGTTATTGTCTTCGTAGAACATCTCGGCACGGATCTTATCCGCTACCAGTGCCACAGCAGCGCTTTCCGCCAGGCAGGCGCCCAGCACCACTTCTTCCAGCCGGGCGTCGTGAGGATTCAGTATATCTTCAGTTATCATTGCTATATATTCAAATTTTCATTCAGTTCATAATGGTATAGAAATGAATTATTCACCACAGAGGACACAGAGAGCACAGAGGTTATAATTATCTATGAATTAGAAGTCTAAAAAACTCTGTGAACTCTGTGTCCTCTGTGGTGAAAAGATTCATAACCCTACATAGATGAGTCGCAAAATTCATTCTCAAACACCCTAGATTCTATATAGCGGATCGCCCTATAACAATACCGCACATTGTCCAGACTATAGTAATAATCTTCGATACGCTCCGTAGCCAGCTCCCTTTCCCGGGCAGACAATCTTTTCCAGGCTCTCGAAATCTGCCCCTTGTTTTCTATGGGCAAATGAGTCACTTCGCTGTATCTGACAATAAAAACCTGCAAGGCTTCGTCTACAAGTCTTTCGCCCGGCCGCTTCTTTCCTCCGGGACTTCCCGTCCAGGCATCGTAGCCTGGCACACGGATATGACTAGGCAAGTTCCCCGCCACTTTCTCAATACTTCCCTTGGCAAAACAGTGCTCAAAGAAACGCCGTGTGTGCGCCCTTGTCCATCCCAGTATATCCGACCACCCCAAGAAGGAAATGACCGATTCTCCTCTACCGCAAGTCACCCGCACACCTCCGTGAAGAACCGTCGCTTCCCGGTAGTTAACGTGAGTCAACACCCGCAGAAACGCTTCTTCTTCGCTATCGGCCGCACCCCGTTTCCCATAAATATCCAGCAGCAATGCCCGGGAAACCATGACATAGCCCATCCTTAACGAATTATTATCCATCAATAAACAGTATTTTGAATTAACATTTATTACGAACTTTTTCCAGCCACCTATTCGGCCACCTTTTCATTCTGCCAGTCACCGGGTTACGAGAAAAAGCGGCCAGCCGTCCGGCCAGCGGACGTACATAACATAAGTAAATTAGAAGATAATGATATACTGAAGTATATCTGCAGGAAAACGGATGATACATCTATCCCGAACGGATGATGCGTAGTCCCCAAACAGATGATACGTTCGGGGTAAACAGATAATGCGTTTGCACTAAACGGATGATGCATTTGCACCGAACAGACGATACGTTTTTCGTAAACGTACTCAATCATTTTTACTATTGGATTCAATATCGTATTGTTTATATATTTGCACATAGTATCAAGAAATTCCATTTCTTTCAAATCTCATTTATACTGCAAATATACGCCCATTTATGTGCATCGCAATGGTAAGTATTTACGCGAAAATGAATACAAGTATTTAGAAGTAAAATAGTTACAAATGTATTGATGAATAAAAAATGCAGATAATTTTGCCTCCATTCAATCGGATTACAATTCCTGATATTTAAGATCGGCGGATAACATATCCGCCGGAACACAAAAACATACACACCTATCACCCCGCCTTGTGCACAAACAGCAAATCCTCAACCATCAGGTTGAGGTCTGCTTCGCTGATGCAGCCTTCGTGAAAATAGAAGTAATGGGTGAGCAAACGGCGCACTTGGCGCACGCGGCAGTCGGCTGTATAACCTTTCCACCCACCTACCCTCTTGCCATCCAGTGCCTGACGGATGACGGCTACATACGGAGTAATCAGTTTGCGCACATCGTCACCCGGGCGCACCTGAATCTTCTCACCGGGCATAATGATGGTGACCTCCGGATGGTCGGCGCGAACCACGCGCATGGCCTCCGTCCAACGCACACCATCTGCAATTACGTCACGAGTTGTTTTTTTTGATGCTTCTGTGGCATCCTGTGCCTGAAAGGCACATCTTCTTTTTCTGTTCATTACTTAAAAAAATTGATTATTATTAAATACGAATCAATATTTGATTCCTATATCAGGAACATTCCACAACACTGAAAGAACTTGCAACAATGTGTTTCCGTCTTCTTGCAATATCTTGAATGCCGGTACATATCTGCCCGGTTCCAGTTCCGGCAGGGCCAATATGACTCTGTTATACGAGTATTTATAGATATGCAGAGGATAATTCTGCACCGAGTATTGTCATTTTTATTCTTACTTAAATAGATTATGAAAAATTATAAATGATTCCTGTTCTCAGGACTCAAAGGCGTAATGTTGTGAATACAAAGAAAAGAAAAAGGAGAAATAAGGAGAAGTAAAGGAAAGAAAAGAAGGGAAGCGAGGAAAGAAGAAAGAAAAAGCGTGCAACCCTTATGATAAAGGTGCACGCTCAATGTATCTGTCTATATTCAAATTTCGCATGGATATTTCTACACCAGCTCGTCCGAAGTATAGCCCTTCGGCAACTCGCGGCAATTATAGCTTGAAGCCATAATCTCACCATAGGCGCCTGCAGAACGCAACGCTATCAAGTCTCCACGCTTCACCTTATTCAAGTCTATCGCCTTTCCGAATACATCCGATGACTCACAAATAGGACCTACCACATCATAAGTCTCAACTGTATCTTCTGAAGTGATATTTTCGATCTTATGATAAGCCTGATACAATGCAGGACGAATCAAATCCGTCATACCGGCATCGAGGATAGCAAATTTTTTGTTTGCTCCCTGCTTTACATAAAGCACCTGCGAGATTAGTGAACCGCACTGCCCCGTTATGGCACGCCCCAATTCAAAATGGAGTGTTTGATAAGAGCGCAGCTTCAGATGCTCGGCATAAGTCGAAAAGTAATCCTTAAAATCAGGTATTGCCTGACGGTTGGGATGCTTATAATCAATACCCAGTCCGCCACCTACATTGACGTGCTCGATACGGATGCGGCGTGCCTCCAACTTATCCTGCAGTTCATTCACACGATTGCAAAGAGCCACGAAATCACCCATATCCAATATCTGCGAACCGATGTGGAAGTGCAATCCGATGAACTTCACATTCTTCATCTCCAGTGCCACGTCTATCACATCGTCCATATCCTGCATACTGATACCAAACTTATTCTCTGCCAGCCCGGTAGTGATGTTGGCATGCGTATGTGCACCTACATTGGGGTTGATACGGAAAGCGACATTAGCGATCTTACCTTTAGCAGCCGCCAATTCGTTTATTACTTCCAACTCAGGAATAGACTCCACATTGAAACAGAAGATATTGTAGTCCAAGCTCAGGTTGATCTCCCAATCGGACTTACCTACTCCTGCAAAAACAACCTTATTCGCAGGGAAGCCAGCCTTGATGGCAGCGCGCACTTCTCCCCCACTCACACAATCGGCACCCAGCCCGTTCTCACGGATAATGGTAAGTACCTTCGGATTAGCATTTGCTTTCACAGCATAATGTACCTCAAAATTACCATACTTAGCGGCTTCTGCACGCACGCAGGAAAGAGTGTCGCGCAACACCTTCGTATCATAATAATAAAAAGGGGTACGCAGCTCACGGAATTTATCTATGGGGAATGTTCCTTTCATACTTTAAAACTTTGTTTATAAAGAAAAGAACGCAAATTACGCGAATTACACAAGAGCCTTTATCAGAGAGTTGTGTAATTTGTGTAATTTACGTTCCATATCATATTATATCTGTACTTTCTTATTTCTCTTATTCTTCGTTGAACAGTGCATCACTAAGCGACTGCAATGCCTTATTCTTGTCGCACTCACGGATGAGGAAAGAAATATTGTAGTTACTACCACCGAATGAGATCATTCGTACCGGTATGTCGCGCATGGCATCCAGTGCCTTCGCTTCGAAACCGACATTCTCCCATTCCAAATCACCTACCACACAGACGATACACATATCCTTATCCACCGTAACGGTTCCATACTTCTTCAGGTCGTCCAGAATCTCGTTGAGATGCTTCGTATTATCAACAGATACAGATACTCCTACCTCAGAAGTACAAATCATATCGATAGAAGTCTGATAGCTTTCAAATATTTCGAATACCTTGCGCAAGAAACCATGCGCAAGCAACATGCGGCTGGATTTAATCTTAATAGCCGTAATGTTATCTTTTGCTGCAACCGCCTTAATTTTGCCCTTCTCGGTATCATTGGAAATCATCGTACCGGGAGCAGTCGGGTCCATCGTATTCAGCAAGCGCACCGGGATATTGGCATACTTGGCAGGCTGTATACATGTGGGGTGAAGAATCTTCGCACCAAAATAAGCCAGCTCGGCAGCTTCTTCAAAATGAAGATGACGTACAGGAGCAGTCTTGTCAACGATACGCGGGTCATTATTGTGCATACCGTCGATATCGGTCCATATCTGGATTTCGGAAGCGTTGATGGCCGCACCGATCAAAGAAGCGGTATAGTCGCTTCCACCACGTTGCAGATTGTCTATTTCTCCGTAAGCGTTGCGGCAAATATATCCTTGTGTGATGTAAATCTCAGCACCGGGATGCAATTCCAACTGCATCTGAAGTTTCTCTTTAATATATACAGGATCAGGCTCCGCATTCTTATCGGTACGCATATATTCCAAAGCCGGAAGCAAGATGGACTTCACACCACACTCTTGCAGGTAATAGTTCATCATGGCAGTAGAGATCAGTTCTCCCTGTGCCAGAACCACTTTCTCCTCAAACAGCGTGAAAAGATCTTTGGTATAAGAACGGATGTAGTCAAAATGAGATTTAATCAGTTCCTGGCCTTTCTGTTTATACTCGGGAGTGGAATACAACTCATTCACATGCTGTTTATATTTAGCCTCCAGCTTGTTAATGATTTCGTTGGCACCCTCCGGATTTTTCTTGTACAGATAGTCCGAAATTTCCACCAATGTATTAGTCGTGCCCGACATAGCCGAGAGTACAACTATCTTCTGTTCACCATCAGTGATCAATTTGGCCACTTCCTTTATCCGCGATGCAGAACCTACGGAAGTACCTCCAAACTTTAAAACTTTCATTTTCGTTCCTGTATTAAATGATTATATATTATTATTTGTTTCTTCTACAGTCAGCATCATCCCCGAATACTCGGACGTTACATCTGTTATCTGATGACCTGCGCAGCGATATACCTGTCCCGGAAACTCGTGAAGCAGATGGAGGTTGTGCGTAGTCATCAATACCAATGAGCCACCCATGCGGCTGATGTTATGTAATAGTCCTACAATGGCACGTCCCGTTTCCGCATCCAGATTACCGGTCGGTTCATCCGCCAGGATAATCTCCGGAGAGTTGAGCATAGCCCGGGCAATAACGATGCGTTGCTGTTCGCCTCCCGAAAGTTCGTTAGGGAACTTATATCCTTTATTACCCATTCCTACCTGCACCAGCACTTCAGCAATACGGTCTTTTATTTCCGATTTGTTTTTCCAGCCCGTAGCCTTCAATACAAAAGCAAGATTATCGTTCACCGTGCGGTCAGTCAACAGTTGGAAATCCTGGAACACGATGCCCAACTTACGGCGCAACTGCGGAATATGCTTGCGCTTAATACGACGCATATCATACCCCAGTACCATTGCTTCGCCGGCAGTAATATCCAGTTCTCCGTAGAGTGTTTTTAGCAAACTGGTCTTACCCGAACCTACCTTACCGATAAGGTACACAAACTCTCCCTTCTGCAGCTCAAGGTTTACCTCATTCAGCACGCACAAGTCCTGTTGGTGTACTTCCACATCTTTATATCGTATCAGCGGTTCAGCCATCTCGTTTTTTTTTAATTGTCAATTGTCAACTGTCAATTGTCTAGTGTTTCTTCCACGAAGCGCTATGACGTTCCTGCAATTCGCGTGCCAAATCTTCCAGACTGTATCCTTTGGATGTTAACAACACGATGAGGTGGTATATCAAATCGGCTCCTTCATAGATCAACCGTTCATCAGTTCCGTTACAAGCTTCGATCACTGTTTCCACAGCTTCTTCACCCACTTTCTGTGCCATTTTATTCACACCCGACTCAAACAGGCTGGTTGTGTAAGAACCTTCCGGCATCTCTTCATGGCGCTTAGTAATAAAATCCTGAAGATGCTTCAGGAACATTACAGGCTGTTCATTCTTCTCACCCCAGCATGTATCCGTGCCTGTATGGCAAACCGGCCCCACAGGGTGTACCTGAATCAGCAATGTATCCTGATCACAGTCTTCCTTGATAGAAACGACATTCAGGAAATTACCACTCTCCTCACCTTTCGTCCAAAGACGGTTCTTGGTGCGGCTGAAAAAAGTCACTTTACCGGTTTCTACCGTTTTGTCGTAAGCTTCTTTATTCATGAAGCCCAACATCAGCACCTTAGCGGTATCTGCGTCTTGTATGATTGCCGGAATAAGTCCGTTCATTTTATCAAAATCCATTATCTTATTTACGATTTAGCTATTTACGATTGAAATTACTATATAAAATTGAGCGACCGGAGATTCGTGATTTACCAGAGTAACCTCAATCGTAAATCGTAAATCGTCCAATCATAAATTCTACTTTCTTATCGAGATTCCCTGGGCGCAAAGATACGATTTTAAATCGGGAATTTTAATTTCTCCGAAATGAAAAACACTGGCTGCCAACGCCGCATCCGCTTTTCCTTGCAGAAACACATCACGAAAATGCTCTTTTGCTCCTGCTCCGCCCGATGCAATCACCGGAATAGAGAGGTTATCAGACATTTCAGCAAGCGCTTCATTAGCGTATCCGGTCTTTACCCCATCATGATTCATGCTGGTGAAAAGTATTTCTCCGGCACCACGTTCCTGAGCTTCTTTGGTCCAGGTAAACAGTTCCTTATCTGTTTCTACGCGGCCTCCATTCAGATAGCACCACCAGCCTTTTTCACTTTGTTTGGCATCTACCGCCAACACACATACCTGCGAACCGAAGTTCTTAGCTATTTCATCAATCAGTTCGGGACGGCGAATTGCAGAAGAATTGATAGAAATCTTATCTGCACCGGCATTCAGCAGACGGTCTACATCACTCAATTCGTTGATACCGCCACCTACCGTAAACGGAATACTAATATTGGCAGCAATGCGCTTCACCAACTCTGCAAATGTCTTGCGACCTTCGAAACTGGCTGTTATATCCAGAAAAACCAATTCATCAGCACCTTGCTCACTATACGCACGTGCCAGTTCCACCGGATCGCCCGCTTGACGCAAATTGACGAAATTGGTTCCTTTCACTGTTTGTCCGTCTTTGATATCGAGACAGGGGATAATTCTTTTCGCTAACACTTCTGTTTTGTTTTAACGATTTATATTCATGAGAATGATTCGTCAATAATCCTGCATCATTCTTTCAATTTCCTTCAAAGTAATACGCCCTTCATACAGAGCCTTACCAAAAATAACAGCCGGTACCCCAGCCGTCTCCAATGCACGTATATCTTCCATACTGCCGACACCGCCACTTGCTATCAGGTAAAGGTCGGGATGTTCTTCCAGCATTTCCTTATACAGTTCAATAGAAGGTCCCTGCAACATACCGTCACAACTAATATCCGTGCAAATTACCTTCTGAATACCTTTCTCTACATATTCTTTCAGGAAAGGGAACAATTCACAAGCACTTTCATCCTTCCAGCCATTCACAGCTATCTTCCGGTCTTTCACATCCGCACCAAGAATTATCTTCTCACTGCCGTAAACTTCCAGCCAATGGCAGAACAACTCAGGATTTTTCACCGCAATACTGCCGCCTGTAACCATCTGCGCCCCATTCTCGAAAGCTATCTTCAAGTCTTCATCACTTTTCACGCCACCACCGAAATCAACTATCAGGGAAGTCTGTGAGGTGATTCTATTCAAAACATTATAATTGACTACATGATGAGAAGCCGCTCCGTCCAAGTCTACCACATGAAGCCGGCGAACACCGTGCGCCTCCATCTCTTTGGCCACTTCTACCGGATTTTCGTTATACACCTTCTTACTGTCATAGTCGCCTTGCGAAAGGCGTACACACTTTCCGTCGATAATATCTATTGCAGGAATAAGCTCTATCATATATTCATCTACTTAATTATAATTCTAAAAAATTGCGCAGGATACGTTCCCCTACACCCCCACTCTTCTCCGGATGGAATTGGGTAGCGTAATAATTATCCTTATGCAAGGCAGCGCTAAACGGTTGTATATAATCCGTCACGGCAGCTGTATATTCATTGACCGGAACATAGAAGCTATGCACAAAATAGACAAACTCTTCTTTTGTAAAACCCTTGAATAAGCCACTGTTCGTCTCAGTAAGCGTATTCCAACCCATGTGAGGCACTTTATCCTCATGCTTCTGTGGAACGAAACGCTTCACCTCCGTATCAAAAATACCCAGACAATCCACATCTCCTCCTTCTTCAGAATGGCGACACATCACTTGCATACCCAGACATATCCCTAAAAGGGGCTGCCTAAGTTCCTTAATCAATGCATCCATGCCACTGGCACGCAGAAACTTCATGGTGGTTTCCGCCTCGCCCACACCTGGAAAGATCACTTTGTCCGCCGCACGCAATTCATTTTTATCCGCCGTTACCACAGCTTCCACGCCCAAACGCTTCAACGCATAATCCACCGAATAGATATTGCCCGCATTATATTTGATAATCGCTACTTTCATGAATATACCTTAACTAAATATCACTGTTTTATTCTTATATGCCAATACCTTGCGCTCAATATGCTTCTGCACGGCACGTGAGAGAACAATCTTTTCCAGGTCTTTCCCCTTATTTACAAGGTCTTCTACAGTATCTTTATGAGTGATACGAACCACATCCTGCTCAATGATCGGCCCTGCATCCAATTCTGTTGTCACATAATGACTGGTAGCACCTATGATCTTCACACCACGCTCAAATGCTGCATGATAAGGTCTTGCTCCCACAAATGCAGGAAGGAAAGAGTGATGAATATTGATAATCCGATTGGGATAGGCATCAATCATCCGCTCTGAAATCACCTGCATATAACGCGCCAGTACAATAAAGTTCACCTTATGTTTTGCCAGCAATTCCATTTCTTTTTTCTCCTGTTCTTCTTTTGTCTCCTTTGTAATAGGGAACAGATAGAAAGGTATTCCGAAGCGTTCGGCTACATGTTGCAGGTCGGGATGGTTGCTTATAATAAGAGGAATCTCGACGTTCCACTCTCCTGCCGTATAGCGTGCCAGCAAATCGAACAGGCAATGCGACATCTTAGACACAAATATCGCCATGCGTGGTTTCGCATCCGAGAAATAGAGACGGAAAAACATTTCATATTTCTGTGCGTACAGCGTAGCAAAATAATCTTCAATTTTCTCTTGCGGTATCAGGAAGTTCTTCAATTCCCACTCGATACGCATGAAAAAGATATTCTCCACATGATCGACATATTGGTCCAGATAGATAATATTTCCCTTGTTTACCGTTATAAAGTCTGTCACTTCTGCCAGAATTCCCGGTTTATCGGGACAGTGAAGTAACAGTTTAGCCGTTTTCATCATCCTAAATTATCGTTTTTATCGTTTTCAAATTACAATTTTCTCGATTTGAGTTTGCAAAAATAACGATTTATTGTAAAACAACGAACTTTTCGAGCAAGAAGTTTAAATCAAGCAACAGAAAGCTTCGTTTTCATTACAAAACCATCCCAATGCCCTTTCACAAAAAGCTCTGCAAGGACTTATTTTTTTTTCATATCCCAATGTTCTCAAAATGAGGATATAAAAGAAAAAGTGATAAAATCAAGCAAAAAAAATTCATCATAGCTATTGCAGGTTTCAAAGAAATGCCTACCTTTGCAACCGCAATCGAGAGAGATAGCAAATAAAAATGAAATGGTGCGTTAGTTCAGTTGGTTAGAATACATGCCTGTCACGCATGGGGTCACGGGTTCGAGTCCCGTACGCACCGCAAAGCATTCCCTTGGAAGTCAAATACTTCCAAGGGATTTTTATTTATAACGCGTACCATATTTTCCTTAATTTATGCGTCGATTCCAATTTTTTTTCTACTTTTGCGCCCCGGAAAAACATTTTATTAAAATGAGAGTATTTTTTAGCTAAGCAATGAAACTATCCTGTATCAAAGAATGTATATGCCTACATTCCACCTCCTTAAGATTATACTTACAACATTTACTTTTCAAATAAATCAAAAAAACATTTTATTCTATGTTGAAACAGTTTTTTAAAATGCTGCTTCTTCTTGTCTGTGCAAGTGCTCCTTGCAATATCCATGCCAAGGTTCTTACTCCGGAGGAGGCCGCTAAAATTGCAACTGATTTTTTCAGTGCCGGTAATGTGTCCAGACTAAGTAATATTGATGCATTACAATTAGTGCGTACATCTAAAAAGAGTGACGGTACACCCGTTTATTACGTTTTTAATGCCAAAAACGGCCGCGGTTTTATTATCATATCGGCCGACGACAAGGCAATACCGGTTATAGGATACTCTTACGAGTCTTCATTTGCAACAGACAATGTATCCGATGTTACAACTACTGTGCTTAACAATGCAGTAAAATCTGTAAAAAGCAACTCTGTTGAAATTCGCAAACGCGTAAACACAAGGACTTTTTCAACAAAACTCCTAAAAACACCTGAATGGAGTCAGGAAGCCCCTTTCAATGCCAGGATACCCAATCATCGCCTTGTAGGATGTGTTGGAACGGCCATGGCAACTGTCATGAAATATCACAATCATCCTTCGAAAGGTAACGGTTCGCTTGACGGCATGGATTTCAATGTACAATATGCCTGGAACAATATGCGAACAGACAACTACCGTTTCGGATATTCTGCGGATGAAGCCGAAGCAGTATCCACACTGATGGCTCATTGTGCAGTATCTATCAAAACCGATTTTGGGATGTCGGGTTCAAGTGCTTTCGAAGTACGTATCCCGGCTGCTCTTATATCATATTTCGGTTATGATCCCGGCGTGTCGTACAAGAAGCGTTCCGAAACCGACCGCGCTACATGGGAGGCCATAATCGTTAATGAAATCAATGAAAATCGTCCCGTCATTTACAGTGGTCAAGATGTATCCATCGGCCATGCTTTCGTATGCGATGGATATGAAATAAAAGGTCCCGACACTTATTTCCACATCAACTGGGGATGGGGCGGAGCCGCCAACGGCTATTTCTCTTCTGACGCGCTTAACCCGACAGTCAGCATGTCACACAGCTTTAATGACCAAGCCACCATTATTTATAACATAAAGCCGACGGAATCATCCGCAAGCTGGTCACCTGTGCACATCACATCCGACGAACGGCAAATAGGTATGACTTCCGACATGACGGACATTGACGCCGGCACGAAATTCACGGTGAGAGCCGGCGCTTTTAAGAATGTTTCTTATGAAAACTTCTCCGGGAAGATTGCCGTGGCTCTTTTCTCTTCTGACGGAAAGTTTAAACAACTCCTGAATAGCGGTAAAGGACTGACATTGCAGTCTATGCAAATAATGACACCAAGCTTCTCGGACTTTGAATGTTCGGTACCCGCCGGAACAGATATTGCTGCTGATGATATCATCCGTATGGCTACCATGTCCGGCAACGGTTCAACTGAATGGCTTCCCGTTACCGGAGACCTCATTACGATAAATGAGATAAAAGCGAAAAACAATATCATTCCCTATTTCTCGATAGATATTCCAAACAGTGTAGACGGCGCTCTTATATCTGACGCCGACAACAAAGTCATCAAAGGACGCGACTATTCGTTCAAGGTAGCCGCCACCTCTCCCGACAAGGTTGTTACCGTAAAAGCAAATGGTTTTATCCTCACACCGGCTTCCGAGAATATCTACAAAATCTCAAATGTAACTTCCGACCAACAGATACGCATTATCGTGCAAGCTGCAGAGGATGTAGTAAACAAGCGTAATTTATGGGTTACCGCCGGTGAGCTCGGAAATCTCATCAGCGAAACCGATGCAGGAACCATTAAAGAACTGACCCTCTACGGAACTATTGATGTGCGTGACTTCACGTTCATACGTGAACGCATGAAACTAACCACACTCGATATTTCCAATGTCAATATTGCGGCCAACGGCTCCAATCCTGCCAACGCCATTCCTACCAAAGCGTTCAGTGGTTGCGGCTCATTGCAGCACATAGTATTGCCGAAAAATCTTTCTACTCTGAAAAACGGTTGTTTCAATGCCACCGGTCTGAGAAAAATAGAAATCCCAGCTTCAGTAAGCAACTATGAGTATAATATATTCTTAAATTGCAGCCATTTGAGCGAAGTCATCGTACGCCGTCAATCACCGGCATGGGTTAACTGGTGCGTATTTGCAGGAACTCCCAAGTCAAAACTTGTAGTGCCTGTAGGTGCAGCAACCGCCTACCGTTCAAAAGAGAATTGGCAGGATTTTAAAAACATTGTAGAAGAGAATCCTATTTCACCCTCTTCATATATGGTAGCACTTCAGGAAACGAAAGGAGTAAAAATAACCCCCGACTCCGATAATCTGGAAGTTGCTGCCGGCTCAGCGTTCTCATTTACGATAGAAACCGACAATCGTTTTGGAGATGCCAAAATGGAAGTTTATGCCAATGCCACTAAATTGAGCGCAGAAGCTAACGGACATTATACTGCTACCATCAATGCCAATACGTTGATTTATGCCAATTTTATTTATCCGACACCTACTATCGGGGAATCTTCCTGGAAACTCACAGATTCCAGAGGAGGCGTAGGACTCGCCACTGACGTTATCAATGTAATAGCCGGTAAATCTTTCGCCATACGCGCCAACGCACTGGCAATACCTAAAGATGATGCCGCAATGTTTTATGCCGCCGTTCTTACAGATGCCAACGGAGCCATCAAAGAGTTTATATCTCCTGTATTCAATAATTCATGGACTAATTACGGTGACCTTCCATGCACTTTCAACTGCCTGGTAAAAGAAGCTTCAGTACGTGAAGGCAATCTCGTGCGTATAGCCACTTCATACAACAAGAAAAACTGGCACTTGGTCAAAGGAGATAACGTAAAAGACTCCATTAATGCCATAGGCAATGAAGTGATATATCATAAGGTAACCATGCCATCTACAGTTCAGGGAGCTACTATCCAAGGAGCCATTGACCAGATAGTTCACGGTATGGACTTCTCATGTAAGATCATGCCTGTTTCCGTAGCCGATGCCATAACGGTATCTGTCAATGGCAAAATCGTAGCAGACCGTGTTGGAGTAGCTCAAATAAAGATAGAAAGCGTACGCGAGGATCTTGACATTGCCATACAGGTGGTGTCAGCCGGTGACGAAACCTATACGGCACTCAACATTCATGCAGGCGAACTGGCATCTAAAGTTTCTGCTTCCGCCTTCCCCTCACGCCTTAAACTGATAGGAGAAATGAACGCCGAAGATTTTAAGGTATTACAAGACAACGCTGCCAAACTGGTGGCACTCGACCTGGCTGACGTTACAATAAAGAGCTACCCCAACCCGAATTCATTGCCTACCATGGCATTTGCGTCTTCAACCAGTGGATTGGCCGCATTAACTACTATACTTCTACCCAAGAATCTGGAAAGTATAGAAGCAAATGCATTCTATCGTTGTATCAAAGTACAAGAAATCACCATTCCCGAGAACGTCTCTTATATCGGAAGTAATGCTTTTGCCATGTGTGTGAACTTGAAAAGAATAGTTGTCCTGTCAAAGAACCCTGTAGCCTTGAAGAGCAATCCATTCCCCACAAATACTTCCGGTATAACGCTTGAAGTTCCGCAAGGTACGGAAGCCGACTACGCAGCCAGTGCATATTGGCAAAACCTCAACAGTCAGGCGTCAAAGGTGTACTATAACATCCAGATTGACCAGAATAGAGCTTTCCAATATAGTCAGAACGAACCATTAACCCAAATTGAGGGACCGGGAAACAGCACTAAAACTGTGATGCTTGGCCTACCCAATTTCCAACCGACTTCCTATAAGAAGAATCCGGTTCATCGGCCGGGAGTGGCATTTAAACTTTACGATAACAAAACAGATGTGACGAGTATGCTCGACCCGCTCAGCTCCTCTGATAGTTTCCATCCCGGAGGTTATTATTTAGTGAAATTCTACGGAAACGTAACAGACCCGCAACTTCTGAATTACCCACAGGACCACATCATTGATGTTGTGTTCTATTACAACATCAAAATCACCGACACTTCCGGCAAGGCCAAAATCAGTTTTGTGGATCTGGACGAAAGCAACGTATGGAGAGATGCAGAAATGAATAAATTCATTGAAGGTTCCTCCTTGCGTCCTACACTCTTCAAAGAGGGAGGCAGCTATAAGTTCACCGTTGTTTCAGAAAGCCCCAATATGACCCCTGTGGTTAAAAAGGGCAGCGAGATTGTATATCCGGACGAAAACGGAATATATATAGTAACCGACTTGCAGTCTGATGTGGAGATGGATGTCACAATGACTCTTGCTGAAAACGAGAATGCAGCGCTTGAAGCGGAAGAGATACTCCATATCGGTGAGGAAGAAGCCGCTCAGATTACAGAACTCAACTTGTCCGGAGAGATGACTGATGAAACATTCAGTTATATACGTGATAACTTCACATCCCTGGAAAATCTCAATCTGTCAGGTACGGAAAACAATGATATTCCCTCCGGAGCATTTGCCGGAATGGGAAACCTGGCCCACATAGTAATTCCAGAAAACGTAACTTCAATAGGCAAGAACGCTTTTGAGGGCTGTTCCCAACTTCAGTCACTTTCTCTCAACTCTGTTAACGTAATCGGCGACGGAGCCTTTAAGGGATGTACTTCACTGACAAGTATCACGCTCTACGGAAATTCACAGACTAGCAAGACTCGTGCTTTGACAGCCGGAATAAACGACAACTCATTCGAGGGTATTAATCCCAACTGTATCATTTACCTTGCCAAAGGCTTGGAAAGCCAGATATCTTCAAAATCGAACATTGTGCTCAATGGTGACAACAAATGTGAAGCTTTAACAGATATCATTCTTACCGACAGCTATGCTTTCAATATTCCGGCAAGTTTTAATCTTGGACAGAAGAACATCTCACTGTCTGTCAAATTGAACTATCTGTCGCAAGATGGTTCTAAAGACTGGAAAGGCATTGTGTTACCTTTCACGCCCACACAAATGGTTGACGGAAAAGAGAACAAGTATACCATCGGAGATTCAGGCAATCATACTGTCAGCGTACTGTCTTTCAATGAAAACGGCGAGAAACTTGAAAACCAGGCATCAATAGAGGCAAACAAACCTTATATGATACATCTTAACGGTAAACCGGACGAGACTGTTGATTTTACGTTCTCTACAAGCAACGTCTCAGGCATACGCACCGCAGACGCATCCCTCATGTTCGACGTGCCTATAACTCCGGAAGCCGAAACCATCCTGAAAACCGGTAAACATTTCTGTCTGTATGGCAATTACACCCCTATCCATGCTGATACAGACATGTATATCCCCGATGCCGACGGGTATAGTTTCAACCGCATTACCGATGAAGACATAAAACTTACCATTGCGCCTTTCTCTGTCTATGCAAAAGCCAACAGTCCGGAAGCCGGAAATTCGTTTGAAATAGGTAATGCAGATACTACGACAGGTCTTGGTAAGAACTTCTACAAGGGTCATGAACTGCGACTTTACAAGGACGGAACCAACCTTGTAATCATATCGAATGAAAAACGTGACATCAAGATATTCACGGTTTCAGGGCTGTATGTAACATCACTGACCCTTAATCCGGGCTCAAACACGATATCCCTCAATCCGGGCGTTTATATTGTAGATGGTATTAAAGTAATGCTTTAAACCACTCTGACATATTACTATTAGCCTAATAATGCCTCCTGAAAGCCACATAAAAACTTTCAGGAGGCATTTATTTCAGGATAAGCATCCATCCAGAATTCATCGATCTCAGCCGGACGTTCGTCAGTGAACCATGATACCTCTGATACGGCAATATAACCGCCTTTCTTCAAAAACGGACGCCATAGATTCAACCCGTATTCAAAACCAATATTATAGTTACTCATGTTTTTATTCCTGCAAATAATTATAGATTTTTTATCTTCTGACACTCAGGACAATAGTAAACTGATCCTCCAAGATAGGCTTCTTTGACAATTACACTGCCACAGCGCGGACAGGGATTCTTCCATGTTTTGGAAAGTACTTCTGGCAATTCTAACATACTCTTATATCATTTAGTTATTTATCAATAGGAATATAAATCTCCGTCATCAATCCCTCAACCGGCGTTTCATCCGGTGCATTAAGATACACCTCAAACGTCAACGGACGTTTCTGATGATTTATCACGAAAAGTATCACCTACTTCTATGCAAACGGCTTTCAAAGTATTGATACGTTTAATTTTAGCCTCGGGCATATTATCCGGTTCTTGTTTCGCATTGACAGATTTATACTTTTCGCGATAAGCTGACATTGAAATGCCGAAATGCTTCTTAAAAGCCTTTGCCAGACTAAACTTTGTCTGATAATTAGTCTGCATACCTATCTCTTCAATACTCTGTCCGGTAGCGATAAGCAGATGGGCAATATATTCCAGCCGTAAACGTTGGATATATGTACCGATATTCTCACCGGTAACATTCCTGAAAACCTTTCGGAAATGGAAGAATGAAAGGTGAACCATTTCAGCCAACTGTTCGGGATCAAGCTCATGAAAGAGATTTTGATCAATAAAAGTCCGAACCCCATTGACAGCTTCATAATGAATATGTTGCGTCATCTCTTTCTGTTGCCAGCGTTTCAGGGTGGGAAGACGCTTGTTCAACAAGGTTCTTAATTCTTGTGGAGTATAGTCGGTTCCTGAATACCAATTGTACTTATCTGTGTATTTCACCCAGATATCCACCATTTCATTCAAGGAGATATCCACCGTATAGTTCCCATCTTTCAGACAATAGTAACAATACTCGCCACTGCAGGAGTGATCAGCATTGGTACCTAAATACTCTTCCACATCGAAACGGAGGGGCATCCCACAACTTTGGCAGTACTGTTTGTCCACTGTTTGATTCATAATTGTCTTGATTTCATCTCCAGATACTTGTTTATCACATCAATCGAGAGATTTTCAGGTGTAGTCAATAAAGAATAGATACCATTCTGTTTCAGTGTAGATACAATCAGACGCTTCTCAAAAGCAAACTTCTCCGCAATGACATGGCGGTAATATCCCTCCGTATCCTTCGCAGGAGCGGCAATATACGTTTTCATATCAGCATCTTCAAAGAAAACAACAAGCAAGCGATGCTGACGATTCAGTTGCTGCAAATAAGCCAATTGGCGATTCATACTTCCCATACTGGAGAAGTTGGTATATAAAACCAGGAAACTGCGTTTGCTGACATGTTTATTGAAATGCACGCAGAGAGAGGAAAAGTCCGTCTCACCAAAGGTAGTCTGCTGGCTATAGAGATTCTCAAGCAGAGTTTGCATCTGACCGGGAGCCTTTGAGGCCGGAACAAACGAATCGAAATGTTCATTGAAAGTCACAACCCCTGCCTTGTCCTCTTTCCGCATGGCAACGTACGAAAGAACTAAGGAAGCATTGATTGCATAATCCAGTAAGGTCATTCCACGAAATGCCTGCTGCATAACCCTTCCCTTGTCTATCACACTGTAAATCTGTTGTGAACGTTCATCCTGATATACATTCACCATAAGTTCATGCCGGCGGGCACTGGCTTTCCAGTTGATTGTACGGTAGTCATCCCCCTTGACGTACTCTTTTATCTGTTCGAACTCTGTATGATGCCCTACACGACGAATGCGCTTGATTCCCAGCTCCGTCAGATTATCACTCATTGCCAGCAATTCATAGCGATGCAGCATCAGATAAGAGGGATACACTTTAATATCCTGCTCCTCACCGCATGTATAACGCCGGGAGAGCAAACCTATCCGACCGGTTACGAATACGCGAATCTGTCCGAAACCATAAATTCCCCGGCTTGTCGGACGTAAATGATAGCAGATTTGTTTTCCTTCATTCGCTTGAAGCTGTACCAGGAAACTAATATTTCTCTGCTGAAAAATGAAAGGTACTTCATCGATAACCTCCGCAAAGACAGGATACGGATAGCTGCTTTCCACCCGAAGATTCACCGCATTTTCGTCCCCATTGGAAAAACGAGCGGAACATTGACGGAATGCCCGAATCCCACGAATCCGGTAAAGCATATATCCGTCTGCCAGCACCGACAGCAAGAGGACAAAAAGCAGCCCCTGCCCGATGGTAAACAACGGAGCAAAAGCATACCCACTACCCATCAACAGGATAATCAGGATGAAAACCATATAAAACCGACGGGTCAGAATCATTTCGGAACTTCTACCTTATCAATCAGGCGTTGCGTTACTTTCACTGGTGAATAGCCCTCCATTTCAGCTTCCGCCGTCAGGATAAGACGATGCTGAAGTACGTATGGAGCCACAAACTTGATATCCTCCGGTGTCACAAAATCACGTCCCTGCAAAAGTGCATAAGCCTTCGAAGTCTGCAACATGGCCACGGATGCACGCGGAGAAGCCCCCAGATATACAGCTTTACTTGTACGCGTCTGCTGTACAATCAAGGCGATGTACTGAAGCAATGTACGGTCTATAAACACCTGCTTCATCAGCTTACGAAGCGATAAAAGCTCCTCTTTAGTAATAGCCGGAGTGACATCCTCCAGCTTCACAAACGCAGCATTCGTATGGTGACGCTCCAGAATATCCACTTCTTCATCCAATGAGGGATAATCCATCGTCAGCTTCATCAGAAAACGATCAAGTTGCGCTTCGGGCAATTTATAAGTCCCCTCCTGCTCCACCGGATTCTGTGTAGCCAGAATCGTATAAAGTTCTCCCATCGGATAGGTCGCTCCGTCAATGCTGACCTGACGCTCTTCCATAACCTCGAACAAGGCAGCCTGTGTTTTGGCAGGAGCACGATTTATTTCATCTACCAGTACAATATCGGCAAAGATCGGACCTCGATGGAAATCAAAATCATTGGTTTTCATGTTGAATACCGTTGTACCCAGCACATCACTCGGCATCAAATCCGGAGTAAACTGGATGCGGCTGAAATCTGCGTCGACCAGACGGGCAACCAGGCGTGCCAACAATGTTTTCGCCACTCCCGGCACTCCTTCTATCAACACATGCCCATTTGCCAACACAGCGGTCAGCACCAAGTCCACCATCTGTTCCTGCCCTACAATAACGGAAGCAATCCGGTCTTTCAACTCTTGTATCTTCTCGGAAAAGAGAGTTAGATCCACCCGTTTTTCTGTATTCTCTTCCATAAACTTCTTCTTTATATATGATCGATTATTTCATTCATTTTATCAATAAACTGCTTCATTTGTTCCGCAGTTATCGTTTGCCCTCCATAAATCACCGGTCTGACCGTTCGGATAAACTTACCGATTTCTTCCGCACTCATACCGGTCTTCTGAGCAATCCTATCGAAAGAGCGTTCATCATCCGCCACGTCTTCCACATCCACCTGGATTTCTCTTCTCAACTCTTCTGCAAAATACATATACTTTTTACGAACTAGGTCGGCATGGTCTTTCTTCTGAAAATAGAGAGTGCCTATCAGTTCCGTAAATTCCAATGATTTATTTTCAGGTCGATAGATAACCGGTATCGCACGTTGTCTTCTTCGCGCAGTAAACAACATGAAGAGTAGTATTGCAAGCATCGTCAGATACAAAGCCCAACGAAGTGGCCTCTGCGAGAGGAAATAGCGAAAAGGAGACATCTGCACTTGTGCTGTTTGCTCCATATAAGCTTCGGTACGGACTATGGGAAGTTTTCCCATTTGCGATAACAGGCGGAACAGATAAGTGGCGTTCTTTCCGTCCAGTACACCATAATTGGTAAAGAGCAAAGGTGTGGAAGCCAGAATAACCTCCCCTTTCCCCCACTGATACGACATGGCAACCGGAACATGGATAACAGTATCTGAAAAAGCAGAATCCACCTCAACTTCATATCTGAACTCATCTACTGAAATATCCTTTACTGCCAACACCTTCGCCGGAAGCGAATCTGTGAGAAAGTAAGATGAACACAGTTGGGGATAGAAATAGAAATTCTGCCGGGGATAAACCGTAGAATCCCCTATCCAGCACAGACTATCCCTCATTAGCAGCGAAGTAGCATACTTCTTCAAAGCTATCGGGCTAAAATAGGAATAACTGTTTCTGAACTTCAAGGTATCTTCCAGTTTATTGCTAAACCAGGTACTTACCAACATGATCTTACTGCCCCGTTCCGCCATTTTCAGTAAAGCGTCTACATCCACATCCGATGGCATCCGGTTATTGGCAATAGCCAATATTCCCCGACAAGACACGGTATCTTTCTGTTCCATCTGGTAAAAGGTTTCCCTGGACAATGAATACCCCGTCGGCAGCGAAGCGGACAACAAGCTGTCAAAAACAGCACACCCGAAAGGCTGCTTATCGTAATGGCTGAAAGTAGGATTCCATACGAATTTCTTCGGCAAGCGACATTCTATTGCAAACATCAACAGCAGAAAGATGATAATTCCGACAATGAACCAACGACTTCCTTTCATACAGCCCCTCCTTTCTTCACATCTTCCTGCAAGGAATACATGGTGTGAAACAACGCTTCGGTCGCTTCAAAATTTCCATAACGCACCCGCAGAAAGTGATGGGTCAACTGCCGGAAAGCGGGCAACCGCACTTCATTGATGTACTGTGTGGGTGTTTTGTAAAGTTGCCAGTCTATACGTCCTTCGTCACTGAGTTGCTTTAGCGTCTGCAAGTACAACAACCGGACTGCTTCTCTATAATCAAGACGAGAAAGGGCATCAGTAATTCCTTTCGCAAAATCCACTCCATAAATGGTATCTTCTTCCACCGTATAAGGCAAGGCATTCTTACGGGAATACGTGAATAATTCCGGATGCTTTTTGTAAACAAACCAACCTATCAGAATAAGGATAAGAATAGCGATACCTATCAGAATAAGTTCCGAATATTCTTCCGCAAAGTTGCTACCGAATATTTTTCGCATAACTTCTCCGAACCATCTGTTGAACCACTCGAATAAATTAATTTCAGGAGCGATCAACTCACGGTTGTAGTCATACGCCACATCAGAATGCCATACGGCAACCTGCGCGGTGTCACAAACCAATGTATCAGCCGGAGAAGTTATCATTTACATTTTAGAGTTTATCGAAATTATCAATATCACTTTCTACCATGATGCTATCCACCTTTTCCGAGGCATGACCATACTGATAAGCCAATCCCACAAATGAGAAAATCATGGCAAGGTAAGCACCAAACACCTGTACAATAGCCAACAGATAAAGCAAGAAACTATATCCTACGGATACGGTTGCTTCGGTTCCCCCGCCACTTGTAGCAAAGATGTACTTCACCACTGTTCCTATATACCAGGGTATCAGCGTCACTCCCTGTAAGATACCAGCAATGATTCCCATGACAAGAGATATCATAAAGATACCTCCCCAAGTGGTAAATCCTAAGCGGAAAGTCTTCTTCAAAGCCCCCATGACAGTGATGTCTTCAAGCAGGTAAATAGGTGCCCAAAGGCTAAACGGCACAGCTACGGCTATCATAAACGGGATTAGCAGAATTATAACAATCGGGAACAAGGTAACAGGGAATAAAGCAGCTATGACACCAATAATCAGACTGGCCAACATCGTCAGAACTAATCCGAAGAAAACCAATATAAACATCCTCTTCACATTATGGAGCAACATAGGCCGCAGCATCCCCAACGTGACGCCTCGCAAGCGTTCCTCCCGCTCATTATAGGTCCGGATCATTGCATAAACCAATGCAGTCAGCAAAACAATGCCTATTATCAACAGAAGCATATACAGACCGTAGTAAGAAAAGAATGACAATATAGCAGAGTCAGGAAACATAGATCCAGCCTCCAATAAGCCGGACATGCCTATCGTATAAGTCATCAATCCATTCAGACTTAATGCCTGGACAAGACAAAGCGGTAAAAGCAAATAGGTTGCATACTTCAGCATCAACTTCCAATTCTCTTTTATAAAATCGAAAGATGCATTAAACTTCTCACCGAAAGAACGTTTTACGTACAACGCAATTTTAGGTTTCTCTGTTTCCATGTCGTTTTCTATTAGGTAAATAAATATAGTAGAATAAAATAAATGCCAGAGAAGTAATAATCAGCCCAAGCCTCAACGCATCCGGCAATTCGGTGTGGCGGGTGATAAAACCTTCAATAAATCCTGCCATGATAAATACGGGGATGGTACCTATCACAATCTTCACCCCTCGTTTGGCTCCCCTACGGAAAGATTCAAGCCTTGAATAGGTTCCGGGGAACAGCCATCCGTTTCCCAAAGCGAGTCCGGCAGCACCGGCCACAATGATAGCCCAGATTTCAAGTGTCCCGTGTAACCATACGGCAAGCATGGACTCTCCAAGCAGACCATGCTGGAAAAAGAAAGTCTGGAAAGACCCCAACATGATTCCATTGGCAAAAAGCATATATCCTGTACCGAAGCTGGTTAAGATTCCCATAGCAAAGCAATTGAAGGAAACCATGATATTGTTCAATGTGATTCCCAAGAACATAGGAACTTCCGAAGAGCCGTTATACACTGCCATAGGTTCTCCGTTGGATATATTATCCAATGTCATATCCACATAGTTATTTCCCAGAATCAGACGGACAAAATCGGGATCACCCACAGTAGAAATCACTCCGACCGCTACGCTGACAATGAAAATAAGGAATGAAACAAGCAGTTCACGATGCGCATCGTGCATGGTCTGCGGTATTTCCTGCGTCCAGAAAGTGATGACTCGCGACCACTTCTCACGTTTGTTCCGATAAATTTTATTATGCAGCGCCGAGGCGAGATTGTTCAGATAAATGGTAATGCGGGAAGTTGGAAAATGCGTTTGTGCAAACGCCAGATCGGCAGTAAGGTCCGTATATGTGTCGGCAAGCCTGTCGGGAGACAAGCTTGTAGCCTGCTCCACCACCTTCTCGGCTTCTTTCCATTTTTCGATATTCCGACGAATGAACGTTACTTCTTTCATACTTTTCCTGAAGACTTCGGATGAGTTTTGTCTGAAATCGGTAACAAAAATAAGAGAATAATGATATATTTGCAACGAAATACTAAAAATGTTCAATCGGAAATGGCAGAATCTACTATAATCACCGGGCAATTCGTCCGTATCAGCCAAACACCCGCCAGCATTGGCGAACGATTTCTGGCATTAGTCATCGACTATATCCTGATAGGACTTTATGTATATTCCACAGCAACCCTACTCTCAGAATTCCAGGTATCTTCGGATTTTACTATGATTGTTTTTTTTGCAGTCATCTATCTGCCTGTATTATTCTATGCATTTTTATGTGAAATGTTCAACCACGGGCAGAGCCTCGGAAAGAAGCTCATGAGCATCCGGGTGGTGAAAGCCGATGGTTCCACTCCGAGCATAGGCTCTTATCTGCTTCGCTGGCTTCTCTTCCCGATTGATGTTCCCGTCACCGGAGGGCTCGGAGTATTAGTTATTTTGCTTACCAAGAACAGTCAGCGGATGGGCGACCTTGCCGCAGGCACAATGGTTATCAAGGATAAGAATTACCGCAAGATACACGTCAGTCTTGACGAGTTTGATTATCTGACAAAAGATTACTGTCCCACATATCCGCAAGCCGCCGACTTATCACTGGAACAGGTAAATGTAATCACCCGGACTTTGCAATCCGGGAAAAAGGATCGTGCACGACGCATCGTGCAGCTTGCCCGAAAAGTGCAGGAAATTCTTTCAATCACACCCCGGGATGGCGGACAGGAACAATTCCTGCAAACCATACTCCGGGATTATCAATACTATGCATTGGAAGAAATCTGACAAAGCCAACATTAAATGGTAATTTAGGGAGAACACGAATTCACCAACTACTCAATTACAAAGCTTTCCGATTTAAAGTTATTATAATACCTCCCGGAAATTGCCGTAAACTTCAGCACACAATAATCCGGGTCTGTCACACCTTCCGGATAATACATGGTATCGCCTTCCTGCCATATCATCTCCTTACTGACGGCATCCGTCAGCACTTCCATCGTGCCGCGCAACATCACTCCCCTGAAGAATCGCGTATCACAAAAGTAAATACTTGCACGATTATTCTTCCGATATTGTGCAACACGCATTGACGAAGTGTTCGTGCTCAAATAGATAACTTTTATCCCTTCCCTTTTCCGAGGCTGCAACATAGCTTTGATATTCGGGAAACCCTCTGCATCTATCGAACCGATGAAAGCGGTTTTCAACTTATCAATCATACCTCCCACTGTTTTCTCTACATCTCTCATAATCTAATAATTTTATTGGTTATTGTTGCGGCAAAGATAAACACGGCACAGAAAATCAACACAATAAAAACAAAGGGAGAAATAGCACTTTTTACGGTTTATACAGTTTCCGGTAAGCTAATGGTGTCTCTCCCGTACACTGCCGGAAACAACGCACGAAATAGGCAACGGTGGAGAAATGAAGTTCAAATGACAGGTCTGATATGGAAATATCGGTATAGATAAGCAGCTTTTTGGCCTCGTCCATAATCTTATTCAGGATATATTGTTTGGCACTGATATTCATTGCCGAATTTACAACCTCATTCAGATAGTTGGGAGTAATACAGAGCTTATCCGCATAAAAACGGACGGAATGTTGTTCTTTCAGGTTCACTCCCACTAATTCTATAAATCTACTGACGTGAATGCTGCCGGCTTCCTTATCCTTCTCTCTCAGAGATAACATATTCAGATAAGCCCGGTTGAGCAGCATAAGGGCTTCGTAAAGCAATGCCCTCAGCACATGCACGTCATTCTGCCTGTACAAATCTATCTCTGATTTTATATCATGCAAAAGCAGAATCATACGCTTATAAAGTTCATCAGACAAATGAAGCTTGGAAGCCGTCTTTTCCATATTGAAGAACGGAAGGTGCTGTACGAACAAAGGGTCTTTGAAGAAGGAAGACAAGAATTCATCCTCGAAAATCAATGCATAGCCATTTGCGATATGAGCCGTATCCCAATTCCGTATTTCTCCGGGTTTAGAGAAGAACACATCGCCGGGTATCGCCTCACACATCTGATTATCAATAGAAAAACCGCCCTCGCCTTCTGTTATGAAAGTAATATCATAATAAGTCAACGTATGCACAGCGCCTTCAGCCAGAAAACGCTTCACGTATTTCAGTTCCACGACATCCACCAAAAGTTCACTCCCATACTTATGCTTATAAAACGTATACCGAGGGATTGATTTCTTCATTTAATAAACTCTTACTATGACTTTACGATCCGCAAATATATTGATTCCCGTCATAAATCCACTTCCACACTTGATTTAAAATCATGTTTTTTTGCATCTGCCACGAATGAAGACTTTTTCTCCCGGACAACTGGAAGAAACGATAAGTCCGGAAGTTCTGAAAGATATGTCAGACTGGATTCTCAAATTGAAGAAGAAATAAATATCCGGAGGTTGCCGCCGATACTTATTTACCTACAAACTTAAATTCACGCTCATTGTATCTGTCACCGGCATTGGGGTACTTTTTCAACAGATGTTCTATGTCTGCAATATCTTCGGCAGACAAATCCACATCGGCAGCTTTTACATTCTCTTCCAGATACCGGGAGCGTTTGATTCCCGGTATAGATGAGATTTTCACTACATTGTATTGATTGGTTATTATTGGTAGTAAAAAATAGAAAGACATGCGAAGAGCATTACAATACAAACAAAGAATAAAATGACACTTTTCACAACTCAAACTATTTATTATGCTAAACCACTACTTAAATAAAATATAGGTATAGATTCAACGCACTTCATATCATCTTACAAAATAAGAAGTAACACAATTTTAACTAAAACGAATAGAATTATTAGTTATCACCTTCTCTACCTATGAGTGCCATTTAAGAAATCCTCAAAAACTTCTAAAAATACACTAATGAAATCTCGCTGACGGTACTCCAGATCGTTCAACGCCGTGTTATAACAAAACTCATAGCGCCGTTCCATAAACTCTTCCAGACGCAGAGCGGTATCCTGCTCCGGAGTCAAAATAGTTTCAGAAGCAAAGCCCTTAGACTCTTGGTAAATATTATGGACCATAGCACGCACCGTTTGCTCCTCTGCCTGTACATAATAATGAATAATCGTCTGCCTCACAACTTCCTCTTCCGGTATGCCCGCCTTGCAGCAATACTCCGCAAGGCGGACAAGCAACGGTTGAAGGTTATCTCCCCGTCGCCAGTTCTCCATATCCCGGAGTGCCTTATTGAGGGCGGCTTCAAAAAGCATGGTGAAGGTCTGCGACGTTTCAAAGCCCGGTTCCAGCCTCAGTAACGGATTTTTCTCAGCCAACTGCCGTTGCCGGAAGGTTTGTTCGCCAGGCGATAGGCATGGGCATGAAACAATGCGGCTTCCTGTTCACGCTCCGGTAAGTTTCCATCCGGTAAGGCGAAACACACCCATATTTTCACACTCCTTCCGCTGGAACCGCAAAAAGCGGCAAACGTCTGAGGAAGCAGCATCGCCTGACGTTTCACCAGTTCAGCCTCCGCCAGTCCAGCCAGCTTCTTCACTTCAAGCTGAACCAGACCATTGTATCGTTTCATCCTTCGCCCTCCGTCTTTAGTGCGGGCATACTCCACGGCAGGATAGATACGTGGAAGTTTCCGTTTTCATCTTCTCCATCAGCACATCGGCATCATAAACGGTCATCATCTCTCTGCCTGCATCTTTGTCATGTCTTATTGAAGTGATTTTCATATCATTATCTGTTTTGAATTTTATTTATATAGTATAATTCCTTTAAAGAGCTACAGAGATACTGCTCCAGAAAGCGAAAGTCAAGTATTTAAGCATATTATTCTGCATTTATTTCAAAAAAGTTCAGCCCATGCATTTGGCAGTAAAAGCTTTAATAATAATTGATAAACAAACAGGCATTTACTTGACTTAGCCCTGTTTATTTTGTATCTTTGTAGTAAGCTCTACAGGGTGTCAACCTTGGTTGACAGGGCGATCAACGCAGGTCGACAGGTCGCTCAACCAAGGTTGACAGGGTGGTTGACCAAGGTTGACACCCAATCATTCCTAAGGGTAAACGGGATGTTCCTTAGGAAGAAACAGAATAGTCCCTAATGTAAAACAAATTAATACCTTATAATTAAAACAAGCAACTATGGCAATCTTATTTGAATGGTACGAAAACCCGGTGGCTCCCAACCAGCCACTAGAAGAAACGAAACTTCACGCGCGCATCACCCTGAACGGAAAAACAGGAACCGACCGGTTGCGACGCAAAATACAGGCACGTTGTTCACTGACGGAAACTGATGTGTCCGCCGTACTCGACGCCCTGTCTCATGCAATGGGTGAAGAACTGGCGGAAGGCAGGCAAGTACATCTGGATGGTATCGGTTACTTCCACCCCACCCTGACCTGCACGGAAGAAATAAAAGAAGATACAAAACGGAAGAACACGAAAGTAAGGCTGAAAGGCATCAAATTCCGCGCGGATCAGGAACTGAGAAGTGAAATAGGAAATGTGAAACTGAAGAATATAAAACACAACGGACACTCCAACAAATTATCGGATGAAGAAATTGACCGCCGACTAACCATCTACTTCAGCCAGCACCACATGATGACAAGAAGTGACTTCCAAAGGGTATGCGGCATGATGAAAACGACCGCAATGGGGCATATCCGCCGTTTACGCGGGGAAGGAAAGCTAAAAAACATCGGATTACAGAACCAACCGATATATGTGCCAAACGTGGGGTATTACGGTATTACAGAAGAAGTTATGATGTAAAAATGTAAAAATCAGGAGGTTGTGTCAAAATGCTGGCACAACCTTTTTTTATGCGCAAAGCCCGGACTTTCCCAAGCCCAGGCTTTGTTATTACCCAAAGTTTATGTAACTTTAGGCATCATTTTTTTCGTTATGGCAAAGTTACATTTTCGTCCTTACATTCCCAACCAAACCGTTCTTTTTCCACAAAGAATTGATGAAAACATAGCTGCGGACGACCCTGTCCGCATAGTCAATGCAGTTGTTGATAATCTCAATCTTGATAATTTCAAGAAGCTTTATAAAGAAACGGGGCGCTCAGCTTATCATCCTAAAATGATGCTTAAGGTAATTATCTACGCTTACATGAATAATATCTATTCCTGTCGTAAAATAGAGAAGCTTCTTTTGCGTGACATTCATTATATCTGGCTTGCCGGTCATGAGCATCCGGATTTCATAACCATCAACCGTTTCCGTAACCGTGTAAAGGAGGAGATTAACAACGTTTTCACGCAGTTGGTTCTTGTCCTTGCCGATAAGGGTTTCATCAGTCTTGACGTGGAGTATATCGACGGTACCAAGATTGAGTCCAAGGCCAACAAATATACTTTTGTCTGGCGCAAGACAGTCGAAAAGAACCGTACAAGGTTGCTGAATAAGGTTCGCATCCTTCTGGAGCAGGTGGATGAAGCCATTGTACAGGAGAACTCTGTAAAAGACACATCCGTTGAGTTGACTCCCTCCATGCTCTCTAATATAGTGGATGAACTCAAAGAAGTGCTGGAACACCAGCCTGTAACACAGGACAAGGAACAAAAGAAAGCTCTGCGTGAAAAGAAGAAACAGGTCAGGGAACTTGAAGGGTATCGTGACAAGCTGATGGAATACGACAATCACCTTGAAGTCCTTGGAGAACGTAATTCCTATTCCAAGACCGATCCTGATGCTACATTCATGCGTATGAAAGAAGACGCCATGAAGAACGGGCAGACCAAGCCCGGGTATAATTTACAAACAGGTACTGAAAACCAATTCATCATAGACTTCCGGCTGTTTCCCAACCCCACCGATCCGCTGCCCCTGATCCCTTTCTTCCACTCCTTCCAGCACCGCTATAACCGCTTACCGGGTATCGGTGTGGCAGACTCCGGTTACGGCTCGGAAGAAAATTACCGGTTCATGCAGGAAAACGGGATAGAGGCCTTTGTCAAGTACAACTACTTCCATAAAGAGCAGCGTCCCCGTTATACTCCCAACCCGTTCCATGCGGAAAGTCTCCATTACAATGCGGGGGAGGATTATTACGTTTGTCCGATGGGGCAACACATGAACCGCATAGGAACCAGACATGACAAAACAGCGAGCGGATACATCACCGAAAGTGCCCGGTACAAAGCACAAAGATGCGAAGGTTGTCCTTTGCATGGAAGTTGTTTTAAAGCACGGGGGAACCGTATTATAGAAGTCAACCACCGGTTAAACCAATACAAACGGCAGGCACGGGAAAGGTTAGTCTCAGAAGAAGGAGTCAGGTATAGGGGCAGGCGGTGTATAAAACCGGAAGCTGTTTTCGGACAAATGAAATACAACATGGCATACAAGAGGTTCCGGCATGTGGGAGAAGACAAGGTGACAATGGACTTTGCCTTCTTTGCCATAGCTTTTAATATCAAAAAGATGTGTGCAAAACTGAGAAAAACAGGAAAGGAGCTCATTACACTTACTAAATCTATATTTATTGGACTATTTATAACCCAATACAACGGGAATATAGCAACTTGTTACCAAATGAATGAGAAAAAAGCGGCGTAGACAAAAGAAAAGATAACAGGACTATAAATTATAGAAAAAGGTTGTGCCAACGTTTTGACACAACCTCTGTTTTTTTTACTCTCACCTACACTTAATACTTTAATTATCAATAATCTATTTTAAAAGTGAGGGTAGTGAGAGTAACCCGAACCAACTTTTTATTGAATCTTGAGCAATCATTAAAATATTGTTAATTACCCTTTCATACATCGAACCATGTTTCAAAGATTATGTTGTTACAAATGAACAGCAACCTTAATTATGAATTTAAAATAATGAATTATGAAGAAGAAAATTAAATTTTTAAAGAAAGAATCGCTGTTACGTTAATAAACGGGATTCGAGAAAGAGTAGATTATATGATTAATTAACTTAAAACTTAACAATGATCAAAGCAAACAAGAAATCTGCAACCTAATCCTCCCGCTTTATTCCTGAAAAGAGCAAACAAATAAACTACTTCAGGGCATATAATATTTTATTGTATCAACTATTAATGCATTTCAATTATGAAAAAATCAATTATTTTATCAGCATTTGTTTTAGCAGCATTGACTGCAAATGCCCAGACTACCGTACAAGGCAGTAAATTCACAGACAATTGGTCTATAGAACTAAAAACCGGTATGATAACTCCTGTGAGCCACAGCGCTTTCTTCAAGAACGCCCGCCCGGCTTTGGGAATTGAGTTTACCAAGCAACTGACCCCCGTTTTCGGACTGGGAGTTCAAGGCATGGGATATATAAACACCACGCATAGCAAGACAGCTTTTGATGCTTCAGACCTTAGCTTATTGGGTAAAGTCAACCTGATGAACCTGTTCGCAGGCTATACAGGTACTCCGCGCATATTCGAAGTAGAGGCCGTAGCCGGTGCGGGATGGCTGCACTACTACATGGACGGCCCTGGAGATGTGAATTCCTGGTCCAGCCGTTTCGGGATGAATTTTAACTTCAACCTCGGAGAAGCTAAAGCCTGGACGATAGGAGTCAAACCGGCACTGGTATATGATATGCAAGGCGAGCACAACCGTAGTCGGTTCAATGTGAACAATGCCGCCTTTGAACTAACGGCAGGTGTAGCTTACCACTTTGGTAACAGCAACGGAAGTCATCACTTCACTTTAGCGAAACTCTATGATCCGGCTGAAATAAGCGACCTGAACAATTCTATCAATAATCTTCGCTCACAAGTGAATGAGAAGAACGGTCAGATCAATGTCGACGCACAGAAGATCAGCGCACTGCAACAAGAAGTCAATAACTTACAGAACCGGGTAATTCCCGTTGAGACGGTAGTGGAAACCAGCCGCATTCCGGAATCCATCATTACTTTCAGACAAGGTAGATCTACAGTCGATGCCTCTCAGTTGCCAAATGTGGAACGTGTGGCTTCTTACATGAAGAAACACGCAAATACAACTGTTGTGATCAAAGGATACGCTTCACCGGAAGGCAGTGCCGAAGTCAATGCAAGAATAGCTAAAGCGCGTGCCGAAGCCGTAAAGACAATCTTAGTGAATAAGTATAAAATCAACCCGTCACGTATTACCGCCGAAGGTCAGGGAGTGGGTGACATGTTCACAGAACCGGACTGGAACCGGGTTAGTATCTGCTCTATTATTGAAGATGCCAAATAAACAAAATTAAAAATGGCCTACCTGTACTTAAACATAGGTAGGCCATTTTTTTATTCTATTATTTAAAGTATCCTACAGGATGATTCCGCTTTCCAGACTCCGGACGATTGATTCCGTTAGCCGCCACTGAAAGCACTAAACAAACTAACTATAGTTGTACTTTTCTCATAACTGTGGTATTTTAAAAGTTAAGAGGCAAATATACAAAAAAAGAATGAGAGGCTATGCAAGTTTCAAAATCCATACAAGTCGGTTTTATATATTACTCGCAGGTATGTGATACCTGTTGCCGCAAAGTTTCAGAATCTTTCCCGGCTTTAAGAATACGGATCAAATGATTTCCGGTAAAAACAGAAAACTCTTCTCTTCGAAAAATCTGAAAAACAGAAAAAAAGCATTATACTTGCAATCTAAAAACACACTAATAGCTGACTAAGATTATTATGTTATTAAATCTAACAGAAGAACAAATCATACAATTAGCCCCGGATGCCGCTTCTGTGAAGGCGGGAAAAGGCTTAGCGACAAAAGCCAAATGGGTATTGCTGGAACACAGTGACCGTGCCATCTGGGGACACTGCCAGGGAAGTGGGAAAACTCCATACCAGACCGTAGTTGATACAAAAAATGTTGCATTCAAATGTTCGTGCCCAAGCCGGAAGTTTCCATGTAAACACGGGTTGGGACTTTTATTTTTGTATGCCGCGCAAACTGATTTATTCAAAGAAGCAGACGAACCGGACTGGGTGACCGCCTGGCTTTCCAAACGGGAAGAGAAAGCGGAAAAGAAAGAGCAGAAAGCCAAAAGCGATGCTCCCGTAGATGAAGCTGCACAAGCCAAACGTCAGGCTATGCGCCACCAAAAGGTGCTGAACGGTATTGATGAACTGGAGATTTGGCTGAAAGACCTGCTACGCAACGGGTTAATCAATATACCGGAACGGGCTTATACTCTTTTCGACGGTATTGCCCGCCGGATGGTCGACGCCCAGGCTCCCGGACTTGCCAACCGGTTGAAAGCCATTCAGGAAACAAACTTCTACGAGGAAAGTTGGAAATACAAGTTAACCGACCAACTCGGAAAACTCTACCTCCTGATGAAGAGTTACCGGAACCTGGACCTGCAACCGGAAGAGTGGCAACAGGAAATCCGCACACAGATAGGTTATCCGCAAGCAAAAGAAGATGTGCTGGCGGGTGAAACAATTACCGACCAGTGGCTGGTACTCCATAAAAGAAGTCAGAAGATAAACGAGCTGAATAATGATATTTACTGGCTATACGGATGCCTGAATACTCGCTTCGCCATCTATCTCAGTTTCACAGCTCCCGGAACCTTGGCGGAATTCAATCTTGTTCCCGGCAGTAGCTACGACGGAAAACTCTGTTATTATAAAGGAGTAGGCAGTCTTCGAGCCTTATTCAAAGAATGTGAATTATCCGAAGAAGCGGTTACCCCGCATTTCTGTGCGAATCTGCAAGAAGCAACCGCCCGATACAGGGAAGCCCTGCAACAGAACCCATTTGCCGAAAATGTACCCGTATTAGTAGAAAATCTGCGACTGGCTGTTCAAGGGAAACAACTCTGTGTGCAGGATGCAAACAACGAACTGATGCCTGTGCAGATGCAGGACATCACCCGAACAGACATTCTGTCCGTCACGGGTGGAAAGCCGTTTGCTGCCTTCTTTCTGGCAGACGCCAATTGCTGGGAGCTAAATTCAATGTGGTATCAATCTGACTATTATATTTGGAGAGATGAACGTAACTGAACCAATCATTAATGCAGCTTTATTGGGAACCGCTACCAAAGAATTCATTCCGAACGGTTTACCGAAAACTCTGGAAGAAAACTTCCGACTGCTGCAAGAAAAGAGCGAAGATGCGGAAGATGCTTTCTATCAGTTTTCAGCCCTGACTTTCGCCTACAGCCGTGCCGGAATGGAACCATTACCTGCCGGAGAAGCTATCGCCATGAATGAAGCTCCGGATGACAGTCTACCCTATTTCGACCGGAATATCGGCGACCTGCTGATTCAGATGGTCAATGAACAGAACCGGCATCTTTTATTATATGCTTACCGGAAAGCTGTCCGGTGCAACAAGCTTATTCCGCCATTCTATCTGCGGACGTTAATCTCACATGCCTACGACCGCAATAATCCCGATAAGCACGAAGAGCAAGCACTGCTTTCTTCCTTAACAGGTAACCGTGGACGCTGGCTGCTTACCCATATGGGATTACCCGACTGGGGAGACACCAGAAACGAGACTTGGGAAACAGCCTCGCATGAAGAACGGAAACGGATGCTGCAACGCCTGAGAAAAGAGAACCCCGAACAGGGGCTTGCCTTGCTGCAAACCGAACTGAAAAATGAGTCCGCCGCCCACCGTGACGAACTGATACAATGCCTGCGCACCAATCTGAGTAAAGCGGATGAAAACTTCCTGCAAGAGATTGTCACTACCGACCGAAGCAGTAATGTAAAAGAAACCGCCCGCCGCCTGTTATGCAGTCTGCCCGACTCGGAACTGGTAAAAACATACTGTGACCTGCTGCGTGGAAAACTTCATTATAAGATGTTACTGGGCTGGTCATACGATAAAATCACCTTTACACCTGAGATGAAGAAATTGGGTTTGGAAGAGGTCAGTTCCAACAAGAAAGAAAAAGATGAAGAGTTTCTGCTCCGCCAGCTCGCTGAACGTGTACCGCTCAGTTTCTGGGCAGAGTTCTACGACTGTTCACCGGAGAAAGCCGCCACAAAACTGGCAAAGAAGCCACCATTCGGTTCCTACTTCAACTTATGCCAGCCAATAGAAAACTTCGGTGACAATCTGTGGGCGTATCAAACCCTGAAAGAAGATTCAAATGAAGCCTACGTCTCTTCGCTAATGGGATTACTGACACCGGAGCAACGGGAGGAAATCAACTTCCAGACGGACAGCAAGAGCAATTATATTCCCGAATCCTGGTATAATGCAGACGGGACGCAATGGGGAATAAAATTCTCCACACGAGCTTTACAAAGATTGTTCCATAGCAATTATTACTATTACCCGAAAGAAATGACAGAACGCCTGTCGCTATACTTTCCTCCGGAGATGTTGCCCAAAGTGGAACAACAGACAGTGGCATACGATGCCGACCATGCCATTGCCAAATTCTGCCGACTGACGGCGGAATATATGAGAATGAAAGAAAAAATAAACAGCTTGTTTAATGACAATAAATAATACAAAACAATATGAGTACCTTACTTAGACAACATGCCGAACAGCAATTCGCAGAAGAGCTGCACGAACTGAAAAAGAATGAAACGAACTCTGTTCCCGAAAATTGGGAAATGTCTCCGCAATCAGTAGTCACCTACCTGATGGGTGGCAAACTGAAGAACGGATTTGAAGTTTCACCTAAATATATAGGTAACCGCCGCCTGATGGAGATAGCAGTAGCTACCCTGGTAACAGACCGCGCATTGCTGCTATACGGACTTCCCGGTACGGCGAAAAGCTGGGTGAGCGAGCATATTGCTGCTGCCATTTCCGGTAACTCCACACTGATAGTGCAAGGTACTGCCGGAACAGGAGAAGAAGCCATCCGCTACGGTTGGAACTATGCCCGACTGCTGGCAGAAGGACCCAGTGAAGGTGCACTGGTGCAAACCCCAATTATGAAGGCTATGCAGGAAGGTAAGATAGGACGTATCGAAGAGTTGACACGTATCGGCTCTGACGTGCAGGATACTCTGATCACGATTCTTTCGGAGAAAACACTTCCGGTTCCGGAGTTGAATAAAGAAGTGCAGGCGATACGCGGTTTCAATATCATTGCAACAGCAAACAACCGCGACAAAGGAGTCAATGATCTGTCAAGCGCCTTGAAACGGCGTTTCAATACCGTTATTCTTCCTTTACCGGATACGATTGACGAAGAGATAGACATTGTACGCCGCCGCGTGGAAAGCTTTGAAAAGGTGATGCAACTTCCGGCAGAGAAACCGGCGCTTGAAGAAATCCGTCGTGTAGTAACCATTTTCCGTGAACTGCGGCAGGGAGCTACCAATGATGGAAAGACGAAGTTGAAAACACCCAGTGGTACATTAAGTACAGCCGAGGCTATCTCGGTGGTAAATAACGGCCTAGCCATGGCAGGTTATTTCGGAGACGGACAGATACATGCCGAAGACCTTGTTTCGGGCATTCTCGGAGCAGTGGTGAAAGACCCGGTACAGGATAAAGTGGTATGGCAGGAATATATGGAGACGGTAGTGAAGAACCGCGACGGATGGAAAGATATCTACCGTGCTTCAAGGGATATGATCTGATACCTCCCACTCCATCATACGAACTAAAAGATTAAAAGAATGGCAATTCACTTATTAGGAATAAGGCATCACGGTCCCGGTTCATGCCGGAACGTACTGGAATACCTGCAAGAGCTTCAGCCCGATCTCATCTTGTTGGAAGGTCCGGCAGAAGCCGAGACTCTGCTTCCATGCGTACTGAATGAGCAGATGGAACCACCCGTCGCCTTACTCGCCTATCAACCCGACCAGCCACAGAATGCGGTGTTCTATCCATTTGCCGAATTCTCTCCGGAATGGCAGACGATAGTTTACGCCCTGCGGAACGAAGTACCGTTACGCTTCTTCGATTTACCACTGGTACATTCGATGGCGCAAAATCAGGAACACCATAATACAACCGAAGAGCAACAGGAGGAGATTATCTCCACCGGATACAGAGATCCTTTCGACTATCTGGCAGAAGCGGCCGGATACACAGACGGGGAGTCATGGTGGGAAACTATCATTGAGCACCGCAAAGACAGTGCCGATGTATTTCAGGCTGTGAAAGAGGCCGTAACCGCATTGCGGGAGGAACTTCCCGAACACACCTCTCCCCGTGACCAGCTCCGCGAAGCCTGGATGCGTAAGATGATCCGCACGGCACAGAAAGAAAACTTCGAACGCATCGCCGTAGTCTGTGGTGCCTGGCATGTGCCCGCCCTCGAAAATATGCCTAAAGTAAAAGAAGATAACGAACTGCTGAAAGGACTGCCCAAAATAAAAATAGAATGTACCTGGATTCCCTGGACATACGACCGGCTTGCTTTCCGCAGCGGATACGGAGCCGGCATAGAATCTCCGGGCTGGTATCACTATCTTTGGCATCATCCGCAGGACGACGGTACACTCTGGATCAGCCAGGCTGCTTCCCTTTTCCGTAAAAAGAATATGGATATCTCCGTAGCCCATGTCATCGAAACTGTGAGTCTGGCACAGGTGACGGCCGCTTTACGCAATCTCCCCGCCCCTTCACTGGCTGAGTTTAATGAAGCCATCACCACCGTCATGGGCTTTGGCGATGATATCCTTTTGCAGATCATCAAGGAAGAACTTATCATCAGTAACCGTCTGGGGCGTGTTCCCGATGATGTTCCCAAAGTTCCCTTGCTGGTAGATGTGGAAAAGACTCAAAAACGGTTGCGCGTTCCATTTACAGCCGAAATCAAAGAGCTGACTCTCGACCTTCGTAAACCAAATGATCTGGATAGAAGTATCTTCTTCCATCGCCTGCACCTGCTCGACATAGATTGGGCAATTCCGGGCGGTACTGACGGTAAAGGTACTTTCAAAGAAAAATGGACACTCTACCACAAGCCGGAACAGATTATAAGCATCATCGAAAAGGCTATCTGGGGAAATACACTGGAAGAAGCAACGCAGAAATTTCTGCGCAAACAGACGAAAGAGATACGGCATATTCCGGAACTCACCCGGCTGCTCGACCGGGTAATCCCAGCTAATCTACCGGACTTAGTGGAAGCCATGACAGTGCAACTCGACCGCCTCTCGGCTGCTACTACTGATATCATCGAGATGATGGAGGCAGTACCCGATCTGGTAAATATCGTCCGTTATGGTAATGTCCGCAATCTGGATTTCTCAAAGGTAGGCGATATGCTCCAAGCTATGACTGCCCGTATCCTTGCAGGTGGAGTACTTGTTTGTATCAATATAGACGAAGAAGCCGCTACGGACATACTAAACAAACTGGTGTCTACGGATTACGCAGTTTCCACTCTCAATGATCCGGAGCTGAACAGGATGTGGCTGGAGTTTATCCGCCAAGTGCGTACATCCGTTAATGTACATCCGCTGTTGTCCGGCTATGCCACACGACTGCTGAACGACAAGGGAGACATTTCAGCCGAAGAAGCGCAGAATACCCTTAGTTATTATTCTTCCATCGGTAATGCTCCGGCAGATATGGCCTACTGGTTCGAAGGTTTCCTCCGTTCTTCCGGTTCCATTCTGTTGCTGGATGATAATTTGTGGAATCTGGTAAATAACTGGGTATGTTCGCAAGAAAAAGAAACCTTCATGGAACTGCTTCCCATACTGAAACGCACATTCAGCGAATTCAGTCCCGCAGAACGCCGGAAGTTGGGTGAGAAAGCCAAGGCGGGCGGTGCAGGCGGCATACAGACTGCAACAGCCTCAGCAACTTCACACAATGAAGAGGAAGCTATGAGGGTGATTCCCTTGATTCACCGGTTATTAGGATTTGAAACGAAGTAAAGAGAAAACAATGGAAGAAGAATATCTGAAAAGGTGGCGCCTGATACTGGGCGGAAACGAAGCCGACGGAACGGGTATCACACTGACACCGGAAGAGCAACGCATCGACCAGTCATTGGAAGCCGTATATGACAGCGACCGTCGCGGAGGACTCGGATCATCCGCCCCAAAAGTAAGCCGCTGGCTGGGAGATATCCGTGAGTTCTTTCCGCAGACTGTGGTACAGGTCATTCAGCGCGATGCCATCAAACGACTGAATATCACCTCACTGTTGACGGAAAAGGAAATGCTTGAAACGGTAGTGCCGGATGTGCATCTTGTGGCTACACTGATGTCACTCAGTCGGGTTATTCCTGAAAAGAATAAGGAAATGGCACGGCAGGTAGTCCGCAAAGTGGTGGACGAACTGCTACGCAAGCTCTCCGCTCCTACCCAACAGGCTGTGACGGGAGCGCTCAACCGTTCTGCACGGCGGAGAAATCCACGTTATAACGAGATAGACTGGAAGACCACCATCACCAAGAATTTGAAAAACTACCAACCGGAATACAAGACTATCATCCCGGAAGTCCGCATCGGTTACGGCAGAAAACGGAAAGCGATGAAAGATATCATTCTCTGTCTGGACCAGAGCGGTTCAATGGGGACATCCGTCATTTACTCCGGAATATTCGGATCTGTACTGGCTTCCATTCCGGCTGTGAACACGCGGATGGTGGTATTTGATACGGCTGTGGTAGACCTTACCGATGACTTGCAAGACCCGGTAGACTTACTCTTCGGTGTACAGTTGGGTGGCGGTACGGATATCACCCGCGCCCTGACCTATTGCCAGGGAGTAATCACCCGTCCGCAAGATACGGTGCTGGTACTGGTGACCGACTTGTACGAAGGGGGCGATCCGAGAGAGATGCGAAAGAAGTTTGTATCACTGGTGAATAGTGGCGTGCAACTTATCGTATTGCCCGCCCTGAATGATGACGGTGCTCCTTCTTATGACAAAAATCATGCAGAATTTCTGGCAAATATCGGTGTACCTACCTTTGCTTGTACGCCCGATAAGTTCCCCGACCTGATGGCGGCGGCACTCAGTAAGCAGGATATAGGAATGTGGGTATCCCAGAATGTCAAAAGCACTTAGTTTTGTGACAATCTATATTCGCAGGGAGATACCCCTACCAGTTTTCTGAACAGGTTGCTGAAATATTGTACGCTTGGATAGCACAATTTTTCAGCAACCGAACTTACCGTATAACCTTTGCCTAATAGCATCTCCTTAGCAACTTCCAGCCTTTTCAACTGGAAGTATTCATCCAGATTCTTCCCCGTTTCAAACTTCAATAAATCACTGAAATAACGGGGAGATAAATGGAGTATATCTGCGCAGTATTTAGCTGAGGGTAATACACCGTTTTTCAATTGTCCGGACTGGATATAGTCATCCAACGCAATATCCATCTTGTTCAATATCGCCTTATTGACTTCATTCCGAGTGATAAACTGACGGTCATAGAAACGGGAACAATAATCCAACAGAAGTTCTATATATCTTGAAATCAAGGTCTTACTATGACAATCTATTGCATGTTGCAATTCCTTCTCAATATTGCAGAAACATTCGATGGCCTTGTCCTTTTCGCGCAAGGAAAGGTGCAACGCTTCATTCAGATGATAAGAAAAGAAAGAGTAATTCTTAATGTTCCGCCCCAATGAAGTGCTGCAAAGCAAGTCGGGATGAAAAGCCAACAACCAGCCCTTTCGGGGAAATGCCTTTCCTTCGTTGATATTGACGGATTGTCCCGGAGTCAGGAAAATCATTGTTGCGTTGGAATAGTCGTAATACTTACGGCCGTAAATAAAATCCTCACATTCGCATTCCAACAGTAAGATGGTGTAGAAATCGAACTTGATAGTACGCTGCATCACATTGGCTTTAGATAAGTCAATGGCGCTCACCAACGGATGTAAGGTCTTATTTCCCAAACAGCAATTGCACTGGTGTACGGTCTCTATGTTCAATATATCCTTTTTCAAAACTGTACATTTTGCAGTCTATATTCATTGGGCGTACAGCCGACACGTTTTTTGAACAGGCGGCTGAGGTGTTGCGGATATTGAAACCCCAAAGTGTAAGCAATCTCGCTGATTGTCTCGTCCGTTTCAACGATATGTTCTTTAGCCAGTTCGATCACTTTCATCTGAATATGTTCCTGAGGCGTCATACCTGTTTCTTTCTTAATCATATCACCGAAATAATTGGGCGAGAGATAGATTTTATCCGCAAAGTATTTCACGGACGGCAAGCCATCCTGCACAGGAAGATTGCTTCTGAAATATTCATCCAGAAGTTGCTCAAACTTGGTAAGAGAGTCTTTATTGACGCCGCTCCGGGTGATGAACTGGCGATCATAGAACCGCATACAGTAATTGAGTAGAAGCTCGATATTCATAGCAATCAATGCTTTACTATGCTTATCGATAGGATGCTCCAGCTCGATGCTGATTTTTTTCAGGCAATCCATCACAGTTTCTTTTTCCTGATCGGACAGGTGCAAAGCCTCGCTTACTGAATAAGAGAAGAAAGTATAATCCTTTATTGTCTTTCCGAGGGAGGTTCCGCGAATCAGGTCAGGATGAAAGAGGACACCGTACACTTCTTGCTGCACTACATCATTCAGCATCTCTACTCCGGTAGTCTGACCGGGAGCAAAGCAAACGATGGTTCCTTCCTGATAGTCATAATGCTGGCGACCATACTTGATATCACAGTTCTTAGCTCCTTTCAGAAAGAGTGCATAGAGACCATAAGTCATTTGGATATGATTGACCGATTTGGTTGCTTTGGTAAGATCCACCACACTCACCAGAGGATGCAGGGTTTCCAGTCCGTAGAGACTGTTATAGTGATCTACATTATCTAATTTTATAACTCTATCCATATTCATAAGTATTTGAACCGCAACAAAGATAAGAATTATTTCAATTGAGAAATCAGGTATCTGTAATTGGGGTTATGAAATCTGTAATCCGGGTATCCTGCAATAGCATGAAGACAGCTACTTTTGCAGCATCCGATAGTTCCCTATGGAAAACTATCAAAACGATTACAAATTAAATAACTGGAAGACGTATGAATACAAGAATGAATTTTTCTTTTTACAACCCTACCCGCATCTTATTCGGTGCAGGCGAACTGAACAATCTGCACAAGCAGACAATGCCCGGCAAGAAAGCCCTGCTTTTGATTTCAAACGGCAAATCAACCAAAGTAAACGGTTCGCTCGGCCGTACAATCGAGCAATTGGAAAAAGCCGGCATCGAGTATACCATCTTCGACAAGATTATGGAGAACCCATATAAAAGCGTCATCATGGAAGGTGCCGCTTTTGCCAAAGAAAATGCCTGCGATTTTATTCTGGCTCTCGGAGGAGGTGCCGTACTCGATGCATCAGTCGCCATAGCGGCAATGGCAACGAATCCGGGTGACTTATGGGATTATGTTTTTGGCGGCACCGGCAAAGCAATGCCACTGAAAAATCCGGGATTGCCCATAGTTACCATTGCCACAACTTCAGGAACAGGCTCCGAAATCAACTGCTGGGGCGTTATCTCCAATCCCGACACGAATGAGAAAATCGGTTTCGGCGCACCAGAACTAACTCCCGTTCTTGCCATCGTAGACCCGGAACTGATGCGAACCGTTCCCGCCAAATACACGGCATACCAGGGATTTGATGCTTTGTTCCACAACACAGAGGTAATGATAAGCAGCGGTGTGAATATTCTGAGCGAAGCGATTGCATTGTCCGCCATCGAGAATATCACGAAATACCTGCCACGTGCAGTCAGAGACGGGAATGATATGGAAGCAAGAGAACGCGTCGCCTATGGCAGCACAATGGCAGGCATCACCATGCAACTGACAAGCACCACGGCCGAACATTCCATGGAACATTCCATGAGTGCCTATCATCATAATCTTCCTCACGGTGCAGGGCTGATTATGATTTCCAAAGCTTTCTATGAGTTCTTCATCGAACGTCATGCCTGCGACGAACAGTTCATCAAAATGGCAAAAGTAATGGGCATTGAAAATACCGACAAGCCGGAAGATTTCATCACGGCACTTGTCAAATTGCAAGAGGACTGCGGTGTAGCCGATTTGAAGATGAGCGATTACGGGTTCAAGAAAGAGGAATCCATGACGCTTGCCCGAGGTGCCCGCTCCATGCAGGGAGGATTATTCCTTGCCAATCCTTGCGAAATGACGGATGAAGACTGCGCAGGAATCTTCGATAAATCTTATCGTTGATTGATGGATGGGCGAACCTTATAAGTCATGCCAATGTTTTTAATATGAATATACGGTTCAGAGTCTGACGAATATAATTAATATCAAGAAGAAAAAAGATGAAAGTATTACTGATAAATGGAAGTCCCCGGAAAAACGGGAATACACATTTGGCTTTATCGGAGGTAGCAAAGGCGTTGAATGAAAACGGAGTAGAAACAGAAATCATTTCTATCGGAACAAAAGCCGTACAAGGTTGCATAGCCTGCAACCGATGTAGTGAACTGGGACGGTGTATTTTTAAAGACGAGTTGTACAACAACATCCGCCAAAAACTGGAAGAAGGTATTGACGGACTGGTAGTAGGCTCACCGACCTATTACGCCGGTCCCAATGGTTCGCTGTGCGCCCTGTTAGACCGTCTTTTCTATTCAAGCTCGGAGTTGATGGAGTACAAACCGGCTACGGCAATAGCTGTTTGCCGGAGAGGTGGAGCCAGTGCTACTCTTGACAGATTGAATAAATATTTCACAATAAACCATATGCCTGTCGTTTCTTCCCAATATTGGAATATTATTCATGGAATGATGCCGGGCGATGTCCTGCAAGATGCGGAAGGATTACAGACTATGCGAATGTTAGGCAGAAATATGGCCTGGTTATTGAAAAATACGGCTGACGGGCAGAAACACCCCGAAGCAGAAGCTTTTGTACAGACAAACTTTATCCGTTAATTGAAATCATAATGGAACCATTGAGTTCTCACAGAGAAGCGTAAACAGACTAAAACGATGTGTTTCCATAGTCTGTTTACGCTTTTATTTTTAGACTAAAAGAGGGTAATAGCTATCAATTTATTCTCCAGCATCCCATAATCTGTAATTCGGGTTATCACTCCCGTAATTTGTCTACCAAGATTTGTATGAGTTCTTCCGTACTTTGCAGTATAGAAATCAATGTATCAAAGAACCATATAATTTATGAGACAGACTAATAAATTGAAACCCGATTCGGGTGCTTTGCTCGTATTCATCCTTACCGCAGGAGTCTTCGGAATCATCAATACGGAAATGGGAGTGATTGGAATCCTCCCCCTGATAGCCGAGCATTTATAGCCACCCTTCTGTTCGTGCCCTCCATGCCTGTGAAAGAAAAGCTATCTTACGGTGCGCAACTCAATGTGCTGAAAAAGAAGATTATCTGGTATTCCATTATTGCTGTCACCCTGATAAACGGTGCTTTATTCGGATTCTTCAGTTATATGTCTGATTATCTGAGAACGGTTACGGAAGTTTCTTATAGTGTCATCAGCATCTTGCTACTGATATACGGGCTTGCCAATATTATCGGAAACGTCATTGCAGGAAAACAGTTAGCCACCAACCCAATACGCAGCATGATTTTCATCCCGTTCGCACTATTCACCTTTTATATATGTATATTCATTTTAGGGGAATGGCTTGCGGCCATGACTGTTATTATTCTGATTCTGGGTGTCCTGGCAGGATACGGGCAAAACACCATGCAGTATATGATAACCGAAGCTGCTCCCGAAGCTCCGGATTTCGCTAACGGTTTATTCCTATTATCTGCCAATCTGGGTACGACGGTGGGGGCAGCAGCCTGCGGAGCATTTATCACTTTCTTTGATACACGCTATTCCGTAATCGGGTCTTTGCTGTTTCTTGCGGCCAGCATAGTATTTGTTGTTCTGAGAATCCTGATATTAAAAACGGCGGATAACATATCCGCCGGGAGAAGATGAACGGAACAAATCATCCGTTCCTCACAATGTCCGTAAAGTCCGACCAGTCTTCTACTTTATAGCCTCTGATATCCCGTACGGATTTTCTGAACCAGTCTATCCGGGATAGAGCATTGATGGCCTTGTAAAGGTCTCCTAAATTTCCGTCTTGAGTGAGATAAGTGTTGTATCCAGTTGAAACCGTTCTTTCTCAATACCTCCTTTATTTCAAAGTAAGCACGGTTGTAGGGAGTTCCGTAATGCCTTTCGAGTTCGGAAATGGTCATATCAAAGCTTATGGCAAACATACTTCTTCGGTTTGAGGTTTAAACAAGTCTTGCTGTCCAAAGAATACGTCACCGTCCAACGTTTCAGCAGAAATAACCACTCCTACAAAAGGGTTGTTTTCTACTTCTATCACTCTGGCGGGAATCCATTCTGCCAACCTTGTCAGGTCAGGAGAAATAAGAACTTTATCTCCTACTTTCATAATCTAATCTTTTTTAGTTACGTGGAACAAAGATAATTCCTTTCTATTGATTTTCGATACAAAGGTAACCATTCTTCCTCTAATCTCCAACACAATCTCTCAAGTTCACGCTTCAACTCTTCAATCACATTCTGTCTGTAAAGCGACAATTCCATCATTGCGCCTACATCTTTCTCTTCATTTTCCGCATTCATAAGTTCATTATTTAAAAGAATCCCCTTCAAAAACGGACATACAATCCACAATGTTTGTGAAGGGTAATAAGATAATCTGTAATTCAGGTTATCATGTCCGTAATCTGTCTACAAACAGTATGCTGACTTCGCCGTACATTTGCATTGTAGAAAACAGAGAATCAATTTAATCACCAAAAACAAAGCGTATATGAAACGAATACTATCAGTAGCAGCGTCATTTTTAGTGACACTCGGCACAAGCCTCTCCCTCGCACAAACAGATGCGGACAACTTTTATAAAAGTACTCTTGTCAACATGGAGAAAGTATCCTTCTCCAACCAGTACAAAATGAAAGTGGCCGGAAACCTTTTCCTGCCCAAAGATATGAAAGCAGGAGAAACGTATCCTGCAATCATCGTCGGGCACCCGATGGGAGCAGTAAAGGAACAAAGTGCGAACCTCTATGCCACCAAGATGGCCGAACGCGGTTTCGTCACCCTCGCCATCGACCTGTCCTTCTGGGGAGGAAGTGAAGGAGAACCACGCAACAGCGTCTCCCCGGAGATTTATGCGGAAGACTTCAGTGCAGCAGTCGATTTCCTCGGTACACGCCCGTTCGTCAACCGCAACCGTATCGGTGTAATCGGTATCTGCGGCAGTGGAAGTTTCGCCATCAGTGCGGCAAAAATCGATCCTCGCCTGAAAGCCATTGCAACCATCAGCATGTATAATATGGGTACAGCAAGCCGCAACGGACTGAAACACGCACTGACCCTGGAACAAAGGAAACAAATCATTGCCGAAGCCGCCGAACAACGCTATGTAGAATTTCTGGGTGGAGAAACGAAATATACTGGCGGCACCGCACACGAACTGACGCCTAACTCCTCTCCTATTGAACGCGAGTTTTATGAATTCTACCGTACCGGACGCGGAGAATTCACCCCCGAAGGTGCAACGCCCCTGACCACCACACACCCCACCCTGGCAAGCAACACGAAGTTCATGAACTTCTATCCGTTTGCCGATATCGAGACCATCTCACCGCGCCCCATGCTCTTCATCACCGGAGAGAATGCACACTCACGCGAATTCAGCGAAGATGCCTACAGCAAGGCTGCCGAACCCAAGGAATTATACATCGTGCCCGGTGCAGGCCATGTGGACCTTTACGACCGGGTCAGCCTCATCCCTTTCGATAAACTGGATTCTTTCTTTAAGGAATACCTGAAATAATACCGTGAAGATTATGAAATATTATTTAGTACTCATTTTTATGACGTTGACATTGTCCGTTTGGGGCACATCATGCAGCGACGATGCTCCTATACCCGAAACAGGGCAACAGATACCTCCGGGAAGTACGGACGATGATGATCCCTCGGTTAATCCCGGTAATGACGATGATGATGACGATAACCCTATGAGCAACAATCTAAAAATAACAGTCGGCCCCGCCTCATTCACCGCCACACTGGAAAACAATGCGGCGGCAACAGCCTTCAAGGCATTACTGCCTATGACCCTAAACATGTCCGAACTGAACGGCAATGAAAAGTACTTCTACCTATCGGGAAACCTGCCTACCGCATCTTCCAACCCGGGAACCATCCGCACGGGCGACCTGATGCTTTACGGCGGCTCCTGTCTGGTACTTTTCTATGAGACTTTTTCAACATCCTACAGCTACACTCGCCTGGGGCGTGTAAATAACCCTTCGGGACTGGCATCCGCCCTCGGTTCGGGCAGTGTAACTATAACATTCGAACTACAATAAAAACAAAGAAATTATGGAAATTATCAAAAACAAAGAATTCGGAGGCGAACGCCCCCTGTTTGCCACTCACGACCTCCAACTGGAAAATGTAACCATCCATACAGGCGAGTCCGCACTGAAAGAATGCAGCAACATCATAGCAGTGAACTGCCGTTTCGAAGGGAAATACCCGTACTGGCACAACAATGGCTTCACCATAAAGAACTGTTTCTTTACAGAAGGTGCCCGTGCCGCACTTTGGTACTCGCAGAATGTACAAATGATGGATACCGTAGTGGAAGCACCGAAGATGTTCCGAGAAATGGACGGGATAAAGCTGGAAAACGTGCAACTTCCCAATGCGTTGGAAACCCTTTGGTTCTGCCGCAATGTAGAACTCAGAAACGTACAGATTGACAAAGCCGATTACCTGTTCATACACGGTGAGAACATACGCATCGAAAATTACAGCCAGAACGGCAATTACTCATTCCAGTATTGCAAGAACGTAGAAATCCGCAATGCCATCATCAACTCCAAAGACGCTTTTTGGAATACGGAAAACGTAACGGTATACGATTCCGAACTGAATGGTGAATACCTGGGCTGGCATTCCAGAAACCTACGTCTGGTGAACTGCAAAATTTCAGGTACGCAACCACTCTGTTATGCCCACGACCTGATTATGGAAAACTGCACAATGGCCGATGATGCCGACCTTGCATTTGAATACAGCAGTCTCCAGGCCACCATCAAAGGTCCGGTTCACAGCATAAAGAACCCACGCACGGGAAGCATCACGGCCGAAAGTTACGGAGCCGTCATCATAGATGAGAATATAAAGGCCCCCGGCAACTGCAAACTGAAACTTTGGGACGACCGGACCTGTTTTGACGAAACGCAAGAAGAGATGCAATATGCAGCACAACTTTGATGAAATCATTCCACGCCGGGGCACGAATTCTTATAAATGGGATTCTGCCACGGACCCGAATGTATTGCCGATGTGGGTAGCCGATATGGATTTCCACACAGCACCTGCCGTAACGGAAGCGTTGAAGAAGCGAGTGGAGCATGGCATCTTCGGATACGTCCGTGTACCCGATGCTTACTACAATGCAACGATCAACTGGTTCAAAAGACGTCACGACTGGAGAATAGAAAAAGAGTGGATTATCTATACCTCCGGAGTAGTACCGGCGCTGTCGGCAATCATAAAAGCCCTGACCGGCCCCGGCGACAAAGTCCTGGTACAGACTCCGGTGTATAATTGCTTCTTTTCGTCCATACGCAACAACGGGTGTGAAATCGTTTCCAATCCGCTGATTTATGAGAACGAAACTTACCGGATTGATTTCGATGACTTGGAGAAAAAGGCTGCCGATACAAACGTCAGACTCCTGCTATTGTGCAACCCTCACAATCCCGCCGGAAGAGTATGGAGCCGGGAGGAACTGGTACGCATCGGTGAGATTTGCCTCCGGAATCATGTAACGGTAGTAGCGGATGAAATTCATTGTGAACTGGTTTTTCCGGGATATACCTATACGCCTTTCGCCTCCATATCGCAGGAGTTCCTGATGAATTCCGTCACTTGCATTTCCCCCAGCAAAGCATTCAATCTGGCAGGAGCCCAGATTGCCAACATTGTGTCCGCTGATGCCGAAGTACGCAAAAAGATAGACAAAGCCATCAATATAAACGAAGTCTGCGATGTAAATCCATTCGGAGTGGAAGCTTTGATAGCCGCCTATAATGAAGGGGAAGAATGGTTGGAAGAACTGAAAAGGTACTTGTTCGATAACTATAACTACCTGAGAAGTTTCTTCACCGAATATCTGCCGGAGCTTCCCGTAACGAAGCTGGAAGGTACTTATCTGGTATGGGTGGATTGTTCTGCATTAAAACGTACTTCTGAAAATATAGTGACCTCGCTATTGGAACAAGAAAAGCTCTGGCTGAACGAAGGCAGCATGTACGGAGATGCCGGAGAAGGCTTTGTACGTATCAATATAGCCTGTCCGCGTCAGGTATTGACAGAGGGTTTAGAAAGGTTTAGGCGATGGAAGAACCGAAATTATTAGTAACTTCGCAAAACTTATTAAGACATAGAAAAACATCATGGAATACAGAACATTAGGAAACACCGGTTTGTCAGTCAGCGCCATCGCATTAGGATGCGAAGGGTTCGTTGGCAAAACAGAAGAACAGACATGTGCAGAAATGGATTTCGCCATCAGTAAAGGAATCAACTTTATTGATATGTATGCCTCCAACCCCGATTTACGCAGCAACATCGGCAAAGCGTTGACAGGCCGCCGTGAGCAGTTTATCATCCAGGGACATCTGTGCACCACCTGGGAAAACAACCAGTATCTGCGTACACGTGACATTGACAAGGCAATCGCCTCCTTCGAAGACCAGTTGACACGTCTCAATACCGACTATCTGGATATCGGCATGATACACTACGTGGACAGTGAAGAAGACTTTCATGAGGTATTCAACGGTCCCGTCATCCGGCTGGCCCTGCGCCTGAAAGAAGAAGGCAGAATCCGCCATATCGGACTGAGCAGCCACAACCCCACCGTTGCACGTATGGCTGTGGAAAGCGGACTGATTGAAGTGCTGATGTTCTCCATCAATCCTTGCTACGACCTACAACCGCCCACTGAAAATGTAGATGACTTATGGGCCGATGAAAACTATGCCCACTCCCTGCAGAACATAGATCCGGAACGGGAAAGACTCTACGAACTGTGCGAAGAGAAAGGCGTAGGGCTCGATGTGATGAAAGTATATGGCGGTGGAGATTTGCTAAGTGAAACCAACTCACCCTTTGGCAAAGCTATGACTCCGGTGCAATGCATCGAATATGCACTGACCCGTCCGGCTGTTGCCTCCATCATGGTGGGGTGCAGAAGTTGTGATGAGATGCAGGCAGCCATCGACTGGTGCACCGCCAGCAAAGAAGAAAAAGACTACACCGCCGTCATGGCAGGCATGGAGAAGTTCACCTGGAAAGGCCATTGCATGTATTGCGGACATTGCGCTCCCTGCTCCGTAGGCATCGACATAGCAAGCGTGAACAAGTACTACAACCTGACCATTGCCCAGAACGAGATACCCGAAACTGTGCGTGAACACTACAAAGCCCTCACACACCACGCCTCAGAGTGCATCCAATGCGGACAATGCGAAACGAACTGTCCCTTCGGAGTCGCCATCATCGAACAGATGGAAAAAGCTACAGAGAGATTCGGATATTAGCAGAGCGAACGCTGTTTCACTTTCCACGCATAGAGCAGCACCACGACGAACGAAAGCAACGGAACGATAAACGAGAAAGACATATTCGTCTGGTCGGCCACATACCCCATCATGAGCGGTCCTACCGCTCCTCCGATGGGGGACATCATCAGATAGGAAGATGCACGCTTGGTATAGTTCCCCAATCCTCTCAGCGAAAGTGCGAAGATGGTGGGGAACATGATAGCTTCAAAAGCATATCCCATGAACAGGGCTACCAATGATAAAACTCCCAGATCAAGCACCACCAAAGCCGTAGTAATCACCGTACCCACCGCACAAAAAAACAACACCTTCTCCGCCCGGATATACCGCATAATCCAGCTTCCGGCAAAACGACCGCACATAAACAATCCCAAACCGCCGAACGAAAGCACCACAGAAGCATCACGGGCATTCATCCAACCATCATCCACCACATAATTAATAAAGAAACTGTTGATTGAAATCTCTGCTATCTCATAACAGAACAGGCTGACAATACCGAAAATAAACAGCTTGTGCGACCAAAGCCCGCGTGCTCCGCCCTCGCCCACTTCTTCCTCATCTTCTCCATGCACAATCTCCGGCAGACGGATTTTATAGAACACCAGTGCCACCATCAGCACTATAATTCCCATCAGCGTGTAGGGCAAGGATATATTGCTTTCACCTCCTTCCGAGAATAACAACAACCCACCGATAAGCGGCCCGCATATGCATCCCAAGCCATTGAATGACTGTGCCAGATTAAGGCGGCTGGCAGCCGTTTCACGTTCACCGAGTTCCGTCATGTAAGGATTAGCGGCTGTTTCCAGAAACACCAGTCCGCAGGCTATGACAAACAGGGAGAAAAGAAAGAAATTGAAAGACATCCAGTATTCTCCGGGAATGAAAAGCAGAGAACCTATCCCGTAAAGCAGCAAACCGACCCCCCCCTTTACGGTAGCCATATTTATTGATAAACAGTCCCGCAGGAATAGCCATCACGAAGTAGCCCAGATAGAACATCACTTGCACCCATGCCGAATGGGCACGTGTAATAACCAGCACATCTTGAAAGTGTTTGTTCAGCACATCCAGTATGGCATGTGCAAATCCCCACAGAAAGAACAGGGAAGTAACCAAAATAAAAGGAATCCGATATTCCTTCTTTACCAAATTTTGCATACAGAAATTTCTTATACCGGCCGCAAAGATAGCCAAGAAGTTTCATAATATGACAAATTGCAGTAACTTTGTATTCATCTATAAAGAAATAGTCTGAAAAAACGATATGAAAACATCTCCCAAACAATACATTGAAACCCCACGCCTGATTCTGCGCGACTGGAAAGAAGAAGACATCCCCGTTTTTGCCCGGCTGAACAGTGATGACAGAGTAATGGAGTTCTTCCTCAACAAACTGTCCTATCAGGAAACCCTCGATTTCTATAATCGTATCCGGAAAGAATTCGCATCCAGAGGATATGGACTGTATGCAGTAGAAAAGAAAGAAGACCATGCATTTATCGGTTATGTAGGATTGCATGACGTTATGTTCGATGTAGATTTTGCCCCGGCCGTAGAGATAGGTTGGCGTCTGGCCCCCGAAGCGTGGAATCAGGGATATGCCACTGAAGCAGCTTCAGCCTGCCTGGAATATGCCAAGACGACATTGGGACTGAAAGAACTCTATTCCTTCACCTCACTCCCCAACAAGCGTTCGGAGCGTGTGATGCAAAAGATAGGTATGGTAAAAGACAAAGAATTCAATCATCCGCTGGTTAGTCCTGACCATCCCTTATACAGACATATATTATATAAGATTACTTTGGCAAACATATAGCTGCCGTAGACAGATACCTTTATCAGGTATGCTACTTTGTTTCCGTTGCATTACTACTTCTCTTTATCACAGTGCCTGCAAAGATTGTACGAGTTGTACAACTGGAGCGGTACGAGTTGTACAACTCGTACAATCTTTGCAGGCATCCCAAAAGGTAAAGGCAGTAAGCTGACAAGTTGAATGCATAAAGCCCGCAGATAATGCTAATAAAAAACAATTATCGCTTTTTTATTAATAAATCATGAATTAAAAGTTGCCGTATCCAACTATTGTATTACCTTTGTCGCAGTTTGAGTTACGAATCGTTATCGTATAGTTCTTCTTTTTATCCTTTATTAAGCAGACCTCTCCTTTAATTATCCCCTCACTCTTACATTAGTATTTATTTAATTAAAATTTCAAATGAACATTTACATTTCAGGTTTAAGCTATGGCACAAATGATGCCGACTTGAACGAATTATTCACAGCGTATGGAGAAACCTCTTCAGCTAAAGTTATTATGGACAGAGAAACAGGCAGATCCAGAGGATTCGGTTTTGTAGAAATGACCGACGATGCAGAAGGACAAAAAGCAATTGACGAACTTAACGGAGCGGAATACGACCGGAAAACGATTTCAGTAAGCGTTGCACGCCCTCGCGAAGAAAGACCCCGCAACAACGGATATAATTCCAGACGTTATTAATGTCTACCCTACAAACAAGAACAGGAGATATCATCTTCTGTTCTTGTTTTTTATTAATCAAAAACAACAATACAAAGAAAAGAACATTGCTAAACGAATAGAATACCAGAAGTATATTTATCCGCTTACAGTCTTGTTACAATATCAGTTTTATGAAACCATTTTTTATTGGAAATATAGAGATAAAAACACCTATTATACAAGGTGGAATGGGAGTCGGAATTTCATTATCCGGCTTAGCATCAGCCGTTGCCAATGAAGGCGGCATAGGTGTTATTTCATGTGCAGGCTTAGGTCTGCTATACCCCAAAGGCAAAGGCGACTATACCGAAAAATGCATTTGCGGACTTAAAGAAGAAATTCACAAAGCCCGCCAAAAAACGAAAGGAATCATCGGAGTGAACATCATGGTGGCCCTTTCCAATTATGCAGAAATGGTCCGCACTGCCATAAGCGAAAAAATCGACGTAGTCTTTGCCGGCGCAGGACTTCCACTCGACTTGCCCTTATTTCTTACACCGGAAAGCCAAACGAAGTTGGTGCCCATCGTATCTTCTTCAAGAGCTGCCAAAATCATATGTGACAAATGGGAGAAAAATTACAATTATCTGCCTGATGCCATCGTAGTGGAAGGCCCCAAAGCCGGAGGACATCTGGGATTCAAGAAGGAGCAGTTGCAAGATGCAAAATACGCTCTGGAAACCCTAATCCCCGAAGTAGTGGCGATTGCTACAAACTACAAGGAAAGAAAAGACATCCCCGTAATTGCCGCAGGTGGAATCTCCACAGGTGAAGACATTGCACGGTTCATGCAATTGGGAGCTTCAGCCGTGCAGATGGGAAGTATTTTCGTAACTACCCAGGAGTGTGATGCTTCGGAAACTTTCAAAGAGGTCTATATTCATTCCAAGCCCGAAGATGTTCTCATCATCGAAAGTCCTGTAGGTATGCCCGGACGAGCCATCGACGGAGAATTTATCCGCAATGTAGAGAAAGGGCAGGAAAAGCCAAAGTGTTGTTCGTTCCATTGCATCAAGACGTGCGACTATCAGAAAAGTCCTTATTGCATCATCAAGGCATTGTATAATGCAGCCAAAGGCAATATGAAAAGAGGATATGCATTTGCAGGCAGCAACGCTTTCCTTTCCGACAAAATACGCAGTGTGAAAGAGGTGATAAGTACATTGAACACTGAATTTCTTCTGGCAACCTGCCAATTAGTTCCAGCAAAAATGAAAACTTAAAAAACAATTCGATATGATGAAAAAGAGTATTATCCGACCGGATACAGGGTCTTCCAATCAATTAACAGAGAATGCTATCAAAGAGCACAAGAAAAAAGTGGGAGAAGTAATTCTTGTAGCTATCACTCCACGGACCACGATTGAGCTTCCGGCTCATCTATCTCAGGCTGAAATAGCCGAACGTGTAGAGCTTTATAAGAAGTTGCACAGTTCGAAAATATAGTTTCAGTTTATTTTCATCAATTGACAATAACAGAAAATCCCTGAAGTTTAACACCTCAGGGATTTTTTTATAATCATACGACGAGAACCTTTCTTTAAGCTTCTATCCCTGTCACTGTCTTCAATAAATAGCCTATCAGAAAACTTATTCCGGCCACTGAGAAACTCAATATTGCCATTTCCGAGAAGCGGCGCTTGAAGCTCTCATTCCGGGCTATGGCATAATAATAATTGAAGAAAGCAATAATAAGCAATGCCATCAGAAGCATAATGCATAACGCCATGACAGGGCTCGACAAAAGAATAAATGGCCCCACCAAAGCTACCACGGTAATGATATAAGCAATACCGGTATAAATAGCCGCCTTAACCGGACGCTTGTTTCGTGTCTTTTCCGATTTTGTAGAAAGATACTCGGAAGAAGCCATAGAAAGTGCTGCTGCAATACCTGTAATACTTCCGGTCAAAGCTATCAGTTTCGTATCATTCAGTGCCAGCGTAAAACCTGCCAATGCTCCCGTAAATTCCACTAATGCGTCATTCAAGCCAAGCACCACCGACCCCATATATTCCAAGCGTTCCTCGCTAATCATCCCTATGAGTTTTTCTTCATGATGCTGTTCGTCTTGCGCCATCTCAGCAAAATGTTCCATATCAGGATACTGAGAATAGACGCTCGTTGTTTCTTTCTCTCCCAGCTCCAACCGCCGGACGGCGAATGTAATACCTAACAGGCGTACCAGCCATACATAAAAAAAGATTTCCCAACGATTAGGAGTAACTTCCTGGTGAGTATAACTACGCAACGTAGCATAGTGCCTGCTTTCATCTTCTGAAATACGTTGCAGGATTTTCCGGTTTTCCGAATCTTTTTCAATAGCTGCCAGCTTCTTATATATGATGCTCGATGTGATTTCTTCCCGCTGGAAACCAATCATCTTCTTCAATAGCTCTTGCTCCGTTTCTTGTCCCATTTTTCTATAAATTAAGTAAATGCAAAATTATGAATAACTGACGTTATACAACAATCAAACTCATAATTGTTTTCATGAGAACATAAGTTTTTTCTCGAAAAGAGTCAGAAGACAATAAAAATGCAGTTGTTTTAAAATAAAGAAAGTTGGTCAGTGCGAAGACTTCTCATTTCCCGTTCAACAATTACGGCATCCTCCCCCACTTCTCCAATCAGCATCGGAGAATTCTTGTCGTGCTTGCTACGGTTAAATTTCGCCGTATTATAATTACCTTTAATTGCATAACAGTAGATGCACCCATTAAGACAGCTTTCATAAGTACCAATATCAATGCTTTCCACACAACGGCAGATGTCCCGTTGGTTCTTGTCTTTACGGGAGAGAATGGGATAGCTTGTGATTCTTTCAATCAGACGGTTGTCCACACACAAGCCACTTGGAATGCCTATATGAGATAAATCTACTTTAATGGTGCAAGTATCCAGTTCCATCGATAACTCATCTGCTGTTTTCTTAAAGGTGACTGCCATCGCCTCTATATCTTCTTTTGCCAGTGTCTCTATATTAAATTCACGAAGAGATGCACGGACATGCGGATAATGGTCGATAAAACCCAACATACATTTCTCCGTATATCCTTGCAAAGCAGATGCCATTTCAGCAAACTTAACCTGATGAAAAGCGACTGTATACTGTTCATTCGTAAGGATAGGGTCATACCGCCACACCACTTTTTCCTTTCCTATCTTATCGGCAAGACGCTTAAAAGTATCAATACGCTTGTCAAGTGGTGGTAATTTGCTTTCCAATTCTGTCCCGTAGGGATTCAGTGTAAACTGAAAATAATATTTATAGTCAGCCAGCCTATCCAGTTTCTCAATCATCGGAGCCGGATTCTTTGTCCAAAACACTACACAATCAATGACAGCAGGGTCTAAACTGACCCTGCTAATCATATTTGGATTATACGGATTCGGTACAAGGACATATCTTTCACTGATCCGGTTGAAAAACCATTCCGAATAGAAAGCAGGAATATCCGTCCTGCGGCTGGCACTTATTATCATATTGCCACCCTATTCTTCTTTAGACGACGGAACCACATAATCTTCTTTAATGAACTCATCATACACCCTCTTAGGATGATCGAACGGAGCTACCCCCGTACGGTCTTCATTAAAGTTCTCACGCCGGAACTTCTTCAATTTCAGATTGTCTTCAGCATATTCCCTCAGTTTCCTTTTCTCCTGACCATACAAAGAGCTGGATAACACTTCAGATTCCAACAGGCTCTCTTTAGGAGTGATGGATGGTAATAAGTTCTGTTCCAAGAGTCCACGATACGCCCCATTATACTCACACCAGACATTATTACCCAGAACAAACAAGCGATAGGTATAGTTGGACCATGCTGTTTTGATAGTTATTTCACGAGCATAGATTTCTACTGTCGCTTCTGAGGCATAACTCGGATCGCGAATAACAACCAACTTCCGACCTGAAATATCTTCCTTTACAGAAGCAATCCATCTTTCACCATGCAAGATTTCTTCAATAATTTCAGGCAGTTTTTCTTTAATTTCAAAATGTATTCTCATGTTCTTTGCCTGTGGGTCAGGACTTTTTTATTACCCCCAATTTGATATATGCCCCTAAAGATAACGAAAATTCATTTGAAAAACAATAAGTGCCGCGAAAATATTATCTATTTGCCATCCGATAGATGTTTTCCATATCTTCACGATACAATATCTTCAAATTTCCTGTCGTTCCCTTTCCGCCGGAACTGCACTTATCCGCCATCATCCTGATTTCTTCATCCGTAGCCTGCCGCCCTATCAACTGGCAGATGCTGACAGGCATTCCGATAGCACGATAGAAATTCTCCATGGCTTCAATACCCGCCAAAGCCGTATGTTCAGCCGATTTGAAATCATTCGACACTCCCATCACGTTTACGGCAAACTGTGCAAAGCGCGTCACATTCTCTTTATAAACATATCGCGCCCAACTTCCCCAAAGAGCTGCCAGACCTGCACCATGAGCCACATCAAAGAGTGCGCTTAGTTCATGTTCAAGTTGGTGTGTAGCCCAATCTCCGGTAGTTCCGCATCCCGTCAGGTCATTGTGTGCCAAACTGCCGGCCCACATAATCTGCGCACGGTGAGCGTAATTCTCCGGGGCTTTCAGTACTTCAAAAGCACTGTCCTTCACGGTGCGAAGAATGCCTTCGGCCACAGCATCGGTCACAGTCATGTCATCATCGTGAGAGAAGTAACGCTCCATCGTGTGCATCATGATGTCCGTCACGCCGCAAGCTGTCTGATAGTTGGGCAACGTAAAGGTACGTTCCGGATTCATCACCGCAAACTTGCAACGGCATAAGTCATTGGAATATCCTTTCTTCAAGTCACCATCTTCATTGGTGATTACGGTACTGTTGCTCATTTCACTGCCTGCCGCCGGAATTGTCAGTACGGCAGCCACCGGAAGACAAGCTTTTGCTTTTGCCTCGCCCATATAGAAATCCCAGACATCCCCTTCATAAAGCACACCAAAGGCAATGGCTTTCGCAGAATCGATGACACTACCTCCGCCCACAGCCAGAATAAAGTCAATCCCCTCTTTCCGGCACAGCTCAATACCTTCGTGCACCATCGACAAACGGGGATTAGGCACTACCCCACCTAATTTAACATAGGTGATACCTTCTGCTTCCAATGCCCGGCAAATCTTGTCGAGCAAGCCGGAGCGCTCAGCACTCTGTCCACCATAATGTACCAGAACATTCGTTCCACCATATTGTTTCACCAGTTTTCCTGTTTTCTCTTCCGAAGCTGCCCCAAACACTACTTCCGTAGGAGCATAATAAGTAAAGTCTCTCATTGTTCGATATGATTGCTTGGTTATTATACAAAGATAGAACACTAATATCAAAGATACAAGATTTATAGGAGTTATAACCTGCCAAAGGAATTATTCACACTTCTTTAATCCTGCACGACAAACTCTTCTTCATCTTTTATTTTCTTCTATATATACTTGATGATTACTTATCATTCTCGTTCCCTATTCCTATCCATTCAGAATATAACTTTTCTTTATGTCTGATAAAAGAGTATGAATAGGATATCCGGGCAGAATGGCATAGTTTTGTAACGAATTAAACAGAATATATCATGTATAAGCAAATTATTCGTCCGTTACTTTTTTTGTTGAGCCCCGAGAGAGTACACTCTCTCCTACTTTCGGCTTTGCGATGCTACGGCCATTTGCCATTCGTGCGCTCCTGGATACGCAACTATTACAAAGCTACGGATAAACAGTTGATCTGGAACCAGCTCGTTTTTAAAAACCGAGTCGGACTTTCTGCCGGATTTGATAAAGGTGCAGAAGTATTCAACGAGCTTGCCGATTTCGGATTTGGTTTTATCGAGGTAGGAACCGTGACACCCGACAGCCAGCCAGGCAATCCAAAGCCGCGCATTTTCCGCCTGCCGAAAGCTGATTCACTGATTTCAAGGACAGGATTTAACAACCCCGGATTAGACATTGTGAAACGTAACTTAGAAAACAAAACCGATGCATATTTGCTCGGCATCAATATCAATAAGAATCCCCAATCTGAAAAAGAAGAAGCCGTGAATGATTTCTTGAGACTATATGCTGGTCTGTATAGTCTGGCGGATTACTTCACACTGAACTGGGGTTCCATAGAAGTGACTACGATGCATAAAGTCCTGGAAGCACTCACCACTTTCCGAAATAAACAGAAAAATTATCGTCCTATACTTCTGAAAGTACCTGCCGATATTACTACCGAAGGATTGGACGCAGTGCTCAACTGTATCCAAACCTACAGACTGCAAGGAGTAATAGCTACCAGCCCTACAATGGACCGTTCGAATCTCCTCCCTTACACTCCCGTTCAGTTGGAAGCTATCGGTGCAGGTGGAGTAAGTGGAAAAGGGATTGGAGAAAAATCCATTGAAGCCGTAAAATACCTGCGTTCCCACAGCGAGAAAGGTATGTTGATTATAGGTGCAGGTGGTGTTATGACTCCTGAAGATGCCAGGAAGATGCTGGCAGCAGGAGCCAACCTGATACAGATTTATTCCTCTTTCATCTATGAAGGTCCGGCGATTGTTAAGAACATAATCAAAGCAATTCATTAAAACAGATTTTCTTAAAAACAGAATATGATAAAGTAAAAGTGGTTAGAAACTAATTAACGAGATCATACAAAAGACATTTATAAAATACAATAAAGAAGAAAAAACAATCGTTATCTTTGCACCGTAATTACCGACTAACTAATCCGATAATAAATATTATGGCATTTACCAACAACATTATGATTGTCCGCCACAGATTGCTGACAGAGCTGGTAAAACTGTGGAGGGATAACGAACTTGTAGAGAAAATAGACCGTCTTCCCATTGAATTGAGTCCGAGAAGGTCAAAACATGCAGGACGCTGCTGCGTACATAAAGAACGCGCCGTGTGGAAATACAAATCACTGCCGTTGCTGGGACTGGATATGGAAGATGAAAAAGATGAATTAACCCCATTATCAGAGTATGCAGCACATGCACTGGACCGTGCAGAAAACGGAACACCGAAAGATAACATCATGTGTGTGATTGATGAAGCATGTTCCGCCTGCGTACAAATCAATTACGAAATCACCAACCTTTGCCGCGGATGTACCGCCCGTAGCTGCCAGACCAACTGTCCGAAGAAAGCTGTCCATGTAAAGGAAAGCGGACAGGCATGGATAGACCATGATGAATGCATCAGTTGTGGTATTTGCCACAAGAGCTGCCCCTATCATGCTATTGTCTATATCCCGGTACCTTGCGAAGAGGCTTGTCCGGTGAAAGCCATCAGCAAGGATAAGAAAGGTATCGAGCACATTGACGAAAGTAAATGTATCTATTGCGGAAAGTGTCTCAACGCTTGTCCGTTCGGAGCAATTTTCGAAGTGTCACAGGTATTCGATATCCTGCACAAGATACGCAAAGGAGAAAAAATAGTGGCCATTGTAGCACCGTCTATCCTGGGACAATTCAAGACTACTATTGAACAGGTATATGGCGCACTCAAAGCTGTGGGATTCACTGATGTCATCGAAGTGGCTCAGGGAGCTATGGATACGGTCAGCAACGAAGCACACGAATTGATAGAGAAGTTGGAAGAAGGACAGAAGTTTATGACTACTTCCTGTTGTCCTTCCTACATAGAACTCGTAAACAAACATATTCCGGGCATGAAACCTTATGTTTCAGGTACAGGTTCACCGATGTATTATGCAGCACGCATTGCTAAAGAGAAACATCCGGATGCTAAAGTAGTTTTCATCGGTCCGTGCGTAGCCAAACGTAAAGAGGCCCAGAGGGATGAAGCCGTAGATTTTGTTATGACTTTCGAAGAAGTGGCATCTGTATTGGACGGACTGGATATTCAGTGGGAGCAATCGCAGCCTTATACCATGTCGTTCGCATCCGTACGCGAGGCACATGGATTTGCCCAGGCTGGTGGCGTAATGGGAGCTGTAAAAGCCTATCTGAAAGAAGAAGCTGACAAAATCAATGCCATCCAAGTAGCTAATCTGGATAAGAAAACCATCGGTTCATTGCGGGCGTATGCCAAATCGGGCAAAGCACCGGGGCAATTTATAGAAGTGATGGCATGTGAAGGTGGTTGTATCACCGGACCTTGTACACACAATGAGATTGCCGCAGGTAAACGTCAGTTTGTACAAGAGTTGGCAAAACAGGAAAAGACGTATTGAAACCAGCGTAGCGCTAGAGCACGGAGAGAAAAAATCCGTGTGATCCGTGTCATCTGCGGATGAAAAAATAAATAGCATGAAGAACTTGATTGATCAATTACATAACAAGCGGACGCTAAGTGCTGAAGAATATAAAGCACTACTCCTTTGCCAGGACGCTGATACTTTAAAGTATCTGCAGGAGCAGGCACGGGAGGTGTCACTTGAGCAGTTTGGCAATCGGGTATTTATTCGTGGACTGATTGAGATAACCAACCACTGCCGTAACAATTGCTATTATTGCGGCATACGTAAAGGAAATCAATCTGTCCTCCGTTATGAGTTGACCCGGGAGGATATTCTGGAATGCTGTCGTGAAGGATATACCCTCGGTTTCCGGACTTTCGTCTTGCAAGGTGGTGAAACATCCTCCGTAAAAGATGGTTTTATCCTTGAAACTGTTACGGCTATACGTCGTGAGTTTCCGGATTGCGCCATCACACTATCATTAGGAGAAAAGTCCCGTGAGACTTACGAGCGTTTCTTCCAGGCGGGTGCCAATCGATATTTGCTCCGCCACGAAACACATAATGAAAAGCATTACCATCATCTGCACCCCGATAAGATGTCTATCAGACAACGCCTGCAATGTTTGGCATGGCTGAAAGAAATAAGATATCAGACAGGAACAGGTATTATGGTAGGCAGTCCGGGACAAAACACCGATCATCTGGTGGAAGACCTCCTTTTTATAGAGCGATTTCATCCTGAAATGATAGGAATCGGTCCTTTTATTCCTCACCACGATACCCCGTTTGCAGCATGCCCGCCGGGAAGCATGGAAATGACCCTGAAACTTCTTTCTATCTTCCGGTTAATGCATCCGAAGGTATTATTACCCTCTACCACAGCATTAGCAACGCTTGCACCGGATGGACGGGAACGCGGAATACTGGCAGGAGCCAACGTAGTAATGCCAAACCTTTCTCCCCCGGAACAACGGAACAAATACTCACTTTATGATAACAAAGCCTCTTTGGGAGCCGAAGCCGCAGAAGGCTTACAACAATTAGAAGAAAAACTGACGGTTATCGGATACCGGATATCGAAAGAAAGAGGAGACTATTTCAATTGAAATTAATACTTAATTTAGCACCATGTATAATGTAAGTTCAAAACAGGCAGAAGAGTTCATCGATCACCAGGAGATACTGGATACGCTGGACTATGCCCGCGCCAATAAAGACAACCGCGCCCTCATTGAGAATCTGCTCAGAAAGGCAGCCTCATGCAAAGGTTTGTCCCATCGTGAAGCCGCTCTACTGTTAGAATGTGACCAGCCCGACCTGACGGAACGTATCTTCCATCTGGCACGAGATATTAAGCAAAAACTATATGGCAACCGCATCGTAATGTTCGCCCCGTTATACCTTTCCAATTATTGTGTGAACGGATGCGTTTACTGCCCCTATCATGCAAAGAACCGCACTATCGCCCGCAAGAAATTATCACAGGAAGAGATACGCCGGGAAGTAATTGCCTTGCAGGATATGGGACACAAACGTCTGGCACTGGAAGCCGGCGAAGACCCGCTACGCAACCCCATCGATTATATTCTGGAATCTATTCAGACCATCTACGGTATTCATCATAAGAATGGTGCCATCCGGCGGGTAAACGTGAATATTGCCGCCACAACGGTAGATAACTATCGCCGGCTGAGAGATGCAGGCATCGGTACTTACATTCTTTTCCAGGAAACCTATCACAAAGGGAATTATGAGACCTTGCACCCCACAGGCCCTAAAAGCAAGTATTCCTATCACACCGAAGCTATGGACCGTGCCATGGAAGGTGGTATCGACGATGTAGGCATAGGTGTATTATTCGGGTTGAATACCTATCGGTACGATTTCATAGGATTATTGATGCATGCCGAACATCTGGAAGCGGCATTCGGTGTCGGACCGCATACGATCAGTGTACCCCGTATCTGCCCGGCGGATGATATTGAAACAAAAGATTTCCCCAATGCCATTTCTGATGAAATGTTCTGCCGCCTCGTTGCGGTAATCCGCATTGCAGTGCCTTACACCGGAATGATCATTTCCACCCGTGAATCGGAAACTGTACGGCGCAAGGTATTGGAATTAGGTATTTCACAAATCAGTGGCGGCTCACGTACCAGCGTAGGCGGATATGCCGTACCGGAAACGAAAGAAGAGAACTCGGCCCAATTCGATATCAGCGACCGCCGCACACTGGATGAAGTTGTAAACTGGCTGCTCGATCTGGGACATATCCCCAGTTTCTGTACGGCTTGTTATCGTGAAGGGCGGACGGGTGACCGTTTCATGTCTCTCGTCAAGCGGGGACAGATAGCGAATTGCTGTCAGCCCAATGCCTTGATGACTCTGAAAGAATATCTGGAAGATTACGCCTCATCCGAAACCCGGGAAAAAGGTATCCGCCTCATTCATGAAGAGATGGACCGCATCCCGAATCCGAAAATCCGGGAAATAGCCTTGCGGAACCTACATGAGATAGAGAAAGGGAAAAGAGATTTCAGATTTTAGGCACGGCATAGCCCGCTAAATCCCCATTTATTAACCCCTTAATATTGAGACTAATGAATCAGACTCCTTATGCCAACCGCCTGCACATCGCCCTCTTCGGACGGCGAAACAGTGGAAAATCCAGTCTTGTCAACGCCTTGACAGGGCAAGATACCGTTATAGTCTCCCCTACTCCCGGCACTACTACTGATCCTGTGGCAAAAGCAATGGAAATTCATCCACTCGGTCCGTGCCTTCTTATTGACACTCCGGGCTTCGATGACGAAGGCGAGCTGGGAGAAATGCGCGTAGAACGCACCTTGAAAATAATTGGAAAAACCGACATTGCCCTGTTGCTTTGTGAAACCGGAGACGCACAGGAGCAGGAATGGCTTCAACGATTGAAGGAACGAGGCATCCCTGTCATATTGATTCTGAACAAAGCTGACGCGCGCCCCGATACTACAGAGTTAGCAGAGCAGATAAAAGCCGGTTGCGGGCAACCTCCCATCATCGTCAGTGCCAAAGACGGCACAGGTATCGAAGCTATTCACCACGCCATTCTGGAAAAGTTACCTGCCGATTTCGGAGAACAAACCATCACCGGGAACCTGGTAGTAGAAGGCGATGTAGTGGTGTTAGTCATGCCCCAGAACCTTCAGGCACCTAAAGGACGACTTATCCTTCCGCAAGTACAGACAATCCGCGAACTTCTGGACAAGAAATGTCTGGTTATGAGTTGTACCACAGATAAGTTGAAAGATACACTACGCGCACTTGCCAATCCCCCCAAATTAATTATCACAGATTCGCAAGTATTCCACACCGTATACGGACAAAAACCGGCTGAAAGCCGGCTCACTTCTTTCTCCGTGCTCTTTGCCGGATACAAGGGAGATATACACTATTATGTAGAAAGTGCATTCGCCATCGACCGACTAACGGAACAATCCCGCGTATTGATAGCCGAGGCCTGTGCGCATGCTCCACTGACAGAGGATATCGGCAGAGTAAAAATCCCCCGCCTGTTGCGTAAGCGAACAGGTGAAGGATTGCAGATAGATATTGTCTCCGGAACTGATTTTCCAGAAGATTTATCCCCATACCATTTGATTATCCACTGTGGCGCCTGTATGTTCAATAGGAAATACGTACTTAGCCGCATCGACCGGGCGCGTGCGCAACAAGTTCCCATGACGAACTACGGGGTGGCCATTGCCCACCTCAATGGCATACTGAACAAGATCGTGTACTAAGGGAAGCCCCCCAGCTCCCTAAGGGAAGAGTTTATATACCGTTTTATAATAAACTCTCTCCTTAGGTTACCGCCAACTGCTTCCTTAAAACGGAAGCTATTCCAGTTCCTCCAGCACCTTCTTCACATCCACCGCCTGAAGCCTGCCGTACACCTTCTCTCCAATCATCACTACGGGCGCCAGTCCGCACGCTCCTACGCAACGCAGACAGTCGAGTGAAAACTTCCCGTCCGGTGTAGTCTCCCCTACTTCGATACCCAGCACGCGCTTGAACTCCTCAAGCAATTTCTCCGAACCACGTACGTAGCACGCCGTTCCCATACACACCGAAATAGGATGTTTACCTTTAGGAGTCATCGTAAAGAATGTATAGAATGTTACCACACCATGCACACGCGACACCGGAACATTCAGCTTCGCAGCAATCAGGCGCTGCATCTCTTCTGGCAGATAGCCGTGCAGATGCTGCGCTTCATGAAGTATATTGATAAGTTCGCCCGGCTGGTTGCCATGCTTGTCACAAATAGCGCGCACTTGTTCGGCAACGTCACAGGCTAATTTGATATCTGACATAGTTTCTCCGTTTTAATAAGTTAATCAATCGCCTTATTGAAATAATGCGTATGCAGCAACCGTTCCGCAGTCTCACTCAGCGGTTTACCCAGATATTCCTCGTACAACGTCTTGATGTACGGGTTCTCATGCGACTTGCGCAAAGGTTTCTGTGCGTCTTCCCGATACAGTGCGTTGGCACGTGCATACAGCACTTCCGAGTTGCCATGATGCAGAGGTTGTCCGCCACCACCGATACAGCCACCCGGGCATGCCATAATCTCAATCACATGATACTCATTCCGCCCGTGGCGAATATCTTCCAGCAGATGGCGTGCATTACCCAGACCATGGGCAATACCCACTTTCAGTTCAAAGCCATCCAGGTCAATCGTTGCACGGCGCACCCCTGCCAGGCCACGTACCTGCTCAAAGTTCACATTCTCCAATGTCCGCCCGGTATAAATCTCATAAACCGAACGCAAGGCTGCTTCCATCACACCACCGGTGGTTCCGAAGATGACACCGGCACCCGTCGAAGCTCCCATCGGCTGGTCGAACTCCTTATCCGTCAGTAACGTGAAACCTATGTTAGCCCGTCTGATAAGCCGTGCCAGCTCGCGGGTAGAAATAGAATAATCCACGTCCGGACTACCATCTGTCTTAAACTCATCGCGGTCGCACTCATACTTCTTTGCCAGACAAGGCATAATAGATACCACCACCAACTTCTCACGCGGAATACCCATCTTCTCCGCCCAGAATGTCTTGGCAATGCTACCGAACATCTGTTGTGGCGAACGTGCCGTAGAAGGTATATCAAGCATATCGGGGAAATGATGTTCAAAGAAATTCACCCATGCCGGACAACAGGAAGTCAGGATAGGCAGGCGAACCGATTTATCCCCATTCATATAACGTGTCAGGCGATTCAATATCTCGGCACCTTCTTCCATGATGGTAAGGTCGGCGGCAAAGTCTGTATCAAATACATAATCAAAGCCCAATTCACGAAGGGCGTACACCATCTTTCCCGTTACCAATGTCCCGGCAGGCAGTCCGAACTCTTCTCCCAAAGCCGCCCGAACAGCCGGAGCAGTCTGTACGATAACAATCTTATCCGGATTTTCCAAATCCAGCAACAGGCGGTTAGTATGATCGCGTTCCGTCAATGCCCCTACCGGACAAACAGCTACGCATTGTCCGCAATAAGTACATTCACTGTCGCTCATCATCTTATCAAAAGCCGGAGCAATCGTCGTATTGAAACCACGGCGGATAGCTCCCAACGCCCCCACTGTCTGCACCTCATTACATACACTCTCGCAACGCCTGCAGAATATGCACTTATCCATATTCCGCACAATGGACGAAGTGACTTCACGCTTACGGGGCGAAAGCTCTCCGCCATTATAAGGCATCCGCCGGATATTGAAACGCAGCGCCAAAGTCTGCAACTCACAGTTGCCGCACTTCGGACAGGTAAGGCAATCATTCGGATGGTCCGAAAGTATCAGTTCAGCCACCACCTTGCGGGCATTCATCACGCGCAGGGTACTGGTACGCACCACCATTCCCTCTGTGCAACGGGTGGCGCAGGCGGGAGCCAGATTACGGCGTCCTTCCACCTCCACGACACAGATGCGGCACGAGGCCGGATTATTTTTAACGCAAGTGCCCTTCAAATCAATATGACAAAGGGTGGGTATATCTATACCGATTTTCCGTGCGGCTTCCAGGATAGTCGAGCCTTCGGGCACGGTGATATAATGGCGGTCTATTTGCAGGGTTATTTGTTTTTCTTCCATTTTCTTTCAGTTTAGTTCCCTTAAACTACATTGATTGCTTTGAACTTACAGCGTGCCATGCACATGCCACACTTGATACACTTGTCCGGATTGATGACATGCGGTTTGCGCACATCACCCAGAATGGCATCCGCCGGACAATGTTTAAAGCAAAGATGGCAACCGATGCACAGTTCCGGGTTGATAGTATAAGCCAGCAATGATTTGCACTGCTTCGCACGGCAGGTTTTATCCCTCACATGCTCCACGTATTCATCATAAAAGTTATTGAGCGTAGACAGTACCGGATTGGGGGAAGTCTGTCCCAGCCCGCACAAGGCGGTATCCTTTATCACCTTTCCCAATGTAGAGAGTATATCCAAATCTTTCATCGTGGCTCGTCCTTCGGTTATCTTGTTCAGCAGTTCCAGCAGGCGCTTGTTGCCAATACGGCAAGGCGTACATTTTCCGCATGATTCTTCCACCGTAAAGTCGAGATAGAAGCGTGACACAGAAACCATACAATCATCTTCATCCATCACGATCATGCCACCGGAACCCATCATCGAGCCTTCTGCCAGCAAGTTGTCAAAGTCAATCGGCGTATCCAGATGCTTCTCCGTCAGGCAACCGCCCGAAGGTCCACCCGTCTGTACCGCCTTGAACTTCTTCCCTCCTTTGATGCCGCCTCCAATTTCATAAATCACCTCACGCAGGGTGGTGCCCATCGGCACTTCAATCAAACCTACGTTGTTAATCTTCCCGGCCAGCGCAAACACCTTCGTTCCTTTCGAGCGTTCCGTGCCGATAGACGCAAACCATTCCGCACCTTTCGTCAGGATGATAGGAATATTGGCAAGCGTCTCCACATTGTTCACATTGGTAGGTTTGCCCAGATAACCGGCTTCGGCAGGGAAAGGAGGTTTCAAAGTAGGTTCACCCCGCTTTCCTTCCATGGAGTGAATCAACGCAGTTTCTTCACCGCACACAAATGCTCCGGCACCATAACGTATTTCAATGTCGAAACTAAAGTCCGCACCGAATATATTCTTACCCAGCAAACCGTATTCGCGTGCCTGGGCAATAGCAATCTTCAAACGTTGTATAGCCAACGGATATTCCGCCCGGATATATACCAATCCTTTGGGAGAACCGATAGAATAACCACAAACTGCCATTGCTTCAACAATAGAGTGCGGATCACCCTCCATGATGGAACGGTCCATAAAAGCACCGGGGTCACCCTCGTCAGCGTTACACACCACATACTTCATGTCGGCCTGTTGCTTATGGGCAAATTCCCACTTCTTCCCTGTGGGGAAACCACCACCACCACGTCCACGAAGTCCGGAACGTTTTATCACGTCTATCACCTCTTCCGGCTTTTTGTTGAGAAGACTGTCCGCCAAGGCCATATACCCATCCAGCGCAATGTATTCTTCAATGTTTTCCGGATCGATGAAGCCGCAGTTACGCAGTGCTATACGCATCTGCTTCCGATAGAAATCCATGTGCTTGGAGTCGCTGACGGTCTTCTCCGTCTTCGGATCGATATAGAGCAGCCGTTCTATTTTCCGTCCCCCGATGATATGCTCGCCGACTATCTCGTCGGCATCATCAGGCACCACCTGGGTATAGAACGTGTTATCAGGGATAATCTTTACGATAGGTCCCTTTTCACAAAAGCCGAAACAACCGGTAGTGATAATGTCCACCTTGTCGGCAATATTATTTTTCTCGAGTGCTTGCTGAAGACGTTCAGCAATGATGTGGCTGTCGGATGCCTTGCAACCTGTACCTCCACAGATCAGGATTTGCAAATGCCCGGTTCCCAATGCCAACCCACAGCATTGTTCCGTAACCGCCTCATTGCTTTCTTCGCGTAGCAAGAGCGTGCCTTCTGCCCTTTTCCTGATTGTTTTCAGATCATGGATAGTTAGTACTTTCATTTTGTAATAGATTTGGGGTCGAGAACAAAGATACAAAAAGAGTTGAGATTACAAAAGGAAAGTAATGAAGATTACAGGAAAGAGAATTTCTCATATTGAAAAATTATATATTTTTGCACCCGCTTTCGGAAAAGATCCGAAAGAAGTATCAATATTCAATATAACATTTTACAAAAAACATGAATCACCCTTACAAAAAGATCATCGTTTCCGCCTTGCTCGGAACGTTGTTTTTAGGCGCCTGCTCAGACGATGCACCGTCTGAGGGAGAAGGCAAACAACAAGCTTATTCAGTAGTGGTAAAAGGTATTACGACTTCCGGTTCAGACTCTTCTGAGGAGATACGGGATGTGTCTGTTTTCCAGTTCAGCGATGGCAACCTGTACAAAATGCAACAATTGACTCCCGAATCCAATGGCCAGTCCAGCATTTCCGCACTCAGCGGTTCACGGCTATACTTCCTCACCGGAGTGGCACTTCCGGTCCAGGAAGGAAACATTACCGAGGAAGAATTCCGCAATATGACCATCGGTGAAGGACTGCATGATAATTCAGCTCCTGACTTTATGGCTGCAATCGTTGAGTTGGAAAGTACTCCCCAAACACGCAGTGGTCAGGAAATCAACGTCGGCATGAAACGCGGTGTAGCCCGTATAGACTTGAACACCACGGCAGACAGCAAAACATTAATCAAAGAAGTAATCGTGGAGGATGCTCCGGCTGAAACATATCCGTTCATCGAAAACACTTCCGCATCAGATAAAACGGTAAAGTATTCAAAGAAATTTAATCCCGCTTTCGGTGGAGAGCAACAGGGAATATTCCGCATTTTCGAAAGTACCCGTCCTGTACATATCATCCTGCGTGGTACATACGATGAAATCCCCATCAGACTGGAGATGCAATTACCCAGTATAGAACGTAACAAAGTCTACGAATTGTCAGTACTCAACGTAGGTGCTACAATAGAAGGAATCTTCGAAATCAAGCCTTGGGAAGAAGGCGAAACGATTATCGGGAAACCAGATACGGAGCACCGTATCCTGCTTAGTGCTTCCCAATCCAAGATTCCGGAAGGAGTAACAGTAGATTATGAGAATAATATAGTAGAGGTACCCGCCACAGGAGTCAGTGACATGAAGCTGGCATTTGTTTCCGACACCCGGATTGACATATCGGGCACCGAGGGTATTGGCAATGATGTGAATCTCAGCGGGATGTCGGTATCCGAAGAGACAGAAGGCATAGTGTCGGCATTCAATGTATCGGTGACCGCACAAGGCAGTGGCCGGCTGGGGTATACAATTCTGGTACATTTAAAAAATGCTTTGCTGACCGGCTCTTATGATTATGTAGAAATTCGTGTGGCTCCGAGCGACAAGCAGATTGAGACCGTTGAAATGGGTGGCAGTATTTGGATGGCGTTCAATGCACGCAGCCGGGATCTGGAAGACCAAGTATACCCCTTAGACGGTGCTACTGTTGAGGAGATGTACCATAATGGTTGGGGCAGCAGTATCGGTGGTTTGTTCCAGTATGGACGGAAGTATATGTATGTTCCCTGGCAAGGATACAACCCCTCAAACAATCTGGGTAACCAAACAGCCGACATACCCTGGCAAAACGATACCCACATGCCTTGTCCGGAAGGCTACCGTGTGCCAACCCGCAACGAACTGAATTCCCTTCTCCCCAAAGGACAGGAAATCCCCGGCACTTATACAGCAGGAAACGGAGAAAAAATAACCGCTACACTCCACATTGGCGAAGGAACCCTGACTACCCCGACCGGTGTAACAGGAACGCAACACTATGTGAAATTTACTTCAGAAGATACCGGACGTTACCTTATCATCCCCTTGGCAGGCGGAAAAGGCGACAAATCTGCCACCAATAATCCGGCTTTCGGAAAAAGAGCCGTGTTATGGACAAGCGAACGTAACGGCTGTCCGGGTGGCTATGCATGGACTTACTGGTTGCCGTTTGAAGGTAAGGAAACCACTGCCATTTCCGAAAGACAATTGCAGATGGAAGCGTTTGCATCCTTACGTTGTGTAAAAAAATAAAGGAGGAATTCTATGAAGATTGCAAAAATCATACTATTATTTCTGGCATTGCTGCTGGCAAGTTGCTCAAATGAGCTTGAGCAGGAATCCGGCCTCATGCCGCCTGCCTCCGGTCAGGTAACATTTCTTCTCGGATTGCAGGAAGACGGCACTGCCGTACAGACACGCAATGGGGAAAAAGAAAAGATTGCCCGCATGTGGTATGCCATTGCCGATGACCGGGAAGAAATACTCAAACCGCTGTATCAAAAGCTGGAAGCAGACTTCTCCAAACTGACCATTGAAGGATTGGAATACGGCGACTATACGGTTGTATTCCTAGCTACCACAAGTGCGGAGTCAGATGCGACGATCAACGAACCCGAGCAATTGTCGGATGCCTGGCTGCTGAATCAGGCGGCAAAAGCCCCCCTTGACAATGTCTACTTTTACAAAAAAATAGAGTTGCACATCGGCAAGGAACAAGCTGCGGAATCGCAGACGGTGACATTGGAGCGATGTGTAGGCAGAGTTGATGTAGACTTGAACGTTTCGTCCGATTATATGTGGCGTTTTATCCGCAAAATCGACATCACATTTGATAATGCCGAAGGAATATATACCGGTCTCGGTGCCAATGGCGAATATTCCGGCACAGAAGGTATTGAATCATACGACATCACGGAAAGCCGTTCATTTTACTCATTGCCCAGTAAAGAGGCACTTTCCGGAGTTGTAAATATCGAGTCAAGCCGCAGTGACGGCACATCGTTTGTAAACAAATACCGCTTCAGTAACTGCAAAATCGAGGCAGGCCGTATATCCCACATCAGCATTGACTACCGGCATCCGGAAAGCCTGGACGGATTGCTTTATATCCGCGAGGAAGATTTCTCCCGCTTCGGAACCGACACCATGTTTCTAGCCAACGAGCCACGAAACATCTTTTATGACAGCAAGCACCGTTCCTTTTATGCAAACGCACCGTTACAAGTATCTATCTCGGCTGAACATCAATTACAAGTTAAATTCTTCTCACCGGTTACGATTCATGATGTGACGATTCTATGCCGATTCAATAAAATCAGTACCGAATTCCTTGAATTGGCACATTTCGATGCGATCTATCCTTTCATGGAAGCCACTTTCCCGCTGCCCGTTGTAAGTTCCGACCGGACCTTCACCACCAGCAGCGGCAGAAAGATAGTGATACCTGCACAACCGGAACTTTCCGGTGACGATGTCACGTTTATTATCCGGACGGAAGACCCGTATATGAAGAAGATAGAGCAGATAGACAGCCGGTGGTTCATCCGTTTCTCAGCTTATTCAGCCGACAACGGACACGCTTACTGGCGGCACATGAATCCATTATTATGTCGTCACGGGGTGGCATTGGCCATCAATATGGCTTTCATGTTCTCTTCCGAAGAGTTTAACACAGAAATGAACAAATATGAAGGCAAACTGAAGGATAACGGAGGAAATGCCATCAATCTGGATGCATTACGCCAGAGAATCCGCAGCCATGGAGGACTCGTATTGGGATGTGTATCAGGTGTCGGCGGTCTGGGAGGCGGCAACACTTACGGATTAGCAGACTACTGTTATACCGGAGTCTATTTTGATGCAACACCGCTGGGGTCCAATCCTCATAACTATCCCCGACAAGCTATGTTCCACGAATACGGGCATTGTTTAGGTTATAGTCATAGCAGTACCATGACTTATGGCGACCAATGGACAGTACTCTGCGCCACAGTATTCGTAAACATGGGGCAGGAAGGTAAATTACCAATATGTTCAAAAAACATAATTGCCAATTTACCGATGTAAAAAGATACAAATAGTAAATAAAAGTAAAAAGGGAGGAAGCAGATATGAGTAAATCAAATTTCTGCCCCTCCCTTTTACTATGATATAAATAAAGACCTATTACTTCTGAATCTCTCCTTTTTCATTGAAGAGAACCGGATTCTCAGTACCGGCTGCATCCACCAATGTTACCTTGTAAGTCTTAGTCCCATCTTCAGCAACTTCAACGGCTGCCTCTTTGATGGTTGCTTCGGAGTAGTTTTCCTTGATGGCATCCTGAACCGCCTGCGGGAGTTCTTTTACATCAATCGGTTTAAACTCGTTGATCATCGTTGCGATTTCAACATCTGATACCATGTTGTTAGCAAATGCTACTGAAGTACCCAATCCCATTACCAATGCTACTGCTAAAAATAACTTTTTCATAATTCTAATTGTTTAAGTTAAACATTTCTTGTTAGCTCTCACATAATATAGTGCAAGATGCATGCCAAAGCTATAATCAAAGTTATATTTAGCTATATATCAACTACTTGAACAACTATAAAATAAAAAATATTTTTCTGTTTTGAGTATTTTTTCCACAATTATGTGGAAATCGATCCACAAACAAAAAAAGCCACCATCCTTATGTGGATAGCGACTCTTCTTTCTCCTACAAAATAGTCTATAAAATATACTGACTGGAAACGTGATTATTAGTAATATACTTAATAAAATATGTTTTGTTGAATATCAGAAATTAAGTCCTCTACATAAGAAATAACAAAAGGATAAGTTCCTAAGTACTCTTTTTCAATAAGCACTTCTATAAGTTCATATAAATCCTCTTCAACTTCAGATGCAAATACAACTTTCATTTAAACAAGACTTTTATACGAGGGCGAAGTCTATCCAATAATTCTTCACCAGAAATTGCAGATTTTATATTGTCCCGTTCTCTGGTAGCAATGCTAGGATCAATCTTTGAATAAGCAACAAAAGACTCACTTGCTTTCTGCTGTATCGGTTCTTGTTCCTTATATACTTTAAACTTACCCATATCTCAATATATTTCCTGTAAAGTAAATTTACAACATTGGATTATCCTAATAATCATTCAATAATTTGTACTGCTACTTTTTGCAACAGCCTTTTATTTGCTCTACAATATAAGCCACATCTTCATCCGTCACCCAAGGACCGGCAGGAATACATAAACCCATATTAAACAAACGTTCAGAAACTCCATTCACATAACAAGGATTATGGGCATAGACAGGCTGCAAATGCATAGGTTTCCACAAGGGACGGGTCTCAATTCCCCGTTCATCCAGTTTACACCGGACCTCATCATAGGTAGTACCGGTCTTCACTGGATCTATCAGAATAGTAGACAGCCAATAATTAGCGTTGAAACGACCATCAGGATTAGATTTCAAAGTAATACCGTCCACACCTTCAAAAGCCTTCTCGTAAAGCGCATGTACATGGCGGTGATGCGCAATATGCTCATCCAATACAGTCATCTGACCACGACCGATACCAGCACAAATATTACTCATACGATAATTGTAACCAATCTTTTCATGCTGGTAATGAGGGAAAGGTTCACGAGCCTGCGTAGCATAAAACATGGTTTGCTTCTTGGTGCTTTCATCAGGAACGATCAAAGCGCCACCACCCGAAGTCGTGATCATCTTATTGCCATTGAAAGACAGGACGCCAAAGGTACCGAAAGTACCGCACTTCTGTCCCTTGAACTCAGAACCCAAAGCCTCTGCAGCATCCTCCAACACAGGGATTTCATATTTAGCGGCTATCGCGCAAATCTCATCAATTCTGGCAGGCATACCGTAAAGATGAACAGGAAGAATAGCTTTCGGCTTCTTACCTGTCTTCGAGATTCTGTCCTTAATGGCTTCTTCCAGCAAAACAGGGTCCATATTCCAGGTATCCTCCTCACTGTCGATAAACACAGGGTTAGCTCCCTGGTAAGCTACAGGATTGGCTGACGCGCAGAACGTAAACGACTGGCAGATAACCTCATCACCGACTCCTACACCAAGTTGGATTAATCCCAAATGGATGGCCGCCGTACCCGCAGACAAAGCAACAACTTCCTTATCCTGTCCTACAAAATGTTTCAGTCCGTCTTCGAAAGCATTCACGTTGGGACCTAAAGGAACAACCCAATTAGTATCGAAAGCTTCCTTTATAAAAGCCTGCTCCTTGCCGCTCATGTGAGCAAGGCAAAGATAAATTCTCTTGTCCATTAAATTATTATGATTAAAAGAAAACGATAAATAGAAAAGTAAGAGTATAAAAAGAAAGGTTATTTATGCCATAGATAATAGGGCACAAATAACCATTTTATGATACTACAAATCTTTTCCAAATATTGTATAAATAATGATTTTAATATCATTCCAGAAAGACCAGTGATCCAAATATTCTATATTAATTCTCACTTTATCAGGAAACAGTACCTCATCATTGTATTTTTGAGGATCTTCCTGTTCAGCCAATAATTCTTCTTCATTCCGGTATTTCAAACTGGCAGGCCCTGTGATACCTGGTTTTAAAAAAAGTATCCTCCTATCATCTCCTTGCAATTTATCCGCATATCCCGGCACATCGGGACGAGGCCCCACAAAGCTCATATCGCCTATTAGCACATTCCATAATTCTGGTAATTCATCCAGCTTGTACTTCCTCAACTTCGCCCCCAAAGGAGTGATACGGCTCTCACCTTTCACGGAAACAGAACTCCCCGAATGATCGATAGACATCGAACGAAATTTATACATGGTAAATAGGCTCCCGTATTGCCCCACCCTCTTTTGTTTGAAGATGACAGGACCGCCTGGCATCCTGATGCGAATCAGGAAAGCTACAATCAACAAGACAGGGGACAAAAAGATTAGACCGAAGAAAGAGGCTCCATGGTCGAAAAGAGATTTAAAAAACATATGCCCTACTTACTTTTGCTTATTTCTTTAGCTGGAATGCCAGCCACAACAGAATCATCCGCAACTGATTTATTAACCAAGCTACAAGCTCCAACCACTGAATTTTCTCCAATTATCAATCCCTCATCACTCCGAGCAATTAGAGAACTATTCATTCCAATATAAGCACCATCTTTTATCAGCAACTTGTTATGTCCTTGTTTTCGACCATGGCAAGCAAAAAATACTCCATAAGAAACAGTCACATTATTTCCTATTTCAATCATATCGTAACACATGTCGTCCAAATAACAACGCATCCCTATAAAGGTATTTTTACCTATTTTGTAGCCACACCATCTATAACATTGTACCCTCAAATTTGAAAATGGAATAGTCGGTATCAACACTGCAGAAAACCATTTTCTTATGGGTTTTGAAACAATAGTAAATAGAGAATAATAACAATAATAAGGAGGAGATAAGTTTTCCTTATGAGTTTTCCTCCATATCCAGGAAAAAAGAGTTTCTTTATGACTTCTACAATCAATTCTTTCCATTATGAATACAACTTAAAATTCCCGTTAACGAACCATATCCATAAGATAAATGTAGGAAAACGAAAGTAATGAATAAATAAAAAACATTGAGTCTTTTACGAATGGATACAACCAAACTTATCCCACAAATAACTAATAAATATAGTAGCAAAGAAAAATATGACAAATAGAGAAATGGAAGAAAAAAGAAAGAAAAAAATAGAGGTAAAACCAAAGAACACAAAAACAGCAATGGGATAAAATGCCTTATTGAAAGAGATTTTATTTGCTTAGTATAATATACAGTCAATATATTCCATTTCCCATTTCCGAAATTATTCTTCACCAACCCTTTGAATGTTTCACGGGCTAAATAAACACAATACGTATCAGGCACAATATAAATATGTCCTCCTCCACGTACTATACGCTTGTTCAACTCTATATCCTGATTCCTAATCAGACGTTCATCATAGAAACCATATTTATTAAAGACCTCCCTTTTCCAACACCCGAAAGGAACAGTGTCCACCTCCAGCACCTTGTCAACCCCTAAACGGAATGTGGAATTTCCGACACCAAACCTATTACTTAACACCTCTCTGATGGCTAAAGATTTAGGTGTCTTATTAAGTACATCCGTCCGACAAGTGGCTCCAACATTATCAGCATCCAAAGCCTTCAGCGCTTTCGTTAATACCGAGAAATAGTTTGGTGGATATTGCGCATGAGCATCCAAACGCATGACAACATCCCCCTTTGATGCCTTTATCCCAATATTCATGGCTATCGGAACTATGCGCTTTTCATTATCCAGCAAACGGATAAAAGGGTATTGTTTAGAATAGCCACACACTATGTCGCGAGTACCATCCTTACTCATGCCATCCACAAACAACACTTCCAGATCCTCTTTGGGATAATCTTGAAGCAAAATAGATTGAATGCACACATCAATATATTTTGCTTCATTATAAATGGGGCAAATAACAGAAAGCATAACCTACAGTCTTCCGTCTATAATTTCTCTATTCAAAACGCCCTTTACATCATATACTACACCATTCGTGTTTTTTAAGAAAGAGCGAATGTCTTCATTTTTAAAAGCATCATGAGCTACACCTAACACAACAGCATCAAATTCCCCACACAACTCTTCCAAAGAGTTTTTTGCAAGAGAAATACCATATTCACGGTCAACCTTAGCTGCATCCGCCCACGGGTCGTATACGACAATGTTTTGAGTGTATTCAGACAGAGTGCTATAAATATCCACAATCTTTGTATTACGAATATCCGGACAATTTTCCTTGAATGTGATACCTAACAGCAATATTTTAGCATCCTTCACCATGACACCTTTTTTATTCATCAGTTTAATCACTTGATTGGCGACATAATCCCCCATGCCATCGTTCAATCTACGGGCAGCCGACATCACCCGTGGCAGTACACCATAGACCTGTGCTTTCTGTATCAAATAATATGGATCTACGCTAATGCAATGTCCACCCACCAATCCTGGTTTCAGTTTGATGAAGTTCCATTTGGAAGCGGCAGCCTCTATCACATCGTTCGTATCGATACCCATTGCATTGAATATTTTCGCCAATTCATTCATAAAGGCAATATTCACATCCCGCTGAGAGTTTTCTATGATTTTAGAGGCTTCTGCCACCTTAATACTTGGAGCCTTATGAGTACCGTTCACCAAAACTGAATTATATACACTATCCACAATGTCTGCAATTTCAGGAGTTGATCCGGAAGTTACTTTTTTAATCTTCTCTACAGTGTGCTCCTTATCTCCCGGGTTAATACGTTCCGGAGAATAACCGGCAAAGAAATCGACATTAAATCTCAACCCTGACACTTTTTCTACAACAGGCAGACACTCTTCTTCCGTTACACCAGGATAAACCGTGGACTCATATACCACAATATCTCCTTGCGAAATAACCTTGCCAACCGTTTCGCTGGCTCCCCATAATGGCTTCAGATCCGGACGGTTATTGACATCAACAGGCGTGGGAACGGCCACTACATAAAAATTACAATTTCTAATGTCTTCCAGTTTTGTAGTACACAAGAAACCATTATTTTTAATGGCATCCTGCAACAATTCATCTGACACTTCCAATGTAGAATCATAACCGGCCATTAAGGCATCCACACGATGTTGATTCAAATCAAACCCTACTGTTTTATACTTTGTAGAAAAGAGGCGGGCCAAAGGAAGCCCAACGTAACCGAGACCGATTACGGCAATCTTAATTGAATTCATTTTATAGAACTTATGTAATATTATTTTTTTGAAAACGTACCTCTAAATGCGCTTGTTATAGTAGTCAAAAATGAGATGTCCAATTTATACAATTTATATTTTGCAATGGAGAAATAAATGTTATATGCACATGCAAAAAACAATCCAAATATTATCCTATGTACCCAACCTCTATTAAAAAAATACTCTTTAGTATAGCCATGAAACCAAGAACTTGGACTATCACTAATAACTTTACCGATATAGATAGGTAAAAATATAATATTTAAGCCCGCTTTTATACAATCATATAAAAATTTTTGCTCTTCACCAGCCCCATTTCCAGTTCCCGCTCCCAATCTTTCATCAAATACTATATTATTCTCTATTATTGCTTTTCTCCGAAAAGCAATTTGAACACTACTAATTTTCAAAGCACTTAAATAGCCTATTTTCTTCTTTTTTTTAGGATATTTTTTATCAGAATAATCTAGTGCAAAAGCTATTAAGTCAGCATCTGGATTTTCCTTAAAAGCCGATTCTATCAAGTTTGCATAATTATCATACAGGATTTCATCATCGTCACAAAGAAGACAAATATCAGAACCTGCATACCTTATTGCCATATTGCGACTTTTAGATAGGCCACTTTCCGAACTGTCAATGATCTGCAATCTATATCCATTCTCAGTACATGTTTTCGAGATACAATCATTAGAACATTGATTAACCACAGTAATGTCTGACACAACATTAGTTCTTTTCACTACCTCTATAGGAGAAGAACTCATACATGATAATAATACTTCCATAAAATTCACCAAGGCAATTTTGTTAATCTATCAATTCTCGTATAGTTGTTCAACAGCATACTAATCAATACTAAACTGAACCAAAATGCCGCTAAAACAACAATGCATTTATATTTTTTTACTTTTTTGAGTAATGAAACGTTTCCACTCCATAGCAATACAGCAATGAACCCACCAAATGCCATTAGACGAACATATATAGTATTAGCATCAAACGGTAAAAGAAATAGAAATGCGGATATATATACTATCCCAAATAAAGAACTAACCAAGGTTCTTTCTATTAAAATAGAGGTATTACGAAATAAATAAATTGTTAAACCAAATATATAGAATTGAATTGCTGTTATTATATTAGCTATAATTAAAAAGACAATATGCCTTTCAGCATAAACATTTTCAGCCTCCAGATACCATTCCATATTAATCCCCAATACTGCTTCTAGTGTAGAAAGAGCTTTTAAAAAAAAACAAAAAAGCATAGGGAATAGAACTACGAATTTCAGAATATTCTTTCTCTTTGTAACTGATATAAACAAAAAGGGAAGAACACATAGAAGAAGAATAGATGACTTATGAACATACAGAGCAAGTCCCAGAAGCAAAAAAGCAATAACTATCTTAGCAAATTTTCTTTCAGAATAGTATACCAAAGCCAATAAAATGAGACAATAAGCTAATGGTTGCCGAACCCAACAGACGTGTGTATTAAGACAAAGTATAGTATAAAATGATATAAAATAGATCGGATTCACTTTAGACCTTATCATTATTAAGACAAGAGAAATTGATAATAAGATCATGGAAATAAATCGGAAACCATCAATATCACCACGAAAATATTCCATCAGAACTATCCAAAACTGTTCTATATGGAAATAGGCAAAAGGTGTTATATAAGCCTTATCAACCAACTCAACATACGGTTCATAATCATCTGTATAATAAGCATAAGTACCTAATAGCAAGAAAGCAATGAACCAACATATCAAAACTATTTTTTTTGATATGTCAGTTAGACGATATTTTAAACATAAAAAAGAAATGCCAGCAAGTATCAAATAAAGGACATACATTTGTTAAATTAAAGTTTTTCTATAATTCATCCATTTATTCTTTTCAGCACGCATTATTTTAAAAGCAAGATTTAAATTATATTCTTTTTCTGATTCTGACAAATCATTAAAAAGATCTATATCATCTGCATTTTTAATACTAGAAACATCAAATACCTTATAACCTAATGAAGCAAGCCATTCATAGTTTTTCCCTGCCAAAAAAACTTTAAGACCTAGTTTTAAGCAATTGTTAGCTGCTCCTAAGCCTGATTGGTTTAAATTCGAGCATACATATACATCAAAATTACTTAAGTACTTGTAATATTGATAACGTTCCATCATTTCTTTATCCATCGTAACAGAACCATCAAAGATAGATTTTGCTTGACTTGAAAATTTTTTAATAATATTTTCATCTAACTTAGGATATTGCATCATACAATGAACGTCTAATGCCTCTCTAAATTTAGATAAATGAGCAAGAATATCTAAATAGTATGGTATATTATGAGCGCTATTACCTAGTAATATCTTTTTTCGTTTATAAACTTGACTTTTATCAACAGGCACAAATTGGGAAAAAAAATCAGGTTCCTCCTCCAATGAAGGATTGTAATAAGAGATCTGTTCTACATTTTTAACATGAAAGTCATGAGTTAAACTATCTGTATCTGGATCCATAAGCGTAATTATCTTATAAAATCGTCTATACATAAATATTTTCAAAGGAGTTAATAGTATTGACTTTATATTATTGTAGTTAATGCTTGCTTTGGCACCCCAACAAATCCAATCAGTTCTTTGTGAATATACAGACAGAAAAAACATCACTTTATAAGGTAAATTCCCATGAAGAAGAAAAATATCATTTTTATGTTTTTCTGCGAACCTTAATAGCGATGCAAAATTATTCAAATAAACAAGTTCAACATGTCCATTAAGATGCATTTCATCATATACAGCCTTTTGTTTTTTATCTAAAGCACCATATAAAATAAACCACTGAGGTAATGATGCAAAACCTTCCATACACATAAATGATTTAATAATCTGCGTATTAATATTATAAGGAGGTGCATAAAACAAATGTAATAGCATAATTTCAATATTCATTTTTGGTAAGTACCCAAGTATCCAATAGGATGTTATTCTCTCTATCTGTTAATTTATATTCATTTAGTATATTATGACCATCCTTAGCATCTGCAATGGTTCTTACTTTTTCTACTAAAGCTTATAAATTTGTATAAAAAAGATCTATACGTTTCAAAGAATTTCCTCCCAATATCGTTTAGTAATTATCTGTTCTTGATATAATATACCATCTTGAATATCTTGTGCTATAAAACAATTCAAATGGTTCAAAACCATATTATATCCTACCATACGGCTAAAAGCCACACCTGCTGAAAAACGAGGATTAATGTCAATTAAATAATACTTTCCTTTTGATTGAATAAATTCCATATTAATGCAACCATTTACATGAATAGTATTTCCAATATGTGAAACCAATTGTTTCAACAATATATCGTTAGACATCCTGACTGTAGTACCTGCACCATTTTTGGTACGTATCAGTTCTTCTCTAGCTATCGAAAAATCTTTATTGGTATAACTATTACGGATATAGTCTACAGTAAAGACAGGACCTTCTATCATCTCCTGAAAGATATAACCACTCTTTTTTGAGATTTCTTCAAGTTCCTTTACAGTTGAAATCCGTAACAACCCTTCACTACTTCGTCCGTTATAAGGCTTCGCTATAGTCGGCAATAAAGTCATAGGTACCTCTCCACTTAAATAAGTAGAAATAGAAGGAACTAAATCGTCATGTTTAAACGTTTTGTAAAGTACATATTTATTCCTCGCTATGGCTAAAGTCTGTGATGAAGGCATACACAAAACTATCCCATTCTGTTTGAAAATTGTACGATTTTGATCCAATACATCTATCTCCAAGTCTGTCAAAGGAAATAAATATTCAATATCATGTTTGAGAGAGATATCAAGCAGAAACTGTATATATTCACTTTCTTTCGTAGCGTATGGAGCTTGATAGACCCAATTACAATCTTTAGAAACAGCATGCCACTTTGGAGGATGTATATCACAACCAACAACAGTATGCTCGGCTTTACGCAATGAATTGATAACACAATCTGCCGAAAATGACCCAATGGCCGTAACTAATATGTTCATATCAAATCTAACTTCAGAAAAATTTTTGTTAATTGTTCATATCGTTTCACTTGATATTCTGTAAACCCCAATGATTTATATAACTTTACAGCTATCGGATTTACAGAATCACAAAGTATTCTATACATACCTTTCTCCTTACAGCATTGTATCATTTCATTCAGCAATAATTTGGCATACCCTTTTCCCCTTGCATCTAACCGAGTACTCAATAAAGGCAAATATGCAACATGTGTGTCCATATCATTACAATAAAAAACGACACAAGCTAATATATTTTGCTTAGTTTCATTCAGAATGGCATAAACATATCCATTTTGCAAAAGCTTAGAAGCATATTCTTTCAAATCAACTTTTCGGCTAAGAGAAATCTCAAAATCATTATCTACTACATAAAAATATTGTAATAACAGCTGATAATCGCTTGACTTATTTTTAAGATGATATATCATAATTTAAAATCCGCTTTCTGTGAAAACAAATTCATCATTCCACCTGTATTCCAAAAAAGTACCGTTTTTCCCGACTGTTCTCTTTGCGACAATATTTCACACATTCCATAAAAAGCCTTTCCTGAATAGGTCGGATCAACAAGCATACCTTGGCGTGAAATACATTCTCTAATAGTATCTAATTCTTCATTAGAACTATGTCCATACCCTCCAAAAAGGAATTCATCATGAAAAATTAAGTTTGAAAAGTCATATTGCTTATTCAAGTAATTATTCAAATAAGCTATATCCTCATCCAAGACTTCCTTTTCATCAACATAACAGCGAGCAACTGAAATTCCATGCACCTTTGCAGCGGGAAAATATTCTTGCATTCCACAACAAATTCCGGTCAACGTAGTACCTGTACCACAAGCCACATATACTTCATCTATCGTACCTCGATACTGATACTTTAATTCACGAACTGCATCATAATAAGCATATACCCCTTCCAAAGATTTACCACCTCCATAGCAGTAACGAAAACTTATAGTTTTTTCTTCCATCTCAGCTATAACTTTTTGAATCGTTTCTACTACTTCTGTTTTTGCACAATAAATATGCTCTGCTCCTGCAAGGTTAGTTAAATAATAATTTAACGATTTTTCATAATCTGAAAGATTATCCGTATATGAAACCAAACGCATTTGTATTCCCATTTCGGCACACAATAGAGCCGCTGCACGATTATAATTGCTACATGGTCCACCCGCTGTCAGAAACACATCCACTTTTTCTTTACATAATGGATATAATATATACTGAAGCATTCGAGCCTTACTACCTCCTCCTGCCTTACTAAAAAGGTCATCCCTTTTACACAAACAGCGAATATTGAATTTTCGGCTATAATAAGAAAGTTCCCCAAGAGGAGATACATCAAACTTCAAATGTTGCATTGAATAGACTTTATAACTCTATTAATATCTTCATCACTTAATCCATGATACATCGGCAAACAAATAACACTATCCGCCACCCGATTTGCTACCGGCAAATTCTCAGGCTTGGCGGATTCCCATCCTCGATAAGTGGAGAACTCACTTATCAAAGGATAGAAATACCGCCGGCCTAAAACATGCTGTTCTTTCATCTTGAAATATAGTTCGTCACGCGTCATGCCATATTTCTCGGCATCTATAAAAATGGGGAAATAAGAATAATTGTGACGGACCCCCGGCATATCTTCCATAAAACTGATACCCTCCACATTCCTTAATGCTTTACGATATTTGATTGCTACCTGCCGACGGGATTCAATTGCAACATCCACCTGCTTCAAATTTAACAAACCGTAAGCACTACGCACTTCATCCATCTTGCCATTGATACCGGGAGCAACAATAGTTGTCTCACCGGCAAAACCAAAATTCTTCAAGTAATCAATACGCTTTTTGGTCTTTTCATCCTGACATACTAAAGCGCCACCCTCAATGGTGTTGTAGACTTTCGTAGCGTGAAAACTCAATGTGGACATATCACCCGCATTCAGAATAGACCCGCCATTCACTTCCACGCCAAATGCATGGGCAGCATCGTAGATTACTTTTAAACCATACTTATCGGCAATTTCCTGAATGCGTTCCGTATCACAAGGCTTACCATATACATGTACAGGCATGATAGCAGTGGTCTTAGGAGTAATGGCAACTTCTATTTTGTCGGGGTCTATATTGCAAGTATTAGGGTCAATATCCACAAACACAGGTTTGATGCCGTTCCACCACAAGGAATGGGTAGTAGCAACAAAACTATAGGGCGTTGTTATCACCTCACCTGTAATACGGAGTGCCTGCAGGGCACACATCAAAGGCAAAGTACCATTAGTGAAAAGACTGATGTAGGGTACTTTTAAATATTCACATAAAGCCTTCTCCAGCTCCTGGTGATAATGACCGTTATTGGTCAGCCACTTGCGATTCCAAATATCCTGCAAATAGGGCATAAAGTCGTCAAGCGAAGGAAGCAAAGGAGAAGTAACCGTAATTACTTTCTTTTCCATTTTTCTACAATAAATATATATTTGTTTTTCATTTACGCTTCAAGGCATTAAGAACCAACTGTTTGACTTCGAGATACTCATCAAGATGCAACTTTTCATATATAAATAGTGCCAACAATATTCCAGATAAAATCTGAATGGGCAACAGAGCGTAAACAGAAATATTCCAGAAAGAAACACCCCACATAAATGCCGCTACCACAAAAGAAGTCAGAAAAGTGGGCAATACATCTTTTATTTGCTCGCTTGTAGGATAGTTTATCAAATTGGCCGAATAATAGCTATTCAAAAAATAAGCGATAAAAGAGATCGAGACACCACCCCATAACATATATTCAATGCCATAGACAATACCCACGACCATAGGCCCCATAGCTATAATTTTCTTTATGATTTCCAGTTTCAAAAACAAATCCGAACGCCCTTTTACTTGCAGAATGTTCAAGTTGATGGCATGAAGGGGATAAAGCATTCCACTGAAACAGATGATTTGCAAGAAGTAAACGGCAGGCAACCATTTTTCACCTATCAAAATCAGAATCAATGGTTTCGCAACCGCAGCCAGCCCCAGCATACATGCAAAAGTTATCAACATGGTAATCTTAATCACTTTCCGGTATGCCTCCCTCAAGCGTTCCGGCTCTTCTTGTATGGAACTTAAAACCGGATAACTGACTCGCTGAACAACAGAGGTTAGATTACTGGAAAATATCATATTGAACTGCTCTGCACGAGTATATTGCCCCAACTGCGCAGAAGTATAGAAACGTCCGATTATAATGTAGTAGATATTTTTATAGATAGTATCCAGTAACCCTGAAAGCAACAATTTAGAACCAAAACCAAACAATTCCTTAAAACTCTTCATAGAAAATTCCCATACCGGATGCCATTTACTATATACCCACAAGAACAAAGTATTTAAAAATTGACGGGAAATCTGCTGACCAACCAGACTCCAAACTCCCATCCCCCCGAGTGCCATCCCTATCCCAATGACTCCACTGCTGATAGAAGATATTAAAGAAACTTTGGTTTGCGTCTTAAAATCCACGTCCCTTACAAATCGGGTACGAGGAATAATGGCAAGCGCATTGATTATCAGTACCAAACCTATGATTCTTATAACTTCAACTAAAACAGGCTCCTTAAAGAATACACTGATTACAGGAGCAGCTAAATATAAAAGTACATAAATAAGAATACTAACTGTCAGATTAAAATAGAAAACGGTGCTATAATCAATCCGTTCTATGCGTGTCTTTCGTATCAATGCATTAGAGAAGCCACTGTCTATAATGGAGTTGGAAACCGCTATGAAAATAGCAATTATGGCCATGATACCATATTCTTCAGGAGTCAATAAACGAGCTAGTACAAGTCCTACCAAAAAGGTTATACCAGAACTGGATATATTATCAATAAAACTCCACCCAACACCATGAATGGTTTTATGTCTTAAAGAATCCGTCAATTGTACTTTCTTTATTCGTCAATATACTCCCATGGATAGGAATTATCAACTACATTTTGGAACTCCTTGATAGCTTCCTGTTGATCGGAAGTTAGCGATGCTGAATCCCAGGAAGCAATAATAATACGGCCTTCGTCCGCCAAAGGCTCGTCAAACACCTCACCATAGCAAGCAGTTAGCAGACGGAGCTTCAATAGTGAAGCAGGAAGATTATCGAGAATATCCCAACAACGATCCAACACTTCCTGAACATGCCGTTGCTTCTCACCGTGGTCAATAAACGAGGCACTGTAGCCCATCAGAAGAGCGAGACAAACGTTCGCCTGTTCTTCGATGGTAACACCCTTGACACCGGAATCATACAAAGCAGTGGTCAAGCGATAGACTTCACCGTTACGACGGGACAAGTCATCGCTATAGATGGGGCTCCCGTCACCCCCCAAATACATCAGCTCGTGCGCTGCACGCTGAAGGGCAGCTGTTTCTTCAGAAAGAGACATAATTATTTTAGTTTATGATTTCAGATTTATGATTGATCAACTGCTAACTATCAATGATGATTGTCAACAATCAATTATTTGATTACTTCTATAAGATCCGGATGAATCGTAGCAAGCGCAACGGCAATAACACCTTGTATCTCAATGACCACACGACGATCACGTGCGCCTTTTACTTTCAGAAAAATACCTTCCTGTCCTTCGAAGTCACCACCCGTGATACGTACTTTTGTACCTTTGGACAAATTCAGTTCATCCGGTTGGAAGTACATGAGATGGTCATTGTAAGTACCGGCTACAGCAATAAAGCGTTGCATTTCACTGTCGGAGATAATAATCTTCTGACCGCTACGGGTATCCGTAATGTATTGCAAATAGCTTACCTGTGATTTGATGCGCTTCACATCCGAAGGACAGGCATGGACAAACAGCAAGTTGTGGACAACCGGAACCAAAGCACGGACTTTCTTACCTTTCTTTATGCTGATCTTGTATTGCATGGGGATAAAACAACCCATTTTTTCCTTTTCAAGCAAGCGCATAGCATCAGGCTCTCTACGGTACGTGGCACGCATGGCGTACCATATTTCAGTCTCTTTATCCGCTTCCATTTCAAGGATTATTTCAGAAAAGGGTGTTCCCTCGGGGCTTTGAAGTTCTTGCACACGCTTGAATTTCAATCATTTGCGAACACTTTATGTAAGATATGGTAAGTTTTGTGTTCTTCTTGCCCATTGATTTCCCGTAGTTGTTCATTACCATGACATATAGCAGGTAAAGAGCTATAAACTAATTAATTAAACAGATATATTGTCTTTTAATCGTTCGTTTAAAAGACAGGTTGGAAGGTTGTTTTCATACTAAGATTCTTTCAACAAGAAAGTGATCTCAAAATTACAATCTCATTTCAGAGGTAACAGGCTATATATTAGTAATATATATAGGCAAAAAGAAAATATTTCATTTTTCTTTATCAGAATATTTTGTTGTTTCATTTCTGGGCATTATCTTTGCGCACATTAAACGAACGATTAAAAGACACCCACTATTTACGACAATCATTATTAACACCATATTCATACTCCCCTATCCTATCCCCTATTTCATCATCCTTACAGTTCTGTCCAGACCATCTCTCAACCCCGCAGTTTCTTTTATAATAATGTACCCGCGTATACACACATGCAGGCGCGTATTTCCCTATTTTTTCTTTATAACCTGTTACACACATTCTATAAGTAATAGGTAGTAGCCCCCCATACCTATTTACCACTTTGTGTGTAACACATAGAACAGAAAATATTCACTTTTACTGAAAAGAATGGCAGATATTACAGATAGAACCGTTAATTTTGCTTTCGTACAGTAAACTTAAAATAAATTACTAACTTCTAAAATTGTGATTTTATGACTAAAAAAACACAATCTTGAGTATCGAACTCACTTGCAAGGATGGCTACAACATCGAAATCGAGAGAAAAGAAGACAGGATCAATATCCTGTTAGTTGGAAATGAAGCATTTGGAGAACGGATTTTAGTCCGAGCTGAAGAGAGGAAGGAATTCCTCACTCCATGGATAAACATGCTTATGCACCACAAAAAAGATGCGGGAATCAAAGGAACAATGGATCTGGCAAAGAAGCTGGAACACATTGTACTCTTTGAAAAAGGGAAACATGAAAAAGGTGTTTTGGCCCTGAAAAGCATTAATACTGAAATCATTAACCTAAGAAAAGAATTTCAGGAAAAGGAGGAGGAAGCGAGAAAAAAGAAGAAAAATAAGTAAACACCTAAAATTGTGCAAAAACGCCTTTTCAGTGTGAAAAGGCGTTTTTGCCATTCCGATTATTATCCCCTATTTCGTGCCGCCATAAGGCAGATCCAAAACAAACTAAAAACAAATGGAAAATATTCCGGTTACCGCATACAGCGGATTCAGTAATGTACGGGGAGAAATTACTCTCCGAAAAGCAATGGAAAACATCACAAAAGGGCTGCATGCGAAGCTCGTATTCAAAATCCGAATGCTCGTCAGCCAGGGAAAGACGGAAGAGGCGAACAATGTGAAGAAACAGTTGCCATTCTACACCGTCACGGCAGGATACAAGGAAAAAAGGCAGGCCTACAGCATAACAAGCTATACACATGTCACCCTGCTGGACATTGACGACCAGCCCGAAGAGAAGCTGGAAGAGCTGAGGAAAAAAATTAATGAAGATCCCAACACGCTGGCTTCTTTCCTCACCCCAAAAGGGCACGGGTTCAAGGTTTTCGTGTTTCTGAAAACAGCTTATGCCATCCGGCTGAGGGATACACTGGCAGAAGAAGATAAAGTGGAATTCAACACGTTGGAAAAACATCACCTGGCCATGTACAATGCCTGCAAGGAATATTACGAACAGTTGCTCGGCGTGGAAGTGGACGGCAGCGGCAAAGACATATCAAGGGGATTCTTCACCTCCTTCGATGAAAAGGCATACCTGAATGAAGAACTAATGAAAGAGGTGGACGAGATACTGACTACCATCGTTCCGCCCGAAAAGCCACAGCCGGGAAGGAAAAAAACGGTAAGTGAGAAAGTGATAAGTGGTAAGGTGACAAATGATAAACCGGTGAGTGATAAAGTTATGAGTGATAAGCCGGAAAGCGGAAAGGCGGAAGCCGAACCCTGGGAAAGAATGGAATTCAGCAAGGCGGTGCTTGCGGTGAAGAGGATATCAAAGTTTGAACCGGGAAAACGGGACTGCTTCATCTTCGCACTGGGAAACAAGTGCTATACGAAAGGCCTGGAAGAAGAAGTGGTCATGCGTCTGGCACAGGAAAAATTCGGCAGTGAAGAGTTCAACGCGGCAGCGCCCATACACAACGCGTACATCTATACCGACAGGACAACGGAAGCCAACATGCGCAAGGAAGAAGAGAAGCCGGACACGATTCATCAGCTGCTCGATTTCCTGAAAACGCATTATGATTTCCGAAGGAACATTATAATGGACCGACTGGAGTATCTCGACTTCAACGAGAAGACAGAAAAATGGACAGGCAAGCTACGACCCGTAAGAGCAACAAGCTACAACGCCATATTCCTGGAACTGCAACTGGCAGGAATCAAGTGTTCGCTGGATTACGTGAAGGCGATTGTAAACTCTTCATATCCCAGGGAATTCAATCCTTTCACGGACTACATTGAGAAGCTCAAGCCATGGGACGGAGTGACCGATTACATCGGGCAGCTGGCAGAAACCGTACAGACCGAAGACCAGAAGTTCTGGAAGAAAAGTTTCAGAAAGTGGTTCGTGGGAATGCTGGCATGCGCATTGCAGGACGAGGCGGTGAACCATCTCGTCATCATACTCTACTCAGAGCAGGGAAAAGGAAAGAGCACATGGATACGAAGGCTCCTGCCTCCTGAATGGAGGGAATATTACCGGAACGGAATGGCCAATCCGGAAAACAAGGACCACCAGCTGATGCTAAGCACGCACCTCATCATCAATATGGAGGAGTTTGACGGAGCCAGAATCAGTGACCTGGCAGGACTCAAAAGAACCATCACACAGGAGAGCGTCACGGAACGAAAAGTATACGACATACAGACACTATCCTTCATACGACGCGCGTCCTTCATTGCCAGCACCAACAACCGACTGTGCCTGCAGGATATAGGAGGAAACAGACGATTTCTGCCATCCTCCGTTATTTCGATGGATTACAGAACGCCCGTCAATTACGAAGGGATATATGCGCAGGCATACGCGCTGCTGAACGGAGGATATCAATACTGGTACGAAGGGGAAGAGATAGACGAACTGAACCGGCACAACGAAATGCATCGCATGAAGGATCCGGTGGAGGAGAATCTGCTGGTATATTTCCGGAAACCGGAACCCGAAGATACCTGTGTGAAGTGGATGCCCGCAGCGGCCATACTCAGCAAGATTGCCATCTACGGAAAGATACAGGTGAACAGGCAGGCGATACAGACACTGGTGTTGTCGCTGGAGAAATACAGGTTCCGCACGAGAAGGAACGCGCAGGGAAGCACCGAATATGAAGTGGTGGACTTGCAGAATGATGAGGTAAACAATGGATTCGGGAGGTGAGTTATCATATAACGGAACGGGTGATAAGAATATATGTAATGCAGCATTACATCATATCTTATCACCCGTTACATATATTGGCGTTTTATTTACAAAAAGCACAAATATTTCATTCGCCGGATTCAAACCGTTTAAGGCTCACCGAGATACTTGAATATAAGTCTCACTTCAAGGGGCAGGTAAGAATGGCGGTTCTTGTTATAACCCGCTTCCTTCAGTTCCGCCATCAGTTGCCTGTTAGCGTAAATCCACCGGCGGAGAAGCTGAAGGGCGGTAGTAATACATACACCGGGATTGTAAAGCATGGCAAGGTCGGCTTTGGTATAAGCACGGACAGGGACTTTCTCATCTAAGTTTTCTTCTTTCATAAGTTTGTTTTTTAGTGATTTACATGGTATAAAGGTACTCATTTACAGCGACAACCGAAAGGAATAAAGAAAGTATTACTTCTCATTTACATTCTCTTTTTTTCATACAAACTCAAATAGTTTCAAGCGAAAAGTGGAAGGGAAAAGAACGGGGTATATTTGCAGTATCCAAAGGGGAAAAGAGCGAAAATCTTCCGGCAAGCCCATGATGGCGGAGTTAATTAAGAAAAGCATGAGAAGAGGATTCGGACTATTTCTCCCTGAAGGATAGAGAATTAAATAACCTTGTTTTTTTTACTTTTAAAAAATTATTGATTATGGGAGTACCATTCAAGAAGATTCCGCGGAAAGATCCGCGAAAGGAGGATGCGGTGGCAAAGTTTTATCCGCAACTGGTGACGTTAGGGGAAAATGCCGACCTGGAAGACGTGGCGTACGTGATGAAGGAGAAAAGTTCACTGACTTTGGGAGATATCAAAAGTGTAATTACCAACTTTGTGGAAGCACTGATTGACAAGCTGTATGGCGGTCAATCGGTGAACATCAAGGACTTCGGGGTCTTCAGCCTGTCGGCACGGACCCTCGGAGTGGAGAAAAAGGAGGATTGCACGGCTAAGAACATCAAGGCCGTGAAAATCAATTTCCGCCCCTCGACCACCATCAGACCGGACGTAACGGCAACACGCGCCGGACAGAAAATTGACTTCTACGATCTGGAGGCATTGGTAAACAAGGACGGAAATTCATCAGGTGGAAACTCTTCCGGTGACCAGGGTGGATCTGGTGATGGAGGGCTAGATGAAAATCCGCTGGGTTAAAATATCACTAATCATTTAATCAAAGAATATGAAAAAGTCAATCTGGGATAAAATTCTCAAAATTGTGATTGCGGTAGCTTCGGCTATAGTAGGGGCACTGAGTGCCAATGCTATGAACGTGTAAAGGGGTAAGATAAATCTCGCTTTCTAAAAATGAATAAGGCTGCTTCATCAGAAACAGTCTTATTTATTACAAAATAAAGCTTACCTATCAGAAGTTCAGAATGGTTAGTATAATTTTGCATGATAAAACCATAATTCACAGCAATAACAGAAGGATAAATAGTTAATTCTAGTTAATATGAAATTAAAATGCAATTATAAGAAATCTCACTTTTGTATTTTTGTATCAATATCTAATATTAATTCAATATAAAAGAATACTTAATAATTTGGTTATGAGACTTTTTTTATCTTGGAAACATATAATCAGCCTCTGTTTTGTCTTACTACACTTAAGTTTATCTATTGCCCATGCAACCGTAGTCTCCAAACAGCATCGACTACTTATTATTAACTCATATAATGAAGGAGCTCCATGGAGTCAAACCCTTATAACCCCTATTATGCTCCAAACTTCTTCAATAGAAGATGTCAGTGCCGATTTAGTGCATATAAATGGGACATTTATCCGAAATGACTCGTTGTACAACCAAATGGAAGAAGGAATCTTCCATCGTTATGAAAAAAACAAACCGGATTATTTGGTGCTCATAGGCAGTATAGCTTTTACTTTAAGAGACCGTATTCAGAAAGAATGGGGGGATATTCCAATGATATTGATTGCCAATGAAGATACCTATGCCCCCCGGGAATATTACTTCACGGGACGCTCTATAAATATGGCGGATAATAAGGCCGCACCTCTGAACAACATCAGAGAACAATATAACTTCACATTTATTGAAGCCCCGGATATGTATAAAGAAACCATTGACATGATGGTACGGATGTTGCCCCAAATGAAGAAGATCATATTTGCAGCAGACGAGCTTTATCAGAATCAACGACTGGATCGGCTCATACACTCGTACATCGCATCAGAATATCCGAATATCGAATACGAACGCCTGGTAGGTAAAGAAGAAAACAGCAAGCGACTACAAGAATACCTATTGACAGATGATCCGACCACAAGCATCTTATTTTCTACCTGGTTCTATGAACGTAAAAACCTGTTTGGATCGCCTACACTCATCAGCGGCGATTTCCAGCTAGTGGCATCTTCACCTCAGCCGGTATTTGCACTAAGAGGAGCGTATATCAATAAGGCAGGATTCATTGGCGGATACTTCTATGACCAAGCAGAACTAGAGAAATCATTAACTGACATTATCGGGCAAATGCTCCGGGGAAAAAAGCTACGTGACATTCCATTCGTATATAGTAAAAAGTCATACCCGCTCGTCAACTATGCACAACTGAAATTAGATGGTCTTGATGCAGACCTTTGTCCGTCAAATACAATATTCCTGAATAAACCGCTCACATTCTGGCAAAAATATAAATGGTGGATTATCAGCGGAACGATCCTGCTACTTTCACTTGTGGTCATCGCACTTATAATATACTTGTTTCAGCGAAAGAAAATAGCCTTGTTCAGTGCCCATAATACACTTGTATGCAACATGCCGATATCGTATACCCAGGCCAAAGTGGCTTTCGATGAAAAGGGAGAGGCGATAGATATAAAATACCAAGCCGGTAATAGCTTGTTCAATAGTTTGTTTACAGCAAACGAGGCTAATGATACGGATAAGAATTCGCTTTCACAGATTGAATGTCTTCCCCGATTTATAAAAATGGTATTCAAAGAAAAACAAGCGATTTCCTTCACACACTATTTCAAGGAAACCCACTCTTTTTACGAGTTCATTATCTGCCAGTCGTCCGAAAAATACACTATAGACATTTTCGGAGTTGACATCACAGCACGCAATGAAGCAGAAAACGCATTGCGGGAAATCAACAAGAAGCTGGAAATGACCTTGAGCGTAGCTCGAATCATTCCTTGGCGCTGGAACCTGAAAAGCGATATGATTACTTGCGAATCAGAACAGATACTGGCACACATGAATTTTACCAAAGAAAAAGGATCCACTCCCCAAACGCACATTATAAAGGCCTCCGAATACTTCCGGAAAATGCATCCGGAAGATGTGGAACGTATGCAGCAGATACACAAGAATCTTGTATCCGGAAAATTACAGCATGCCAAAGAAGAATTCCGCATCATCACCGAAGTGGAAGGACGGAAATTTATAGACTGGCTGGAAACCAATGCGGTAGTAGATCAATACGATGAGCAAGGATGTCCGGTATCCTTGGTAGGCTCACTGCTATTGATTACTGAACGCAAGAGACAAGAAAAGGCATTGATAACAGCCAGAGAGAAAGCCTTGGAATCCGAACGGCTGAAGTCTGCATTCCTGGCTAATATGAGCCACGAAATACGTACGCCATTAAACGCTATTGTAGGATTCTCCAGCCTGCTGACCACCACTGAGAATGAACAGGAACGTGAAGAATTCATCAGTATCATAGAGAATAACAACCAACTTCTCCTGCAACTTATCAGCGACATTCTGGACTTGTCGAAAATAGAAGCAAATACTCTTGAGTTCAATTACCAGAACGTTGACCTGAACGGATTGGCAAGAGACGTGGAAAGTACAGTACGGCGCAGGCTGAAAGAGGGTGTCGTTCTGGAATTCATTCCCGGAGTTAGTGAGTGCCATGTACAAACCGAAAAAAACCGACTTTCACAGGTACTTATCAATCTGCTGGTCAATGCCATTAAATTTACTCAGGCAGGCAGTATCACATTCGGCTATGAAATCCGTGGAGAAGAACTTTATTTTTATGTAAAAGATACAGGTTTAGGTATCTCACAAGAAGACCAAAATAAAGTGTTCGAGCGATTTACCAAAGTGAATACTTTCACTCAGGGAACAGGTCTGGGGCTTTCCATCTGCAAAAATATTATCGAAAAGATGAAAGGTCATATTGGAGTAGAATCTGAGGGTAAAGGCAAAGGAAGCACATTCTGGTTCACAGTACCGTATAAGCCGGGAGCAGTTGTGGAGCAGAAGAAACAGCAGCCGGTCAGCCTTGCCCCCAAGGCAGCCCAGCAAAAGCCTGTCATCCTGATAGCAGAAGACAATGAAAGCAACTACCTGCTATTCAATTCCATTCTTAACAAAGAGTACAACTTGGTGCATGCCTGGAATGGTGAAGAAGCCATAGAATTATACCGGAAATTCCAACCGCATGTCATCATTATGGATATCAATATGCCCAAGATGGACGGATACGAAGCAGCACGAGAGATACGGAAATTCTCAGAGAAAGTGCCTATTATTGCCGTAACAGCATATTCTTTCTCTTCGGATAAAGAAAAAGTTATGAAGAACGGATTCAACGGTTATGTACCCAAACCGATTGACGCACATATCCTGAAAGAGAAACTACACAATACTATCAAACAAAACATTGCAGCAATATAATAGCGGGAGGGGCTACCCCCTCCCGCTATTCATTTTCTTGCCTTAATCCGGATTTTCTTTTTCTGTCGTTCCTTTTCCCCTATATTCACTGGGGCTGACTCCGAAGTGTTTCCGGAATACTTCCCTGAAATATTTTGCATCGCAGAACCCGGTCATGTCCGCAATTTCCGTAATGGAACGCTCACTTTCTTTCAACATCCGGGCAGCACACTGCATACGGATGAGACGAACATAGTCTGCCGGAGAACAATCGGTCAACGCTTTTACTTTGTTGTAGAAACTGCTACGGCTCATATGGTGAAGCGAACAAAGCATATCTACCGTAAAATCCGGATCGGCCATATTCTTCTCCACATTTTCCCTGACGGAAGCAATGAACTTCCAGTCAAGTGTATCCCGACATCCTTTCGGCCATTTTTCATTCTCAAAATCCGGACTGCCATACTTTTTATATAGCAAAAGCCTGTTGGCTATCAACCGGTCGATACTTGCCTTCAGGATATTGAGGCTAAAAGGCTTGGCCATATAGTCACCCGCACCGATTTTCAGCCCTTCAAGCATGTTCTTTTCATCTCCCAATGCAGTGAGCAGAAGCACCGGAATATGAGATGTCTCGATATTCCCCTTTATAGCTGCACACAATTCATCTCCCGACATTTCCGGCATCATAATATCCGACAACACAAGATCCGGCTTGAACTCGGACAATATTTCAAGCGCTTCTTTCCCGTTAAGACAGGACTGCACCTGATAATCCTCACCAAGCGTATTTGTCAGGTAGATGCGTAAATCATCATTATCCTCCACTACAAGGATACGCCGCGAAGAAGCCGGATTCTGCTTGAGCGTAACTGATGGAGAAAACGGAGAAATAACTTCGGGCACAGTGACGGGATGTTCCGGAGTCTGGGATATGATAGTAGCTTTATGAAAATGTTTGTTTCCTTTAGGAAAAATGATTTCCACTTGTGTGCCCTGTTCCGCCGTACTCTCTATAGAGATTTTACCACCATGCAAATGCACTAATCTGTGCACCAACGCCAAACCGATGCCGCTGCCACTCACTTTAAGGTTGATGACATTACTACCCCGGAAATAAGCATGGAATAATCCTTTCTGCTCATTACGGGGAATTCCGATACCTGTATCTTTCACCTCAATACGCCAGTTATCCCCACACTCTGAAGCGGAAACATGAATACTTCCATTTTCCGGTGTATACTTCATGGCATTCGACAGGATATTCTTCAAAATAGAATCCATCTTGTCCCTGTCAAACCAGACATTCAGATAACTGAAATTATTCTCATAATCCAGCCTGATATGCTTGACACTTGCATACGAACGGAAAGTATCGCAAATGCCGGACATATACGCCCCCAGTTCATACTCGGACACATACAAGCGGGACGAGTAAGTGTCGATACGTTCAAAATTGATGAGATTAGTCGTAAGCCGCAAAAGTACATCCACATTCCGCAACGCCATACTTACATGATCCTTCCCTTCCTCATTCACCATCTCCCCGTTCCGTAATTCCTCCAACGGAGCTTTTATCAATGTCAGAGGCGTCCGGATATCGTGAGCTGTATTGATAAAGAAACGTGCCTTTTCTTCTGACGCTTTCTTCTGCTTTCTCAACGTGACGATGCGGAACAGAATCACACATACCAGAACCGCCAGCAAAACATAGCCGGCTATAGCCCACGGACTAGCCCATAGCGGAGGAGAAATGATGATCAATATACTGCGCTGTTCATAGCTCTTATATTTCTCCTCGTTGGACACCGAACGCACATGAAGTACATATTTACCCGATGGAATATTGGTAAAACGCATCAGTCCGTCAGCCGAAGGAGCTGTCCATTCTTCATAAAAACCTTCCAATTTCCAAGAGTATAACACATTGGAAGGATAATCATAATTGATAGAGGAAGCTCTCAGTGAAAAAGTATTCTGCCCATACTTAAGCCGTAAGACCTCTGTATTGTTGATATCCGTTTCCAGGGGAGATTCTTCATCACCAGGATACATCAACTGATAAGATATACGCAAATCACTGAGTATCATCGGAGAAAAACCGGGAACCGGAATGTACATATCCGAAGGAAAACCGATAACCCCATCATTGCTTCCCAAAACAAAACGCCCGCTGCTATGCAGAATTCCAGCACCGGGATTGAAGCAGACACTCATAAGTCCTTGTTCACGGGTCCAGTTATTGAAAGACATCTTGCGGGGAGAGAAGTGAACAATTCCGTTTTCCGTACTAAGCAATAAGTCTCCGTTCGGTTTAGGAAGAATCGTATAAATATTGTTGGAAATAAGGGCGCAGTTGTCCGTATAATACTGGGCAAAAGCTTCCTCGCGGGGATTGTAGAGCACCAGGCCGGAACCGCTGGTACCTATATACAACACACCGTCGCCTCCCTGATACAAAGCACAAATATGTGATGATTCCACCGGCATATCAATGCTACGGTACTTCCCGGAAACCTTGTCGAGCAAATACAGTCCCATCGAAGTACCGATCCACATTGAGGAACTATCCTTTTCATGAATACAAGTGATGGAACTCAATCCCGGATATAACCGGGATTTTCCACCTGCCAGGTCAAAACACTTCAAGTTATAAAAACCACCTGACCAGATATTGCCTTCCGAATCTTTCTTTATGTCGCGTATATACTGATCGGGACGTAAATCAAGGTGAAAGAAAAGTGAAGAAGCGATATAATCAACCGTTAATGTACGTTTATTTATCTGGTAAAGACCGGAAGTGAAACCACCTGCCAGAATAATACCCGGTGAAATTTCGCAAAGTGTCAGGAATATGTGATTCTTATCTTCTAACTCATGGTCGAAAGTGCTGAAGAAGGAATGCCATTCGCCCGTACCGGAATTATAAAAACTGATACCGTTACTGGTACCGAACCAGAGATCACCGTCACTGTCTTCAATGACATCATGTACCTGATCATTGACAAGCGACTGGCGGTTGCCAACTGAATGACGTGTCCAGCGATATCCTCCATAGCGGTTGTCACGAATGGTTATACCACTAGGATAATTGGCAATCCAGATACGGCCATCACCGTCCACATACACATCATTGATATTGTTGCCGTTCATCCCGTTATGAATCGTATAATCAGCTACAATGTAAGGAACTGCATGGCACGAATCGACATTCATGCGGTAAATACCTTTTCCGTCAGTAGCTATCAGCACCTCTTTTTCACCCACAGGCACAATCCGTTTGACGTTCACATCGCTAAGAGTTCTGTCCGAACTGGTTTCCGAAGAAGTATTGAGATCACAAATCCAAATCCCCTGTTTGAAAGTACCGACAAAAAGTTTTTTTAAGGTGTCCGAGAAAAACAACTCGCTTACCGGTATATGAAGATCATAGGCAGATTTGCATGTGAGTGACATACGTTGCTCATCCAGTATAGCCTGATACAGTCCGGATTCAGTACCTATGAAGAAATTCATCCCGTCCATCTGTTCTATGGAAGTGATGTTACTGATTATGTCGCATGATAGCGGGAAAGCCTTTTCCGTACGGGTGTCGAACAATGTAATCTGTTCCTTGCTACATAACCAGATACGGCCGGAATGATCCATATAACTATAGGTGATATTCGGTGAAGCAATTCCCTTCTCGGGCTGGGAAGGCATATACACCTGTTCAAAGCGGTCGCGTTCCAACTCATAACGGAAAATGCGACCTTTCCGGCCTATCCCCCACAAAGCACCGTCACCAGCCATATAAAGCCAGTTCAGATTGAACTGCATATTAAGTTTCTGTCCTTTATCCGTCAGTTCATAGTGTTTGATTTCCTTCCCATTGTAACGGTCCGGACCTTCCTGAGTTAAAAACCACATGTATCCCAAAGAGTCTTGCAGAATACGGTAAACTTTCTGGCTACCCAGCCCATCCTCCATGTTTAAGTATTTATATGCCTGGGCTGCACATACCTGAGTAAAAAATACAAGTATGGCAAACAGCACGGAGGTGTTTCTTAATTGATAGAATCTTCTCCTGTTCATCACGGTTCGTGTGTGTTATCACATTAAAATACAAGATTAATACGCAAAAATAACAAAAAAGGAAGAAAAAATCATAGAATAAAAAACGTTTTTTTCATTTTACGGATCAGTTATTATCGCCTTGGCAATATTTTTAAAATGACAAAATATAGAAACCAATAAATCATAAAAACAAAAAGAACTGGTTTTCATAAAAATAGAATATAATTAATGAAAAAATTCAGTATTTACATGTAAACAACATTATAAAAGGAATAAAAGCACAGTAAAAGCATATTTAAAAGTCAAAATTAAAGGCACTATACTGTCATAAAAAGAAACCTTATAAAACATAAAATACCGTCCATAAAGTCATAAAACTTTTCTATTTATTATCTTACTGAAAAGTTGTATATATTGTCAGTTTATATCCACACATAAGACCTAGCTCATAATATTACTCACTTGCGGCTGACAAGCCTGCCTCTTTTCTCTTATTACTCTTCTTAATCACTTATTTGACAACTTTTTAGCTCTTCCGTTTGTTTAAGATAAATAGTAATCTACAATCCATAATCCATGAAAGTACATGAATATCAGGCAAAAGAGATTTTCTCCCGTTATAGTATCCCGGTAGAACGGCACATGTTATGTAATACACCCGATGAAGCAGTAGCTGCTTTTCGACAATTAGGAGTGAACAAAGTAGCCATCAAAGCTCAGGTGCTGACCGGTGGACGAGGAAAAGCCGGAGGCGTCAAGCTGGCAGACAACGAAGCGCTTGTGAGGCAGCATGCTCAGGAAATCCTGAATATGACCATCAAAGGATTTACTGTAACCCGAATCCTGATCAGTGAAGCTGTAGACATCGCGGCTGAATATTATGTCAGCTTCACCATCGACCGCAATGCTCGCTCAGTCGCCCTCATCATGAGTGCGGCAGGTGGAATGGATATTGAGGAAGTGGCCCGTAAAACTCCGGAAAAAATTATCCGCTACAACATTGATCCACTGATAGGATTGCCCAAATATCTGGCACAACGTTTTGCATTTACGCTCTTCGAACAAGCGGAACAGGCCAAACGCATGACCACTATCCTACAAGATCTCTACCAAGCATTCATAGAAAATGACGCTTCACTAGCCGAAATCAATCCACTGGTACTGACAGCTAAAGGCACACTGCTGGCTATCGATGCCAAAATGATATTCGATGACAACGCGCTCTATCGCCATCCCGATGTACAGGCCCTTTTTGAACCGACTCCGGAAGAACAACTGGAAGCCACGGCCAAAGAGAGAGGATTCAGTTATGTACACATGGACGGTGATATCGGTTGCATGGTAAACGGTGCCGGACTGGCAATGACTACAATGGATATGATTAAACTCTATGGTGGTTCACCGGCCAACTTTCTGGACATCAGAGGCAGTTCAAACCCCGTGAAGGTGATTGAAGCCATGAAGATATTGCTGAATGACTCGAAAGTAAAAGCAGTCTTCATCAATATATTTGGCGGCATCACCCGTTGTGATGATGTGGCTATCGGTCTGATACAGGCTTTCGACCAATTGCAAACGGACATACCCGTAATTGTAAGACTGACGGGAACCAATGAGAATATCGGCAGGAAATTATTAAAGGACAGCAACCGTTTTCAGGTGGCGAAAACTATGAATGAAGCCACTCTGATGGCAGTAAAATCAGTGAAAGGAGAAATTGCATGAGCATACTTATCGATAAATCGACCCGCCTGTTGGTACAGGGAATTACGGGCAGAGACGGACACTTTCACGCTGTGAAAATGAAAGAATACGGTACTAATGTGGTGGGCGGCACCTCTCCCGGAAAAGGCGGCAGCACCATCGAAGGGCTTCCCGTTTTCAACACCATGCACAAAGCGGTAGAAAAGACACAGGCCAATGCCTCCATCATATTCGTGCCGGCAAGCCATGCGGCAGATGCCATTATGGAAGCGGCGGATGCGGGAATCAAACTGATTATTTGTATCTCCGAAGGTATCCCCATCCTTGATGTAATAAAAGCCTATCGTTTCACCCAACTGAAAGGCGCAATGCTCATCGGACCCAATTGCCCCGGTTTAATATCTCCGGAGAAAAGTCTGGCAGGCATCTTGCCCGGTAATATTTTTAAAAAAGGAAATGTCGGAGTCATCAGCCGTAGCGGCACATTGACTTATGAGATAGTTTACCACCTTACGGTCAATGGCATGGGACAGTCCACCGCCATCGGCATGGGAGGCGATCCTGTAGTGGGCCTTTACTTCCGCGAACTGCTGGAGATGTTCCAGAACGATGAGGACACGGAAGCCATTGTCATGATTGGTGAAATCGGCGGAAATGCGGAAGAACTGGCAGCTGAGTATATAAAGAAGCATGTGAACAAACCCGTAGTAGCCTTCATAGCCGGGCAATCGGCTCCCCCGGGAAAACAAATGGGACATGCAGGAGCTATTATTTCCGGTAGCTCAGGTTCGGCTGAAGGGAAGATTACAGCACTCACAGCAACAGGGATACGGGTGGCCAAAGAACCGGCAGAAGTTCCTGTCTTATTAAAAGAACTAATAATACAATAATGACTCAAGTATCATATCTTCTGATTATCAAAGATACTCAAATTAATTCGTAGCTGGCACTCTGGATTGGCATATCCAGATTATGCAATACTTTTTCAAGTAGAATTCCTTCCCGGTTATCATACTCATAACCGAAAGTGGCACGAATGCCCTGAAGGATGAATTGCGTGGCACGATCCAAGGCAATAGGAAGACTATCGCCTTGCAATAAAGCTCCGGTGATGACGCTCGTAAAGGTATCTCCCGTTCCCGGATAATGGGCAGGCAGATAAGGACAGGTAATTTTCCAGTAACGATTCCCTACCCGGTTGTAGGCATATACCGAAGTTTTGTGGCTCTCGCCGTGAACGGGAACACTTGTTATAATAACGACCTGAGGACCGGCATCGGATAAAAATCGAAGATAGGTTTTCAATTCTTCATCGGTATTATCTGCTTTGTAAGGTTTGTCCATCAGGTAAAAAAGTTCAGTCAGATTCGGGGTTATCACATCGGCTTTCGCTGCCAGATGGCGCATCTCCCGGATCATCGATTCATCAAAGTTAGTATATAGCCGTCCGTTGTCTCCCAATACGGGGTCAACCACTACCAAGCCGTCCGGCTGGCGGAAATCATCTATAAAATCCGAAACAATCTGTATCTGTCGGGGAGAGCCTAAATAACCTGTATAAAAAGCATCAAACTGCACATCCAGCTTTTTCCATTCGGCAATAATTCTAGGCATTTCATCCGTCAGGTCAAGAATAGAGAACTCCGGATATTGCGTATGACTGGAGAGCACAGCCGTAGGTAAAGGGCAAACTTGAAAGCCCATGGAAGACAAAATAGGAATAACGACTGTGAGGGATACGCGTCCAAAACCAGACAGGTCATGAACGGCAGCTATTCTCTTTACTTTATTTGTATACATTTTAGAGTTTTATTACCCAATACTACCACATTCTTCGTTCACACAAAAATCCCCGCAAAGATAACTTTACGGGGAATAAAGAACAAGCTTAAAGGGAAAATGTTTAGGGATTTTAATTTCTCCGGAAGTAGCATCTTGCATCGATAAAAGCCGGTTACCTATAGGTTTAGACAGTTATAAACATTCTTTTTACAACAAAACCACTAAAATATAAAAGTTATCTCTATATTTGCCCACTGAGATTTTAATAAGGAATAGAAAACAGGAGCAAAAAGATATATGAAAGAGAAGCCAGACTTTGACTGTGATAAATATTGCCAGATTGCGCAAATGGCCAAAATGGGTTGGTGGGAATCGGACCTGAAGAATCGCCAATATATTTGTTCTGACTTTATCATTGACTTACTCGGACTTGAAAGTGACCGGATCAGTTTCGAAGATTTTCACGGAAGAATACGGGAAGATCATCGGAGGCGACTCAGAAATGAATACTTTTCGCTCACAAATATAGAAACCTACGAGCAGATGTTCCCCATCCAGGCAAAAGATGGGAAGGACATATGGGTATATTCTAAAATCAGCTTCAAACAACCGGATGAAGAGGGGTACAAAAATATAATAGGATATCTGCAATGTATAGACAAGCAGACCGAAGAAACAAGTGAAAGTACAGACTCTCTCCAGGTAAACAGCCTGCTTTATCAACAAAACAGTCTTTCTTATTCATTGCTCGCTTTTCTACAATCGGATGATATTACACAGATCATCAATAAAATATTGGCAGATCTCCTCAAACAAACCAAAGGAGACCGTACCTATATATTCGAAATAGACCAGGAACATAAAGTGCAGAGTTGCATTTACGAAGCAACAGCCGAAGGAATATCCCAAGAACTGGATTTCTTACAGAATGTACCTTGGGATGATTCTCTCTGGTGGGATCGCCAAATCTCAGAAAAGAGATCAATCATTCTAAATACGTTGGATGATATGCCGCCCGAAGCAAAAATTTACCGTGATACCCTGGAGGTGCAAGATATTAAATCGGTAATGGCGGTCCCTCTCCTATCGAAAGATAAGGTATGGGGATATATGGGCATCGATATGGTCAGAACACACCGCAGCTGGAGTAACATCGACCATCAATGGTTTTCTTCTTTAGGAAACATCATCAGCATTTGCCTCCAATTACGCAAAGCGGAACTTCAGGCTAAAGAGGATCGCCGCGCATTGGATCACAGTGAAAAGATTCTTCGCAATATTTATAAGAATCTGCCGGTAGGTATCGAGCTTTACAACAAAGACGGGTATCTGGTAGATATGAATGATAAAGAACTTGAGATATTCGGCCTAACGGATATGAAAGAAGCACTGGGGGTATCGCTGTTCGAGAATCCCAATATCCCCGAAGACGTGAAAGAAAAATTGCGTGCCAAAGAGAATGTGGACTTCTCGATTAATTATGACTTCTCTAAGCTCGACCGATACGTAACAAGTCAAAGAAAAGATGTTATCAATCTTCAAACAAAAGTAGCTCTGCTTTACGATTCACAAAATCAATTCAGTAATTACCTGTTTATCAATATAGATACTACAGAAACCACCAGTGCATACAGCAAAATACAAGAGTTTGAACATTTGTTCCTCTTAATAGGCGACTATGCAAAAGTGGGATTTGCTCATTTTAATATAATGACAAGAGACGGGTATGCCCAAGATACATGGTATCGGAATTTAGGTGAAAAGGAAAACACTCCCATGCCTCAGGTCATCGGAGTATATTCGCATGTACACCCGGAAGATTGCGCTGTCCTGAAACAATTTGTAGGTCAGGTTAAAGAAGGAAAAGCCACAAGTTTAAGTAAAGAAGTACGTGTCGATAAAGGTAACGGAAAATATTCGTGGACCAGTATAAACGTAATGGTCAGGGATTATCGTCCTCAGGATGGAGTTATTGAAATGCTGTGTATCAACTATGATATTACTCCCTTGAAGGAGACAGAACAGAAGCTGATCATTGCCCGTGACAAAGCCGAAGAACTGGACCGCTTGAAATCTGCTTTCCTTGCCAATATGAGCCATGAAATACGTACTCCGCTCAACTCCATCGTTGGTTTTTCCAGTCTGCTGGCAGAAACAGACGACAGGGAAGAACGCCAGGAATATATTAAAATAGTAGAAACAAACAATGAATTGCTCCTGCAACTGGTTTCTGATATTCTCGATCTTTCGAAAATAGAGTCCGGAACATTCGACTTCGTACGCTCCGATTTGGATGTAAACGAAAGCTGCATGAAAATCATCAAGTCGCTGGAGATGAAAGTACCGGAAACTGTGGACCTGGTCTTCGAGAAGTATATGCCCGATTGTCATATTTATACAGATAAGAACCGATTCATGCAGGTCATAACCAATTTCATAAACAATGCATTAAAGTTCACGAGACAAGGCACCATAGCTTTGGGGTATGAACAGACGTCACCCCACGAAATTAAATTCTATGTACGTGATACAGGTGTCGGAATTCCCAAAGAAAAACTCGATAGTATATTCGAGCGGTTTGTGAAACTTAACACCTTTGTACAGGGTACCGGTCTCGGACTTTCCATCTGCAAAAGTTTAGTATCTCAGATGGGAGGAAAAATCGGAGTGGAATCAACCGAAGGAGAAGGTTCATGCTTTTGGTTCACTCATCCGTATTAATCATTTTATTTTGTACCTTTGCGCCCGATTTACATTAGAGACGCAACCATCATGCAACAGAATAAACAACGCCCGGTAAGCTCGATAGCTTATCCGATATTGATTGCATTAAGTATTTCCCATTGTCTGAACGACTTACTGCAATCCGTCATAACCGCCACATATCCGCTTTTCAAAGAGGACTTGACACTGAGTTTTGCACAAATCGGATTGATTACGCTGGTTTATCAGATGTCCGCATCAGTGTTCCAACCCGTATTCGGATTGTTTTTTGATAAGCGCCCGTTTGCTTGGACACTACCAATGGGTATGCTGTTCACTATGACGGGGATGTTGAATCTGGCCTTTTCCACCAATCTTTATTGGGTATTGTTCTCGGTATTCATCATAGGTATAGGTTCTTCCGTACTTCATCCGGAAGCATCCCGCATCACTTCACTCGCCTCCGGAGGTAGAAGAGGTCTGGCGCAATCCCTGTTTCAGGTGGGTGGAAACCTGGGAGGCTCACTGGGACCGTTACTGGTAGCTTTAATTGTAGCGCCTTATGGCAGACACAACATCGCATTATTCGCTATTTTATCGGTGATAGCAATCATGGTAATGATACCTGTCGGCAAATGGTACAAAGGATACATTACCCGGATGAAACGTGATCATATTGCCCTGCAACCTCATATGCAGATGCCTTTGCCTATGGGGAAAACGGTTCTTTCCATTTCTATCCTGCTGGTACTTATCTTCTCCAAATATATTTATATGGCAAGCTTAAGCAGCTATTACACTTTCTATCTGATTGATAAATTCGGAGTAAGTGTGCAGGACTCCCAGCTTTACCTCTTTGTATTCCTTGTAGCTACAGCCATCGGTACACTGATGGGTGGTCCTATCGGAGATCGTATCGGAAGAAAGTATGTCATCTGGGGTTCTATTCTCGGTGCTGCACCTTTCAGTATACTGATGCCTCATGTAGGCTTGCTTGCCACAATTATTATGAGTTTCTGTGTCGGCCTGGTTCTTTCATCTGCTTTTCCTGCTATCCTGTTATATGCGCAGGAGTTATTACCCAGTAAACTGGGACTGATTTCCGGATTATTCTTCGGATTTGCTTTCGGAGTGGCAGGTATTGCCTCGGCTGTATTGGGAAATATGGCGGATAAGTTCGGCATCGAAGCTGTTTATAATGTCTGCGCTTATATGCCGTTACTCGGATTGGTTACCTGGTTCCTACCTGATCTGAAGAAAAACCGTAAGCAAATATCTGATTAGTATGAAGAAACTTATAAAATCATCCAAATGGGCAAGACACTTCCTACCCATCATACCTATAAGTGGTTAGGTACAAAGAAGCATTTCATTATTTGTGGGTATTTCATAACCCCCTCTGATGCCGTTACTTTGTAACCGTACAAATTAAACCATTTTATAGTATGAAGAAAATAGGAATATTTTACGGTTCCTCAACCGGAACTACGCAAGGCATTGCCGAAACAATCGCTTCTAAACTTGGCGTCCCCGCATCCGATGTAATCGATGTCAGCAAAATGAACGCCGACATGGTAAAGGAATACGAAGCTCTTCTTTTAGGAACTTCCACTTGGGGTGACGGTGAACTGCAGGATGACTGGTATGATGGCGTTAAAGTGTTGAAGGAATCAGACCTGAAAGAAAAAACAATTGCTCTGTTCGGTTGTGGTGACTCTGAGTCTTATTGCGATACATTCTGCGATGGTATGGGTATCATATACGAAGATATCAAGGATTCCGGTTGCACCACCGTTGGTAAGGTATCTGCAAAAGATTATTCTTTCTCCTCCTCTATTGCCGTTATCGATGGTATGTTTGTCGGACTCGCTCTTGATGACATCAACGAAAGTGATAAGACGGAAGAACGTATCGACGCTTGGGTGAACGACATAAAAAATCACTTGGCATAATTTTCTCTTATTCCATAGCCTTATGACAATATCTGACATTAACCCGGTAGAATTGAAAGTATTCCTGAACCACATCTACGAATTTAAGAAAGGAGTACGCCAGATGGTACTTTATACTACAAACAAGAAGTATGAAGCTTTTGCCGTGAAACGCCTGACAGACCAAAAGATAAGCTATGTTATCCAGCCGGTAGGAAACGGCAGGATCAATCTTTTCTTTGGACGCAAGGAATGTATCGAAGCAATCCGTCTTTTGGTAAGGCAGCCACTGAACAAGCTGTCTCCCGAAGAAGATTTTATACTCGGGGCAATGTTAGGTTATGATATATGTGCGCAATGCGAACGGTACTGTGAAAGAAAAGTCCGGTGCGCTTGATTAACTTTGCATGTGTTTAGTTAGTTGTTTTTGTAGAAAATGCCTGCGGATTCCGTAGGCATTTTTATTATATTATCCCGAAATAGAAAGACACATCAAGCATAGCTATGCATACCGCCCAGCAAATAATTTACTCCGAAGTAAGTCATCAGCACCGTAAGGAAAGCCAACACCATATAAGCATGGAAAAACCGGGGTTGCCGAAAGACGGCAAGCGATTGTCCGTGAAATGCCGCACCATAGATTAAAAAGGTGATCAAAGCCCAGACTTCTTTCGGGTCCCAGGCCCAATAGCGCCCCCATGAAACATTCGCCCACACAGCACCAATAAAAATCCCCGCCCCCAGACAAAATACTGCCGGATAGAGCATCAACCGACTAAAAAGCATCAATTGCTCCACACGGACCTTACGCTGTTCCTGAATCTCCGAATCGATTACCTTTTTTCGCCAGCCTCCTATGCAGAATGCCAGTAATCCATTTAGCATCATAAAGGCAAACAATGCATAAGATACCATAATCAGAGAAACATGGATACTTAACCAAGGAGACAGCAACACAGGCATCAGAGGAGTGATCTGAGGATTGTTCTGCCCAAGATAAGCTACTAATAAGGCAAAACCCGAAATAATCAACCCAAAAGGTAAAGTAAAAGAGAAGCGATGCCGGAATATGCACGCAAGCAGAAGTGTACACAGTGCCATAAACTGCATGGTTTCATATCCATTGCTCAGCGGAATACGCCCGCCAATATACCACCGCAAACAGTAGCCAAAGAGTTGAAAAAGAAATGCCACATAAAGTGCAACTGTAAAAACGCTCCATGCCTTACCCGCTGAACGATGCATGCTGCAATAAAGTAAATAGAAAAATGCCAGCATCCCTACAGTCAGATTGAACATAAACAACAGTTTGCTGAATGGAATGCGATTGTACAGTATTTCAGCCCGCACCTTTACGTCAGACAGTGGTTTTATACTCCCATCTTCCGGTAAAGGACGGATAAGCGTTCCACTCCGTAGCATCAGTATCAATCCTACCTTTTCATCCGTTTCCATAATAGCCTTTTCCAACGAAGTCATTTTCATGTGTGGCTTCTGCCCACCTTTCCAAAACTCCTGCAAACGATAGTTTTGCCCATCAAACAAATCAGTAAGACGGGCATAGGAAGAAGGCAATCGGAGCAAATGACGAAGTTCCGCACTCTTTATATAAATCATCGGTTCATTCTGCCAAACCTCCGGACGGAGTAACCAACCTCCGACAACCTGTTCGGGTGTCATGCCACCATAAGAAGATTTCCCGGTCAGTTTCAATACAAAGTCTCGTGCAAGGGTATTAAAAGGTACTACGCGATCATGATAAATCACTTGTTTGGATGCCAGACTATCCGCCTGTCTGAGTGCAAGTGCCGGAAGGCTTCTGTTTTCCGCTTGCACCACCATTCCCGTAGCCATGAGCAACCACACAAATATTCCTCCTTTCCGAAGCAACGGATGCCTGAGCAATCTGCGGAATTCTCCACTATGACTGACAAGCATCCACAACATGGAGATACCCAGCAAAATATATCCTGCATACGTAATCCCTATTCCCCACGGATCATAATTCACCGACAACCAACTCCCCTCCTTATCATCATCAAAAGAAGACTGGTAAAAGCGATACCCCTGACGAGAGAGGATACGATTCATGGAAACTGGTTCCGCATCCCGGATATAGCTGACATAATCTGCCGGGGCTTCCGTCCCCGGATAATACTCCACCCGGAAACTGTCCAGACACAATGTGAATGGTAATTCGATCACCCGTTTGCTGCCTTGGTCTATGAAAGTTCCCACCTCAGTACCTACTGTGAGATGCATATATCCTTTCTTGCTACATGAAAATGTAATCATGGCTCCCACCAAGATAACGAGGAAGGAGCCATGCAACAACAATGCCGGGAGATGCCGCCACAACTGCCGCTTAACCAACACGGCAACTGCCAATGCGGCAAGTACTCCCCACAAACAACAAAACCAAACTGTATGATAAACATACTTTTCTACAAACTCTGTTCCGTGTACATGCTCCACAAAGGTCACCATAGCGAGCAAAGCCACCAGACAGATATATAAAAAGACGAGACTTTTCTTCAAATTAAAAAGGTGCATATTCCTTATTCTTCAAAGCCTTAACTCCCATACATTCCATTTCGATCAACCATCCGGGACGACATACAGGCGCATGTACAAATACTCTGGGAGTATCCGGGAAACGTTTGTCATACATACTCTTCACAACTGCATAGTCTGCAATGTCACGCAGGTAAACAATCATATGTCCCAAATCATCAAATGTGCACTCCGCCTCTTTCAGCAAGGCTTCTACATTTTCCCACATCCGTTCCGTCTGCCTGCGGATGTCGCCGGGGTATACCACTTCCCCTTTATTGTTGATACTTGCCGTACCCGAAATAAACACTTGACGCCGGTCACCGTAATCGACATAGGTTCCGCGTTCAAAGCTGACACCATACTCATAAGTAGGATTCAGATGCGTAGGGGCATAAAGGAAGTGTATCTGTTCCGGCTTTAAGCCTGCCACAGCATAGGTATCCATTTGCACCAATACTTTAGGATCAGCATGACGTCCGCCGATACCAGTACTGGCAATATAGTGTGTTTTTTCCGTCAGGTTCTGAGTGACGAAAACCTCATTACGCGCCTTTACCACACCGGCATAATTCACATCCACATTCTGTACGAAGAACCAGGTACGGATACAGTTATCCGCCAATTTACATCCTTGTTCCATAAGTTGCATCACGTAGTCATTCAGCAACAAACGGGTCTGGTATTCAGAATTTGCAGCACGATTGAAAACACTGCCTCCCCACAGGTGACGATATGCATTGTGCTTTACTTCAAACAATCCGTTGTGCAGCACTTGTGTCTGCACATCGGTCTGTAAATAAGCCCACAAAGCTATTTTCGTCCCATCCAAAGGGGGTTGCTCTACCACGGAAAGAGCACAGTCGGAACTTTCGGCAGTGATAGCCAGCAGGAGGTCAGCCTGATTGGCGGTATCACTCAGGAAATAACGTTTAAACACAGCCATGGCACCTTTCAATTCACCTGCAAGCAAATCGTTGTAGGCATTGGCTACTGCATTTAATTGTTCCTCATAAGTATCTTCCGGCCGGGTAGAGTGAATCATTACATGAAACTCTGAAACGCCTTCTTTTACTTCATATTTAAAAATCTCAGTTAATGTATTCTCTGATTGGTTGGTTTGTTGTTTTTTGTTGTTCATTTCCAATATCGTTTACTCGTTATTCAAAAAAATACCTTCGTTTATCCAATTATCTATCAGTTTCAATAAGGGTTGCTCATCTTCTGACAGCATATCGGTATGGTTCATACTCGTATCACCAGCCCTGTTCAAGACCAGATGTAAAAAACTCTCTTCTGCACTGCCGGGTTTCACCAATAGTATATCACTATTCTTATGTGCCGGCTGGTTGACCAACGCATTATAGCTCTTACCCTCCGTCAGAAATAAATTACCCGATGCAGAACCGGTCTGCCCATGGCACGCTACACATCTTTTATCGAAAACCTGCGACTGGATGGAACTGAACATACCCACGTCCAGTGTTCCCACATCCATTAATATAGTATCTGTAATAGCTGCGAGTTCTTCATCTTCCATCGTCTTAAATTCGACAATACATTCGCGCAAACGACTGATAACACACAATTTGAGTGATTTCACATCATCACTGATACCTCCCAGTGTCATAACGATATCTGTTCCATCGGCTACATTGACTGGCAGTGATTTCGTTACAACGGCGTATTCACTTTTATCATTGAAGCCTGCCACAACGACACTATAATCATCCGTCCAATTGCTGATACCACTGAAACGACCTGTCAACTTTAGGACACGGCCGCCACGCTGCACCTCTATCTCCTTCTCATAGATTCTTCCATCATCACATGAACAGAAGCAGACTGTCATCCAGATAGCCGCAAAGAATAATATACATTTCTTCATAACTACTCTCTTTCTTTTTTTAGAAAGTATATTGCAGCATTACTGTTGCAGAATGAGTGGCCAGACCTAAATTATCATTATCTCGGTCAAGTTGTGTATCATGCCCCGTACGGGCAATATACTGGTACATAGCCTGGAGTTTCAGGTTACAACCCTTAAAGAAATAATTCATACCCACAGCCGGCATATTCAAAAATCCGTCATCGCCGGTACCGTTACGGTTAAAGAAGTCATAACGCAAGGCAGCCTGCAAACGGGGAGCAACAAAGTAACCGCCCTGTACATAACCACCCAAGTAATTGTAGCTTTCATTAATTTTCTGGCGTTTCGTGAAGCCCACATTCATATAATATGCTTCGGCACCCAGATACAGTTTGTTCTTTAACATGGCAAATTCCACTCCCACACGGGTATCATTGGTACTTTCATTCTCACTTTCCACATTGATTGAAGCCGATACACCGAACATGATCTTATCTTCATTCAAACGGTTAGGATTACCTTGAGTGGACGGCATCACACCTTTAGGCATATAAGTAAAGCGCCCCGCATACAGTAAAGAAGGGATATGCCAATCATCACTCAGAGTTTTTGTAGCTGTATTTACAGAAGAACCGGTACCATTGAATAAACCTACTTCATAGCCAAATTTATCAGCTAACAATCCGTGAATTTCAACACCGAGGTCAAAACCGGTACCGATGTTAGGCGTTACCGCATTCAAGGAATAAGGCAGAATGACAGCAGAAGTCAATGATACTGGCAACTGCGGCAACAATGTTTCGCCCAACGTCGTCAGATAAGCATGTGAGAAAGGTGTTTTGAATTTACCGACACGCACGGCAAACTGTTTTTTAAATTGTACATCGAACCATGCTTGTTGAAGCAATGCTCCCCCACTGGCAGCCGCATTGATAGAAAGATTAAAGGCTACTTTACCAAAAGCTTTACCAGTGAAGCCCAATACAGCATAGGGAATTGAGAAACCGGAATTAGCTACATTATCCTGATTGTATGCCTTATCCAGACCTTCATCATCATACCAATTGAAATTTGCACAAGTCTGTACCAACAGATAGGGCTTGAATACAAAGTCTCCCTTCTTGGTTTCTATCGTAAATCCCTCTCTTCCGGCAAGTGACACTACACCGTTTTCTGTATCTTCTTCATGCTGTGCCATAGCAGCCAACGAAAGGGCAGCCATTACAACCATTAAAATTAATTTCTTCATAATTGCTTGTATAATACTTATTGGTTTTATTGTTCGTTATTTGTTTTATAATGATTTCAGGAATGCGACCAAAGCATCACGATCTTCTTTACTCATCTTTTTGAAGAGATTCTTCGATGCTTCACCTTCACCACCGTGCCACATGATAGCCTCAACATAGTTGCGGGCGCGTCCATCGTGCAGGAAGTAAGTATGACCATTCACAGTTTCCTGCAATCCGATACCCCAAAGCGGAGTCGTACGCCATTCGTTGCCACGGGCCAAACCGCTTACGTAGTTATCATTCAGTCCTACGCCCATAATTTCAGAGCCCATGTCATGAAGCAGGAAGTCCGAATATGGATGAATTGTCTGACTACCCAGCCAGGGAAGACGGGTTCCGTTCAACAGTACAGACCCACGTGGTTTTGTGTGCAAGGTGGTTACATGGCAGAGATGGCACTTCGCCTTATAAAAATTCTGCTCACCCTTGATTACTTGTTCATTATTCACATTGCGACGTGCCGGAACACTAAGGCTCTGCATGTAGAGGTCTACATTCTCCATTTCTTCCGTAGATACATCCAATTGGGCGTAAGAAAGTCCCATCATACTGCCTTGATTTACTTGTGCCTGTCCTTCACAGATTTCTTCGGGATAGCGGCTGTTCGTAACTCCCATATCGCTGGAGAAACCAAGTTCCACTGTCAGGTCGGCATGCTGCGCTTTATTACCGGACAAGCCTAAACTTCTCACTCCTCTCTCGGAGATATAGTTGCAACGGCCACTGATACCATATTCCGGATAATTACTTTTAGCAGCCAAAGCTTCAATTTCAGTGGGATCGAGCGCCATCATTTGTCCCATACCTACGTGGCGCAAAGGAATACGCACCGTACAGAACAGGTCTTCGGGTTTGATGCTGTCCGCATACCATTCATAAATAGAATAATTGGGTTTGCAGAGTTCATACGTCTCACCATCAGGGAATTGGAAAGTCTCATAGGTATATTCCACTTTCAGTTTTCCCTCGGGCTTCACACCATAAATAGCCTGATCATGAAGCACGCGTCCATAATCCTGAAAGAAAGCTCCATTCTTACGACTAATATAAACCAACATAGACGAAAAGCCGGAACTGCCGGAACCACCTTCGCTCCACAAAGTCGGTTGCGTACGTCCGGCATTTCGGTGACAGCTACCACAAGAATAACCGGCATAAACCGGTCCTAGTCCTCCCCCTATTCCATTACTACTGGTGCGGATATCATCATACAATTTGTCACCACGGGTGAAACGTTTATCGTATGCCCCTGTTATCCAGTCAGCAGACCTATCATAAGCATAAGAGGAAGTCAGGAAGTTGGTAGCAGTACCGGCAGAGAGGGCAAAGCCGGCAGGTACTTCTATATCATCCACATCAACTCCATCATTTTCGCAAGCAAACAGTGCCAGAAGTGAAAAACAGATTGGAAATGAGTATTTTAATAAGCCATTCATTCGTTATTGAATTATTATTGCAAAATACGTAACTAACATTTATCTTTTTAACGCAGATGTTGCGGAAACAACAGAATATTCATTATCCCGCTGTTTCCGCAAAATCTTATTTCTAACAAGTAAAAATCTTACTGAATGGTACGGGCTTCACCATCTTTGAAGATCAAATATTCCAAAGTGTGGTAACCACGCAAAGCTTGTGCACCGGCAATTTTATCATCTTCTTCATCATAGTCACCATCCCAGTTCAGGTTAGAGTAATTACCGGAAGTCAGGATCTGTACGATACCATCCTGGTCAAGCGGCCAGCTATCCATATTGGGGTCAAGACCTTTGTCGGCAACCGGACCGAAAAGGAATGCCTCACTGGTTTCCCACGGTGTACGAGCAGCAAGCCATGCTGTGGCACAAGCCTTGAAGTTAGCATTGCTGGGAGAAGTACGGAATGTTTCAACAGCATCGAAAAGAGCCTGATTTCCCGCTTTCAAATCAGAGTAAGTAGGTAATACAACTACATCCACATAATTTCTTACGACTTCAGCCAACACTGTTTTATCAATACTTTCGATACAATTCTTCAAGCTTCCCTTGAGTACTCCCTCTAAAGTGGCACAAGCTTCCATAGCACTTACTGCTTCCGGACTATTGATATTGTTGCGGAAAGGACTCGGGATAGCCCAAATTGCTGCTGCTGCGTTATCAATCGCTTTTTTCACTTCAGTATCAAGATTAGCATTTACCGCGGCTACTGCTTTTGAGAGAGATGACTCGCTAATAGCCCCTGTACGTGTTCCGTAATAAGCATTACGAATAGAATAGATATTGTTACGATAGTCTTCACGAGAATGCCAGCTATACCATGACTCTACAGCATACAAAGCCTTTTCTTCATTATTATGTATGAAAAGATCGTAAGGGTCACCAATTTTGGCGGTACCTACTTCATTGGCAATGTCTACACAGCCGTCAATCAACTGCTCAACACTCGTCAAAGCATCTTGATTCTTAAAGAAATCTGCATAGCTTCCACCTTCATTGTATTTAACCGCCCAGTCATCATAAAGAGCAGTAGCATCATTCACCAACAATTGTGCAACTACTCGCATGTAATTTCCCCAACTACTTGCATTCTCTGCCGTATAGTCAAGATTTTTAGCGTCTATAGTCGTAGTGTCATCATCACTACAAGCCGTAATGGAACACATCATGCCCAATGAAAGAGCCGACAAATAAAAAAACTTTTTCATATTACTTAAACATTAAATTAATTATAAATACCTATTTGAACTATCTCTTGGTAAACCAACCGACATAAGCTATGCCGATAGCAAATTCATTTTCATTGTTATATTTAGTCGATCCAAATACCTTGTTCGTACCAATATGACGGGTAGTATAATCGGCCTTCACAACCAGATTCGGCAATGCAAACCAGTTAACTCCTGCCGTCCATTTGCTTACCTGACAGCGTTTCTCCATTGTAGCTGAACCTTCTGCCTCTTCCTGCGGGTTGTAGTATTCATAACGGGCATAAGGATAAATAACCGGACATTTCTTCTGCGAGAAGAAAGCACTCAGGTTGAGACCAGCCTCCAAGCCATAGCACAGAGCATTCTTAGCTACATTACGCATAGCACCATGATAATAATTGGAGTTATTGGAAAGAGTAACCTTGCTGATCTTGGAAGAATTCTCTAAATCACCATAAATGATATTACCACGAGCGGTAACATATTTATTTTTATACTGTGCATCGGCAGAGTAGATTTTCACTGATGAGCGACCTACGCTGCTATACTTATAATTCTTATCAGCATTGGCCGTCACGTCATTACAATAGTAAAAAGCAGCACCTACACGCAGTCCCGGTACCCCTTTATAGTCCAGACGTGCTACATAAGCAGGCGAAGTAAAGTTATCTTGTTCAAAGAGTCCCTGCTTACCACCGGCAACCCAATTATCGCGACCAAATCCATCAGCATTCAAGCCGGCAACAATCATTGCCTGATAATCAAAGCGCGCATATCCTTTACCAAAAGAGCCGAAGAATTCCAATCCTGTCTCATGCCAGGTAGAAGGAATAATTGTGGTTTCACCCTCAGGACGAGATGTTCCAAAGAAGTTGATAGGCTCATGGTGTGCATTGGTCAATCCCATAGGTACAATCAAATGACCGGCACGAACATTGAAAGCCGAATGTATCAGACGGGTAATGTGAAACTGCTCAAGAGCAACTTCTCCCCCCTTTTCCATTTCTGTTTCATACTCACCGTTTTCTGAATTCTCAAGTTCTGTTTCAATACCTACACCTCCTGCTTCAAACTCTATTTCAGCACCCAGTATCCACTTGGAATTAAACTTGTAGTCAAAAGCCAACACAAAACGAGGAATTGCAATGGTATTGCGATGATCACTGTTATCGACCCCACCATAGAAACGATTCGTTCCGTAGTTCATAAACTTTGCTACCATTTCTCCGTATCCACCGAAACGGAACTTTTCGTATTCGTCATCTTTTGTTACCTGTTTTATTCTCTCTTTCTTTGCCGTAGTTTCAGATACCTCTTCTGTTGAGGTTACTTTTTCAGGTTCATTAGCCCGTAAAGTATTGTTAAAAAGCAAGAAACCTAAGGCGAATAAGCAAGTTAATTTTCTCATCTTTTATCTTAAATTTTGTTGGCGCAAAGGTAGAGGGAGTTGAAAAGGCGGGCAATACCCAAATATGAGTATTATGTTATTAAAAATAATAACAAGTAGGTACTTAAACGAACACTATTTCTTTTTGTTCTTTTTTACAAAGCAGTAATTCACTAAAAAGATAGTCGCAAAGATCACAGCAATCCAGATAAAACTAATAAATATCAAATAGCGATTATAAATGTACTCTCCCTCTTCAGGAACATGATTAAGCATACATAGCAAACAGTTACACTGAGGATTATCAGCATCATGAGAAAAGTAAGAGTACAGTAAAAAAGATAAGCTACCTGCAAAAAGAATAATAATAGCTATTATTCCCCATCTCTTACAACTTAAAGGTCTGCCAATTGCCTTTTTATGATTGGTTAGTTTCACCATATAGTAGTTTATAGTTAGATTATACGCGCAAAGTTGCATGCTTTCAGTGACCTTGGCAATACCCAATAATTGTGATTTTTATAAAAATCTAACAAAAAACCATCATTAATGGGTATTTCAGAAAAGGCGGATTCTCCCCTACTTTGCAGTCGAGAAATAAAACTTATGCAATACCCTAAAGATGACATACAAAAAGAAATTTTGAAAGCTGCCGAAAAGGTATTCCTCGAAAACGGCTTTCCAAAGGCTTCCATGCGTGAAATTGCGCAAGAAGCACAGGTAGGGTTGAGCAATATCTATAACTATTTCAAAAGTAAGGATGATATTTTCTGTACGGTGGTACGGCCTGTAATCAGTGCATTCGAAAGAATGCTACACGAACATCACGGTCGTTATGGAGCAGATATCATGGAGATGTATTCCACAGAATACCTACGATATGTGATAGAAGAGTACATGACATTGATACAAAAGCATCGCAAATTGTTGGTATTGCTATTTTTCCATGCACAGGGTTCTTCACTGGAAAACTTCAAGGAGAACTTCACCGAACGCTCCACATCACTCGTGAAAGAGTACTTCAGAGATATGAAAGAGAAACATCCGCAAATGAATATCAATGTAACCGACTTTTCTATCCACCTGCACACGGCATGGATGTTCACCATGTTTGAGGAATTGATCATGCACCGAGTCGGGATAGAAGATTTGGAACAGATAGTCACAGAATACATCACATTCGAAGTAACTGGTTGGAGAGAGCTTATGAAAATATAAGCTCTCTCTTTTTTTGAATGAATCTGAATATTGTTCGTTTTTAAAAGTATAATAGATTATGAAAGAGAAACTGAAAAAGAAAAAAGGAATCGCCCGCCTGTTTGAAATTGCAGGCGAGCGGAAAGGACTGCTGATCCTGGCCGGTATCTTGTCGGCAGGAAGCGCTACGTGCATGTTGGTTCCCTACTGGTCGGTATACCGCGTATTGCAGGAGTTACTGCTTCACGCCAGTGACTTAGAAAAGATAGATAGCGGGATACTGATATACTGGGGATGGTTTGCCTTCTTCGGACTGATCGGAGGATTATTGCTACTTTATGCGGCACTGATGGCCTCACATGTAGCAGCTTTCCGTATCCTATACGGATTACGTATCAAGCTATCGGAACACATCGGACGCTTATCGTTAGGATACCTGAACGGTACATCTACCGGAAGCATCAAGAAAATTATGGAACAGAATGTAGAAAAGATTGAGAACTTCATTGCCCATACCATCCCCGACCTTGTGAATGTATTGGCTACGGTCACTCTGATGTTTATCATCTTCTTCTCCCTGAATGGCTGGATGGCTGCGGTCTGTCTATTCTGTATCGCATTGAGTATAGGATTACAGTTTGCCAACTTCTTCGGGAAAAAGGCACAGGAGTTTACTAAAATCTACTTTGATACACAGGAACGAATGAGCGCCTCAGCCGTACAATATGTACGTGGCATGCCGGTCGTGAAAATCTTCGGTCAGAGCGTCCGGTCATTCCGCCGTTTCAATAGTGAGATTGAGGCGTATAAGGAATATGCACTGAAAGTATGCGATACATACGAACCCGGCATGGTGGTCTTCACCATATTACTGAACTCACTCATTACGTTTATTCTGCCGATAGGTTTACTATTACTGAGTCATGAGCCACAAAATCTGGCATTAGCCGCTGTCTATCTATTCTTTATTATTATGGGTCCCGGAGTAGCCTCCCCTATTTATAAACTGATGTTCCTCGGATCGGGTACACGGGAAATAGACGAGGGCGTAGAACGTATTGACCGTATCTTTGCCGAGCCACCCGTACCGGAGGCACAAACACCGCAAGTACCCGCCGGTTATGACATTGAATTCCTCAAGGTTAGTTTCGCTTATGAGAATAAAGCGGAGACAACTCGTACCGAAGCGCTGCGCGACATCACCTTCACAGCACGCCAAGGTGAAATTACGGCACTCGTAGGCCCCTCAGGTTCAGGAAAATCTACAGTAGCCAATCTGATTCCCCGCTTCTGGGATGTAGTGGAAGGCGAAATACGGATCGGAGGAGTCAACATCAAAAATATTCCCACCGAAAAGTTGATGGACATTGTTTCCTTTGTTTTCCAGGATAGCTTCCTTTTCTTTGATACCCTCTATGAAAATATCCGGGTAGGAAACTCCAGTGCAGGGCGCGAGGAAGTGATAGCTGCCGCAAAAGCCGCACAGTGCCATGAGTTTATAGAAAGCCTTCCGCAAGGTTATGAAACCCGCATCGGAGATGAGGGCGTCTACCTTTCCGGTGGCGAGTCGCAACGTGTCTGTGTGGCAAGGGCCATCCTGAAAAATGCCCCTATCCTGGTGCTGGACGAGGCGACTGCTTTTGCCGATCCCGAAAATGAATATAAGATGCAGCAGGCTTTGCAACATCTGATCCAGAATAAGACGGTTATCATCATTGCACACCGTCTCTCGTCCATCATTTCGGCACAGCAAATCATCGTACTGAACGAAGGAAAGCTCGTACAGCATGGGAAACACGAGATATTAAGTAAAACGGAAGGATTATATAAGAATATGTGGGACGCTTATACGGATGCGTTCCGCTGGGAACTAAACAGTAAGAAGGAGGTAAAAGAATGAATGCAATAGAAAATATTACGATAGGGCACACCGAACGCCTTCGCAAACCTGTGGGCTACACGATGCTTGCCAACCTGGTAAATATTGTCCCATTCTGCCTGTCTATCGAAGCAATCAACGTGATATTCCGTGCTTTCGATGGCAGCGGAATGCCGCTGGACACTCAACGGCTCTGGACTATTTTTATCCTGCTTGTAGTGTATGTATTTGTCATGGCGTTGGCCGAAAAGGTTTCCTACCGCGCCAATTTCCGAGGTGCCTATGAAATGAGTGCCGCAGGACGTGTTAGCCTGGCAGAGCATTTGCGGAAACTCTCATTAGGCTTCCTGTCACGCCGCGATCCGGGTGATCTTTCCTCCATGCTGATTACAGACTTTACTATGGCGGAAACAGGTATTTCGCATCATCTACCCCAATTGATGGGTGCACTGGTGATGCCTGTACTTGCCTTCCTTGGCTTGCTATGGATAAATTGGCGAATGGCCGTTGCCATGTTTATAGCCCTGCCACTTGCCGTAGGAATATTGCTGGGCAGTACTTACCTGCAATACAAACTGAGCGGCAAACAGATTGCTGCCAAAATCAATGCAGGCAATCGCCTGGAAGAGTACTTGCAGGGAATACGGGTAATGAAAGCATATAATCTGCTGGGCGACAAGTTTGTCCGTCTGAAGAATGCCTTTGCCGAACTGCGCCGTGCCTGTATCCGCCAGGAAGCATTGCTCGGCCCGTTCATACTGCTTTCCGTAACGCTGATACGAGCAGGTCTGACGTTGATGATACTTTGTGGAACGTACTTATTGATAGGAGGAGATTTATCCTTGCTCACGTTCGTTATGTTCCTCGTTGTCGGTTCCCGCGTCTTCGATCCGCTGACTTCGGCACTGACCAACTTTGCAGAATTCCGATATTTCTCCATTGCAGGAGGGCGTATCCTGACGCTGATGAACGAACCGGAAATGCAAGGAAGTAAAGAAGCCCCGGAAAGCGGTGATATCACTTTCTATCACGTATCATTCGGCTATCAGAAAAAACAGGTACTGCATGATGTATCGGTAACACTGCGTAAGAATACACTCACCGCTCTGGTAGGTCCTTCGGGCAGTGGAAAAAGCACCATGCTGAAACTATGCGCACGTTTTTACGATCCGCAACAGGGACAGGTTTTATTTAATGGAGTAGATATGAAAACCCTGGAACCGGAATCGCTGATGAGTCATATCTCAATGGTATTCCAGGATGTGTATCTGTTTCAAGATACTATTCGCAACAATATCCGTTTCGGTAAAACCGACGCTACGGACGAAGAAATAGAAGCGGCGGCCCGCAAAGCATGTTGCCACGATTTCATCATGCGATTGCCCAAAGGATATGATACGCAGGTCGGTGAAGGTGGTTGTACCTTGTCCGGTGGAGAGAAGCAGCGCATTTCCATCGCACGTGCTATATTGAAAGAAGCTCCCGTAGTGCTTCTGGATGAAGCAACGGCTTCACTCGATCCGGAAAATGAAGTGGAAGTACAGCGTGCCATCAATACATTGATTGCAGGACGTACGGTAATCGTGATTGCCCATCGCCTGAAGACGATCAAGAATGCAGATAACATCATAGTATTGGAGGAAGGACGCATGGCTGAACAAGGTAAGCATCAGGAACTACTCGATAATAAGGGGCTATACGCCAAGCTATGGAATATACAGGAAAAGACATTGGGGTGGAAGTTGTAAATTTCAAAGACCACTCAAGAAAATCCTACTAAAATAATAATTCGCCCCTACAAATTAATCACGATATGATTAACTTGTAGGGGCGGGAATTATCCATCCGAATATACTTCAGAATTTATTAATCATTTATGATAATTGGAACATCTTCAAGTCATCTTCCACATCACTGATGGTACCTATCTGAAAAGTATCTACCAAGACTTTTGCCACATTGGGCGACAGGAAGGCAGGTAGCGTAGGTCCTAAATGGATTTTCTTCACACCCAGACTCAACAAAGCCAGCAGTACGATAACAGCTTTCTGCTCGTACCAGGCAATGTTATACACAATCGGGAGTTCGTTGATATCATTCAGTTCGAACACTTCTTTCAGCTTCATTGCAATGACTGCCAGTGAATAGCTGTCGTTGCACTGTCCTGCATCCAGTACACGTGGAATGCCGTTGATATCTCCCAGAGGCAACTTATTGTAACGATACTTGGCACAACCTGCTGTCAGGATGACTGTATCTTTAGGCAACGCCTTGGCAAATTCGGTATAATAATCACGTCCCTTCATACGTCCGTCGCAACCTGCCATAACTACAAAGCGATGAATAGCACCGCTCTTCACGGCATCCACCACTTTATCTGCCAGTTGCAACACCTGATTATGGGCAAAACCACCGATGATTTCTCCACGTTCTATTTCCGTAGGCGGTTGGCATTGCTTAGCTATCTCGATAATTTCGGAGAAGTCTTTTCTACCTTCGGTATCTGCCTGAATGTACTTGCAACCGGGATATCCGGTGGAATTTGTTGTAAACATACGTTCTTTATATTCAGCATTTGCCAACGGGGGAACGATACAGTTCGTTGTAAACAGGATAGGACCATTGAAAGTAGTGAACTCTTCACGCTGCTTCCACCAGGCATTTCCATAGTTGCCTACGAAGTGGGAATACTTCTTGAAAGCAGGATAATAGTGAGCAGGAAGCATTTCGCTATGTGTGTACACGTCGACTCCTGTACCTTCGGTTTGCTTCAACAGCTCTTCCATGTCTTTCAGGTCGTGGCCACTTATCAGGATACCCGGACGCTTCCCTACTCCGATATTCACTTTTGTCATTTCCGGATTGCCATAGCGTTCGGTATTCGCTTTATCCAGTAAAGCCATAGTCTTCACACCGTATTCTCCGGTCTGGAGCACCATCTTCACCCATTCGCCTGCTGGAAGTGATTTTGTGGCAGTGGCGGCCAAAGCATGTTGCATAAAAGTATGGATAGAAGCATCGTCATATCCCAGACGCATGGCATGTTCCAGATATGCCGCCATACCTTTCAGACCATAGGTCATCAATTCTTTCAGGGAACGCAGATCTATGTCGGGCTCACGCAACACACCCACGCTTTCCGCCTTGGAAGCATACTCATCACGTCCGCCCTGCCATTGCAATTCGTCGATTTCAGGTAGGGAAATACCTTTTTCTTTGGCTTCTTCTATTAAACGGTTACGCAATGCCATACCTTTATCCACCCTGTTCAGAATGCTTTCATCATCGAAATTGGCATTTGTAATGGTACAGAATAAGGCATCCACAACAAAACGGTTCACTTCGGCAGCTACAGGATGTCCGGTGTTACGGAACTCATCGGTAACGACCGATATTCCACGTACCACGAACATCAGCAAATCCATTGCCTTCGCTGTATGACTTTCTTTTCCACACACACCTTTCAAAATACAACCGGTGCCTTTCATTGTCTCCTGACACTGGTAACAAAACATTTTAGCTTCCATCATCTTATTCTTTTAGTTATAAAATTGATCTTTAGATAAGATAAGCTGCATCCCAGCATAACTTTTTCATGCAAGCATGAAAGTTCTGCATTCGATCTGCATTATCTTTGGATAAGATAAGCTGCATCTCAGCATAACTTTTCATGCAAGCATGAAAGTTCTACATTCGATTTGCATTATCTTTGTGCAAAGATGGAGAGTTTATGGCAGGTAAATTGTCACGTATGTTACACCCAATCACAAAAAACTTAAAAAAGAATGGAACCACATATATTATTACAGATGCCATTATTTCGAGGCATAACAGAAGAAACGCTGTTAAAGTTCGTTCTGTTGCACCAACATACCCTTAAATCTTATAAACCGGGAGAGTTTATCGCCATGCAGGGAGATATTTACCGTTCTCTCTATATTCTGTGCAATGGAACAGTACGTACGCAAATGGTCAGTGCAGAAGGAAAACAACTCACCATAGAGACCCTCCGTGCTCCGAAACTCCTTGCACCAGCTTTCATCTTCGCTTCCGAAAACCGTTTCCCGGTGAATATCGAAACCCTGGAAACCTCGGAAGTATTGATTCTGAACAAGGATGCTTTTCTGGAGTTCATGCACCAGTACCCGGTCATCATGCAGAATTTCCTGAAGTTGATTTCCGACCGGAGTTTGTTTCTATCCAAGAAACTGAACGAGTTTGCCTTACAAAGCCTGAAATCCAGATTACTCAATTATGTAAAGATGCATGGAGGCATCGGTTCCCAACAGGAAGTGGCACATATACTTGGGGTAGCCCGTCCGTCATTGGCACGTGCCATATCCGAGTTGAGTAACGAGGGCTGCATACAAATAGAAGGAAAAGAAATGCGTATTAATGAGGAGAATTCGAAGAAATACTTTTAATTCTACTTTTTCATCGTATCTTTGTACAACCAACTACCTAATATAATGAGGAAAATAACATTAACCGACAAACATCAGGAATTACTTTTCCAGATTCCGCTGTTCCGTGACCTTCCCCTTAACATCAAGCATTCGTTGCTCGACAGGTTGGATATCTCCCTGTACTCAGTCGACAAAAAAGATATCATTGCCACCCAGGGAACACTCTGCAAAAAGTTATATGTATTGTTGGAAGGGAAACTACGGGTAGATATTATCGACGGATTGGGAAATGAAGTCATGATAGAATATATCGTTGCGGCACGTGCATTCGCCACTCCTCATTTATTCAGTTCGGACGGAGTGCTGCCGGCAACCTTTACCGCCATGGAAGACAGTACCCTACTCACCGCCAGCAAAGAGTCCATGTTTAAGCTTATCAGCGAGGAACCTAAAATATTACACAACTTTCTTTGCATCACAGGCAATTGTAATGTCTGCACAGTATCCCGCCTGAAAACCCTATCACGAAAAACAGTGCGTGAACGTTTCGTTGTCTACTTGCTGGAACACAAGAAAAAGAATTCTTCAACGGTCAACATCATTCACAATCAGGCAACCCTTGCCGAATATCTGAATGTAACCCGCCCTGCACTATCGAAGGAAATTAATAAAATGATAAAGGAAGGAATTATAGATATGGATGGAAAGACAGTGCAGATACTCAATGAAACTATATTAGAAAGGTACGTATAGGAGCTTTCTCCTGATACGTACCTTCATTTATTCTTGTTTTACCACTTCACAAACAGCACTCTGGGGTTGATATTGACAGATACCCATCCCCAATCTTGCCAGCTTTTATGATTGCCGCCTTTCACAACGTCCATCGTCTCCGTTCCGCGCATAATGGAATATCCGGCGGAGAGTTTCACATCCTTCATCACCGACCAGTTTATTTGATAATCGACTTCCGAACCTAATGCTTTCTTCAACCCCGGCAATTTCACCGCAGTTGAGAAATGATGGTAGTTCAAATCCATATCCACCTTATCAGAAGCACGGAAACGTAAACCCAGACGTTTGTCAAACAAGCCGGGAGCATATCCGGGTTTAAAGTCGGACGCGTAGAAATAATCCATAGCTCCGTAAAACTTATGATGTGTGCCATATAGAACATTGAATGCCTTATACTTGTCACTGTCACCACTGTTTCCACTTAGATAATCAGCGCTTGCCACTACGATCCAAGTCGGTTTAAGATTGTATGGGAAAGCATAAGCCACTTGCAGGCTGGCCATGAAAGCAGATACCTTCTGCACATTTTGGTTCTTGCCCGTCTGATAATAGAAGGCGCCGTCTACATTCCACCCATTTTCCCTGTAGGTGATATAAGTTCCCATCGTTTGCAGATAACGGGTGTGAGACTCTTTAGTAGCGGCATCTCCGGTTTCCAATCCCAGATTCATGAACAGTAAGGATGCATCAAAGGGAGTATAATCGGATTTATAGTGATACCAGAGTGTCTGCATATTCTTGTAAGGCTGCGCTCCGGCCTGCACGTAATAGGTACCGCCTATCTTAGTCTCGTCATTCTGGTTGAAAGCAAGGATCAGATGCAGTTGGTTGTTGGGATCGGCATAACCCAGTTTCAATGCATCATGGTAACGTCCGGCTATGTTCCAATCCAGTCCGCCCAGAATGCGCTCGTCATCATACGAAAGGGTCTGACGACCTAATTGTGCAAAGTAGTTTTTACCGAAATTCAATTTAGCCCATGCCTCGTTCATGATGAAACGTCCATTCTTGTCAATCTGCGGATCTTGTCCCCATACCCCCACATGCTGAGCCGAGATTTTCATTTGCAAATCAGAACGCTTGTACTCCATAGAAAGGCGTGCACGGTTATTGATGAATCCCGCAGGTTCCTCTCCTTCATTACGGGGCATCAGAGCACCGTTACGATATTCCGCACGAGGTCTGATCTGGATGGACATTGTAAATTCATTCTCTTTTTCTGTCGTTTGCGTATACGCCATGCTTGGCAAAAGCATGAGAAGCATTGCCCAATAAGTAGTTTTCATAATGATTATCAGTTTAAATTATACGTATGAATGCTGACTCCCTGTGCAGAAGGCAGATAGTTGATGCCGTACCAGCACATTTGCAGCAAAACAAATGATATCAGAAGTAAAATTAAGGCCTTACGGTGTAACAAAGGTTTTCCAAGGCGGAAATGTATATAAATCAGATAGGAGAACCACGTAGCGGCCGCCCATGTCTCCTTTGGATCCCACGACCAGTAATGTCCCCACGCCTCTTTTGCCCATACAGCCCCCGACAGCATGCCTAATGTCATGAATGCCAATCCCACATAAGTCAGATTATCGCATAGGTCCATCTCCCGGCTGTCAATCGGCTTCTTCTTGAACCAAAGCAGATAAATAGCCATCACGGTGGCCGCACCCAGCATAGCATAGGCAAACATATATACGATGACATGCGGCGTAAACCACGGACTTTGCAAAGCCGGCATCAAAGTTTTGTTATGTATTTCCGGTTTGAAGATATTGATACAGATAAATACCAGTGATAGGATAAAACTGAAACTGAGTATCCACTTATACCTCCAACGGCTGTATGTGATGAGTCCTGCCAGTGGAAGAAAGAAAGAGTACCACAGGCGCGTCTCTCCCATGGTCCGCATAGGCGGGCGTTCCAGGGAAATCCACATTCCCACAATAAAGCAGAAGAAGATAGCAAGCCCTATCAAGGTAAGCCCGCCAACAACATATGGTTTTCTTGCGCGCCAAGCGGCAAAGGCACCGAATCCCCAGAAGTGCAGGGCGGCAATTGAAAACGGTACAAAATAATCCCACGTCATTCAGCGTCCTCCTCTTTTCTTTTTTGTGCATTGACAAACAGACAGATAGCTCCCAGCACCATCATGATAATACCTGCATAGACAGCAGGCAACCACGGATCACGTACCAGTTCGAACACACTGATATCGCTCCAACGCCCTTTCGTATCATCATAACTCAATTGATAAATATTCCATCCCGCCACATTCAGGGGATGGTTCACTGCAATCGTATCTTCCACCTGTTTGCCGTCTTCCGTGTATACTTTCACTGTAGATGCAAAACGCTGCGGTTCGCGTTCCGGCATGATAAGGCTTGTCAACGAATCCAGACGCAATGCTTTATATGGGAAAATAAAACTACCGCAACTTACCCAACCCTCTTTTGCAGTTTTCGTCTTTTGATTGATAGCCTGCAAATAAACGGCGTACGTGGCTCCCATCGAATGGAATTCGGTAAACTTCACCGTATCTTCCGTAGCCACAGAAGCCGCCCAGGGAATCGTTTGCCGGATAGTCACCAGCCAATCGGACAGCTGCCCCTCCGTTACACCTTCTTCCAGCAACAAATGTTCCGGTGCTTTCTCTGGCAGTGTACGTCCTGTTTCATTATCAATCAGCATCAGTTTCGGAGGATACTCGTCAATCGTGAAGTCTTTCAGTTCAATGGCCAGCGGAAGTTCTATCAATTTGCCGTACTCATCCATTGCACGCCATTCGGCATTATCTATCCGGGTGGTCATTTTCAACCGCTGCATATCGGCATTTCCCAAGGTTGCCGTAATCAGGGCAATGAACAGCCCGGCATGGTTCAAAAGGAAAGCAAGCTTCTTCCATCTGAATGGAAATCCGGCACGAAGCGTAGTCACTCCCAGCACAGTCACCATCCAGATATAAAGCAATACAAAAGGCCATGCCGAAAGCATTCGTGAAAAGCCAAGCATATCTGCCGGATGACCGGAAGGGATCTGACGGATAAGTCCCATCACCACCGTAATGCCCGCCACCCATAAAAGAGAAGAGACAGCCGATGTATAATGACTCATCCAACCGAAGAAATAAACACGCTTGCGCAGGCAGTGCATGGCAACTATTCCGGCTATATATAAAACCAGAACAATGATGTTCACCGGACAGACAAACAGACTCCAATCTATTTCACCAATTGTAATCTGTAGCAGCCATCCTGTCACCAACAGTCCTGCGCCTATCAGGCATCCTTCTTTAAATCCCCACGGTCTGATCCACATATCTCTGTTTTATTTCTGGGCCAGGCGACCGTTAGCTTTTGCTTTTTCCAGCCACGCAGGTACAGTTGTTTTCAAGAATTTCTCTTTAGCAGCTCTTTCCGCATCCATGTCGAGGCCAATGTATTGTTGTGCTTTCTCTTTGGTTGAAATATCCGGCATCGGCACATCATCCGTAAAACCATGCTTAGCCAATACTCTTAATACAGCCAGACGAGCCTGCATAGCCTTGTCCAAACCATGTGAAAGGATACGTTGGATTTCCTGCGAAGCATGGAAAGCACCTCCATGAGATGCCACACCAAAGTCCCAACGCCACTGCGCCTGACGGATCAGGGCAAGTACGTCTTTCATCTGATCTTCCGTAGCCCCCTTGTCCCATGCAAACTTAGCCTCGATATGAGCCTTGGCAAGTTCCTGTTCCAGACGGTTACGTATTTCGTTAGCCTTACGTTGGCGTTCGTACACATTGTTACGCAATGTTTCTTCACTTTCGCGGTGGCAAGTCTGACAAGTACGGTCAATCATCGCCAGCGGGCTTTGAATATGGTGATCGCTGAATTTCACACCACCTTCGCTCTTATAAGGCATGTGACAATCTGCACATGACACACCTCTCTGACCGTGAATACCCATCTGACAGATTTCATAATCAGGATGCTGCGCTTTCAATATCGGAGCACGACTCAGTTTATGAATATAGTCATAGAAACCTTCATTATCATAATAAGCCTCCATATCTTCCACAGTAAAGCCTTTATCCCAGGGGAAAGTCAGGTACTTGCCATCACCCTTGAAGTAATATTCCACGTGGCACTGCGCACAAACCAGCGAGCGCATTTCCTGCGGAGTAGCTTTCGTAATATCTCTGCCCTGGCGTGCAAAAGCCTCGATCAAAGCTGGACGGCTAATGTGCAGATTCATATTTTCCGGTTCGTGGCAATCGGCGCATCCGATAGGATTTACAATCTCATCACCCATTGCTCCCCACTTATTATTATAGAATGCATCCACACCGATAGCCTCCATCACACGGGGAACATCCGGACTCTTGCAAGTCCAACAGGTAGACGGTTGCGGACCATCTTCGGGAGTAGTAGGCGCACCCGTACGAAGACTTGCCGTAATATCCTCTATCGCATGCATGTGCCCACGCGGAGTCGAATAGTCCTTTGAGAAAGCATATCCTGCCCACAGAACCACCATTTCGGGACGTTGTTCCAATACATCGACCGCAATGTTTCCGTTGAACTCACTCTGGAAATCCGTCTTCGCTGTTTCCGTCCAGGTCTGATATTCACGGGGGAAATCACTTTTGAACACTTCATTACGGGCTTCAATGCCTGTAATAACAGTCCTGCGGTTATTGAACACGCTTTCTAATTCCGCCCGCCTCTCCATCAGCGCGGAAACACATAATCCTAATACAAACACGACTACCATCGAACCACCGAACAGCAGCCAGCCTTGCCATGATTTCAATTTCTTTTCCATAAGTATATTGATTTTATTTCATTATTTCTTAAGCATCTTTTGCAGCCAGCCCGGAACGGGCGATTCGGGATAAGGTACCAGTGCATTGGGAGTGGATGACAACGAGTTGCTTCCGCCATGCGGCACATCCCGGTGACAATCCCAACAAGCCTTACCCTCGCCTACCTGAGACATCATATAATCTATTTTCCCGGTTTTCACAAACTCCGCATTCAACTGCGTATGGCAACGAATACAGTTGTTCATAATCACCTCTGAACTGGCTTCATGCGCCCTGATAACCTGCGGCTCGCTCTTTGTCAGGAAAGCAGCCACATGTTTCATACCGTCCATCCCCTTGAATGTCCATTTCTTTACGGCATTCTCATGAGGAACATGACAATCATTACAAGTGGCATCCCGACTATGTGAACTGTGAAACCATGTAGCGTAGTAAGGTGCCATAATATGACAGTTCACGCATGCCGACGGCTCATCCCCCAAGTAGGTATGCGCCCGCAGCAAGTACATGAACAAGCCTCCCCCGCCCACAACGATACCGCAGATAACTATCGCAGCCACTTTCCATTTGTACGAAGGTAAAAACCTGTTTATAAATGACAATTTCTTCATAGGAAATAGTATTTTTCACAAAAGTAGGGGCTTTATTTTTAAAAAAGTGTAATAATGATTACATATTTTGCATAGTCTTGCGCTATCTTTGTCGTGTTCCGTTGAGTAATTATCCGCCCTCATCCGTATATTCTTTAAACACCTAATGTTATTGATAGAATATGAAAGCACTTAGTTTATTGATATGCCTTCTCTTTTCAGGGATATTACAAGCCCAGGAGGTAGAAATCGCCTTCCGGCAGCAGTTGCCGGACAGCCATCCGCGTTATCTGACGAACAGCAACGGTAAGAGTGAAACCCTGAGTCTGATAGAAAAAGAAGATTGGGCAAAAGACGTATTTGAGAAACTGAAAAGGCGTGCCGATCTTTATGCCAACCTGACAGATGCCCAACCGGACTGGTTACTTTCACGCCTTGCCATGTATTGGAAGTCTCATGCTACGGATGTATATATAAAAGGTGAAACCTTCGACCATGCCGGAGGCGAAAAAGCACCGGCACCCACCGTTCGCTATTCTGGTACGCGCGGCACATTTGCCACCCACGGACGCCCCCGTCTGGAAGACGTAGTGCCATACGATGACGATGTGGAAGGAAATGTGACTTTCTGTAACAACGCCTTGCCCGGCCGCCCTATGGAGAGTGTACATCCTTCTAAAACCGGACGCAACATCGAGAGCCTGAACCGTGAAATCATGGGTATCGCCCGTGATGCCGCCTTCCTTTACTGGCTTACCGGAGAAGAAAGATATGCAAAACTCGCTGCCGGAGTATTCGATACCTATATGACAGGTATCTATTATCGGAATGTTCCCATCGACCTCAACCACGGCCATCAGCAAACGCTGGTAGGCATGAGTTCTTTCGAGGTTATTCACGAAGATATTCTTTATGACATCGTTCCCCTTTACGATTTCCTGTATGACTACCTGAATGCCCGGCATACCGACAAAATGGATATATACGCAGGAGCTTTCAAGAAATGGGCGGACAATATCATTGCAAACGGTGTTCCTCACAACAACTGGAACCTGATGCAGGCTCGTTATGTCATGAATATTGGTATGATACTGGAAAACAACAAGCAATATGCCGATGGCAAAGGACGCGAATATTACATTGATTATGTACTCAACCGCTCTAGTATCCGCCAATGGAGTCTGAATAAATTAGCCGATTATGGCTTCGATCCGAAGACAGGTATCTGGGCCGAATGTCCCGGATACAGCAATGTAGTACTGAATGACTACACCAGCTTTGCTACCCTCTTCGACCGGAATCTGAATTATGACCTGGTGGAAGCAATGCCGGTTCTTTCTAAAGCAGTAGCCGCTACTCCGCAATATTTGTTCCCCAACCGGATGATCTGTGGTTTCGGCGATACCCACCCGGGATATCTGAACACCCATCCTATATCCCGCATGATACGAAATGCACAACACAACGGCAAGAAAGAGCAGGAAGAATATTTCACTGCCATGCTGAAATGCTTCCATCCCGATGCGGGAAAAACCAAAGACAATAAAAAAAGCGTCCCCGTTTCTATCAGTTCTTTCTTTGATGAAAAGCCATTGGAACTGAATCCCAATATCGAAGCTGGAGAAATAAAGCAATATGTCTCTCCCCTCTTCTATGCACCGAACGTTTCCTGGTTGGTACAACGAAACGGAATGAATCCCCGTCACAGCCTTATGATATCCTTGAATGCCAGTGAAGGAAACCACATGCATGCCAATGGCATATCTATGGAGCTTTATGGTAAGGGATATGTTTTGGCTCCCGATGCCGGAATTGGCCTTTACTTATACAGCGGACTGGACTATCTGGAATATTATTCTCAATTTCCCAGTCATAACACGGTTTGCGTGGATGGCATTTCCAGTTATCCGGTTATGAAAAGTAATCACTCCTTTGATCTTAAATCCAGTTTTCCAGTTTCTTCCGAACCGGGAAAAGCTTTCACTTCCGTAACCTATAGCGATGTTTCTTTCCGTGAACCGGAAAGCCGTGCCGACCAGACCCGTATGATGAGTATCGTCACTACCGGTCCGGAAACCGGTTACTATGTAGATATCTTCCGCAGCCGGAAAGAACGCGGTGGTGATAAAATGCATGATTATTTCTACCATAATCTGGGGCAAACCCTAACACTGACAGGCACAGACGGTGCAGACCTGAATCTGCAACCCACCGAGGAACTGGCCTTTGCCGGTGCTCACCTTTATGCTTATTCTTATATCTATGATAAAAAATCGGCTACTACCAACAAAGACATAAAAGCTACATTTACCATTGCCATGCCCGACAAGGATGACATTTCAATGAACTTGTGGATGAAAGGAGAAACGGACCGGGAAGTTTTCACCGCCCTGTCTCCCATGACGGAAGGTTTGAGCCGTACTCCGGGGATGCCATATAATATCAAAGAACAACCTACCCTGACTTTTGTAGCCCGCCAGAAAGGAGAAGCCTGGAACCGACCGTTCGTCGCTATCTATGAGCCCTCATCCGTAAAAGAACCCGGCTGCATTGCCGAAGTAAGTTTCCCCGAAGTAAAAAGCAAAACAGAAAACAGTGCCACCGGTATATGTGTGGTACAGAAAGATGGACGCACAGACTATATTCTGTCATCAGATAATCCCACGGATATCTGCACCAGCGGAAAAATGAGCGCACAAGCCACCTATGCTTTATGGGGAAATAAAAAGGGCGATGATTGCACCTTCTTTTTAGGACATGGCACTTTGCTAAGTACCCCGAATGTAGTTATCAAGACGGAAACTCCCGCAGATGTATTACTGGAATTCAAGAAAGGGGCATGGTACTACACTGCATCCGCCGATTGCACCGTCAGCATCAAAAAGAAGACGTATAAACTAAAAACCAATACAGTGGAAACGGAATTGAAGTGAAAACAATAGCATCAAGTCCATATCATCTCCGTACATGGTCCGTAGCATCTCCGTACGTCCTCCGTATCTGATCCGTAGCTACTCCGTACCAGCTCCATAGGTGCCCCATAGCTATAGACACGGAGCAAGTACGGACTTGGTATGGACCAGATACGCCCCGCTCACAAGCCAATAAGTCAGCAAAGAGTCTCCGACTACCGAATAATCATCCTAAACCCGAATATTTTCGTTCTTTTTCCTTATATTTGCTGTACAGAAACATAATGTATAGAAACGAAAGATACCATATCGTGAAAAACATATCGAAATATATTGTCCTATTATTCCTACTGTTTAGCTCCCTTCCGGGCTATTCCCTCCCCTCTGTCTTCCGGGGACTGTCCGTCACCGAAGGACTTTCCGACTTAGTAGTAAATGCACTTTATAAAGACTCCATTGGCTATGTTTGGATAGGTACCGGCAATTCTTTGGAACGTTTTGACGGCACGCGTCTGAAGCATTTCCTGATTTCCGGAGCAAATGAAAAGATCAAGCGGGTCAATGCCATTGCCGAAATGGAGGGCAACCAGATATGGATGGGAAACGGCATGGGACTTTGGCGGGTGAATACCGAAAAGAATATTCCCGAGCCGATTGCCGCCGAAACATTACACTACGGCGTCCGCACACTTCTACCCGATGGAAAAGGTACTTTATATATAGGTAGCGAGGCCGGTCTGTTTATCTATAAAAACGGGAATCTGGAACAAGTACTTATAGACCCCAATGTCCTGTCAGCCTCTAATATCATCACCGGACTAAGTCTTAGTGAAGAGGGCATTCTCTGGATAGCTACCAACGACGGACTTTATTCCCTGACACTTGCCGACAAAAAAATCGTCCCTTATCATAATATAGTAGAAAACAAGCATCTTTGCTCTTACAACAATATCACCCGCATCGGCAACGTACTTTATCTAGGTACGATGGGGCAAGGTATTATCAGCTTCGATATGCAAACACATAAATTCAGGCACTTCATCGATGTAGGCTGCAATGTGATATCTTCGCTGTCCGGTGATGGTGAAGATATGTTGTATGTGGGTACGGATGGAAATGGAGTACATTTCATTTCTACCAAACAAATGAAGGTTCTACGCTCTTTCCGCCACGAACCGGGAAAAGACGAAAGTATCCGCTCCAACTCCGTATATTCCCTTTTAGTGGATCGTGACGGGCTTATCTGGATAGGCTTCTATCAACTGGGATTGGATTACAGTCTGTACCAGAGCGGACTTTTCTCTACTTACAGTTATCTCCCGTATTTTGACTCCAAAGATATGCCTGTCCGCAGTATTGCAATTACCGAACATGAAAAGTTAGTCGGCTCCCGCGACGGCCTATTCTATATAAACGAAGAGGAACGACGCTTCAAAAACTTTAAATCTCCCGAATTGCGTTCCAGTATGATCTTCTGTATCTACAAATTTCAGGATAAATATTATATCGGAACTTATGGCGGAGGTATGTACATATTCAATCCTGCTGATCTTACCATCCACGACTTCGAACCCAATGAACCGCAGCCTTTCATGCGGGGACAGATTTTCAGCATAAAAGCGGATGCCAAAGACCAATTGTGGATAGGTACCTCAATGGGACTCTATTGCTATAAGAATGGGAAAAGAATCAAGCACTACACCAGTGCCAACTCCAAATTACCCGAAGGGAATGTTTACGAAATCTATTTTGATTCCACTCACAAAGGATGGATTTGCACGGAAAATGGCATGTGTATCTGGGATCCCTCCTCTGAAAGTCTGAAAACCGATATCTTCCCGGAAAACTTTATTCATAAAGAAAAGATCAGAGTTGTATATGAAGACTCCGACCATTATCTTTATTTCCTGCCGGACAAAGGAAGTATGTGTATATCCGATCTCTCCATGAGTCGCTTCAGAAGGTTACAACCTGATACACAACTGGAAGGAAAAGATGGTATGTTTATTCTGGAAGATAATGAGAAATGGCTCTGGATAGGAACCAATAACGGACTCTACCGCTACGACAAGAAAGAGACTTTTATTCCTTATAATTTCATAGACGGTATTCCCAGTTCTATTTTTACACTATGCCCTCCCGTACAGGATCAGCAGGGAAATATATGGATGGGAAATTCCAAAGGGCTGATTTATATGAACTTCAAGCAAAATAATCAGATGAAAAGATACACTTATCCGCTGACGATTACAGATATTTACGTCAACGGAAAGAAATCGCTTCATCCTGTTATTGAGAGTGGGAAAGTCCCTGAAATACAACTTGAATCCTCTCAAAACAACCTAACTTTTCATTTCTCCGGCTTTACCTATACCGAACCGGCTTATATGACTTATGAATACAAATTGGAAGGTGAAGATGAAGACTGGCAGATATTGACCGGAAAATCGGAAATTACTTATTATGATTTGTCATCCGGAAACTATCTTTTCAAGCTACGCTATATCGGGAACCCTGATTCTGAAGTACGCACCGCCGTCCACATTGCCTATCCTGTAGAAACATGGAGTATCATCGCCGTTTCCATTGCTTTAGCTTTTATCGGCTACATTTACTATCAGCGTAAGAGAAAAGCGAAGCAAACGAAAAATATTCAAATCCCGCTTCCTGAAAATGTGCAAGAGCCCGAAAAGCAAGAAAAAACAGCAGAATCAAAATATAAAACCAATAAGATAAGCACGGAAGAATGTCAGCGCCTGACAGAAAAGCTGGAGGCTCTGATGCTTCGTGATAAGCCATATACAAACCCGGATTTGAAAATAGCCGATCTGGCAACCATGCTCGGCAGGTCAGCACATACTTTATCTTATCTCTTCAATCAACATCTGAACCGTAATTATTACGATTACATCAATGATTACCGTATTGAGGAGTTCAAGCGTCTTATCAACGAAGACGAATATTCCAAATATACACTGGGAGCACTTGCCGAACTCTGTGGTTTTAGCTCACGTGCTTCCTTCTTCCGCTATTTCAAGAAGGCTACCGGCATCACTCCCAATGAATATATCCGGAGCATCGGAAAGAATAACGACGAATAACTTATAATATTAAGATATACTCTATCATTTTCCGCACTTAACTTTCAGCACATTGAAAGATAAGTGCGTTTTTGTTGCATCAGATTTTCCGTCCAATTCACCCCGGAGTCTCAAATTATTAGTTGATACTACGAGTCTCAAATTCTTAAACAGCTATATTACAACAAATTAATTAGTTTTCAGTCTAAGTTAATGAGATGAGATTTGTTAAGCACTATAAAAAATTGTTTTCCGTTTTTTACCTTTTATATTTGCAATCGTAAAGCTAACGTAAAACGTAACCAAAGTCTGAAGCATGGAAAACAAAAAGATGACATCCGTTCAATTGATAGCTGACTCTTATACGAGTTACCACCGCTCCGTCTATCTCTATATATGTTATAGGATAAACAATAAAGAGGAAGCTGAAGACATAGCCCAAGATGTATTTCTGCGTTTAATGGACTATAAGCAAATGCTCCGCCCGGACACTGTAAAGTTTTTCATTTACACCATATCCCGCAATCTGGTGAACGACTACTTGCGCCGTCACTATAAGAAGCAAGAAATAACATCTTATATATATGATCATGCAACGACCTGTACCAATGAAACGGAAAACCAAATTATTGCCAATGATTTACTAGCTTGTGAAAAGCGCAAACTGCGCACTCTTCCGGAACAACGCAGAAAGATTTATATCATGAACCGTTTTGAGGATAAATCCTCATCGGAAATTTCCGCCAAATTGAACCTTTCACGCCGTACGGTCGAAAACCATTTGTTTATCAGCCGGAAGGAAATACGTGAATATATGAAACAATGTATCTAATTAGATTACAATCGAAATAATAGTGTTAATTTTAAATTTATAAATTATGAGGAATGAATTTCTGAAATTCTCATCGAAAAGAATTTTATTCTCAGCAGCAATGGCATCTGCACTCTGTGTAGGTAGCCCGCAGCAGGCTTTTGCCAATGTAAATGAGGTACAAGCCATTATGCAGACCGGTACAGTAAAAGGTACCGTAGTGGATGCTACCGGTGAACCCATTATTGGTGCCAACATTATGGTGAAAGGCACCACGAACGGTTGCATTACCGATATTGACGGTAATTTCAGTCTGAGTAATGCAAAAGGGACTTTAGTGGTTTCATTTATAGGCTATAAGTCACAGGAGATTGTGGTAAAAGGAAATGAAACCAATCTGAAAGTGGTTTTGACAGAAGATTCGGAAATGCTGGACGAGGTGGTGGTTGTGGGCTACGGTACACAAAAGAAAGCTACAATGACCGGTTCGGTAACAGTGGTGAATCAGAAGATGTTAGAGAATAAAGGAACAATGTCCAGTCCGGTACAGGCATTGCAAGGCCAGGTTCCCGGTGTCATTATCACACGTAATTCTACAGCCCCGGGCGATGAAAGCTGGAACATGAGTCTGCGCGGTGCAGTTTCAAAAAACACGACCAGCCCATTAGTCATTATCGACGGGGTGGAATATGAAAGTGTAAACGAGCTACGTCTGTTGAATCCCTCCGATATTGAGTCTATCAATTTCTTGAAAGATGCTTCGGCTTCCATCTACGGTAGTAAAGCTGCCGGTGGTGTAGTATTGGTAACTACCAAGAAAGCCCAGGCAGGCAAGGTGCAGGTAGACTATAGCGGTTCGGTAACAAGTAAGTTTATCGGTCTGTCTCCTCATCTGATGAGCCTGGAGCAATGGGCTTCCTCCGTGATAGATGCACGTACCAATGACGGTTACGGTGACGATGATACCTGGATGCGTTATGCAAAACTAGCATTGGCGTATAAAAATCAGTATATCAATCTTGACCATACTACGAATCCCTTTGGAAATGCCTTCACGGACGTAGCGGACTTTGTATTTTTCGATACCAACTGGCAGGATATCATGTGGGGAACAGCCGCTTCCACGCAACACGAACTTGCCATAGCAGGTGGCTCGGATGCCTCAAAGTACCGTCTGTCTTTAGGCTATATGTATGATGACAGTAACTTGAAATGGGGTAACAACAATAACAACCGTTACAACCTGCGCTTGACAAATACCTTTAAACTGTCTGACCGCGCTTCTATTGAGTCGGTAATTGCTTACAACCGCCAGGATCAAGTGGCACCCACACAAATTGGTTCGGCGCTGACCACCAACTCACAGCAACCGGGTTTCCCATCTGCTACAGCTAATGGCAAACCTTATGCATGGGGAACATGGGGTGCACCCAACTGGTATTGTGAATTGGGCGGTGACAACAAGCTGAAAGTGTCCGCCATCAACATCAGCGAGACATTCAGATATTCCATCCTGAAAAACCTGACAGCTTCTGTAACGGCCGGTTATAATACATCAACAGCCATCCGTGATAAACAAAGTAAAGCGATTGATTGGTATAACTATGCAGGTGACCGCGTGGTTCGCAGCAATCCGACAGAGGACAAGAGTTCATATTCCAAATCCAATTCACGTACTGACTTTTACTCATTGTCCGGACACATCGACTGGTCACATATCTTTGCCGATGTCCACGATGTAAAAGTGATGGTAGGTTCGCAATATAACCTGAAAGAGTATGAAGGTACTTTCCTCTATACAGAAGGTATACTGCCCTCACTGGAAATCCCCAATAGCACAAAGGATGTTGTTTACCTGAAGAATGGTGACGACAAATCATCCAAATGGCAAGAGGCTGTAATGTCTTACTTTGGCCGTATCAACTACAATTATCGTTCTAAATACATGTTGGAAGCACAGGGACGTTATGACGGTTCTTCCAAATTCCAGCCCGAAAACCGTTGGGTATTCTACTGGGGTACTTCTGCCGGATGGAGAATTTCGGAAGAAGCATTCATGAAGAATCTGACATTTGTAGACGAACTGAAGCTGAGAGCTTCTTACGGTAGCGTAGGTAATCAGAGTGGCGTTGACCGCTATGACGGTGCACAGTTATACAACTTCACCCCCAGTGGCGGTGCATTGATAGGCAATGGAAAAATCTCTTATGTAGACACTAACGGTAAGTTGCCGAGTACTGACCGTACATGGGAACGCATCCATAATTATAATCTTGGTCTTGATTTCGGGTTCTTGCGTAACCGCCTGACGGGTACGGCAGAAATCTTCTGGAAGAAGAGTGACAATATGTTGATCGACGTAATCTATCCGGGTATTCTGGGTGACAAGGCTCCCACGGCAAATTACGGTGCATTCAAGGCACACGGTTGGGAAGGTATGATCAACTGGTCGGATAAGATTGGAAAAGTAAACTATCATATCGGCGGTACTTTTACCTACACTACCAACGAATTAGTGGATAACGGTGGTAGTGGAGCCATCAAAGCAGGTGTACGCTCCGACCGTGAAGGATATCCTCTGAACTCTGTATTCGGTCTCCGTTACTGCGGTAAGATACAGACAGAAGAGCAACTGAAAAAGTATGTGGATAAGTATAAAAATACCAGTACCATCGGTACACTCAACAACCTGCGCCTTGGCGATAACATGTTCGAAGATGTAAATAAGGATGGCAAGCTGACAGAAGAAGATTTTGTTTACCTGGGTACAGATGATCCTAAAGTACAATTCTCTATCAATGCAGGTCTGGAGTGGAATGGTTTTGACCTTGCCATCGTTTTCCAGGGCGCGGGCAAACGCACCATCTGGCGTGAGGAGAGTACATGGAGAATTCCGATGCGTGCCGTTTATCTGAACACGAGCGACCAGCATATAGGCAACACATGGTCTCCGGATAATCCGGGTGCGTTCTTCCCTGCACTGACCAACCAGTCCGAACTTAACAACTACAACTACCAATGTTCTTCATGGTCGGTAGAAGACGGTGCATATTTGCGCTTGAAAAATGTAACTTTGGGTTATTCGCTTCCGGCTTCCCTGCTTGCCAGAACAAAAATATTGAGTAAGGCACGTGTATATGTAACAGGTAGCGATTTGTGGGAACACAGCAAAATTAACGATGGATGGGATCCGGAAGCAAACCGTAAAGTGGACAACTCCAAGCGATACCCTTTCCTGCGCACTGTAACTTTTGGATTGAATTTAACCTTTTAATTGAAGACAAAAATGAAAAAATATACAATTAAATCTATCTTGATACTGGCAATAGGATGTATGTTACATTCCTGTCTCGACCTGGATCCGAAAGACCAGATTGCCGATGGTAACTATTGGCAGACTGCTACAGACTTCAAGTTGTTCTCCAATCAGTTCTATGGCTGGACACGCGATTTCAAAAACAGCGTCTACGATGCCCCCCACTCCGATAAGCGTTCCGACCTTATCATGGACAAAGGCAGCAAGAATGTATTTGCTAACGGAACCAACAGCATACCGGCTTCCGACGGTAACTATACCGATGCATACAATCGCATCCGTCGCACCAATATCCTCTTGCAGAAAGCAGAGAGTTTTGCAAATCAGAGTGACATCGCACAATATATCGGTGAAGCCAAGTTTTTCCGCGCTTACTGCTACTTTGACCTGTTGCAGCTTTTTGGAAATGTCATAGTAGTCACTACACCGATTGATGTTACCGCTCCCGAAATGCAAGCAGCACGCAACGACCGCAGCGAAGTAGCCGACCTCATCATTCAGGATTTGAAAGATGCCGCCGAATTACTTCCCGTCACTTCCACAGTGGAAAAAGGACGTGTAGGTCGCGAAGGCGCCTGGGCAATGCTTTCCCGTGTAGCGCTCTACGAAGGAACATGGCAGAAATTCCGTGGCAACACAACCCGAGGCAAAGACTTGCTGGACATTGCGGCAAATGCAGCAAAGGAAGTGATCAATGCTAAAACATTCTCTCTGTTTGCACCTGCTATCCTGGGCGACAGCGCGCAGAAGTATATGTTCATTCTGGAAGATACGAAATGTAACCCGGCCGGATTGCAGAAAAGCGCCAATACGGAGTATATTTTCTCCCGCCGTCATGACGAAGCGTTGGCTCCTATCGGTTCAAATATCACGAAAGAGTGTTTGGCAAATGCCCAAATGATTTCTCACAAATTTGCTGCAATGTATCTCTGCCAGGACGGACTCCCTATTGAAAAATCTGAAGTATATAAAGGAGACCAAAAGATATTGGACGAATACCTGAATAGAGATAACCGTATGGTTTATACCCTGTGCAAACCTTACGAATATTTCTGGAGTAACCTGAACTCACGTGTCAACTGGACAGGTGATGCCGTTGACCGCGCTTCAGCTTCCATCAAGGGATTAGTGCCTACCAGTGGAAGCGGTTACAACAACCAGAAATGGGCTTGCGAACGTTATGTGAATGACACCTATGAAAGCTATGACTACCCCGTTATTCGCTACGCAGAAGTTCTGCTGAACTATGCCGAAGCAGTATTTGAACGGGATGAAAAGATTTCTGACGAAGACCTGAACCTCTCTCTCAACTTGGTTCGTTGCCGCATCAACACCAAAATGCCCAAACTGACCAATACATTTGCCAGCACTCACGATCTGGATATGAGAACTGAAATTCGCCGTGAACGTACCATTGAATTGTTCAACGAAGGCTTCCGTATAGACGATCTGAAGCGTTGGAAGACAGCTGAAAAGGAAATGCCGCAAGATTTCCTGGGTATCAGATGGACAGGTACGGAATTCCAGAACAAATGGCCGAACGTTACCAATGAAAGAAACAGCGACGGTTTCATCATCCTGGAGTCAGGACGTAAATGGGAAGATAAGCACTATCTTTACCCATTACCTACCGACCAGTTGCAATTGAACCCGAACCTGAAACAGAACCCGGGTTGGGGAGAATAAATCAATGTTTTTCATTCATAAAAAGAAGATAACAACATGAAGAATAGAAATTCTATATATCAAGGCTTGAGCCGGGCATCCATCGGGATGCTGGCGGCCTGCATGGCTCTGACTGCATGTGATAAGGATCAAGAATTTACTCCTGCCATGCCCGAAGCCAAACTGATCAACGGCATCACATTCAAGGTAAGTGAGAACCTGCCGCTTGCCATTGGCATGGACTCTACTATTGTTTTTGCGATTGATGCTCCCAAAGAACTGGAAGATCGTTCCATTATCTGGAAGTCAACCGACGAAACAGTTGCCAAAGTTTCACAGCAAGGTACTATTACCGGTATAGCCGAAGGTACGGCCATCATTAGTGTGACTCCCGCCATAGGTTTTGGTCCGTCAGCTTCAGTTACGGTCAATGTAATACCCGAAATCATAAAGGCTACCGATATGATGTTGACCAATCCGAAAGAGGGAGAAGATATCTATGAGACAGACCGAATTCAATTGGAGGCATCCATCCTTCCGGCCAATCATACCTATTCTTATCTGACATGGGCAAGCAGTAACCCAAGCATCGCTACAGTATCAGAAAATGGTTTAGTAAACTGCCTGACACCGGGTAAGGCCATCATTACAGCTTACACACACGACCGTAGTGGCGTATCCGCCTCTTATGAGCTGAATATCAAAGAGTACATTCCGGTAGAAAGCGTCTCTATCTCTGCTTTGACAGAACCGCTTTGTATCTCTCGCGGTCCGGTTCAGTTGGATGTTACTTACACACCCGCCAACGCTACCACAGGTTCAGTAGACTGGACTTCCAGCGACGAAAACATTGCTACGGTAGATTTGGGTATTGTAACACCGAAGGGCTTCGGAACTGCTACTATTACAGCAACTTGTAAGGCAACTGGCCAGACGGCTTCCGTATCTGTAACCGTAGAAAGCGGTTGGGTGATTTGGGATGGCCAGAATAATTTCGATGGCTGGAAAATTGGACAGAATTACTCAAGCTATGTGATAGAAGACGGCAAAATGGTGGTTACAGCCGGTGCTCAAAACGCTACCATGAGGCGTGCGGACTTGAGTTTCAGGAATGTCCCCATCAACCTTGATTTCTCCAACTATCCGGTACTTGCCATGCGTTCCACATTGCCAGTTGGCGGAAAAGGAATCGGACAAGGTGGTGCATATACACTGGACATGGTAACTAAGTCCGGAAATGCCGGTAGAGCCCATGTCGGAGAACTTCTGAGTGATGGTACGAATCTGATATACTATGATGTACCGTCTATCAATGCAGCATTAGGCAATGGTGTGGTAGAAGCCAATACCTTCCAAATCAAGGTTGCGGACATTTATAATGAGAACCTGCCTACCGGCCAATATACGGTTTACTGGATTCGCACATTCAAGAGTATAGCCGAAGCGAAAGCCTTTGCAGAAGCGGAGATAGCAACCGGAAACTAAAATACAACTCTAAAGAATACTCACAATGAAAAAGAATTTGATATTCGCATTAGGTCTCTCACTGGTAACAGGCTTCACAGCCTGTTCCAGTGAAATCGAGGACGGAACAACAGACATCGACAGTTGGGAGATGCCTTATGAAGAAGTAGTAGCCAAATACACCTACACTCACCCTTGCGCCATGTTCAACGAGGCCGACTTTACACGTGTGAAGACGATGCTTGATAACGGAAGTGCACCGCAGGCAGTAAAGGATGAATTCAATCTGCTGAAGAGCAGCCAATTTACAAATGTTACCTATACTCCTACGCCTACCGAAAAGATAGTACGTGGTGATGCTACAGGAACGGGAACGAATGAGAACTACAGCAATGCAATGCGCGATGCCGCCGCTGCCTACCAACTATCATTGTTGTGGAAGCTGACAGGCGATACGAAATATGCCGATGCTTCCATCAAAATAATGAATGCTTGGGTAAAGGTGTGCAAGGAAGTAACCTCAAACGATTCCAATCACATGCTTGCCGCAGGTGCACAAGGTTATACTTTCGCAAATGCAGGTGAAATCATGCAAACTTATGCAGGTTGGGCAGCCAACGATTTGACCGCCTTCAAGAAATGGATGAAAGATGTTTTTGCTCCCAAAAACCTGGACTTCATGAAACGTCATCAAGGTACTTGCAGCGATCACTACTGGTCTAACTGGGATTTAGTGAATATGTGTTCGTACCTTGCCATCGGTATCCTGAATGAAGACGACGAAATGGTAAATTATATAGTGAACTACTTCTACAATGGAGCAGGCAACGGCTACATCGGCAAACTCATTCAAGGCACTTTCACCGATCCATTGGGAAGTGGAGAAGAAATAGCCCAAAACCAGGAGAGCGGTCGCGACCAGGGACACGCCATGATGTCAATAGCTGTAACAGCTAATCTGTGTCAAATGGCCTACACCCTCTTCCAATGCAATCCAACAGTGACTCAACTCGACTTCTTTGCCGCAAAAAACAATGCAATAATGAAAATGGGTGAGTATACAGCTCTCTTCAATCTACGCAACGGGTCAGATCAGTTGAATGCCGCCGGTTCATGGTTGACAACAAAAGAACAGATGCCGTTCAATCGTTATGAATATTGCATTGATTGCAGTTGCGCCGATAAGAATCACGGTACTATACATACAGCCGTAGCTGATGATAACGGTCGTGGCAACCTCCGTCCGGGATGGGAAATTCTCTACAATCACTACGCCAAAGTGAAGAAGTTGGGCAGTGGCTACAAGTACGCCAAGATGGCTGCCGACAAAATGCGTCCCGAAGGTGGTGTGGATGGTGGAAGCCGTTACGGCACAAATAGTGGTGCGTTCGACCAATTGGGTTGGGGAACATTAATGCTGTATCGCGAATAAAAGAAAAGGTTAACAGTACCAATGAGATTCTATAAGAAATAGAGAAGTTATACTTTATTCTCTCATCTTATAGAATCTCATTTTATATTTTCATTCGAGTAATACTAAAAGACGACATTTTTTCCTAAATTTGCATAGTATAAAGAAAAAATGCTTATGTCCTTAGGAAAACACATATTAATTCTCGTAATACTTTTTATCGGGGCATTTAATATCTTTGCTTCCGACAATAACTATATTATCTATTCAATAGGAAACGAAGAAGCGAATTGCAAATTCGAAGACAATCGTGTCAATTGCATTTATAAAGATTCCGACGGTTTTATCTGGGTAGGTACGGGTACTACAGTTGAACGCATAAACGGTAAATATACTTCACTTTATACCTTCGCTGAAAAACAAGTAGGAATAACTCCTTCTCCTTTTCTAGTCAACGCATTGATAGAAAATCACAAACATGATTTTTGGGCAGGTACTATCCAAGGTCTTTTTCGCATGAACCATGAAAAACGTATATTAGAACGAGTATTTACTGAGGAAATAAACTTTTCTGTCCAAGCATTAGAAAAAGATGAGGAAAACAGACTCTATATAGGGACAGTAAATGGACTCTACATCTACGATGGGAAAAAACTCCGACACATTATTATTGATGAGAAAAACATTCTTTCTGATAATAATCGTATCTTGGATATTGCAATATACAATCATAATTCTGTTTGGTTGTTAACTCCAAATGGAATTGTTATTTGCGATGCCAAATCCGGTTCACTCAAACAATATAGATGTACTCTATCTTCATGCGGACAATTAAAATGTCTTGTGAAAGTAGATGATACTTTGTATATAGGCACAGAAAAGGGAAACATTATAACTTTCAATTTACTTCACCTGAACTTTGCTCCTTACTGGAATGAAATCAAAGTACCCATTTCAAATCTTACCTATGAAAAAGATGTTTTGGGAGTTGCTACCAGCGGACAGGGAATTTTTCTACTATCCTTAAACGAAAGAAAAATCATTTATTCTGCTACCTATGGTAGAGAAACAGAACAGGATCTCTTATCCAACAACATTTCCTCCATCTTGCTGTCTCAAGGTGATATATGGTGTGGAACAGGATACTATCTGGGTATGAATATATTGAGGAAGAAAAATGAGTCTTTCAAACGCTATGACAAAGGAATCTTCAAAACCAAAGACATTGCAGTACGTAGTTTTCTTCCTACTCGAGAGTATAGCTTCATCGGTACGCGGGAAGGGTTCTATTACGTACACGAAGCGACCGGAAAAATACAATACATAGATGTCCGAGGCGATAAAACCGGAAATTTACGCTCCAATCTGATATTTTCCTTTCATGAATACGAAGGAGATATATTAGTTGGAACCTGTGGAGGTGGTTTGTCCGCCTTCACTCCTCAAACCGCTACTTTTAAAGAAACACCCCTGACTCGTGCATGCGTATCGAATGATATTTTCATGTTTTTAGAAGATGAAAACGGGAAATTATGGTTAGCAACTTCTGACGGTCTTTATTCATATGACAGACAAACTCAAGCAGTCCGGGAGTACAATGCATCAAACAGTGGTATGCCAGGCAATATCGTATATGGTATCTATTTAGATTCAGCCAAGCGCTTTTGGGTAGGCACGGATAAAGGTTTGGCAGTATTTGATAGCCAGACTGGAAAATGTAGCCAGGATATGTTGCCAGAGGTCTATTGTAAAGAAGCTATCCGATACATTTATGAAGGGAGAGACGGCACACTCTTCTTCTGCCAGTTAAACAACCGCTTGTTAGTGGCTGATAAATCATTGAATCATTTTCATCACCTCTCCCCTCTTTGCCCCAATTTTATACAAGATGACCAAGGATTTTATTGGTTAGGGCAATGGGATGGACTATTACGAATTGATGAGAACCTGAATCGCTACACATTTTTTCCTTCTATAAATGATTTGAATACCAATGCCGGACCACCAATCTTAAAGGATAAAAATGGTATGTTATGGATATGTGGCGTGAAAGGGTTGTTCATGGTAAATCCCCGGGCAAACTTTATCCCCTCACCCGTACAAATCACAGAAATACAGATCAATGGTAACTTCTATGCTGACGATTATAAATTAAAGCCGGATTCTACTTTGTATTTAAAATCAAATGAAAATACTATCACTTTCCGATTCGCCTCTTTAGGATACGAAAAACCGGAACTTATTAAGTATGAGTACATGCTTCAAGGCAAAGATTCTACGTGGACAGTGCTGACCAACGAAGATAAAGTTTCTTATTTTGACCTGCCTGCCGGAGAGTATGTTTTCCAGATCCGTAAGTTTCTGGACTCAGATTCAATAGATCAGGTTTCATTTAAAATAAGAACTAATCGTTCTTGGATGGCTTATGCCGGTATTATAATAATAATAGTGATAGTTTCTTTATTCGTTTTCAAGAACAAGAAAACAGTATCAGTAAACGCAACCGTCCCCGATAAATTACCGGAAGATTCCCAACCGGAGAAAAAAGTTACTATCCAAACTACGGAAAGCTATGTGAAGCTAAGTGAAAAAGAAGCCAGCGAAGTAATTGATGCACTAAAGAAATATATGCAGAAGCAACAAGCTTACCTGAACGTAGACTTGAAACAATCAGAAGTGGCGGTTGCTATCGGTTACCCCACCTATCTCCTTTCCGCTATATTCACCCATTATCTCAAAATGGGATATTACGATTTTGTCAACAGCTACCGTGTTGAGCAGTTCAAGCAGTCGGTCAGCGAAGGCAAACATAAAAAATATACTTTGGTCACATTGGCTGAAAAATGTGGTTTTAAATCAAAAGCATCGTTTTTCCGAGCTTTCAAGAAGTTTACAGGTACTACCCCCAACGAATATATCCAGCAATTCGATAAAGAATAACCCATTCTCCATATTACCGGCGGTATCACTTATTTGTGATACCGCTTTATTTTATTGATAATCAAGGAAATTAAACATAAATAGTATCTTTCATAAGTTTGATACACCTTCCATCCTTTTTTCGTTTTCAGTCTGTTTCTTACTACTTATTTTTGCATTGAACTTCTTGACAAAGAAAGGTTCTATAAACAGCAAATTGTAAAACCAAAAATCGAAAGCATGGAAGACTTAAAAGCAACAACACCCTGCCTCATTACCGATTCTTATAAAGAATACTACCCATCAGTATGTTCTTATATTTATTATAGAATTAATAATTGGGAAACAGCAAGGGATTTATCCCAAGATGTATTTCTGCGTCTTATGGACTATAAACAAATGCTTCGCCCCGATACCGTGAAATATTTCATTTTCACCATTGCCCGTAATTTGCTGAACGACTATCTGCGCCGTTATTATAAGAAGCAGGAAATCACCTCATATATATATGATCATGCTATAACCTATACAAACGAGACGGAAAGTCTCATTATTGCAAAAGAACTTTCTCTCTTAGAGAAACATAAATTAAGGATGCTCTCCGACCAACGCAGAAAGATTTATACCATGAATCGCTTCGAAGAAAAATCCATTTCCGAAATTTCTACTGAACTCAGTATATCTCCTCGTACGGTCGAAAACCATCTGTTTGTCAGCCGTAAGGTAGTACGTGATTTCATCAGACAATGTATCTAATTAGATTTATAACAATAGTGTTAATTTTAAATTTATAGTTTATGAAGAAAGATTTGCTAAAGTTCCCGTTCAAGAGAACCTTCTTCTCTACGGTGATTTTGTGTTCTCTGTCTGTCATTTTCAACTCATGCAACGACGATGGAGAAGGACGAATAAAGCTCAATGACAAGGCACCAGCCAAAGTAACAAATGTAACTACAGAATCCGGTCCCGGTGAAGTATATCTGACTTGGACTAATCCCACCGATGAAAGTTTCATGTACACCAAAATTGAATACACAAATACGAAAGGAGTAAAAAAGTATAAACTCATTTCTAAGGAGAAAGCGAATGATAGTGGAATTGCACAAACCACTATCAGTGGTTTTGGCAATACCAATGCGGTTTCTTTCTCTCTATTTTCTTGTTCTGTAAGGGGCAACAATGAAGGAGCAGTCGAAGTATCTGCGTCACCCCAAACACCGGCATTTGTAGACGTAGCTAAAACTATTACTTTAACTCCTGACCTTGGAGGGATATATGTAAATTGGAAAAACATCTATAATACTCCGGTTTACATTGTCCTCAATTATTATGCGGCAAGTGATTCTAAAAAAGCAGGTACATTCAAATTCCAAATAAACGGAAATAGCGAAAGCAAGCAGTTTGTTCAGCTTTCCTACGGAAAAGATGATTTCTTATCCGGCGAAGAGTGTATTATAAATGTAACTACCGAAGACACAGATGAAAATGCATCTGAACCGATAGAATTTAAAATTACTCCAATAGCTGTAGTGAAAATATCCAAGGCTAACTGGTCATTCCCGGGTTATAATGACAGTTCAAACGCCGGTACTATCGGGTATAGCTCACAGGAAACAATCGGAGAAGGCGGCGGCAAATCACCGGCAGGACGTGTCATTGCAATGCTTGATGACAATTTAGAAACCTATTGGCACGCTTCCTGGAAACAAGCCAGCAATTATCCCCACTGGTTTATTGTCGATATGGGTAAGAACGTTACTATCAGCAGCATTGAACTGATACGACGTCAAGGTGATGCTAGAGGGCAGAAAGGTCAGATCTTCTATACATGTTCTGACGAAGATGCAGCGAACAAAGACAATCCAGACAGTTGGGCATGGACCAACCACGGTGCCTTTACTTTCGACCCGGGTATTGATGATCCACAAGTATACCGTATAAATTCGAATCCGGTTGCCAGGTACATAAAAGTGTATTTCGGAACAGAACATAAAGGTACAGGCGCTCAGGCAATGGTTTCCGAAATCAATGTATATGGTGCCGAATAATAAATCCAATACTAAAATATAAATATGTTTATATCATGAGAAAGAAATTTATATTTGCGGCTGCTTTATGCCTGACAACATTATCTCCTGTATATAATGTCAATGCAGCAGTACAAGTGACACAGGAAATACAACAAGACGGACAAACCATACGCGGTAAAGTGATAGATAATACCGGTGAACCCGTTATTGGTGCGAATGTAACAATAAAAGGTACGACGAACGGTGTTATTACCGATATAGATGGCAATTTTGTCCTGAATAACGCGAAAGGTACACTGGTTATTTCCTTTGTAGGTTACAAAACCCAGGAAATTCCCATTGCAGGAAAAACTACGATTAATGTCCAATTGCAGGAAGATTCAGAACTATTGGATGAAGTTGTAGTCACTGGTTATGGTGCACAAAAGAAAGCATCTCTGACTTCCGCTATCAGCCAGATTAAAGGTGATGAAGCTTTCGCCAATAAAGGTATTGCCAATGCTACGGTAGCCTTGCAAGGTGAGATTCCGGGATTAACCATTACCCGTAGTTCTTCTCGTCCGGGTAGCGAAGGAGCAGCCATGAAAATTCGTGGTGACATCTCCATCAACGGTAACTCTTCACCATTGATTATCATTGATGGCATGTCCGGTTCAATGGATGAATTGAACTCAATGGATGCAAGTGACATCGAAAATATTTCTGTATTGAAGGATGCTTCGGCAGCTATTTATGGTGCACGCTCAGCTTCGGGTGTTGTATTGGTGACTACCAAACGTGGTAAGAAAGGCAAAGCGCAAATTTCTTATAACGGTTCTGTCAGCAGAACTATCAATGGTATTCAGATGCCCCTTACCACCAATCGTGAGTGGTTAGACATGTTCTATGAGGCACAGTACTACGATACAGTTGCCAATAATCCAAGTCTGACTACTCCGGAGGAAATTCATAAGAATATCAACTGGTGGATTTTCAACTCTTTTGGTGGTCCCACATTGGACGAGACAGATATTGATCCGGCAACAGGGCAGCCCACTATTTATAAGGGAGAAAAATTGTTCAATGCCCTTAGAAACGGAAATGTCCTCACACTTCAAAATGGCACTAAAGTAGAGCGCTGGGATCCCAACGTATATATGCAAGACTATTTGTATGGTCAGGCTACCTCACAAAAGCACTCGGTAAGTATCGCAGGGGCTGATGACAGATTCAGTTATCGCGCATCTTTAAGTTACTCTGAAAACAACTCACAACTGAAAGTAGCAGAAGATGGAGACAAAAAGTACGGTGCACGTCTGAATGTAGATTATAATGCTACTGACTTCCTGAAATTTGAGACAAGCATGTCTTATGACAAGCGCGATATCACTACCCCGACCACTGACGTAGGAGCAGGCTGGATGGATCCTTGGTTCTGGGCTATTTATAATCAGAATGGGGACGCATATGATACATTTAGCGGTAACCGTAACCCGGTAGGTGGCCTTATTCAGGGGGGACAGAAGAAAAATTCATTAACAACTTTCCGTGGCAACATGAAAGCTACGTACGACTTCTCAAAATGGGTGAAAGGCTTTTCTCTTTCAGCTTCCGGTAATTATAAACTGGTGGAAAGAAGCATTCAGGAAGTCAAAAATCCTGTGTATTATTATGACTGGGTAGGCACAGCTACCGGTAATAAACAAGGTCCCGGCTCATTGAATGAGAATATTGAAAAATGGGAAAATGTTACTTTGGGCGCTTTTGCCAATTATGAACGTACCTTTGCCAATGTCCATACCGTATCTGCCATGATTGGTATGACCGCAGAGCAAGAAACTTCTAAAAAGATAGGTGGAAAACGCAACATGGGTCCTCTTTATTCAGGGTCCGACCTTACCGACCTCGATGTATGGATCAGCGGTACCAATAATGAAGCTTATGGCGGACAGAGTTCCTGGGGATTCGTTTCCTATTTAGGACGTGCAAACTATATTTACGATAACAAATACTCAATCGAAGTATTAGGTCGCCGTGATGGTTCTTCTAAGTTATCCAAGCAACAACGTTGGAAAAACTTCTATTCAATTTCCGGCTTCTGGAGAATTTCACAAGAAAATTTCCTCAAAGATTATTCTTGGCTGAGTGATTTAAAAGTGCGTTACAACTATGGTAAAACCGGTAGTGTAGAAGGAATCGGCAACTACGAACGTTATTCGGCAATCAAGACTGGAGGCACTCTTTTCGGAGAAGATCCTTCACATCATACATCTTTGTGGATTGACGGTATGAGATCTGACCAACGTACCTGGGAAACAATTGACAGCCACAACTTCGGATTGGATTTCGCTTTCCTGAATAATCGTTTGAGAGGTTCGTTCGACTACTTTATCAAGACTAATAACGGTATGTTCATCGGTGTAGATTATCCCTCTGTTTTGGGTGCCGGTGCTCCGAAAACCAATAATGGTAAACTCCGCGCCAAAGGTTGGGAACTTGCTCTTAATTGGAACGACCAAGTGGGACAAGTAAGATATAACATAGGAGCTTCACTTTCTGATGCTTGGTCTAAGGTACTCGAATTAACCAATAATGAAAATGTTCCTAATCCGGGTAAGAATACAAGCCGACTGATAAACAAGCCTATAAATGCCATTTATGTCTATCAGACAGACGGTATCTTCCAGACTCAGGAGGAAGTGGACGCTTTCTATGAAATGTATTATTATACAGCAAACGGAGGAGTTAAGCCGAACAATATTCTTCCTGCACCGGGAGAAACTGGTCTCAACCGCCTTCGTCCGGGTGCTCGCAAACTCGTTGACCTCAATGGTGACGGTGCCATTACTACAGAAGACCTTTATTATGCAGGAGATGCAGCTCCCCGTTTAGCATTCAGCATAAAGGCAGGACTGGAATGGAAAGGCATAGATTTCTCCGCTTTTTTCCAGGGAATTGGTAAACAGGTCACTTTAAGAACCGGAAGTATCTATGCACCATTTGTGACAAACTATACCATGCAGAACAGTACGTTTATGGGTAAAACCTGGACTCAGGAAAATCCGGATGCACAGTACACCATCCTGTCACGCGATAATGGTTTCAACCGATTCAACTATGAGAACAAGGATATCAGTGTACAGAACAACAGATACATCCGCCTGAAATCATTGGTAATAGGTTATTCGCTCCCCAAACAATGGATTGCTAAAGCAGGACTTAGTAAACTCAGATTTTGTTTCTCTGGTGACGATTTGTGGGAATGGACGAAAATCAAAGACGGTTATGACCCTGAGCATGGAGAAGGTGGTAACAATACATTCCCATTCAGCCGCCTGATAACATTCGGTGTGGATCTTACATTCTAATATAACTTTCTAAAAAATATGAGTATGAAAACCATAATAAACAAAATATTCTTAGCCTCAGCATTGACTTTGTCACTGTCTGCATGTAGCGACTTTCTTGAAAAAGAGCCATTGTCGCAAGGAACAGAAGCAATCGTCTTCAAAACTCCGGAACATTTTGTACAGGCAGCTAATGCCCTGTATAACATGGAGGGATGGAAAAATTACGATAATAAAGCCAATTATGACGTCATGGACCGTAACCTTGATATTTCAGGATTAGGCAGTAATGGCGGTGGTTCGGCACCGGAAAGCAACTGGCAATGGGACAAGCCTTACGGGCATATCCGCACTTGCAACATCCTATTGCAAAAAGCAGAAGAGTTCGGTGACAAAGACGCTATAGCCCAGCCCATAGGAACAGCCTACTTCTTCCGTGCATGGCAACACTTCTACCTTCTAAGACTTTTCGGTGGTGTACCCATCGTAGACCATGTACTGGACGTTAATGACGGAGTAATATACGGTCCGCGTAAGAGCCGCTATGAGGTAGCTAATTTTATCATTTCCGACTTGGAAACAGCCATTCCTTTATTGCCCAAAGAAACAGATATCCCTGCTTCTTCTAAAGGAAAAGTCAGTAAAGAAGCTGCCAAAGCATTTTTAGCGAGAGTACTGCTTTACGAAGCTACATGGGAAAAATACGTTCCTACCCTCAACTACGATCTGGATGGAAACGGTAATGAATCAGGTGCCGGTACAGCTAAACCGGAAGGATATTACTCTATCGAAAAGATGCTGACTGAAGCAAAAAAGCTTTCGGGCGAAGTTATCACCGAAGCCGAAACCGGAACTTTCAAACTTTGGAACGAATGTGATTCTTTGAGTTATTTCTACCTGTTCAATATTGATGACGGAGCAGAAAATATCCCAAACTTCAAAAACGCAGGAAAGAAAACAAATAAAGAATTTATCTTATACAAAAAGTATGATTACAATTTAGGTCAGGGCGGCATCAACTTATCACATACGGTTGCCACCTGGCAAGGTTCGAACATCAGCACTTCATTTGGTGAAAGCTTCTTGTGTCGCAACGGATTACCTATCCGTATCAGTTATACAGGCAATATGTCAGATGCACAAGATAATCCACAGTTTGAAGGATATGATACATTTGTGGGTGAATTCCGGAACCGTGACTACCGTTTTGTAGGTTGCGCCATGTCAATACCCGACCGTACTTTCTGGAGCAGCCGCACTGAAGATGGCAGACAACTTACAGCAGCAGGAAAACCATATCCCGATCCTGTATTCCCACAAAACAACGATGTATACAATGCCAATGATCCTGCCTACAAAAGCTCTTGCGGAGTATTCAAACCTACTCTCCGCAATAACAGTACAGCCAGTTCCTACGGTAGCCGTAAATTCTTAATTGAAGGTGCAGGCCGATCTGTGTCCAATAGTGAATCCGCAGATTTTCCGCTGATCCGTCTGGCAGAAGTACACTTGATTTATGCAGAAGCAACTTGTGAATTGGGCAACGGTTCAATCTCCGATGAAGACCTGAACTTCTCTATCAACAAAAACCGGGAACGTGCACGTGTTGCTCCTTTGACAAATGCTTTGATTGCCAATGTTTGGGATGCCGGATGGTTCGATCACGCAACTGGTAAAACAATCTGTAAGAAAATGAACATGCTGGATGAAATCCGCCGCGAAAGAGCATGTGAACTCTTCGGAGAAGGTTTCCGCTTGGATGATTTGAAACGTTGGGGGATTGCCCACATCAATCTTACAGGTCAAAAGTTAGGTCACCGCATCTTGGGAACAGCCTACGAAACAGAAAAGGCCAATGATGCCAACTACTTCGGTGAACCTTGTTACTATCCGGAGAAATATCCCTTGCTATATGGCATTTACGAAGGAACCGGTCCGAATGATCCCGACTACGGACGCTCTATTGCTACCTTAGCAGGAAATCTGAATTTCAGCCAACGCGATTATCTGCAACCTATTCCACAGGTACAGATTCGTCTGAATCCTCAGCTGAAGCAAAATCCGGGATGGTAATTTAGCAGAAACACAGCAATACAGGTTATACTAAGTAAGGTCCGTAATTTTTCATTAAGGGAAAACGGACCTTACCTATTTAAAATATTACCATCTATATCTGGCATAGAAATTTTAAAAAACAGCCTTTTAAGGAATTTTCTGTAAAAGATTAACCTTCAATAGGTATAAAGCGAAGCACCTTCAAATTTAGGAAATAACATGAAAATACTTCTTTTATCAACTATAGTAATTATAGGCTCAATAATATGCAGTCAGCCGGCACTCGCTGCCACTGATAAAATAAATAACGCACCGGATTCTGTTTATATAGTCCCTTATACGACAACACATGATGACGGACGTAGTGGTATGAGATTTGCCTGGAGTCCTGATGGCGAACAATGGTTTAGCGTAGCCAATGGCTACAGATACGTGCGCAGTGATTTTGGAAATACCAAAATGATGATAGCTCCCCGAATCATAAAAGGGCAGGATGGAATGTGGCATGCAGTCTGGCAGTTGAGTAAAACAGGGAAAGCCTTTGCTTACGTAACTTCTACCGACCTAACGCAATGGAGCAGGCAAACCTATTTCATGGCAGACGATACAGATAAGGCAACATATGCAGCATATACTTCCCTCGCATCGGCAGGAATAAAAAAACAAATCATTTTAGGAAAAGACACTCTGGAAAGTTATATGCAGAAGCTCCCGTATAAAGAGCTGGAACAGTTGATCCGCTATGGAGAACATAAAAACTTCTGTAATATCGAAGATGGAGAACTAATGAAACAGGATGCTGTCCGTTTCGCCGGATTACCTCCGGTTATAGCTGATATTCGGGTGAACATGGAACAAACAAAAACAATCAGTAATCGTCTGATAGGTGTCTTTTTTGAAGACCTCAACTATGCAGCTGATGGTGGACTCTATGCCGAATTAATCCAAAACCGCGATTTCGAATATTCACCGAAAGATGGCAATAAGAATAAAGATTGGAACAGTACATACGCATGGAGCATAACCGGCAACAACGCTTCATTCTCTATAAGTGAAGCTCATCCCATCCACCCAAATAATCCTCACTATGCCATATTAGACATACAACAACCGGGAGCTGCATTGATAAATGCCGGTTTCGATGGAATCGTAGTAAAGAAAGGAGAGAAATACTATTTCTCCATGTTTACGAAAACCTTAAGTGAAAAAGGAGGAAAAATCAAGATTTGTTTAAACAGTAAAGACGGCAAAGAAATTGCACAAGCCACTTTGTCTGTTACTTCCGATAAGTGGAAGAAACAGAATATAGTGCTGACAGCAACAGCCAATGCCACCGATGCAGTTTTGGCTATTGTTCCCCAGAATATCGGGAAATATGGTTTGGACATGATTTCCTTATTTCCACAGAAAACCTTTAAAGGTAGAAAAAACGGACTGCGTGCCGACCTTGCACAAGCCATTGCTGATATCCATCCACGTTTTGTCCGTTTCCCCGGTGGTTGTCTGGCGCATGGCGACGGAATAGATAATATTTATGATTGGAAAGGCTCTATCGGTGCTTTGGAAACCCGCAAACCGATGCCTAATATATGGAGATATCATCAGACACGTGGTCTGGGGTATTACGAATTTTTCCAGTTCTGCGAAGATATAAATGCTGAACCATTACCGGTAGTTGCAGCCGGTGTTCCTTGTCAAAACTCCGGTCAGCGCAGCCATCATTCCAAAGATGAAATCAGCTGCGCAGGACAACAAGGTGGTATCCCTATGGAAGAAATGGGAGCATATATCCAAGACATTCTCGACCTGATAGAGTATGCCAACGGCGATGCGAAAAAGACTAAATGGGGTAAAATACGTGCACAGTCAGGACATCCGAAACCTTTCAATATGAAATTCATCGGCATTGGCAATGAGGATATGATAACGGATGTTTTTGAAGAACGCTTCACTATGATTTACAAAGCCATAAAAGAGAAGTATCCCGAAATCACTGTAATAGGAACCACCGGACCATTCAGTGAAGGCACAGATTATGAAGAAGGTTGGGCACTGGCCACCCAATTAGGTGTCCCAATGGTCGACGAACATTATTATAAATCTCCGGGATGGTTTATCAATCATCAGAATTATTACGACTACTATGACCGCAATAAGCCGCAAGTTTATCTGGGGGAATACGCTGCACACCTTAAAGGAGGTCCTAACCTGGAAACAGCATTGGCCGAGGCATTATACCTCACATCCATAGAACGCAATGCAGATATAGTGACAATGACTTCTTATGCCCCTTTATTAGCCAAAGAGGGCCGTACGCAATGGAACACCGACTTGATTTACTTTAATAATACAGAAATTAAACCTTCTGCCAGTTACTATGTACAGCAGATGTACGGACAAAATACGGGTAATGAGTATTTAACATCCACCGTGGCATTAAATAATGATCAGAATGCGGTGCGGAAGCGCATAGGAGTATCGGTAGTTCGTAACAAAGAGCAAGGTGACATTATCATGAAATTGGTAAATATGTTGCCTGTCAGTACTAAGGCGCAAGTAGCACTACCCTCATTAACAGGAATGGACATACAAGCGCAAATAACCATTCTGAGCGGTCAACCGGAAGATAAATCCGTATGTCCGGCTTCAGGAAGCATAAAAGCTGGTGGAAAATTCTATTATGAAATGCCCGCTTATTCATTTACAGTGATAAGAATCCCCCAAAAGCAATAAAATAAGTGAGCATTAGAGTGAGTGAATTCTTTCTATTATTCGTATTCATCTAAAATAATATAATATCATTATATGAGATTGAGAAAGTTCATATTCATCACAAGTATTCTGTTAGGTGCAATCCAAAGTGCAACCGCGCAAAACCAGTTAGTCACCTATCCGGCACCAAAAGGTGCCGAACTGATGAACGACTTCACCGTCAAAGTGAGAGAAGCGGGAAAAGACTGGAAATCCATTGACACTTACCTTATCAAAGTAGATGAGGTACGGAAAACCCAGCATAATGTAGAAAATGCCTCCATGAGCTATTTCGACTTCTCAGGCGAAGTAGAAGTATCGGTAACGTTCAATCACGGAACAATCCAAGCGGGTCGTATCCGCCCACTATCTTACGGAATAGCCCCTTCGATAGAGGGTAATACAATGACCTTCAAACTGGACTGCCCGCGCAACTTGTCGGTAGAAGTAAACGGAGATATTTTCCATAATCTTCATCTTTTTGCCAATCCGATAGATGAGAAGAAACCCAAAAAACTGAAGGATAAGAATCTGATTTACTTCGGTCCGGGCATACACACTTTTCCCGGAGACACACTGAATGTTCCGTCCGGAAAGACGGTTTATATAGCGGGAGGAGCTCTCGTAAAAGGATGCATCCAGGTGGTAAATGCTCAGAATGTGAAGATTCTGGGAAGAGGGATCGTTATTCCCGAACGCTGGGCAGGGCTACGTATCGTCAATTCCAAAAATGTATTAGTAGAAGGAGTTATCACTACCCAATGCCCCACAGGAGGATCGGACAGCATAACGATACGCAACGTAAAATCCATCAGTTCTTACGGATGGGGTGACGGCATGAATGTATTTGCCAGCAACAATGTATTGTTCGACGGCGTATTTTGCCGTAACTCCGACGATTGCACCACCGTCTACGGAACTCGTCTGGGATTTACCGGCGGTTGCAAAAATATCACCATGCAAAACTCTACCCTTTGGGCGGATGTAGCGCACCCCATCTTTATCGGTATTCACGGAGACGTTGAAAACCCTGAGATTCTGGAAAACCTGAACTATATCAATATCGACATTCTGGACCATAAAGAGAAGCAATTGGATTATCAAGGTTGCCTCGCCATCAATGCAGGCGATAATAATCTGATCCGCAATGTGCGTTTCGAGAATATCCGGATAGAAGATTTCAGACAGGGACAATTAGTTAATCTGCGTATCTTCTACAATGAGAAATATTGCAAAGCACCGGGCAGAGGTATTGAGAATGTATTGTTCAAGGACATCTCCTACACGGGAGAGAATGCAGAAGTTTCCATGATTATCGGTTATGACAAAGAACGGAAAGTGAAAAACATTCGTTTTGAAAACTTGCAAATAAACGGTGAAGTGATTTATGATGACATGCCCGATAAACCCAAATGGTATAAGACCGGAGATATGGCACGCATCTTTGTAGGCGAACATACAGAAGAGGTTACATTCAGTAAATAACCGTTTGAAAAAAACAATAAGCTTATCGATACTGTCATCCTAAGCGTAGTCGAAGGATCTCCTCTCCGTGCATTCAGGTGAGTAGATCCTTCACTACGTTTGACATATCTTCCTTATAGAAGATTATTTCCCTCTCCTCTGTCCTCTCTGAGGCCTCATGCTCTGATACTTTTTATACTGTTCGTCCGTCAGAATCTTTTTGAGTTTCGCATCTGCCTCATTACGTTTTTTCTCCATTTCTTCACGTGAAGGTCTTTCGCCCGAAGCATCTCTGTTTGGTCTCATTTCCTCCATTACCGCCTTAAATACTTTAGCCTGAGTTTCATTCAGTCCCAATTCCGTCACCATCTGTTCGATACGTTTTGACGGATCAGGACGTTCGCCTCTGTTTTCCTGTGCCATACCTACAGCCGTTCCCAGAAACAGGGCAAGGGCCAAACTTAAAATTTGCTTCTTCATAATTTTAATGCATTTAAAAGTGAGTTATATTTTCATTGAATTCACCAAATATGCATCTATGACTCTTTTCGCATGAAACAGTTTAATCCCATCAACAAGAAAATCGACCAACAGGAAGTTTTTATAGATGAAACGGAAACTATTCTCTCACCAAGCCAAGGGGATGAGAACTAATTTCTTATATAAAACTCCCTTCTTATACACAAAAACAATTATTTTTGCAGATATAACTTTTTCTACTATGACACGAAAGCTTTTCCTCCTCCACCTCCTGTGCTTCTGTTGCCTCCTTTCAGCCCAAGCAACCGGACAGATACCCGATCTCATCATTATCGGAAAAGACACCTTGATGTTGCAAACGTGCCCGATAGAGCACGATTCAATCTTAAGCAAACAGGTGAGTGAACGTCTCTCCCAAGAGGACTTTTGTACAGCCTGCTGGAGAGGATACCAAGCCACATGGCAAATAGAAGAGGATAAACTGATTCTGAAAAAAATAGAAGACAGCAAAAGCCTTTTCGCCTATCCCGACACAGTGTCGGAAGTTACCGTTGATTTAAATGGCATCTTCGATCAGTATCAGGACAAACGAGGCCGGATAGTAGCCTCTTGGTTCAGTGGAGAGTTGAAGGTTGTGTCCGGTGAACAGATCTATTATGTACACATGGGCTTTAACAGGGAATATGAAAATGAAACGGACTACCAGGTGGAACAAGGCAGAATCATTTCTAAAACCAGTTACCGGAATTCTATAAAAAAGGGAACATCTATAAAAGATGCTATGGATTTAATTAAGACACAGTTCAATAGAGATTATTTTCCGGAACTGGCAAATACAAAAGTGGTAATATCATGCGCAGTACTGCCCAAAGCGGACGGCAGCATCGATAGTATAGAAGTTCACATAATTCGTCCGGACAGTATCATGGAAGAACGTAAAAATCTCTATATAGAACACATCTGTGAAATTTTGAAAAAAGTTCCGCAATGGGAAGTACTCACCGTACGCAATAAAATCCGGAAAACCGAACGGTGGACAATAAGTGTGTCACCCCAAAAAAAACGAACAAGAGGAATTTCTACACAATGAAAGTTTTCCGATAGTTGTCAGCACTCCAGCACTAAGACAGCTAATATACAATAAAACAAACAGTTGCCTTGTGCTGGCAACCGTTGCAACCAGTGCTGACAAACTGTTTATCAGCACTGGTTTTTTCGATATATTTACGGATTTTCCGATTTAACCTCCTGTGGTTCAGCACGTACATACACTTTATGCGAACCACGCCCGATTGTGCTCAAATATCCCTTTTCCACAAGCAAATTGAGGTCATCCAGTGCTTTATTCTTCAAAAGTCCCGTGATACTGCTGTAATCTTTGCGTGTAATGAAGGGATGCGTCTCCAAAAACACCAGTAAACGGCGGTAACGCTCGGCACCGCCAAGCTCCGCACTCTTACGGAAACCATATTTGGCACGCTCCACAGAACCGGCACACCGCTTGCGGAAATCGGGTGATACACGGAAATGTACTTTGCCGAAAAAGATAGTCTGCGCGTGGATTTCTTTCGGATCCATCACCGGACGGCCTTGCAGGCCTGCCGAAAAATATCCCATGTCGCCCAACTGAACGTGGTGTCCTTCGGATAAATAATACGATACCCGGTCCTCTATTGCCGCCAACAAACCATGGATGTCACCGGGGCTGAAACTGGACATTCGGGAAATGTCACTAACCAAACGCTCTGTGTCAATCGTACCTTTATTCACGATACGTGGATACAAGGGTTGTAATTCACCGTCACCCTTCGGGTTAGGTCTTCTTTGGAAGTCATACTGTGCTGCCATTGTTTTTTGTTTCTGTTTAAAGGGTTAATACTGTTCTTCTTAAGTGATTGAAAGCCAAAACAAGGCAGAGAAATGTGCAGATAGTCTGTCGTTTTTGTGCTTTTGGCTTAGGATAAATGTTCTTATGCTTACTCCAAAACTTCGTCCTGCAATTGCGGGCTGTCCGGTGGGCAGTTGCAGGATGCTTGGTTCCCATATCGAAACCATCGGGCCCGCAATTGCAGGACGAAGTTTTAGAGTAAGCAAAGATACGAAATCAATAAGGCAAAAGCAAGTTTTCCCTTAAGTATTCGTTAATTTTTCTCATGCATTTAGGACGACAGTCTTTAAGGATAAATAGAATCATAAAAGGCATTTATAATTTGCTTTCAGCGCATATTATGCGTACCTTGCAGTCGCTAAGGAATAACCCTTATTGCTCAATTATTTCAAAACACATATACGGATGAAAATAACTCTTATCAGAGAAGACCGGGAGAGTGGAAAAGAAACCCTCAGCACCTGCGAAGCTGACGCATGGATAGACCGGATAAAAACAGAAACCAAAGAGGAACACGTCACAAGATTGCGCTCCATGCTCCTTTACACGAATCCTGACAGCGGAGGATACTATGAACACATCGACAAGTTGCCGCGCATTTATCCCTCCGTGGAATTCGGAAGAAGCAGAGACAACGGGCGAAAACTGAAACACTACAACGGCGTAGTGATGTTGGAAGTAAACCATTTGGCCGGATTGTCCGAAGTGGAACTGGTGAAACGGCAGGCGGCTTTGTTACCGCAAACTTGGGCGGCTTTTGCCGGAAGCAGTGGACGGAGTGTGAAAATCTGGGTGAAATTCGCCCTGCCGGACGGAAATTTGCCGGTGAAAGAAGAAAACATGGAGTCTTTTCACGCACACGCCTACCGCATGGCAGTGCAATGCTACCAGCCCATATTACCGTTTCCCATCACGCTGCGAGAGCCTTCTATGACGCAAAGCTGCCGCATGACGCTTGATGCATATCCCTACTTCAACCGGCAAGCCATTCCTTTCTGCCTTGAGCAGCCCTTCGGTATGCCCGGCGAAGAAACTTTCCGGCAACGCCAACTGACGGAAAAGAACCCATTGTCAAGACTGAAACCGGGTTACGAAACCTCGCAGACCTTCACATTATTGTTTGAAACAACCCTCAGCAAAGCACTGAATGAAATGGAAGAATGGAAACGGGGCGACGACTTGCAGCAACTGCTGGTGTGCCTGGCAGAACACTGTTTCAAGGCAGGCATACCGGAGGAAGAGACTGTACGCCAAGTCATGATACATTATTTCAAGCAGGCGGACGAACCAACCGTGCGGACAACTGTCCACAACCTCTATCAGGAATGCAAAGGATTTGGCAAAAGAAAATCGCTGACACCGGAACAAGATACTGCTTTCCGACTAAATGAATTTATGGAACGCAGGTACGAATTCCGTTTCAATGCTTTGACGAGCGACCTGGAATACCGGCAACGGGACTCCATTCATTTTTATTTCCAGCCCGTTGACCAGCGTGTAAAAAACAGCGTGGCAATGGATGCCCTGCAAGAAGGTATCCGTGTGTGGGACAGGGATGTGAACAGGTATTTATCCTCCAATCGAGTACCGCTTTATAATCCGGTGGAAGACTACCTCTGCAATCTGGGCCGCTGGGACGGAAAAGACCGTATCCGCGCGCTGGCCGACCTTGTACCCTGCAACAATCCTCATTGGAGGGAACTTTTCTACCGCTGGTTTCTGAATATGGTGGCGCATTGGAGGGGGCTCGATAAGTTGCATTCCAACAGTACATCTCCCCTATTGGTGGGTGCGCAGGGTTTTCGGAAATCGACCTATTGCCGCATCATCCTTCCACCCGAACTCCGTTTCGGCTACACCGACAGCCTGGACTTCAAGAGCAAACGGGATGCGGAACTGTATCTGGGGCGCTTTATGCTGATCAACATCGATGAATTCGACCAGGTCAGCATCAATCAGCAGGGCTTTCTGAAGCATTTATTGCAAAAGCCCGTTGCCAACCTGCGCAAACCGTATGGCAGCAGCATACAGGAAATGCGGCGCTATGCCTCGTTCATCGGGACAAGCAATCAGAAAGACTTGCTGACCGATCCGAGCGGCAGCCGCCGTTTCATCTGCATAGAAGTGACCGCACCGATTGATACCAACGTAACCATCAACTACCGCCAACTCTATGCACAGGCGATGGAAGCCATCGTAAAGGGCGAACGTTATTGGTTTGATGATGCCGATGAGGCTATTTTGCGTGAAACGAACCGGGAATTCGAGCAAATGAGCCCGGTTGAGCAGCTATTCCATTGTTATTTTCGTTCACCGGAAGAGGGAGAAGAAGGCGAATACTTGTCTCCCATGCAAATACTGGAACATCTACGGAGTAAGAATAGGGATATTAAGCTGACAGCAAGCAATGTAAATCACTTCGGAAGGATATTACGGAAGAATAACCTGGAATATAAGCGAACTTGCAAAGGCATTGTATACCGGGTAGAAAAGTTATAATAATTTATTTTTCAGTGTAACGATAAACGGTTTGCCGTCACTTATCACAACGGTTGCCGTCATACGGCAACCGTTTCTGTTTCAATAGATTAAATAGAGTTGTGCTGAAGTGCTGACAAACTATGCAAACTTATTATTGAAAAAGGTTTCCAGTTGTCCGGCATAGTAAAATGGCACATTATATAATGTGTATTGTTTGCCGGAAGGCAAACGTATCAAATCGGAAGTCAAGGGTCCGTTCCATAGACGCAAAGCAATGTCCTCTTGGGACTCATCCATATACTGATGCAAAGAACGCAGCTTAGAATTATCCCCCGTCTTCACCTCAACAGGTATCAAATGTGATTTATATTTATATACAAAGTCCACCTCCGCTTGTGAATTACGGGCATCGCGAACCCAAAACATGCGTTTGCCTCCAAAGGCAAAAGAAGCCCCCAACAATTCCTGTCCTACTACCTGTTCAGCAATATGCCCATTCCATAATTCATCTGTATCAGAAGTGAACAACAAACTCTCCTGCATTCCAGCTACATAATTAACCAATCCAGTGTCCAACCACAACAATTTTGGACTTCTTTTCAAATCCGGAAGAATAGGAAATGAAGTGGAAATCAATGGATAGACCAGTTCCAACAAAAAAGTTTTCTCCAAAGTTCTGAACGCATTACCCATTTCTGCCGACTTATAGGAAGAACTACAGAATTTGGAGAACTGGAAGCGTTGCCCGGCCAATCCCCAGCCATAATTCAAAATATAGCGAAGGATATCTTGCTCTTTAGGACGTTGTGCATACTTTTCAATATCATCTTTGTAGCCGGACAATAAAGAATTAAATATCTCATTCAAACCCACCCAGCCTTTCCGTTTGGCATAATTCGCCACAGCTTCAGGAAGCCCTCCCACAATCATATACTTTTTAAATAAATCCATCACATAACTATGTACTGACTGCGGCACTTCCAACTGTTCTATTTGCTCCACCAGAATATTCTCTCCCAATGCTCCCAGAAATTCAGTAAACGTACATGGATGTAACGCCATATATTCTACACGACCTACCGGAAAAGAAATATGGTTACCTACGAGACTTTCCAACAATGATCCGGCAGCTATCACATAGAGATCAGGACGTTTCTCATAAAAGTAACGAAGAACCTTTACCGCATCCGGAACATTCTGTATTTCATCTATGAAAATCAGGGTCCGTTGATTCTCCATCTTAATACCAGCTTTAACATAAATACCCCCCAGTAAATCTTCAAAGGAAACGTCCATAGTAAACAGGTCGGCATTTACCTTCTCTTCCAGATTCAAATAGATGAATACATCAAACTCTTCTGCAAATATCTTGACCAATGTAGTCTTTCCCACTTGTCTTGCCCCTCTAAGCACCAGAGGCTTACGTCCTTCTTTTTCTGCCCATTGACGAAGGGCTTTAAGTGCTAATCTCTGAAACATATATAAATTATTAATAATCAGCACAAAGATAAGATATAAATACTAAAACCAAAGCAAAAAGATGCATTTTTCAGACTAAAACCAAAGCAAAAATCTTATTTTCCTGTACTAAAACCAAAGCAAGACTTATCAAATTTGCAACTACACCCCTAATAATTATTGATAAGTATCTTTATAGGTGTATATAACCTTAACATGTTCGTTTATTTCGCTTTCGTATATGACTTTAGATTTCAACATTTTTGTTTCTTAAATAAGTGCAATAATTGTATCCCTATCCCCATTGTGAGCATACGTTCTTTTTTATTTGCCAATAAGTTTTGAGTCCAGTTAAGTAATCCTCCATCACCTATTTCATGTTCTACCCCATCAATAATAATCTTAGCTTTAATTCTAATGCCGTAGTAATAATTATTATGTGAATCTGATTTGGCAATACGAATATCCAAACCGCTATTTTTAGTATAAAAAAAGGTATCTGATACCAATTGACTTTTTTCATCATATCCTTTGCAGGGTATAATTTCAAAAAATATATTTTCAAACCCAAAGACTTCTTTGCAGACCTTCTGTGTTATGGCTAAATGTTTATGCAATTCAGTTCTTTCAAATTCAAAACTACCCGTATCCATACCGCACGAGATTAGGCACAAAAGAGGAAAATGAGGCGTAAAATTTGGGTTTGAGAAAACCTGAGTTCTTATAACTCTTGATACATTACCAAAATTATATGTTTTCTCAGACAGTTCATTACTTTTCTTTAATGAAGCATAATGCAAAGCTATTGCATTTGTTGGGTCGGACTGAACTTCCGTGTTTCTTAGTGCTGTAAGAACTTTTTTTTGATTTACTGTTGCCATTACACTACTTGTACCTAATTGAGCAACAGGGGATAACTCAATTAATTCATAGTTATTATTCGCAATTATTTTACAGCATTCCAATTCTTCCTCTTTAAATTCCAGAAAATCTAATTGTGCAGGTTTAGTCAATTTGTTTTACTGTATTTACTCAATAAGGAAGATGGTGTTTCTTTTGTGGTACGCCTGTCAAACACCTCTAATAGCAAAGAGTTTAACTCTGAACCACTCAATTTATCGGACAGTATATCAACTATTTCATTTAGATTACACCTGCTAATTATATGTTTTATTGCTTCATCTTTCATATATTCATAATGCTATATATGTATTCATTAAATATTAGTCCTTCTTTTATGACCTTGCTGAGTCCTTATGGACTTTGGCAATATTTTTCCTCATGAATGGCTTCATTCTTTCCATATAGCCATTTCTTTTAATCAGTGCCTTAGGAAATTCCATACGCTAAAAGTTTTAAGTATACTTCAAACTTCTATAAAGATAAAGAAAAGTTTTAAGTATACTTCAAACTTTCAAGGAATATAGTTGATACATTCCAAAGATGATGCGCATTTATCCCTCCGTGGAATTCGGAAGAAGCAGAGACAATAGGCGAAAACAGAAACACTACAACGGCGTAGTGACGCTGGAGGATTACTGTAACATCGACAAATCGACCTTGTAATAAGTTGGCGCCACATTACTCTTTTCTAGGAACATCACCATGTAAATGGGAGCATACACTAATTTGCCCTCCACTCGTAGGTTATCATTACAGAAGACTACAGCCTCGGAAAGATCATACTCTTTACAATCCATGATATTAGACAGAGCACGATGCACCTCATAATCTTTTCCCGACTTCACCTCGATGGGTAATACTTTACCGTCAAGTTCGATGACAAAGTCTAATTCGCCTCGCTTCTTATTGTTATAATAATAGGGTTCTATGCCATGCGCCACCAATTCTTGAGCAACCGCATTCTCGTATACGGAACCAAAATTAATATTCTTCTCACCCCTGATAATTCGTAATTGAATGCCTTCGGCATATTGAGCGGCGAGCAAGCCTATATCGTTCTGAAAAAGTTTGAACAGATTGCGTGAGCGAGCAAGCAATAAGGGTATCTTAGGTTCTTCCACATTATAAACAGATAATGCAACCCCCGCATTTTTCAACCAAAGAAAACTGTTCTGATAACGTTCAAACTTGGCATTCTCGTTGAGTTTTTTCAAGATAAACCGTTTATTCTTGGCATCGAGTTCAGGCGGAATGAGATTAAAAATCTCTTCTATATAAAGTTTGTTATCAGGATCATATTGAGCAATGTCACGCTTATACAAACGAATGATATCCTGCTGCACAGCCATTACTGCTTGCAAATTATTACTCTCGATATATTTGCTCACGGCAGCAGGCATACCGCCCACAACCAGATACAAGCGGAACAATTCCATGATTTTAGAGTGGACAAATTCATCCACCGCCACGCGACTTTCCCAAGCATTACGCAGAGAGTCGATTATCTTATCATTAATGCCCACACACGAAATAAACTCCTCGAAATCGAGGGGATACATATCTTTGATTCCCATATATCCCACAGGTTCCGAACGCAAATCCTTCAGCTCTACGCCAAGCAGTGACCCACTCAAAATATAACGATACGAACCCTCATCTACTAAGAATTTGATGGCTGTAACCATCTCAGGACACTTCTGTACCTCATCGAAAAATATGAGTGTTTCACCTTTAATCAGTGGAATTGTAGTCATAGCCGACAAACGAAACAGTATATCCGCACTCCCCTTTGCACCTCTAAAGACTTCTACAGCTTCAGGATTATCTATGAAGTTTATCTCGACAAAACTCTTGAACGACTTTCCAAATTCCCGGATAGAATAAGTTTTACCGATTTGGCGCGCACCGGTAACAAGCAAAGCATTACGAGTGATCTCATAATAACGCTTAATGTAATGGTCAATCTTTCTTTTCAGCATGGCTTCTACAGTTTACCCTAAACGACGAAAACACCTATTTCCGTTTTTCCAAGACAAAACTACCATAATTACGCCACTTATCCAAGGCAAAGAGACACTTTTTATGCCACTTTTCCAAGAAAACAAAAAAACACCTGTCACTTTTTGCCATCAGGCAGAGCGAAATGGCTATTGCAAAACAAGCCTATTCAAGACTTAAATCAAAGCAAAACTCAAAAGACAAAGTAACGCTTAAAAAATAAGTTGGTGCATAAATGATAATTTATCGAAATGAAGAACTAAGAATGAAGAATGAAGAATTACCTTGCGGCATGCTTGCATAGCGCAGCCAAATTCTTCATTAAATTACCATTTATGCGCTTACTCGCTGCACTTGCTTATGTACCAAGTTATTTTTTTAAGTGCTACTAAACAGAAAAGTTACGCAAAATGGAGAAACAAATCCATGATTTCGTTGTTAAATGTGAAAAAAGACGTATCTTTGCAACTGAACTATTTGACATGATGATATTTTAACATATATCATGTCCTCCTTCGGTTAGGTTAAAATGTAGCGATTTGTATCTAACGACCGGATGAGCGTAGCCTGTATCAGTTATTGGTACGGGCTTACTCTTCCTGCGTTAAGGGTGCGCTACATACCTGACCTTAGGGATAGAGTAATGTCCCGTACCTTTATAATAAAGCCATTATAGCCGTATAGGGATTGATTTTAAACTTATAATCAAACACTATATGGCTAATTGGTTATCTACAAAGTCAGTAGCTGAGAAATACGGCATACCGAAGGAGCAAATCCGGGAATGGATTAGGTTACGTTATCTGACATGCTCTTCTATAGGCACAGAACCTTACGAAGACGAGAATCCGTTAGTAGATACTGACGAGCTTGATAAGGCCCTTGAATTTAACTCACTAAAGTCTTGTCCTGACGATGCCATTATGGAGAGAGTGCGAAAAGATCATTTGAGTTGGCTTTATCAAGAGAAAGCACGCTTAGAAAAAATCAACGACGATTTATTAGAAATCAATTATCATCATACCCAACGGGAAGCTGAGTTGGAAGAGAATTTTGAAAAGATGATGAATTATACCAATGAAATTCTCGCGTTATATAAGAAAATAATGAAAGATTATGAGAACATGATGCTTGAGAAAGGAGGAGTCTGGCATTTTCTCTGTCACTTGTTTATCACGAAAAAGAACAAATCTCTCATCTAACCAATATATACCCCGTTTTTACAATCCTTTTCATCTTGTGAATACGGAGCTCGTGATGAACTCCGTATTCTTTTTTTAATCACATACTGTATGTTCTTCACGCAACAGCACACCTTCTTTCCATTCTTCCATCTTTACGGCAGGTACACCTCCCTCCTCTTCCATTCCTGAAAAATAGAACCGTTGTTCCCTGCCATCCTTCAGTGTTACAATCAGTCTATCTGCCGAAGGAGCAAATACAGACTGTACACTATTCTCTTTTTCAAAAGGCTCTATGACAGTCAGGTAACGAACCTGAGCAGCGTCTATGCGCACCCCGAAAGTAATGCGCCTTTCAGCCTCATCACCCAGAGGATAATCTCCACCGATAACTGTTTTCAGACGGACGGCCTGAAGCCCATCCAAATCAAAGGTATATTGAGCAGGAGTTTCAAAACCTGCATTCACAGGTTCGGCAGGAAGTCCCCAACTGTAGTTTTCTCCACTGATATTGATGCGGCCATCGGCATAGTCTCTGGTATTCCCAAAAGGATTATCCTGCACGTTGTTCCTGACAACCGGAAGATCGGCAAGGCGAATTTGTTTACCGTCTTTCGTTTCCAGAATGGCTTCTGCCCAGAATAGAGTCTTAGAACGGTTAGCATGTTGAGTGGCAGAGGACAGAGTTAGTTTCCGGATACCCGTAATATCAACATCCACCTTTCCTTCGCCCAAAATCCAGGCACCAAAACTGCCTTTGGCAAGTAGTTTACCATCTCCCTCTACCGTGTACTTCAGGTTACGCTGCATTCCGTGATCTTCGGGAGCACGTCCGGTGAAAGCTGTGCGTTGGGTATTGGGCCAAGCATTGTAAATGTCCATATAAAGATTTCCCGGTTCACCGGATATGCGCGTTCCACGGTTGTCGGCATCCGGACCGTACTTCGTCAAGAAGCTGGCTTTCAGGGTTCCTGTTACGGAGTAGTGATTGACATCCGTCACTAAAGGAGCGGCACTTAAAGAGTCAGTGCCGAGCTGTGCCGTATGAGAGATATGCTCTTTTTGATCCGCAGTAAGTCCCAGCAAGCCTTTCACCTGGAACAGTAGGTCGAAACGGTGCTGCTTGTCCTCCATGCTCTTGTCATAGTCGGCAAGCACAACATAATCATCGGTAACCACCATCAACCGGCGTTGGAAAATGGGTTCGGTAAATCCGGTCAGCACACCGAACTCCGGATGTTTATCGGGAATAGGGAAATAGCGGGCTTCCCATTCCGTCTTTTCTTTAAAATCTCTCGGACCTTTCATGCTGTGGCGGAGTCCGCCGTATGCCGGATAACTCCATGCGGCAGTGCCTTCTACACAACCCGCCTGAAACAAATCGCCCGTATGGAACAGGCTACGCTTACTATCGTCAGCTTCCTGCTGTTTCAAGTCGACGGTAACCATGTTTTTGGAGATGCTGGTCTGCACATAGAAGTTGTACATGTAAGGGGCATAGCTGTACCATACCATTTCGGGATTGTAGAAGCTACGTCCGTAGCGCATCAATGACAGTAATCCGGTCCGGTCGAAATGTCCGTGATAACCTCCATGGGTTCCATACTTCAATACAGCCTGAATCTTCTCGCGGGCATCCTTTTGAGTGGAACGCAACATCAGTGCTCCGGCATTGTCGGCATAAGCTCCGCGCACTTCGGCGGGTTCCGCATCGGGCAGTTCCGGTACACCGTAAATCAAATCGTTTCTTTTAGGCGTCATACGTATGAATGCCGCATATCGCGGATCACGAAAAGCGTAATAGGCCATTTCGAAACTGTCTCCGCCCACTTCACGTTCCGTAGCGTCGTTGATGCCGAATATCCAACCGCGATAATCAAGGAAGGGAAGCAAGGCATCGGACATCATCTTGATGGTGACATAAGGCTGATGAATAGGGCCGCGAATACGGAAACTATGACCGTGATGCAAATTACGGCGATCTGCGTCTTCATTAGCACCTACCTTATCATATTCAGGGGTAAGATTATAATCTACCGGAAATTTCTCTGTCAATAAGGAATAGCCGAAAGGATTCAAAGCCAACCCTATCTGTACATATTCACTTGCCACCCACAGGTTGTAACTGACGGTACACTCGTACCACCATCCATCGGGCATAGTGTAGGTGCGGAATTTATCTATCAGACAGGAGGGAGCATAAAGCACTTCATCCACAAGCTGGAAGTCCTGAATGGCGAGGGCGCAAAAGAAAACACCTGTCAGTTGGGATACAGCCCAGTTGGCGCCCCCAGTACTTTTATAACGGAGAAATAAGTCTATATAGAGCCGGAACGTATATTCAATTTGCGTACATTCCGCATCAGTCAGTATTCCGGCATCCTGAATCAAATCGTATGCCTGCGCCAAATGCTGGAAAAAGTGCCCCTCTTGAACAGACGATTGGTGGGAAGCTTTCCGGGTAAGCGGAAAACCGTTCTGATAATCGCTTATCATCAACAAGAACTGCTTCACTTTGCGGGCATACTGCAGGCTACGGGTCAGTTGCCAGGCTATGGCGTTATTCATCAAACCATGTTCGTGGGTGGTGGCACAAAGATAAGGAATACCGTCTCCATTAGCCACATAAGGAGGACGCAGGGGGACAATCCATGCTTTGGCATCCTGTACATAACGCTCTTTGCGGTCTTTCGCCCAGTCGTAATTTTCAGCTTTCCTTCGCACTTCATCCCATCCTTCAGCGGTATGGATGGTAAACGGATGCGGCATGCTGCGCAGGGTGGTAAACGTTAATGTCCGGACTGCGGCCGGATTGGCAGAAGGAAGAATCTGCAAAGTTTGTTTTTCCCTCCCTCCGGCAGGGATACCCGGTGGAACTATCACGCGTACATTCACTTTTCGGGTTTCACCGGAGGCTAATTCCAACTGTGCAGGTTCAACGGTGGCAGGAAAAGCCTCCCAACCATATTTCTGAATGGAAAAGTAAACAGACTGCGATGTCGGTTCACAATTGGTGACGGTCACCGGATAAATAATGGTATCGCCGGGTTCACCGGGTCTTGAATAACAGTCAGCTGTTGTTTTCACAGAATTTCCTTCCAGCAATCGGGTGGAAAGTACTTTAACTTTGCCCCTACCTTCACCGGACAGGCGGAAGGCAATGGACTTTATACGCCGGATGGTACTCTGTGACGCTTTGGGAGTATCAAAAACGGAAAAAGGAATAAGTAACCTGCACTCTCCATCCTTCTGTCTTTGCAGAGTGAAACGGGCACGCCGGGTATCGTATATATTTTCCTTGTCCAGGTCTGTTCCTGCTTTCAGATTCTTGGCGGAAGCAAAAACTTCCACAGGAATATTGTCCACACCAGTCAGTTTCAGATTAACTTCCAGAGCGTAATAAGACATCAGATCAATGACGGACTGATTGACATAAGGATGTCGAGGCCCATCCGGTTCCGTATAAATAAAAGTGCCATCAGAAGAACACGTCCAGTCTTTAGCCAAGCCCTGCCAGTTTTTTCTGTCGGTAAAGATTCCGGTTTCCAACTTTTGACGAACTATGGAAACATCATAAATCTTGCCCACGGATGCCGTCTCGTCATATGCTTCAAAACGAACAAGTGTGGAAGACTTGCCCTGCAAGACAGAATCCGGAATGGGATATACTACCTCAAACAGTCCGTGACGGTTTCGGTTTAATCCTTCCGTATAAAGAAGAGTACCGTTTACGGAAATATTAAATAAAAACTTCTTTCCTTTTTCGGGTTTGTCCTCACCGGAATATTGAACCACTAATAATTGCGGGCCTGTGCCCGAAGTCTTCAACTGAAAGGTATTTTGGGTGGATGCACATAAAGCAACAAGGGTACATACCAACGTTAATAATGTCTTTTTCATCATGAAGTATCTATTGATTATTTCAATAAACTACGAATGAAAGCGATTTGTCACTCATTCCAATTGCTATCAAAGATACATTTTCCACCGGAAAAACAAATGATAACCATCTTATTTTGATTGGTAGTAAGTGCAATTCATTCTCAATTCGTATTAACAAAAGGAACCGAAAACAGATAATAACTTTAAATATAATTTTAGTACAGATGTATATCATGAAACAACTCTTACTACTTATTTTGCTTGCCTTAACGGCAATGCCGACAGACGCACAGGAATATCCGAAAGTGATTTTGCCGGGTGATTATCCCGACCCTTCCATCATGCGCGAGGGGGAAGATTATTACATGACTCACTCCCCTTTCTTCTATGCACCGGGATTTTTAATCTGGCATTCAAAAGACCTGGTGAACTGGGAACCTGTGTGTCGTGTATGCCCCGAATACGAAGGTTCGGCCATGGCTCCCGATTTGCTGAAATATAAAGATAAGTACTACATCTACTACCCTACTTCCAAAGGCGAAAATTACGTCATTTATGCCGACAACATCCGCGGTCCGTGGAGTAAGCCTGTAAAGCTGGATGTCAGGGGAATTGACCCGGGACATGTAGTGGGTGAAGACGGACGCCGTTATCTTTTTACCAATAATGGCTGGGTGGCACCACTGAGCGATGACGGGCTAAAAATAACAGGTGAAAACAAGAAGGTTTACGACGGATGGGTATATCCCAAAAACTGGGAAACAGAAGGAGATGATATGTATCTGGAATCTCCCAAACTTCTATTCAAGGATGGCTATTATTATATGACTTCCGCCGAAGGAGGTACAGCCGGACCTGCCACCAGTCACATGTGCGTGATGGCGCGTTCCAAAAGTATCTTCGGCCCCTGGGAGAATTCTCCTTACAATCCGGTGGTACATACGTACAGTGCTACCGACAACTGGTGGTCAAAAGGTCATGGCACACTGATAGATGATGTCAACGGTAATTGGTGGATGGTGTATCACGCTTATGCGAAAGGCTATCACACACTGGGACGGCAGACTTTGATTGAGCCAATGGAATATAGTCCGGATGGATGGTTCCGCCCCACCAAGACTGCCACATCCCTACCCTCTGATCCGAACATCAAACACGGATTAAATCTGAATGATAATTTTACGGAAACAAGTTTAGGCATGCAGTGGACTTTCTGGAAAGAGTATGCTCCCGGTCAGCTCTCCTTCAAGAATAATACACTCCGGATGAATGCTAAAGGCAGTTCACCGGCTGACGGTCGTTTGTTACTCATTACACCCGAAGATAAATGTTACGAAACCCAGGTCGATGTACAGGTAGGCAAAGGCAATAAAGCCGGATTAGTGCTCTTCTACAATGAAAAGGCTTTTGCAGGCGTGGTATCTGACGGGAAGAACTTCACTGTATATAGAAATGCGGAACAGACCGAAACAATTCCCAATAAGATAGGACGAAACTTTAAGGTGAAATTGCTAAATCAGGGGAATAAAGTGAAAATGATGGTCAGCAAAGACGGTAATGCCTGGACTGTATTGGCAGAAGATGTAGACGTCTCGGATATGCACCATAATAAATACAAAGGATTCTTTGCTTTGCGTACAGGTTTACTTTCTTGCGGAAAAGGAGATGCCGGGTTCAGTCAATTCCGTTACCGGAATGCCGTTCCGCAAGAGAAAGACATGAGTGCGTATCTGATGGTTTTTCATAAAGATGAAACTCACGGCCTGTACATGGCTGTCAGTCATGACGGATACACTTTTACAGCCTTGAACGATGGTGAACCGGTGATTGCCGGAGATACGATTGCTTATCAACGAGGAATACGTGACCCGCATATCTATCGCGGACCGGACGGAGCTTTCTATCTTGCAATGACAGATTTACACGTCTTTGCGCAAAGAGACGGCTACCGGACCACCCAATGGGAACGGGACGGCAAATATGGCTGGGGAAATAACCGCGGACTGGTACTTATGAAATCATGGGATCTGATAAACTGGAAACGCACGAATATCCGCTTCGATAAAATGTCGGCAGGGATGAGTGAAATAGGCTGTGCCTGGGCACCCGAAGTGACTTACGATGCACAAAAAGGCAAACTGATGATTTACTTCACCATGCGTTTCCGCAATGAGGCAAACAAGCTATACTATGTTTATGTGAATGATGAATTCGACACCATCGAAACACTGCCCCAGATTCTATTCGAATATCCGAATGAAAAGACTTCGGCCATTGACGGAGACATTACGAAAGTGGGTGACAAATATCACCTGTTTTATGTTGCCCATGATGGTCCGGCGGGTATCAAACATGCTGTTTCGGACAGGGCGAACGGAAATTATGAGTTCGACCCGCGATGGTATGATTTTGAACCCAAAGCATGTGAAGCTCCTAACGTATGGAAGCGTATCGGTGAAGACAAATGGGTATTGATGTATGACGTATATAGTGTTACTCCACATAATTTCGCTTTCATTGAAACATTCGATTTCGTAAACTTTAAAAACCTGGGACGCTTTAACGAAGGAGTGATGAAAACCACCAACTTTACAGCTCCCAAGCATGGAGCAGTCATCCACCTGACAATGGAAGAAGCAGAAAGGTTGGAAAGCTACTGGCAGAAGAATAAAAGAAAGTATGTATCTACGGCCTCTATCCGAAAGAATCCGATACTCCCGGGATTCTACGCCGATCCGGAAGTGATGTATTCCGAAAAAACAGGAAGGTATTATATTTATCCTACGACTGACGGAATACCGAACTGGGGAAGTACAGCTTTCAAGGCGTTCTCCTCGGACGACCTCGTGAACTGGAAAGAAGAAGGAGTTATTCTGGATTTAAAGGATGTATCCTGGGCTAAGAAAAATGCATGGGCTCCCTGTATTATTGAGAAGAAACAGGCGGATGGCAATTATAAGTATTATTACTATTATACGGCAGAACAACAAATCGGAGTAGCCGTTGCCGATAGTCCGACAGGACCTTTCATAGATTCGGGCAAACCCCTGATCGACAAAGTACGCCCCGGAGGTATGAGTAAGGGACAGAACATCGACCCGGATGTCTTTACGGACCCTGCAAGTGGCAAGACGTATTTGTATTGGGGGAATTATTATATGGCTGTATGCGAACTGAATGAAGATATGGTGTCAATCAAACCAAATACAACAAAGATTCTGATAGACAATGATGCTTACTATAGCGAAGCGGCCCATGTGTTTTACAGAAACGGTTACTATTACTTTACCTGGTCTAAAAATGATACCCGCAGTCCAGAATATCAGGTACGCTATGTACGTGCCAAGTCTCCGGTCGGTCCTATTGATGCATCTAAAAGTGAAGTCATACTATGCAAAAAGCCTGAGCAGGGAATTTTCGGTACAGGACACCATTCTGTACTGCCACTTCCGAATAAGGATGAATGGCGCATAGTCTATCACCGTTTCAAATTTCCGGATGCTGTGACCATGGGAAGAAATGCCGGATTCCATAGGGAAGTATGTATTGATAAGTTGGAATTTGACGAAAACGATTCTATAATAAAAATAGTGCCTACATTGTAAGGCGAATTAAACAGAAAAGAATAGAGATTATATTGAGTAATATCTCACCTTAATTCGTATTTTTACGTATAAACCTAAAAATACTTATATCATGAGGTATATATCCATACTTTTCTCTATTCTTTTCTGCTTGCCCATGCAGGCACAGTTAGTGACATATCCTGAAAGTTTAAATCCAGGTATGGCCCATAATGACGACTACACGGTACGTGTGCGTATCCCCGGTGGTGAATGGAAAGACTTGTTCGAATACAAAGTGCAAGTGGACATGGACAATGTACAGGATGCTTCCATGGTACAATTTGATATGGGCAGTCCTGTAGAAATCATGGTGAAAAAGAATAATGGCACAGTGCATGACGTAGCAATCCGCCCTTCGAATAAAGGCATTGAATACAAGCAAATACAAAACACCATTCTCTTCACTTTACGGCAGCCCCAATATCTCTCCATCGAATTTAATGGTGACCGACTGCATAATCTGCATCTCTTTGCCAATCCTTTGGAAACAGAAAAATATGATAAAGAAGAAAAAGGCATTATGTACTTCGGTCCGGGAATACACCGCCCCAAAGACTTACCTAATAACCAAATCTGTATTTCCGGTAATACAACCGTATATCTGGCACCAGGAGCAGTAGTAAAAGCAAAACTTCTGGTAGATAAAGCAGAAAATGTTCGGATCATCGGACGAGGTATCTTAGATCATCCGATACGGGGTATAGAGATAACCGACTCAAAAAATGTACTGATAGATGGAATTACCGTAGTGAACCCTGATCATTATACAGTATTCGGCGGCAGTTCAACAGGAATTACCATCAAAAACCTGAAATCATTCAGTTGCAAGGGTTGGAGTGACGGCATTGACATGATGTGTTGCCATGACGTATTAATCGATAATGTCTTCATGCGGAATAGTGATGATTGCATCGCCTTGTATGCGCATCGATGGAACTGGTGGGGCGGTACGAGCAATATCACTGTACAAAATTCAATACTATGGGCGGATGTAGCCCACCCTATCAACATTGGCGGTCATGGCGATCCGGATTCTGCAACAGGAGAAATTGTTGAAAAAATAACATTCCGCAATATCGACATATTGGAACATGATGAAGATGACCCGATCTATCAGGGATGCATGACTGTGGATTGCGGAGATAAGAACCTGGTACGCAACATCCTGTTTGAGGATATCCGGGTAGAAAACATCCAGGAAGGGCGTCTTTTCTATGTCAAAGTACGTTTTAATTCAAAGTATGATAAACAACCGGGACATGGAATAGAGAATGTAACTTTCCGCAATATAACTTATTATGGAATCGGCGAAAATCCTTCGGTGATTCAAGGACTGGATAAAGAGCGTATGGTAAAGAACGTGACATTTGAAAATATCGTCATAAACGGAGAAAAGATGAAAGACTTGAAAGAATTCACCACAAATGAATTTATTAAAAACATAAAAATAAAGTAAAAAAGTAAAACTATGATACGTAAAATTACAAACTTGTTTGTGTCAGGATTATTAGTCATGTCCTGTAGTTTGCCCCAACAATCCAAAGAAGAGATTATAATCAACCTACAAGAACGGGGAGCTGATATTGCATCCTCCATGTATGGAGTATTTTTTGAAGAAATTAATCACGCCGGAGACGGAGGTTTATATGCCGAACTGGTACAGAACCGTAGCTTCGAGGAGAAAGAAATGCCTGCCGGTTTTCGTGCGGAAGGAAATAAGTTGTTGCCCAAACAAGTGAAGTATCACCTGACGGGTGAAGTGCGTGCCCGCTCCTACCGCTGGAATACGGATGAAGTTCCGGCATGGACTCTGCAAGGCAAAGATTCGCTGGCAGCGCAAATGAAAGTAACCAAGGAAAATCCAAAGTTTCCATCAGCACCCAATAATTTGAAAGTAACTATTACGGATGCCTCCCAACCAATATGGTTGCAAAATGAAGGTTACTGGGGAATGAACATCGTGGAAAGAGAAAAATACTTCTTGCGGACTATTATCCGCACTTCAACGGATTATAAAGGCAAAGTAACAGCTAAGTTAGTTTCTGCCGATGGAAAGATACTTTCTTCGGAAATATTGGAAGTAATCCCTGACGGACGATGGAACGATATAAAGAAAACACTGACTTCAGCCAGCAATGATGCCAAAGCCAGACTTGTGCTGGAATTTGATGCTCCCGGCATAATATGGGTGGATTATGTATCACTTTTCCCGGAAAATACTTTCAACAATCGTCCCAACGGATTGAGACGGGATGTAGCAGAAATGTTGGTAGGATTGAAACCTGCCTTTTTCCGCTGGCCGGGAGGCTGTGTCGTAGAAGGCATTACACTTGACAACCGCTTTGAGTGGAAAAAGACTTTGGGCGATCCTGCCGCCCGCCCGGGTGAATACAGCACATGGGGTTATCGCTGTTCCTATGGCTTTGGTTATTATGAAATGTTACAGTTTTGTGAGGATATCGGTGCGAAAGCAATGTATGTATGCAATGTTGGTTTAGGATGCCAGTTCCGGATGGGTGATGCCTGTCCGGAAAATGAAATTGCATTCTACATAGACGATTGTATGGATGCCATAGAATATGCGTTGGGCGACGAAACAACCGAATGGGGTGCACGACGGGCAGCAGATGGGCATCCTGCCCCCTTCCCTTTGCAGTACGTGGAAATAGGTAATGAAAACTGGGGACCGGAATACGACCGTCGTTTCGATATTTTCTACAAGTCTATCAAAGAAAAATATCCGCAACTGATACTCATCTACAATGAGATGCCGCAACGTGAAGGACCTGCTGTGATTACAAAAACCGACATGATAGATCCGCACTGGTATGTAGACCCATATTTCTTTTTCCGCAATACGACTTTGTTTGATACATATGAACGGGGTAAATATCAGGTTTATGTAGGCGAGTATGCTTGCAACCGCAGTGTAGGTGCAGGCAATATGCTGGCAGCATTATCAGAGGCTGCTTTCATCAATGGCATGGAACGCAACGGAGATCTGGTGACAATGGCTTCGTACGCTCCTTTATTTGAGAACCGCCATGACCGCAGTTGGGCTACCAACCTCATTTGGATTGACACAGACCAGGTGGTGGGACGCAGTTCATACTATGTACAGAAAATGGCAGCGGAGAATCGCCCGACCTATAACGTGAAAAGCAATATCAATATGCATGCCGTAGATCCGGATTTATTTGATAAAGGCTATATCGGGTTCGGAGCCAATTCGGCATCGGTAGAGTTCAAGGATATTAAAATTACACAGAATGGCGTACCTACCAAGCCTGATATGGACAATTTCACTCTCCGGAAAGAAAAGCAACATTTGCTGGAGGAGATATATGAAGGAGATTATACCTTGGAATGTAAAGTCCGTAAAACAGGAGGTGAACAAGGATTTCAAATCTTTCTAGGCATGAGTGCTGACGGAAAAACAGGATATCGCTACAACATCGGTATGTGGAGCAGTAATGACCGTGCTGAATTATTACGCTTGGAAGACGATAAAGAGCGTGGGGTTCTGGTCGAACACTCAGGAATGTTGATAGAGAAAGACAAATGGTATGACGTAAAGATTGTGGTATCTCCCACCAAGAGCGAGCTCTATATGGACGGAAAATCTCTTCTGACATACACAGTACAGACAATGCCGTTACAATTTATTCATTCCGGCTATGACGAAACGAATGGTGAACTGGTCATCAAGGTAGTGAATGCAGCTGCATCCGTTTATTCTACCGCCATCCATGTAGAAGGTGCCCAAAATATAGCCAAAGAAGGCAAAGTCATTTCATTAACGGCTACCAGTGGTACGGAAGAAAATTCCTATGACGAACCGAAGAAGATTTATCCGCAGGAAAATTCTTATAATGGTTTCGGAAAGGCGTTTGACTATGATTTTCCACCGTTTTCTTACACAGTATTGCGGATAAAGGCAAAAATAGAAAACGGGAAATAGAATATGTCCGTCATAGCAAGTAACCATTTTTTCATTATCTTTGTCTCTCAAGCAAGAAAATGAAGTTGCCTATTTATGAAAAACAGTATTCTTCAACTTATAGTATTTTTGTTCTTTACCATATTGATAGCCGAAAGTATACATGCTTCTTCGGCTATCAACTATTATAGTATTACCACTTCTGAAGGACTCCCAAGCAATACGGTCGGAGCCATAAAGAAAGACTCGTCTGGTTTTATCTGGTTGGGAACCAGACAGGGGCTTTGCCGTTTTGACGGATGTGAAATCAAAACATATCCGGCGTTGTCGGAGGATGATATATGGTCTATAGAAGAATTGGACAGTGATACTTTGTTGATCGGTACAGTTTCCAGTCTGAAATATTTTAGCCGAAAAGCGAATACGACAGTAAAGCTGGAACTTCCAGCCACCATTGTCAAAACAATCCAAAAGATTTCCGAAAACCAATTTCTGGCAGGCACGGAAGCCGGACTATATTTAATAAGTAACCATACTCCCCGCCAGATACTTCTGGAGACAGGCCTCTCCTCTTGTAATCACATCACCTCTATTATTCGTGAAGACAAAAATATCTATTGGTTCTCCACAGCCGACGGATTGGGACGGATTGACATCCGCACGATGAAACCCGTCATCTACCGAATGCCGGAAGACATATCAAACAGTAATTTCTTCATTTGCCTGACACGAATCGGCAACTATATCTATTTAGGCAGTTTTAATAAAGGAATATTCCGGTTCGATATGTCTGAGAAAAAATTCTCTAAAGTAGACGGCTTCGAACATAATCTGATAATGACTATAGATTGGCAGGATAATAAATTATTTGTAGGAACCAACGGACAGGGACTAAAAATAATGTCTCTGGAAGATGGAAGTATTAAGGTCGTTTCGCACAAAGAGAAAGCAAAAAATTCTATCAGTTCAAACACTATTACTTCATTTCTGTATGATAATGGTATCTGCTGGGTAGGTACCCAGTTTGGCGGAGTTAGTTATACACCGCGTATCGGTGCTAAATTTTCCTTTTACAACAAAAGTGACTTTTACTCTACGGATTACCGAGTGCGAAGTTTCTATATGTTTCCTAATAGTGATAAGCTAATCGGCACAAGGACAGGACTTTTCTACGTTCAAGAGAAAACAGGAAAAGTCAGACAATATACAATCGAGAACCGTACGTCCAACTTACGCTCAGACATTATTTTATATATAAACCGGATATCCGATAAAGTGTTGGTCGCTACGTATGGAGGAGGCATACACATCTTCGATGAAAAAAGTCTTTCCTTGAAAGATTTGTCACAGGAAGAACTCTTTCTTTATGGCTGCATCTTCCATTTCACTCAAGATGCAAAAGGTAATTTATGGTTTGCGTCCCAAAACGGACTTTATCAAAGTACTCCCGACGGGCATATTTTAAAAAGATATGATACCATGAATTCCATTTTGCCTACCAATGCCATATTCTATTTATGTTTTGACTCCATGGGACGGCTATGGATAGGCACCAAATTCGGTTTACTTTTACTGGATATTTCTACAGGAAAAATGCGGAATGACTGTTTCGGAATTCCCATTAAAAGTGAAATCAAATACATCATGGAAGACTCCCGGAAAGATATATGGGTTTGTACGGACACCGGATTATATAAAATAGGGACAGATCTAACTGTCACTGAACATTTTACAGTTAATGACATATTACCGGACAATCAGGTAGTAAGTATTCAGGAAGACAGTCAGGGAGTTTATTGGATTGCTGCCCGGAAGGAAATTGTCCGATATGACCCTGTCGAAAAAAGGCATTATACGTATCAACGACAAGACGGATTAAGCGATATGGATTTTAATAATGATGTTTTCGTATCTAATGATAGTGTTATCTGGTGGCCCAATGAAGGTGGTTTGATTTGTACTTCAGAAAAAAACATTGATACGGGACATCCTTATATGGGGAAGCCCATTATTACTTCTTATTCCATTTCAGATGTAGAATATGATTTTCCGTATCTGGATATGTCAAACGGTATTCTCCTTCCCTCTTCTGAAAATAGTATCCGCTTCAAATTCTCTAATATGGACTACGCCCTGCCCTATGCTAACTTTTATGAGTATAAATTAGAAGGTTACGACGCTGACTGGGTGAAGCAAACTGGCATCAACGAAGTAATTTATAAAGATCTGTCCGGCGGACATTATACCTTTAAATTGCGCGATTTGAATAGTGGAGATCAAGTAGAGTCAATAGATATTCAGGTCAGAAAGTCATATTGGGTGATAGCAAATGTACTGTTAGTAGTTATTATAATCAGTTGCCTGATCGTTTATTTCTGCTATCGGATATGGAAACTCAAGAAACGAATGAACAATGAACGCCTGATTTTAACTGCTGCCCAGGAACAAGGTAAAACTAGAAAAGTGGCATTACCTGAAACAAAAATCAGTGGAATACTCGATAATCTGCTCTCATATATGGAGCTTGATAAACCATATCTCAATGCGAAATTGGGTATAGGTGAGGTTGCTACAAAATTAGAGTGTACAGAGCCTGAACTCTCCCAGTTACTTAACAATCATATGAACGTGAACTTCGCAAACTTTATTAATGTATATCGAGTCAATGAGATAAAAAAACGCTTAAATCAGGAGAATCTCTCCAAATATACTCTAAAGGCTTTATCGGAACAATGCGGTTTCAGCTCGAAGACTACTTTCTACCGAGTGTTTAAGAATGTAACCGGAATGACTCCGCTGGAATATTGCAAGAAAATGAATCTTGTGATAAAGGAAAACTAACCCAATAGGACATTCCCATTTTTTTTGGCACTCATTTACCAAAAGATATCATACTGAATAACAATACATTAACATCAAATATCAAATTCCATTTTAGTTGGGACAAAAGAGCTATTTTATCATTTGGAAATAGACATATATTGTATGTAGTTTTGCATCAGACAAGGGCTAGGACCTCACAATCATAGGTACTTCCTTTGCTGAATGTTTAACTAAATAGTCAATATTATGAAAAGCATTTTGGGCATTGTATTCCTCATCCCTATTTTTCTTTTTATAGGAAATAATAAATCTGTCGAAACAGTTTATCCATTACCCGATTCTTCTGAATGGAAACTGGCCGAAAATGACATTTCCTTAAAAATAAAAGGAGACTCTCTTTTTTGGACTATCAATTCAGACATGAAAGGAATCCCTTCTATCGTTATTTCTGCCCAATATGTGCTGTCCACTTCAGGAAGAATCAACCTAACATGCAAGTTACCTTTATTATCACAGGATTTATCTTATGTATATGGTGAAAAAAATGCCGAACTGTACCAACGCATTGTCCGTACATCCTTTTATAGTCTGAAGAACAATAGATTGGCATTTTACTCTTCGAAAGATGATTCCATAGTGTTCTATCGTAAAAAATAAAAAAAAGGAGCTAACGATATGCAAACAATAAATTCTAATACTAATCATTTGCTGGAAGAAACTTATAATTCCTTTTGTCCCGTGCTCATCAACTATATCTATCACAAAATAGGCAATTATGAATCTGCCAGAGATTTAGCCCAAGATACTTTTCTCCGTCTGATGGATTACAAGCAAATGCTTCGTGAGGACACAGTGAAAAATATGCTATTCATCATAGCCCGTAATCTGCTCTATGATTATCTACGACGTCATTATAAAAAGCAAGAAGTGACAGCTTACTATTGTGATTATGCTGTTATCACTACGGATGAAACGGAAAGCATCACTATAGCCAATGACCTGTTGGCACACGAGCAGATGAAATTATTTCAACTTTCATCCCAACGCCGTAAAGTCTATGCAATGAATAGATTCCAAGGCAAAACAATACTCGAAATCTCGAAAGAATTGTGCCTTTCACGCCGCACAGTAGAAAATCACTTGCAGGCAGGCCGTCGTGAAATTCGGAAATATATCAGACAATGCATTTGAAAGTCGAACAACAATAATCTAATTGTTAATTTTAATTTTTAATTTTATGAAGAATGATTTCTTTAAAATCTCATCGAAAAGGATTCTATTCTCTACGGTGATGGCTTCTGCCCTCTTGGCAGGTAGTCCGCAGGCAGTATTTGCCGAAGTAAATGAAAAGCAAGCCGTGATGCAAGCAAACACGGTAAAAGGACAAATTGTGGATGCTAACGGAGAATCCATTATTGGAGCCAGTGTGCAGGTAAAAGGGACCAATACCGGAGTTATTTCCGACATTGACGGTAATTTCATTATCAATGCACCGGCAAATGCTACATTAATTATTTCGTATGTAGGCTATCAAACACAAGAAATCAAGCTGAACGGCAAGAGTTCTGTAAAAGTAACCATGCAGGAAGATGCTGAGTTATTGGATGAAGTCGTAGTAGTGGGTTATGGTACACAAAAAAAAGCCTCGCTAACCAGTGCAATCACTCAGGTTCGTGGAGATGAAACTTTGAAAAATCGTACAGCGAATAATGCAACTTTGGCTTTACAAGGTGCTGTACCGGGTTTAACGATTACACGCTCTTCTACCCGCCCCGGTAATGAAGGTGCATCCATGCAGATACGTGGAGATATTTCTGTAAACGGTGGTAGTCCGATGATACTTATTGATGGAATGTATGCCTCGTTAGGTGAATTAAATGCTATGGAACCTAATGATATTGATAATATATCTATTTTGAAGGATGCCTCTGCTGCCATTTATGGAGCACGTTCTTCTAATGGTGTTGTGCTAGTAACCACTAAGAGGGGTAAACAAGGTAAGGCACAAGTTTCCTACAATGGTTCATTTAGTAAATCTATTGATGGAATAAAGCTTCCTTTAACTACCAATCAACAATTTATGGACATGTTCTATGAAGCACAATACAACGATTTTTCAGCGCAATATCCCGAATTGGTTGGTCAGGTTGACGAAAACGGATACCCTGTATTAGAGGGTGTAGGAGGCTTTTGGTGGATTTTAGGTACGCAGGCCAATGGATCGGATGGTTATTTAACCGGTATCAATGATGAAACAGGAGTCGTTTACAAAAATCGTAGGATGTGGGAAGCGTTGAGAAACGGGGAAACTTTTACCCTTAACAAAAGCGGACAGATTCAACGTTTTGAACCGGGACATTATGCGATGGATGATTTGTATGGTTCCTCTTTCTCTCATAAACATAACCTAAGCATTTCGGGGGCAGATGAAAAATTCTCTTATCGTGCCTCATTAGGATATGCAGAAAACAATTCGCAATTGAAAGTAGCTGATGATGGTGAGAAAAGATATAGCGCACGTCTGAATATGGACTATCAGGCAAGCAAATTACTGAAGTTGGAAAGTGGAATGTCCTATGAAAAGCAGGATATTACAACTCCATCTACCGATGTCGGAGCCGGATATTATGATTTCTGGGTATGGCCTTATTACAATGAGAAAGGACAGTTCTATGATACTTTTGGAAATCGTAATGTCATCGGCGGATTGGCTGGTGGTGGCCAAGTGAAAACTGAAAATATACGATTCCGTGGTAACATGAAAGCTACATTTGACTTCTCGCAATGGGTACAAGGATTGTCTGTTTCGGCATCAGGAGCTTACAAATTTTCGCAAACTGGTAAGCAGACTTCGAAAAATGTAATAAGGTATTATGACTGGGTAGGTAATCAGGTATTCCAAAGACAGAATCCGAGTAAGCTGGAAGAGGAGACGAAAAAATATGAAAATTATAACTTGGGAGCTTTTGCAAACTACAACCGCACGTTCAATGGTGCTCATAACGTATCTGCCATGTTGGGTGTAACTGCCGAACAAGAGACATACAAGAGAATTTATGCATCACGCAGCCAAGGTGAGATGTTTGAGGGTTCTGGTCTGACAGACTTAGACGTATATATCGGTGGTACGAACAACGGAGCTGACGGTGGACAGACAGAGTGGGCTTTTCTTTCTTATGTCACTCGTTTGGGATATACTTATAAAGACAAATATTTGTTTGAATTCTTGGGACGCCGTGACGGTTCTTCCAGATTGACTGCCGAGCAACGTTGGAAAAATTTCTATTCAGTTTCTGGCGGTTGGGTAATTTCGCAGGAAAAGTTCATGAAAGGTCTGACGTGGCTCGATTTCTTGAAATTGCGCTATAATTATGGTAAAACCGGTAGTGTGACGGGAATCGGAGAATATGAAAGTTATGCTCTGATGAAAACCGGTCGATTGAACATAGGAACGGGTATGGGGGCACAAGCCACAGCTTATGTGAATGGTATGACTTCCACACAACGTACTTGGGAAACCTTGAAATCGCATGATGTGGGTTTGGATGTAACTGTGCTGGGGAACCGTTTGTCTGCTACGTTTGACTGGTTCCAGAAAACGAATGAAGGCATGTTCATTCCCGTTACCTTTCCTTCTATATTGGGCGCTTCAGCTCCGAAGACAAATAATGGACGTTTTCGTTCCAAAGGATGGGAACTGGCTGTGAACTGGCGCGACCAAATAGGTCAGGTGACATACAACATCGGTGCCAATATTGCAGATGCAAAATCGGAAGTACTTGCTTTGGAGAACAGTGAAAACGTGCCTAATGAGGGTAACAACAAGGGACGCTTGATAGGGAAACCATTGAACGCCATTTATGTATACCGTACGGATGGTATTTTCAAGACACAAGAGGAAGTGAATGCTTATTATGAGAAATATTATTGGAATGCTGACCATACCGGTCCGAAATCCGGAAATATAATTCCGGCTCCGCGCGACAAGGCTACCAACACTCTTCGTCCGGGTGCGCGCAAACTGGTGGACAATAATGGAGATGGTACTATTACGAAAGATGATTTGTGGTATGCGGGTGATACGGCTCCTCATTTGACCTTTGGTATCAAAGCTGGATTGGAGTGGAAAGGCATTGACTTCTCTGCATTCTTTCAAGGAGTAGGCAAGCAGAACGTATTGCGTACAGGAAATATTTATGCACCGTGGGTAACCAACTATGTTATGCAGAATTCTACTTATATGGGTAAGATGTGGAGTGAGGATAACCCGAATGCAGAATATACTATCGCTTCACGTGATGCGGCTTTCAACCGTTGGAACTATCAGAATAGAGATGTCAGCGTACAAGATTCCAAGTATATTCGTTTGAAATCATTGGTATTGGGATATACCTTGCCGAAAGCTTGGACACAGAAGGCCAAGATAAACAAAGTGAGAGTTTATTTCTCTGGCGAAGACCTTTGGGAATGGACCAGTATTACTGACGGCTATGATCCGGAGCATGGTGAGGCATCCAATAACACATTTCCTTTCAGCCGTTTATTGTCATTCGGTCTGGATATAACATTCTAAGTCTAATAACTATTATAAATTCGTGAATATATGAAATACAAGAATATAATGACTCTGTTGGCAGCATTTGCAATGACTGCTACCGGATGTAGTGATTTTCTAGAAAGAGAACCGTTGGCTCAAGGCACAGAAGCAATCTTTTTTCAGAATGCAGAGCAATTTGAACAAGCTGCTAATGAATTCTATAACAATCTGGATGGTTGGAAAGACAAGAATGGTGCAGGCTTTGGATTTGACAAAGGTTTGGATATTTCCGGTTTGGGACAAAACGGTGGTGCCAGTGCACCAGAAAGTGATTGGCAATGGGATAAGCGTTACTCTTATATCCGTCAATGCAATATATTATTGGAAAAGGCTGAAACGTATGGAGGAAATAAGGAGGAAATTGCAGCCTCGGTGGCTACGGCCCGTTTTTTTCGTGCATGGCACTATTTTTTATTACTGAAGCATTTTGGTGGAGTTCCTATTACGAAACAAGTGTTGGATGTAAATAGCCCGGAACTGTTCGGTCCCCGTAACAGTCGTTATGAGGTAGCTGATTTTATCATTAATGATTTGAAAGCTGCTTATCCTAATCTTCCACAAGAAAAGAATATAGGAAGTGATGATAAGGGGAAGGTCAGTCAGGAAGCTGCCAAAGCTTTTTTAGCAAGAGTATTGTTACATGAAGCTACATGGGATAAGTATGTGCCGGAAATTGGTTATAATCTGGATGGTGATGGTACGAAGCATGGTGCGGGTGCAATCAAACCAGAAGGTTATCTGTCTACGACAGATATGTTGACTCAAGCCAAGCAGATGGCAAAAGAAGTAATAGATGAGGCGAATGCCGGAACTTTTCAACTTTGGAATGAATGCGATTCATTGAGTTACTACTATTTATTCAGCATCGACGAGAAGGGTGGTAATATCTGCAATTTCAAAGGAGCTGGGAAGAATACCAATAAAGAATTCATTTTCAGCGTGAAGTATGATTTTGATACAAAAAGACCTGGGCTCAATCTGTCGCATATTGTAGCTACGAGGCAGGGTGCGGAATTCAGCGCAATTTTTGGAGAGTCATTCTTATGTCGTAACGGATTACCTATCCGCATCAGCTATACCGGTGACATGGCAAATGCGCAAAATAATCCTGAATTTGCTGGTTGGGAAAACTTCTATGGAGAATATCGTAATCGTGATTATCGGTTTATCGGTTGTGCGTTCATGCCAGATCGACCATACTGGTCAACCTCGCGTGACAGTAGCGAGCCTTGCACTGAATTAGGCAAGCCTTATCCCGATCCCGTATATCCGGAAGTTCCTTATAATCCGAACGATCCTGCTTTCAGTAGCAAGTTCGCCATTTATACTCCAACTCTTTATGGTGGTAATCATAATGGTTACGGTTGTCGGAAATTTATGTCAGAGGGGGCTAATCGGGCTGATAATAATGAGTCATTCGACTTCCCGCTGATTCGTCTGGCAGAAGTTTATCTGATTTATGCAGAAGCTGCTTGTGAATTGGGTAATGGAAATATCAGCGATGAGGATTTGAATTTTTCCATTAATAAGACCCGTAAACGAGCTGGAATAAATCCACTTACGAATGCGTTGATTGCCAATGTATGGGATGCCGGTTATTGGGATCATGAACAGAACAAGACTGTCTGCAAAAAGATGAATATGTTGGATGAAATTCGTCGTGAACGTGCTTGTGAGCTTTTCGGTGAAGGATTCCGTGAAGACGATTTGAAACGTTGGGGTATTGCTCATATCAATTTGACGGGTCAGAAACTCGGACGTCATGTGTATAATACAGCATATATGACTGGAATAGCCAACAATGCATCAAATCATGGGGAACCCGTATATCAACCGGATAAATATCCATTGACTTATGGAGTATATGAAGGTAGTGGTCCTAATGATCCAGACTATGGTCGTAGCATTGCTAACTTAAAAGCCAATTTACTTTATTCACAACGCGATTATTTGGCTCCAATACCTTTAGGACAGATTCGTCTGAATCCGGCACTGGTACAAAATCCTGGCTGGTAATTAATTTTCTTTCTCAAACAGAGGAAGAATTTGTAAACTACTACGTAGTAGTCCTTATTACTCACAAGTAATATATAAACTACTACGTAGTAGACTTATATAAGCAAAGTTTACTTCCCCTCAAAACAAGATTATTACAAATCCTAAAACAAAAAAATATATCGTGATTATGAATTTAAGATATTTAATCTCAATCCTTATGATTGTTTGGGTAAGTGTCACTACTTCCGCTCAAAAGCTAACAATGTATTACACTACTCCTGCCGAACGCTGGATAGAAAAGAAATATTCTCCTGACAAATCTCCGGCTGAACAGGCAGATATTCAAGTTTACACCGACAGTCTACTACAAAATGTTATCGGATTTGGAGGTACATTTAATGAATTGGGTTGGGATGCCCTGCAATATTTGTCACCGGAAGAACGTAATAAAGTTATGGCATCCTTATTTACGGAAAACGGTGCTCATTTCACCTTAGGACGCACTCCCATCGGTGCCAGTGACTACGCATTCGGATATTATTCTTACAATGATGTAAAGGATGATTATACTATGCGCAACTTCAGCATAGACCGTGACAGATATATTCTCATACCCTACATAAAAGAAGCCTTGAAACTCCGCCCCGACTTGAAATTATGGGCATCTCCCTGGACACCGCCCACATGGATGAAAGTAAATGAGCATTATTCACAAAAAAGTTCCGGCATTGAAGGAACCGATATCGGCCATAACCGACTTGACCCTAATCGTAATGTATTGGGCAATGTCACCGGCTTCAAAATGCAGCAAGGATATCTGCAGGCTTATGCTCTTTATTTCTCTAAATACGTACAGGCCTACAAAAAGAATGGTGTAAACATCCAGATGATTATGCCGCAAAACGAAATAGCATGGACTCCTTGTTGGCCTTCATGCACCTGGCGCCCTGAGGACTTAGCTATTTTTGTTACTCAATACCTGGGACCCCAGTTTGAAAAAGATTCGATAGATGCTGAAATTTGGGCAGGAACAGTCAACTATCCGAATCCGGACTATATACGTACTTTCTTAAAGCAGAAAGATGCAAAGAAATATGTAAAAGGAATCGGAGTACAATGGACGGGAATGAGAGCATTACCTACCGCACATAAAGAATATCCGGATTACCGATACATGCAAACTGAAAATCAATGTGGCAATGGAGAAAATAACTGGTCCGCTCTAGAAAATACATGGAAAGCAGTAGTTCATTGTTTCAATAACGGCGTCGACTCTTATATGTACTGGAATATGGTGTTGAATGAAACATGTAAAAGCGCATGGGACTGGGCACAAAATACTCTTATCATTGTTGACCGTAATACACGTCAGGTACGCTATACCGATGAATATTATCTGATGAAGCACCTTTCACGCTTTGTGCAACCGGGTAGCCGGATGCTGAAAGTTTCCGATAAGGAAAACACTCTTGCATTCCGTAATCAGGATGGCAAAACGGTGATTGTGATTTATAATCCCCTAGAACAAGAACGCTCCTATAGTGTAAAAGCCGGAAACAACAGTTTCAAAGTGATACTTCAGGCGAAATCAATCAATACGCTTGTGCTTTAATTATCTTTTCATACCTTGTAAATAAAAAAAGATAATGCCCTTTTGAGTATTCGGTTTTCCTACTTCGTATTTATTAAGTATAAAACCATAAAAAACAATAATATGAAGCAAAAAAGATTCATCATAATGAGTATTTTATTAGCTGCATCGGTTACTTTTTCCGCCCAATCCATCTATCCCGGACAGCACACCGGAAAGATGAAAAAGGAAACCGTAGCTCCGATGCAGGTTCAGAGTTTTGATTTAAAAGATGTACGTCTGCTTCCGAGCCGTTTCCGTGATAATATGATGCGGGACTCCGTCTGGATGACCTCGATAGCCATCAATCGTCTGCTACACAGCTTTCGCACCAATGCAGGCGTATTTGCCGGACGCGAAGGCGGATACATGACTGTAAAGAAACTAGGCGGTTGGGAATCTCTTGACTGCGAACTGCGAGGACACACCGCAGGGCATCTGCTATCAGCCTATGCATTAATGTATGCGGCTACCGGAAGTGAGATATTCAAACTGAAAGGTGACAGTCTGGTCAATGGGCTGGCCGAAGTACAGACAGCGTTGGGAAACGGATATCTCAGTGCTTATCCGGAAGAGTTGATTAATAGGAATATACGGGGTACAGGCGTATGGGCACCCTGGTACACTCTCCATAAACTCTTCTCAGGATTAATTGACCAATATCTCTATACAGACAACAAACAGGCGCTCGATGTTGTGACCCGTATGGGCGACTGGGCTTATAACAAGCTAAAGCCTCTGGATGAAACTACCCGAAAGAGAATGATACGGAACGAGTTCGGCGGTGTAAACGAGTCTTTCTATAATCTCTACGCAATTACAGGCGACGAGCGTTACCGTTGGCTCGCCGATTTTTTCTATCATAATGATGTCATCGATCCCCTGAAAGAACAACGTGATGACTTGGGAACCAAACACACCAATACCTTCATCCCCAAGGTTCTGGCCGAAGCCCGTAACTATGAGCTGACGAAAAGTGCAGAAAGCCGTACACTAACTGACTTCTTTTGGCACACTATGATTAATCATCATACTTTTGCCCCCGGTTGCAGCAGTGATAAGGAACACTTCTTCGATCCGAAACAGTTCTCCAAACACCTCACCGGATATACCGGAGAAACATGTTGCACATACAATATGCTGAAATTAAGCCGTCACCTGTTCTGTTGGACAGGCGATGCCTCCATAGCCGACTACTACGAACGGGCACTCTATAACCATATCTTAGGGCAGCAAGACCCTAAAACCGGAATGGTGACTTACTTCCTGCCCCTGCTGTCCGGCTCGCACAAAGTGTACAGCACACAGGAGAACTCTTTCTGGTGTTGTGTAGGTAGCGGATTCGAAAACCATGCCAAATATGGGGAAGCAATCTATTACCATAATGATAAAGGGATTTATGTGAATCTCTTCATCCCTTCAGAGGTAAACTGGGAAGAAAAGGAAATGGTTATCCGCCAGGAAACTGCCTTCCCGGCAGAAGAAACAACAGCATTGACCATCCATACGAAAAAGCCAGTAGAAACCACCGTGTATCTGCGCTATCCATCATGGAGCAAGAAGGTGACAGTCAAGGTTAACGGCAAACGGGTTTCTGTAAAACAAAAACCGGGTTCATACATTGCCGTGACACGCCAATGGAAAGACGGAGACAAGATTGAGGCCAATTATCCAATGGAAATACAGTTGGAAACCACTCCCGATAATCCTCAGAAGGGCGCATTGATATATGGTCCGTTAGTATTGGCGGGTGAACTCGGTACTGAAGGAATGCAGTCTCCAGCTCCTTTCTCCAACCCGGAGCTTTACAATGATTACTACACTTATGATTATCATATTCCGGCAGGGCTAAACACCACATTACAGGTAGACCTGAAACATCCTGAACGTTGCCTGCAACGTACAGGGAAGAGTCTGGAATTCAGGAATCAGCAAGGTACACTTTTAAAGCCTCTGTATGATTTGCATCGCCAGCGCTACGTTGTATATTGGGATTTAAGAACAAAGTAGATGAAAAAGACTCTTCTTTCTCTTTGTGGAATATATCTTTCATTTGCATCATGCCGCCCTGCCGCTAACTGGCAGGCGGCTTATGATTTTACACCACTCGATTCCATCATCACGGGTTAGGTAGACAAAGAGTATTATCCCGGTGCCGCCATCTACATAGTGAAAGATATAACAGAAAATAATTGTCCCAGTGTAACCTTATTACTATTTTAGCGTCTCAGATTATGAACTAAATGAAAAACAAATAATGGAATTTATCAAATCTTTATGCCTTGGCGGCATAGCAACCACTATGCTCCTAAGCGGATGTACCCAGAAGAGTATTACTTTAGAAGGCAAAGTAACGAATACATCCGGCACTCCCATTGTATATAACATCACTACAGATGGCATTTACTTACCGAACAAGATTGATACTTTACGCTTAAATGCCGACAGCACGTATCAGATTACCTTACCTGTAAATGGTAACGAAAAGCTGTCTCTTTTTCTATATGGTGAGCGAAACTTAGGTAGTATCTATCTTGCTCCGGGAAAACAGACGCTTGATATCGATGCTTCCAAATTTAATGAACTAAACCCGGTTGACGGTTTGACGAAAGAAAATGAAATCCTCAAGAAGTTGGCTGATCTGAATGAAAACGTATTTAATCTGCGTGCACGTCGAGGAGATATCTTTAACGTCGGTAAGGACACAGTTGCCTCATCCGTATATCAAAAGCTGACAGACTACGCTACTACATTAGAAAACGAAGTAACAGAAGTGGACAATCAGCTCAGACAGAGAGCTATACAGGATATACGTTTACAGGCTTTGATGGCATATATGAATCAATACTTCGGTAACTACCGGAAAGGTTCCGAAACGGTCAAGAAGGAATGGGACGACGCTTACGCCCAAATGTTGGATTTTGCAAACGTCGGTCAGGCTGAAAGCGTGTTCTCTCCTGCATTTGCAGATGTCATATCGAATATGGCAGGCATAGATATTTTCATGAAACATGAAAGGCGTACGAATGATGACAATGAACGCAATCAGTTGTTATTTGATTGGTATAAAACGAATCTAAAAGGTCGGGTACAGGAGGCTGCAATGGGACTTCTCATTCTGGAAGACGAAAGCCGTGAGTATTTTGCAACCGGTATTCCTTCATTGTATGAGGAATTCAAGACATTATATCCCCAAAGCGTGCTAATGCCGAAATTAGAAACAGCGATACAGAAGAACAAAGCGTTCAATGAAGCCGAACTTCCGAAAGACATTCATATATTGAATACGGACAGTGTACGCACCTTTAAGGAAATTACTGACTTATACCCGGGTAAAGTGATCTTTATCGATGTATGGGCTACCTGGTGCGGTCCTTGTCGTGCATCGTTTGCACACATCAAACCTTTGCAGAAATATGCTGCTGAAAATGATATCGTGTTATTGTATGTTTCCATCGATACTCCCCAGAAAGCTGAACTCTGGAAAAAAATGACAGGGCACTATAACTTAAAAGGAGAGCATGTCATTATCAACGAGGCTTTCAAAATGGAAATTTATGAGAAGTTCGGGCGGAACGGTATGCTGTCAATCCCGCATTATGCCATCGTCAATAAAGAAGAAGCACTGCAATTCCCATCGGCAGCCAGCCCGGAAGATATGGATAAGCTGACGGAACAACTGAAAGAAGCCTCTAAATGAACGATTATTAACGAATACTAAGACTCATCGAAATACAGCAAAAACAGGCTTATTCTTCGTTCGTATTAATACTGTAAAAAAACAAAGAACAATGAATAGATATAGACCGTTTTTTTCAATCATCCTCTTGCTGTTCCTTTCTCCCTGTTTGCGGGCAGGGGAATGGCAATGGTCTGTGACTCTTGACGGGTTCGTCTCTCATGAAACGAACCGGAATCCTACAGCTTTCTTGTGGATACCCGCTGACTGTATGCAGGTAAAAGCAATTATTGTAGGACAACACAATATGAGCGAAGAAACTCTTTTTGATAATCCCCTTTTCCGCGAAAAGATGCAGAAGCTGGGAATCGGCTTTGTATGGATAACTCCCGGTATCGACCAGCAATGGGATGTATCGAAAGGTACACAACAGATATTTGAGAAAATGATGGTTTCCCTGGCAGACGTCAGCGGATATAGTAAACTGAAAAATGTCCCCATCGTTCCCATAGGCCATTCGGCTATGGCTACTTATCCCTGGAATTTTGCCGCATGGAATCCGGAACGTACTTTGGCTATCATTTCCCTACATGGCGATGCTCCGCGTACGAATCTTACCGGCTACGGGCGTGAGAATCTGGAATGGGGACGTACCCGTAATATCGATGGAATACCCGGACTGATGATTGAAGGAGAATATGAATGGTGGGAAGCCCGGGTAAATCCGGCACTGGCCTTCCGCATGATGTATCCTGAAAGTTGTATCTCATTTCTGTGTGACGCAGGACGGGGACATTTCGATGTGGCAGATGAAACAGCCGCATACATTGCTCTATTTCTGGAAAAAGCTATCAATCAACGGCTGACGGATGAAGTAACGAAAGACGGTAAAGTAAAACTGAATCCGGTAAACCCAACCAAAGGCTGGCTGGCAGAACGCTGGCATCCCGATCAGAAGAAGCGAGTCAAAGCCGCCCCCTATTCACAATATAAAGGTGATCCTCATGATGCTTTCTGGTATTTTGACCGTGAAATAGCGGAAGCGACTGAAGCACGATATACGCAAAGCCGCGGAAAGAAAGAACAGTATCTGGGTTTTGAGCAAAACGACAGTTTACTGACATACGACAAGAAACAGCATGTACGTGTACAGCCTCGCTTCAATCCGGAAGCCGATGGAATCACTTTCCACCTGAAAGCCGTATGTACGGATTCCCTGAGAACCAAACTATCTGATGAGCATACAGATGCGACACCGATAATCAGTCGCATCTGTGGACCAGTAAAAAAGGTAAATGACACCACATTTATGGTATCTTTCTATCGGATGGGTATGAATAATCTGCGCCGTACCGGTGATATATGTCTGTTGGCAAGCCAAACAGGAGACCGGAAGTATAAAAATACTGTTCAGGAAGTCAGTATCCGCATCCCCTACCGGAATGCGGAAGGACAAAGGCAGTATATATTATTTCCAGGATTACCCGATGTGAAAGCGGGAAGCGCTTCTTTATCTTTAAAAGCCACAAGTGATTGTGGACTGCCCGTCTCTTACTACATCAAAGAAGGTCCGGCTGAAATAGAAGGAGAGCAAATTGTATTCACTCCTATCCCACCCCGCAGTAAATTTCCGGTAAAAGTAACAGTAGTTGCCTGGCAATATGGTATTGCTGGTAAAGTACAGACGGCCGAACCGGTGGAACGTAGTTTCTACATCCTGAAATAACTGTAACCACCCAATAGAGGATGTTTATTTAATAGGTTCGGCCGTTTGAATCTTAGGTGCTGCACTCCTACCATACTGCCACACCACTACCGTAACTTTTTATCTATCTCTTTTACATGTTTCATCACAACTTCTGTTGTTTATAGGTTTTCAAAGATTTATCCTTAGTCACTTCAGGCACTAAACGAATGGCAGAACCTCCCGAAGCCCTCAGATTAAAATACAGAACAGTCTTGGCATTGACACGGAATTTTGAGACTCTGACTTTCGTTCGTGTAGGAATAGATTTGTCGCCATCTGTATAAATTTCAGCTACATAATCTTTTCCTGCAGGCAGAAAACTCAAATCAACCGGTAACGTCCGTGCATCATTATTTGTAATTGAGCCTATGAACCATTCCTCTCCTCTCCGGCGAGCCACAGTAATAAACTCACCGACTTCACCTTGTAAAACCTTCGTATCATCCCAGGTGGTGTACACATCATCAAAGAACTTTAATTCCGGTTCGTCCTGCGAATCCGAAGGCTTATCATACCAATATATATATTGCAGGGGACTGTAATAGACAGCTGCTAAGGCCAGTTGATGCGCCGGTGTAGTCTGGATGGACTTAGAACGAGGAACACCATAATTATCTTTTTCAACGTTCAGCCTGCCAAAGTCCTGGCGATAGTAACATATTGTATAATCGGCTGCTCCGGCTACAAAGCGGGTAAAAGGCAACGTAACATTATGAGTGGCATCCGGAAATTCCTCATTGCCGCGAATACCTTCCTGAGTCATCAGGTTAGGATAAGTACGACTAAAGCCTGTCGGACGGTATTCATCATGAATGTCTACCATTAACCCATAATCAGCACACTTTTTCACGGCTTCGTGCATCCATTTTGTCCACACCTGTGAACCTACCTGCACGAATCCAAACTTAATCCCCGAGATTCCCCATGATTTATACAAAGGAAGTATCTCATCCAACTGTTGCTGCAAAGCCCGCTGATTAACATAGAGTATAACTCCGATACCATGCTGCTTCGCATAAGCAACCACTTCTTTCAGATTCAGAGCATCTATTTTCGGATTCCTATGCGGATCAAGTGTTACAGTAGTAGCATCTGAAGCCTTATCATACTCAAAACCATACCACCCGGCATCAAAATGGATGTATTGCAGATTCCGTTTTACAGCAAAATCGACCAAAGCTTTTCCACCTTCTGTGGTCAAGGTCACTTCACGCATCACCTTTCCCGGTTTAATCCAAGAAGTATCCTTAATCCGACATGGCGGATTCAAATTTAACAGAATATCGTTGTGCTCCAAAATCCCACCCGGCTTGTCAGCACACATGATTACACGCCACGGAGTAGAATAAGGAGCAATATCTTCTACCGGACCATACATAGCCGATATAATCGTATTCTTTTTAGTCGGTGACACATTGAACTTCGTACGTACATAGTCCACTACTTGTGCTTCAGCCAGGCAGACATATCCTCCATCTGCCAGTGTCAGCAGCAACGGACGGTCCGATTCGCCCGGCCAGTTTTCAAGAGGCAGATAAGAATACGGGGTCTGGGCTTTGGGAGTAAAATAGGCTTTAGTACCTTCGGGCATAGTATATTCTGTATACTCATCTGTAATCTTCAAATATTGTCCACCCGGAAAATGGTAACGGAAGGCAATTCCTTCATCATAGGCTCGGACATCAAGAATAAACTTATCACGTCCGTTCTGACGGTTGACAACTATTTTCCATGCATGATAGCAGTCTTTAATTTCACTTCTTTCGCCATAAACTGGATGCCAGATCGTATCTTTCCGACTACTATCCACAGTTCCGATTTCAACCCCATCCCGCCATTCTACATTTGCATTGATTCCCAATAAGGAAGGTTTTACTGTCTGTTTTCCGTTCCAAATCAAAGAATAATGTAACTGTCCACCGCTATCACTCAACGTAAACTGGTATTTTCCATCCGGTGATGTCATATTCACCTCTTTGCCCTGTACACTCAAAGACAAAGCTACACATAACACTCCTACAAATAATTTTTTCATTTCAGAATTCTACTTTATATTATTACTTTACATATCAATAAACCGCCTTAAAAATGCTTTCATACCATAATTCACAATTCAAAGTTATTAAATTATAGTTCTTCCAGACCAGCATTTAAAATAAAAACGAATAGGCAAGCTCTTTTACTCAATATGGATCGTAACTAAATTCATCTATTCCCGTCTGAAAACACATTTTAGTTTCATAATACATTATTCATAGAATGATTTTTCATAATTAAACTAAAAAGTATAATACTGCTTTAGGTAAATTCGCACATAATATACTATATAATACATATTGACTTCTATCTAATATGTATTAACCTTATTATTTTAAGAATATGATGAAAAAGAAATTTATTCCGTTATTTATTCTTCTCTTTTATATGCTGAATATAAACAGTCAAGAGTTTACTCATCCGGGCTTACTTCATTCTGAGTCTTCATTAAAAAGAATCCGGGAACTTGTCAGAAATGAGATCCAACCGGCTTACGGTTCATTCAACATCATGAGAGGAATGCCTGAGGGAAAAGCTGATTATTGCATAAAAGGACCTTTCGAAACTATCAGCCGTGCCGGCAGATATGGTTATACCAAAGACCCTTGTGAACGAGATTTTAATGCAGCTTATTACAATGCCATTCTTTGGATAGTCACAGGAAAAGAGGCTCATGCAGACAAAGCAATGGAGATTATCAGAGCGTATGCAAGTACCCTAAAGAAAATAGAAGGTCCGGATGATCCGCTTTGTGCCGGCCTTCAAGGATTTATGCTGGTAAACGCAGCAGAAATCATGAGATATACATATACAGCAGATAAATATGCCAACGGATGGGATGCAAGAGATACTCCCAAAGTAGAAAGCATGTTCCGAAATGTATTCCAGCCGATACTTACTACTTTCTACAATACCAAACCTTACACCAACGGTAACTGGGGAATTGCAGTAACGAAGGCACAAATGGCATTCGGAGTATTTCTAAACGATAAAAAGTTGTATGAAGGCGCCATAGAGTTTTTTCTGAAAGGCCATGACAATGGAACTCTTCCCAACTACGTAGCAGAATCCGGCCAAATACAGGAAAGTGGACGTGACCAGCAACATGCTATGTTAGGATTAGGATGCCTCTCGGAAATTGCTGAAATAGCCTGGACACAAGGCAAGGATTTGTATAGTGCTTTGGATAATCGCCTTATGAAAGGTTATGAATACTTAGCCAAATCCAATCTGGGCTATGAGGTACCTTTCTTTACCTGGAAAGATATAACCGGAAAATATTCAAACTGGACTACGTTAGGGGAAGAAGGAATGGGACGTTTCCGCTCATTATTTGAAATAGCATACAATCACTATGTTGAACGCAAAGGGTTAGAAATGCCATATACCCAAATTGTATTAGGCATGATACGTCCTGAAGGACCGGGATTTACTTGTGACAACCCAGGCTTCGGCAGCCTGTTGTTCTATTTGGGAAAGGACTCAAATGAAAGAAAAGTCCCCGGACAAATAAATGAGAATCTTTCTCAACTGGAAGGATGGACTTTCGCCAATTGCTCTTATAAACAGGTAGATAATCTTATGTCATTCGTATCATCCGGAGTAAATATGCAAAAGAAAAGGATTTCCTACCACGCAGGAAACTATCCGTATATTGCTGTAAAGGCACCCAAGATTCCAGCATCCGCAAATAAAGACTGGTTGCAATTAAGCTATAGCGTTGCCAGTGCTCCAGAGTTTTGGAAATTAGATTCGAATAAAGCTAAAAAGATAGGAAAAGATATCTATGTATTCAAGATTACAGACTATCTGTCAAATAATGGAACGCACTTCACAGAAAGACCAACAAACATTACTCTTATTCTCAATTTTGGGAATATCAGTAATGAACCAGTAATTGTGGAATGGATTCGTTCATTTGAAAAGCTGGAAGATATTTGAGTAATATATTTCTCTCCTTCGTATATATAAAGAAAGAATTAACAAAAAAGTTATGAGAAATAAGAGTTTAATCCTAATAACAATCTGTGCGGCTCTATCAACCGGTCTTTCCGCTCAATCCATTTATCCCGGACAGCATACCGGGAAAATGAAAAAAATGACAACCGCACCGATGCAGGTAGAAAGTTTCGACTTAAAAGACGTACGTTTATTGCCAAGCCGCTTTCGCGACAATATGATGCGTGATTCTATTTGGATGACCTCCATAGCAACCAATCGTTTGCTGCACAGTTTCCACAACAATGCCGGAGTATTTGCCGGACGTGAAGGCGGATATATGACCGTAAAAAAACTGGGCGGCTGGGAATCACTGGACTGCGAACTGCGTGGACATACAACAGGGCATTTACTATCAGCCTATGCGCTCATGTACGCATCTACCGGAAGTGAAATATTCAAGTTGAAAGGTGACAGCCTTGTTACAGGTCTGGCAGAAGTACAAGCAGCTTTGGGAAACGGGTATCTCAGTGCATATCCGGAAGAATTGATTAATCGGAACATACGTGGGACAAGTGTATGGGCACCCTGGTATACATTACACAAGCTCTTCTCCGGATTGATCGACCAATACCTCTATGCAGATAACAAACAGGCATTGGAAGTAGTTACCCGCATGGGCGACTGGGCTTATAATAAACTTAAACCACTGGATGAAGCCATCCGGAAAAGGATGATACGGAATGAATTCGGCGGTGTGAACGAATCTTTTTATAATCTTTATGCCATCACCGGCGATGAGCGTTATCAATGGCTTGCTGAATTTTTCTATCACAATGATGTTATCGATCCGCTGAAAGAACAACGCGATGATTTAGGAACAAAGCACACGAATACCTTTATCCCAAAAGTTCTTGCCGAAGCACGCAACTACGAGCTGACGCAGGATAATGGCAGTCGGAAACTGACTGATTTTTTCTGGCATACCATGATAGACCATCATACCTTTGCACCGGGATGCAGCAGTGATAAAGAGCATTATTTCGATCCACAACAATTATCCAAACATCTGACCGGATATACCGGTGAGACTTGTTGTACATACAATATGCTGAAACTCAGTCGCCACCTGTTTTGCTGGACAGGAGATGCCAAAGTTGCCGACTACTACGAACGTGCACTCTATAATCATATCCTTGGGCAACAAGACCCTGAAACAGGAATGGTATCCTATTTCTTGCCTTTGCTCTCCGGCTCTCACAAAGTTTATAGTACCCGGGAGAATTCCTTCTGGTGTTGTGTAGGCAGTGGTTTCGAAAGCCATGCTAAATATGGAGAAGCTATCTATTATCACAATGACCAGGGAATCTACGTAAACCTCTTTATCCCGTCAGAAGTAAACTGGAGAGCGAAAGGAATAACTCTGCACCAAGAAACAAGTTTCCCTGCAGAAGAAAACACAGCATTGACCATCCAAACGGACAAGCCTGTTACCACTACGATTTATCTGCGCTATCCATCATGGAGTAAAAATGTGAAAGTAAACGTCAATGGAAAAAAAGTATCGGTAAAACAGAAACCGGGATCATACATTGCCGTAACCCGCCAATGGAAAGACGGTGATCGTATTGAAGCTAATTATCCGATGAGCCTGCAACTGGAAACAACGCCGGATAATCCACAAAAGGGAGCCCTGCTATACGGACCACTGGTATTGGCCGGTGAAGCGGGAACAGAAGGTATGCAAACTCCGGCACCATTCTCTGATCCGGCATTATACAATGACTATTATACTTACAATTATCATATTCCGGCTGAGCTGAATACCACCTTACAAATAGACCAGAAACACCTCGAACACAGTTTACAGCGTACAGGCGAGGAACTGATATTTAAGACATCACAGGGCAATGTTTTAAGGCCACTGTATGACTTACATCACCAACGTTACGTTGTATACTGGGATCTGTCCTCCACATCATGCCGTCCTGCCGATAACCGGCAGACGGCTTATGATTTTACGCCACTTGACTCCATTGTCAACTCTTGGATGAATAAAAAATACTATCCGGGAGCCTCAATCTGTGTAGTCAGAGACGATAGCGTTATCTTTCAGAAAAACTACAAAAACTTTACCCCTGACACCAAAGTCTATGTAGCCTCTGCCGGAAAATGGGTAGCCGCCGCAGTAATCGGAGCAGTGGTAGACTGCACCGAACTGGACTGGAATGATAGTGTAAAGAAATGGATTTCTGAATTAAAAAACGACATAAAAGGAATGATTACTTTACGTCAGTTGCTTTCGCACACATCGGGTGTCCGCTCTTATCTGCCGGAACCACGCGTAGACAATTACAATCATCTGGATTCGGCAATCATGGAAATTCTTCCGCTTGACACGGTTTTCACTCCCGGCACCCGCTTTGAATATGGCGGACTTGCCATGCAGATAGCCGGCCGGATGGCAGAAAAAGCTATGAATAAAGAATTCGAGGAATTATTCCAGGAATTAATAGCCCGACCTTTAGGGATGAAAAACTCTCACTTCACGCCTGTGAATACAGATGGCGGACACGCTCCCATGTTGGGTGGGGGGCTCTGTACCACTTTGCACGACTACATGCGTTTTCTTGATATGATCTACCACAATGGCGTATTTGAAGAAAAGCAAATACTGAAACCCGAAACCATACATGAAATGCAAGCAGACCAAGTGGGAAATGCAGAAGTTCACCCGGGTGAATATGTGGAACGTGCACTGAAAAAATATCATACTGGCATATATGGTTTGGGAGAATGGCGGGAACTTATTGATGAAGCAACAGGAGAAGCCTATCAGATCAGTTCACCGGGTTGGGCCGGCGCCTATCCATGGATCAATAAACAGGACCGGGTATATGGATTCTTCATAGCCCATGTACAGGGAAGTTCACAAAAGGAAGATGGCTTCTCGTCATTTTTTGGAAGTCCTGTCATTTCACAAACTGTCTCGAACATTATTTCCCTAAAAAGATAGAATACATTGAGTATCCTCATATTCCAAATCGTATTTATATAAAAACAATAAATACGAAGATATGAAGACTATCGGATCAGCAATTATTATGTTAGTTCTCACTCCTTCCCTCTTTGCAGACAATGGCAAGGAACTGAAGCTGACATCTCCTGACGGAACACATGAAATAGCATTTTACCAGAAGCAGGTTTCACCTGCGGTAAACGAACTTTGTTATCGGGTAGATTACAAATCACAACCTGTAGTCAATGAATCACGTGCCGGACTGGAACTGGACAACCGGATATGGGAAATGGCTCTGGGAGCACGAAACCTGAAACAGCCTGCCTGCTGGATGGACAATCTGGAAGTGGACTCCGTGACTTACCAACCCGAAACAGACATCACCTGGCAGCCGCTTTACGGTGAACGTAGCAGTGTACGCGATCATTACCGGACCGGCACCCTTTATCTCTCCAAAAAAGATAACTCCGGCTACCGGCTCAACATTGAGGCGCGTGCCTATAATGAAGGAGTAGCTTTCCGCTATTTCTTCCCGGAACACCCGAAGGCTATCTTTCATAAAGTAGTAGGTGATCTCACAGAATACGCCTTACCGGCAGGTACAAAAGCATGGACCGAACAATGGGCACAAGCTTTCTTTGAGTACCTGAACATTGATGATATCAAACATCCGGTAGAACGTGCCCTTACGCTGGAACTCCCGAATGGTAAATGGGCCGCACTGGCAGATGCTGATGTAGATGACTGGTGTCTGACCAAATACCTCGCCTCCACAGAGAAAAAGAATACACTGACTTCTGTAATGTATAGCCCTGTGGATGTAGTGACTTATTATGCCACTCCCTGGAAGATAGTCATGGCAGCCGACAAACCGGGTGAATTGCTGGAACACAATGATATCATCCAGAATCTGAATCCGCCGTGTGAAATTGCCGATGCCGCCGCATGGGTAAAACCAGGCAAGATTATGCGCGAAACAACTATCACCACCGAAGGAGCTATTGCAACCATCGACTTCTGCGCAGCACATAATATCCCGTATATGCTTTTCGACTGGCAATGGTATATGCCCTGTACTTCACATGACGGGGATGCCACAAAAGTGGTTGCCAAACTGGATATGCCCCGTGTTATAGCTTATGGTAAGGAAAAAGGAGTTGGTATCTGGGTGTACGTAAACCAGCATGCACTCATGAAGCAAATGCGTGAACTTTTCCCATTGCTCCGCGAATGGGGAATTGTCGGAGTGAAATCCGGTTTCGTACAATACGCCAGCCATCGCTGGGCAACTTGGATGCACGACATGGTTCGCTTGGCGGCAGAGAATCATCTGCTGATGAATATCCATGATGAATTTCGCCCTTCGGGCTTCAGCCGTACTTATCCGAATTTATTAACTCAGGAAGGCATTTGTGGAAACGAAGAATTTCCCGATGCAACTCATAATGTCACGCTCCCCTTCACTCGTATGATAAACGGTGCAGCCGACTATACGATCTGTTATTTCGACAAACGGCTGAAAACGACTCATGCTCACCAACTGGCAGCATCACTCGTGTTCTACAGCCCTCTGCAAACTATCTTCTGGTATGACAAACCATCGTTCTATCACGGAGAACCGGAAATGGAATGGTTTGAGAACTTGCAAACTGTATTCGACGATACGAAAGTATTGAATGGCGCTCCCGGCAAAAACATAACAATGGCACGCCGAAAAGGTCAGGAATGGTTTGTTGCAGCCATGACCAACAATGAAGGTTCTGAAGAAGAAATACCTCTCACGTTCCTCGATAAAGAAAAGAATTACCTCGCCTGCATCTATACGGATGGGGGAGAAAAGATAAAAACAAGTACACAGGTGAAATGTACTTATCTGCTTGTCAATGCTTCACAAACCATGAAGTTCCAACTGAAACCCAGCGGTGGGGCTGCCATAAGACTGGTGCCTATAGACAGGCAGGAAATGAAGAAGTATAAAAAGTACAAAGGAGAAAGATTATAAAATATGATATCCCATTGAGTGAATAAACAGATTCGCTCGTATTAATAGACAAATAACACATTAAGGTTATTTTCAGTAGATAAAGGTAAAAGTTTGTTTAGGTAAAATCTTTGTTTTCAGGATATTTAAAAAGGTAAATAAAAAGATGAAAAAGATATTTCTGCTAACGACATTGCTATGCGCTGCCTGCTGGCAGGCGGACGCCCAATATGTATCCAAAGCCTGGGTATCTGATCAGAAGGATGGCACATATATCAATCCGGTGCTACATGCCGATTACTCCGATCCGGATGTCTGCGCAGCAGGTGAATATTTTTACATGACGGCTTCCAGCTTCGGATGTGCTCCCGGTTTACCCATTCTCCATTCCAAAGACTTGGTTAACTGGAAATACGCAGGCTATGCGCTGAAACAGATAGAACCCATTGAGTTCTTCAATGCTCCCCAGCATGGAAAAGGTGTTTGGGCACCATCCATCCGCCATCATAATGGAGAGTTCTATATCTATTGGGGAGATCCGGATCATGGCATCTTCATGGTAAAGACCAAAGACCCGGCCGGAGAATGGGAGAAACCGATATTGGTAAAAGCCGGTCGTGGCATGATAGACCCTGCTCCACTATGGGATGAAGATGGAAAAGTTTATCTGGTACACGCATGGGCAGGAAGTCGTGCCGCACTGAACAGTGTTATCACAATTTGTGAGATGAATGCAGAAGGAACAAAAGTGATCAGTGATCCGGTACTGGTCTTTGATGGTAATGATGGAATCAACCATACAATTGAAGGTCCCAAACTCTATAAGCGGAATGGCTACTACTATATTTTTGCCCCGGCAGGCGGAGTAGCAACCGGATGGCAGTTAGTATTGCGTTCGCGGAATATATACGGTCCTTATGAGAAGAAGATTGTCATGGCGCAAGGCTCTACTGACATCAATGGTCCCCACCAAGGCGCATGGGTTGATACGCAGACAGGGGAATCCTGGTTCGTTCACTTTCAGGATAAAGCCATGTATGGGCGTGTCGTTCACCTGAACCCGATGAAGTGGGTAAACGACTGGCCTGTAATTGGAGAAGATAAGGACGGCAATGGTTGTGGCGAACCAGTAACCCGTTATAAAAAGCCCAATGTAGGCAAGAATTACCCGGTAGAAACACCTGCGGACAGTGACGAGTTCAATACCCGTCAATTGGGAATGCAATGGGAATGGCATGCCAATTATCAGGATACATTCGGATATACTTCCGACTTGGGATTCATCCGTATTTACGGACATATTCTCTCCGAGAACTTTGTGAATTTCTGGGAAGTCCCTAACCTTTTATTGCAGAAGTTCATGGCAGAAGAGTTCACAGCAACTACCAAACTAAAAGTTTCCGCCAAAATGGACGGACAGCAATCCGGATTGATTGTGATGGGCTGGGACTATTGCTACCTGGGAGTAGAGAAAGAAGGTGATAAATTTATATTGAAACAAGTGACCTGCAAGGATGCAGAGCAAAAGACACCCGAAACAGTCAATCGCCTGGCAGAATTACCTGCCAGCAGAAAGTACGAAGCAGGTTTGTTTCCCAACTACGAAAGAGATATCTATCTACAGGTAAAAATAGAGAAAGGCGGTATCTGCCACTTCTATTACAGCCTGAATGGTAAGAAATATAAAGCAATAGGTATGCCTTTCACAGCCCGTCAGGGAAAATGGATAGGTGCCAAAGTAGGGCTATTCAGTACCACTCCTTATGGTAAGGAACGGGGATGGGTAGATGCCGACTGGTTTCGCATAGATAAATAAAAAGACTGATTATATGAAAACAAAAGAACTACTGTTCGGTGCATGCTTGTGCATGTTTACAGCTTGCAACATGCCCGAGAAAGGAATGGATGTAGATGTATATGAGGCGCTGGATTACTGTGACGCCCAGGTACAACGCACTTTAACAGAACTAAAAGCGGCAGAAGGTACTATCGATTACTCGATGATGCCGCGTAATATCATGGACAGCCTCAACACCTGGCATTGCCGAAAAGCAACAAAGGATGAATGGTGCAGTGGTTTCTGGCCAGGAGTTTTATGGTATGATTACGAATATACCGGTAAAGCAACCATAAAGGAAGAAGCTGAGAAATTCACCGAACCGTTGAAGTTCCTGTCACAAATTCCGGCATACGACCATGACCTGGGTTTTCTGATCTTTTGCAGCTACGGTAATGGATATCGGTTGACACATAATCCGGAATACAAACAAGTGATTCTGGATACAGCAGATTCACTGGCAACCTTGTTCAGACCTCGTGTAGGCACCATACTTTCATGGCCACGCAATATAGAAATGTTCGGTGGACACAATACGATCATGGATAATATGATAAACCTGGAAATGCTTTTCTGGGCTGCCAAGAACGGAGGAAACCCATATCTGGCAGATATAGCCGTGTCGCACGCCGATAAGACTATGAAATATCAGTTCCGTCCCGACTACACTTCCTATCACGTAGCGGTTTATGATACTTTGACGGGCGACTTCATAAAAGGAGTTACACATCAGGGATATGCAGACAATACCATGTGGGCACGCGGACAGGCGTGGGCTATCTATGGATATACAGTAGTCTACAGGGAAACATTAGATCCACGATATCTGGATTTTGTACAGAAAGTAACAGATGTATATTTGGAAAGATTGCCGGAAGACTATGTGCCTTACTGGGATTTTGATGACCCCAATATCCCGAATGTCCCACGTGATGCCTCCGCTGCAAGTGTAACCGCATCGGCTTTACTGGAACTCTCCACTTACCTGCCCGGCAAAAAAGGGGATGAATATAAGAATGCAGCTATAAAAATGTTGGCAAGCCTGAGTTCGGATAAGTATCAATGCGGCAAAAGCAAGCCGGCATTCCTCCTCCACTCCACCGGACACTTGCCGAATAATTCAGAAATAGATGCCGCCATCATTTATGCAGACTATTATTATATCGAAGCCTTGGTTCGATTGAAGAACTTAATTGAAAATAAAGCTGTCATATAGAAGCAACGCTATCCCCTCTTACTGTTTTGGTTTGAGGGGAAGCGTAAACCAAAATGTAGAACCTTCTCCCAATTTAGAATTCACTCCGATTTCGCCTCCCATATTCTGAATAATGAGCTGGCAAATAGGCAAACCTAAACCGGTGCCCTGCTTAAAGCTATCCAACTTGATGAAACGTTCGAATATAAGATGGAGTTTATCTTCCGGAATACCAGTTCCCGTATCAGTTACATAATAATAGATGTCTTTTTCACGCACTTCATAGCCATAGCGGATGCTGCCGGTCGATGTAAATTTACAGGCATTAGTCAGGAAGTTCAAAACCAATTGTTGAAGTCTGTTTTTCTCTGAATAAACAACATAATCATCCGGCATCCCCGGCTCAAAAATCAGATCAACCCCATCCTGCAAACGAGACTCAACAACTCCCCTCAAGGTTGCTAGCACTCCATTTAATCCAAATTCCGAATAATACAAATCAAGAACTCCGGCCTCAATCTTGGATAAGTCCAGAACATCATTGATAAGTTGCAGCAAGATTCCATTATTCTTCTCTATGATGCTGACATACTCCTTCTTCTCTTCTTCATCTTCAGTCATGGCCAATATACTGGAGAAGCCAATAATTGCATTCAACGGAGTGCGGATTTCATGACTGATATTAGCAAGGAAGGCAGATTTCAGACGGTTGGACTCTTCCGCACGCTCTTTGGCAGCAATCAATTCACGCTCTGCCGCCTTACGCTCCGTAATAAACAATGATGACCCCACCACAACAAAAGGTTTTCCCTCTTCATCATATTGTTCTACAAAAGCACGCACTTCCATCCAGTCCTCTGAGCCATCTGATTTATCAGGTCGATGAACACGGTACTCTTCTTTTATTTTATCAATTTTATTAGCATGCACATCCTCAAAAACCTGCTGGATACGTTCTCTATCCTCTTCACAAACAAAGGTAAGATAGTCATCTATATTGGTGGTATAAGTCATTTCTGAGACTTCTTCTTTTCCCGGCTCTATCGGCTTATAGGAACTATATGTAATTTCATCTGTCCGCAAATCCCATTGCCACGGCAGCAAATCAACCACCTCTAATGCCATAGCCATCTTAGAATGAGTAAAACGCTGATTCTGCTCTACTTGCTGAAGCCGTTCCAGAATCTTATTCCTACGAAGCTGGAAAAAGAGAACAACTACTAATAAAGTAATACTACCTATTACTAAAGCAGACTGATACTTGTCAAAGAAAGTAGGGGGAGCATTCAAATAAACCGTTCCCGGAGGACAGTTTTTAGGAGACAAGCCAAAATCCACCATGTAAGGATAGTTAAAAAGAACCATGGGCTTCGGATTATAATATGGAATATCCCGCGCTTGCTTGCCATCAGCTACAGCATTAATCATCTTCACAATTTCCTCACAGTACAGGTTCATATCATATACACACCCTCCTATTATAGTCCCATCTTCTTCAATACTCGAAATAGAAGAAGATAATGCAAAAAACGGACAAGGCAATGTAGAATTGGCAATCACCTTATAAGAGTTGGCCATCATAAGCATATTACCCGCAAACATTCGTTTGTGAAACCATGAAGCGAACAAAATACCGGTTTCCTCCGGAACTACCCTCCGCAATGTATCCAGTAACTGGTCCGGACTCCAGGTGTCAGCTGACAAGAACTTATAATTAAGATTTGAATATTCTTTCTTCATCAATTCAGAAAGTTGCTGGTCATAATCAATATCCCGATCAGTCTGGTCACCAATTAACAGTAAACTCTTCATCTTCGGAATCATGCGATGCATCAACTGGACACTTTCGGGAATGAAAGCGCGCGCGCCCAGAAAGGTCATATTATACTCTTTACGCAAATCATTCAGGTAAATGCGATCTTTTTGTGGAACAACCTGATTATACATATAGGTGGAATCCGGTCCTATATATCTGCTTTCGGCACATACGATCAAAGGAATATCTCCCCAGTGTTTACGCATTTCATCCCGCAATATCAAAGGGGCATTTCCCAGCATCAACACGGCTTTAGGCGAATTGTGACCATAAGTAGAGAAAAGATTTTCTTTATATTGATTCAATATCTCAGGAGTCTCTATGGTCAGAATATTCATATATTCCACTTTCATGCTTATATCCTTCCGGTCATACTCTTTCTGCATGATGTGTGAAATGATAGTCTGACTCCATGGAGCACCCGATACATAACTGCTGATAATCAATAAATCCGTATCGGAATTCTCTTTCTTATCACCAGCAGACGCCAAAGCAGAGAAAGATAAAAGGAAAATAAGTAAAAGAGATCTAATATGTAGTATTCTCATGATTGCATAACTTGACCGTATTAAAACACAGAAAAGCAGCATTTAGTTCATGAAAAGAAAGACTTTCCTTGTGATTATCAATATTTTCTTAGAAATAGTTTTATATTTGCATTCAACAATTATCACGAAAAGCTATTATATATGAAAAAGTTAATTTATCTCTTCGTTCTTTCTATTCTCTATTCATTAATCGTTGTTCAGCTATACCCTCATACTTCGTACCCGGGCGCCCATAGTTAGCATAAGGATAAATGGATATGCCACCACGCGGAGTAAAAAGTCCTGTTACCTCAATATATTTAGGATTCATCAGATGAATCAGATCCTTCATTATAATGTTCACACAGTCTTCATGAAAAGCGCCATGATTACGGAAACTAAACAGATAAAGTTTCAAGCTTTTACTTTCCACCATTTTTATATCAGGAATATAACTAATACGGATTTCCGCAAAGTCCGGCTGCCCGGTTATAGGACATAGGCTGGTAAATTCCGGACAATTAAAACGTACCCAATAATCATTCTCGGGATGCTTATTATCAAAAGCTTCCAGCACTTCAGGAGCATAATCCTGCTTATATTCCGTTTTTCTCCCCAAAAGGGACAGTTGATCTTTTAATTCGGTCATAATTATATTACCCTTCACTAATTAAATATTTCTCTAATCCCTCACGACGTAACTTACATGCCGGACAATGCCCGCAGCCATCACCCTGAATCCCGTTATAACAAGTCAACGTTTCGTTCCGTATCAGATCAAGCACTCCCAGTTCATCTGCTAATCCCCAGGTTTCCGCTTTGTCGATCCACATCAATGGAGTATGAATTACGAACTGCTCGTCCATAGCCAGGTTCAATGTAACATTGAGCGACTTGATAAAGGTGTCCCGACAATCAGGGTATCCGCTGAAATCAGTCTGCGACACTCCTGTCACGATATGATTGATACCATGTTCACGGGCATATACAGCAGCAATGCTTAGAAAGAAGAGATTACGTCCCGGCACAAATGTATTGGGATAACTACCGGCTGGCTTTTCCTGATCCATAGGCATCGTTGTATCCGTCAGTGAGTTGTGCCCCAACTTACCGATAAAAGATACATCCATTGCTTCAAACTCCACACCAGCTTTACCGGCTATTTCCCGTGCCAGTTCCACCTCTTTCTCATGCTTCTGTCCGTACAGGAAACTCAAAGCGACCACTCTCTTAAACTCTCGTTTTGCCCAAAACAGGCAAGTGGTAGAATCTTGTCCACCACTGAACACTACTAATGCAACTTCTTTATTCACAACCATTCACCACACAGTATTTATCATTACTTTAAATATCTTTGATTTTCAATATATTGTAAGAGATATCCTGATCATATACATCACTACCGTCAATACGTTTAATAGCTGCCACAACACGGATAGTGACCGGAAGAATCAGCACTTCATACAGGGATTTCAATACAATCTGAATACACATCATCACCAGTAATTCAGGCCAGGCAATAATTCCTCCGAAAGCAACAGGAAAGAATATCAGAGAGTCTGCCGTCTCCCCCACTACAGTCGACCAGATGGCACGAGCCGAGAAATGCCGTCCGCCACTTGCCACTTTCATACGACTCATGACATAAGCGTTGAGGAACGAACCAACCAAAAAAGCTGTCAGACTCGCCACCACAATACGAGGCGCCATTCCGAAAACAAAGTTGAAGTGAGCCTCCCCCTCCCAAAATGGCGCAGCCGGTAATGCTACGGCTATCAATCCAAGCATCACCACAAAGAAATTCATAGCAAAGCCACTCCAGATAATGAGACGTGCTTTACGAAAGCCCCACACCTCAGCAATGCAATCATTGATAATATAAGAAATAGGGAAAACCAGTAACCCTGCGGTAACGGTAATACCGAAAACCTGGATAACTTTAGTTTCAAGAAGATTAGCTGCAATCAGACAAACATTAAATAGAATACCCAGCAGCATAAAGGGTACAGATACTTTTTGCTTCATAAATCCTGTTTTTTACGTGGTGTTCTAGAATACACGACCGCTATTCACGGCATCATAAGATCGTTAAATCGGCCGCAAAGATACACTTTCTTCTATTGACCGCAAAACCATTTCTAATTTAAGTTGTTCAAAAGGCATTCACCAAAACCTAACTTAATAATGAAGACAATCTTAAAAGTAATGTTTCTGTTGTGCGGCATCGGTCTTATTCCGTCTGTGGCCAAAGCACAAGAAAAAGTGATTATTGATGACGAGGCATCTAACGGCATCGTCATGGTTACCATCGACAAGGCAGGCGACGAGATCGTCCGTATCATGAACGAATCACAGTTCAGGTACATCCACGATCCACAGGCACCTCGCTTCCTGTTGATGGATAAAAAAGGAAAGTTCGCCCTTGGTATCGGCGGATATGTGCGTGCCACTGCCGAATATGACTTTGGCGGCATCGTGGACAACATAGACTTTATTCCTGCTGATATCCCGAATATCAGCAAAGTAAAGAATCAGTTCCAAATGGACGCACGTACTTCCACTATCTTCCTGAAACTGGTAGGGCATACTAAATTACTGGGTGATTTCGTTGTGTACACTGCCGGTAACTTCCGTGGCGGCGATAAGGTATTCCAATTGCGAAATGCTTATATGTCGTTCCGTAATGTAACAGTGGGTTATACTTATGGTGGGTTCATGGATTTGGCTGCATTGCCGTCCACTATCGACTTTCAGGGTCCTAACGGTGCAACTTTCTACCGTGCCACTCAACTTGCCTACACTTACAAAGGCTTGAAAAACTGGCGTTTCCATGCATCTATCGAAGTGCCAAGCGTAGATGGCGCCACGAATGACGAACTCAGCGTAGCCCAACAACGTATGCCGGACTTCACCGCTTACGCCCAATACGGCTGGGGAGCTAACAGCCATCTTCGTGTGGGTGGCATCGTACGTAGCATGACGTATACCAGCACGCTCAGCAATCATGCATCCGATGTTACCGGATGGGGTGTACAGGCATCTACTTCGTTCAATCTCAGTAAGAAATGGGAAATCTTCGGGCAAGCCACTTACGGAAAAGGTATCGGACAATATCTGAATGACATCAGCAACCTGAATGTGGACATTGTTCCTAATCCGGAAAAAGAAGGCAAGATGCAGGCATTGCCTATGCTGGGCTGGTTTGCTGGGGCACAGTATAATATCTGTCCGAAAATATTCGTATCCGGCACATACAGTATGTCCAGATTATATTCTGAGAATGGTTATCCCAACAATCAACCAAGCAGTTATCGCTACGGACAGTATCTCGTAGCCAATGTATTCTGGAATGTCACTCCAAACATGCAGGTAGGTGCCGAATATCTTCGTGGCTGGCGTACAGATTTCAGCAATTCAACACACCATGCCAACCGAATGAATTTGTTGGTACAATATTCTTTCTAAAAATAACGTATAGATTAAAAATAGCATAGGAAATAAAAAATGGTGCAAATCATCTGATAGTATGTAACTAAGAGATTTGCACCATATCTTTTGTCTTTCTTTTCTCTTTAGACACTCAGCGTTTTTGGATTGCGACGAACATCCCATACTGCGGCAATTTCCACAGTTTGAGTCTCTTCGAGCACCCTATAGATTAGCTTATAATACTTGTGAACTACGAGTGAACGATAAACCTCTACTTGATCTTCTAAAGATGATTCCAAAGGACCAGCATAAGGATTCTTAGTTAAAATCAAGCATGATTTTACAAGTAAGTCGCTCAAAACTGAAGCCATTCCTGCATTTTGGCTCCACGACAGAGTATAATAATAAATTGCTTCTAAACTACTTAGAGCAGTTTCTGTCCAAACTACATTCATTACCATAGTCTTCTACGTGCCAGAACTTCATCCGTAGTGTATACTCTTCCCGCTTTACTGTCCTCCCGTGACTTCCTCAATTCTTCCTTCAACTCCTCCACCGTAAACTGGCAAGGAGCATTCCGGTAATCATATTCTTCCTCTTCCTGCATCAGGCGCAAGACATAATCCCGTATTTCCTGTACGATTCTCGGATTCTCAATCTGCATTACAGACTGCACAGTTTCCACTTTCAGGCTGTTTAAGTCGAGCCCGTAAGCCGTAGCAGGCTCATTCACCGTTTGCTTTTGTTCTTCGGAATCAGAATATTTCTTCATAATCACTCCTTTCTTTGATATTGCATCAACAAAAGTACATAATATTATCCGTAAAAGCTCCCCGTTTCTCTTAAAAGTTTTCTTGAAAAGGAATATCCGAGAAATACAACAAAGCCGCCTCAAGTATAATATACCCAAGACGGCTTCTGCTATATAATAAGTAATTATGAAATCAGAATCTGTAGTTGATGCTAGCGCCAAACACCTTATTTGTACGGCTGTAGACATTTGTACCACTCAATCCGGTATTATTATAGTCCTGGGATTTCTTAGTATAATCTTCGTAAGTAGTCCACATGTACCCAACGTTCAGGGCGGCTCTTGCTGTTAAATTCAACTTGGCACCAAAACCCAGAGTATAAGAATCACAAGAAAAACTGGTATCGCTTTGGTAATTGTCGGACAATCCATAGTCTGTGATCTGACCTCCACAACTCAAAGTCAAATGTTTGGTTACATCCCACTCAATACCGGCCAGATATTCGTTTGTTCCCTTTGTCAGATACTTCTGCTTGCCACCGGCCATTCCTGCACTTTTATCATCAAAGAAGTGGTATTCTACAGATGCGCGCAATACCGGAAGAAACTCATAAGAAGCAGCTATAGAAAGCATGGAAGGAATATCATTCGGAGTATTCACACCATGCTTGTAATCCGCCAATTCACTTTCAGCGGCACCAATCATACGAAGCGAGTTCTCTTTAGTGGAATTCTCAATGTTCAAACTAGTCATAAACTCATATTTTGCACCAATGTTTAGCTTACCCCACTTAGCATCCAAGCCGATAACCGGAGTAAATCCCCATCCGGTCTGGTCACAATCCAAGTCTATGCCGATAAGCTCCGTGCCAACAGGTATCGCTCCTCCGGCAGGAGAAGGCAAATCTACAGCAGCACTGGCTTTCAATGCACCCTGGTAACCACCAGTAAAGTAGTTCATACGACCACCCGCAAAGACAGAAAGCCAGTCCGTTGCCTTATAAGTCAAACCCAACTGTACAGAGTAGATGTACTGTTTGCCATCCATGTAGCTTTTCAGCGAATAGGCATTGCTCGGAATTTTTTGGGCTCCCAATCCGCCTATTACCATAGCATCGAACATGGGAAGACCATCATCAAACGAGGCTTTTCCGCCGCCGCCAGTAATGCCGAAAAAGCCGGAAAGTGTCCAGTCACCCATCTTATAAGCAGCAAACAAACTGGGAATGACAGGAGCAGATGCCTTACCCTCATAATACTTATTCAGCCCCAAACCTTCGCACGAAGCATCGATATTTCTTGTTTGGAAAGCACTCTGAATACTCAAAGACATATGAAAACCGTCATTCGGCAAAAATGCCAGACCTGCCGGATTGGACAAAGCACCATCTATTTCAGTTGTAGCACCACGGGATAGCATACGAAGAAAAGCAGCATGCTGATTTGTATTCGTCAGCAGTCCTCCTGCAAAAGTTGAAGTTGAAACGATTAGCATCATAAAGCTAATCAAGCTAATTTTTCTCATCTAAATCTTTTTTAATTGTTAGCGGGCGCAAAGGTACAATAATATTGCACATCAGAAAGCATTTTGTGCAGAAAGATGCATTACAGACAAAAATTAATTGAAAAAAGAAACTGTTTCTAATGAAACGGATAAAGAAAAGATCATGGAGGATGTATAACAGAACCGTAAGAAGAGAATCTCGTAATCATGAACAACGAACCATAATCTCACAACCAACTAATCTCAAACATGCAAGGAAAATATTAGTTTCTTGCGGCGTGGAAATTAGTTTCTTGCAAGAGCAGAATTAGTCTGCCGCAAGTGTGCAATTGACAAGGAAGGCTACCCGTAACCCTCCGCTACTTCTGAACCTTATCATTCACACACGTGTTATTTATACTATATATACTAAATTCTAAAAACTTCAGAAATCATGGCATATACAATTGCTTTTTTCGGCACCAAGCCCTATGACGAGGCTTCGTTCAATGAAAAGAATAAAGAGTACGATTTTGAACTCCGCTATTATAAAGGACACCTGAACAAACACAATGTGATACTGACACAGGGTGTGGATGCCGTCTGCATATTTGTAAACGACACCGCAGACGCGGAAGTGATCCGCATGATGGCGGACAATGGCGTGAAATTATTGGCATTGCGTTGTGCCGGATATAACAATGTAGACCTGAAAGCGGCTGCCGATTGTGGTATCACAGTGGTACGTGTACCCGCCTACTCACCCTATGCCGTAGCAGAATATACCGTGGCTCTCATGCTATCGCTGAACCGGAAAATTCCACGCGCCACCTGGCGTACACGAGACGGTAATTTCTCTCTGCACGGATTGCTTGGTTTCGATATGTACGGCAAGACGGTCGGCATCATCGGTACGGGAAAGATCGCCAAGAAACTTATCATGATTCTGCGCGGTTTCGGCATGAACGTACTGGCTTATGACCTATACCCCGACTATAACTTTGCCCGTGAGCATCAAGTGGTGTACACCACGCTGGACGAACTTTACCACAGTTCGGACATCATTTCCCTGCATTGCCCTCTCACCGAGCAGACCAAATATCTCATTAACGACTACTCCATCAGCAAGATGAAAGAGGGCGTAATGATTATCAATACCGGACGCGGACAACTGATTCATACCAACGCACTGATAGAAGGATTGAAGAACAAGAAGATCGGTTCTGCCGGACTGGACGTGTACGAGGAAGAAAGCGAATACTTCTACGAAGACCAATCGGACCACATCATTGATGACGACGTACTGGCACGCCTGCTTTCGTTCAATAATGTCATTGTAACCTCACACCAGGCGTTCTTCACCCGTGAAGCATTGGAAAATATCGCCACTACCACACTTCAGAATATCAAAGACTTTGCAAGCGGAAAAGCCTTGGAAAATAAAGTGATATAACTTGTAGCTCAGTAGCTCACAAAACTTTTTAAAAACCAGTTTGTTATCTAAACATATCAACCATTTAAAAGAAAGGAATTAATTATGAAAAAAGTAATAGACAAAGCGGAAAGCCGTGGACGTGCTCTATATGATTGGCTCGACAGTCACCATACATTCAGTTTCGACACCTATTATAACCCGCGTCGTATGAACTTCGGCGCCCTGCGTGTACTGAACGACGACCGTGTAGAACCAGGTAAAGGCTTCGGCACCCACCCGCATAAAAACATGGAAATTATCTCCATCCCTCTGAAAGGAAAGCTGAAACATGGCGACAGTCAGAAGAACAGCCGCTCCATCACGCCGGGTGACATACAGACCATGAGTGCCGGTACCGGTATTTATCACAGTGAAATGAACGGCAGTGACACCGAACCGGTAGAGTTCCTGCAAATCTGGGTAATGCCGGAGAAGCTGAATACACCACCTGCCTATCAGGATTATGACATCCGCCCGTTGCTGCGCAAGAACGAACTGACGTTGATTGTTTCACCGGACGGTGACGCTCCTGCCAAGATGCTGCAACAGGCATGGTTCTCCATCGGAGAGATAGAAGCAGGCAAAAAGATCGGCTACCACATGCACCAGTCGCATGCAGGGGTGTACATCTTCGTGATCGAAGGTGAAGTGAAGGTGGACGACACTGTACTCTCACGCCGTGACGGCATGGGTGTATATGACACTCACAGCTTTGAGCTGGAAACACTAAAAGACTCGCATATCCTGCTGATGGAAGTGCCCATGTAAGTCTTTTAGATAAAAATAACAGCTAAAAGCCAAGGTTTGTGTAGCGTTTTTCGTAATATTGCGCTATAAATTGACCCTTGCATGAAACTTGATTACATTTACCATAGCGGCTTCGCGATTGAAGCGGACGGAGTGACAGTCATTATCGATTACTACAAAGATTCCTCTGAAACGGAATATAATAAAGGTATCGTTCATGACTATCTGTTGGGAAGACCCGGAGAACTATATGTGCTCTCTTCCCATTTTCACCCCGACCACTTTAATCGCGAAGTTCTTTTATGGAAAGCCGGACGCCCGGATATTCACTACATCTTCTCCAAGGACATCCTGAAACATCGTCGCGCCACACGTGAGGATGCCACCTATATAAATAAAGGTGATGTGTACGAAGACCCGAATATCCGTATCGAAGCATTCGGTTCCACGGACGTGGGCATCTCTTTTCTGATCGACCTGCAAGGCATCCGGCTGTTCCATGCCGGAGACTTGAATAACTGGCATTGGAGTGAAGAGTCCACCCCACAGGAAATCCGGAAAGCGGAAGGTGACTTCCTTGCCGAGGTGAAGTGCCTCCAGCAGACCGCCCCTTCGGTAGACGTAGCCATGTTTCCAGTGGACAACCGCATCGGAAAAGATTATATGAGAGGTGCGGAACAATTCGTGGAACGGATAAAAACCACTATCTTTGTACCTATGCACTTCAGCGAGGAATACAAGGGCGGAAATGCTTTCCGGAAGTTTGCCGAAAGCAAAGGTTGCCGTTTCCTTTCCATCACCCGCAGGGGCGAAAGTTTCGATATTACTCAATAAAACATACGCATTATGAAAAATTTGACACAGTTTCTTTTTATGCTGTTATGCATCTGTCTGCCGGCCACAGCGTTTGCAGACGCCAATAAAGATAAAGATGACGACAGCAAGTATCTGGCAGGTGCAGTACCCGAAGTAGATGGAAAAGTGGTATTCACCAAAGAATTCAGCATTCCCGGCATGTCGCAGGAAGAAATCTTCAAACGTATGCAGAACTGGATGGAAGCACGGCTGAAAAAGAATGAAAACACCAGTCGCGTTGTCTACACCAATCCGGAAGAAGGGCAAATCGTAGGTACAGGAGACGAATGGATCGTGTTCAGTTCGAGTGCGCTTTCTTTGGATCGCACAAAGATACTCTACCAGATTTCAGTTGTCTGCGCACCTGAGAAATGTACGATGGAAGTAGAGAAAATCCGCTTCAACTATCGCGAAGGCAAAGAGAAGTATACGGCAGAAGAGTGGATTGTAGACAAGTACGCACTGAATAAAGCCAAAACCAAATTGGTACGAGGACTTGCCAAATGGCGTAGAAAAACAGTAGACTTTGTAGACGATCTGGCCCTTGGAGCAGCCGAAGCCCTCAGTGCAAGCACTGCTAAGAAAGCAGCCGAAGCAGCTGAGCAGAAGGAAGCTAAGAAAGAGGAAAAGAGTGTTGTAAACTCTGGTCCGATAGTAATTGCCCCAAAAGCAGAAGTTGAAGTGAAAACTCCGGCCGAAACCAGCAAAGTCACAGTAATCCCTGCCACTCCGCTCACCCCGGCTACTCCTGCAACGTCAGGTACAGTGCCCGGCTACAAAGAAGTAGCTCCGGATCAACTGCCGGCAAATGCCATCCAAATGGGTGCGGGCAAGTTAGTGCTTGTAATCGGCTCGGATGCTTTCAACATGACCATGATGACAGCAAACGCAGGTGGTTCATTGGGCAAATCATCAGGCAAGCCTGTTATTTTCAGCTTCCTCTCTCCCGATCAGCCTTACGAACAGATGGAGACGGCAGAAACTTACACTGTTCGTTTCTATCCGGCAAACCAAACCGAACCGTCAGTTGTTTTGGAATGTAAGAAGATGCCTTCACAGACTCCGATGGAAGGTCAGCCACGCATGTATGTGGGGGAAATTCTGAAGGCATTCGTAAAATAATCACTAACAACAAATCACTAATTACGTGGAAATAAAAGCTAAATTCGATCATTTTAATATCAACGTTACCAACCTGGAACGTAGTATTGCTTTCTATGACAAAGCATTGGGATTGAAAGAACATCATCGTAAAGAAGCCTCAAACGGCTCCTTCACATTGGTTTACCTGACAGACAACAGCACAGGTTTCCTTCTGGAACTGACTTGTCTGAAAGATCATCCGCAAGCTTATGAACTTGGAGAAAACGAAAGCCATTTATGCTTCCGTGTTACCGGTGATTATGAAGCTATTCACCAATACCATAAAGAAATGGGTTGGGTATGCTTTGAAAATACAGCTATGGGATTGTACTTCATCCATGATCCGGATGATTACTGGATAGAGGTGCTTCCGGCAAAATGATGAAAGAATGGTAAAATGATAAATGGTAAGATGATAGGATTACATTTCCTCATCTTACCATTTATCATTTTACCATCTTATTTATGACGACCTGCCCTTTTCTTTCGTATATCCGCCTTCATCTTGGCAGCACCGGAACCATGTTTCCCAGTAATATACGATTTCTTCTTGGCTTTAGTTTTCACCTTTCCATCTTCTTTGGGTTTGTCTTTCTTTCCTTTAAAGACGATACCGCCCATTATTGCATCTTCTATACTCATATTCGGTTTCTATTACTATTACATTTATAAGCCGACACAAAGATAGTTTTTTTCTACCAATAGCCTGCATTTTTCGTATCTTTGCGGACAACTTTTAAAGATTGAATAGAATGAACACTACACTGCTTTCTGCTGATAAGGACCCGATGGGTGCTGCTATTGCCGATTATTATAAACAAAACAAGGCCGAACGGCTACGGGTCTTCTCCTCACAATTCGACGAGGATGAAATTCCGGTAAAGGAACTTTTTCGCATGAAAAAGCAGATGCCTCTTCTGGAACGTACCGCCCTGCAACTGGCTACGGGAAAGATTCTGGATGTGGGAGCCGGAAGCGGTTGTCATAGTCTTGCCTTGCAGGAAGCAGGCAAGGATGTACATGCCATTGATATTTCACCACTTTCAGTAGAAGTGATGCAACAACGCAGTGTACGGCATGCCACATTACTCAATCTGTTCGATGAACATTTCCAAGAGACATACGACACAATATTAATGTTAATGAACGGTTCTGGAATCATCGGTAAGTTGGAGAACCTGCCTGCCTTCTTCAAAAGAATGAAGCAACTGCTACAACCCAGCGGCTGCATCTTTATGGACTCCAGTGATCTGCGCTATCTGTTTGAGGAAGAAGACGGAAGTTTTGTGATCGATCTGGCAGGTGACTATTATGGAGAAATAGACTTCCAGATGCAATATAAGGATATTCTGGGAGAGTCATTCGACTGGCTTTACATTGATTTCCAGACACTCAGTCTTTATGCAGCCGAAAATGGTTTCCAAGCAGAGTTGGTAAAAGAGGGAAAGCACTACGATTATTTAGCCAAGTTGACCTTGAAATAAGGTCAACCCGGACTTTCTGTTTATTATTTCTTTGCCAGCATTTCATCTATCTTCTTCGTTAATGCGGCAAATTCCTCCTCATTGTACAAGCGGGTCAGCATCACAATGCGTCCGTCTTTATCAATCAGTACATTGCGGGTAATGCCGGCATTACGAAGTGCATATTTGGCAAAGATATCCGCACCGGGATCCAATCCCAAAGGATAAGTAACGCCAGTCGACTTGCCGAATGCAATCACTTTGTCCAACGACTCATCACGATCTATACCAATAAGAGCAAATGCAGAATTATCTTTGTGTTTCAGCCAGATATCCTTTTCGATAAAAGGCATTTCCTTGCGGCATACACCACACCAACTGGCGGTGAACTGTAACATCACTACCTTTCCACGAAGTTCGGAAAGGGTAACTTTCTTACCGTCTGTCAGGGTAATGGTAAAGTTGGGAGCCATCTCCCCTACTCTTACAATGTAGCCGGTGCTATCGGCAGCTGCTTCCTGTGCTTTGCCCGATAAACAGCAAAGGGCAAACAGGATAAAAATCAAACTATTTACTACTTTCATCGATCTTATACTTTAGTTATTTTAAAACGGGAACAATAACGGGAGCACAAAGATCATCACAATTCCCATAATTATCTGTAAAGGCAAACCTACTTTAACATAATCCATGAATGTATAACGTCCTGCAGGCATCACCAATGCATTGGGCGGAGTTGAAAACGGAGAAGCAAAACACATACTGGCTGCCACGGTTACGGCAAATAGGAATGGATACGGACTCAAATCCAACTGTATGGCAGACTGAAGCGCAATCGGTGCAAGAAGTACTGCCGTAGCCGTATTACTAATAAACATAGTCATCAGCGAAGTGGTGAAATAAATACCTGCTAATAACACATAAGGTCCGTAACTACCTAGCCCGTTTACCAGCGATTGGGACACCAATTCGGAAGCTCCGGTCTTTTCCAGCGCCAACGACATAGGCAACATAGCGGCAATCAGAACAATACTTTCCCAGTTAATAGTTTTATATGCCGCTTCCACATTTCGGAAACAGCCGGTAAGCACCATCAGCAAACCTGCAATCATTACTGCCGTTACCGGAACGACAGGGATGAAATCGAACATCATCATTACCACCATTCCCAACATGATAATGGCGGCAACAGGTGCTTTATGATTCAAGGTTACTTTGGCAGCCTCAGCAAGCGGTTGTCCGAGTACTACCCAATCAGAGGGATCTTCACTCAAACGCGCTATATTCTCCCATGTCCCTTGCACCAACAGCACATCCCCCGAATGCATCTTTTCATCCTTCAGATTCTTCAGGATATACTGACGTTTGCGTTGGATACCCAGAATATTCACCCCATATTTCTCTCTGAAACCAGAATCCTTTACCGGCTTATTGACCAGGTTAGAAGCAGGCATCAATACAATCTCAGCAATACCGATTTCTGTGAATTCAAGTTCATCACTCTTTGATTCTACGGCGCCTTCTGCATCATGCGTATCCAGTAACTTCAATGTATTTTCTTCTGCAAAGCGCTCCACATTCGTAAAATCACCCAGTACATACAGAATATCATTCTCCTGAATAATGGTATCAGCAGCAGCCATTTCCTGACTCATCGTCTTAAAGAAATGACGGCGCGAAGAAGATGACTGACGGCGAACCTCCATTATACCCACATTATAACGCTGTGGAATACCCAGTTCCTGTATGGTCTTTCCTGTTAAAGGTGATCTACTCTCCACTCGTACCCGACACAAGTTCTGGAACAGTTGGTACTCTCCTGCCAGCTCTTTCAGTGATTTATTCTTTTTGCCCTTACGGTCCTTATCGCCTTTCTTGGTCAGAAAAATTTTGCTCAATGGAATCAGTACCACCAATCCGACAGCCACACAAACCAGTCCGACAGGAGTAAACGAGAAAAAAGTAAGGGGCGTATATCCAGCAGAAGTCAGTGCTTCCTGAATTACAAGGTTCGGCGGTGTACCGATAAGTGTCATCATACCTCCCATACTACTGGCAAATGCAAGCGGCATCAGCAGGCGACTGACATTGATCTGCGTTCCCATAGCCATACTGACAACAATAGGAAGCATCAAAGCTACCGTTCCGGTATTGCTGACAAAAGCGCCGATGAAGGCAGTCACCAGTACAATAAGAATGAAAAGCTTTAATTCGCTATCACCGGCCAACTTCAGGATACGACTACTGATCATCTTTGCCAAACCCGTCTGAAAAATGGCACCGCCCACAACGAACAATCCTATCATCATGATCACGACGGAATTGGAGAAACCGGTCAATGCTTCCTCCGGAGTTAGAATACCGAATATAATTAGTAACACCAAAGCACAAAGCGCCACCAAATCCGAACGCACTTTGCCACTCATAAAGAATATCGCAGAAAGGAATAAAACAATGAGAGTAATATACATATAGATATAAAATTTGTCAGTTATTAAACAATTCAACAGTGATTTTTGTTCTAAAGCGTTGCAAATATCACAAAAATCAGCACAATGGACAATAGGGTGAATCCTTTTTGAACTAAATAGGCGACAAATATCTCACTAAATTATAAATAAAGTATAGATTATTAGCATTATATTTATAACTTTGAATCCGGGAATGATATTATGGGATCACCTCTTTTATCAGTTAAATTCTATAACAACAATGGGAAACGACAACACAATTACAGGCACCTTCAATGGAACAATCCACCTGGAATACCTGCCATGCATCAATTATGCAATGATACACAACCATGTGCCTTCATGCAATTTCTGCGAACTCATGAACAGTGATGAAGTCGATTGGAACAATATCAAAGTTTCAATAGATGGAGAACTTATTAAGCACTCAGAGAGTATTCTCGAAGTCATTCCGCACGGACAGAACATTCAAATCAACAACCTGGAAATATCACCTGAAAGTGGAAAATTAATCGAATTGACAGAAGGCATCGATACTATCTTTCATCTGGTTATTACGATTTCCGGTGAGATAGCCCATCAGCAAACATTTCCCATCAAACTGATGGCATACGATCAGTGGACCGGTTCCAGGATTATGCCCGAACTCTTAGCTACATTTGTTACTCCCAATCATCCCATACTTTCAAGAATAAGCGTAAAAGCCTCACAATTCCTCGAAAAGTGGACCGGAAACTCTGCCTTAGACGAATATCAGACACAGGACCCCAACCGAGTACGTGCACAGGTAGCTGCTATTTATGAAGCTCTCCGGTCTGAGTCTTTAATATATTCTACGGTTCCAGCCAGCTTTGAAACTTCGGGGCAGCGTATCCGCTTGGTAGATAATGTACTCACCAGTAAACTAGGTACATGTATAGACCTAACTTTACTCTATGCTTCCTGTCTGGAAGCCAATGGCATTCATCCTCTTTTAGTCTTGTTGAAAGGACATATATTGGTAGGTGCATGGCTTACAGAAGATATTTATCATCAAACCGTAGGCGATGATGCTTCTTTTCTACTCAAAGGGAGTGCAAATGGTATCAGCGACATTGTATTAGTAGAGACAACCGCACTGGCATCTTCCCAAAACATTTCATTTGAAGAAGCTGCTACAATGGCTCAGAGAGAACTCAAAGAAGAAAACAGATTCGAGCTGTTTATTGATGTATATAGGTGCAGACTGGATAAAATCCGTCCATTGCCACAACGCATAAATCATAACGGTGAATGGCAAATAGAAAACAGTGGAATAGAACATGAGAATGTAACCCAAAGAATACACCAACTGGACCGGTATGAAATAAAACTGGAGGACAGCAAAGATGAAATAACCAAGCAAATCATTTGGGAAAGAAAACTACTGGACTTTTCTCTACGCAATAATCTGATCAACATCCGGCTTGGCAGAAGAGTTATACCATTCATATCTTTCGAAATTGATCATCTGGAAGATCATCTGCAAGCTGGAGAAAACTACCAGATATTATCCAATCCCGCTAAAAGTAAAATAGAACCGGGTGAGACAGGGCTCTATGATTCTTCTTTATGGAAAGAGAATTTGGAAGAATTAGTAATCAGCGAGCTGAGAAACAAAAAACTCCGTTCTTATCTGACAGAAAGCGAACTACAAAACTCACTCAAATTTGTATACCGTACATCGCGAACCGCCATTGAAGAAAATGGTGCCAATTCATTATTCCTCGTTTTAGGAATCTTGAAGTGGTACGAGTCTTCTAAGAGTGTGAAACCACGCTTTGCTCCTATCTTGCTATTACCGGTAGATATTGTGCGTCGTGGAGGCTCAAGCGGATATATCATTCGCACCAGAGACGAAGAAATTATATTGAATATAACGCTCGTCGAACTATTGAAACAACAATTCAGCGTTAATCTTTCCGGATTGAATCCGTTGCCAAAAGATGATAGTGGCGTAGACGTAAAAAAGATATTCGCTACAATTCGCACCTGCATCCGTAATATGAAAGGTTGGGATGTAGTGGAAGAATCCATGTTGGGGTTATTCTCATTCAACAAGTTTGTCATGTGGAACGATATTCATACCAATGCAGACAAGTTGAAAGAGAATGCCATTATAGCCAGTCTGATGGAAAATCGTATTCAATGGCAGGATACGGTTCCGGAGATTGACGCCAGAGAAATAGACAGAAATCTTGAACCTATCCATTTTGCCATTCCTGTTGATGTTGATTCTTCGCAGCTGGAAGCCGTCATTGAATCAGGAGAAGGAAAGAGCTTCATATTGCATGGCCCTCCGGGAACCGGCAAATCGCAGACCATTACTAATATGATAGCCAATGCCCTGTACAAAGGAAAACGTGTGCTGTTTGTAGCAGAAAAAATGGCGGCACTTTCTGTTGTACAAAACCGTCTGACCAAGATAGGATTAGATCCGTTCTGTCTGGAACTACATTCCAATAAAGTCACTAAATCCCACTTTTTAGCTCAGCTTCAGAAAGCTATAGAAGTCATTCACATCCAGTCTCCAGCCGAGTTTGAAAGCACTTCAAAGCAATTATTTGAGCGTAGAAAGAAATTAATCGATTATATGGAAGCATTGCATCACCCCCATGCTTCCGGTTTCTCTCTCTACGATTGCATTACAAACTATTTATCAATACAGGGAGATGAATTGTCTATCGACTTTTCTCTGTTGCCCCCCATCACCAAGAATCAACTGGCAGACTTTTACGAAAAGATCCAAGAACTGGATACAGTTTTTCAGATAACAGGGCATCCGCAAGACCACCCGTTAAAGGGACTGGAACCATACGATACTTCCATAGAAAGCTCTCAGAAACTACAAGCCGGAATCAGGCGCTTTATAAATTTATTCACTTCGATTACCGCTAACAGAAAGTTGCTTTCAAATAGTCTGGAAATCTCGATACCTGATAATTGGAATGGGATCAACTGGATGGGCAAGATATGTAACCGGCTTCTATCCATCCCATATCTGAATAAAACGTTATTGGAAATGGGTGGTAATACCGACTTGATAGAAGAATGGAAAAATGTTGTCTTGTCCGGTCGTAAACGAGACCAGTTACAAACTGAACTAGGTAAAGACTATGCACCCCAAATTCTAGAAGAAAATGCATTTGCCCTTCAGCAAGAATGGAAAGCTATCGAATTGAAATGGTTCTTACCCAAATTCTTTGCCAGACGTTCTTATCTGAAAAAGCTCAGACTTTACAATACGAGTTTGCAAGCGGTACAAATACCAAGCCTGTTAGAAAAGCTAAATGCTTATCAAAAGAATAATAAAATCATTCAGGAACAATCTTCCGAATTATCATCTTCTTTCGGCTTCTTAGGAAGAAAGAACAAAGAGAAATGGGATGATATTGATTCTATACTTAAGAGTCTTCCGACGATTTACAATACTTTATCGGAATATGCAGTAATCGTTCAACAACCATTTGCAGAAGTTCTGAATCAATTTGCAAATAAAATCAGCATTGACTGGAACGCATTCCAGCAGTCTAATGAAAATACATTCAGGCAACTAATCGATACATCCAACGAGTTGAATACGGTCCTCAATGAAATAAAAGGTTTATGCAACATACAACTGCCGGATAATAATCTTGAAATGAAACTACCGGTTCTACTGAATACTTGGTTGACTCACTTCAATAAAATAAAAGACTGGGGACAATGGTGCATCCGTAAGAGAGAATTGGAATCCCTGCATTTAACTGTAGTTATCGACTATATAACAGATAAGCATAAAAGCGGATCGGAAGCTTCTGATGCGTATATGAAGGGCATTTATCACCAATTAGCTCTAAAAACCATTGATGCAGATGAAACTTTACGTCTTTTCAACGGATTGCTATTTGAGGAAATGATCAGCAAATACAAACAGTTGACCGTAGATTTTCAGGAGTTGAGTAAAAAGGAACTATACTGTAAATTAGCAGCCAAAATACCATCACTGACAATGGAAGCCGCCTCCAGTTCCGAAATAGGAATTCTAAAAAGGAACATTTCAAACGGAGGACGCGGCACATCTATCCGGAGAATTATAGACCAGATACCAACTCTGCTGCCCAAGTTATGTCCATGCATGTTGATGAGTCCGATATCAGTGGCTCAGTATATCGATCTGAATACAGAGAAGTTCGATCTTGTTATTTTCGATGAAGCATCACAGATGCCTACCAGCGAGGCAGTCGGTGCAATAGCCCGCGGTAACGCATTAGTCGTAGTAGGCGACCCCAAGCAAATGCCTCCGACAAGTTTCTTCTCCTCTTCACAAGTAGACGAGGAAGAAGCTGAATTTGACGATATGGAGAGCATTCTGGATGATTGCATCTCGTTATCCATTCCATCCCGTTATCTGACCTGGCACTATCGGAGCAAACACGAAAGTCTGATTGCTTTCAGTAATTCTCAGTATTACAATGGAAAGCTATATACTTTTCCTTCTGTGGATGACAGGATTTCAAAAGTACGTTTAGTTCAGGTAGATGGTACGTATGATAAAGGACGTACACGCAGCAATCATGCCGAAGCGGAAGCCATTGTGAAAGAAATACTGAACCGGCTACGTACATCTGAAGTTCCCGAAAAAAGTATAGGTGTCGTATCTTTCAGCCAGGTACAGCAAAATCTAATAGAAGATATGCTCATTGAGGAGCTGAACAAATATCCTGAATTGGAAGAAAAAGCTTTCCAAAGTAATGAACCTATTTTCATCAAAAATCTGGAGAATGTACAAGGTGATGAACGGGATATTATTCTTTTCTCTATAGGATACGGTCCGGACAGGAATGGCAATGTATCTATGAATTTCGGACCATTGAATAATCAAGGTGGCGAGCGTCGTCTGAATGTAGCCGTATCGCGTGCACGTTATGAGATGATTATCTTCTCAACCTTACGCTCCGAACAAATAGATTTGAAACGTACAAAGTCCAAAGGTGTGGAAGGCCTAAAGAGGTTCCTTGAATTTGCAGAACGCGGCACCTCACCTATTCCGGCCATCCAACTACAGAACCTGCAACAAAGTAATCTTATTGCTTTAATTGCACAGGAACTTACTCAGCGCGGTTATAAAGTGGACACTCTGGTAGGACGGTCAAACTTTAAGGTGGATTTAGCGATTGTCAATCCGTTGCAACCGGATACATATATTCTGGGAATATTGTGTGACGGCAAAAACTATTATGAAACCAAGACTACAAGGGACCGTGAAATAGTACAACCGAATGTTTTGCAGATGCTCCGCTGGAATGTAATGCGTGTATGGTCCGTCGACTGGTTTGAGCATAAGGAGCACGTCGTGGAGCGCATTATCAAAAAGCTGGAAGATTTAAAAAACACAAAAGTAGAAGAACAGCCTCCTCTTCCGACAGAGAATAATGTTCTGAAAACATTCAGTATAGAGAATGAACCTGTTGTAGAGTTAGTGAACAATCGAGAAAGAGAGTATATATTTGCTGACTTGCCCAATATAGGCTACAGTACAGATATCGATACCGTAATGGCTTCCTCCTATCAGGTTAAAAAACAACTTCAACAAATAGTCAAGATTGAACAACCTATAACAAATACTCTGCTATATAAAAAAATATTACGAATTTGGAATCTAACAAGAGTTACCACCCGTCTACAGGTATTTATCGACAGTCTTCTTGAAGATGCATATAAAGACCCCTTATCAGGAGATACTATAATTTACTGGGAGGATAAAGAGAAAGCTAAAGACTGCGACTTTTACCGCATCAACTCCAAACGCGACATTCTGGATATTCCAATCCTGGAAGTAATGAGTGCCGCCCGCTATGCCATAGAACAACAGATATCCATGCCGACAGAAGATCTGAAACGGCTGACTTCCCAACTTCTTGGTTTCAGTAGGAAAGGAAACAATTTAGATATGGTAACGGAGCATACTATACAATTGCTGATTGATAAAGGAATATTCAGCCACGCGAACGGAATGGTATCCATGAACAATTAGGGTTCATGGATACTTTTTTCCGAAAGGGAAAACAGGATAAAAAAGAATGTCTACCTAATAGTCCTCGATAGTGGAATTTCCGAATATATCCTTTTTGATAATCTGCCTGTGCCCTTTACTGTCTTCAATAATGGTATTGCCGAAGATATCTTTTTTGATTGTTTTCTTATTGCCATTATTATCCTCAATAATAGTATTGCCAAAAATATCTTCTTTGATCGTTTTTCTATAACCATTATTATCCTCGATAATAGTATTGCCAAAGATATCTTTTTTAATCGTTTTCTTATGGCCGTTATTGTCTTCGATAATAGTATTTCCCAAAATATCTTTTTTAATCGTAATCTTATTACCATTATCATCTTCAATAATCGTATTATCCCAAATGTCTTTTTTGACTGTTTTCTTTCCCTGATTGACTATCGAATATTCGTAACTATCCTCGATAGAATTAACACTATAGCTCTTCATTATATGGGGAGCTAAAACAAACTGAACTGTAAATAGGATAAATAGAATCTTTTTCATGGCGTATTTCTTTTGGTTTGTAACAAAAGTAATATAGGAAAATGATAACTAACTGGTGAATTCTATAATTATTGATAGGGAAAAACCTAAAATTAATACTTTTCATGTGCTACAATCGTATCGTTTTAGGAGGCTCGGACTACATGCGGTCTACACTCGCACGTTTCATGCCTTTTACGAATCTTCTCCTTTCAGAACGGACACTTTATAGTTTTGACTGTAAAAAGCTTGCTAATCAAAGGTAAATGATAGAATTCAGCATATAATACTATACACAGAATAGATTACTTCCAGAAACATGAAACGGTTGGTGCATTATCCTATTTCTTTAATCCTCTCTATCTGCCTATTCAGAAAATAGTCAGTATATCTACCATAATCCTCCGTTTCATAAAACGCTATCAATCCTTTCCTGTAGTTCAGAATATCTGAGTCTTTCGCAGAATATACTGGAATAATGTCAGCGTTCATTAATGCAATGCTTTCTATCATTCTTGCAGTTCGTTTATTTCCGTCAATGAAAGGTTGCAGACGAGCAATATTACAATGTAAATAGACGGCTTTTTCTAACGGATTAGTATACTTTTCTTGCTGAAAAAGAATCTCGTTAAGTTTACCTTTTATTTCTTGCTGATTCTTAGGTGGAATATACTCCGTTCCGCTGATACGAACAGCACGTGTTCTTAACGAACCTGCTTCTTCATTAGATACCAATCCCGTCGCAATAGATTGATGTATTCTGAAAAGAGTACGCTCGTCTATGGCTTCTTGATTCCTTCCTTTATTGATATATTCCAGTTCAGAAATGAAAGTATTGTAGAGATTTTTAAGCATCTTGGCATCTTCATACTTCTTTTCGGAAGTTATGCCATCTTTTAATAGTGCTTCCGTTTCAACGTAAGTATAAGTATTGCCTTCTATTTTTCCGGAATAGTAACACCAAACCACCGCCAAGTCCTTTATCTCATTAGAGTAAAGTTCTGATAACTTAGCCAAAGGACTTTCTAAAATAAAAGAAGCCCTTTTCTGTTGTTCATCGTTGAATATTGGTTTCATGGCTTTAGAGTTTTCTAATTTGTCTAAAGGTACATTTTACCAGAACCTGCGCCCCTATTTGCGTACCTCCATAAAAGCAAAACTCCGAAGCCCTTTATTATCAGTAGCTTCGGAGCTTTGCTTGAGGTTCCTGGCGGATTCGAACCGCCGTACACGGTTTTGCAGACCGCTGACTAAGCCACTCATCCAAGGAACCAATCTTTTCTCATTTGCGGTTGCAAAGGTAGTACATTTTTTGAAAACTCCAACTATCCGCAGCAATTTTTCTTCTTTTCTTTTTTTGTCACACTACACTCTGCACGCTTCTCATCCATCAATCGCTTTAAGTCACAACCGGTTACGCAATTTGCACATGGATTACCATTTTCTTTTGTCCGGCGAAAAAATGCATAAATTCCCCATCCGATCCGAACAATACACAACAGTAACAGGATTGCAACTACCCATTGTTGCCAATTCATCATACAAATAATCCTCCTATTCTATAAATGACAAATGCCATTACCCACGCAAGCAGCGTGGTATACACTGCCGTAAATAATGCCCATTTCCAGCTACCGGATTCTTGCTTGATTGCTACAATCGTAGCTATACATGGGAAATAGATCAATACAAACACCATATAGCAGAAAGCTACCAATGGCGTAATCGGAATACGTTCGGCAAGACTTACGGCATCCGCTTCAGCATCATTCGTATAAAGCACGCCCAATGTACTTACTACTAATTCCTTAGCACCCACACCTGAAAGTATACCGATACCAAGTTTCCAGTCAAAACCCAAAGGTTCAATCACCGGCTCCATAGCCTTTCCTATCTGTCCGATGTAGGAATTCTCCTGCTGTTCGGCAACCGTTTCATACGCATCATGGTCAGGATAATATCCCAATGCCCATATTACGATGGAAGCTATCATGATAATACCTCCCATTTTACGAAGGTATTGTGCACCCTTCTCCCACGTGTGACGGAAAATGGCTTTTGCTGTCGGTAAACGGTAAGGCGGAAGCTCCATTACGAACGGAGTATCATCCCCCTTCACCAGGAAACGGCTGAATAAACGCGCCAGCAATACCGCCAACAGGATACCTATTGAATATATTAATAACAGTATCAAGCTACCATTGTTCGGGAAAAATGCACCTACCAGCAACAAATAAATAGGCAGGCGGGCACTACATGACATCAACGGATTGACGAGCATGGTAATAAGTCGGCTTTTACGGTTCTCAATAGTGCGCGAAGCCATAATAGCAGGTACATTACATCCGAAACCCATAATCAGAGGAATGAAGGATTTACCATGCAACCCCATCTTATGCATAATCTTGTCCATGATAAATGCAGCACGCGCCATATAACCGGAGTCTTCCATCAACGATATACAAAAATAAAGAATAAGAATGTTCGGCAGGAAGACAATCACACCACCAACACCACCTACAATACCATCTACCAATAGATCTTTCAACGGTCCGTCCGCCATATTGGCATGTATAAAGTTGCCGAGGGTTTCTACCAGCCATTCGATACCCATCATCGGGTATTCGCCGAGCACAAACGTCCCTTCGAACATGAGATACATGAACAGGAAGAAAATGGGGAATCCCCACACACGATGTGTTACAATGGAATCTATCACGCGTGTAGTATGTTCTTTATCCAAGTGATTATCCACAAAGGTTTCTTTCAGTGCACCGGATATAAAACCATATTTTGCATCGGTGATAGCCTGATCGCAATCCTCATTCAGCACGTCTCGGATACGGCGGCTTTCTTGATCACGGACATCTATGATTTCTTTGCCGTTGGGTAAAGTTTTAATCAGCGTTTCCAAATCCGTATCATTCTCCAGAAGCTTGATGGCAAGAAAGCGGGTAGAATACTTATGACGGATACCCTCATTCTCACTAATCACCCGCTTCACCTCTTCAATGCTGCGTTCCAGTTCAGGACCGTGGTTAATGTGAATATGACGATAGAATCCATGATGACGTACTTCTTCTTCTTTATGAGCCGCACCGGTATAGCCGGGCACATACTCCCGATGCCATTCACGCAGGTCATTCAATACTTCTGCACGGACCTTGCCTTTCTGATCAAGGAAGTCGGCACCTTCGTAAATACTGATAACAACGTGAAAAAGATCTTCGATGCCTTTGCCCGTACGCGAAACGGTAGGAACCATAGGAACACCAAAGAGTTCACTCAGTTTCATGTAATCCAGCGTGTTGCCGCTGGCTTCCAGTTCATCGTACATATTGAGAGCCATCACCATACGCACGTTCATGTCAATCAACTGGGTAGTGAGGTACAGATTACGCTCCAGATTAGACGAATCTACCACATTGATAACAATGTCCGGTGTTTCATCAATAATATGATGACGGACATACATTTCTTCAGGACTATATGCTGATAGCGAATATGTACCGGGCAAATCGACTATGCGGAAATGATAACCTTGAAAATTAAAGTAGCCTTCCTTGGCATCCACTGTAACCCCGCTGTAGTTACCAACGTGTTCGTGTGAACCGGAAGCAATATTAAACAGAGAAGTTTTCCCACAGTTTGGATTACCCACTAATGCAACATTAATGGTACGACGTTTACCGAGAGCGATACGTTTCAGTTCTTCTTCCCCCGGATAAATATCTTCACTCATTCCCGGATGATAATTCGGTTTTGTCACTTGCTCTTTCGCCTCATGTTCGCTGAGTATTTCAATCATCCCTGCCTCCTGTCGGCGCAAAGAGATTTCATACCCCATTACTTTGTATTTTATTGGATCTTTCAGCGGGGCATTCAGCAAAACCTCTACAGTCTTGCCTTTAATAAAGCCCATTTCTACAATTCGTTTGCGGAAACCGCCATGCCCCAGTACTTTAACGATTACACCTTTTTCTCCAGTTTTTAATTCGGATAAACGCATAGTCTTCTCTCTTTCTTTAATTTGGATGCAAAGATAAATGATTTGTATTTAGCCTACAAATTATTTAGATTGTTTTTAAATAAGGAGAAATATTCTCCATTCTCCACTTTGTTCCGAAGAATTAGAAAGAATTCAATTCGTTAATATTATCTTTGCACCATTATGAATATAAAGAAAATAGCGCAATACATTGATCAGGAGAAGCTTTTCACACGAGAAGACAAAATACTGATAACATTGAGCGGCGGAGCGGACTCAGTAGCTTTGTTGCGTCTACTTCTTGATATGGGATACACCTGTGAGGCGGCACATTGCAATTTCCATCTGCGGGGCGATGAGTCGGTTCGAGATGAAATGTTTGTCCGCGAACTATGCTTACAATTGAAAGTTCCATTACACATTCAACATTTCCAAACCACGGAAGAAGCGGAAAAGCGCCACATATCCATTGAAATGGCAGCACGGGAATTACGTTATGCCTGGTTTGAGCAGCTCCGTCTACAACAAGGAGCCAACGTTATCGCCGTGGCCCATCATAAAGATGATAGTGTAGAAACTCTCCTGCTCAACCTTATTCGTGGAACAGGCATCAACGGACTATTGGGTATCCGCCCCAAAAACGGAAACATTGTCCGCCCCTTGTTATGCCTCGACCGGAAAGAAATAACCGAATACCTACAAGAAATCGGACAATCTTACGTAACGGACAGCACCAACCTGCAAGACGAATATACACGCAACAAGATACGCCTCAACCTCTTGCCCCTTATGCAGGAAATCAATCCCTCTGTAAAAGAAAGCCTTCTCCGCACCGCAGAACATCTGAATGATGCAGCTCTCTTATATAAGAAAGGTATAGAAGAAGGTAAGCAGAAAGTGCAAACCGAACAAGGTATCCTAATCAGTGCTTTGTTCCAAGAACCTGCACCGGAAACTTTATTATTTGAGATCTTATCTCCATTAGGATTCAACGGTGCACAGATCAAAGATATTTTCGCCTCCCTGAATGGGCAACCGGGAAAGATATTCCTTAGCGGAGAATGGCGCGTGATTAAAGATCGGGCGCTTCTACTGATAGAACCGGTCTGTTCAGAAGATGTTTCAACAGTCTTTTCTCCAGATGATCCTGGCCTACCCTTCCGTTTGACAATGGAAGAATTAGAAGTCACAGATGATTTCATCATTCCCCGTGACCGAAACACTGCTTGTTTCGATGCAGACAAACTAAAACAACCTCTCACAGTCAGACACTGCCGACAAGGCGACACATTCGTTCCCTTTGGTATGACCGGGCGAAAAAAGATTAGCGATTACCTTACTGATCGGAAATTCTCCCTTTCCCGCAAAGAACAACAATGGGTGCTTTGCAGTGGCTCCCATATCATTTGGTTGATAGGCGAACGTACTGATAATCGTTTCAGAATAGACGCCCAAACACGGAAAGTTATTATTCTGAAGTTTATTCTTTATTGATTGTAACGAGCATCCTTTAGAAAGTGATATGACAACTTACTCCTTTTTCTTCTTTTAAGAAATAAGGAGAAACAAATATATTCTTATACCGCTTACGGAAGAAAGTCTTTGTAATAGTTGGATAAAGCCAATAAGCCGCCTGGGTGCTCAATATTCCGATTCCGGCTCCGGTAAGCACATCTGTCAGCCAATGGCGATTGTTATACATACGAAAGAAGCCTGTACCGGCAGCTACTGCATACCCGGCAACGCCTATCCATGGAGAAACCAATTACAAAGCTATCGTGGCAAACTCCACCAGTGCTTTATTCGTTTTACCGCTTAATATTCCTGTCACTTTACTGCCATCTCCTGCAGCGAATACAATCGTAGTCCAACAAATGACCACGATGCCTAAAACAAATCTTTTCATACCTTTTCTTTCCTTTATCTCAAAATTCTGAGGCAAAAGTAAAAGGCAAATTAGAAGACATTTTGAATTTTACCAAGGGGAGACAATCTTTTTGAGAAAAATTCTTAGGATACGTCAACTGATTATTAAAAAGACGTTGACGGAATTTATTCATTTAGGAAAGGTTATGAACTAAAAAAACAGAGTAACGGTGTATATTGTTTACAAATGATACATGCTCCTAAAATAGTCGTATACCGAACCTGATTCAGTCGTATAGTGAATGCCATTCAGTCGTATACTGAATAGGGTTCAGTCGTATACTGAATAAAATACGATTTAACACATTGATAATCAAAAAGTTACTAAAAGTATGTTACTATTGATAAATTCTGACAAATAATTAAAATGTCATCGCCTTCATAACTGTAGGGCTTTGAAATAATTTCGCCAACAAATTACCTAAAATGCACTGTAAACACATGGCGATTCTCTTTGAAAGCGTATTCTACTCTCCAATCATGGTAGTCGCAAATGGCTTTTACAATAGAAAGTCCAAGTCCATTCCCAGACATCTTTGTATCATCAGAACTGAAACGATGAAAGAGTGTACGGGCATTAAGAGATACTCCATCCGCCGGATTACTGACCGTAAATAGTTATCGCAAAGCAAAAGACTTGGCTAAATAATCGTCCGCACCGATCTTCAGTCCCGCCACTTTATCGTCTAAAGAATCCTTTGCCGACACGATGATGACTCCCGTCTGAGGCGATGTACTTTTTATTTTTCGCAGCACATCCAATCAATTTCCTCCGGGAAGCATTAAATCTAGCAAGATACAATCATATCCGTAGAGTTCCACCTTCATGGTAGCCTCAGCAAAGGAAAAGGCTTGTTCGCACAGATAATCTTCCCGACACAGAAAGCTCACAATGCTATCGGACAATTCACGTTCATCCTCTACTATCAATAATTTCATAGTTCCTAATTTTAAATACAGACACAAATGTATCGGAGAATTCTGTAGAAATTCTGCATGAAAGGAGTTTATTGCATGTAGGATTAAAACTATAAAATAATCCGGTCCTCTTTCTGCCGCACAAAGCAGTCTGAAAGCAATGAAGCAAACGGAGTATCATACGTCCGCGCCTTGAACGAACATCCTTTGACGCATGCGCAACACTTTATGCACTTTTCGGCAATCGTATTACATTCGTCACCTTTCAGAATAGCTCCCGAAGGACAATGTACAGCGCAAACACCACAATGCGTGCAAAGTTCCGCATTCACTTCCGGTACACGCGGCAAAGGAACACCACTTTTACGCAACTTTATCACCCGGCGCAGAAACTTGAACAAAGGTAGAAAAGGCTGGCGCGGGCGCTGAATACGATTCACATCCACCGGATACAAGTGCTCCATATCAGCGGCAGCATTTATTTTCGTCCGTATCTTCGCACCAAATTCCTCCGCATATTGCAAATCATTTGCATCCGGACGCCCTGGGGCTATTGGATTTTGTTCCGTACTATACGAATGTTCTCCCACAAAAGTAGCCCCGGCAATAACTTTGAAGCCCTGAGCAGAAGCAAATGCGTCCAATTCTATCAAAGCCTTTTCATACGCGCGGTTACCATAGACCACTACCAGTACAACCGGAGATCCCGATGCACGAATACCCTGCAAACGCTCCATAGCCAAAGGAGCTACCTTGCCGCCATACACCGGCACAGCAATAACAGTCAGTGTATTCTCCGGAATATCTACCTCAGCAGCATGCAGTGTTAAATTCGTAGTAACAACATTTGTTAGTCCTGTTCCGCGAACAATTGCCTCGCCAACTTGTTTAGAAGTACGAGTAGGCGAAAAATAGATGAAATGAACTTCGTTTATATCCATAAATATATGCGTTTTTTCTTGGTTTATCAAGCAAAGATAAAGTTTTAAAATTAAAAAAAAGACGAATTGTTTATGAAACCAAAAATATTTATTACCTTTGCACCGTTGAAACATTCTGTAAACTCCTAAGTGCGGGTAGCTAACAGTTTTCCGGTTCAATAATAAATATCCCATAATCATTATATTAAATACAAGGTATATTTGCCACGTTGCTTGTGACGACAACCGCAGCCGTGTGAACATATCTATCCAATAACAAAAGAAATTTTAAACCATTCACATATATACTGTATGTATAATATCATTCAATTGAACGACAAAAATTTGTCGGAACTTCAATCTATTGCCCAAGAACTGGGTATTAAAAAGACAGACTCACTAAAAAAAGAAGAACTTGTTTACAAGATACTTGATGAACAAGCCATCGCAGGTGCTACCAAAAAGGTTGCTGCTGAAAAGCTGAAAGAAGAGCGTAAAGTGGACAGACAACAAAAACGTACCCGCGTAACCGTAAAAAAAGAGAGTACTGACAAAGTCTTCACCGCCAACAAAAATGGCGACCTCACTAAGGCAAAAGCTGAAGCCACAGTTGCAGCTGCCAAGGTACAACCAGTAGCAGAGGCAGCAAAAGCCCCGGTAGCAGAGAAAGCTCCTGAAATAGTTGCCACCACCACCGTAGCCACTCCCGAAAAAGCTGAAGACTCTACCTCCCCGAAACGTAAACCGGGACGTCCTCGCAAAGTCAAGACGGAAGAAAAAGCTCCCATACCTGCACCTGTGCCTGTTGCAAAGAAGGAAGAGCCTAAAAAAGCTGAACCGGAATTGAGTTTTGAACCCGAAACACCTAAAGTAGTTAAGAAAGTCGTAATAGAGGACAGCCCTATCTTATCAGAACCCGAAGATGACTTCATTCCCATCGAAGATCTCCCGACTGAGAAAATAGAACTCCCTTCAGAACTGCTGGGCAAATTCGAAGCTACCAAAGCCGAGACTCCTGTAGCACCCGTAGCAGAACCCACGCCTGCAACCGCACAACGCCCACGCCTTCGTCCTCGCGACAATAATAATACTCCTTATAATAATAACAACAACAATAATAATCGTAACAACAACCCGCGTCCTGTTCAGCAGCAACGTCCCGCACAACAAAATGCTGGTGATAACTATGCTCCTGTGCAAGAACGCAGACCGGTAATTGAGCGCGAAAAAGCATACGAATTCGATGATATCCTGACCGGTACCGGTGTACTGGAAATTATGCAGGATGGTTACGGATTCCTTCGTTCTTCCGATTACAATTATCTTTCTTCACCGGATGATATTTACGTATCACAATCCCAAATTAAATTGTTCGGACTGAAAACAGGTGACGTTGTGGAAGGTGTAATTCGTCCGCCGAAAGAAGGAGAAAAATATTTCCCATTGGTAAAAGTAGGAAAAATCAATGGACGTGATCCGGCTTTCGTACGTGATCGTGTACCATTTGAGCATCTTACTCCGTTATTCCCCGATGAAAAATTCAGATTATGCAAAGGTGGCTACTCCGACTCCATGTCTGCCCGTGTAGTAGATCTCTTTGCTCCTATCGGTAAAGGTCAGCGTGCATTGATCGTGGCACAGCCTAAAACCGGTAAGACCATCCTGATGAAAGATATAGCCAATGCAATTGCAGCAAATCATCCGGAAGTTTACATGATCATGTTGCTTATCGACGAACGCCCCGAAGAAGTAACTGACATGGCTCGTACCGTAAATGCCGAAGTGATTGCCTCAACTTTTGATGAACCGGCCGAACGTCACGTAAAGATTGCAGGTATCGTACTGGAGAAAGCAAAGAGACTTGTAGAATGTGGCCATGATGTCGTTATCTTCCTGGATTCTATCACCCGTCTGGCACGTGCTTACAATACGGTATCCCCGGCTTCCGGCAAAGTTCTTTCAGGTGGTGTGGATGCCAATGCACTACACAAGCCCAAACGTTTCTTCGGTGCCGCCCGTAATATTGAAAATGGTGGCTCACTCACTATTCTGGCTACTGCATTGATTGATACCGGTTCTAAAATGGACGAAGTTATCTTCGAAGAATTCAAAGGTACAGGTAACATGGAGTTGCAACTCGACCGCAACCTGTCCAACAAACGTATTTTCCCTGCAGTCAACATTGTTGCTTCCAGCACTCGTCGCGATGATCTGTTGCAGGATAAGCAAACATTGGATCGCATGTGGATACTCCGCAAATATCTGGCTGATATGAACCCGATAGAAGCTATGGATTTCGTAAAAGATCGTATGGAAAAAACCAAAGACAACGACGAATTCCTAATGAGTATGAACAGCTAAAACTGAAGTCAAAGGATATAATCAACAAGAAATAGGATTAAATATACAAAAAGGACGAGACATTTTCGGATATCTCGTCCTTTTTAGTTATTTTTGTCGCAATTAATCACATATCATTGTATAAACGTATTAGTTAATAAGGTGAAGCTCAGTAAAACGATCATACTATTATTGTTGATGTTATTTTACGGTACTTCCTATATCCTGTCTGCAAGCAAGGATTTGGAAGATGAGCGTATACATCTTATGGAATACCTGATGGATAACAACTTAGGTTATTCTCAGGAAGTCAGATTAAGCGATATCGCCCAATGGGAAAATGAGCTTGTAGAAATATTCCGTAGCAGAAAGGACTATAAATACATGTTCCTTATGCAGCAGATGGCTGTATATGCCCTTGTTTCAGACGGTCACATCAACGAAGCGTTGGAAAAAGCAAATGTTATGCTGAAACAGGCCACTCAAATGAAATACGATATCGGCATAGCCATAGCCCATTATGCAATAGGAGATACTTATCTTAATGCCAACATGAATAATGAGGCTATCGAAGAATACAAAATAGCCATGCAGAAATTGCATAAAGTATCCGACTCCGAAAAATTACAGGAAAAAGTCTTGATTCAACTAATTCCAACCCTCATCAGAATGGGGAGGATGGATGAAGCTAAAGCCCATTTGGATCAGATGGAACAAATGAATGATTACCAGCACAGCCGTTTCATAGAAAATATCTTCCAAGCATATTATTACCTCTATAATAATGATATGGATAAAGTCCGGAAATATATTCAGGAAGCAGAAGAATGGTATGAATACTATCCGTTTTATTTCCATAGTTCTATCTTGAAATATATACAAGCTGAATATGCCAAAAGAATTGGAGATGACGAACTAGCTATCAAATTATATAATGAGCTGACCATCAATACCAGCAGTGCCAATGTCTATAACAGATATCTGAAAATGAAGAATTCACTGGCACACCTGTATACCAAACAAAGCAGACCTAGAGAGGCATGTGCCATTTTTCAAGACATCAATATTGCACGAGATTCTATCAATGCCCGTAATTATTCCACCCAGATAAATCTGTTGCGAACCATATATCAGGTGGACCGTCTTGAGATGGACAATCAAAGTGAGCGAAGCCGTCTGCTTTTTTATTCAATTATAGGTTGTATCCTCATTCTAGGCATATCTATTGTATCCGTACTTTATATTCGTAAAATCAATGCACGCTTGATTGCATCTCAACATAAATTGGAAAAAGCCCGGCAAAGTGCTGAGAACTCCATTCGTACCAAAAGTCTTTTCCTGTCGAATATGAGTCATGAAATACGTACTCCACTAAATGCCTTGTCCGGTTTCTCATCTATTCTGACCGATGCTAATATTGACATCGGAACCCGACAACAATGCAATGAAATCATTCAGCAAAATTCAGACTTACTTTTGAAGCTGATAGACGATGTTGTTGACCTTTCCAGTTTGGAAATCGGGAAAATGCAATTCCAGTTTGGAAACAGCGATGCAGTAGCTATTTGTCGCAATGTAGTGGATACGGTAGAGAAGATAAAGCAAACATCCGCCGCAGTCCTATTCCAAACGTCTCATGAAAAAATAGAAATCTATACGGATGAAGCACGCCTCCAGCAGTTACTTATCAATCTGTTGATTAATGCAACCAAATTTACCACAGAAGGTAGCATAACCTTATTATTGGAGAAAGAATCAGAAGAAATGACTGTGTTTTCGGTTACAGATACCGGTTGTGGGATCGCCCCGGAAAAACAGGGACAGATATTTAACCGTTTTGAAAAGCTGAATGAAAATGCCCAAGGCAGCGGATTGGGACTCTCTATCTGTCAATTGATTGTAGAACGTTTCGGCGGAAGAATATGGATAGATCCTGAATATAAGGATGGTTCCCGCTTCTTGTTTACTCACCCGATTCACTCTACCAACAGAAAGGAGGCAGCGCAATGAAACAAACCTTGTTAATACTCGCTCTTTTCCTGCAAAGTTTCCTCGCATTTGCAGAAAATATAACAGAAAAATCATCTGTGGCAGACAGTCTGTTAATCGAACTGCGTGCACTTCCGCATGACACCACAAGATTAAAATTGCTTGAAAAACTCGTGCTTACCGAACAAAACTCTCCGCATTATATAGAATATGCCGAAGAAATGTTCAACGAAGCACAGCGCCAAAAGAATCCTAAGTATATATGTAGCAGTACATATTTCAAAATATTGTACTACTATAACAAGAATGAAGTCGATAGTGTCAGTAAACTGGTGAACTACGTGAACCCCATTGCTGAACGCATGGAGTTTTTCAGGTTGTACTTCAATGCACAAAAATTACTTATTTATACTTATACATATAAGGAGAAATATGAATATGCCATCAATGAATCATTAAAAATGCTTGAGAAAGCAGAAGAACTGAATAACACAGACGGCCGTATAGCTGCTTATTCATGTCTGGCAAGTGCATACCATGAAACCAACCGTACAAAAGAAGAAGGAGAAGCGCTTCGAAAAGCTCACAAATATGTTTCGGAACAAACAACCAGCAGTACACAGTTTAATGTTCTGAATCAACTAATTGTATTCAGTAAAGACCAGAAAGACTATTCAAGCCTGAAGACGTATCTGAAAGAAAACAAACAGCTATTGCAAGAAATGCTTAGTTTAGATCCGGATATGTATGAATCATATTTCAATCTTTATCTATTCTCAGAAATATTTCAAACTTACTATTATACAGGGATAGGAAAGATAGACTCGGCTAAATATCATATAGAAGAAGCTCAAGACTTCATAACTCCACAGAGTTATATTCCCTATATGGCCCTGTATTATGATGCAAGTGCGGAGTATTACCGGCATACAAAAGATTATCAGGCTGCACTTCTCTATATAGATTCTGCTCTGATAAAGATGAAACAATTTGAATCTGCCCAAATGGAGTATGCCAAACAATTATCGCGGAAAGCCGACATTCTGCAAGAAATGGGTAAATATGCAGAAGCCCTGCCACTGTACGAAAGTTCCAATCATATTCAGGATTCACTGACTGCTGCCATATCAGCTAAACAACTGGAGGAAATCAAAGAAATGCATCATCTGAACCAATTGGTATGGGAGCGTGGAAAACTAAGAAATCGTGTACAAACCAGTATTCTTTTGAGTCTCGGAATCATCCTGATCTTATGTATCGGCTATATGTTCCGCATCAATCTGATACGAAAAGCACTAAAGATATCAGAAAAAGAAACTCATAAAGCCACACGACAGACAGAAGAAGCCAATGAAATGAAGAATCGTTTCCTCTCCAATATGAGTCACGCCATCCGTGTTCCCCTAAACGGGGTATTGGGGTTCTCACAAATCATAGCAAACGAAACGGAAATAGACGATCAAACCCGCAAAGAATATGCGGAAATTATTCAGCAAAACACGGATCAGCTAATGCGTTTAGTCAACAATGTCCTTGATTTGTCGCGCCTGGAAGCCGGTATGATGAAATTCCAAATGAGTAATTATGACATCGTACAGCTCTGCAACGATGCTGTAGGAATGGCACATATGCAGAATCCGACCTTGCACACTCATTTCATCAGTAACATTGACGAATATATCATTCATACAGACACAAACCGGTTCATGCAATTCATTGTCAGTATTCTGACTTGTCCATTCGCTTCTTTCAAAGAAGAACGCGATCTCAACTTCACTCTGAACAAGAACGGAGAAATATTACGTTTTAAAATCACCAACTGCCCCCTCGCAGACCTCAAATATGCCAATCAGGACTCAGCTTTGCGTAATGATGTCAACCGTCTGTTTATAAAACACTTTGGCGGTACATATCAGGTAATCCCCGATAGCAAAGAAGGTCCAACTATTCTTTTCACTTATCCCGCTACCTCGGTTGAATAATATTATTGCCTTAAATGAAGGTAGATACGTGGATTTTTTGTACTTTTGCACCTCAATAAGAGTAATTTGTAATTTATAAATAGAATTATATCATCATGTTCGATAATTTAAGCGAAAGACTGGAAAGGTCGTTTAAAATTCTGAAAGGTGAAGGAAAGATCACCGAAATCAATGTTGCGGAAACCCTGAAAGATGTGCGCAAAGCACTGTTGGACGCTGACGTAAACTACAAAGTAGCCAAAACTTTCACTGATACCGTTAAGGAAAAAGCATTAGGACAAAACGTGCTGACAGCTGTAAAGCCCAGTCAGTTGATGGTAAAAATCGTGCACGATGAACTGACTCAATTGATGGGGGGCGAAACAGCAGAGATTGATTTGGAAGGAAAGCCGGCAGTTATTTTGATGTCCGGTCTGCAAGGTTCCGGTAAGACAACTTTCTCAGGTAAGCTGGCACGAATGCTGAAAACGAAAAAGAACAAGAAGCCATTATTGGTGGCTTGTGACGTATACCGCCCTGCCGCTATTGAACAGTTGCGCGTATTAGCTGAACAAATTGGAGTTCCAATATACTCTGAACTTGACAGCAAGAATCCGGTGAAAATTGCCGAAAACGCCATTCAAGAGGCTAAAGCCAAAGGATACGATGTAGTCATTGTCGATACAGCCGGACGTCTGGCAGTAGACGAAGAGATGATGAACGAGATTGCCGCTATTAAAAAAGCAATCAATCCAAACGAAATCCTGTTCGTAGTAGACTCCATGACCGGTCAGGACGCTGTAAACACAGCAAAAGAGTTTAACGAACGACTTGACTTCAACGGTGTTGTACTAACTAAATTAGATGGTGACACCCGCGGTGGTGCCGCTCTTTCCATTCGTTCGGTAGTGAACAAGCCGATCAAGTTTGTGGGTACAGGTGAAAAACTGGATGCTATTGATCAGTTCCATCCCTCACGTATGTCAGACCGTATCCTTGGTATGGGTGACATCGTTTCATTGGTAGAACGTGCTCAGGAACAATATGATGAAGAAGAAGCAAAACGCCTGCAAAAGAAGATTGCCAAGAATCAATTCGATTTCAACGATTTCTTGAGTCAGATTGCACAGATCAAAAAGATGGGCAACCTGAAAGACCTGGCTTCTATGATACCGGGTGTAGGTAAAGCTATTAAGGACATTGATATTGATGATAATGCATTTAAAAGTATTGAGGCTATCATCTATTCGATGACTCCGGCAGAACGCAGTAATCCGGCTCTTCTGAACGGTTCGCGTCGTCAACGTATCGCCAAAGGTAGTGGTACGAATATTCAAGAAGTAAACCGCCTGTTGAAACAATTTGACCAAACCCGCAAGATGATGAAGATGGTAACGGGTAGTAAGATGGGCAAAATGATGCCGAAGATGAAATAATAAAGATAAACTGCAAGCATACCAATCCCGCTAATTTCATATTTTAAATGAAGTCAGCGGGATTGTTGTTATATTCGGTTATTTGCTCTATATTTGCGATACTCTTTTAGGCCCCCAATGCAAGATAAATTATAATCAAAACAAAAAATATTTATATGACATTAATTGATGGAAAAGCAATCTCTGAACAAGTAAAACAGGAGATTGCTGCAGAAGTAGCAGAAATTGTAGCAAAAGGTGGCAAATGCCCTCACCTTGCTGCAATTCTTGTAGGCCACGATGGTGGCAGCGAAACGTATGTTGCTGCCAAAGTGAAAGCATGCGAAGTTTGTGGATTCAAATCCAGCCTCATCCGTTATGAAGCGGACGTTACGGAAGAAGAGCTCCTTGCTAAAGTACGTGAATTAAATGAAGATGCAGATGTTGACGGCTTCATCGTACAGCTCCCATTACCCAAGCATATCTCTGAGCAAAAAGTGATAGAAACTATCGATTATCGTAAAGATGTAGACGGGTTTCATCCCATCAATGTAGGTCGCATGTCCATAGGATTGCCTTGCTATGTATCGGCAACTCCTAACGGTATTCTTGAACTACTGAAACGCTATCAAATAGAAACTTCGGGTAAGAAATGCGTAGTACTGGGACGTAGTAATATCGTCGGTAAACCCATGGCTGCACTGATGATGCAGAAAGCCTATCCGGGAGATGCCACTGTAACCGTATGCCATAGCCGCAGTAAAGATCTTGTAAAAGAGTGCCAGGAAGCCGATATCATCATCGCTGCATTGGGACAACCCAACTTTGTAAAAGCTGAAATGGTAAAAGAAGGTGCCGTGGTTATTGATGTAGGTACTACACGTGTACCGGATGCTACAAAAAAATCAGGCTTCAAACTGACTGGAGATGTTAAGTTTGACGAGGTTGCTCCGAAATGCTCATTTATCACTCCTGTACCGGGTGGTGTAGGACCGATGACTATCGTTTCTTTGATGAAGAATACATTGCTGGCCGGTAAGAAAGCAATATATCAATAATAAAAATACCGAATACCGGAAGAAGCCTCTTGTGACAACTCGACTCCTTCCGGTATTTATTTTATCCAGTGGAACCTTAATCCACTCAAAGTCATGAGACAGACAATCCCTCTTGCATTACTTTTCTTCTTTATATCGTGTTGTAGCACAGCACAGGAACAAGTAGTACCGGAATCCACTGATACAATCCCCCCTGCAAAAATCACTCTATTATTTGTAGGCGACCTGATGCAACACAAAGCCCAGCTTGACGCTGCACGTACAGATAAAGGGACTTATGACTACTCTCCCTGCTTCTCTCTCGTAAAAGAGCAAATCAGTGGGGCGGACATCGCTATCGGCAATTTAGAAGTACCTATCGGTGGAAAACCTTACAGCGGTTATCCGGCTTTCTGCGCACCTGATGAATATTTATATGCCATTAAAGAGACCGGTTTCAACGTTCTGTTAACTGCTAACAATCACTGTCTTGACCGCGGTAAAAAAGGTTTGGAACGTACAATCCTAATGTTAGATTCCTTACGTATCCCCTACACCGGAACTTATAGAAATGAAGAAGAACGCCGTCAACGATACCCATTACTCATTCACAAAAACGGTTTTCGAATTGCCCTTCTTAACTATACCTATGGTACCAATGGAGTTAAGCCATCCTCTCCCAACATAGTGAACTATATTGATAAGAAAATCATGCTACAGGATATCGATACAGCACAAACATGGCAACCTGATGTTATCATTGCCTGTATGCATTGGGGAAACGAATACCAATCGCTACCCAGTCGCGAACAACGACAGTTGGCTGATTGGCTATTGAAACAGGGCGTTACCCATATCATCGGTAGCCATCCTCATGTTATACAACCTATGGAACTACGCACCGATAGCATTACCGGAGCACAACACGCTGTAGTATATTCTTTAGGGAATTTCATCTCCAACATGAGTAAAGTAAATACTGACGGAGGACTTATTTTCACATTAGAATTAGAAAAGGACACCACAATATCTACCTCCCCACAAATCCGAATACAACGTTGCGAATATAATTTGGTATGGACAGCACGTCCCAATCTCACCAAAGAAAAAAATTATGTGCTTTATCCTACAGATTCCGCATCTATTTCAAAGCTCCCGGAAGCTGCACGTAACCATCTGAATATCTTCGTCAAAAACTCCCGAAAGCTCCTCCAACAGCACAATGTAGGAATTAAGGAGAATAAAAAATAATGCATATTTCAATAAAATATTTCGCCAAATATTTGCAGTATCAAAGATAATACCTATCTTTGCACCGCGTTTGAGAAATGACGCAAACATGGTGACTGTAGTTCAGTTGGTTAGAGCGTCAGATTGTGGTTCTGAATGTCGTGGGTTCGAGTCCCATCAGTCACCCAAAAGAAAGAGAAATTTCAGTAATGATTTTCCTCTTTTTCGTTATATATCAGACTTTTGGGAGGAATGTTTCACTTCCTCCGATACTGCTGCGGAGATATCCCTGTCTGTTTCCTAAAAAACGTGCCAAAGTAGGAAGCATTAGGGAAGTTGAAGTAATCAGATATTTCCTGTATGCTCTTCTGCGTGTTCTTAAGCAATGAAATGCTCTTGCGGATAATGGCTTTGAACACCAGTTCCTGCACCGTATATCCACAAATCGACTTGGACAATACGGAGAGGTATTTAGGTGACAAACAAAGTTTATCTGCATAAAACTCCACACCGCGCTGCTCCATATAATGCTTTTCAATCAACTGAATCAACCGTATGAAAATATCATGCTTATGCCCTACCGATGCTCTTTGCGTGATAAGTTTACGATTATAGATAGAACAGAGCCGGTATGTCAGCCCCAGCAAAAGTAACTTCTGCTCATAATGATTGAATGTATTTTTCTCTATCCGTAAAGTGTTGTCCAAAAGAGACATGTACTTCAGGACTTCATTCTCTTCACCTGTACTCCATACGTAACATGGCTCCGTGGCAAGCTGTGAGTAGAGATGCATCGAAGTCACACAATTGCCTATGATGTCACGTATGGGCTCTGTCTGGTAAACAAGGATGAATACTTCCGCATCTTCCGACTGCTGGGATACCTGAAAGACAGAACCACCGGGGATAAAAAGAGTCTCATTCACTTTGGCCGAGAAACTATTCTGATTAAGAGTAAACATAAAACTTCCCTGACGGCAAACCACCACTCCCACTCCATTCACTTGAAACGGTTTCTTCAATGACTCAGGGAAATCACGAAGCATACCTTCCGAACTACAAACATCCTTTCCACTTAACAATGCATGGTCAAGACGAGACAAACGTTCCTGCTGAGTATCCATATTATCACAAGTTATGTTGAAAAACAGTGCTAAGTTACTAATTTCCGCTTAGGATAAGGAATAATCAGTACAAATATCATACAAATAAGGCAGCCGTATATAGTCCAGCCCGCCATTTCCTTTACGGCAGATAGGGTAGCCTGCACCTGAATCCGCCCTTTGGTAGACATTGCCGCCATATTGATTGCGTCCTGCTTGCTCTTTCCCTGATATTGCATGCCTTGAACAGTCTGGGTAAACGAGGCGGAAGCCTCGGGATGAAGCATATCCACATTTTGCGCATAGCGGATGACATAATGCTGCTGACGCTCCTGCAATATATTTGAGTAAAGAGCGCCTCCGATGCCAGGTCCCAATACCATGCGCACGGTAAGCATGACACAAATCCAAGTAGAAAGGTACTTATAGGGCATGCGTTGCGTGGCATAAGCAGCCGTCAGGGCATAAAGGAACATCATACCCGTGGCACGGATAATGACCGGATACTTCATCCGCTCGTATAACCCGGCACTCTGCACTTCAAAATACATGAATACCGCCGACAATCCGAGAAACAGGAAACCGGCTGCAAACAGATACTTGAAATGCACTCCTTTAGAGCCCAATATCATAGAAGAGATAGCACCAATCGCATAACCTGCCATACACCAGTTACCCAATGTCGCATTCTGGTAATTATCCAGTTTCATCCCGACACCCGTAAACACATTGACAAACATGGCACTCGAATTGAATATCATCAGTAACAGATAAAGCAAAATGCCCATACGAATGGTACGTAACTTAAAGACATCCAACAGGAAGTAATGCGAATGGCGGTTCTTCTCCATATAGAAAAAGACACAGGCAGATACAACCGCAACCAGAGTGGCAGTGCGGATAGACGCATCATCGTACCAATCCAAGACCTTGCCATAAACCAGCACATAAGTGATGCACACCAATGTAATGCAGAACACCGCCACATTGCCGAACTGCCTGAAGTTGATAGGAAAACGGCGCGTAGTAAACTTATGATAAGGCATTGTGATAAAGATAACCAAGATGGAAAGCAACACTGTACCCATCATAAAATAATACACATACTGCCATTCATACTCAAAAGCCAGCCACGCCGTAAGCGATGTGCCCAATTGCCCTAAAATCATAAAGAACAGGTAAATACCCGGTTGGCTAACGCATCGGTCAATATCCAGTTTATTCCAACCCTTATCATCATCGGGTTCCAGTCCCGGAGTGATGTTGCGGGTAGCTTCCATTCCGGCAGCGTACTTGATAAGCGTAAACAGATTGACCATCATTAGTACCATCCGCAAGAAGCCCATGAGCAGGCTGCAAAGCGCCAGAATAAATATACTGTCCGTCTCCGCACAGATATAGCTAAAGACATACATGAGCGAGAACCCCGCCAGACACATCATCTTCTCCCGGCGGATACACATCAAGCGATACAGGAAAGGAGCGAAAGCCGCCATTCCGATGGAAGTGACGAAATTAGTGAACTGAATATGTTCGGAGATGATGCCCAGTCCACTCATCATCTCGGTGCTGTTGACAGAGTAAACGCCACCCACCGTAAGGATGGGAATAAAGAGCAACAACATGATGATGATGCCTACCGGTTTAGGCACCCAGTTGTAGAAGGGATAGTTTTTAGGGTACGAGGGCATAGCGTCAGAGTTTAGCTTTCACAACTACCATCATACCTGCCGCCAGTCTCCCATTATCTTCTTTGGAAAGATTGGTGAAATCGATACGAACCGGTATGCGTTGCTGTATCTTCACGAAGTTTCCGGCAGAATTATCGGTGGGAACCAACGAATATTTAGAACCCGTAGCCCCCGAAATAGCCGTAACAGTTCCAGTGAATTCTCTGTCGCTGATGGCATCCACCGTGATAGTCACCTCCTGCCCAAGATGCAGATTCTCAATCTGAGTTTCTTTATAATTGACAACGATCCACTTCTGCGTATCGGGCAAGATGTAAGTAATGGTCTGCCCTGCCGAGATGAATTGACCTTCCTCCAAGGCACGACGTCCCAACTTTCCGTCGCAAGGGGCTACGACCACTGTATAAGACAGGTTCAGCTTAGCCATTTCCAACGCAGCCGTTGCCCGCTGAATGGCAGCCTCGGTACTCTCACGACGATGAGACACTTCGTTCACTCCCGAGAGAGCCGCCTTCCGTTGACGTTTCACGGCTTCCAGTTTCTTGTGTGTGGCTTCATATTCCGTTTCTATCTGTTCCAACTGAATGGGAGTTGCAGCATTCCGTTTCACCAGATTCTCATAACGCTGGCGGTCTTTCTCCAGTTTGGCCAAACGGATTTCTATTTCAGAGATGGAAGCATCATAGACAGATGCGGTGGTCTGTGTGGTCTGCAAGGTGGCTCCAATGACGGTGGCCCCTGCCTGCGCATCCTTCAGGGCGGCTTCGGCTTCCATAACGCGGATTTTATATTCACGGTCGTCCAGTACAAGCAAGGTGTCTCCCTTGCGAACTTCCTGGTGTTCGATAAAATAGATCTTCCTGATATACCCCGAGGCACGCAGGTTGACGGGAGATATATATTGTTCTATCTGGGCGTCGTTGCTGGTTTCGGTCTGCTTGTAATCCAGGAAGAGACAGACCACTTGTATTACTCCCCAAATCATGACGCCTATTCCCAACAGGCTGATTACGATTTGCCAACGGCGTAATTTTCTCAACTTCCTTGCTTTCTCCTGATGCGTATTGGATGCGCTATTGTTTTCTACAGTTTCCATATTCAGATGTTATTGATTAACTTGTTATTTGACTAATGATTCTATTTGCCCGGTCAGTTTCAGCAACATAAGGTTGGTCACCCGATAGTTGTAGTGGGCGCTGATGTAGTTGTTCTGGGCTTCGCTCATCCGCATTTCGTCTTGCAGCACTTCGGTCATTGAGGTGATGCCTTCGCGGTAGCGGTCCATAGTGACGGTATATACATCTTCGGCGAGCAAATAATTATCTTTCTGTTTTTTGAAATTCCGCTGGTTGTTCATCAGGTCGTTGGTGGCATTCAGGTATTGGGTCTGCAAATTCTTGCGGGTGTTCTCCTGAGCCAGTTTGATATTTTCGATATCGATGACGGCCTTACGGGTTTTATAGCGTTTGTCCAGACCATCGAAAATGGGAACACGCAGCGAGAGCCCTAAGCCATAGGAACGGTACCAATGCCCGGAAGGACCGGAATGGAACCAGTGGTAAGCCTTATCGGTGTAAGCGGAAAACATCCAGTTGCCCGTCAGATTCAGGGAGGGGATGTATCCGTAGCCAATCATCTTCTTTTGCTGCTCGGCCAGTTGGCGTTGCGATTGTAGCAGTTGGAGTTCGTACAGGCTCTCCGAAAGTCCGGTCAATGCTACGGGGGTGATGGTTTCGGTATCCACCGGCACTAAGGCTATTTGTTTTTCTGCGGGATAATCGATGATGTATTTCAGCAGATTCAGTTGCTGTTCCAGCATGGCCTGTGCATTGTCATACTGTACTTTCAGATTTTCGAGATTAATGTTCACCCGTTTTACATCGACTTCCATTGCCATTCCGTTGTCATAGAAGGCCTGCGTGATGTTCTGCAATTCTTCAAGACGGGTGATATTGGCTTTTATCAGTGCGATTTGCTCAGCGGTGACTTGTCCCAGGTAATACATCTTGCAGACTTGCAGGATGAGGTCTTCCCTCGCCTTTTCATAGGTGAGACGGTTCATTTCGTCCATCGTCCGCGCAATGGAGATGCTGGTGTAGAGGGTTTGGTTATAGAGTGGCATTTGGAGCTGCAATCCTGCATTGGCACTGTATTGCAGGGTATGAGTCACATTGTAGGGATTGCCGTAAGCTGAACCGTCGGTGACGGAGACAGGCGGGTCGATGTTATCATTATAATTGGCAAAACCATTGATTTGGGGCAACAATCGTGCCCGGTTCTCGGAGATGCCATACCTTCCCTTTTGTATCTCTTTCCGTTTACTTTGCAGGGACAGGTTGTTCTCGATACCTATCTTCAGGCAGTCTTCTAATACCAGGGTATCTTGTGCGCCTGCACTCGCAACAGGCAGGCAGAAAAAGGAAAAAATGAATAGTAGCCTTCTCATAACAATTTTTTGATATTTGGAAGCAAAGTTAGCGGGTTAGTACAAAAGGATGCTGTCTATATAACGACTGTTTATGTTCACATTTTCCCTTTTTACAGGGAAATGTTAGTTCACATAATAACAGAGGGCTAAATTTAAGCTACAAGCTACGAGTGACAAGTATATTTCGGTGTACTCGTTACTTGTAGCTTGTAGCTCGTAACTAATCAGGAACATCTACTTATGTAAAAAATAGCAAATGCAGGAAACCATAAAAACGTTTCAATTGTTACTTAAAAAATAGCATGACAACATGTATAACTAAAATAAATGATTATGGAAACAAACAAAAAATTAATCGCAGTCGTAGAAATTGGTGGTGACAAAGCTGTTCAATTCTGGGCAAGAGCCGACGACTTGGCACAGCAATACAATGAAAAGTCAACGGATATAGTTTATACAGTGGTGAAACTTCCCGACTCTGATAACCTGTTCCGCTTCTTTGCCACTTCAAAAGAAGAAATGACGCAGGAAACTTTGCTGGAATGCAGCCGTGAGTTCCTGGATGAATTGCTGACACTGGTTCCCAGCGAATGTGTCAGGATAAAAGTGATTGACAACTCTACAGAACTATAAGCATGAGCAAATAATCTCTATAACAACACACCCCGCTACATTCTTACATAATGTAACGGGGTGTGCTTAGATATGAGGCTTCTGCGCTTTAGCTTTGGCCTTTTCTTCCAGTTGCTTTTTTTCTTCTTCCATACTTTCCCGATATTACTAAAACTCTATGTAAACTTACATATAAATCCTCAGATTTTGCGTAATTTTGCACGAAATAAAACAAACCAGCATGAAAATCCTCTGGCTCGACCTGAACAGTTCATACGCCCACTCCTCACTGGCACTTCCCGCACTGCATGCACAGATAGCCGACGACGACGCCATCGAATGGGACATCGTATCCGCCACCATCAACGAGAACGTGGGCATGGTAGCGGGCGAAGTCTACCGCCACCGTCCCGACCTGCTTGCCGCCACCGCCTGGTTGTTCAACCACGAGCAACTGTTGCACATCATTTCAAGAGTAAAAGCCCTGCTGCCCCAATGCTGCATCGTATTGGGCGGACCGGAATTTCTGGGAGACAACGAATTCTTCCTGCGCAGCAACCCGTTCGTCAGTTGCGTGTTCAGGGGAGAAGGCGAAGAAGTGTTTCCGCAATGGATAACCTACCGCAACCATCCGGCGGAATGGAAGAACATCCCCGGACTCTGTTACCTCGACTCCAACGGAAATTACATCGACAACGGCATTGCCCGCGTACTGGACTTCCACCACCTCGTTCCCCCCGAGAAAAGCCGTTTCTTCAACTGGAGCAAGCCTTTCGTTCAACTGGAAACCACACGGGGCTGCTTCAACACCTGCGCCTTCTGCGTCAGCGGTGGAGAAAAACCCGTACGTACCCTGTCCATCGAGGCAATCCGCGAACGGCTGCAAATCATCCACCGACACGGAATAAAAAACGTACGCGTGCTTGACCGTACTTTCAATTATAATACCCGTCGGGCAAAAGAGCTGTTGGAACTGTTCCTTGAATTTGCCCCCGATATACGTTTCCACCTGGAAATGCACCCTGCCCTACTCTCCGAAGAATTAAAAGAGGAGTTAAAGCTCCTGCCCGAAGGGCTACTGCACCTGGAAGCCGGCATACAAAGCCTTCGCGAGCCGGTGCTTGTGCAAAGCCGACGAATAGGCCGACTGTCGGATGCGCTGGAAGGACTGAAATTCCTGTGTGCCCTCCCCAACATGGAAACGCATGCCGATCTGATTGCCGGACTCCCGCTCTATCATCTTTCGGAGATATTCGAGGACATCCGCGTATTGGCGGAATATGGCGCCGGAGAAATACAACTGGAATCCCTGAAACTGCTTCCCGGCACGGAAATGCGCCGCAGGGCGGAAGAACTGGGTATACAATATTCCCCGCTCCCACCCTACGAGGTGCTGCAAACCCGCGAAATCAATGTGGACGAATTGCAAACCGCTCGGCAACTTTCGCGCCTGCTGGATGGATTTTATAATGCTCCCGCCTGGCAGGGTATCACCCGAAGACTGATTCTGGATAACGAAACGTTCCTGTACGAGTTTCTGGAACATCTGATACGGATAGGATTGATAGATCAGCCGATGAGTCTGGAAAAACGGGGCCTCATCCTGTATGAGTTCTGCAAACGGCATTATCCTGAATATCAGTCGGAAGCAAGCATCGCCTGGATAGAAGCGGGCATGTCGCTGAAGAAGCTCCCGGCAGAACGGGTAAAGACCAAGCGGCAGGTTCCTCCCGAACATTGGGAAGTGCTGTATGGGGAATACAGGGAGAACCTCCGGCTTTGTTTCCTGCCTGTCGGCGAGGAAGAAAACCGGGGGTATTGGTTCGGCTTTGAATCGGAGATACAGAAAATAGAGCCTGTGTTCAAGGCAAGAAATTAAATATATAAGAGTCCGCTGTCTGTTTCACAAAGGTTATAAGCTTGCAATCTCTTCAGGAGTCAAGCCGGTAGCCTTTGATATTAAATCGGTAGAAGTGCCAAGTTGCTTTAAATTACGAGCTATAGAAAGACATTTTTCTATACTACCTTCAGCACGTCCTTCCTCACGTCCCTCAGCGCGTCCCTCAGCACGTCCTTCCAATTTCGCCGCATCTATCACACACAAATGCGTGCGATATGCATTTACGCTTTTCCAATAAAGTTCTTGTTCCTCTTCATTAAGAGAAGCTACGTCGGCAATTTCTTCCAGTTTTTCGAAGACTGCCTTGCGGGCCTTAAATGGCATTCGTTTTAGTGTCTCCATATTTTTCAGTGTATATATCCAACGTTCAAAATCATTCTCACATTCATCCTCTTCCTTATTAAATACGGGCAATGCAATAAAAGTTTGCCGCATCTTATCCGTAAACAACTCGCCCGTATCACGGTCAGCAAGAATGATGTCAGTACGTAACTTAACATGGTCGTTGAGCAAAAAGTTCATAAAAAACACTCCGTAAACGGCCTTGACATTAAACTGCCACTCACCGCCCACCTGCCCCTGCCGAGCCACTGCATGAGACAAATAGAACAACGCACGCTCCTTGAAATACAGTTGCGACTTGTTTTGCATCTCAACAATGATCTTCTCTCCCGTGTCTGTGGTGCAATGAATATCATAAATCAGCGCACGGGCATCCTCCCACTCCGGCAGTTGTTCGTTGTTCAGAAAGGTCAGATCGGTAATCACCCGCTCGCCCTTCAATAAGTCATTTAAGAAATCTATCAGTAAGTCCTTTGATATCTCCTGACCGAATATTTTCTTAAAGCCGTAATCGGTAAACGGATTGATAAATCTTCCCATGTCGTTGTTTTCTGTTTCTTAATCTACCCCTGCAAAGATAAACAAATAGCTTGAATAAGAGATAGATTTATACAATAAACCATCAAAAAAACAGGAGAAGGACGAATATGATATTTTTTTCATGCTCATTTGAGATTATGCCTTTGCCATGCACAGGTTACGGATTAGTTATGCTATCTTTGCGACTCGGTATAGAATCATCCGCATTGATGGTAGGCATCATCCGTATTGATGGTAGGCATCATCCGTATTGATGGTATATTAAAGATATAGATAAGCCTCGCTCAGTCGTAGCATCAAGGCTATTAAACCATAAAGAAAGGAGAAATCAACATGGCTTTCTACAAAAAACAAAAAATACATGGAAAGTGGTATCCGAGAGCAATAACCAAAGGTCGCCCTGCTACAACAGATGATGTGGCAAAACGACTGTCGCTTATGTCAACGGTAAGTCCGGGAGATACCTATGCGGTACTCGTAAATCTGGGTGAAGTGTTGGGCGAACTGATGAGTGCAGGTCGGTCGGTACGGTTGAAAGGTGTAGGAACATTTTATCTCACTTGTCAATCGGAGAATCAGGGAGTAGACACGCCCGAAGAAGTCAGTCCCCAGCAAATCACTGATACAAAAGTGCGCTTCATCCCCGAATACAGCCGTGGACAAAACAACCGGGTAATCGAACGAACCCTCATCGACCCCTATCTGGAATGGGTAGACTTTGACGAAATAGGCAACAACAGCAACAAATAACCCCTCTTCAAGAGGCTGAACAAGACTAATTTCAACCCCACCATATGGAAAACCAAACCATCGAAAAAGCCGATTTCACCATCGACGAACTGGAACCCAACTACTACGAATGTACCTTCGACAAATGCAACTTCTCCGGCCAGAGCATCGGCAGAGTTATCTTTGAGAGATGCACCTTCAAAGAATGCAACCTGTCACTGGTGAAAGCCAGCAACACCTCCTGGCTGGACGTCCTCTTCACCGACTGCAAGATGACAGGCATCAACTTCACCCTCAGCAACCGCTTCGGCCTGTCCGTGGAGTTCCGCAACTGCCTCCTCTCCTATGCCCTCTTCACCGAAATGAAGCTGAAAGGTACCCGTTTCACACGTTGCGACCTGCAAAATGCCGACTTCATGGAGACGCAACTCCCCGAAGCCAAGTTCACCGAGTGCGACCTCTGCTATGCCTCCTTCCATCACACCAACCTGGAAAAAGCCGATTTCAGCACCGCCCGCAACTACACCCTGAACCCTGCCGCCAACCGCCTGAAGAAAGCCCGGTTCTCCCGCTACGGGCTGGAAGGACTGCTGACGGGATTAGGAATAGAGGTTGTCGACTAACGCCTCATTGTGTAATTGAGGAGTGGGTGCCGTAGCACAAGGCAATGTAACCCAAAACGCAGTGCCTGCACCCACTTCCGAAGTCACCCCAATGGTTCCGCCCATGCTCTCTGCTATAGACTTACAAATGGGCAACCCTAACCCAACTCCTTGCGCAAAAGAGTCCACTTTCTCGAAACGGTCGAAAACCACTGGAAGTTTATCCTGCGGAATACCGCAGCCTGTATCTTTCACACTAATCTTGACACCCCCATCTACCATGCTGTACGCTATATCGATATGGCCGCTTTGGGTGTTTTTCAGAGCGTTCGACAGGAAGTTGCTCAGTATCCGTTTGACATACTGAGCGTCAAGTTCCACCATATAATCCTGTTCCGGTTTATCCACACGGACATCCAACTTTCCGTCGGCCTTCATCCTGCACTCGGCGGCACTTTCCACAACGAGGTCCGACAGACAGAACCACGCAGGATACAGTTTAAAGTCTCCTGCCTCCAACTTCGAAAGCTCCAGAACATCATCCACCACCTTCAACAAGAGGGTATTGTTATGCTGTATCAACTGGTTATATTCCTTTTTCTCCTCCATATCCTCCGTCATAGTCAGTATACTTGAGAAACCAACAATAGAATTCAACGGAGTACGTATCTCGTGACTCATATTGGCAAGAAAGGCAGACTTCAACCTGTTGGCTTCTTCCGCTTTCTCTTTCGCTTCCCGTAAGTCCTGCTCCAATGCCTTTCTTTTATCAATCATCAGAGTTCCCCCCACCAGGACAACCGGTTCGCCGTTTTCATCATACTGATATACGGCGCCGTAAATTTCTCTCCACGAAAGAGTACCGTCTTCATTCCGAAGCTGAAATTCCTCATCAAAAAAGTCCGTTTCCTTTCGTTTCAGCCTGTCCAATGCCCTATAGATGTTCTCCCTGCATTCCGGCAGGATAAGCAGCAGATGTTCGTCAGCATCAACTATTCTATCCGTTGCACCTTCATTGTCTCTTTTCCAGGTGATCTCTTTACGCCGCAAATCCCATGTCCAAAGTTTCATACCGGTGGCTTTCAGCAACAAGCGATGCTGAATATCCAGTTGTTCCAACTGGCACCGCTTTTCTGTTGCTTCCGTAACGTCCACGGCCGCACTAATCAGCCAGCGGGGCTCGCCCTTGTAGTACAACAACTGCTTATACATACTCAATACATGTTCGCACCCATCAGCCAATATCAGATGCTGAAAGGTGTTTGATTGGCCGGAACGTATCGTTTCCCGGTCTGTCTGTTGAAAGGCAGAACAAATTTCGGGAGGCAGAACACTTGCATTTTTCCCGATCAGGTCGTCCTGAGAGACACTATATAAATCTTCAGATTTCTTGTTCCAAAAGAGATAGTTACAGTTATCCTTGATGTCCTTCACCGTAGTCGGAATAGGAAGATTATTCAGCAACTCCCGCATCAGGAAATTGTCTTCCTTCATTTCTTCCCACTCTTTTACTGATATGCCATGAAGTTTATACAATCGGAAATAATAGACTGCCGCTACAATTGAAACAACAAAAACAATTTGAATGGCTAGACACAATATAGACATTGTATATACAGATTTTTTGTCGTTATTATTTTGCAAAGGAATAAAATATCGCAAAAATAACTGATATACAGTTTGTCATACATATAAAGAATTGTCCTCAAGTATATTAAAAAAAGTAATATATCACTGATATACAGAATATTATTTTTTCAATTCCTTCTCTGCATTCTTAAATTCGGAAGGAGTCATTCCCGTCCTTGCCTTGAACAATTGGTGGAAAGTAGGCATACTATTGATGCCTGACGCTTCGGCAATGGCACGTAATGTATATTCAGGATGTTCCTTCAATAAATGCATGGCATAATTCAAGCGGAGGTCATTGAGATATCCGTTCAAATTGGTATCCGTATTCTCTTTTATCATCCGGGCAAAACGGGTATTGTTCATCTTGACCATCCGGGCAAGTTCTTCTCTCGATATGTCGGCGGACAGATACAGGTTATCCCGTTTGATAATATAATCCAGTTTGCCGAAAATCATCTTATTCATCTGGGCTTCCTCTTCGTTACCATCGGATGCTTCCGGTTCTGTCTGCCCGGTTTCCGGGAAAGGCTGGCCTTCCGACATTCTCTCGGCATCAGCCTGCAGGCGGTTCATCTCCGTCTGCATGGACATCTGCTCGTTGATGCGCTGCACCAGCACTTGGTTCTTACACTTGATTTTGCGGTTTTGCAGCCACATGCGCCACAGGAAGAACAGTGATAACAAGGAAACACAGAAGATGAAGACTAATGTAATGGTGCGTATGGTTAGTTGGAAAGCCTGTTCCGCAATGCGGGCTTCCTTCTCGTTCACTTCGTAAAGGTTGTCCAGTTCCAGCGCGGCATTGGTTTTATCACGCCGATAGATGCTGTCCGTTATGGACAGGATGGAAGCACGCAGTGCGGCGACTTTCTCATAGTCTTTCAGGGCAAGATAGGCGTCTATCTCCCGTTGCAGAACACCGACGTACTGGGTATTCAAGGTATCTTGCTGACGCATCAGCTCCTTGAAGTCGCGGCAATGGTCTATTACAGCCTGATATTGTTTGGTGACAAACAGATAAGGGGTGGCATCGCGCTTACCGGCAGGAGTGTTATAGACATGGGTAGACTGGTATTTTTTATGGTACTCTTTCCCACGTTCCACATCTCCCAGCAAATGGCAGATGCGGGACAATTTGGAATAGACATATCCGTATTGCTGGTCGAGGAAAGCCTCACGCACTTCCGGATTGCCTTTCATCCCGTCCAACAGTTTCTCACGCTGCAAACCTACCTGCAAGGCATCTTTCAGCCGGTTATCATTAATCAGGTATCCCATCTTTACCCCATAGAAGTAGGAGAGCATCGACTTGCTCAGTTTATCTTTCCTGCCATCCAACAGGGCAATTGCCTTGTCGAAAAGCTCATACCCTTCCTCTTTCAATGACAGCATCCATTTGTTCTCGCCCATACAGAAGAGTAACTTGCATTCTGACTGCGGGTCGTCGAGCCTGCGTGCCAGTTCCAGTCCTTCAACCGCATAACGGTTGCTTTCTTTATAGTCACTCAGGGTATGGGAGAGGTCGGCAAGGATTATGGTCATCTTCAACACATGATCAGGGTTGTTCCCGGAGATAGAATCGTGCACATAGGCCCGGCGGGCATAGTGGAATGCCGATTTATCCTGATACAGGTATGAGTAGACCATGCTACGCAAATCATCCACCATGTATATGGGCAACGCTTGCTTTGTTTCAGCTTCATCCAGCAGTTGCAACGCGCGTTCCGGTTCATCCATATAGATGTCCGTGATATACTGTTCCGTATATATATCCTTTGTTTCTTTATCTCCGCTTGCCAAGGCAGATGCTGACAGAAAGCCTAACAAGAGGAGACATATATAGAAATGTCTCATACGCTCAATCGTCTGTGTCTATTTTCTTATGGACTGCGCAGTCGGCGCAAATCCCCTTGATTACATAATTAATTCCCGTCTGCATGAATCCCTCCGGAAGCGAGACTGACGGGGCGTGCACACTCCGGATGCAATAGGTTTTATGGCAACGCTCGCAATAGAAGTGCATGTGCTGGTCTTCCACCGTACACATACAGCAGTCTTCGCAAACGGCATACTTCAATGAACCGCTTCCGTCGTCCACACCATGTATCAGGTGATGGGAAAGAAACAAGGTCAGTGTCCGGAAAATAGTGGATTTATCAACCGTATCGAGTTTATCTTCCAAATCTGCCATGGACACAGCCCGCCTCATCTCCATCATGGTGCGGAGAATCAACAGCCTCATCGCTGTAGGTTTGATATCCCGAAGGGACAATTTATGTAGATATACGTCTTTCATACTACTCAGAACTTCTTGCCTAATATGCGAACCGAATTGAGAACAACCAGCAAAGCTACCCCGACATCGGCAAACACCGCTGCCCAAAGCGTGGCAAAGCCGAAAGCACCCGCAAGCAAAACCAATATTTTCACGGTGATGGCACCGATAATATTTTGCATCACAATCCGTCTTGTGGCCCGTCCGATGGAAATGGCTGTTGCCACCCGCGACGGTTGGTCGGTCTGGATAACTACATCTGCACTTTCGATAGCGGCATCCGAACCCAGCTCTCCCATCGCAATCCCCACATCACTGAGAGCCAGTACGGGAGCGTCATTCATGCCATCGCCCACAAAGGCTACGGACACGTCCGGGGCAGAATTGAGCTGTTCCAGATGGACGGCTTTATCTTCGGGAAGCAAGTCACCGTAAGCCTTGTCAATGCCCAATTCTGCGGCAAAGATATCAACAATCTCCTGTTTATCACCAGATAACATTTGAATATTATCTATTTTTAAAGCCTTTATTTTTTTTATAGCATCCATGGCATCCTCCTTCAAAGTGTCCGAAAGCAGCAGGCAACCGGCATACTGCCCGTCGATGGCACAGACAACGACAGTGGCCACACAGTCCGTAAGTTCTTCGGGTACAGTTATCTTGCGGTCCTTCAACAGGCGGATGTTGCCGACAAGGACTTTGCGGGGGCCTACTTCGGCTTCCAGACCATAACCTGCCAGTTCATTCAATGTAGTTACTTCCAGAGGTTCTACACCCCGTTCGGCTGCGAAGCGGACAACGGCTTGTGCCACAGGATGGGTGCTCTTCTTTTCTACAGACAGCACCAGGCGCAGCAATTCATCTTCCGTAAGCCCTGCCGCCTGCATGGACGTCACACGGAAACTGCCGGTGGTCAGCGTGCCTGTTTTGTCGAAGACGATGGCATTCACGCGGGTGATGGCATCCAGATAATTGCTGCCCTTAAACAGGATTCCCATACGGGAAGCCGCCCCTATTCCTCCGAAATAGCCCAACGGGATGCTGATAATCAGTGCGCACGGGCAGGATATTACGAGAAATACCAGGCCACGATAGAGCCAATCGTTGAACACATAGTCGAAGCCCGGATGCACCGCCGCAACAAGTGCGGGAAGGGCTACTATCAGGACAGCCAGAAGCACGACAATCGGTGTATAGATGCGGGCAAACCGGCGGATAAACAGTTCGGCAGGCGCTTTGCGCTCTGCTGCGTCCTGCACAAGGTTGAGGATGCGTGCCAGCGTGCTGTAGTCGTAAGGTTTCGTCACCAGTATGCGCACCGCCTGTCCGCTGACAATCATACCGGCAAGGACATCACCGCCTGCGGATACATTGCAGGGCATGCTCTCCCCGGTCAGCGCCGAAGTATCGAAAACGGCCTGCGGGTTTTGCAGAGTTCCGTCCAGAGGGACACGCTCGCCGGGTTTTACTTCAATGGTTTCTCCCACATTGACGTCACGGGGAGAGACTGTGCGGAGCGTGTTTTCACGATATACATCCACCCGTTCGGGGCGCACATCGAGCAGGCCACGGATATTGCGGGTAGCCTGGTTCACGGCTTTATCCTGCAACATCTCTCCCAGGGTATAGAGTAGCATCACGGCAAGCGCTTCCGGATATTCTCCGATATAGAATGCTCCGAGGGAGGCTAAAGCCATCAGGGAGAATTCATTGAACCAGTCTTTCCGCAAGATGCCCTCCCATGCTTCGCGCATCACAGGAAGTCCCACGGGCAGGAAGCCCAACAGGAACCAGCAAAATTCAACCACCGGATGGCTGAATCCTACCCATTCCTGATGCTGGAAGATGATACCCGTGATAAGGAATATACCTGATAGCACCGGAGCTCCTATCTTACGGATTATAGATTGCTCTTTCTCTTTGCTCTGCGGAGAAGTATGTGTATGTGCACAACAACACTGACATTTTGTTTCCATAATCTTAATCTTATTATTTTGTCCGGTACAAAGGTAAGGGATGGGGAGTGCAACCGGGTTGCAAAGGTGATACAGGAATTCATAGGTCGTGTCTCTTCATCCGGGTATAGATGAATTCAATCAAATACATACTCATATAACTCAAATTTCACATGTTATATGAACTTCGTGTAATATGTTTATTATAGCTAATGAAGTACGATTTCAATCGCACAGCATAACCTTTTTCCAAAAACATTGTTACCTTTGCAGAAGTAGCATCATACTAAACAATAAGGAAGTAAAATTATGACAACATTAGAACTTGAAGCCGATAAAGCTCGCCTGGCACACGCCATACTGAATATTGATAACGCCTCATTGTTAGCGGAAGTAAAGAAAAAGCTTGGCGATCTATTGACCATAAACGGTCCTGCGGTTAAAAGCAAGCCCAGACATACACGCCCTATTTCCAAAGAAGTGCAGGATATGGTGATAGGAGAGCTTCCCGCAGATATGGATATAGAGAAAGAGTCTGATAAAATGTGGGAGGATTTGGCCAAATGAAGGTGTTGAAAGGAGTATACCATCAGAAAACACAAAGAGTAGCTGTTCCTGACCGGACAGCCACTCTATGCTCTATTACCTGAAGTGACATAAACACAACGTGTTATTCCGTATTCTTCTTCTTCAACCAATCCACCCTGCGCATATCAGGCAGATGCTTCACCTTAAAATTCTCAAACTTAACCTTAAATCCATCTCCGTCCGGGCAGGCTGCCATCAACCCCACCTTAACGGGAATATTGTCTTGTAACCATGCATTGCGCATCATTATATACGTCTTATCATCAAAGGAATAGAAGATTTCAACCGCATCCAGACGACGGACTGCCTTAATCCAGATATATGGAACCGGCTTATCCAGAGTAATCACACTCCAATCACTTGTCTTATGGGTGACTACTGTACTCAGATTAAACTTTCCGTCCACAAACTCTATACCTGCTTTGATATAGTTCTCATGGTCGATGCGGAGCATTAGTCCCGCCTGGTCGAAACGCTCTTTATAATCACCTGTTATCTTCACCTTCGCCTCGAACTCGCCACCATAAACCGAATAATAGAAAGGAGCGTCATCTACCGTAAAACCATAATGGGAGATGCGCCAGTAATCGCTTTGCGGAGTGACAAACATCGAAAGGGTTTTATCTTTTATCTCCCACTGTTCGGGTTCATTAAACCATTGCATTTTCTCTAACGTCTGCGCAAAAGAAGTTTGCGCCACAACAGCCATCAACAGGCCAAAAAGTAATTTCTTCATTTTCCGTGTTATTTTAATTAATCGTTATTCTTATATCTGACGAACCACCCGGCAAGGATTACCGACAGCCAGCACATTGGCAGGAATACTCTTTGTAACCACACTTCCGGCACCAATAATCGTATTATCACCAATCGTCACTCCCGGCAACACACAGACCTGGGCACCAATCCACACATTATTTCCGATAGTGATAGGATAAGCATATTCAAGTCCTTGGATTCTCTGTTCCGCATCCAAGGCATGTCCGGCAGTATAGAAACCACAATTCGGAGCCACAAAAACATTATCGCCAAATGTAACTTTAGCTCCATCCAGAATGACGCAATTCACATTCGAATAGAAGTTCTCCCCTATTTCGATATTATATCCGTAATCACAATAAAACGGCTGTTCTATCAGGAAAGATTTTCCGGTCTTACCAAACAGTCGGCGGATAATGCTCTCCCGTTCCTTCTTCTGTGAAGGGCGCAAGCTATTCAGTTCATAACATACTTCTTTGCAAGCTTCCCTCTCCGACACAAGCTCTATATCATTATTGGCATCATACAATTTCCCGGCTTTCGCTTTTGCTTTTTCACTCTCCATAATTTATTGCACCTAAATAAATAACCATTAGTTTTCATTACCTTTGCAAAGGTAAAGGCTTACAGATAAGTCGGCAATACTGATTAATAACCATTTTTCCATCTCCATACCGTATGGACATCGTAAATAAACTGAAAAAAGAGCTACTGAAACAAGCGTTCACCGAAGAACAGAAACAGACGGAACGCCTGAATGAGTGCAAACATATAGCTTCCATATATGCACAAACCGAAAATGCCATAGCGGTGTTGAGCGATATGAAAGCCAATATTAGTTATATTTATTACGGCGGAGTAGCCGAGAAACTGGGACTGGCAGAACGAAATACCGCCAAGACCATTCAGTCGATATGGGAAGAAGAAATATTCAGTCACATCCATCCGGATGACTTACAAGAAAAGCATTTGCAAGAACTCCGCTTCTTCCACTTTCTGAAAAGTGTTCCGGAAAAGAAACGTCCGGACTACTACCTTATACACAATATGCGCATGCGCGATCATTCAGGCAGGTATGTACACATCTTGCACAGGATGTTTTATATAGCGAGCCACTCAAACGGAAGTGTATGGTTATCCTTATGCCTTTACAACTTTTCAATGAATACATCGTTAAGTTGCACCATTCTTAACTCGGCAGACGGGCAAACCCTCGAACTGGAAAAGCAGAATTGCAACGACCTGTTGTCAGAGCGGGAAAAAGAAATCCTGCAATTGATAAATAAGGGAAAAATGAGTAAGGACATTGCCCAGACATTATCCATTAGTATAAACACCGTAAACCGGCACCGGCAAAATATCCTGGAGAAACTTCAGGTAAACAATTCTATTGAAGCTTGCCGGATTGCTAAAGAATTGCACTTGTTATGATAAGAGAAGTAAAACCGGGATTAATATTAACTTACTAAAGTACATTTATGAAAGCAAAATTCTTTTTAAGCTGTATAGCGCTGGCAATCTTGTTCAGTGCATGCAATACCACCAACCGCACCCCGAAACAGAAGATAGAACAACAAATAGATTCCCTTCTGAAAGATAAGAAAGCTACGGTAGGCGTTGCCGTACTCGCCAATGATGAGACTGTAGCCGTTTATAATAACCAAATCCATTTCCCCCTGTTAAGCATCTTCAAGTTTCATGTGGGACTGGCTGTTCTGGATAAGATGGATAAAGGGCATATTGCTTTAGATAGTCTTATTGAAGTGAAGTCTTCTCAACTGACGCCCAACACATACAGTCCGTTAAGAGATAAATTTCCCGATCAGAATATTACAATTTCTCTCGGAGAGTTGCTAAAATACACCATTTCGAAAAGCGATAACAATACATGTGATATCCTTATAGAATATGTCGGCGGTATAGAGCAAGTAAATGAGTATGTGAAATCATTAGGAATAAAAGATTGTAATCTTGCGGCAACAGAAACCCTCATGCATACCTCCGGAGATGCTTATCTGAACTGGAGTACTCCGGAAGAAGTAGTCAGATTATTGAATATAGCCGACAAGCAACCCTTATTTGGAACTCAATACAAAGACTTCCTTCAAGCAATCATGCAGGAAACTTCTACCGGCAAAGATAAGCTGAAAGGCCAGTTACCCGCTGACGTAATCGTAGGTCATAAGACAGGTTCTTCCGACCGGACTCCGGAAGGGATAAAGATCGCTGATAATGATGCAGGCTTTGTTATCCTGCCCAACGGACAGAAATATTATATAGCTGTCTTCGTGATGGAGTCGCAGGAAACCGATGCAGATAATGCAGCTATCATCGCCAGTATATCCAAAATTGTATATGATACTTTAAACTCAGATATCCAATGAACAAGAACACTAATCCCCACTGGCTCGAATGGGCCAAGGAATTACAATTCATAGGTCAGGCAGGACTGACCTACTCCCGCGATCCCTTCGACATCGAGCGTTTTGAACGTATCCGGGAAATATCGGCAGAGATCATGAGCCATCAAAGCGATCTGCCGGTAGAGAAGGTAAAAGAATTATTCTGCAATGAAACCGGTTTCCAAACACCTAAACTGGATACCCGTGCCGCCATCTTTAAAGACGGGAAAATACTCCTGGTAAAGGAAAAAGCCGGTGTATGGTCTATGCCCGGTGGCTGGGTAGACGTCAACCAAAGCATCAAAACCAATACAGAGAAAGAAGTTAAAGAAGAAGCCGGACTGGATGTAAAGGCCGTACGCCTGATTGCTTTGCAGGATAGAAACCTGCACAACGTGCCTCCTTATGCATACAATGTCTGCAAAGCCTTTGTTCTTTGCGAAGTTACAGGCGGGAGTTTTCAAAGCAACATAGAAACAACTGAAAGCAGATATTTTTCTATGGATGAGATACCGGAATTAGCCGAAGAAAAGAACAGCAAAGAACAGATAGCCATGTGTTTCGCCGCCTATCAGGATGAAAACTGGAAGGTGCCATTCGACTAAAACGACAACCCGTAAAAAGTAAAGATATGAAGAAAGAAACCACTCTTCTCCGCCTGATTTATCCGCAATGGCAAGGCGGAATTGTAGATCACTGGATGCCGGATATTCCGGCAGAAGACTCTTCCAGAGGTTATTATTTAGGTGCCCAGTTACTGAACCTGCTAGCTCCGGACAGCAATCAGAAAACCGTGGAAGTTCCGGTATCTGCTTGGGAATGGGTGACGAAGAGATTATGAACTTACTGCCCGGTAAGTTTGACACTTCCAAAGCATTAATCGTTGGACTGCGTTCATGGGACAAAGGCATGCAGGAACGGCAAAAGGAACTGGGCATAAAAGGTCTGGCACCGAAAGAAACAGCGGACAACAGTTCCGCCATTATGGAATGGCTGAAAAGTACCGGAGCTTCCAAGGTTGTCATCCACTTTGACCTGGACGTGATAGATCCTGCCGACATGATAGCAGGCGTCGGCGTAGAACCGGATGGTATGAAGACCGAGGAAGTAGTCCGCGTGATTAACGACATTGCTTCCGAATATGACTTGGTAGGATTGACCATAGCCGAACCAATGCCACGTATCGCTATTAAAATCAGCAATATGCTGAACCAGTTGCCTTTATTAAAAGAGTAAGAAAAGAGAAACTCCGGGTTACCGCTGCTGCTTATGACGGTTATGGATATGCCAAACGGGAAATCCTGAAAGACACACTTGCCCTAAGGTTCACAAACGCTTCCATTGAGTTACTTTCCGTGGCTGGTGGGTATTCTGCTCTCCTATTGCGTGCTGACTCTATTGGTAAAGAACTGGTATATCAGAAAGTTTTCGGGTTGGTTATAAAAGAATGCCCTGCTTTTCTTCTTTGTCAGACGATACTGGCGGATGAAGAAAGCCGGGCTATTAGTATCAACAAAACTACAGTGTCATTATTCAGAAAAAGACTCGTCGCATACTTCGGTGACTTGTTCATAAGGAATACATCCATAGCTGCGGTCATCCAGATAACGCAATGCCACATACGGTACGTCTGCCCCGGAAACATACATTTGCAATATAGATATAATCTCCGCCTTGCGCAAGGTAAATGAACCATCTCGCTCATTGTATACCTTCACCCACACACGGTCTCCTCTTTTGATAGGAAGTTCTATATTCTTCATAAACAGTATAATTAATGCGTTTGTTGGAATTACTTGCATAGTAACGGCAAACTACCATTTGATGCAGGCCGGAAAGGCGTTTTCGGACGGCATCATTTTATGGTAAAAAGAAGTTTTCCTGATAATAAGGTACGTAAAGAAGCATTCCACTTTCATAGGATAAAAGCGGAAACACAATTCCTTTTGCCTACTAGGGTAAAAAATCGGAAACTGTATGTATCAGGGATTAATTTTAATATTGTTTTTGCTGTCCGATATAAGATTTATTCATATTTTGTTAGGGTTTGTTTGCTTTTCTATCAAAAAAGGCGCAACTTTGTAGCTGCTATTTGCCGTTACTATGCAAGTAATTTCACCTCAACGAAGTGCCATACAGCATATTAAATCTGCCATCTTTCTTCTTTTTACTTTTCTTCACCAAGGAAATCACTTGCCTGTTTATTCTATCTATCACCTCCGCATCAAACGGTTTCAGATAAGTCATCGTCACCCGAATGGACGAGTGCCCCAACGACTGGCTTATCAGTCCCACAGGTACACCACTATGATAAGCAAGTGTAGCCCATGTATGGCGTGCGGTGTACGAACTTACGGAAACACCGGGCAATAACTGCTTCATCAACCGCGCCAACTCCCGGTTGAAATGCCGTAATGTTTCTTGATAACGGTGGTGATGTTCCTCCATGAACAGGCCTCCATGTAGCAACGGGAACAGATACTCCGAATCCGTCTTGTCCCTGTATTTCTGCAACAGCCTCATCGCATCGGGCGGCACATCCACCACCATCAGTTTCCCCGTCTTGTGCCGATGGTAAGTGATGCGCCTATTTCTCAAATCCGACTTCCGTAAGTGTGCCAGGTCAATGAACGGCATACCGCGCAACATGAACATCAGCAGGAAGTAGGTGAGCACCTGCTGTTGACGCAGTGTCAGCACACTAAAGTCCGTATTCCTGAGTTGCTCCATCTGTTCTGCCGTCAGCGCCCGCTTGGTACGCGACTCCACTTTCGTATAAACATCCTTGAACAGTACCGGATTGTACCCCTCTATGCCCGGTGACATCCAGCGATTGTATACCGCCTGCAACGTACGCATGTAAGTGGAGATCGTGTTCGGACTGGACTGTTGTCCAGCCAGCCAGTCCTCATACTCTTTCAGCCTCTCAGGGGTAAAAATCTCCTGCATGGACAGGGAAGCAGTGGCATTTTTCGGATATCTTTCCTCTGCACAAAACTTCTCATAGGAACGCAGCGTGCAGGCATAAACATGCATTGCCGGAAACTTTCCTTCCCGCTTCAGCATCCCGATAACTTCCGGCATGTAGAGCCGTAAGTCATCTTTCGCATTTTTTCTTTCTACATTCATAAAGCATTGATTTTAATTACATGATTTTAAAAACTGCTTGTACCACAGAACGTACGTGCAGTAGTAATGTTTATGAGCGCCAAAGATAAAGCTAAAGGAATCCGGCAAGAGAATATTTATAAATTATACGAATCGGGTATTGAATTTGATATATAACGGAGAAGGAATAAAAATGATTAGGGTTTAGTGATAAGTGATAAGCTCCATTCGGTATATTATTTTTCATCCGTGTCATCTGCGGATAGAAAATGAATGATCACTTTACCTCATAACCGATACAGAAATGAGTTTTCACCACAGAGTAACACAGAGTCTCACGGAGTTCTATTTTTTTGATTTCAAATTGATTAAACTCTGTGGTGAATTAATTCATAACCCTACAAGAATGAGTTAACTCAACCGCTGGTTCTCATTAATTGTGAAATAGTAGTAATTCTTTCCCTACCCGTTGAACTAATGCCTTGTGCACTCTGTTCTCTGACCAAAATAGAACATTAATTTAGTTTTTAACCATTAAACCTGTTTAATTATGACATGTAAAGATTCTCACTTTTTGATTGGCCTTGGAATAGGTTCAATCTTTGGAGCACTGGCTTATGGCTTTGCCCGCAGTGCAAGAGCAAAAAAAATGAAAGCAGAAGTATTCGATGCCCTGCACAGAATTGAAGAACATACCGAATGCCTGATTGAATCTGCTAAAGAAAAGGCATTGTATGCCGGAGAAAAAGTCGCTGACAGAGTAGCCAATGAAACATCTGTTATTGCTGAAAAGGCCAATGACATCAAAGGCAAAGTTCACTCAATGGCTGATGAAGCTAAGAAGTAATCAATCTGCTCATTATCGCAAAAACAGAGGGAGGCGGGGTATCATACCTACACTCTCTCTGTTTTTCATTATATACTTGTGATTGAATGGGCCTCACTCACCAACGAATCCGGATAATCGCAGATCTCCAATATCTTAATTGCATTATGCTCGGTCGCTACTCCGCGTTTCAGCTTGTAATCAAATGACAGGATACCACCTTTCACCGACTCGCTGAAATAGTATAATTCGTATTCATCTTCCAGCATATCGGCCAGTTCCAGATCGTGCGTAGATACAAATACCAGATTATCACTTTTCACCAGCCAGGAAAGTACAGCTTTCGAAATCGCTATCCGTTCCTTAGTATTGGTCCCTCTGAACAATTCATCGAGCAAGAAGAGATGGTTCCCATGACCGCTTTCATCTACGAAATCCTTGATAGTCGTCACTTCCTGCATAAAGTAACTCTTATTCTCCATCAAGTTATCTCCCTGGTGGATGGAAGATAGAAGAGAAATTCCGGTATTTATCTCAAAGACTTCTGCGAAACAAGTATGAAGTGTTTTCGCTGCCAACAGATTCACTCCTATCGTACGCATGAAACAGGTCTTACCTGCCATATTCGAACCGGTTATCAATGCCGATTTCTCATGCAGTACCATATCGTTCGGAATACAGTTTTCTATCAGAGGATGATACACAGCCTGTGCACGCAGTCGCTCCCCTGCCCTGTTATCTCCCGGCAGACAGTAATAAGGTAGCTTCTCCCTCAAGATGGCAACAGACAAAATAGAATCCAAAAAACCTATGAAGCGGTAAACATGGTGGATAGCCGTCGCCTTCTCCTTCAACAGATGAAAAGTTCTGCCTACCGCATACGCTTCGTGGAGAAAGAATACCCGGATTAATTCCGCTACCATATAAAACATAATAGCCATGTCATTATCCAGACTGAGGTTGAAACGGAAATAAGAGATATACTTTTTCAGCCCCTCTACATCCTTCAGGTCATTCGTGATAGAAGGATCTACAGAGACAAACTCCTTGTTCTGTGCCAGCTTTCCCGCCTGTCTTATCATCTTCAGAAGCTGAGGTATGGAGAAAAAGTATCTCTGGATTTTCGCCTTATTACGATAGTGCAACACTGCATTCGCCACAAATGAAAAGACAAATAAAGTAAGAAACACTCCCGAATGAGTGAGCAGCATCAGAGACAGAAACAGCAAAGGCAGAAACCGGCAGATATTAATAAGAACCATCTCCTTGGCACCAATCCCTGTATTATCATTTTCCAGAATGGATACGATGGAATAAGCATCCGGTTTATCCAGTTCCTTCAGTGCATTGCTTAAAAGAGTACGCAATTCTGTATGAGTTGCCAATGAAGACAGAAGTGCTTCCTGCTTTTCCATGCCGGAGGTTTTATCCGATAGCAGAAGATAATACAAATACTGCCTGCCTATACTGGAATGACAATAATCAATTTCAGCAAACAGGTCATCCAGATTCAGATCGTCAATGCTGTTAGCGGATAAACCGGTTTCGCCTTCGGTATTTCTAAAAAGGAAATAGTTCGCGATTTCGGACATGGTATATTCTTTAATGTTCAGTAACTGTTTTGCGTACTTATTCAGCCTCTTCCGTATCAAGACAGAAAGGATGTCCTGCCGGATCAAACATCGTTCGTGAAGTCCTGAAGTACTGCTCATCCGCCTGCCGGGCTCCCAACTGAATGGCATAAGCCACAGCCTCCTCCAAATTTTCCACATAGAAATCAAGATGAAGCATTTGTCCCTGCTTACCTTCTTTCCAAGGCCATACAGGTGGCTGGTACTCTTCAATCTCCTGAAACGCCATCACCATGCCGGATGGAGAAGTAATAGCCGCCCAACCATTCGCACATTGATGTGTCAGCTCCCACCCCAGCAATTTACTGTAAAACTCAGCTAAAACTCCTGCATCTTTACAGTCAACCACTATATTCATTTTATAGACTAAAGATTTCACATTTGATGTCATAAAGCTCTGTTTTATAATCAATTTATTGAGTAAACAACAAATCTATTAAAATCAACTGGAAAAGCAAACCCTTTTAGGGATATTGTTTTACCTGAACCACTATTCTTTCATGAAAAAGCAGCGATTCACTGAAATCGGGAATAATTGCAAACTATACATGTAATATCGTTATCCCCCACCCCAACGGAACCACCTACCTTTGCAACATCAGAAAACAAGAATAAGACACTACCCTGACTCTTTATCTACAAATTATGCTTTATCCGCAATGGAAATACTTATTAACCAGTTTTAGCATTTCCTCCTGATTGTCACGTACTTCACTACGCAAGGTACGATCTTCATAGGAACGCAATTTACTGATAATTCCATCGACCATTGCAGGGCTAAATACATGATACTGTTCGAAAATAGCACGCTGTTTTTCCAGGCAATCAGCAGAAGCGGCACAGCTATCAGGGAGTTGAGCCAATTGTTTCAGCTTATCCTCATTTTCCTTCTTATGAATGTTCACATTCACATAGGTCTTTTCTGCAATCTCCAAAGCATTTTCAATTTCAAAACCATGACGACATGCTACGGCCAATCCGGCTATCAGTTGGTACAAATCGGCAGAACCGTCCGGAGAGCGCATTTCCACAGTTTGTTTCTGTGTTGTATCATAGTGACTGGGAGCTTCCAACGGATTAGCCAGCATACACATATCTGTCTTTGCCGACCATCCAAGCGGAACACGTACCAATACGGAACGGTTACGGTCACCCCAACAAATATTTGTCGGAGCTTCCTGATGCGGCACCAAACGGAAATAAGAAGTAGGATTCGTATTACCAAAAGCTGTAATGGAAGATGCAAGCTCCATCATTCCCGCAATAGCCTTACGGGCAGTTTCAGAAAGTACACCGTCTTTCAACATCTGGTTTTGACCGTCTTTCATAATACGCATATGGATATGCAATCCTGAACCGGCCTTTCCAGCTGTAATTTTCGGAGCAAACGTAATGTCATACCCGTATTGATAGGCCAGATTACGGATAACCCATTTCGCAATCATCAACTGATCGGCAGCCAGGTCGGCACGTACTGGCAGAAATTCAATTTCATTCTGCTCATAGATTTTACCGTCAAGCGTGAAGTTACCTACCTCGGAATGCCCGTATTTGATCTGTCCGCCCGCCTTTGCAATATGCAGCATACAGTCGGTACGGAAGTCATTGAACTTGGCATAAGGAGCAGATTCATGATAGCCACGTTGGTCAGTGGCAGGGAACAGTCCACTATCTTCTGATATTACATAATATTCCAATTCACCCATAGCCTGAAATTCCATTCCGGTTACATCAGTAAAGGCTTTGCAAGCTTTACGCAACGTATATTCCGGTGAGCTTTCCAGAAGTTTGCCATCTTTATTGAAGTAAGAGCAAAGCATGGAAAGTGTTGTAGTTTCAGCAAAAGGATCGATAAAGGCTGTGCAAAAACGCGGCACTACATACAAGTCGCTACTGCCCGCCTCAATAAATGGGAAAAGGCTCGATCCGTCTACACGTTCACCACAAGTCAGTATGGCATCAAGGTAAGCTGCATCGTTAATGACAAAATTCAATGTTTTCAGTCGCCCGTCTGCAGCGGGATACATGAAGTTCACCATGCGAATATCATTCTCCTTGATATAAGAAATAATGTCTGCTTTCGTAAATTCGGAAGCCGGTTTTTGAAGAGCAGCCACCAGTTGATTGGCGCTCATCGATAGTTCATGATTCATACGTTGGTTGTTTTTTAAGTTATTGTATGGTTAACAATGTGTTGTCATGTTATGACTCCTTTTTTCCATCATATCCCCACTTTACATAAATAGCACCCCAGGCAAACCCTGCCCCAAATGCTGTAAAAATGAGGTTATCGCCTTTCTTTAGCTTATCTTCAAAATCCCAGATACAAAGCGGAAGTGTGGCGGCACTCGTATTGCCATAACGTTCTATATTAACCATCACTTTCTCGGTTGGAATCTCCAGACGTTGCGTTACAGCAGTGATAATGCGCTGGTTGGCCTGGTGGGGAATTACCCAGTCAATATCGTCTTTACTTAAATAGTTTCTTTCAATGACAGCTTCACAAGCATTAGCCATATTGGCCACGGCATATTTGAAAACCGTACGCCCTTCCTGATAAATGTAATGCATGTGATTATCCAGCGTATAATACGAAGGAGTACATACAGAGCCACCCGCTTTAATATGTAGGAAAGGCAGTCCCTTACCATCTGTTCTCAGCACTGAATCCATTACACCTAAATCTTCCGTAGTAGGTTCCAGCATGAAGGCTGCCGCCCCATCACCGAAAATGGGACAAGTGGCACGATCCGTATAATCTATGATTGAAGACATTTTCTCAGCCCCTACCACAATAATCTTCTTGTAGTTTCCCGAGCGAATAAAGTTTGCTCCCGTTTCCAGTGCATACAGGAAACCGCTGCAAACTGCTTGTACATCGAAAGCAAAAGCACGTTTCAATCCCAGTCGCTCACACAAGATGGAGGCTGTAGAAGGTAAACGATAGTCAGGAGTGGTAGTAGCAACAATCACCAGATCAATTTCATCCGGTTGAGAATTCGTACGTTGCATTAACTGTTTGGCAGCTTTGCGGGCCATATACGAAGTTCCCAGTCCCTCTTCATGCAAAATACGTCTTTCCTTTATGCCTATACGCCCCATAATCCATTCATCGGTAGTATCGACCATTTTGGAAATCTCATCATTGGTTAGGATATAATCGGGTATATATCCTCCGACTCCTGTAATTACTGCGTTTATTTTCTCCATAAACTCTACCTAGTTTAGTAAATTCTGATTATAGGGACAATTATATATAAGTGATACTTAAGAAAATGCGGGCGCAAATATACAGAAAAGACTATGAATTCCAAGAATTGGCTAAAAACACTTTGGTCTTTTACCAATGAAAAGGAATAATTGACCAAAATTTCGTTGAATATTATTTCTTAATCCAAATATTGACGATTTCTGAAATAAACATTTGATGTTTGGAAGGTTCGTTTTTATAAGCTTCCTCCATGATTTGTGATTTATAAGGTTCGACCAGGTTGCCATAGTCCAACTCCTGAACAAACATCTTTTTGCACTCAATAATCATTCGTGCTTCTTCAAAGCTCATTAATCCTGAAGGAGTTTCTAGAGGAGTAAGTCCGGTCTCTTTCACCTTATCCGTATTCCTTCCTGACATCGTACCGCATATACGCAGGGCATTGCGATATTTTTCATTAAAGAAGCTGAGGGTGAAACTCTCATGCTGTTGGAGGAATTGATAAGTATAGCGGGTATCGCGTATAAAAATAAAAGTAGAAGGACGTTCCCAAATGTACCCCATACCACCCCAACTGGCAGTCATTGTATTATAGGAACTTTCATCGCCTGCCGTTACAAGCATCCACTCTTTACCAATCAGTTGAATCACATTGTCGGGCAAATCGGAGGATTCAAGTTTATCGTAACGAGATCTCCAATCAGTAAAGGTTACACCACTTTCGGAGGATTCGGAAGTTTGATCATTTACTTTCTTATCACTGGGATTCGTGCAAGATGCAAGGAATAAGAAAAGACTGATTACCGGTAATAAAATCGTTGTTTTCATTGATATAGAATAATTAAGTTATTAATCATTTAATGTGCTCAAAGATAATCAATTTACTGAAAACTCCGACACTTATCAAAAAAGAGAAATGAAAGTAAAGTCTTTATCGCTAAACAACTTATCAATGGGTAGTTGAAGAAGTCCTCTCTACTTTAGGAAACGTTTGTTCTATAAGAAGTTTATTCATAAATTCACTTGGACTCATGTTATGACACCTCTTAAAGTTCCGAACAAAAGTACCAGTGGTTGCATAACCACACTGCTCCGGTAAATCTTTAAGAGCAATTGAAGGATTTTCTCTCATCAGTTGTTCGGCATGCTGAATACGGAAATTATTCAGCCAAACACTGAAGCCTTTATCACAGAATCTATTGATGCTAACCGATAAATAAGAACGATTCGTATTCAGTATATCAGCCAACATTTCTATTGTAAGGTCACTTTTGAGGAAGTATTGTTCATCACGAACTTTATGTAAGGCTTGCCAAAATAAGAGTTCATATTGATCCATAGATGCAGAATGTGATTCAGACGCATTTCCTTCATCGCATTTCTTAATCATTCCTTGAAGTCTATAATTTACGGCACCTTGTTTCTTCAACTTACGGTACATAGATATGGACTTGAATGTGGCTGCTACAGAAATCACTAATAGAAAAATACAGATTGCAGCCACATGTGTATTTACTCTATTTGCATCTTCACTCTCATTTAATTCGTGTTTCAATTCCTGAATCTTTAAACGCTCTGCATAATTCTTTTTATCGTTCTTCGCTTTAAATTCCAAATACATTTGCAGAACTGAATCTCGTCGAGCTAATAAATTAAGAGCTTTTTCATATTGCTTAGTTTCACGGCAGAAAGAACTAAAATTGGTAAGGGCTTTTATTTGGAGCTCCATCCGAACGGGCGTTTTAACCCTCTCTTTCATTAAAGGTTCAACAATCATATAATATTGACTTGCTTGTTGAATCTTACCTTTTTTCCACAATAAATCAGCAAATAAATAACAAGGAGATAAAAAACAATTAGGCAAGATGGCTTCTTTACCTTGTTTTTGACAGTTCTTCGCTTTCTCTTTATAAGATTTCATAGCCCTATCCAAAAACACAAAAGCGGAATCTTCCTGTCCTTCTGGAATATAGGTTTCAGCCATCATACTGTTTAGAACAATCTTATCGCCTCTTTCTGATAACAACCTTGCAGCTAAGTAAATACGTGCACTATCAGGCTTATTAAGCTCCATATAGCTTTTTACAACTTCATTCTGCATTGAAGAATTCGAGATTATTTCCTGATTGTTCTTAATCTTATTATAATACTCCAATGACTCAGAATAATAGCCTGTCGCACATAAATATTTTATCAACATTATACCGGAGGATTTTTGTAAGTCTACAAGTTCATGCTTTACAGCTAATTGATAAGCCTCTTCATATAATGGCAATGCATTATCGTAATCTTCCAACATCACAAAATGTTTTGCGATAGTCAGAAGACACTTACCTATATCTTCTGGCTTATCAGCCTCACGATATTGTTTCAATAATTTATACCAAATAGAAAGAAATTTTTCTTGATTTCCCCGTTCGTTAAGCAATAATGCTTTCATTTCATTCACCTGCCATTCTTCCTTCTGTGAAAGTGAATGATTGGCTTCCAACATCTCTATCCATTTAAGCCCCTCTAAATAAGCACCTGAAATTCCAAATCTATCCAAATTACTATAAATCGTAACTAATTGAAGCAAAATTTTCTTTCTATTTTCACCAGAGCTTAAAGGCAACACCTCTATTAAAAGTCGTTTCTGCTTTTGTATTCCATCTATCTCTTCTTCGTTTCTATACGATATTTTAATTATAGATGCTATTCTATCCCGATCTGACATTTTTTTGACCTCAGATAATAAAGAATCAAAAGAAACTGATAATATCGGCATCTTTGACAATTCTTCATCCAAAACTTCTCTTTTACCTGAATTAGAACAAGCACTGCATAAGAACAGAAAAAGAAATAGATAGAAACTCTTCACTTGGTATAACTATCTAAAGGTTATAGCCCTGAATGCACAAGCACTAGCACAATCTTCACATTCAGTACAGTATCTCTCTTCTGTCATTTTAACTTTTTCATTTTCAATGTAAAGAAGTTCCAAACTGCAAGCATCCACACATTCACCACATCCCGTACATTTGTCAATGTAAATAATCCATCTACCGACAGGTCCCGGACCTAAATTCCGGCCATCCAAATTTTCTTTCTTTTCCATAACTTTGTTGTTTTTGAGTTAGTCGCTTCAAAACTACGGAATCTATTTAGAAAAACAATCCTATTTGTATAGAAATATTTTCTTTATTTGAATTAAAAAGATTTTTAGAAGCATTTTCATATCCCACCGTCAGTCGGGCAAACCAATTAAAAGAAGCTGTATGAGTATAAGTTAGAGATAAATGTAATGCCCATCTGGGCTCTGTTAAGTAATTGTACTCCTGTTCCAATCGATCCATATTCTGCCATAATTTGATTGCGGGCGTATTTTGTCCTGATTGCAACTGTTTTTCAGCTATCATAGTTCCACCTCCTTTACCGTACTCTGCCCCAATAGTTAAATCAATTCGAGCATTAGATAATAAGAAATTCCTAGTAAATGTAGAATATGTAGTAAAACGGCATACAGTTTGCGAATATTCAGCCGGATAAAAAAGCAATTGACTTTTTGTCTGCTTAAAGTCAATTCCCGAAACGATAGAATAACGACTATTCCACTCATTATAAAGTTGATAGTAACCATAAGTCAACCCATATTCAGTAATACGGGCAGTAGAACGGAGAACCTTCCCCGAAGAATGCCATGTACCCATGTTCTCTTCCTGCTGCTGCAAAAGATCATAACTATCCGACTTGTCAAACAAAACTTTACAACTCCATTCGTGTCGATTCAACGAAGAAACTAATGAACCTACACCTTTATAATCCAGTTTCCAGCCATCTGTTTCACCTTCTTTCTTGTTTTGTATACGGTCACTTACTGTATTTTGTCTGACAAGGCTCCCTCCTATCTGTTGAAATAGCCGGAAGCGTCCATAAACTCCCTCTTCTTGTAAGAATCCTCCGAATTCCTGTGCAGAATAATACCATTTTATGTTTTCCCCTTTAGGCAAAGTTTTAAAGTACCCTAACGGATAAGAAACTAAGAAAGGATATGTCGTATGAGTACCTATATTCTGATAATCCACCGTTTCTTTACGATTGCCATAGAATATGGAAGCACCCAAACGATGACTTCCACACTCATAACCAACTCCGGGAGTTATTTTCCACTCCATCCACTGGTTTTCATTCCGGGGATCTGTATCCTTGGCATTCAGGTCAACTAAATAATCAAACCTCGAACCAATCAGCCAATGCGAAGAAACGGGTAATGAAAATGCACCGGACAGTTGGTATTGTTCCGAACGTTGATCGCCACTCACTGAGTCACAAAGATTTATTCCACGCCAGCAGTCACCGGTCATCCCATTCCAATTCACCTCTTGCTTCCGGTTATTCACATATCCTATTTTTCCATATAAAGAGACATTGCCTATAGTTTGGTAGGATTCACCAAACACCGTATACTTATTGGATGAAGCCGGCAAACTGACATTACCAAAGTTTCCATCTTCAAACCTATACCCCACTTCCGCCACAGAGAACGAGCGGAAACGGTTGAATGACATTCCTACCGGATTAGCTCCTGTCAGCCAATTATTCTGCAGATAAACCTCTTGCATAGAATAGATATGCAATGAATCAGACTGCGCATATACGGTAATCGCTGACAGAAGCCATAAAATAAATAATGTACTCCGCATAGTTGCTTGCTTATTTTTTCAAAGACGGTTCGGATACGATAAAGTCCCCTGCCGCATTGTTCGTATCCTGATAAATGAAATGCCCGTTGGTTGATGCTGCGCTTTTACGTATCAACGATTTCCCTGAATAATCTCCTTCCGGAATATACACAGGTTCATGGTTCAGTTCATCAGGCACACGCTTATTGGCAAGCTTGGCTTCATTTTCCACACACTCCACACAATCAATCACCCACTCTTTCGGAATCATCAAATAAAATTTAGTCCTATTAGAAGCTTGGGGCCTGTTTTCCCTGTTCAATGGATTATTTACATATTCCTTTGCACTAACGCCTTCAAATCCAAATATCATGAATGTGGGTCCAACCACCGGAAATGAATACATCCATGCAGTCGAGTTAAGATTTAAAAGCAGATTTAATGGTTTCACACCGGGTGCTATGTTCTGTTTGCTCAGGCTTACATGCCAGAATCCCCAGTCAACTTTAGATAAGTCAACCGAATTGGCATGTTGATATTCGCCTCCGGTATGATCTACAGCATTCGTTGCAATGGTAGTTTCCGCTCCGGGCAATAAAGGATACTCCTTACCGCTACCCGGAAATTGCCAGGTCATATCAGCAACCGGAATCCGTTTCATATCCGTATATTTCACCCAGGGAGATACAATACCCGGCATCGGATCCACCAAAGCCAAACACAATCCATCCAGATATACAGTCTCATCAGAGTTATTATAGAGTGTAACATATTGATCAGCCTGATAATCTGCTCCCAACTCTCCTTTACAGCCCACATAATAAATCTCTTTAATGACCAATGCGTTTATTTTAGAGCGCGCCAGTTGCAACTGAACTTTCATCACTTCTTCACCTTGTTCGGGCAATAACGACAAAGATTCCAATCTTCCACTGAAAATAATTCCGGAAGCAGATTGATAATGTACGGCAACTGTATAATATCCATATTCCACACTAAACAAAGCTACTCCATCAGAAGAACATGAAGAGGTATAAACCGTACCTTGATCCTTATTTGTCAATACCACCTCCATCTCTTCGAAAGGCAAGGTCACTTCATCCGTAGGAGAAAGTAGTTGGACACTCACTGAACATGAAGAACGATTCTCATCCCCGGTACAAGCACAGAAGAATAACACGAAGAAAAACAATACATAATATTTCATTCTCTTTCAATATCTTAAGTTCAATACAAATACTAACTTTAAAAACGGATACTAATTTCCGCACCATAATATAAATCCGGATTCACAACTGCATATTTCTGTATGCTCTGCCGATATCGTTTCGGATTGGATTGCAGCAGGTTATTAGCACAAAAAGCAACCGAAACATGACGTCCTATCTCTTTAGTAACCCGAAGATTCAATAAGAAATAAGGTTTATACGAGTCCTTCAGAAAAGCGGTAGTTGTATTCGCTCTGATCACTAAATCAGCAAAACATTCATCCGTCGCCATGTCCGGCGTGAAAGGATGTTGGTTTCCCTCTCCATCTATATAATAAACCGGATTCAAGCACTTCTGATTATTATTATCCGTGTACACAGGATTATTAAACCGACTCTCCATTCCCCGCTGTTGTTTATCCATCCACACCGCCTGAAGCGTTAGGCTTGTGATCAAACCGATTCCGGGAATTTGAGTAACACACTGAAACCGGCTATTCAATTGCTGCCAGATTTGAGTATTCGCAACAGAAGACCCTGTTTCGTAAATACCTACATAAGGGTAAGCTTTTCCATTCACTTCTATCTGGGGATGCAAGGCAGAAAGTGCCGTATTCTTTTCGCATACATCCAGATATCCGCCACTTATGTAAAATGAAGAACGCAGCGTCTTTGAATGAATCGGACCAATGGTATACTCAACACCTTGTTTTTCCTGTTCTATACCATTCTGGGGTGATAAATAGGTAGCAAACGTAGTATTCAAAGTATATGAAAGAAGTTCACCATCATTCATGACACCCTCATCCGTCAATTCCGGTTGTTCTCCTTTACTAATCAAGGGGGAATAGCGGCGATAGGAAAAAGGTTCGGCAAGTTGGGAGGTGCAATAGCCATTTTTGAGATGTTCCTTAAACCATACCACATCCGCAGTAACACCTCCTATCCGGAAATTTACCCCTATTTCAAACTTCTGATTAACAGGCAAACGCAAGTCGGAGTTAAAATTACGGTCAGTTACAAATGTATGCATGACGGTCAGACGCTGATTATTCTCAGCATCATTGTACGTAAAACAATTCATATCCGTATACGATTTATCGGGATACAAATAAGCAAGTACAGGCATCTTATGCATCAATCCCCACCCCAGACGTACACTGAAACGACTTAGAAAAGCATCATCCGTCCTATCAATAAATATCTGGGAAAGATTGATACGCGGATCAACAGAAAAGTTCCGTTGTAGACGCTTAGTCGGCAACTGAGTAAAACGTACTCCCGCCTGCACTTCGGTCCGCATCTTCCCATAACGGAGAATAAAGTGATTTTCAGCAAAAGCAGAATACTTATATAATAAAGGTATATCCCGATAAGACCTTGTGCGCACTCTGAGCATTTTCAAGGGAGGACGAAGAGGATTGAAACAGATTCCTTTTCCACGATTCCCTTCCACCTCAGCATGAAGTCCCAGTTGAAAATGGTTACTGATGTTCTCACCCATCGTTTTTCTGTGATTGGCAGTCAACGATACATCTCCGCTCAATGGCTTGCCTTCAACGGATAACTGAGAGAAATAATGGGGAGGCAGGAACACTCCGGCATGTTCACCTGCCTGTGCGGTATAGGTAGTGACTTGCTGTGTTCCCGAATAATATGTACTGGATTCATTCTTCTGGCTTCCATACGTAAACCCTAGCTGATATTCAAGATTGGAAATCCAGGAGCGATTCAATTTCCACTGTCCGTTAGCAGAAAAAGATATGTTTTGATCCAGGTATTTCCGAAATTCACCATCCACTGTATTCTGCCCTCTTTTATCATTGTCCTTCATCCAATAACCACGCATATTAAGACGCAAAGTAGCCGACCGGAAATCCTTCGCATAAGCCGCTTGGATTCCAAATCTTTGATAAGATTCTTCAAAGACTTGAGGCGATTGGTTTGAAAGTGCATAATCAGCTCCTAAATAGAGAGTTCCCCCATTATTACTGATCGCAATGCCCTTCCCCACAGAAGCAAGTTTCTCCGTAGCTGTCAGACGAATACCGATAGTAAGAGGTTGTATCCCGGCTTTCGACTTAACCAGAACAACACCACTGGTCACATCCCCATAACGTGCCGAAGGAACACCACGTATCACCTCGGCCGACTCCACAGAAGATGGAGACAAAGAACGCACGTCGAAACCGGATAACACCGTGCTATTAAAGAGGCTTCCCCTACCTTCAAGTCCCATTTGCTGCATATTGGCATTATTATTCATGCGGAGTCCATCCACCACTATGGCTGTCCCTAAAGCATTAGTCGTATTTTCATAAGTTGCACTGCGGATGGTAAAGGCAGCCGGAACATTCTGATCCGGATTGCGTACAAGAACGCCGGGCAATAATTGAGATAAGCCAGAAAGGTCAGTAACCTGTATATGACGAATAGCATCCTGCCCAATGACAGAACGGGTTCCCGGAGCATCTGATTGAGTAGCAGTAACAATCACCTCCTGTAACCGGATGTTGCGAAGAGTATCTATAGCCTGCATTTCAGTCTGTCCATATACCGCCAGCGAACAAACCAAAAAAGCAATTAATATATAACCCCTGTAACAATTATTCATTTGTACAACCCAAGATGGTAATTTACATACCTAACGAGCGTTATATAGCAACCCTCAGATTAGGGGGGCAAAGGAAACAATTTTCTACCAACATTTCATCACCAAACTTTAAAAAATGCAGAATAAAATCACTCTTTTCGGACTTTTGTGTGTACATTTGCAAGCAACAGAACAACAATATCATGCCATTTTTCATATTAAAAACATTACTTATTTGTACTTTTCTGCTGACTTGGGCTGTACTAGGTCTTGCTTCTATCTCTCTAATTTGGAGAAACAAGCATAAAAAGGATTTGACCATATTATTAGCACTAATCCTACTAATATACTGGGGGTTAACATCATATAGCACATGCTACGAAAATTTCTTTCTGCTTCGGAGAACATCCCTCTTACCTACCCTATGCTGTTGGGGACTGACTTTCCTCCCACCTTTACTCTATTTCTTTATCCGCTTCCGTATTACCGGAATATTTCCCAAAAAGTCACAATGGTGGAAACATTTGTTACCTTCGATGCTATTGTCGTGTTGTTACATACTGATGTCAGTTTTAAGTCCGGTGACAGATCACTTAACTTACAGTTGGTCTGAAATTCTATTATCGTTCCCAGCTTGGTGGACACTTTTCCGTTTAACGTGTATAATAACAGGAATCACACAGACTTTCATTTACGTATTACTTTTGCGAAATATGAATGAAACAGACTGTATATTCCTAAAATCAGCTTCCGATATTCAAAGAAAAAGTATCCTAATATCAGGGTTCTTCTTCATGTTCTTATTGAATATGTTCACTTCTTCATACATCTGCAATCTTTTATACAACCTTTGCATTGGCGTATTAAGTGGATATATCTTTCATAATTCTCTCTTACACCAATTCGTAAAACAAAAGCTCAAGTCACATATTTATCGGGAAACATTGTCCCCAGTGAATAACCTAAATCAACAACCAGAAAGCAAATCAGAAAAAAAGGTCGTAGAAAAAGAGGTGCTTATAAATGGCAAGAAGAACTCCAAAGTATACTTGACCCCTCAAAAAATAAATGAAATAAACCAACTATTACAAACACCGGAATTCATTTATGATCAAAAAATAAAATTGGAGCAGTTTGCCCAAAGAGTGGCTGTCAATTCCACCTATTTAAATAGATATTTCAATCAAGAATATGGATGTAGTTTTCTTCAATACCTTACGTCACTTCGCATCGAACAAGCAGAAATGCTTCTAAAAGGCTCGAATGCAGAAATAGGAGACATCTGTTATAATACAGGTTTCAATAGTCCTTCTGCATTTCACAAAGCATTTAAAACCCGATATGGTTGCTCTCCCTCAGAATGGAGAAGAAGATGTCTCACAGAAAAGTTGAATGCAGGCGTTCAATAAAAAGTTGGTTCAAGTTACTCTCACTACTCTCACTTTCGCAGTCAACCCGTATCAAGACGATGCATTTATTTATTTCATATTAGGCGCTATTCTACTGAGAACCATAGATATATCTCTTTATCCTTAGGAATAGTCGGGTGTTGACCTAGGTTGACAGATCTATCAACCTTGGTTGACAAGCCGATTAACCTTGGTTGACAGGCTCGTTAGCCAAGGTCAACACCCAATAAAGCTTATTGGAAAATGCAACACACACAAGGCAAAAACAAATGATCCCTTGTTTGTTTTTTAATCACTATTGAAGCTTTTACCGCAAAACACATGGACTGAATCCTGTTTAGCACACACTGCATATCATCAAAAAAAGGCTGAAATCGTAAAAACAGGAAGACTAATCTCAAGCTGTCCCACTGTATTTCAAGCACTTATAATTATTATTTTAGTTTACTGATTTTAGTATTTAGATTTCCCGATTTCCAGCTATTTTTGCCTGTGTTCATTTGCTGTTTCTCTTCAAATTACAAATAATATAAACTGCCGGATAATCGTTATGAAGCACTAACGGTCACTCAAGGCAGAAACAATTAAAAGCAGGCTGAAAATCAATATATGATAATCAGCAAATACAATATTAATATTAATTTTTATTCTTATGAAAAATGAAAAAATAGACATGAGTAGGGAATCGGCAGCTTTCCGTGTCTCTCAAGATGGAGTGTACATTATCACAGGTACCAATCCGAGACATGGTATCACAGTGTCTACCGGAGTACATGCAACAATTATTCTGCAAAATGCCAACTTATGTGATCCGGAAAACATGGGTGTTGCATTTCATATTGCGGAAGACTGTCATGTCACGGTAATTCTCGAAGGAAACAACACACTGCACAGTGGTCGTGAAATGGCTGCAATTCAATCAAGAAAGCAATCAGTTCTGATCATTAAAGGGGATGGAAAGTTAGTTGCATACGGTGGAGAAGGTGCCGCCGGTATAGGATGCGGATATGCTACCGAATGTGGTGACATTATTATCGAAAGTGGAACCATAGAAGCCTATGCAGGTTATCAGCACGAAACTTCCTGGCGCGCGGGATCTGCAGGAATAGGCGGTGCCGGTCAATATGCAGGTCGAAAAAGTAAATGTGGAAACATAACTATTACAGGAGGAAAAATCATAGCTAAATGTGACAAAGGGAACTGGGATATTGGTCCGGGCGATGAAGGAACTTGTGGCAGTGTAAAAGTAGATGAGAATGTAATAGCTCCCGGAGTGCGTATATATGGCTCTCATTTAGGTACAGAACAATATAGAGATTTAAAACACATACCTATATCCAATGCCGGATTGGTCATTCTCTCCCCATTTCTACCAATGCTTTTTATGAGGCTTAATATGTTAAGCCAAGATCACAGGAGTTTCAATAGTAACGAATCAAAAGTACGAGCTATATTCATTTTACAACACTTTATAGCAAATGAAGACAGGGAGTATGATGAAAAAGATCTGTTCCTCAACCGCTTGTTAATAAATTATCCCTCCAACGAACCACTCCCTAAAAGACTGGTACTAAATCAGAATGAACTTAACACAATAGATTCTCTATTGGAAGCAGCAAAGGCAAACTGGTCAAAAATGAGGAATACTTCAATGAGAGCCTTCCAAGAATCATTTTTGAATAGAGCGGGGGTTATAGAAAAAACGGAATGGACTCTAACTGTAGAGGAACGTGCATACGATATATTATTGGATAGCATTCCCTGGTCATACAAAGTTGTACGGTTACCATGGATGGAAAATATACTCAAGGTTAACTGGAGATAAACTCCGGTTCTGATAACAGTTCACTTTTACATTTAAGCAATCAGTATAGAAGACTTTTATCTTCTATACTGATTAAATACTTTATGCAATCGTTATTGAAGAATCCAAATAAACATCCTGAATGGTATTCAATAATTGAACGCCCTCTTCCATTGGTTTTTGGAATGCTTTCCGTCCGCTGATCAATCCCATTCCACCGGCACGTTTATTGATAACCGCCGTAACAACAGCATCACGCAAATCCGATTCTCCATGAGATTCACCACCGGAATTAATCAAACCGACACGCCCCATATAGCCATTAGCAACCTGATAGCGGCAAAGGTCGATAGGATGTGAAGTTGCGAGTTCAGAATACATTCTTCCATCCGTTTTACCAAAGTGAATAGCTGTGAATCCGCCATTATTGGAAGGAAGTTTTTGCTTTACAATATCAGCCTTGATGGTCACTCCGATGTGGTTGGCCTGTCCGGTAAGGTCGGCTGCCGCATGGTAATCTGTGCCGTCCTTCTTAAAATCATTGTTTCTGAGATAACACCAAAGAATAGTTGCCATACCTAACTCATGAGCATATTCAAAAGCTTGTGATATCTCAATAATCTGACGACGACTTTGCTCCGAACCGAAATAGATAGTAGCGCCAACAGCTACCGCACCCATATTCCATGCTTCTTTTACGGTTCCAAACATCACCTGATCGTAAGAATTTGGATAAGTAAGCAGTTCATTATGGTTCAGTTTTACTACGAAAGGTATTTTATGGGCATATTTACGGGCAACAGCCCCTAATATACCAAATGTGGATGCAACTGCATTACAACCTCCTTCGATTGCCAGTTTCACTATATTTTCAGGATCAAAATAGATCGGATTAGGAGCGAATGATGCTCCGGCTGTATGTTCTATATCCTGGTCGACCGGCAGAATGGATACATACCCGGTATTCGCAAGGCGTCCATGTCCGTACAAAGTTTGCAAGCTATTAAGGGTACGTACATTTCTGTCAGAGTCCACCCAGATTTTATCAATCACATCAGGTCCAGGAACATGAATTAATTTCTTATCTATTGTCTTACACGTATGGTTCAGGTAATATTCTGCCTGTTGTCCCAACAAATCAACTGTTTTACTCATAATATATTCATTTTTAATTTAGAATCATACTAAATAAACAGTTTTTCTTGTTGATTGTTTTATCGCGAAGCCGAAAAACGATTGCTTCTCTCAGAGCAAGTTAGCATCCGAATGATCATCTATGAAACCGCCCTTTTTCTTTTACCAATACCACTTTCAGTTGTGGATCGGCCAACATCTCACGTCCGACAGAAGACAACAAGAACTGCAACTGGCTACTCCTGTGTTTCCAGGTCAGTAAATCTATGGAACGGTTCAAACCTTCTTTTATTTCAGTATACCAATATCCTGGAAATGAGAGAGCGCTAACCACCTCTTTATCCGCGATTTCCTGTAATTCTTCGATGCAATCATCCACTTCTTCTTCACTCAAATCATCCGGTTCATCATAAGTTACATAATACGAAGTATAATAACCGTCTTGAGTGAAAGCTTCCAAAGCTTTCCAATCTTTGCCCTCTATAATCAAACGGTCTTTTGCAATCCGGAAATATTCCGTCATCTCATTCATTCTCTCTAGTGCTACATGTTTATTTCCAGCGGTCAGGTTCTTTATATCCAACCACATTTTTCCTTCATGATCTTTCATATAAGAAAAATAGGAACCCAAACTCAGATTAAAACTTGTATCTACATCATGCGTTACATCAAATACACGGTCTTTCCGAAAGACGAGATCAACCTCTACATTCGGATATCGCCCCTGTTGCTCGTACAATTTTTCCAAAGAATTGCAACGATGAAGCCATATTTTCTCCGGATAGCGACCTATATCCCGGAGCCCCATGAAAAGAAGACACATAAACACGGATGCTAATCCTGTTATAAGATTAATTTTCTTCATAATCAGTTTCTATAAAAAGCTATTCCAAATAATTTTTTATATCCCTGCTTTTGATGACGATATTGCCTGTTTGCTTATTGCAAATATATAAATTTGAAAAAATAATAGAAACTAAAATAGATGAATTACCTTTTTTTATCTATGAATCGACATTCTTTTTAACTAAGTATCATACCGCTTGCAGACTCTCATGATTTCCTTTTAATGGAGAGTATCAACCAATCACTTGCTGGTAGAACAGCAATTCTTCGGTTATTACCTTTTTCTCATCTTGAAATGAAAGAAGGTAACATACCCCCTCCTACCGTAAATGAAGAGATTTTCAAAGGTGCGTATCCTCGTCTTTACGATAGAGACATTGCCCCTACCGACTACTATCCATTCTACATCCAGACATACGTAGAACGCAATGTGCGTTTGATGTGGAATATTGGTGACTTGAGTAAATTTATCCGTTTTTTAAAATTGTGTGCAGGACGTATTGGACAACTCCTCAATATTTCATCATTAGCCAATGAATGTGGAGTATCCGTAACCACAGCCACCTCATGGATTTCTATTTTGGAGGCAAGTTACATCTGTTATTTATTAACACCTGATCACAACAACTATGCAAAACGACTAGTAAAAGCTCCAAAACTCTATTTCTATGACACAGGACTAGCATGTTGATTTCTCGACATAAGAAACGCGGACCAAATAACGACTCATTTCCTTCGTGGAGGTTTATTTGAAAACCTTGTGATTAATGAATTTATCAAAAGGAAAAGAGTCCAACCTTTCATTTTGGAGAGACAGTACAGGCAATGAAGTTGATTTATTGCGCACAGAGGAAGGCTAACAGGGTGCTACATGGTGGCTGCCTTGTTATTGGTGGGTGCGTGTAATGACGATGTAGATATACAGCAGTCTTACCCGTTCCGTATTGAAACGATGCCAGTGCCGAAAAAATAAAGGTGGGTGAAACCGCCGAAATCAGGTGTCAACTTCACCGGGACGAGCGGTTTAAGGAAACAAAGTATTTCATTCGCTATTTCCAACAGGACGGGGCGGGAACGCTGAAAATGTCCGATGGAACGGTGTTACTTCCGAATGACCTGTACCCGCTTCCAGGTGAAACATTCCGGCTTTACTATACCTCTGCATCAACCGACCAACAGACGGTAGATGTGTATTTTCAGGATAGCTTCGGGCGGTTGGAACAACTTACGTTTTCATTTAATAATGATAACAGTAAAGAAGAACAGGGGGAATAAAAATGGAAACATTGATTACACACCTTGTATTTCTCGTTCTCTTTTGGACTTACACTGCATTTGAACTGAAAAATGCTTCTACTGATGTGGAACTGTAGGGTGAAGAATTGGAATATAATTAATCTACAGACTAAAAAATCATTCTTAAAGGATGATTTTTTAGTCTTAATCAGAACATTCCTTCCAATTTTTTTTACCAATACTACACTTGTTGCCTTGTGTTTCTTGCTTAATTTTTTCTAATGTCGCCGAATATTTGTTTTTTGTATCATTATCTATTTTTTGTATAAACGTCTCAGATAATGAACAAAGTATGCAGCGAGTAAATATAAACGCATTATATTTACAAATTTCTGTTTCCTCTAAAAATTTCTTTCTGCTGCTTTTTAATTTGTATTCTAAATATGAACCACGAGTAATTATAACATCATCACTAATAGGCATTGTTTTAGAATACATCGTTAACATCACATACGGACTAATATCCTTAAAAGCAGCATGTTCAATTTTTCCTTCATGAGCAGACTTATTACGTCTATTATCAATAACAGAAAGGTTATTATAATTTTCCCTTAAAAGATGGAATAAAAAAGGGTTGTTAATTTCTTCTTCTTTCTTTTCTATTGATTTCCAGCTACAAGACTTACCCTTTAATTTCAAATCATATAAGTAGTTTACAAGTTTGAAATATAAATCTTTGAGAGTTGATATTTTGTAACAAAGAACATCATAATGGTACAAAGAATAATCTATAATATTGATTTTGCATTTTTCAAAATAACTTTTCCCATAAAAACGTTTCACAAAAATACATGCGTTTTCAATTGAGGAAAGACAATTCTCTATATCAGAAAGAATATAAAAAAGTTCTAATATAAACTTTTCATTATCAGTAAATAGATGATAATTATTTTTATTCATATCAAACCCCTCTCTTTTCTCTGCATCTTGAATTATACTCCCTGCAAGATATATACAGGTTATAGAAAATTCATTTTTTGCAACTTCGTCTAATGATATATAAGGTCTATTCATTGCACAATGTTTAATTGACGACAAAAATACAATTTATATTTAAGATATATGATTATTTCATTAGGAAGTAATCAAGCAAAGATTGTTCTTAAACTTCATTGTTGTATTTTCAGCCATTCATCCCGTTGTTTGCGACACTCGTCGAGCGTTTTGGCAAGCGTGCTGAACAGTTCGCCATCCGTATGGCAATAATCATATTGATAATAGATTTGTCCCCTAAATGCGCCTAAACAGCATTTTACATATTTTTCTTCTCCCGGTGTTTGGGTAATGCTTACCCCGTTTTTGTTTAAAGTTTCCATATTGGTATAATTTATAATGAGTTATCAGATAATCAAAAGTGAAAGCAGCACAATAAAAATAAACGCCATACAAAGCAGGTAAACGGCAGAGATAAACAACCGGAGAAAGAACCGGACTATATAAAAGCCTATGATTAGGATTACCCACATTCCGGCGGTGCTGGTGGCTGCCTGACAGATGATAAAAGCAAGTATTACCCACCTTAAAACAGTCGTTATCTTATTATATATTTTCATTGTCTTAGCGTGTTACGGGTGGATTGCTCCACCCGGTTAATAATCAGGCGCAACGGAAAACAAAACCGTTATCCATCCAGTAATCAGTCAATGGATAGCGTACCTAAAGGTACAGAAGAATTAAAGCAAGGGAGTGATGTGTTTCGATTTAAACTCTATAAAACAAATCGTTTTGCAGGTGTATATGATAAAAGTATTGATGTAGAGTTGTCATGAAATGAGCTATTTGGAGTAATTACTCCTATTATGATTTTTGAATCCTCCGATACTATACTAAAGAGTTCCATTGTGAAATATAGTATAGGAAAAAGCGAAATTGAGAAAGATGATTTTTCAGATTTCACTATAGGAGACTCGGATTTCCATACTATAATAGTACATGATGTCCGGTAGGGCAGACATAAGGGGATAAAAAAATCCCACAAATCGTTGAATTTGTGAGACTTGGCTATTCATTTTCCGGTTTTATCCGGTTAGTTCAGCGGAGAGACAGGGATTCGAACCCCGGGTACCTCGCAGTACAACGGTTTTCAAGACCGCCGCAATCGACCACTCTGCCACCTCTCCAAAACTCCTCCTTTCAAGAAGGGCTTTCCTCTTAAAGCGGTGCAAAGGTACGATTCTTTTTTTATATCACAAACATTTCCGCACAAAAATCATCTTCTATACCTAAAATAACATATATACAAGGAGATTAGTTGATATAACGAATCCTATTATTACAAATAAGTAAAATCATTGTAAAGCAAATCAGGAACAGTTTCAATAGAACGAAATAGGGCTTCGTGTGTCCGTAGGACATATGGAGCCCTATTTCGTTCCCATTAAAGGAAACTTCAACGCACTACAAAGCAAAGGTAAACAGAATAAATCAGGAAAAAGAGGAAAATATTGAAAAGATTTAAGAGGAACAAAAGGTGGTAGTGACGGCAAGTGATGAAAGTGGCATACCTAACAATAGTTATTTTATGCTGTTCAACATAAAAAAGGCATATATATCCATACTATTACGGAAATATTTCCGTAATTTTGCAGCCCCAAAAGGATAACATTACATTTACCCACTAACAAAATGAATATTATGGAATTGAACAAAACCTTTATTGACGGGCTTTGGAGCAAAGAAATCAATGTCAGTGATTTCGTTAGTAAAAACATCGCGCCTTACACTGGAGACGCATCCTTCCTGCAAGGACCTACCGAGCGCACGAAAAAAATCTGGGAACTTTGTCTGAAAGCACTCGAAGAAGAAAGAGCCAACAACGGCGTTCGTTCTCTCGATCCTCATACCGTATCTACCATTACTTCACATCAGGCAGGTTATATAGATAAGGAGAATGAACTTATCGTTGGCTTGCAGACGGATGAACTGTTGAAACGTGCTATCAAGCCGTTCGGTGGCATCAACGTAGTGATGAAAGCTTGCCGCGAAAACGGCGTAGAAATAGATGATAAGGTAAAAGATATCTTTACCCATTATCGCAAGACACACAATGACGGCGTATTCGATGTATATACTGAAGAGATTCGCTCATTCCGCTCATTGGGTTTCCTCACCGGACTTCCCGATAACTATGCCCGCGGGCGTATCATCGGCGACTACCGCCGTCTGGCCCTTTACGGTATCAACCGCCTCATCGAAGCTAAAATGGAAGATTTGCACAATCTGACCGGTCCGATGACCGATGCCCGTATTCGCTTGCGCGAAGAAGTGGCAGAGCAGATCAAGGCTTTGAAAGATATTAAGATAATGGGCGAATATTACGGACTCGATCTTAGTCGCCCGGCTACTTCGGCACAGGAAGCCGTACAATGGGTGTACATGGCTTATTTGGCCGCTGTAAAAGAGCAAGACGGTGCAGCTATGTCTCTGGGTAACGTCTCTTCGTTCCTCGACATCTTTATTGAATATGATCTGGCACACGGCAAAATCAATGAAACATTTGCTCAGGAGCTGATCGACCAATTCGTTATCAAACTCCGCATGGTGCGCCATCTGCGTATGCAGTCATACAACGATATCTTTGCCGGAGACCCGACCTGGGTAACGGAAGCCATTGGCGGACGTTTCAACGACGGACGCGTAAAGGTAACAAAGACTTCCTTCCGCTTCCTGCAAACATTGTATAACCTCGGTCCTTCTCCCGAACCGAACCTGACCATACTTTGGGGACCTGAACTCCCTGAAGGTTTCAAGAAATTCTGCGCACAAGTATCCGTAGATACCAGCTCCATCCAATACGAAAATGATAACCTGATGCGCGAAGTACGTAACTGCGATGACTATGGTATCGCATGTTGTGTATCCTATCAGGCCATCGGCAAGCAGATACAGTTCTTCGGGGCACGTGCCAACCTGGCAAAAGCCTTGTTGCTTGCTATCAACGGCGGACGTTGCGAAAACACCGGTACTGTCATGGTAAAAGGTATTCCCGTATTGACCGGTGAAACATTGAAGTTTGAGGAAGTAATGTCGAACTACAAGAAAGTACTGACCGAAATTGCCCGTGTCTACAACGAGGCAATGAACATCATCCATTTCATGCACGATAAGTATTATTACGAAAAGGCTCAGATGGCATTTATCGATACGAATCCACGCATTAATCTGGCTTATGGTGTAGCCGGTCTTTCCATTGCCATCGACTCACTGTCAGCCATCAAGAATGCAAAGGTTACAGCCCGTCGCAACGACATCGGCCTGACGGAAGGTTTCGATATCGACGGTACATTCCCATGTTTTGGTAACAATGACGACCGTGTAGACCACCTCGGTGTGGACTTGGTATACTATTTCAGCGAAGAACTGAAAAAGTTACCTGTTTACAAGAATGCCCGTCCTACCCTTTCATTGCTGACGATTACTTCCAATGTAATGTACGGTAAGAAAACAGGTGCCACCCCTGACGGGCGTGCCAAAGGTGTAGCTTTCGCCCCGGGTGCCAACCCGATGCACGGACGCGATAAGAATGGTGCCATCGCATCGTTGAGTTCCGTAGCTAAGTTGCGTTATCGTGACTCACAGGACGGTATCAGCAATACGTTCTCAATCGTTCCGAAATCTCTCGGCCCAACACCGGAAGACCGTGTTGAAAACCTGGTAACAATGATGGACGGTTACTTTACTAAAGGTGCACACCACCTGAACGTAAACGTACTGAACCGTGAAATGCTGGAAGATGCCATGGAACATCCGGAGAAGTATCCGCAACTCACAATTCGTGTTTCCGGCTATGCTGTGAATTTTGTGAAGTTGAGCCGCGAACACCAGTTAGAGGTCATCAGCCGTAGTTTCCACGAAAGAATGTAATATGATAAACGTACACTCCTACGAAAGTATGGGAACATTCGACGGGCCGGGTCTCCGGCTCGTCGTTTTCCTGCAAGGCTGTCCATTCCGTTGTCTCTATTGTGCCAACCCGGATACAATAGACGCAAAAGGGGGTACACCTACCCCACCGGAAGAAATTCTGCAAATGGCTATTAGCCAGAAAGTATTTTTCGGGAAAAAGGGTGGCATCACATTCTCAGGCGGCGAGCCTACATTACAGGCCGAAGCGCTTATACCTCTGTTCAAAGATTTGAAAGCAAACGGCATTCACATCTGCCTGGATACCAATGGTGGCATCTGGAATGAAAAAGTAGAAGAATTATTGAGCCTGACGGATTTAGTGCTGCTGGATCTCAAAGAATTCAATCCCGAACGCCATAAGAAGCTGACCGGATGCAGCAATGCAAAAACTTTGCATACGGCCGCCTGGTTGGAGGAACAGAACCGGCCTTTCTGGCTACGCTATGTATTAGTGCCGGGATATAGTGATTTTGAGGAAGACATCCGCAGTTTGGGCGAACATCTCGGTCAATATAAAAGTATACAGCGGGTAGAAATACTTCCCTATCATCGCCTGGGCGTGCATAAGTACGAAGCTATGGGATGGGATTACCAATTGAAAGAAGTAAAAGAAAACACTCCCGAACAGCTGGAACGTGCGGAAAAGTTATTCAAGGAATACTTCGAAACGGTTATAGTAAACTAAAATAAAGGAGTGGTAGGGTGATAAAGTGATATCTCACTACCACTTTATCACCCTACCACTCTATCACTCTTTATTCATACTGATTAGTAAGTCAGACGGATACCTGCCTGCAACGTAAAGTTCGTCGGGTTTTCCTTTCGTATAGTCTCTATCGGAGAGCCATCGTCAAAGAAATAGGAAACACCGGGCTCTACATATATTCCCACTCTATTACTAATATTATATTGAGCACCTACCGCACCCATTACAGATAATTGCACGGGTTTCACCGTTTCCTTTTCGCTTCCTACCTTACCATAGACGCACTTCTCTATTGCACCACCGGCAGATACATACACCGTGAAACGCTTGTCATTAACGAAACTCCAGTTTGCACGCACCGGAATACCGATATAGTGCAGTTTCTGATCTGTCTTTTCCGAACTATTTTCATATGTTATTTCAGACGACAGCATCGTATAAGTCACACCGGTTTCCACAGAAAAATTTTTCGGCAATGCTTTCCGTACCGATAAACCGAAACTAAGAGGTTGCTTATGCTTGATATTTTTAACCTGACGGGTATTTTTCCGCAGATAAGGTACTCCGCCTTCAAATACCAGTTCTTGTCCTTCAGGAATATCCAGAATACCACTGGAAACATTCGGTAAATCCAGTTTATCACTAAACATCGGAGTTGAATTCGGACCTGAGTGCATACCGCCATTTGTATTATCCAGCGACGCAAGTGCTCCCGTATTTCCTACAGACATGCCAACCGCCCAACCTTTATTTCCGGCAGATGATTTCTTTTCAGTAGGCAAATGGAACTTATCTCTACTGGAAGGACGATACACTTCGCGTTCCTTCTTTTCAGGAATCGAAGATGAAGTTTCCGTTTCCTTTGCCTGTTCCGTTTTTTCCGTCGCTTCTGTCACATTTGAATTCAAATCTGAATTCACTATTTCTTCTTGTCGGTTCACGTTTACTTCCTGAACATTGCTTTCCGCCTCCAAATGCTGCGCTACAAGAGCTTGATGACGAGAATCCCCTTGTTCAATGACTCGCCGGATAACAGGTTCCGGCTGTTCTCCTTGAGTATCCGGCTTTGTCTGTTCCGGCAACACATCAGGTATCGTTGCCAGAGCCGGTTCAGCTGCACGACGCACCTCGTCCACTACCGGACTTTGCAGCAACCACAAGCTAACAGACGAGACAGCCACCAGCACAACTGCCGCAGCCGTCATCGCCCAACGGCGGAACATGATCTGTTTCTTCTTTCCTACAGACATGGGTGCGGAGACAGGCAATACTTTCTCCAACCGTTCCCAGCCGGTATCAGGCAACGGTTCGGAATAATCATCCAGCCGCTCCTTTATCTTTTTCAACCACAATTCATCATCTTTCATCATACGTCCTTTCCTTCATTAAGCATTGTTCTTCATCCACTCCCGCACTTTTGTAGCCAAAGTAGCTTTAGCGCGTGTCAGCTGCGAAGCCGATGACTTCTCATTAATACCCAGCATCTGGGCGATTTCCTTATGAGACTTTTCTTCAAATATATATAAGTTGAATACGGTGCGATAACCGGCAGGTAATTCACTGATAAACTGCATCAGCACCTTTTGGGGAATAGTTTCCACTTTCGAAGCATCGGGTTCCTCGTACGTTTCAGGTATGTTGTCCAACCCCTCCGACTGGTTTATTACATCATTCTTGCGCAAGTATTGCAACGCCGTATTCACCATAACACGCTCCATCCACGCCCGCAAGGATCCATCACCTCGCCAAGTGAATTTATCAAAAGAATCGAAGAGCTTCAGGAAACCATCGTGCATGAGGTCTTCTGCTGTATCACGGTCACCTGCATAACGAAGACACACGCTGAGCATCCGCCCTGCATAGCGCTCGTACAGCTCCTTCCTGGCAAGGTTGTCGCCTTGCCTGCACCGTCCTGCCAGTTCCTGTTCTTCCATTCTTTCCTTTGACACGTGTTTACCTTAATAAATGCGGTAAAGATAGAAATACTGCACGTAGCGAGCAAGAAATTAACTCTTTTGTTTCTTTAACAGTCCTTTATGCAGTATTTACCCTCATATTGTATTTTTTGAATACATGTAGAAAATAAGATTAACACCAAAAAACAACAATTGATGAAGAAGCTGAGATTTTATTCGGTAGTATTTACATTTGCACTTTTAATAATACCGATGTTACAGTCTTGTCTGAATGATGATGACGAAAATCGTGGTACCCGTTTCACAATCGGTACGATAGAAGTTATAGGAGAAAAGGAATACTTTTTTAATCTGGATGACGGTGACAAGATGTATCCCAGTGATACTACTTACATCCATAACTACGCAGTGGAAAACAACCAACGTGTATTTATTCATTTCCTTCCATTGGAAGAAGGTATCCCGGGCTATGACTATAATGTGAAACTTATCCAACTTGAAAACATACTGACAAAAGACATTATTCCACTTACCGAGGAAACGGCTGACAGCATCGGTAATGACCGTATCAATGCTACCTCATTATGGATTACAGGAAATTATCTGAACATAGAACACCAGTTCTTCCACAGCAATAATCCAGATAAGAAGCACATGCTGAACCTGGTCATAAATGAAACGGCCGAAACACCTGATCCGGAAGACGAGTATTTCACTTTGGAATTCCGGCACAATGCTTATAACGATGAACAACGTACACCGGGTTGGGGAATCGTATCATTCAGACTGGATGAAATAACCAAGCAATTGACAGGAAAGAAAGGATTAAAAATAATCGTCAATACGATTTATGACGGAAAACAAACCTATACGATAGATCTGAAAAAACAGTAAAATAGGATTAAAACAATAAGAGACCAACCTAAACTGACCAATTAAAGACAGAGAGGGTACATTCCTACAGTGAATGCACCCTCTTTTAATTTTAAAAAGCCTTATTTAAAAGACCTTGAAATCTCTTATAACTGTACAAGGATACGGAATACTTTTCCAGGATTAGCCGCCCACTCTGTCATAGCTTCCAATGCATCTTCAGGTACTGTTACCTTCGTTATTAATTCTTCTACCGGGCAAGTTCCTGCCTTCATATAGTTGATTACCGCACGGAAATCGGCCGGCAGTGCATTTCTGGAACCCCGTATATCCAATTCTTTCTGGACAAAATACTTCGTCTGGAAAGCGACTTCACTCTTCGCATAGCCAATACAAACGACACGCCCTGAAAAAGCAACTTCATCCACAGCCATTACATAAGTCACAGGACTACCGACAGCTTCAATCACAACATCAGCTCCAAAGCCTTCCGTAATCTCTTGAATCCGGCTATGCACATCTTCCGTTTTAGAATTAACCGTATGAGACGCTCCCATTCTCCGAGCCAGCTCCAACTTCTCATCATCCAGGTCCACAGCAATAACAATGGCACCTCTGAGAGCGGCACGAACAATAGCACCTATACCAATCATACCGCAACCAATGACCATCACATATTCATTGTCAATCACCTGACCGCGCGAAACGGCATGAAATCCCACACTCATCGGCTCAATCAAGGCACAATCACGCGGAGAAATATCACCTGCCGGAATAATTTTAGTCCAGGGCAATACAGCATACTCACACATCACGCCATTCCGCTGCACTCCCAATGTTTCATTATGTTCGCAGGCATTGACACGACCATTGCGGCACGAAGCACATTTACCACAATTAGTATATGGATTCAGAGTCACATTCATTCCTTTTTCAAAGCCTGCCGGAACATCCGGACCTATTTCTTCAATGACCGCACCTACTTCATGCCCCGGCACTACGGGCAACTTCACCATCGGGTTACGCCCCAGGAAGGTGTTCAAATCGGAACCGCAGAAACCTACATACTTAATTCTCACTAACACCTCACCGGCACCAACCACCGGTTTTTCAAGTTCAACCACCTTCATTTCAGAGGGATTGACTATTTGAACTGCTTTCATTTTATATATTTGAAATTAATTGTTTAATCAATAACCTTATAACCTTTCCAGCCATAGTAGGCACAGAATATAAAGCAAATCATCGGTACACAATAAGCTGCATAATAAATATGCTCATTGGCGTGCATGAAATAAGCCGTCAGCTGAGGAAGACAGGCATTACCGACAATAGCCATCACGAGAAAAGCCGAACCACTTTTTGTCTGGTCACCCAATCCCTTCAGAGCCAGAGAGAACTGGGTAGGATACATAATAGACATGAAGAAAGAGATAGCCAGCATAGCATATAATCCTACCATACCTCCCCAGATCATTACCACTCCGCACAAAAGAATATTCATTAAGGAATAAACCAACAACATATCCTGCGGACGGAATTTCACCATCAGTCCTGTACCAATCCAGCGCCCGACAAGGAAAGCAAGCATATAAAGTCCGAAGAAAGTTGTTGCGGTTTCTTCCGGAAGTCCTGCATAAGAACAGCAATAGACAAGGAATAAACTGTTGATCGCTGTCTGCCCGCCATTATAAAAGAACTGCGCAATTACCCCCCAACGCAAGTGTGAATGTTTCAGTACACCAAAGTCAATCAACTTTTCTTTCTTTGAACCGGAAGAAGAAGTCTTACTTTCATCTCCTATCTGTGGCAATTTGGAAAATATGAATACCACCGCTATAATCACCAACAGCAAGGCCAGCATCAGATAAGGGAACTTCATTGCATCCGTCTCTACTTGTATATAAGCCTGCCACCCACCCGGATAATCTACGGGTAAAGTATCACGTGTATAATGCGTGCCACTCAGAATCAGTTTACTCAGAAACATAGCAGAGATAAAGGCGCCGAGTCCGTTGAAAGATTGTGCCAGATTCAACCGTCGCGGTGCTGTTTCGGGTGCACCCAAAACGGTAACATACGGATTGGCAGCAGTCTCCAGGAAACACATACCGGTAGCTATGATAAAGAATATGCAAAGATAGGCCCAATAGGCTTTCAACATGGCAGCAGGGAAAAAGAGCAAACCACCCAATGCCGCCAATAATAAACCGAAAACAATGCCTGCTTTGTAGCTATAACGCTTCATGAACATAGCTATCGGAATCGGGAAAATGAAGTAAGCAAGCCAATAGGCAGTTTCGGTAAATGACGCCTCAAAGGTGTTCAGTTCACAGGTTTTCATCAGCTGCCGTATCATTGTCGGGAGCAGATTGCTGCTAATCGCCCAAAGGAAAAAAAGGCAGAATACCAGCGCCAAAGGTATCGCATAAGTATTTTTTTTCATGGTATTATTATCTTCTTATTCAGACATGTTTTTGATATATGGCAATACGGGAAGATCAGTAAATCCATAGAATTTCCGGGCATTTTCTCCGAGGAACAGCCTTTTTTCATCTTCCTGCAAATCGGGTGATTTCACTATAAAATCATACGACATTTTGTAAGTGATTGCGGTAATAGTACGCGGATAATCCGATCCCCACATCAGTTTCTTCATCCCGACCAGTTCGGCTGCTTTCCGTATAGCTTTTACCGCTCCCTTAAAAGGATAGAACTCATCATTGAAAAGCCATGTTATTCCTCCTGATTCAATCATCACATTGGGATGAAGAGCCAGCCGTATCTGTTCTTCCCAATCCGGACGTGTCACCATTCCGAAATGCCCGATAGCAATTCTCAACCGGGGACATTCCTGAATAACTTCCCGCATCTCGTGAACTTGCGTTGCTCCGTCCGCCAAGTCTATGGAAAGCATCACATCCCGTTCTTCCATATAGCGAAACATCTGCATCATCTCTTCACTATTCAGCATCACCCGTCCTTCTTTAAGCAACAGGCGTTGAGCCGGAATTTTAATAGCCTTGAAACCTCTTGCAATTAGTTCTTTTGCCTGTACCAGAAACCCGGGCTTACGAAACTCACACATTCCGCAAACAAAGAAGCGATCGGGATAACGGGAAATTACTTCTGCCAGATATTCATTCTGAATACCATCAATAAATTCCTGTGTAATGACAGCGGCAGCCACTTGCGCATAGTCCATGTTCGACAGAAAAACTTCTGCACTATTCACCCCGTCCATCATAAAGGGAGGAACCATTTGGCGGATTTCTCCCATAAACAACGAGCGTCCATTATCCAGCGTACGAATGGGCAGATCATCCACCACCGTATCTTGCCGTAACCATAGATGGGCATGGGCATCAATTATTGTATAGTCCATATAGACAGCTGTATTTTAAGAATTAGCCCAACTTACGCGTTGCTGTTCCCCAATAATTTCCTGCACTTCATGCACCAGCGTCCAGTCAATCGGCTCTTCAATAAAAGAGACATTCTTTTTCACATTCAGCGGATTGGCCGTACTGAACAATGTAGTTGCAATCCGAGGATTATTAACAGAAAACTGCATAGCTAATTTCTCAATAGGATAATTCTTTGCCTTACAGTGTTCCATTGCTTTGCGACAAGCATCCACCAAAAGTTCCGGAGCCGGATGCCATGCAGGAACGCCCCGTTCACTCAACAATCCCATGGATAGCGGAGAGGCATTTATCACACCTATTCCTTTCGATTCAAAATAATCAAGAAAATCCGCTAGCTTGTCATCGCACAGGCAATAATGGCAGAAATTGAGTATAGATTCTACCGTACCACTGGGCGAGTGGTCAATTACCCATTTCAAGTTTTCAAGTTGCAAGTCAGTGATTCCGACGTGTCCGACAACTCCTTTTTCACGCAATTCTATCAATGCCGGTAATGTCTCATTAACAATCTGGTTCAGATCAGCAAACTCAATATCGTGTACATTAATCAAATCGATAAAGTCGATATTCAGACGTTCCATACTCTCATATACACTTTCTACCGCACGTTTTGCAGAGTAATCCCAGGTATTGACACCATCTTTTCCATAACGTCCCACTTTGGTAGAAAGATAATACCGGTCACGTGGAATGTCTTTCAACGCCTTTCCTAAAACAGTCTCTGCTTTATAATGCCCATAATAAGGGGAGACATCTATAAAATTCATGCCCGATTCGACAGCAGTAAACACAGACTCAATTCCTTCTTTCTCTTTAACATCATGGAAAACCCCTCCTAAAGAAGAAGCTCCAAAACTGAGAGATGATACTTTCATCCCTGTCTTTCCGATTTCATGGTATTGCATAACTAATTAAATTTAAAAGTTTTTAGATGCGACAAAAATAGGGTAAGAATAATTTCAGGACAGCATATAAGAAGCGAAAACAATACGTAATGGTTTACGTAAAAAAAACATCCTTCCATACCCTCTTTTATCGGGGAATGTGTTTTCTTTGTAAATGAATCTAATATAGCAGACTTAAAAAATGGAATACCGGAAACATACCTCATTAAAAGATCTCGCCCAAGCATTAGGCGTATCCATTCCCACTGTATCCAGGGCACTAAAAGACAGTCCTGAAATTAGCAATGAGCTTTGCGCTAAAGCCAAGAAGCTGGCAAAAGAAATGAATTACCGTCCCAACCCTTTTGCCATGAGTCTGCGAAAGAATACCCCGCGTATCATTGGAGTCATTGTACCGGATATCGTTACCCATTTCTTCGCATCCATCCTGAACGGGATAGAGAATATGGCAGTAGACAACGGATACTTTGTCATCATCACCACTTCACATGAATCCTACGAATATGAAAAAAGGAATATTGAGAATTTAGTCAATATGCGGGTAGAGGGTATCATTGCCTGTCTGTCCCAAGAAACTACAGATTATGCTCATCTTGCTGCCCTGAAGGACATTAATATGCCACTCATCCTCTTCGACCGTGTTTGCCTGACCGACCAGTTTTCTTCGGTAGTAGCAGATGGAGTGCAATCGGCACAAATGGCTACCCAACATTTATTGGATACCGGTAGTAAACGAGTGGCTTTCATAGGAGGAGCTAACCATTTGGATATTGTGACAAAAAGAAAACACGGTTACCTGGAAGCTCTTCGTGACAATCGTATTCCCATTGAAAAAGAACTGGTAATCTGTCGGAAAATAGATTATGAAGAGGGCAAAATAGCAACGGAAGCCTTGTTATCCCTTCCTCAACCTCCCGATGCCATTCTTGCCATGAATGACACATTAGCCTTTGCCGCCATAGAAGTTATTAAAAGTCACGGCCTTCACATTCCGGAAGATATAGCTATCATCGGTTATACAGACGAACAACATGCCAACTATGTAGAACCGAAACTATCGGCAGTATCACATCAGACCTATAAAATGGGAGAAACGGCTTGTCGTTTATTAATAGACCAAATCAAAGGGGATAGAACAGTCAGACAAGTAATCATTCCGACAAATCTGCAAATCAGGGAAAGTAGTAGAAAGAAATAATAAAAACGGTTTGTCAACCTGCGGAGAGACGGGGATTCGAACCCCGGATACCCTTTAGGGGTATACACGCTTTCCAGGCGTGCCTCTTCAACCACTCGAGCATCTCTCCTTGTATATTCCGGTAAGTATTTTCAATAAAAAAGCAGCCATTATTTAGCTGCTTTTAGCGGAGAGACAGGGAACGATTAACTTTCATTTTCCCTACTCATTATCAGCATCTTACCAGAAGCCTCTACTCCTATGACACCGAATAATTCACCGCAAATATACTGCAACTTTCTTCCTGTTACACTCTTACTTTTGCAAAGGTAGTAAAAAAATGGCATAAATACAAATCAAACGCTTGATTTAACGAACATAACTTCTATAATTTTCTTCCAATAACAATTGCAATTTAGAAAGAGGATAAAGAAACTTACCACCTATAACAGTATAAGCTATCCCCTTTTCATCACGTAACTTTTGCAAAGTTCTGCTTGATATATGCAACACGCCACATACCTGTTCACCAGTCATATAAACCTCATTGGCGATAGGAACAGGCAAATCTTGAAATTCAAGTACCTCTTTAGAACATTTCTTAAGTATCCTCATCATCATTATGTACTCTTCTGACTGCTTTGTGATTACTCCATCCATATGTTATCTTGCTTTTTGAGTTAATACTCTGACCAAATCACTCTCTTTATACATATATTTGCCACCTATAAAAGAACACGGAATAATTCCGTATTCCCTATAGCTTTGCAAAGTTCGTTTGGAGATATTCAAAGCCAAGCAAACCTCCTGGGCATCCATTCATTTTTCCTTTTCAACAATTCCAAATTTCTTTTTAACAGCTTCAATCTGTGTGAATAAATCCTCAACCTGCTGTTTTAACCGTAAATACGCATTTTTCTCAATTACAACTAACTCCATAATAAATTTGATTTATGATTTTACTATTTGTGAAGCAAAGTAAAGCACATTTCCACATCCGACAAAACTTCCGGAATCAAAGTCACCCATTGGCGTACATTGTCCCCTAAAACATACCCTGAAATATTGTCATGTCATTTCTTTCCCCATATTTACTCAAAGTAAAAACTTTCAGAATCCCGATATAAAGGTGAAAGGCACATCACCGACATCCGCCGGCAATGCGCCTTCCAACCCTCACTTGTTTTCCGTTATCCCTTATATCCTTATACTTTTACTGTTCCGTAAAACTACTTTTTCCTTTATCTCCACCTTCTGCCGTGTATCGGAAAATTGCTCACGCAACAGTTTTCCGACCAGTTTCTTTGCTCTGTCCTGCATCTCGTCATTAACATTCCATCTGTTCCGGCCCAGTAATGCTCTTTCTATCCTTTCAAATTTCTCATAGAAACTGAAATTATCAGGATACTCATCCATCAGTCCGTCCCTCGGATAACCCTTGTCCATGATATGAAGCAAGGTCATCCGGTCATAGTTATCCACGCTTTGGAACAGGCCAAGCCCCTTCTCATTGTCCGGCAGCCGGGCATAATTCTCCCACGTGAGTGAAAGGTCATACACCTCTGTCTGTACGCTTTTAAGAGCCGATTTATCAAGGTAGGCATCCGGTGGAATCTTCTCCAATAGTAACAGGGTATCGTTATCATCATAACAGAGGTTTATCTTCCCCGCCATCAGCGAAGGCCATCCCCGAAGTTCATACACGGTCAGCGACTTTCCTTCAAAGTCCGGCTCAAAGAAACATCTCTCGATATTCTCCTCCATAAAGGCCCCATATTGGTGGTTCCCTTCATAGTTCCGGCTGAAAAGAAGCCCCCCTTATCCGTTTCAACGCCCGTATAGAACTTGTTCCCGTGCCTCAAATCATCCAGCATATCAGCCACCACTACGGGTGATAACTTTATTTCCTCCCACATTTCCGAAGTGAGCCGGCGGGTATAGGTATCATCCTTCGAGAACGGTTCTGTTTCATTTCACAGGCAATACACCACTTCCGACAGAAGCTGGAATCTCTGTAACATAATCCCATGACTACATATACACTGCCGTCTTTTAGCGTTCCATTCTGTTCATTTTCCATATATCAAAGAGTTAAATGTTCATACTCTGTTTTTTCTTTTTAAACGGTATCCTCGTCTTCACTTCCGGCGGCGGGAACCGGGCATTATCCGGTCGCGCAACCGGCGGCGAGACAATCCATCGCTCATTGAGAAGCGGCGCACAGACCAGTCGCAAGTCTCCCAGCCTGTTGAACTTTCTCAGTGTGGGTGCCATGTCGCACCGCTTCGTGCAAATCCCGTATCGGAATATATCCGGTGAGGCGGTCTTGCAGTCCCCGATTTCCGCCCGAAATTTCGCGTCCAACGGTGCCACCTCATGGAGTCTTAATTCCTTTGGTTTTCGTTTCTCGTCCAAAAAGTGTACGGTCAAATCGTTCAAAAACTCTTCATGCGTTCCGACAGCCAACATATCAGCAAGCGGCTACGGCTGCATATCATGTGTGAAATCCACGAGGCCATCTGCCGCCTTCGCTATAGCGGCGAGCCCGTGGACTGACCTGCCAACCCCACACCTGAATATCCATCTTAAAAAAGTCGGGCAATCCCTATGCGGCTGCCCGGATTTTCAATATTTTTCCATACCTCTTTCACTCAATATGATTGTCTATTCATGCCAGTTCTACGAATTCACAGCCTTTCAACAACTTGGTCGGAGGCAACAACAGCGTACAGCGGTAATAGCTCTTGCTGCAGACGAACAGTTCCTTGTCGTAACGGTACGTTTCGGGAACGCTGGTTGCCAGCACCGTCAGCTTTAGCCGCTACATCATCATCTGATAGAGGTCGAACACCTCGGTATTGGCCTTGTAGTCTATCTTGTTCCAAAAGAAAAGGATATCTCTCAAGGGAATTTCAGGCTTGTTGCGGACATAGTCCAACACGATGGTCGAGGAAGAGAGGCTGCTCCGCATGACCATCTTACCCACCGTGATCGGAGTAATCACGTAATCATATTGCAAATAGTGTGGAACCCACCCTAAGCATTTACCCTACCTGACGTAACGACCAGTATCAAGTCGATAGTACTCTCTCTGTTTTTTATCAACTCATCAACGGCTTCCCACACTTCCTCCCCCATGGCACCGATAATCGGATAGGCTTTCTTTCGGATGCGTTCCCATTGCTACTTTGCGGTATTCACTAGGACTTACACCATAATGTTTCCTGAATACTTCCCTGAAATATTTTGCATCACTGAATCCGGTTGCATCCGCAACTTCTATTATCGTGCACCTTTCCTGGATTAGCAGGTTTGCCGCATGTTGCAGGCGGATGGAACGGATGTAGTCGGCCGGTGCGTATCCTGTCAATGTCTTGAGCTTGTTGAAGAAACTCGAACGGCTCATGTGCTGGATTTCACAGAGGGTGTCCACGTTAAAATCAGGACTGGTAATATGTTCCATAACACATTCTCTCACGGTGGCAATGAATTTCCAGTCCAATGCGTTACTGCATCCTTCAGGTAACGGGCCGGTACCAGATTTTAGTCCGGCATATGTTTTTCGGAGCAATATCCGGTTGCCCAGTATGCTCCTGATGTTCGCCTTGAGCACATTCACACTGAACGGCTTGGTTATATATGCATCGGCTCCCTTGTCCAACCCCTTGAGCATATTTTTCTCATCGCTGAGTGCCGTCAGCAGGATGACCGGAATATGAGAGGTTTCAATGTCCGACTTGATGGCTGCACATAGTTCATCACCGCCCATCTCCGGCATCATGACATCCGAAAGGATCAGGTCCGGGTTATATTCCCTTGCCACGACCAACGCGTCGCGTCCGTTTGTGCATGATTGGACGTGGTAGTCCTGTCCCAAGAGTCTCTCAATGTATCCCCGCAAGTCATCGTTGTCCTCCACTACAAGAATACGTGATGAACTTTTGCCATTTTTCATCGTTTCCATCCGCAGTTCGGCAGAACACGTTTCCGGTTGTGGCGGGGCTGCATCTTCCGTCTTTGCCACTGTTATGAAACGTGCCTTGCGCAAATGCCTGTTTCCCATGGGGAATGTAACACGTACACAGGTACCTTCCCCTTCCGTGCTTGATATAATGATCCTTCCCTTATGCAAACGTACTAGTTTGCAGACCAGCATCAGGCCGATTCCGCTTCCCGGCACTTTCTGATTAACGGCATTGCTGCCCCTGAAAAACCTTCCGCCCAGATATTTCCTCTCCCCGGCGGGAATTCCAATCCCCGTATCACTTACCTCTATGCTCCATGTATTCTGTTCAGTGTAGGCACAAACATGGACATTACCATTTCGGGGGGTATATTTCAAGGCATTTGACAATAGATTCTTCAATATGGAATCCATTTTGTCCCTGTCAAACCAGACATTCATAAAAGGGAACTTACTTTCACATGAGAGGTTGACGTTTTTCTGTGACGCATATGTCCGGAAAGTTTCGCAAGTACTTTCCAAGTAGCTGTGCAGCTCATATTCGCCAACACTTAATTGTGAGGTGTAAACGTCCGCCCTTTCGAAATTGATCAGGTCGGTAACCAATTGCAGGAGGTTATTCACGCTTCTCAAGGCCACTCCCACGTTATCCGTCCCTTCCTCTTTTACCTGCTGCCTTTCCACCACTTCTTCCAAAGGAGCTTTTATCAGAGTGAGGGGGGTACGGATATCATGGGCGGTATTTATGAAGAAGCGTGTCTTTTCCTCCGATAGCCTTTTTTGTCTGCGCAACATGACGATCCTGACTGCTATTGTAACGGCTGATATGGCAAGAAGTGCATATCCCGCTATGGCCCATGCGCTCGCCCATGGTGGACGGGCGACAACCACTTCAATACTTTTCTCCTCATAAACTTTGTATTTTTCTTCGTTGGATATGGCACAGATACGCAGGATGTACTTGCCTGGGGAAAGACCGGTGACCTGTATCTGCCCGTCCTGCAACGGGTGGCTCCAGCCGTTATAGGCGCCTTCCAATTTCCATGAGTACAGAATGTTTGAAGGATAATCATAGTTAATGGATATTGCTTCCAGGGAGAAGCTGCTCTGGTCATAAGCCAGTTCAAGTCTGTAATTACCGGCAATGTCCTTTTTTAACGGCGACCCTTCCTCACCAGGATAGACCGGACGTGAAGAAACGGTAAAATCCCTCAGGAGCATCTGTGAGAACTGTGGAACGGGAATCTGCAAGTCAACCGGGAATATGACGATGCCATCATTGCTTCCGAACACAAGACTGTCCCCATACTGGGTTGCAGCGCCGGCATTGAAGCATACGCTCATCAATCCTTGTTCCGCCGTCCAGTTTTGGAAAGTCCGGTCTTCATACAGGAAAGTAACTATGCTGTTTTCCGTACCGAGCAGCAAGCTGCCATCCGGTCTTGGAATGACAATATAAATGTTATCAGAGACAAGGGCACAGTTTTCCATGTGGTACTGGTGTATAAATTTATCGTTTGCACCGTCATATACAAGCAGTCCCGCTCCTCTGGTCCCCACATATAGTGTGCTGTCCGCAGCTTGGTACAAAGTACTGACATGGACTGTCTCGACCGGGAAATCTATGCGACGGTAATCTCCCCGGAGCTTGTCCAGCAGGTATAATCCCATAGTTGTACCTACCCAGATGTGTTCCGCGTCCTTTTCCAGTATGGCGGTAATGGACCCCAGTCCCGGGTAGAGTCGTATGTCACCGGTTTCAGGGTTGATGCGTTTGAGATTACAGTATCCGCCTGACCATATATCCCCTCCGGAGTCCTTTATTATGTCACTGATATATTGGTCAGGGCTTATTCCCGCCAGGGAGGAAGGTGAGATGTACTCCACCATGCCTTTCTTCTTGTCAATCCTGTATATACCTGATGTATACCCACCTGCCCAGATAATGCCGGGTAATACCTCACAGAGGCTCAGGAAGATATTGTTGTCATCGCCTTTCAAGTGCTCGGAACTGCTAAGGAAGGAAGTCCACTGACCGGTTGCGCTGTGAAGCAGGCTGATCCCGTTGCTGGTGGCGAACCACAGGTCACCCTCGCCGTCCCGGACTACATCATGGACCTGGTTATTGGCCAGCGAACTGTTGTTGCCCGGTGAATGCTTGAGCCATTTGTAACTTCTGTAACGGTCGTTGCGTATTGTAATCCCGATAGGATAATTGGCCATCCATATCCGTCCGTCTCCATCCACATAAATATCATTGATGTTGTTCCCGTTCATACCGTTATAATTGCTGTAGTCGGCGGTTATATAAGGCCGGGCGGAGAGAGAATCAACGTCAATCTTGTATACTCCCCTGCCTCCCGTGGCTACCAGCAGTTGCCGCTTTCCAAAGGGGGTGATTCGTTTGATTGCCACGTTCTGTAGCGGACCGTCCGCGATGATGGTTGAAGTCGTGTTCATTCCGTATGCTATAATTCCTTCCTTGAAGGTTCCTATGAACAGTTTCTTTGAATCTTGGTGGAAATAAAGCTCACTTACCGGTATACAGATACTGTCAGTATATGTTCCGACCACAGTTTCTAGGACACCTTCCTTTTCTATGGTTTGCAGTAACCCGTTTGATGTCCCTATAAAAAAGTTTGTACTGTCGGTCTGCGTGATTGCAGTAATATCGTTCGAGGCAGGGGAGTCTATTCTGTCCGTAGTGCCTGCGCGGGTATCATAGCGTATAATACTGTCACCATGGCAGAGCCAGATACGGTCATTACTGTCCATATAGGTACAATTGACGGTGCCTGATGTTACGTCATCCTGCAGGCCGTTAAGCTTGTAGGTCATAACAAAACGGTCACGGGCGGTGTCGTACCGGAATATGCGTCCTTTTCTACCCACAACCCACAGCCTGTGCCTGCTGTCGGTATATAGCCAGTTCAGGTTGATTTGCGGCGCCACCTCCATACTTCCGTCAAAGACGGCATAATGTTTAATCTTGCTTCCGTCATAACGGTCTATCCCTTCCTGGGTAAGGAACCACATGTAACCGTGCCCGCCTTTCTGGATGCGGAAAATTCTCCGGTTACTTAGTCCGTCCTCTATGCCCAGGTATTTATAAATTTGACCCTTGCAGGTAGTAAAAGTGGCTATTAGTAAAGGGAACAGAAAAAGCACCCTCTTTAAAATCTGAAAGTATGTCATTTGTAGTAAAAGTATGCTAAGTTAAATGTTACCCGCAAAATAATAAAAATAGTTTAAATTTAAAAAGGCAATGCAAGTTAGTCATTGCCTTTTATAATGCGGATATCAGTTGGCCCGATTTCGGAAAAGATATAACATGCTTAAAAATGACATCAACCTGTCATACTGTTTGGGGGACCGAACTTCTTACTTGATTTAATGAAATACTGTCAGATATCCACCCTTTCTTGGGTCTTCCTGCTACCGTAGGCGCCTGCAATACAGCACAATACCGCTCCGGAGAGAATTGCAAGGAACGAAATCAGTGCGGACCTCGCTGCGGCATCCGTTGCCTTATCGGCAGCCACGAGTGCCTCATGCTTGATTTCTTTCCATTCCTGTGCGGCTTTCTTCAGGGTCACCTCCAGTTTGTCTATCAGTTTGCCGGCTTCCATACGTGCATTTTCCAGCAGGTTCATATATTGGTCAATAGTTTTATTTGCTTCCGCTTTTGACATATTGGTGTTGTTTGCTATAGCTTTAGCCAAATCATTCCGGTCTATATTTTTGCTGATATTTTCTGTACGTTGTTTCAATCGGTCAAGGAAACTGTCAATGCTCTCATCCGCTTGTTGTGGGGAACGTACTATTTTTTTTACGGACGCTTCCAGGTCATCCTTCACTTCCGCCAGTTGCTTCTGCAGGTAATCCGGCTGAAGTTCCTTCACGTCGCTTTTTAGAAGTGCGGTACGGATATTCTGCGGTATATTCCCTTCTTTCAGGGTTGCATTAAAATCGATTTCTCCGAACAGTTCCTTTGCGTCTTCTGATAATGCTGCAACTCCGTTTCCAACGGTATCACCTGTTCCAGACAAAACGCTGCCCGTAACGGACGAGACCGCTCCAAGAGTATTCACCGTCATTTTTGCCGCACCGACAGCCAGAAAGATTCCCAGTACCACAGCCACAATCAGTGTGGTCGCCCAGACCAGAAATCCGTGTATCATTCCGTCCATACCGGCCAGTTTCCCGGCCACAAAGCCTCCTGCAGCCATGCCGGCAACCAGAATGATAGCGGATCCGATTCCAACAGCAGTGCCGATGCCCGCAACCGGGTGATCTGATAATGGATCAAACATAAACAAACCAATACTTGAATTTAAAATAGACAGTAACACGGATATTGCCAATACAGTCATGACACCGCCGAAAACACTGCCCCAGGACACTCTACCCTTCAGTCCTGCGAAACTTAATTTTTTCATAATTGTCAGGTTTTTAATTAATACTATGATTTGTATCTCTATAAAAAACAGCATTGAAAGAATATTTGTTTGATGAATATTTGTCATTTCAACAGATATTTGTGTTAAAAAACGCATGTATATATAAAGTTATATTTGATGCCGTTATATATAAATCCAAGAATTTGCACCTTATATATCTATGATGTACTTTCACTGCCAATACAGGCTTCTGACACCCTCCGACTTCTTAAATAGATGTTAAATCCATTTCTATTTTTCGAACCATCCTTTTTAACGGGCTGTTTTTTAAACAAAGGTTATGACAAAGTAATTCATTAGATTATGCACAGTCATAACTACACAACAGACAGTACAACGTGTGTGACATATTTATTGTATTACTATTAATTTATTTAATTATGAAAAAATCTATCTTTGTTTTAGCACTAAGCATGAGTATTCTTACCATGCATGCGCAAAATGACCGTACGGCCCTTGAAGGCACACGCCCTGGTGATAACTGGTCTATTGAACTGAAAGCTGGTGCTGTAACCCCTTTGACTCACAGCTCCTTCTTAAAAAATGCCCGACCGGCCTTCGGATTCGGAATCGGAAAACAACTTACTCCTATATTCGGTCTAGGTATTCAAGGTATGGGATATGTAAATACCTCAGCCAGCAAAACTGCATTTGATGCTTCCGAAGTGAGCTTACTCGGTAAAGTCAACCTGATGAATCTCTTTGGAGGTTATATGGGCGAACCACGCGTTTTTGAAATCGAGACTCTGACAGGTATCGGCTGGCTACATTACTATCAGAATGGCCCCGGTGATACAAATTCCTGGTCTACACGCCTTGGTCTGAACTTGAACTTCAACCTAGGTGAGGAAAAAGCATGGACATTCGGTATCAAACCAGCTATCGTATATGATATGCAAGGAGACTTCAGCAAAACTAAAAGCCGTTTCAACGCCAACAATGCCACTTTTGAACTGACTGCCGGACTGACCTACCATTTCATATGCAGCAACGGCTCACATCATTTCACAACAGTGAAGCCTTACGACCCAGTAGAAGTAGGCGAGCTAAATGATGCAGTCAACCGCCTGCGATCACAACTGAGCGACAAGGACATGCAACTGAGCAATGCCGTACAACAGGCCAACAACTTACAAAAGGAACTGGCAGATTGCAGAACCCAAGCTGCCAACATAGAAACCGTGGTAAAAACCAACCGCATTCCAGAATCCATCATCACCTTCAGACAAGGAAAGTCTGTGGTTGATGCTTCCCAACTGCCTAATGTGGAACGTGTAGCCATTTACATGAAAAAACATCCCGAAGCTAAAGTCGTCATCAAAGGATATGCCTCTCCCGAAGGTAACCTCGCTTTCAATGAGAAACTGGCAAAAGCACGTGCCCAAGCTGTGAAGTCTATACTTGTAAAAAAATACAAGATTAACGACACCCGCATTACCGCCGAAGGACAAGGAATCGGTGATATGTTCTCCGAACCGGACTGGAACCGTGTCAGCATTTGTACTATCGAAGAAGGCAAATAATCTACTACCGTAAACGGAAAGCAAATTTCAATAAAACGGCTTTCCCATTTCTCACTCCCCCCTTACTTTCTTCCTGTTTCTCAACAGGAAGAAAGTAAGGGGGAATTAACAAAATATATTATGGACTTACATTCAGGTTTACCCTATTGGATCGTCAGAAATTCCCTATTGGACTATTTCCACCCTTTGGAGGATGATCTGTCAACAGATATCGTCATCGTAGGTTCGGGTATAACAGGCGCTTTGATGGCACACGAATTGTGTCGTGCCGGAATAGAATGTTGCGTGATTGACAAACGCAGCATCGCAACCGGAAGCTCTGCTGCAAGTACCGCTTTACTACAATATGAAATAGACGTACCCCTCTGCCGGATGGCAAAAATCATCAGCGAAGAAAATGCAGCAACCGCCTATCATGCATGCCTGCAATCCATTTCTGATATAAAGAAAGTACTAAAGGAAACAGATGTCGATGCCGGATTTGAGCAATTGTCCAGCGTCTTTTATGCCAGCTGCTCGGCAGACAACAAACTTCTGGAACAAGAATACGAAATACGGCAAAAGCATGAATTGCCGGTCAATCTGCTCAAGAAACAAGAAATCAGAAAACGATATAAGGTGAAAGTGCCCGGCAATGCCCTGGTGAATGAAACATCCGCACAGATGGATGCCTACAGAGCTGCAACCGGACTGCTCACCTATCATATGAAGGAGAACGGTCTGAAGGTCTTTACCCATACCAACATAAAGAAGTGCACTGAAACATCTGATGGCTGTATCATGATAACAGACAAAGGAAATAAAATTAAGTGCGGATATGTAATCGTAGCCACCGGATTTGAGGCCGGACAATTCCTTCCCAAAAAAATTATGGATTTGACTTCTACTTATGCACTCATATCACATCCGGTAGCCCCCGAATATCTCTGGCCGGAACATTGCCTGATCTGGGAAACAGCCGATCCATATCTTTATATCCGTACCACCGACGGAAACCGTATTATTGTAGGTGGTGAGGATGAAAAGTTCAGCGATCCAGAACACCGTGACTCACTACTCAGAAAGAAAATCCGTATCTTGGAGAGAAAAATCAGAAAACTATTCCCCGATATCCCTTTCAAAACAGAAATGGCATGGTGCGGTACCTTCAGTAGCACCAAAGACGGGCTACCTTTCATCGGCAATTGGCCCGGCAAGGAACGAATATTTTTCGATCTGGGATATGGCGGAAACGGAATCACTTTCAGCATGATCGGAGCGCAAATAATTTGTCATAAGCTGCAAGATATTAAAGATGAACGTAGTCACGTTTTCGGCTATGATAGAATCGAAAAATATTGGTAAGACAGACAAGAAGAAAAGACCTCTCTCTCTGTGCATTCTTTTAGGTACGGATTTCACGGTTTTAATTTACCCCGCGTAATCCGTGCCTAAAATATTATCATAATGACAAGTCTCATATACTTTTGACATTACCTTTGTATACTCCTATACAAACATCCCAAAACAAAAATAAATCGGTCACTTCTATCAACCAACACATTTTTATTTTGGGATATTCCTATCTATTCAGCATAAACAGCTATGTGACCATCAATACCTTTCAAGACCGGTCCCCAGCCACTGTGCCATACGAGGCTTACCATAAAAGTAATAGAACAACAATCCTACCCAACTGGTCAAAACTACCAGGATAATGGCTATTAACCTTCTTTCCGCCGGCGCATGAATACGCCATATCTCTAGAGCAGCTTTGATAGTTAAGACCAATCCTATAATCCATATTACAAATCCAATCATAATTCTTCTTTATATAAGATATTACTACTAACAGAATGATATATAAAAAAATCAATTAAGTTTTCACTTGCTTCTTTTTTTTACATCTTCATACCCTTCCTTTATTTCTGTCTTGGCCTTTTCAGCTCCTTGTTTGACATCTTTCTTCGCACCTTTCAATGCGTCCTTTACAGCATCAGCGCCATCTTGAACTTTATCGACTGCCTTATCCACTACAACTTTTCCGGTATCCGCCACTTTTTCCTTAGCTTCATCTAACAGGTCTTCCGTCTGACCGGTTATCTTATGAAAAGCGTTAAATACTTTTTCCTTCAATTTCTTGGCTTTTGAAGTACGTGAGAAACGATAAGCCAGAGTACCGATGACCGTACCTATTCCCAGGCCGATCCATAAACTAGAATTTCTATTTTCCATAATTAAGTTGGTTTTAAACGATTAAAATAATTAAAGTTCAATTTTCTTTCTGTTATAAGTCCCGATAATAATGTACCATAAAAAATACATAAACTATTTTTTAAAGTAACACACTCAGTTCTGAAATTTACATGTAAATATATAGATAGATATATCATCCGCTTATTTCCAATATAAAGGCATATCCTGCGATCCTTTATTTTATTATCACTTTACCTACCTGCGGGAACTTGAAAAGAAATAAACGATTGCCCCGATGACAGAACTGGCTATTAGCCTGATCCGCAAATCAAAACTTAGACTTTTCATGGCTGTAGATTTTAATAATGAAACAATCCTGATATTTTATCCTTTCGTAACAATGCAGGTTCAGTCAGTTACGACAATGTAATATACCACTTGCTCCTTTCTCTACAAACTGGCAATTCAAATGTAACCAACTTTAATCCCTGCCATATACTAAAAACACAGCATTAAAAAAAATGGTTCGAGGCATAAAAACGGAATTAACATCATTTTTTGCTTTATAAAAAATTGAGAAAAGCGCTCGTATCTTAACATCAAAAATCTTTGTATATGTAACAATATATAGCAAACAAATGTAAGCAAACGTTTGTTATTTCCATTAAAAGGAGATCATTCTTCTTTTAAATAAATATTTTATTAACTAAATGCCTTAATTATGAAAAAATTATTCTTGCTGGCCATGATTGCATTGGCATCTGTGGGCATAAATGCCCAAACAGTTAAAGGTGAAGGCTCTTTGATGGGCAACATCGGTTATCAAACGAACTATGAGAGGTTCGGTTTGGGAGTACAAGGACGTTACGCGATAGCGAATAATCTCCGGATTGCTCCGGATGTAACTTTCTATTTTCCTAAAGACAAGATTACCGGATTGGATGTGAGCGTGAATTTCCATTATGTATTCAATTTCAAGAAAGACGGTCAGGGATTTTCCGTATACCCTCTTGCAGGCATCGGCATGCAAAATAATTTCTATGGGAAAAAGAGTATGGAAGTAGACGGTAAAGAAATAGAAATAGACCGAAGCAACTCCACCAAATTCGCCTTTAATCTGGGAGGGGGTATTACACTACCTATCTCCGAACGTAGTTATCTGAATGCCGAGGCTAGGTTTATGTTTGCCAAGGATGACAATGTAGCTATCATGCTGGGATATGGGTACAGATTCTAATGAACTACCCCGAAAAGTTTGACAGTAAATTGTTTACTTATTTAAGAAAGAGTCCGATATTACATTGGGCTCTTTTCCTTTTAACCCAAAAAGAAATTCTTAACTATGGTATTATTTAGATGATTACTTTTACGGGGGTATACTTTGTATGACATGATATTCTTTAAGTCGTTTATGATATCCCCCAGTACTAATATTACTATTATTGACCGGAATGCAAAACAAGGGCCTCCACTTGTCAAGGCTCACGTACTTCAACCATTTTCGTTGCTACCGCATATTCATCCGGGAAAATTTTGCTTCCCATTTCATTAGCCCATGCTTTAGTGAACTCTGCACCTGCGTAGACAATAATGGCAGAATAATAAATCCATGTAATAAAAACAACCATGAATGCCGCTGCACCATAGATAGTTCCTACATTCGCAATTCCGATGTAAAAGGATATTCCCCATTGCCCTACCAACAATAATAGCGTTGTCACTACAGCTCCAATAAAAACATCCTTACTTTTTATTTTTGCATCAGGCAGAACCTTAAAAATCAATACAAAAATAATAACTGTAACACCTATGTTTAATACTTGTCCCACAACTTTCACAATAAACCCTGCCACTTCCGGATAGCTGGCCATAAACTTATTGCTCAAGTCTCCAATAATATTGGTTATACTAAATGTTATCAGAAGCACGAAAGCAAATACTAAAATTATCGAGAATGAAAGTAACCGATTCTGAATATATTTCAGCCAACTCTTCTTTGGCACGGCCTTTATTCCCCAAATCGAATTTAAGGAACTTTGTATTTCTGCAAAAATGGTAGTAGCACCAAATATAGAAATTCCCAGGCTAACAATAGCTGCAGATGCGGAAGAGTCCGTTCTTTCTGCATTTTCTATAATTAAGCGAAGTGCCCCAATTACCTCCGCTCCCACTATCGGTTCCAACTGAATATACAACTGATTAGCCAAATCCATATGCAAAGCTACCCCAATAGTAACTAAAAGAGAAAGAAAGGGGATAATTGAAAATAGTGTCGCATAAGCTAACGATCCGCTTAATCTAGTGACACTATCATCAATAAACCCTTGTCCGGTATCCTTTACAATCTTGATTAATAAGGATAGGCTTAACTTTTTCTTTCCTATGAATTGTTCCGTCATCTCATGCTTTTTTTACCCAAACAGCAAGATTACGCGCATCCACAGAGAACTCTCCATTTCCTTCTTTATCCAAAGTTACTTCATCCGGAATACTTCCGGTAATTTCGCACCACACTTCACCTGCATGTTCTTTCCCTAAACACATCGTTTTACTTCCCGCTTCATCATTCGAGATTAAAAATACCAAGCCTGAATTAACATGTTCCCCATCTCCTGTACGAATAAAGCCTACGGTTGATGGATGGTCGAAATAATCAACTTGATCACCATACGCATACTTTTTCCTTGCATTCAATAGAATATCTATAATTTTAGTATGTGGCGATTTCTCTCCTTTCACCCCATAATAATCACCATAGAACAAACAGGGATAACCATCCTTCATCATAAAAATAAGACCATACGCCAATGGCTTGAACCAATCTTCAACCTGTGATTCCAAAGAACTTCCATGCTGCGAATCATGATTATCAACAAAAGTCACAGCAAGTTCACAATGGTGCTCCACTAAAGTATTCTTCAGAATATTCCGCAAATCATAATCTTTTCCTTCTTGTGATGCCTGAAACATATTATAATGTAACGGAACATCAAACAAGTTAACTTTATGCCCTACTGCTTCCAGATAATTATCCAATGTTTCCAAGTCACCGTTCCAATATTCTCCCACAGCATAGAAGTCATCACCTCTCTCACTTCTTACCGTATCCAGAAACTGTGCAACGAACTGATCTTTCATATGCTTAATTGCATCCAAACGCATTCCATCAAGATCAAGTTCATTTGAAACCCATTTGCCCCAACGATCCAGTTCGGCGACAACCTCAGGGTGATCCAGGTCAATATCATTACATAAAAGAAAATCGTAATTGCCATTCTCTTCATCTACACCATCACTCCAGGCTTTTCCTTCTCCTTGAATCTGAAATATACCACTTCGCTTTCGAGCATCATCAAATCCAGTCCCGGAAAAATGATAATAATGCCACTTAAAATCCGAATATTTATCTTTACGTCCATGAAAGCTATATCCGGTCCATCCTTGTATTTCATAAGGTTTCCCCAAAGCTTTATTTCTTTGATCAGGATCTACTTCCACCACCATAAACTTTTCCGTAAAATCACCACCTGCTTTATGATTCAAAACGACATCCAGATATACAGCAATCTTATTTTTGTGAAGTTCATCAATCATCTCCTTCAATTCATCTTTCGTTCCGTATTTAGTCCTCACAGTTCCTTTTTGTTCAAACTCACCCAAATCATACAAATCATAAGTAGCATATCCTTCATCCTGCTGTTCATCTGCTTTATATGCAGGTGGTATCCAGATCGCTGTCACACCTATTTCATGTAGATGCGACGCATCCTCTCTCAACTGTTTCCACAACTTTCCGTCATTCGGAAGATTCCACTCAAAATACTGCATCATTACTCCATTTTCCATAACTATTTAATTTAAAATTGATGAGTAACTTAACAAAATAAATAATAAGATGGTTCCCACTATAAATGTAAATTATAGTTTAGTAAGAAAAAAGTATAACACAACATCACATTAAGCATTATAAAAACGCCTCCAATGTTTTTAACCATCTCCAATGGAGTAATGCAAATTATCTTAATATTTCTTTTCATATACATAATTTACTTGATTATGAATAGGAATTTTTCTTTATCCGTTTGTTTTTACATAATCCAAAATCAAGGATATTCCATAAAATGTTTAATTAAAAAATTTCCAGCTATGTTAGAAAGAGAAATCTGGGGAAATACTTTAGAAGACTGGGGTATTTCCATACTTATTATTTTAGGAACAATTGTTTTGATGAAGTTAATATCATTCTTCAGCAGAAAAGTACTCAATCCATTTATCACCCGTACCAATAATCGGCTGGATGATATAATTTATTATTCTTTAGAATCACCCGTCAAGTTTGCAATTATGTTATTAGGTATTTGGATAGCTATTCACAGGCTTGTTTCTCCGGATAGTTTTGTAAAAGTAATAGATAATGCTTACAAGATACTGATTATTCTGGATATCACATGGATATTTGCCCGATTATCCAGTAGTTTATTGCAAATCTACTGGGGACGACAATCGGATGGACAAAACAACAAAATGATGCCCATTATCAGACGGACAATACTGGTCATTGTGTGGATAATCGGTCTTGTAATGGCCTTAAGTAATATTGGAGTCAATATTGGTGCATTATTAGGTACTCTGGGTATTGGAGGTATCGCATTTGCCTTAGCAGCCCAAGACACTGTAAAAAATGTGTTCGGCGCTTTCACTATATTGACAGATAAGCCTTTCAACATAGGTGATACGATTCGCGTGGATAATATCGAAGGTACTGTGATTGATGTTGGAGTTCGAAGTACAAAAATCATGGACTACAATAAACGTATCATCACTTTCCCTAATTATAAAGTTACAGATGCTTCTATCATAAATATCTCTTCCGAACCGATGCGTCGAGTCGTCTTGAAACTTGGATTGACATACAACACAACATCTGAAAAAATGAAAGAAGCTTTAAATATACTGAAAGCCATTCCTAAAAGAATAGAAAATGTATCTTCCAAACCATCAGATACCACAGCTGTTTTTACAGAATACACAGACTCTGCACTGAACATCATGTACATATATTTTATAGAAAAACAGGGAGATATTTTAATGGTAACTTCAAATGTAAATATGGAGATTCTAGACTCATTCAATAAAGCAGGCATTGATTTCGCATTCCCAACACGAACGATTTACGTTGAAAAGGATGAATTGGCTGATTTGGCAAAAGAGAAAAAATAGTACGCACACTTTATCCTCAAATCACCCCACTAATATAAATCCAATGTAACAAAAAAAATCCCGACGGTATATAATGATTTCTATACCGCCGGGATAATACAGATACTTTTTCAATTCTATCACAATCATACCACACCAATACTCAACCCATATCTACCTTATTTACAATCATCTGAAAAAGATTCAAGTACCTTTTTCGCCATTTCAACCCGTTTCTTTAAATACATGCAGACAGTTTCCCATCGATAATAAGGAAAACGGGAAGTTGAAACAGGAAGTGTCATTTCTTTTTCATTCAAAAGAAATTTCACCCATATTTCTCGAGCCTTGTCATGATAAAAAATCCACTGTACATTAGCAGCCATCGGAGCAATCTCATAATCTTTCCAATATTTAGATACAGAATCAAGAACAACAACTTTAACATCCGTTCCTTCTATACCCATTAATGCTACAAAAGGAATAACTGTCTCTGCATGAGCAAAACGAAAGTTCGCCCTGGTATCCGACTTGCCCTTTATCACTTCATCAGCTGAATGAATAAATTCTGATAGCAGAGGCCATGCAATTGCAACAGGCAACATTCGCCCAACCGGCGAAGAACTTTTACTCATATATTGTCGCAAATTCTGAGTCTGCCAGTAATTATCCCATTCACCTATTGTGAAAAGACCATCCAAATTTATCGGAGTACCTGTATCTGGTAGTATGGCAGCAATGGAGAATAAAGCCATGACAAATTCCTCTGCCTCCTTATCTGTTTCCTGCCCTGATTCCAGAAAGAAGTTTTTCATAACAGAAGCAGGAGAAATCTTTCGTCGCATAAAAGTCTCGTATATAGGACGCCAATCACCATTTTCTTTATAATCAACATAAGATTGGTTTAAATCGAAGAAACGAAGAATATCATTATATTGCTTCCCTTCATTGCGTTGTATGTGTAAAGAAGAATTAAACTCCACCATACAAGCAAGAAATGCATCCATACTATGTATGCAACGGGGAACATATGTCGCAATTGCCTGCACTTTGGCAGAATCACTGAATAACTGTGGATAGCGTTCTATCATACGTCTGGCAATACCCCGTTGTTCCTCCTCTCCCACCACTGATAACTTCCCCCATTGTCCGTCAAAAGTTTCCGATAGATTCTGTATTGTAGAAAGCAAGGTTACCCCTCCTGATGTTAGCCTATTTTCTCGCTGAGCCAATTCCAAAATCTCCTTCACTCTATTCAAAGCCTTTCCTGAAGTTGGAAAACGCGCTCCATGTCTTCCCAGATGATTAATATAAAACGGAACCATACTATCCTGAAAAAAGCCAAACGAGTCTTTCACAACAGGATACGGCATGGCTGTCCCTGCGTATTGCTTTATCCTATCCTGTCCCCATAAGATGGAAACGGGGCAAAACATAAAAATTCCAATTAACAATAATCCTTTCATATCATAAATTTTATATGTGTAGATTATAACGATGAAAGAAGGATTATGTTTACTTATAAACAACTCTGAGAGAATTCAATACCATAGTATCAAGGCATCTTCGGTTGTTATACATCTTCAGCCAACGGCCATCAGAAAGAACGACATATGGAGTTATATCATTTATTATCAAAATATTAAGCCACAACTTTTATCTATTACAAGTTTGAAATATTGACTGCATGACATAGTTACCTGGCAATAAAACACTACAGAGGATAAACATATAAACAGTACTAATATGGCCAGCCAGCCTATTATTAAAATGAAAATTGTTGTTAAATCCTTTTTTACACCCAAACCATTTTCTTACACAGCATGTTTTTTTTTCAAAACGGAACCGATGGTTTTCCGTCTAATATGATTCCTCAAGCCATCTGTTCCAACAGTATTATTTTAACTAAAACTTAATATTATGTATTTTATTTGGTACATTATCATTGGAATCGTTGCCGGACTCATAGCCGGCAAGATTATGAGAGGAGGCGGTTTCGGACTTCTCATTAACCTACTCGTAGGTATTGTAGGTGGCGTATTGGGTGGCTGGGTATTCGGCTTGTTGGGAATTACTACCACAGGCCTTCTGGGTAGCCTTTTCACCTCTGTTATCGGTGCAGTTCTATTATTGTGGATCATATCCTTCTTTCGTCATCCCAGAAGAACTGATATTTAATTTTTTATTAACCTAAACCCTTTTTAATTATGGAAACTAGTAAATCTAACTTTTTGATTGGGCTGGCAATAGGTTCGGCTATCGGAGCACTTGCTCAACGTTTTTCACGTACGGCAAAAGCCAAGATGCTAAAAAAGAAAATTCACAATGCCATGGCAAAGATTGCCGATCGTGCTGAAAGCCTTGCAGAAACCGTGAGAGACAAAGCACTGGATGCAGGGACCAAAACCGCCGATAAGGTTGCAGATGCGACCTTTGACGTTGCCGAAAAGGCTGACACCCTGAAAAGTAAAGTCCATGCAGCTGCTTTAGAAGCCAAAAAATAGGCTACTATAACAAGCAACTAAAATTACGGGATGTATTTTCAATGCTTCCCGATCCATTTCACCTGAATTAATGATTAATGAATATGAAATGGAACAATAAATGCCAATATACTCCCGCATCCCTGCGGGAAAAGAGTTATGAAGAATTGTACACGCTATGCCTGTCCGCCTATACAGAGGGCCGTACGGATGAGAGGAATAAAAGCTTGGAAGCGTATAGACTCAGGTGCAGCTGTCTGTTCGGAAACAAATGTATGGACTCTTCCCTTTCCGTGGGAGTGCGGAAAAGGATATGCGACGGAAATTGTCATTATATAAAGAAATATATGTCTGAACTGGACAAACTGGAGGAATAAAATTTATTTTCTCCGATCCTTTCTCATTTATATCTCTACCGACAACTTTACCCTCTTGACTTGATTGGACAAACCTCTTCCGGTCTGTATATACGGCCCGGCAAGGATATTCCTATCTTTAATATACAGATGTACATCTAAAATTAACCTGAATTATTAACTTAAAAATGAATCTGTTATGTTTTACCATGTAAAAGATCTTCAGTTCAATGCCCGTGTATCACAGCCGGATCCTCGTTTTGCTCGTGTGATGCTTGAGGCATTCGGAGGGGCCAACGGTGAGTTGAAATCCGCTCTACAGTATTTTGTACAGGCATTCAGTTGCCATAACCCCTACCCTGACAAATATGACATGCTCATGGATATTGCCACTGAGGAGTTCGGTCATCTTGAAATCGTAGGTGCAACCATCCAGATGCTCCTCGGACCAGTAAACGGAGAAATGAAGGATGTGTTGGAAGATACTCCTCTGCGTACCATGATGGAAGGAAAAGCAGGCAAAGAGGATCTTATCCACCAAGCCTTCACCAATCCTGCCTTTCTGGTAACAGCTCCCGGCAGTCCCGTACTGACCGATAGCAACGGGAACCCATGGTGTGCCACCTATGTATCGGCCAATGCTGACCTGACAGTGGACCTGCGTTCCAACATGGCGGGTGAAGCACGTGCCAAAATAGGTTACGAAAACCTTATCCCACTTACGGATGACCCACTTGTAAAAGAAACGCTCACGTTCCTTATGACTCGCGAAGTGACCCATTTTCAACAGTTTGAGGCCGCTCTGGAAACTATTCAGCCTAACTTTCCTCCGGGAGTATTCCAAACATCCCCCCGATACAGCAACCTTTATTTTAATGATTCCAAAGGAAAGGAAACCCGCGGACCATGGAACGAAGGCAAAAGTACGAGGCTCAAAGAAGAATGGCAATATATTGAGAATCCACTGGAGGAAGTCAGAAGTACCGACGGATTACTCCAACGTAAACCTGAAGGCACCAAACGTACGGAAAAGGAAGTACGCCAAACAGATGAAAAACTAGCCAAGGAACGGAGCAGCGAGATACTCTCCCATATCCCTAAAGGAGAAATGCGTTGGTGTGAATATGGAAATGCTAAGAACGGAAACAAATAAGACTTCCGGTTCTACTATTGTTTAACTTAAAAACTAAATTTTATGACAACAAAGAACGAAAAAAAACAGATGGAAGCAAAGGGTAGCAAAAAGTGTACCCAAAGCAAAGCTAAAGAAAGTAAGCCTGCTGCTTCAAACAAAAAATCGGAGAAGAAATAACTTGATCTTCCGACAGTATGAAGTCTAAATCTTCATCCCGGTGGAGAACTGGTTTCTCCACCGGAAATCCTAAAGCATATTGTATAACAAGCAAAAATAGAGAACTATATGAAAAAGATAATGTTTATCACACTAACAATTTTATTTGCACTGTCCGCGCCATCCTGTCGGGACAAAAAAGAACAGAACCGGACAGAACAGCAGATTGAAAATGCAAAAGAAAACGTAAATGACGCATTAGACAAGGCCTCTAACAAAATAGAGGATGGTGCCGACAAAGTCAAAGATGCCTGGAAAGAAACCAAGAAAGACGTGCAACAAGGTACGGAAAAGGTAAAAAAAGAAGTAAAAAAGGATTATAATAAAGCTAAAGATGAAGTAAAAAAGCAGCTTGATTAAGACTGTCATATAAACCTTTATATCTCGATTTACTATCTCTCATTTAATTTATACAGGTATGAATATTCTTGCTATTTGGGTCGTTGGAATAGTTCTGACTATAAGATGCGCCTGGGAAATAGGTTGCCTGAGAATACCGAAAGAAAAAAAACTTATGGCAATCCTGCTGGTAGTCCTTACAAGCTGGATAGGAGCATTCCTCTATACTTTCTTCTTTAAAGAGAAGGTAGGAGCATGGCTAGACAGGTAATGACGAAAACCAAATTGGTAAGATATTCGGGTGTTTAAAGTTCTAATAAGAAAAGGACAGTGCGTGATGCATAGTCCTTTTGAAAATATGGCAAAAAAAGAATACTTGGATATGTTTATTTGATACAGTTTTAAGTTGTTATTTGACTGTAAACAGATCAAAAAAAAATACACATGAAGTGTACACTGCCGCCTTTTGGCGTTCCCTTCTGTTCATTTTCCATACATCAAAGAATTAAATATTTACACCTTGTCCTTTCTTTTTGAACGGTATCCCCCTTTCATTTCCGTTTCCAGAAACCGGGCATTATCCGGTCGTGTAACCAGCAGCGAGATAATCCGCTGCTACTCCTTTGAGAGAGGCACACTCATCAGTTGCAGATTTCTCAGCCGGTTGAAGCACGATGCTCCTTTCCTCACAGAATGCCGTATCCCGTAACCTCACTATCCCTGAAGGATGAATCTTTTCCCTCTCCAGCACCAGACACAGCCGTTCCAGATAATCCGCATTGTCCGTTACAAATATAGGCGGAATCATCACCTTGTCCCGGAAGTCGAAACGGAACATTCAGTGATCGGGTACAAATACCCGGCCTGGTGTATGAAACCGTACGTTATTGCTGATGTAACGGGAAAAGCCTTCTTCTCCCTGTCCCCGCATACTCAGATACATGGGACGGTAAAAGGCATCCAGCGTCATATACAAGCTGCCGCTTTCAGCCATTTGCATTTTCTTCTCTTCCATAAACTCTAAATAATTAATTGTTTCTTTTCTTTCTTGTGTGGAATAATCGAAACGATATGTTTTGCCCGTTGCTGTCTGTTTCCTTGTTTCTGGATTGGATCTTCCCGGCTGTGGACAACATCAGCAGGCACATCCATCTCCGGCAGTTTGGAACATAATTGTTCTAATGCTTAAAACGTCTGAAATCCCTATAATTCTTTCTCAGTACATCATATAGCCCGCTTTCGGGATAAAGCAGTTTCCCCCGATATTGGTATATGGCACTGCCTTTTCATCTCTCAGCGTTTGCAGTGTGCGTCATGAGATGTGCAGCATGGCACATACATCGTCCCCGGTCAGGTAATGTTCGTCTACGATTGTCGGACGTATCCGTGCCGTTGCTTCCTCCACCGCTTTTCCCATTCTCCTGATCCATCCGATCAAATCCTTAAACTCTTCCGAATCTTTTGTGATAATCTCTGCCATCCCTTTATTTTCTTTTAGTTAGTCCGCTTTCCAAAATCTCCTGAATATCCACTTCCCGGTAGAAGAACTTTCCTCCTACATTCAAGTAAGGGATAAGTCCGTTATCCCGATAGTTTTGCAGGCATCTTTTAGATATGCCCAATGCCAAACATACTTCCTGCGCATCCATTCATTTGCCCAGTGCGGGCGGGGCAATCTTTTTTTGAAAGTCACCCATTTGTGCGGCCAGTGTACTGACCAGCTTTCTCAGTTCTTGATACGCGCTTGTATCAATAATCGTCAGTTCCATACTAAAATCATTTTTAAGTTTCTGAATATGCGGCAAAATAAGGCACATCTTACATACCTTCCAAACCGCCGAAATCAGAGTCACCCGTTGGCGTGCATTGGCCTGATAAAACAAAAGCTCGTCCCTGCATCCATGCAGCAACGGGCTTCCATCCTTTTACTTGTCTTTTGTTATTCTACATCTTTCTGCCTTTACTCTTTTTCGGTATTTCGCTTTCGACCTTCATTTTCGGAGCATCATCTTCTTTCTGCCGTGTATCGGGAAAATGCTCATGTAATAGTTTCCCGGCCAGTTTCTTCGCCTTCTCCTGCATCTCGTCATACACATTCCATCTGTCCCGGCCCAGCAGCTTGTTTTCAATCCTTTCAAATTTCTCATGAAAACTGAAATTGTCCGGATACTCGTCTATCAGTCCGTCCCTCGGATAACCCTTGTCCATGATATACAGCAATGTCATCCGGTCATAATTATCCACGCTTCGGGCTAAACCAAGTCCCTTTTCACCATCCGTCAGCCGAGCATAATTCTTCCATGTGGGTGAAAGGTCATACTCCTCTTTGTGCGTAACACTTTTCAAAGCCGATTTATCCAGATAGGCATCCACCGGAATCTTTTCCAATGGCAGCAGGCTGTCATAACTATCATAACAGCGGTTTATTTTTCCTGCCATCAGCGAAGGCCATCCCCGAATTTCATATACCGTCAGCGACTTGCCTTCAAAGTCCGGCTCAAAGAAACGCCTCTCGATATTCGCCTCCATAAAAGCCCCGTATTGATGGTTTCCCTCATAATTCCGGCTGAAAAGCAATACCCCCTTGTCCGTCTCAACACCCGTATAGAACTTATTCCCGTGCTTCAAATCATCCAGCATATCCGCCATCGCTACGGGTGACGACTTTATTTCCGTCCATATCTTCGGCGTGAGCCAGCGGGTATAAGTCTCATCCTTCGAAAACGGGTCTATTTCATTTCACAGGCAATACACCACTTCCGACAAGCGCTGGTACCTCTGCAATATGATTCCATGCTCGTCCATTGCCTTTTCCAGCCTTTTCAGGTAATCCTCATTGTCCCCTTCCTGCAATGGCGGCACGATACCCATATCGGGCACATTATAATACATCAGACTCATAGCCGGCATTTCCTCGCATTTCAATGCTTTCTCCACATCTTCCTGCATGAACTCCTGATAACCTTCCTCACCCGTACCTTTCATGCTGACATGTACGGGATTGAAAAATTTGTCCACAGTTATATATACGCTACCGCCTTTTGTCGTTCCGTTCTGTTCATTTTCCATATATCAAAAATTTAAATGTTTATACTCTGTCCCTTCTTTTTAAACGGTATCCTCGTCTTCACTTCCATATCCGGAAACCGCACATTATCCGGTCGTGTAACCAGCATCGAAACAATCCGTTCCTGCTCCTTTGTCAGTGGCGCACTCATTAGTTGCAAGTTTCTCAGCCGGTTAAAGTTTCTTAGTGTCGGTGCCATGCCACAACGTTTCGTACAAATCCCGTATCGAAGTATATCCGGTGAGGCAGTCTTGCAGTCTCCAATTTCCGCCCGGAACTTCGCATCCAGCGGTGCCACTTCATGGAACCTCAATTCCTCCGGCTTTCGTTTCCCATCGAAAAAGTATCCGGTCAAATCGTTCAGAAACTCTTCTAATGCCTTGTCCCCTTTGTCCGTTTTTCCCAGTAGCAACACCTTCTGTCCGTATTCTACTGCCGTACAAGTAGGAAAAACGGCCAGTCCGTTCCTTATCACGTCCCCGTTCATTCCGAAACGGTGCCCCAACCGCCTGTAGTCATCATTCTCCAATAAGACCGTATGTTCCGCCGATGACGACAGTTGTACGATACCCCTTTCCTCACAGAATGCCGCATCCCGCAGTCTTACCACACCCGAAGGATGAATCCTTTCCCGTTCCAATACCGGCGTGAGCCGTTCCAGATAATTCGCATTATCCGTTCCGAGTATGGGGGGAATCAGACTTTTGTCTCTGAAGTCGAAACGGAACATTCAGTGGTCGGGTACAAATTCCCTGCTTGCAGTATGAAACCGTACGTTGTTGCTGATATATCGGGAGAATCCTTCTTCTCCCTGTCCCCGCATACTTAAATAAACGGGGCGGTAAAAAGCATCCAGCGTCATATACAGACTGCCGCTTTCCACCGCTTGCATTTTCTTTTCTTCCATAAATTCTATATGATTAGTTGTTTCTTTTCCTTTTTATCCGGAGTAATGGAGACCACATGCTTTGCCTGCCGTTGACCGTTACCCCGTTTCTGCGCAGGAACTTCCCGTATGGGGGCTGTATCGAATGATTTACCTGTCTTTTGTTCTTTAGAACGCTGATAAGAAGCTGTTTGCATTCTTTCTGTTTTTTCCATCCGGTTGATACTTCCGCCCAACTTAAATTCCCCGTCCGTTATATGAAACTCCGATTGCAGAATATCCCTTGCCATTACCTTCGCTTCCGTCTGCAAGGCCGCATAGCCGAAATCATGTGACGACATTGGCGCCGATTGCCGTGCCTTGATGCTGTCACCCAACTTTTCAGCCAAATCTCGGAACTCATACTCATAACTGAACGGATGAAAATAGTCTGTCGTCACATGACCGGCATACCCGTTTTCCGAAATATAAAGCAGAGAGGCCACGTCATAATTACGTGGCGAAATACCCAGATTGAAGTCCTTCGTCAACCGGTCAAAGTTACTGTAATCCGGTCTTAAATCGTATTTGTCCGTGCAGACGGCACCTTCCAGCATTTCTTTTCCTGCCAGTTTCTCAGAAGTGAAGCTGAACTTCGATTTACGCAGTTGCATATCGGCACTGCGCAAATCGCTTTTCGCCAGTATGTCGATGCAGTTGTCCGCCAGTTCCGCCACTTGTCGGGAAGGTGTCTCTATCTCATACAGTTTCAATGTTTCCGCCCCTTTGGTCATATTGAAAAATCCATCCGCCAGATATTGCAGATAGCTGTTGCGGGCTTTCATGCCCTTTTCGTTGTCCGAGAAGAACAATACGCCCTCATCCGTCGCCACGGCATACACTCGCCACTTTTCGCCCGACAGTTTTTCATTGTTCCAGCCTTCCGCCTCGTTATGCCGGATAAACTCTTTATATTGCTTGTCTTTTTGCAGTGCTGTGGATGATGCCCGGCGGCTGAACAGTTTCAACCCCGTTTTCAGCGTATAGGCCGCATCCCTCAAAGGAATCTGCCTTCCCGTCACTGCCTTGTGTCTATGAATAGCCGGAACCAGAGTATGAAAATACCAGTCCGCCAGTTCTCCCCGTCGGGAAGGTATCTTCCCTTTATCTGCGAAATCCGCTTTTAGAATCGTTCAGCCGGGTAGGTAGCCCCGTTTGTCGAAGCTCTTCATCATCTTCCCGATATAATCCTCATACGCTTTCGGTACGGCATCACCCGTGTGTACATCCACCGGGGTATTTTTTTCGTCCAGCGTGATGAACACGCTCCCTGGCCCTCCCGCTGTCCGCCCCGATAAACGGGTTATCCAGCGGGTCGTCCAATCTTTCAGTAATCCCATAATCTTGATTTGTTTATAGAAATTTTATAGATGCAAAGAAAGCGCTTTGACCGTCAATCTGCAACACGGCGGACACACAAGTCACCTTTTGGCGGCTGTTGGCATGCAAACTTTACGCCAGCCGTTCGTCCAACATCTTGATATAACTTTTGCGAATAGAGTCAATAAAAGGAGTGGAAACCGTACAGCGATCAAACACCTTTCCCCGTTTGGTGTATAAGGCATTTATTTTCAGGTTAAAAGCATCCTCAAATACTCTGATGACATCTACAATGGTAAGCTTCTTTCCTTCCCCACAGTCCACAACTCCGGCGGCCATCAATGCAGCCACTAATTCTATCAGGTCATTATCCGTACCATTCCAGCGAAGAGTGGATTTCCATTTATCACCCTGCCGGTGGATTTCCATTTTCATATCGGTATCATCCGCATGGTGACGGATATAATCTTTCATCATTTCTATTTCCGCTTCCAATAAGGAAAGAGTTTTGTTGATAAACACATCATAGAGTATATGTCGTCCTTCTTTTATAGTATTGCAGGTCTGTTGCATAAAAGAAAGTTCTATCCTCGTGTAGTTCAACCGTCTTAATAGCTTCATTCTATCCTTATCTTGCGACAGTCCGGCAAGCAGGTTTGCAAAATCATCATAGGCGGCAGGTAATTCTTCCGACATAAGTTCAGAGCCTGTCATGTAGGAGGTGAACATATTGAATAGAAGAGTATTTGTCAATGTTCTCATGGCATTAAATTTTAAAGTTTGAAACTGTTCCGGTTTTCACCGTCACTTGTCATGACCATAAAGGGCAAGTGCTATGCCACAGAAAGACAAACACATTAATGCATTGACAATTAATATGTTACCATGCATTATTTCCAAAACGTGTCTGCATTTATTATCCCCATCAGACACAATGTGTTCAGAATTATGGACACATTCAGTTTAAACCGTATTTTTTCAGTTTCAAATAAAGCGTACTCCGGGATATACCCAACAGCTGGGAGGCAGCTTTCCGATCATTACCCGTAGTTTCCAATGCTTTCACTATCGCTTCCAATTCCGTACGCTCCATATCCAGCCGGTAATTATCCGATGGTTTTATCTCCATCGGAAGGTTGATGTCTTTAAGTGTAATCCATTCATCCTGCGCCAATACACACGCACGCCTCACCACACTTTTTAACTCACGGATATTGCCCGGCCATGAATAAGCCCTGAAAGCCTTCCTCACGTCCATATCAAATTCCTTCACTTTCTTTCCCAATTCCTCGTTCGCATAGGAAAGAAAGAATCCGGCTAACGGAATAATATCATCCGCACACTCTCTCAATGACGGAACATGAAGCGGAAATTCGTTCAACCGATGGAACAAGTCTTCCCTGAACCGCCCCTCACTTATAGCCCGTTCTAAATCCTCATTGGTGGCTGTAAGCAGTCGTATGTCCGCTTGTATCTCTTCCTTTCCGCCAAGAGGTCTATAACGTTTCTCTTGCAAGGCACGTAATAGTAATACCTGAGTTTCCATGTTCAGATTACCAATTTCATCCAGGAACAATGTTCCATGATTGGCGGCAGTAAACATGCCGGTTTTATCTTCAGTTGCTCCCGTAAAAGTACCTTTTTTATGTCCAAACAATTCCGATGCGGCCAGCTCCCGTGGTAATGCCCCGCAATCCACCGCTACAAAAGGAGCGTCCGAACGTCCGCCAAGTGCATGGATCCGTCGCGCCACCCATTCCTTACCTGTACCCGATGCGCCACGTATCAATACGGATAAGCTTTCTGCGGGAGCTACCAAACGAACCATCTCCTGAAGTTTTACTGCCAATGGACTTTTACAGACATAAAAAGCCTGCTCCGGATTTCTCCTTTTCTCCCTACGTTCCAACAGTTCACGGATGACATCAAGTACTTTTTCTGTTTGTACGGGTTTGGGGAGATAATTGTCAGCCCCTTTCTTTACAGCTTCGACAGCACCAGGTATATCTCCATATCCTGTCATGATTAGAAAAGGCATACGATATCCATGTACCCTCATCCATTCGAGCAATTCCACACCATTACAGTCACCAAGGCGGAAATCCGACAAGACCAGATCTACTTCGTGATCGCTTAGAAATTCTTTTGCGGAATTTACTGACAGCACGTAACGGGCATCCATCCCGTTTTTTACCAGCCAGTTGGCGGTAGTACGTGCATATATCCGGTCATCTTCTACTACCAATATGGTTTTCATCCGGTTCAAACTTTAATTCTTTCGCTTTTTTTACGGCCTGTTCCACTGCTTTCATCAGTCTTTTAATACGGGCATCCAATTCCTTACACCATTTTTCAGAGGATAGTGAAGCCATCTCTTCCAGTTCATTCAAGGGTACATTGATACGAATCATCCCCCATAATGGAGCAGCTTTGTGTATGATATGCCTCAATTGCATATAATTTGCCGTTTCCAAAGCGTCCTGCATTTCAGAGAGTTCCTTTTCCGTGTCCTCTATGAACATATCCAATAGTTCCCTCGTATTATCTTCACCCTCCATGATAGCTGCAAAATTCGTTCTGTCTATATATGAGGTAACCGACACTAATTCTTTCTGCGAGAAAGGCTTATACAAGCAGTCCGCAAAACCGGCTTTTCTGAAATATTCCGGTTTCTTGTCCGCCTGTGCGGTTACAGCCAATACAGGAAGTGTTCTTGTTTGGCCGAAGTTGCTGCCACGAAGTAAGGCCAGTACTCCATAACCGTCCATTTCCAACATCCTCATATCCGTAAGCATAAGGTCATAACGGTTACGGCGTAATGCTGCGATCAGTTCACTTACATTCAGGCAGCAATCACATTCCACTCCATGGCGTGCATACATCTTTTGGATTACTTCCAGTTGTATCCGGTCATCATCTATTACCAGCACCCTCATTCCTGAAAGTTCACCACCTTCCAAAGGTGTTTTTATTGTGTCTGTTTTTCCATTTGTTTCACGCATAGGTAGGCATACCTCGAATGTGCTTCCGTGTCCCGGTGTGCTTTGGACATGGATAGTACCTTCCAGCAATGTTACCAATTTATATGTTATCGCCAATCCCAGTCCGAAGCCTTCTTCCGCATTTGGCGCTTTACCTCGTTCAAAAGCGGTGAATATCTGTTCCTGACTTTCCTTATCAATACCTATGCCCGTATCTCTAATGAAGAAGGATAGCTTTCCGACCCGGTATTGTGCGCCTACTTGTATATATCCGGCACTGGTAAACTTTACTGCATTTGAGATCAGATTATTGAGTATTTGCACCAACCGCCCGCAATCCCCCTCAACAAGTATATCAGAATCTATCACTTTTATTACCAAGTCCAACCCTTTCTTTTCCGCTACCGATAAGAATGAGTGGGCAGCATCTTCAATTGTCCGCCCCAAATGAAAGATTTCTTTTTCCGGCTGTTCCTTTTCCGCTTCCAGCCTGTAATAATACAGCAGGTTATTTGCCAACCCAATGACATGGCGCGAGGCATGCAGGATATTCATTGCATACCCTTTGCTCTGTTCCGGACTTTTTTCATCTTGTAATAATTCTGCATATTCGCTGATAGTACCGAGCGGTACACGGAGGTCATGGCTTACTGTCAGTATAAGATTACGGCGCGCGGCCAGCAGTTCACGATTCCGGCAGTCAGACGCTTCCAGTTTCAGCCGATATTCCTGCCTCTTTCTTATGTCCTGATGGATAAAAAGGTAAAATATCACTATTAGCAGGATGGCGATAGCGGCTATAAACAGAATGATACGAAATGATTGCTCCCTTGATGTGGTAATTTCCTCTATTTCTTTTTCTGCTTGCTTGATAACTACTTGTTCAAACTCACCAATAAGTGTGTTTATTTGTGAATTCAGTTCTGTGTTACGCCATTGCAAACTGTCGGAGTAGGTGGTCAACTTATTCCAGTAGTCGGTATATTGTATAGACATTTCTTTTTGCAGGGAATAAAGTTCCCTGGTTATTTGTTGGGATGCGGACGGCTGTTTCGTTTTTTCCTTTTGGTATGCATAGACAGATTTTTCTTCTTTCTTTTTAAATATCCCAAAGAAACCACTCAGCCTTTTTCCCGTCTTTTCTGGTTTGTCTGGTAACAATATAGTATGCATTTGTAAAGCGACAGAAGGTATTCTCCGTTGGAACAAACTGTCAGAATGCAGTAAATCCGAAAGAGTATTCATCACTCCAAGCAATAGTGCTTCTTTTTCCTGTAAAAGCAAAGATATTGTGTCGATTTGTGCATGTTGTATGTCGGACGGATAGTATCGTTTCAGTCCGTTCAAAGCGGTGGTTGCTATTTCACGCTTCATCCGGTATTCATTGAATTTATCCTTGTCACGTAATAGCAGGAAATCATCAGAAAAGGAGAAGTCAAGCAGTTTTTCAAAAGTCCGGTTCACGGCTTCTCTTTTTTGCTTGATAAGTAATTCTTCACTATTCAACATTTCCATCTTCTGATGTTCCAGCCACACAAGAGAAACAATGATAATAAGGAATATGAGTAACGATACATATCCGACAATAATTTTTAACCGGAGAGATACCGACGAGTTATTTATTTGCATTTGTTCTGTTTTCATTCTAAATTATACCATGATATGCGTTTTACATTAAAGTGATATCTGTGATTTTGGCTATAGTTCCATTCTGGCATCAGATAAAATCAATACTCAAATCGGAAAAATATTCTTTTTTGGGGTAGCAAGGTTCTTAGTACCATAATTTGTACCCCTACATCAATCTTTATATTCTTATTTCCCTCCTAATGCATGATATAATTTAATCACTCCTTGTATCTTACTAAATATATTTTGCACTTGAGTCTGTTCGGCATCAAGAAGTGATTGCTGGGTAGTAAGCACTTCCAAATAGGTTGCGTCGGAATGACACATCAGCAGTTCTGTCTTCCGTACAGCGTCGTTCAAAACAGAAATGCGCCTTTCACCAATTTCAATTTGAGATTTTGCCGTCTGCCATACGGTCAAAGCATCGTTCACTTCTTTTCCCGCATTCAGCAATGCTTGCCGGAACAACAGTTTGGCTTCTTCCTGACGGCTTTTGGCTATATTCAAGTTGGCTATATTCACGCCCCGGTTGAATAACGGCTGTGTAAGGGAACCGATGACGTTGAGCAACCATTGTCCGGGATTAGTGATTACTCCGCCTCCATTGTTAGTCCAACCAAGTGTCCCCGAAAGAGTGATATTAGGATAGAAAGCAGCGCGGGCTACATTGGTGGCGTAAAACGCTTGTGCCAGTTCCATTTCAGCCTGACGTACATCAGGACGGTTAGAAAGCAACTGTAAAGGAACTCCGATAGAGATTGTATCAGGAAAAGACGCCTCAGTCAAATTATTCCGTTCAATCGAGTGTGACGGCATGGCAAGTATCGCAGACAAGGCGTTCTCTGTTTCAGAGATACTCTTGCGTATGGCCAGTTGCGATGATTCGAGTTGCATCACGTTTGCCTTTGCCTGTAATACGCCGGCTTCATTTGCCTTGCCCACCTTTTTCAACGCTTCAAGCGTGCGTACCGTAGCCCGCCAGTTTTCCAAAGTCCGATTGTTTATCGCCATCTGCGTATCAAGCATGGAAAGTGTATAGTAACTGTCAGCTATAGTAGCGACAAGTTGTGTTTGTACGGCTTGCTGATAGTCACGGCTTCCTTGCAGTGCGGCGACCGCACCACGCTTTGCAGCCGTGAGCCTGCCGAATATATCAAGTTCCCAACTTGCAGACGCACCAACATTATATGTCTTTGCCGTCGTCCCGTCATACCGGCTGCCACCACCTTCGGCATTAATCCCAAGTGAAGGGAGATATGAAAGCTTAGCCGTAATCAAAGCTGCCTCGGCTGCTTCAACCCTCAAACGTGCCACATTGAGATCAGTATTCTGCTTAATTCCTGTTTCAATCAGAGATTGAAGTTTCCGGTCAGTAAACATTTCCCGCCATGACATAGATGCAATTGTTACTGTATCAATACCTGCCGGTAAGGTCCGATATAGATTCTCTGTCGGGATTTCAGCCCGATGATACCGGCTATATGTGCTACAGCCGGTAAGCATCAAAGCGGATATTATATATATTGCTATCTTCTTCATTTAATTACGTTTAACACGTTCTTGAATATATTGGAATACGATGAATAATGAAGGTACAAGGAACAACAGGGCCAACGTACCTATAATCATACCTCCGATTACGCCTGTGGCAAGCGAGCGGCTACCGTTGGCACCCACGCCATGAGCCATCATCAGCGGAACAAGGCCGAACACCATAGACAGTACGGTCATCAAGATAGGACGCAGGCGAACCTTCGCCGCACTGTATGCCGCCTGTGCCAGGGTCATACCTTCCGACCGCCGTTTGCCGGCATATTCGGTCAGCAGAATGGCAGTCTTGGCAAGCAGTCCGATAATCATAATCAGTCCGGTCTGCATATAGATGTTGTTCTCCAGCCCGAACAGCCATGAGAACAGGAAGCTGCCCATCAGCCCGCAGGGAACTGACAATAAAACCGCGAAGGGAATAAACACGCTTTCATAGAGGGCACACAGAATCAGATATACCAAAACCATACAGAATATGAATATAAGCGTGGTATTATTGGCAGTCTTGCTCTCCTCACGTGAGATACCACCAAACTCATAGGTGTAATTTGCCGGAAGCACTTCGCGCGCCGTCTTCCTGATTGCATCAAGTACCTGCCCCGAACTATAACCTTGAGTCGGAGAACCATTTATCGAAATGGCATTGAACATGTTAAAACGGGTGAGATCCGACGGACCGTTGGTTTTGGTCAGGCGTACAAACTGGCTTAATGGTGCCATACCACCACCGGATGTACGTACATACATGTGATTAAGGGATTCCGCATTTACACGATATTCCGAAGGAGCCTGCATCGTTACATTGTAGAGTTTGGAGAATCGGTTGAAATCCGAAACATATTGTCCCGTGCAATATCCCGAAAGCGTAGAGAGCACATCGGACGGGGAAACACCCGACTGTTCGCATTTCGCCGCGTCAATATCCACCCAGTATTGCGGGTAGTCCGTAGCAAATGAGGAATAGACTTCTCCGATTTCAGGACGCTGCGACAATGCCTCGACAAACTTGTCTGCCTCTTTCTTGAAGGCGGCAATGTTACCGCCGGCCTTGTCCTGCAAGTAAAGTTCAAAGCCGTTCCCCATACCGTATCCGGCAATCATCGGGGGAGACATGGCGAATACGGTGGCATCGGGGATGTCTGAGGTGGCGGCATAAATCTTTCCTATGACATCATTGACCGACTGCCCTTTCCCCTCACGCTGTTTCCAGTCTTTAAGCGTCACGAAATACATAGCTTGTGACGGACCGGAGCCGCTGAAAGAAAAACCGGCTATCGCGCCACTGTATTCAATCTCGCTTACGCTGTCGAGACAGTCGCCGATACGCTTCATGACCTTGCCCGTCTGTGCCATCGAGGTGCCGGGTTTTGTATTCATGCTCACCGACACCGTGCCGGTATCCTCTTCGGGGATGAGCCCCGTCTTCGTGACATTGACAAGTAGTACCAGCAACCCGAACGAGACCGCAATGGTGCCCCACAACAGCCACCGGCGATGGATGATGTATAGTACCCCACGCACATAGCGACGGCTCAGGCGGTTGAAGACCGCATTGAAAGCCTTGCGGAAGCGCGCCGCAAAATTGTTCTTCGTGTTTCCGTGCTCATCGGTATAAGGTTTCAGGAACAAAGCGCACAACGCAGGAGAGAGGGTGAACGCATTGATAGCCGAGATGCCCACGGCAACCGCCATCGTAATGCCGAACTGGGCATAAAAGGCTCCGGAAGTGCCGCCCACCATGGCTACCGGAAAAAACACTGCCATGAATATAATGGTAGAGGTAAGTATGGCCGAAGATACCCCTTTCATGGCATCATCGGAGGCGAGAACTGCAGACTGATAGCCCTCGTCAAATTTCGCCTGTACCGCTTCCACCACCACGATGGCGTCATCGACCACAGTCCCTATGGCAAGCACAAGGGCGAACAGGGTAAGCAAGTTGATGGAAAATCCAATCATGGACATTACGGCGAATGTGCCGATGATGGATACAAAGATGGAAATCGTGGGAATAAGCGTGGACTTGATGTCCTGCAAGAACACATACACCACCACAATAACCAGAAGTATCGCCTCGATAAGCGTCCGTATGACAGAATGGATGGAGGCATACAGGAACTTGTTGGTATCGGTAAGTACCACGAATTCTGTTCCCTCCGGCAGGTCACGCTTCAAGTCATCGAGTACCTCATGAATTTCTTTGATGGTACTTGAAGCATTGGAACCGGCTTTCTGGTTAATAAGCATAATGGCAGCCGGACGACCGTTCACCTCGGTAGAATAATTATAGTTTTCATCACCGAGTTCCACGTCGGCCACGTCCTTCAGCCTCAGTACATCGCCTCCGGGCTGGGACTTGATTACCAGTTCACCGAATTCTTCCGCCGTGGAAAGACGTCCGCGATACTTCATCGTGTATTCATTGGCCGTGGGATGGTTTGCTCCGAACGAACCGGTGGCAGCCTCGATATTCTGTTTCGCCAGAACTGAGGAAATATCATCGGGAATCAGTCCGTATTGAGCCATCTTGTCGGGACGCAGCCAGAGGCGCATACTGTAATTGGAACCGAACAGTTGCGCCTTGCCGACCCCGCTTATTCGTTTCAAGCGTGGCTCGACATTGATTTTCATGTAGTTGTTGAGAAACGTCTGGTCGAAACGGTCGTCGGGTGAGTAAAGCGCGAAAGTCATAAGTTCGGCATTCTGCTGTTTCTCTGTCGTGACACCGCTTTTGGTGGCCTCCGCCGGAAGCTGGCTCAACGCACCGTTTACGCGGTTCTGAACGTTTACCGCCGCCATGTCCGCATTTGCGCCCTGCTTGAAATAGATGTTGATGGATGCGTCTCCCGTGTTTGATGCGGTCGAGGTCATATAAATCATGTCCTCCACGCCGTTGATTGCTTCCTCAAGCGGGACGATTACCGCTTTCTGCACAGTTTCGGCATTTGCACCGGGATAGGTGCAGAATACGTTGACGGTCGGTGGTGCGATGTCGGGATATTGCTCCACGGGAAGGGCCTTCATTGCGATAATGCCCATCAGGACAATCACCACGGAGATAACACCCGAAAACACCGGGCGGTCTATGAAAAAGCGCAAGTTCATGGGGTTACGGTTTTAGGTGTGACAATCATTCCTTCCCTTACAAGTCCTACTCCTTCGCACACAATGGTATCACCGACAGAGAGCCCCTGCTTTACAACGAAGTGGTTGCCGTCGTTCAGACGGTCCGCTGTCAGGTAAGCGGCTTCACTCTTCCCGTTTTTAAGGCGGTAGGCGATAATTTTGTCCTGCAACTCGACAGTGGCGGTCATGGGAACCAGAATGGCATCCGTATTCAGTCCTTGCAGGATGACGTTGCCGATGGTACCGCTCAGCAGCTCGCGGTCGGGATTGGGGAACAGGGCTTTGATTTGTACCGCTCCGGTAGTAGGATTCACCACACCGCTGACGGTCTCTATGTGTCCCTTCTGTCCGTAGAAAGTGCCGTCATTCAGTTGCAGGCTGATTTCAGGCATTTTGGAAATCATCTTGTCAATTGATCCGTATCGCGCCCTGAGCTGACGCAGCTTGTTTTCGGAAACGGAGAAATAGGCGTACATCTCCGAATTGTCAGATACCACCGTGAACGGCTGTGCCATGTTGGGATTGACAAGTGCGCCGATGCGGAAGGGCAGTGTGCCTATCACGCCATCACTCGGACTTTTTATCTCGGTATATGAAAGGTTGTTGCGGGCATCCGTCTCCTGTGCCTTTGCCTGTTCGAGTTCGGCAAGTGCCACAGCCAGTTGATTCCGGGCAAGAGATAGTTCATAATCGGATATGACCTTCTCGTCAAACAAGGCTTGCTTGCCTTGCAGTTCGATTCGTGCCGTTTCAGTCTTGGCTTGTGCAGCGCTGACGTTGGCCTGCGCCGTGCGTAGTGCCGCCAGATAAGGCACTTGGTCAATCACGGCCAATACTTGTTCGGATTTCACCCATTCGCCTTCTTTTACACACAGGCGGCTGATACGTCCCGAAATCTGGGGCATGATGTCCACATCCTGCCGTCCGCGGATGGAGGCAGAATACGTTTCCTGAAATTCAATAGGCCGGGAAGAAACCACCATAACGGGCAGTGTCTGTCCCGTTTCCTGTCTTTTCTGTTCCGGTTTGCAGGCTGCCAGTGAAGCAGCCATAAGGGTCGTTGCCGTGACACCGGCAATCCATGTTCGTCGATTCATCATCTGTTCTTATTGTTTTTCCATTCTTTATTCAATATCGCATAGATGCAGGTATCCTCATACCGTGGTGTACCGTCAGGATGACATATAAACGATATGAACTCTTTCATACATCCTTCACACCTCATTCCGAGACGTTCACACAATCTTTTCGACCGCAGATTATCGTCTTCGACAAATCCGTAAACACGTCGTGCGTCGGCATCACGGAAAAGGTAGTCCAAAAATCCTGTTGCCGCTTCATACGCCAATCCCTTGCCTTCGAAATGTTTGTTGAAATGCCAACCAATGCTATAAGTGTCAGTATATTCGCACAGAGCGAAAACATCACCGATAATAAAATCGTCCTCTCGCAGACATACGGCATAGCGCAGCATATCCTCGGAAGAATGGAAAATATAAGCCAATGCCGATTCTTCAGAATACAGACGGTCACCAACAAAGCAATTGACGCGTGGATGAGAAAGGTATTCCAACAAACCTGCGGCATCCTTCTTCTGAAAGTCCCTGATGATAAGATGTTCTGTTTTAATGATCATATATCGCAAATTTTAGATGCAAAAATACTTCGTACCCAATATGCTGACAATCGGAATACAATCGAAACGGAGAAAACCGCTTCCAGAACGACGAAAATAGCTTCCGAAATATCGGCTATCGCAAATCCTTCAATTTGTCGAATCGTATTATCCGGTCAGAGATTACCTGAGACTGCCGCATTCTCAGAAGTTCCTCGCGGGATAAAAACATGGTATCTCCCTCTATACTTCTTTTCGGGCTGATGGCAATACCCGGCTTTCCAGAATCGAGAATACTTTGACCGATACCGCTCCACCGATAACTCTCCAGACCGAGCAAGTTCAAAAGCGTGGTATAGATGTCCACCTGTCCCATTACTTTTGTATGATACATTGCTATAGGAGAGTTTAATACAATAAAAGGTGTGAACTCGTTCTCCGAAACAATTCCTTTCCCTGCTTTTGTACGGCACAAATCTTTGCGATTGTCCGCCAGTCCTTCGTGGTCGCCGGTTATCACCACCATTGTCCGTCCGTATTCGGGACGTGTTCTCAGATATTCCACGAATTTCCCGATCGCCTCGTCCGTATAATGCGCCACGGTCATATAGTCAGCCATGACTTCGGGAATCCGATTGGAGAAATGGACGGTTTTTAGAGATTCTGGCATCTTGAACGGCGAATGACCGGAATATGTGACCATCTGAATAAATACATTTTCATCGGAACGCCAAATCTCCCCGTTTTCCATCTTTTCCCTGCATTGGCTGAAAAAAGCGTTGTCGCCCAACCTTTTCCGGTTTCCGAATGCTTCCGTCATCCGGAAATCAGGATAAGAGACAATGGTATCTATTCCGAAACTCCGGGCCACCGCCCCCTGATTCCATGTTTTTGTCTTATCCACTGTTAAAAGATAATTGCGAGTTCCCTTAAGTTCTTTCATTGCCTTGGGCAAAGTGTGGTATGTATTGAGAGGAAACCGGCAACTGTATGCGCCGGTCTGCAATGGCAACAGACCGGCGAGCACAAGCAACTGGGCATCAATGGAACGCCCTCCGTTGACTTGTGTAAGCACATGGGGGGCATACAGCGTGGACCGTTCTTTGAGAAGTTTATTGAGATAGGGTGTGATTTCCTGATTCTCAACGGTGAGATTCAGTACCCAGCTCTCCAGTGATTCGGCCAGAATAAAGATGCAGTTGTCCCTGGATGCAATGTCCGGCACAGGAACAAGCGCAGGTCTCTCCGAAAGCCAATTGTGAATTTCATGTTCCTGTTCTTCCGTTAGTTCAGGTAGTTCGTCGGCATAGTCAAAATAGAGTGTGCCGAACAGTGTATAAAGCGGCGGACCACTTGCGTGTCGATGGGCAGACGATTTCATGTTCCTATAGACTGTAAGGAAACCGCCTCGGATAGAAAGATTGACAGCCAACAGTGCACATAAAAATATGAGCAGTGTAAAATAAGCGTGTTTGCCAAACGGAAATATGATTTTCGACCGATGGTTTCTCCAAAGCATAAAAAACACGACAGCGGCAGTTGAAGCAGGAAATAGTCCGTCGCACCATCGGAATGAAGCTGTCACACTCGGTAGAAAATCGGTCAGATTTCCTGCCAATAGGTAACTTGATAAGGGAATGGCGGAAAAATAGCTCCGATAATATAACAAGTTGGCTACCATCCATATATCCAGAACCACCATGACAAGTATGCTTGCCGCTATACGTCTTGTCAATATGTAGGGAACGGACAAGACAAGCGTGGCTGCAAGAGCCGTGGCATACGACTCCCAACATGAGAAAGGTGTAAAGGTGGTGTAATAACACCATATTGCATTAAACAGGAGGAATTTGAAAAATACTCCCGCTATTGGAATGGCAGGCTGTATTCTGCTGCCTGCAACATTCCCTTCTTGTTTGTTAACAGTCATTGGCTAATTCAGTTTAGTGGAATTCTTCCTAATTATTTTTACTTCACTGGGAGCGATAATATCTTGTTTCATAAGATAAAATATATCACTACCGATTACTTCAACCTTGGCTGCTCTCAGAACAATCTGAAATGGTCGCGTTCACACTGAATACGTTTCATCATTTTCCTCTTCGCTTCATCTGCTGTTTCACGATGCGGCTGTCCCCCATTTCAAATGAATCCGATACGGTTTCTTCCGTATATTTCCTGCTTTTTCCACCAAACGTGTAAGTGATGCCTATGGTGATGTCCTGCATGGGTTCAATAAGGCGTGATATGTTCGTGAAATCCCTGGTGCTGGATACCGACTCCCAATACATTTTGCCACCATGACCTAAACCGCTCATGCCACTGATAGCCACATCCAGTTTGTCATTGAGGAAGGAGCGCGCGAGTGTTGCACTTATCATCATCATACCCGAATCGTAACCTTGGAGAGAGTACCGACGCGACATCCATTCCATATTACTACTCCACTTCAACTGCCAAGGCAGATTCTGTTGCCACCCCAGATTCAGGTTACCATGCCAACCATAGTTGCAGGCATCAATCTCCCGGCTTCGCATGTCATTGTAGCCCACTTCTCCATTAAGCATCAAGCGGGCTGAACGTGTCGCGTTCCATGAAGCGTAAGCATTCAGCGATGTCTTGCGATTTCTGGCTATATTGCCAAAGGTGGTATTTATACGCCCGTCCTTCATTGAAGAATACCGGGCAATACCATCGTTACTCCATGAATGATTGAGGCTGATTCGCATTGCTAATGTGTTTGCTTTCAACGTATGTACAATAGCCAGATTATTGAGGTGCTGTGCTTTCAGGTTGGGATTACCATAGGAAAGCTGCGTAGGATCGGACTTATTGACGTATGGGTCGAGTTCTTTGATTCTCGGCCGACGTATGCGCATGGTGTAGCTCACGCCAAAAGTGCTGTTCTCCTTAGCTCTGGCAGTAAGAGTGACGGAAGGTACGAGGTCGCCATAGTGAAGCGAGAATTTACTCCCTTCACCCTTTAAATAGCGTGATTTCTGCCAGGTATGTTCATAGCGAAGCCCTTCCTTCAAGCCCAGCCAACCCCACTGAGCTTCCCATTCGGCATACAGGGCGGCTATGTTTTGATACTGTCGGTAGTGCATGGCAGCCGCCTTTTGTTCCACGAAGCTACCATTCAAAAAGCGCATTTCGGTAGCCCGGCTCTCTCCATGGTCGAAGGAGAACTTCACACCGGCGTTGAGCAGTTGATGCCGGGTAAGTGGAATGGTGAGGTCCGTGGTCAGGTTATGCTGGGTGGTGCGGTCGCAAATTTCTGTACGGATGTCCTTCACGGTGGAAGTGATTTCGGGGTGCAAGGAGGTGTCAAGGCCATCGTATCTGTTCTCTGTATCATTCCGGTTGGGAGCATGGCTTATCTGATAACTCGCAAACAGCCTGCCCTTGTCACCCCACTGACGTTGGTAATCGATGCCTCCATCTACTGAAATCTCGTTCATATTCATCTTCTGACTACCACTAAAAGCCATCCCCTGTCCCCATATTCCACCTGAGTAAAGATAGGTGGGACGGCTCTTCTCTTTTGTGGCAAACCAAGTCGTGGACATGGAAACATGGAGTGATTGGACGGAATCAATATCGTATCCCACACCTACTTCGCCCATTGAGAATGGCGTTTTCGATGAGGACTTTTGTCGCATCCATTGACGTGTCCCGTTGCCGGTTACGTCCGATTCGACAATGGTACCCGTTGAATACATATACTCTCCGTTCAAATTTACGTCATACGACCATTTGCCTTGTTGACCGGAGAGGCTGGCGTCAATTCCGTTGCTCAGAATACCTGTCAGGAGGTGCACGGAGCCACTTGTAGCTCCGTCATACCCGTCTTTCTCCAATGCAAATGCTTGTTTGGCACCACCTTTCTTGGTGGTGATGCAAAGGACACCTCCGGTTCCCTCTGCATCATACCGGGCACCTGGATTAGTGATAACTTCAATGTTCTTCACGTGGCTGGCAGGCATACTGCGCAACGTTTGTTTTGGATTGCGAGTGATGACAGTGCTCAATCTTCCGTCCACATAAACCTTGAACTGCGCGGAGCCGTTCACCATGATATTGTTTCGCCCGTCCACAGTCACCATAGGAACCTTACGCAGTATGTCCAATACACTGCGTGTCTTTGACTCCACATCATTACTCACCTGGTAAGTCACCTTGTCGTTTTTTAGTTTGACTATCGGGGCCTGGTGTACGATGACAACCTCCTCAAGGTTCTGTGTCGGGAATACAACCATCGTATCTGCCTTTTCCGCGCTTACTCCCTGTGCACATATCCTTATAGGTAATCCCAATCCTATAGCTGTTAGCAGGAATGCCTTTGCCGCCATGCCAACATTTGATTTCTTGCTATGCATTTGTACCAAAATATTTATGTTATTGGAATGAATGGCTACATTTTGCAGCCCGTAAATTCCGACTATCATTGACATTTATATATTCTTTCCAGCAGTTTACTGCCCAACAAGGGACGATAGTGTCCTGCCTCATAATAGTGATGGTAATCTTCTGTAAATTCGTTAATGCCGCTGAAATCATACACATTCTCTTTTCCGAAAATACTTTGCAAGATTTCTCTATCATTCGGGTGTAGTTTTTTCTGGTTATAATCCGGACTGATCAGGACATATATCGAGGTTCCATGTTGACGTAGAACTTCCATAATTTCATCCAATACCATCCGTTGCCTGTGAAATATGGCAGGTTCAGCTATAATTGCAGTGCCTTCTCGTTCGGGGAACTCATTTTTACGTTTTTCCCAATATTCCTCACCTTCCTGTTCTATCTGTTTCTCACGAGGATTGAACGCATCATTGTTCTTCGAATCACGTATCCTTCCATAAGGATTCATTCGCTTCATGTCCGGCTCTACATTTCCTGTTATGCGGTATTTCAGATATGGAAACAAGAAATCGGGCATTGCAAATGCCTGCATGAACTCCAGCTGTACGGCAAACGGATTACGTCCCGATATATCAGCTGGAAGTATATGGCTGGAACCCGTCAAGAGATCAAAACGTGAAAGGGAGGTCCGGTCGAGAATCATCAGTACGTTTTTTATTTCCGCACATTTATGGTCAAGGGTACGGAGTTTAAGGCTTATCGCCTTCATACCCTCTGCATTGCCGAAAAGACGAATGGCGCGATCACCGGAATCAAGATATTTTTCCCATTCCCCACACCGGAATGCCATAGTACATGAATTGCCCAAGATAAAAGAATTGAAATGTACACTGTCATTATGATTCAAGTATATCTGCCAACCTACATGCTGTTCGTTGAGCATGACATCTGAATCATACAGGTCATATTTGCGAAGTACCATGAAAGGATCATCGTAAACATAAAGAGCAATCAAAGCCCAAAACGGCATGGCGAATAGCACCAACTTTCGGACAAGGCGCAGGAAAGCAGGTCGTTTGCAGAGGTTTGCTCCAGTAACAGTTTCCGGTATATTTTCCATCAGAATTGCAGATATATGAAGTTTTCCGTGCCGAACTTGCCATAAGCGAACACGGCAAACACAATTAAGTAATACACTATCCAGCGAAGCACGGCAGGCTGCTTTTCAAAACGAAGATGCAAGTCGCCTTTGGACATAAAAAAATCATAAAGTAGCATCAACAATAATGCGGCACCTGCCACGATGCAGATGTGGTCGGACATACCGATATTGATTTCTTTCCAGCTTACATGGATCTGAAAAGAGATATTCCGTAGGAAATAGAATGCGTCTGAAACGGACTGTGCTTTGAAAAACACCAGCGATATGGCAAAAATGAGGTAGGTGCGGATGACTGAGAGCGTGGCGAACAGCCGTTTGCCGATATGTTTCCTTACCCTATTCCGTATTCTTTCAGTCTTTAGTTCCCATACAATCACAAGCCCCTGTATAAGTCCATAGACGGCAAATGTCCATCCTGCACCATGCCATATGCCAAGAGCAATAAATGTCACCATGAGGCTTGCCACCACACCCCATTGCCCCCAACGGCGTGTGAACGATGACAGGGGAAGAAAAAGGTAATCCCGTACCCAGGAGGAAAGGGAGATGTGCCAGCGACGCCAGAACTCAGCCGTGGTTTGGGCGGCAAAAGGATGTGCAAAGTTGGGTGATAGTTTCAATCCAAACAGCATTCCTATCCCAATCGCCATATCCGTGTAGCCGGAGAAATCGGCATAAAGTTCGATGGGATAGAGAAGGCAGGCCATAAACAATTGTACGCCTGATGCGGTATGCATTGAATTGAACGCACCGTCAATATAAGGTGCTATATGGTCGGCAAGTACCATTTTTTTCACCAATCCCACCACAATCAGTCTCAAGCCGTAAGTCATCATGGAGTATGATGCCGGAGAGAGTCTTCGGACTTGCGGGAGCAAATTGGCGGACCGTTCAATGGGACCTGACAGGAACTTCATAAACAGAAGCATGTAAAGCAGGAAATCGATCGGACAACGTTCCGCCTTTTCTTCCTCCCAATAGACTTCCGTCAAGTAACCGATGGCCTGAAATGTATAGAACGACATTCCCAACGGGAAAATAAAACCTGAGTCTCCGGTTAACCGGTTGGCATACCTGAAACCAATCCAGCAGAGGATAAGACAGGATATGCTGCTCCAGTAAACCAAACAAGAACCTTTTTTCCCGCGGGCTTGCTCAACAAGTACTGCTGCGCCGTATGTAAAAAGGCTTACAGCCAGTGCCGTGAGAAGGAATACGGGATTGAAATATCCGATGAAAACTCCACTTGACGCAAGCAAAACAAATTTTTGTCCTTTATCACTGACAAAATGGTATAATGTGAAACAGAGCAGGAACAGCAGGATAAATTCAAGGGAGATGAACGACATTACTTTTCCTCCTATTCCTATTTGGCTTTATTCATGATGGTACGGCAAAGATCGCCCACATTTTTCAATTTCACTATCTCGCGAAACGAGAAACGCACGCCGAATTTATTTTCTATCTCGGTGATAAGTACCATATTGGTCAGTGAATCCCATCCGTCCACATCATGGGCAGTGGTGCTTTCAGTCAATGTGATGTCGTCTCTCTTTAACACTTTTCTGAATATTCCGTTCAGTATTTCCAATAATTCTGTTGTTTCCATATACTTGATTGTTTCTTATTTATTGAGTGATGTACTTTAATAGTTGATTCCGGTCAATTTTATTACTATTATTTTGTGGAAAACAAGGGATGAAGTGAATACGCCGAGGCAACATATAAGAAGGCAGATGGCTTTGCATATACCGTTCGAGGCTTTCCGTATCCTCTGCATCCTTCTCTAAGGCAAGATGCAGTTCGCAACCTCTGTCAGTAGTATAAACCGGCAACACCATAGCGTTACAGGTATGCTTGTAAAACGCTTTAACGTGGTATTCGATTTCACCCAATTCGATTCTGAAGCCTTGTAGCTTTACTTGTGTGTCTTTACGGCCACAATAAATGATATCTCCGTCAGCATCTGCCTGACAGAGATCTCCGGTACGGTAATAAAGTTTTCCAAAGGGAGTCGTAACAAAACATCCAGCGGATTTTTCGGGAGCGCGCCAATATCCGCGCATTAGCTGCGGTCCGGCAATCCACAGTTCACCGGTCTTTCCGGCGGGAAGTTGCTTGCCCGAAGGGGATGCAATCATATAGTCCATACCCGGAAAAGGTTTCCCGATTGCCGCCAAACCGTTATAATGTTTGGCTCCTTCAACCGGGATGATATAAGAAGTGCAGTAGATAGTGGCTTCGGTTGGTCCGTAGAGGTTGATTACTGTGGCATTGGGGATGCAAGTGCGAAATTCATCGAGCAGATTCACGTCAGTGGCTTCGGCGGTAACTATGAGATAGCGTAGGTCCGGAAAACAAATTTCCCCGAAATAAGGACGTGATAACCGAAGTACGGAAGGTGCCATTGCCGCAAATGTAAGACGGTGACGTTCCATGATATCCAGTACATGCAGATATTTCATTCCTTTCTGCGGAACGGCATAGACACACGCCCCGAGGGTGAGGGGATAAAGGAACGACACGACTGAAACATCGAATGTCAGTTCGAACATCTGAAGCATACGGTCGTTTTCGTCTAACTCCCATCCTAAAGCACAGTAAGCCTTGTAGAAAGCATTCAGGTTCCTTCGGGATATAGGAACACCTTTGGGCTCGCCCGTACTTCCTGATGTAAAGATAATGTAAGCAGGCACATCGGGATTAACTTCACACAACGCCATGCCGGAATGCAAAGTATGTCGATAAGAGGAGATACATACCCGTCCTGCATTGATTTCAGGTGGAAGTATATTATCGTTTTCTCCACTGTAAAGCAACAGACCAATGCCGGATTGCCGGGCTATACGACAGTTGCGCTCTGCCGGATAATCAGGATGCAACATGACGTAAGTTTTTCCGGAAAGTAGCACAGCTAAAATGGATGCGTAGGTTTCCATACGATTTTCTGCGGTGATGCCAATAATGTCTTCTTTGAGATTTCTCAGTGTTTCACAAATGCTCCATGCCAATCCGAACAACTCCTGATAGGTATAAGTCTGGTTGTCAAGAACCAGTGCCGGACGCATGGCATAATGATTCGAGGCTCGGACAATAGCAGCCAGCATATCTGCATCATTTATCTTCTTCATAATTTGTATTGTTTCTATTTATATTTTCTTGTTCTGTTTGCGGTTCATGCAACACTGCTTTTTCTTTTGTGGATACTGGTTTGGTACCAAGCATCCACAAAAAATGAGGAAAAGGCAATACCAATTTCACTGTGTTTCCGTTTTTTGTTGTTTCCATTTTTCTCTTCAGTATAATGTAACTATTCTCTTTTGAAAATCTGCCTTTGGGAGAATGCGTTGATGACACCAGAAGTTCCAACAGTTTTTCAGATGACTCTTGTTCTTCTTTTATAAGTCTCAAAGGAAATTGGTTCTCCATCATTGCTTTATTTCTCTATTGGATTGAAATATCTCATTAACTCAGCAGACTGTCCAAAATTACTTACAGGAACAACTGGAACAAAAAAGAACCTGTCTGAAACGGCAAAAACAATTTCCGAAACGGAGTTTTTAAACATTGAAAATAAATTAATATAAACGCTTATCTTATAAACAAAAGCAATATCGTTACCTTGTGAAGAATGTACTTCTAATACTCACTTTGATTAAAGAAACCGTACAAAATGGTCAAAAACAGGTTCTTCCAGAATATAGCCTTTAATCATATACCATAAACAAGAAACCGTCTTAAACTGTGCGATGCTATTTGAAAGTATAGCCAAAACTCAGATAAGGATACAATAACGGGGTTTTATGTAATCCGTATTTATCTCTAAAATTGAATGAAGGACTGACACCGGCACGGAACATAAAACCATTTTCCCGTTGATACCGATATCCAATATTAAATAAAGACATAGTATCTGAAAGTATTCCGCGATTCAACTATCTGAGTAACCGGTTCGATAATGCTGACATTTCCCTCGCTGTTTACCCAATAGGTTTCCTTTATGGAATACAGCCCCATATTGATGCCTGTTCCGGCTTCAAACTTGCTGCGCCGTTTACCCAAAATGCAATTAAACTCCAATGGCACGGAAAAACCATGCCCTTCATAGGAATTGTAGTTCGTCCCATAAAAGTAGGATATTCCGGCACGATAGCCGAAAACTGAACCGGGCTTTATTCTTGTGTCATAAGAAACGCCAATCATATTTGAAGCGCCCAATAGTTCCAAATAAATGCTCTTGTACGTTTTATCCTTGTGCGAACTTTCTATCTCTTGCCCAAAAGCAGAAAAAGCGAGAAAGCATATTAATACGCTCATTACAATATTTTTCATTGAAAATTTATCCGTATCACTGGACCTTATCCACAGCAGCATGAACGGCAACTTGTCATGCAAACAGCTAATAATATGACTATTGCCAATACGACAAGGATAGATAATTTACTTTTTCGATATCCCATTACTCAATTTATTTTTGTTGACATACAATAATCCATAACAATCCTTTTGGAAGAGAAAAAAGATATGCGTTTCTTCTACTCCCAAAAGGATTCTCTGATACTTTATTTTACTGTAACTGAAATAGTTCCAGTTTTCTTGTTCTTGTCAGTAACAGTCACTGATGTGCTACCAGCCTTGACACCTTTGATAATAATCTTTCCATCCTTGACTGTGGCTGTGGCAATTTTCGTGTCCTTGGCGGTTGCTGTATAAGGAGCGGAACCATCTTTTACAGTGACAGCCTCTTCCTTCCCAACAGTTACGGATACAGACTTTTTATCAAAATCAAGTCCGGATGCCGCAGCCTTGACCACCACAGGAATCTTTCCTGTAAGCTTCTTTGAGTCGGAGATGAGCATGGTTGCTGTACCGTCTTTAAGACCGGTGATTGTAATGGTGTTCTTGTCTGCTTTAGCCGTCGCAATCTTGGTATTGCTTGAGGTTACAGTAAATGGAGCAGTACCGCCACTTACAGTAACCGTTGCAGTTTTGCCGGGAGCCACCTCTACTTTAGAGGGGGTACACTTAAGATCTGGAACTTTGGGGTCATCATTCTTATCGCAAGAACCCATGGCTACTGCTAGAACACAGGCGAAAAACGCCATAGTGAATTTAAGAAACTTTACTTTTTTCATTGTTGTTCTTTTTTTTAATTAAAAACTTTATTGTTTTATTGAACGCTCTTTTATGCAATTGCAGAACAAAAGTAGCACTTCAGTGTAAACTCTTTAATTACATTTTATCTGAAACGGCGAAAACGGCTTCTGAAACGACATCTAGGAACACTGAAAAATTCGCTTTGGCACTTTTTTCTGTCTATATTTTGCTTCAATGATTATCCGCAATATCCCCATCCACTCTTCCACATTCCGGCATTTTAGTGCAATAGGGAAGCAGGATACGTGTATAAGTCTAAGGAATGCAGTACAGGGAAGATATGATTAAAAGCCTTTTAATACGCTATTATAAGGCTTTTAAGCCACTTCACTACGGGAACGAGGTTGGCAGATACAGTAAAAAAATAAGGATGAAGCATGCAAATAACCAATCAGTGGGAGGAATGCGGATAATCATTTTGCTTTTTATCAATAAAGAGAGGGTGTGCAAAATGTGAAGTGAACCCCGAAAGTTTTTTGTCTAACTTTCGGGATTCACTTCATTAGCATAAAACAAACCATCCAAATAACATTTCTACTTTACAACAGAGCATAGCTAGTCAACATCCTCGCACAACAAAGACTTAGATATGACCAATACAGAAACAAACGGATATTCTTATCAGCAGCCAATAGGTTCTCTCATCTTTTGAGCCTTTCAATTTTATTTGTTTGTTCAGAAATGTTCTACTACTACAATTTCAAATATACTTATCATTGGGCAGTCAGTTCCACTACATGGCTCTGAGTATGTATAAAGCCAAATACATTCAGTCCAACTTTCATCAAATAATCACCCGAATAAATCTTTCCGTTGGCTTCTAATCTGGAAGTTGCAGCAGGCATTAGATTGATTTCCTCCACTTTATACTGTTTGTCCGGGTCCAGCCCTTGCAGTTTTACTGCCATCAACTTCTCTTGGAAGCGTGGGTGAATGTCATAGGCAAACAGAACCACCTTGTTTGCATCTTTACTTACATAGTTCAGTGCCATATGATTCTCTTCGTATGGAGAAACCAAACGATACTGGTCACCATCCATTATAGCGTTTTGGAGACGTTTCCAGTTGGCTACCGCTGTCTGGCAATAAGTCAGTTCATCGGCAGTAAGTTCTTTCAGACCGATATCGAAGCCAAGTTTGCACATGGAGGCCACGTCGGTGCGGAACTTTATGGAAGTCACCTTGTTCCAGCTCGTCACATGGGCATCCATAGCCTTTGCAGGAAAGAACTGGGAGAAGCCCCACTGGATATAAATACGTTCCACCGGATCGGTATTGTCACTGCACCAGAATTCCGTGAAGTACTTCAATGCTTCGTAATCACAACGTGCACCGCCACCGGAACAAAGCATCATCGGGACATTGGGATAATTCGCCTTTACACGTTTCAGAACATTATAGATACCGCGGACATGATCAATATACAACTGTCCCTGTTTATTCTTCAAATATGGGGAATAGATATTGGTGATAGGGCTGTTGCAATCCCACTTGAAGAAAGCGACATCGGGATTTTCCTGCATAATGTTTTCTACAACGCCATATACATAATCCTGCACTTTCGGGTTACTGAGATCCAGTACCAACTGATTGCGGTAATAATACGTTTCGCGGTTAGGCAGTTGGATGGCCCAGTCCGGATGTTTCTCAAAGAGTTCGCTCTTGGGGTTCACCATTTCCGGTTCAATCCAGATGCCGAACTTCACATCCGCATCTTTGGCAGCTTTTACTAAGGCGGGAATACCGCCAGGCAGCTTATCGTGGGTCACTTCCCAATCGCCCAAACCGGCATGGTCATCCTTACGCGGGTATTTATTGGCAAACCAGCCATCGTCCAGCAAAAACATATCCACTCCCAAATGCTTGGCTTCCTTCATCAGTTCGGCAAGTATCTCCTGATTGAAATTGAAACCTGTATTTTCCCAGTTATTCAAAAGAGTCAGACGGCTGCCTTTACCATCTTTCAGGCTATAGTTGCGTGCCCATTCGTGCAGATTGCGACTGCCTTGCGAGGCACCATCATAACTTAAAGTGAAAATGAATTCGGGAGTGGTGAACACTTCATTCGGTTTCAGTTCGTAGTTCGATGCATAAGGATTGATGGCAGGGATTACACGCAGGTTGCCCACATTGTCCACTTCGAAAGTGAAACGGAAGTTGCCCGTCCAGCCCAGTGTACCCATCAAGACATCACCCTGGTGTTCGTTCACCGGTTGGTCCAGTCCCACTTCAAAGAAGGGATGGGTGTGCATGGCAGCACGGCTTCCCAGCTTCGTGTCAATCACTTTCTTGCCAAACTGCAATTGCTGACTGCTCATCTGCGCCTCTTTTGCCCAGTCACTGCTGAACTCGGTCAGATAATAACTGGAATTATTGAAGTAGAGCATGGTGGAGGCATAGGTGGAGAGCATGACAGGTTTCTTCTCCTGATGCTTTATCTCGCTCCACGTCTTGATGACGTTCTCTTTGGGATAGGCCACATAATGCAGTGCCACATCTACCGGATACTGGTTATCGCGCAGGTTTATCACGGTTTCCGTACCACCTTCTACAGGCTTGGACGAGGAAGAAACGTAATAAAGAATCGTCGACGGATTGCCGTCATTATGAGTGATGGCGATGGCAGGTTCAAAGTAATCTTCATTGCCGGAACCGCTATACACTTCCCAGCCGCGCTTGCTCACGCTGCCGTCCGACCCGGCATGTATATTCCAACGGAAGTTCTGCAAATCCTGCTGGTGCAAGAGTTTCTCGCCCAGGTACGTTTGATACAAGCGGCCGTTTTCGCCTACCTGGAGCACCAGATCGGTGTTGTCCGTAGAGATGCGGATGGTTTCTTTTTCCGCTGCATGGGCATACGTCAGGGACGCACATGCAAAGAGAGTTACAAGTAAATTTCTCATGGTGTACGATAAATTTAGTTACCAAAATATATAAATTAAATTAGAATGAAAGACTTGCGCTGAATTCCAGAGTGAGTGGGCGCAAATAATTACCGCTCATATAGTGATCCTTGAACTTTCCGGCTTCTTCCTTGCTCAACAGTTCGGCACCGTTGATAGTGCCGCTGGCACCCTTCTGATTCAGGAAGTTCACAACCGTAGCTCCCAAAGAGAGATGCTTGTTTACCTTCCAGTTCACGCCGCCGAAGGTTTCCCAACGGCCGTTGAAGTAGAGGGCATTGGTCAGATTGGCATACGTCTTTCCGAAATAACGGAAGCTGAGCCATACGCGCAGGTCGGGAGTGATGTTGTAGCTGGGATCTATTTCAGCAAGTACCTGCGGAATTTCTTTCACGATGTTGCCATTGGCATTCAGGTCGGGCACTCCTTCAAAGGGAGACCTGATGAAATAGTTGTTATAAGTCGGCTTCTGGTAAGTGAACAGGGCATGCAGATGGAAACCTTTGAACGGATTGATTTCTGCCGAGGTAGTCCAGCCCAGGGTCTTGATGTCGTATATTAATAAGGTGGTTTTGGATTGCGTCGTACCGGGTTTCGTTACGTTCTGCTGGTCGATGTTGTTCGACTTGGAAATATATGTAATCATGGAAGTCAGATTTATCCAGTTGTTATGGTAGAACAGTCCGCCACGCAGCAAAGGGATGGTGACGCGTTTGTATTGCTCCTCGGTGGGACCTGTTCCGGCATACTCGTTGATGCGGGGGAAGCGGGTGGCAACAGTTCCATCGGCTGTAAGACCGAAGTTCTTTGTTATCTTATAAGTGAATTGTGCGGTTGCTGCATAATTCAGCTTGTCCTTTACCACTTTATGGGGTTCTATCTTTTCAGTAGAAAGTATGTTGCCGTCATTGTCCGTATATGAATGGGTATCGCCGATATGGAAACCCGCATAACGTCCGTAAGGTATCTGGTCGGCAGACATACGGTAGTATTCCAAGCGGGCACCGTAATAAACGTTAATCTTCGGAGTGATCTGCCAGTTGTCCGTGAAGTAGGCAGCCAGTTTGTTTTCATATCCTTTGGTATATTCCGGACTTAGCTCATTGAAGCCTCTGAACTTATTGGTACTTCCGTCGGCTTCCCGACGATTCAGTATCTGTGGGTATTCGGTGACAGTTCCTATCCATTGGAAAGAGGAAGAATGATAATCCAAATGATAGTACCACTCGTTCAATCCTAACCTCATATCGTGGTTGCCCACTTTCTTTTTCAGTTCGGAAGTAAGCAAAGCATTCTTCACTTTGCCGAAGTGCAACCAAGTGCGTCTTCCTTCCACCAATCCGGTGTAGGCTTCTTTGGAGTCATCCAGGAAAAGACCATCTGTTGCAGTCGCCTCGCTGATATTACTACCGCCAAAGTCTACATAATTGGCTTCGGGGGCATTCATAAATTTGGCGTTAAGTGTCCAGTTTAGATTATTGCGGAAGGTATAGTCGAATAGCATAGCTACTTCGTGCGCCTTGTTTCCGGTGAAATCGCCGAAGCGTCCGCTTTTCATCTTACCATCCGTCACGTCCATGTACTGAAAACGTCCGCCTTCGGGAGCGTACGAGGAAGTACCCAGCTTGAAGCCCGGAATTTCTTTCACACTGCCATCTCCCACATAAATAAAGGGAGCCGCATTAATCATTGAGCCGAGCGCATTGCTTTTCGAGAATTTATAGATGACGGAGAACTTGCCACGATTGTTATTGAACAATCGGGTCAATCCGGCGTGATAAAGCTGGGTACGGTCGCTGAAGTTCTCAAACTTAGGAGCAAAACTGCCCGGATCAAAGTTCTGATAGACACTGGCTGTATAAAGCCAACGGTCGCCAATGCCACCGGATACATTCATGTCCACATTCTGCCAGCCGAAGTGGTTGGTGTGGTAATTCAGTACTCCTTTAAATTCTTTCTGCCCTAACTTGGAGAAGGTATTCACCGAATAAGCGATGTTTCCGGTAGTGATGGCGGATTCGGACGGGTTCATCAGGCCCACTTCGCCCAGACTGGCATCGCTGCGCCAATGGGTAGCCAGTTTGTGCACAGCCGAAGAATATACGGCAGGTAGTCCGTTCTCATATACATTCACATCCTCACTGGGCAGTCCGATTTGAATTTCACGGGGTTTATTGGCATCCGAAGCGTTCAGCATCACATTGCGTTCGCTACCTTTGGATTTCTTTGTACTAATGGTGTCGTTTACTTCTGCCGGATTGCTTGCCATTGCAGAAGAAGCGAATGCGATAATCATCGGCACGATGTGAAAAAAGAGATTGATTTTCATGATATTCATTGATTTAAAATTAAATACTCTGAAGAAAGAACCGGGAAGGATTTTACCCCTTGTTTTTCAACGAGGGCAAAATTAGAGGGTATAATAACGCACTGTTTCTACAAGTAGATATTAAGTAGATTGACAGGAGAGGTGTACAAGGAATAATAGCTTTATAATTAACTATTTAGTAATACTTGCTTTAGAAAAGTAAGTAGATGTATCTGTTTACTGAAAACTTTTAATATCTTTGTATTTATCCACTTTTAATGAATACCTCCTATGAAGAAATGCTTATTATCAGGATTATTTTTGCTATTCGTACTTCTGCCTTTTCGTGCTACAAATAAAGTTGACTTGTCCGGAGAGTTAGAAACTGCTTTGAAACTGCGTAACCAATATTCACGCCAGAAAGAAACACGTATTGACAGTCTTAAACATTTACTCTATCCGAATATGAATGATGATGAACGTTTCCTGTTGTATAACGCCATTTATGAAGAATATTATACTTACCGGTTTGATTCGGCCATATATTACGTAGACCGGGAAGAAGAAGTGGCTATGAAACTCTCCAATCCTACATATCGCAACCTGAGTATCATTCATCGTTCCATCCTCCTCGCCACTTCGGGATATTTCAGTGAATCCATTCAAAACTTGGAACAGATAGACAGCCGTACACTGGACAACGCATTACGGATAGAATATTATACCGCTTATGAGTGGGCATATAGTATGTGGGCCGAATACTCCAATGATAATATATATGCTCCCCGTTATTATGAAAAGGAGATGCTTTATCAAGATTCACTTATCAGTGTTCTACCAGTCGGTTCACCGTTGCATCATTACTGGAAAGGCGAAAACTTCTATCGTCATCGCAGGTATGCCGAAGCTAAAAATTGCTATAAAAAAGCGTTGGAAGGATTACCAGTCAATGTCCGCTTGTTTGCTATGGCAACTTACGGACTGGCATTGGTGTACTCACGAACCAACAACTGGAAAGAATATGAGAATTATCTGATAAAGGCAGCTATTTCCGATCAGGTATGCCCATTGAAAGAGAATCTTGCCTTGCAGGAACTGGCGTTATACATCTTCAAGAACAGGGATGGAGAAGTTTCACGTGCCAATCGTTACTTAAACTATTCTCTAGAAGATGCCATGTATTATAACAACCGTCTCCGTATGCTCGAAATAGCAAGAAAATTCCCTTCCATTGTTCTTTCATATCAGAAACAGAACCTTATTGAAAGCCAACGCTTGCAATGGTCACTGATATGTATCAGTCTTTTATCTATCGGACTGGTAGTTTCTTTGGTTTATATATATCGGCAGATGAACCAACTTCATAAGCGGAAGAAAATTTTGGCAAATATGAACTGTGAATTGCAACACCTGAATAAAGCGTTGGTAGATACGAATCATACACGCGAAGAGTATGTAAGCCTGTTTATGGATTTATGTGCCGCTTATATAGACAAGCTGAAGAAATATCAGGATTTAGTGAAGCGCAAGGTAAAAGCGAAGCAAACAGATGATTTATTGAGACTGGTCAATGCAACCAAACTTTCAGAAATGGATACCAGGGAGTTCTTTATGAACTTTGATACGGCTTTCCTGAATCTATACCCTAACTTTATAAAGGAATTCAATTCCCTATTGCGTGAAGGTGAAGAAATAATACCCAAACGGGGGGAAATATTGACTACGGAACTTCGCATTTTTGCTTTAATACGAATGGGAATTAAGGATAGCTCCAAGATAGCAACCCTTCTGTTCTATTCCCCACAGACAATTTACAACCATCGGAGTGTGGTGAAAAATAAGGCAAAGATAAGGGATAACTTTGAGAAACAAGTGGAAGAAATTTGCACAATAAATTTATTATGCAATCTCACTTCTTCTGCCTCTACTTCTTAAGTACCCTCAAGATGGAGATAATGAGTCAGGAACTGAAAACCATTGACTTCCCGACTGACTTCGGTTCACTGAATGGGATGGAAAGAAAAACTAAAAGAAAGAAAACAGTTTGCTGTCCTTTTTGTATATAAAAAGATATTGCTATTTAAAATCTTTCTTACAAAAAACATTTTCATCTTCAGGTAACTAATCATCTCCGAATATCTATATATATCAGTTTTCCTGTTATTTTTAAATGATAAAATTCATCTTTTATTTCATTGGCGATTGCCAACCTTTCTATTGCTTCAAATGTTTTTCAGCAAAGAAGCAGGATACAGTGAAAAAAATATTATATACATGAAACCACCCCAAGCTCTTTCTTTTGCACATCAGTTTGCAAAGCCATGCTTTACTATCATTGTAATATTGCCATTCAGTAACAATCACAGAATCAGTAAATTCAGTCCTCTGTTCTTCAAAGACTTTATAGCTATGTCCTAATACTTCTTTCAATATTTGGAGTGTCGAAAAAAATGTTTTTATTTTTTAATATTAACGGATTCATAAGTTTTTTCCAATAAGTTTAAACTATGCTTGTATCATTTTTGTTCACATTTTTATGGGCTGTTTAATAGTTACCGTCACCTGTTCTGCCTTATTAGACGGATTATAAAGCAGACTTCCGCATGAACTCATGCACATCATGCAGCCGTACAGCAGAATCCATATTGCAACAATCATTATTTTGCTTTTTTTCTGTTTCATATTATCAATGATTAAAGAATAGTCCTTTCACGATTTGCTGGAACATTCCACCAAAATCCGCATTTATTTCACGCCCGTTATGCTTATACAACGGACGTATTATCGGTACAGTCGATTGCTGGTGAGACCCATTGCCGCCATAACTTCTCATGCCCACATCCATTGCCCATCGTTCTGCCAAATCAAAAGAAAGATAACCGCCATAATGGTAGCCGTTCAGTCTCTTCATCGATTGCACACCCAGCAAATAGGTGCGATGATATGTACCAAAGAGATGGAGCGATGTATTAGGGAGGAATTGATAGGAAACATCGGTTCCAATCCCAAATGTATTGCTACTCGAACGGGGAATACTCAGTTTGTGCGCATATAGGCTTATGCCCAATTTCCATCTCTCGTTTGGAGAATATGCCGTTTTAACTTCAGCATAGTTCGATACGCCAACTCCTATGATATTTTCCTGTCTGCCACGTCCCCAAACATCTATCTTCTCAAACCGATGAATAATCCCGCCGACATTGTATTCGCCTTTATGCAAAGACGAACGGTCAACGGGAAAGCTCTGTGTATAATCAGGACGAAAGTTCAAAAGTGTTTCAGGCATTTTGGGAATGAAATCAAAATGTGGAGACAGAAACGACTTCCCATATTCATAAATCGACAGTTTGGTAGTGTCTATGTTCGTCACGGTCAGTTTTGCACGGCCGAAGAACAGCATAGAATTTTCCTGCCCGTATAATCGGGAGCAAACGGACAACAGTATCATGATGACAAGAGCCACACTGCATGCCGTCAAGTTGATGGCGCAGATTTTTAATTTCTGTTTCCACATATTTTTTCATTTAATTTATATTCAATATACGGCAGTAATGAGACAGCATTCCCTTTGATACCAATGCAATTTGCAGAATAGCTTTGGTTATTCCGACATTATTCTGCAAAACTTACGTAAAAAGCCCAACTGTGTGACGAAGGAAACCTTCAATTATTACTTTGGTTTATACAAGTCTCTTTCATATCCTATTTTTATCTTTACATTCCTGACTGGAGTAAATTGTAACTTCATCTCCATACTGTTATGCGGAAACATAGGAGTAAGTGAAGGCATAACCTTATTAGAACGCTCCATCAAAGAATAACGGATACGGAATAACAAAGACCATCGGTCAATTGGATTGTATTCCATTCCCAAGATGCCACCAAAGTCATTAAACAATTTACGTATCATTGGACTATCATCTAAAAGCCATCGGTTGCCATCCTTGTCTTCTTGTTGTAATATAGAATATTTACCCCAAAACGCTCCTACGCTAAGAGTCAAATGTTTCGTCAACAGATGATGATAGAAAAACTTTACATAAGTAGCCGATCCCCAAAAGGGATAGGTGGTATGACTGCTGATGGTGCGAAATCTCCATAGTCGACCTTCGCACAGATAGTCTGAAGCAAAAGGAAAGTTCGGATTCCCTACAGGACGATTATTCCAAGGAAACAACTGATTGCCAACAATATCGGTTGGCATAAGAAACGGATTGGCAGTAATGATTGCAAAAGACTGTATTGGAACAGAAAAAGCCGTATCTATTTTGTTGTGGGCATTATTCTCAACAATACCAACAGGACGCTCTGTCCTAACGCTTGGCAAGGTATCGATCATTAGGAATTTCCGCTCTGTTTGTGCCAAGGAATAAACATTCCATATAAAGCATCCGATAAAAATCAATTGCTTTCGCATTATATAATCGCTCTACGTTTAGTCTATATTACTTTGCCATGCTAAACCAGCCAAGCTATTACCTCCTTGATGAACAGTCCTTAGCGTCGTTCAGAATGGCAAAGTATAATGATAGTTATTTTTGATCTAAATACATTCTTATAGCACCATTATTTTAAGTTTATATTGATAATATGTGCTTTTCCTATCAGACATTTGGGAACCACATGACCATTAATAACCTCTGTCTGATCTTTACCGTTGGCATCATGTTCAGAAGTAAGATCAGTCCACGTATGAAACTTGCCTGTTAAGGCATTTCCACCAGTAATCTTTCCAAGAATAATATTAAACCCATTTTTCACATTATTATTGAAAATATATCTGGGTAATCGTGGTGCAATAACTTCTTGCCCATATTGTCCTTGTGCTAAATAACTAAAATTGGGACTAAGGAATGAATCGAAATAGTAAGAACGATGTGGATCATTTTTCCAACCATACCACATTTTCTTTTTGGCAGACATTTTAACCCAAAGTCGTCCTCCCCTCATATAAGCATTGAAATATATTTCTTTATTTTTCATCGGTCTGTATGTGGATGTATTTACATCAATAGATTTTGCATTAGCTCTATCTGACAATAATGATTGTGTTGCTTTTGCTACACTTTCCGCTAAATCTTTCCTTATATTTATCCGTTTAATTTCACCGTCAATAACATACATGCCATTTTGGTTTCCGATAAATGTTTCCACATTATCTTCATCCGGCACATAAAGTGACAGATCATTGGCATCAATATTATTGGGTATTAGAATCCCCTCATACTTTTTCTTATATTCTTCGTATGATTGACGGAATTCTCCTTCTGAATTAGCTTTAGTACCAATAGACTCCAATTCATCATCAGCCTCTGCTGCAAGATTATGTAAATTTCTAACTCCAAATTGATTTACTAATTCCAACTTTTCGTTATCCGAGATAGAAGAAAGTTTTTCTTTGAATTCTTGAAAACGACCTTCGCTATCGAAACTTAATGCATACTCTCCATCTCCGACACCTCTTGTCACTAAATTGCCCGTTTGTTGAACGGGAATAAGAACAGCTTTTATAGATGAAGGCTGTTCAACCTTAGAAATTTGCACTTCTTCTTCATTATTACATGCACCAAGCATTGTAACACACATTAAAAAAAATAATTTTTTCATCTTAAATTTTGATTAAATGATTAATATTAAAAATTAACATTGGAGACTAAAACATATAGGCACACGATACAACAAAAGTTCTATTCTTGCAGTCCACACCATTCTTATTTATATTCTTCATACCCCAATCATAACCGATAGAAAGTTGAACGTGGCGAACAATCTCTATCCCAGCACGGAATCCCAGTCCCCAATCGAAGCGATTGAGCATCTTGTCGCTGAAGACATTGTTTGCCGCAGTCCGGGTTGTGACTGCTCCCTCGTCGGGAAAGATGGTTTCTGTGGCCTTCCCGAACAGGCCGATGCTAATATAAGGACCTGCATTGACGAACAGGCTGACATTCCGTCCAGCAGAAAACTTATATCCGATGTGAACAGGAATGTTCAGATAATAAGGAGTAGACTTACTGTTAGAACTGTAGTTTGGTGAGGAATTGCCCGAACCGTTTCCGGCAGAAGGGTTGTAATTAGCGTTGTAATAGTAGCCCGGATTTTCCCAACCATGAGAGGAAAGCATCAGCCCGAAGTCCAGATACAAACCTTTCGCCACCTGCGGAAGTCCAAGCTCCCCCTTTACGCCAGCATGGAAACCGGACTGTGACTGGTAAGCACTCGGAGAACTGAGGTTATAACCTCCTGTCACTCCTACTCTGAAATCCTGCGCCTTTGCCGCCATGTAGAAAGGCAGGATGAAAAGCAATGTCAATAGAATCTTCTTCATAATCGAATTGTTATTTAGTTAATGAATATGTTTCCAATTATCCTTATTTATTCAGTCCCCCGATTGCTCAAACACGAAATACCCATTCCGATATTTGTGGTTGCCGGACATGATGCCTCCGGAGACGACGCGGTCTTTCCCTGTATCATTCGGCTGCGTGGTGAATTGCAGCAAGTCTTCTTTAAGAACGGCATGAAACCAGTTGTTTTGCACTTCCTCGGATAATATATTGGTCATTCCGCCAAACCAATAGAACAAAAGCCATTTCTCGGAGAGGTTTCTCATTTTGTAAGTTCCTCCGTCCCTCGGAATACGGATGCGAAGAGCCGAAGAGTTTTCAATGGTCTCGATTGTCACGTCATTGGAACTCCATTTCATCGGAGGAGCCTCTGATGCTTCGTCCGACAGATTCTTCATCCACTCCGTTTCCGTAATCCGGCATCCCCCCACAACACCGATACCATTTTCCACATTGGAGTAATGGCTCCGTATGGGAGCCAGCCCCTTGTGGCCCAAATCATTGTTCTTGACATCATTCAATGACTTCAGATACCGGAAAAGTTCCTGTGAGAGTTTGTACAGATATACCTTGTACGAGTATTTATAAGTGGTGCCTTCCCACATCGAAATATCATCGGCCGAGTAGGAGATTTTCAAACGCAAGGTATATTCCTTTCCCTTAATCTGCTTGTCGCTCCAGATATAAAGGTTCTGATAGAAATCATTGGAAAGGTCAAATGCGGAGTTTAGTCCGCTCTTGCTATACAGCAGGGGTTCGTCGTCTACCTCCAATTCGAGGTCTGAGAAACTCGTGCGTATGACATGATTGTCCGGCACACTCGTATAAATGCACCTACGTACTATCCGCACTCCATAATAATCCTCCGTATCGGCATTATCCTGAAATGTGATAAGAAACTGCAACTTTGTCTCAATCTCCTGCTTTAGCTTCATATCCATCTTTTTCAGCGGAAAAGACACCGGCAATACCGTCCGGGAGCTTACAGACGGAAGCCCCTGGACAGACACATTTATATCCACCTCATCCGCTTCATGGTATCGACCAAGCACATAGTAGCACTGTACCGGAACAGATGGCGTCGCACTCTCGTTCCAATACACCGGCTGTTCCTTGCCGTTAACCATAAAGTTGACATCGGCATAGGGAATGCCCTTTTGCTGTTCTCCTTTTCGGGAGACAGGCACACTGCGGGACAGCTGTATGAGCGTGGTGTCCTTGCCGGCACCGGGCATACAGTAGAGTACCAGCTTTTCTCCGGCGTTTATATCACCCAACTCGAACTCATAGTTGCACGATGAAAGTATGAACAGGGAGATTATGTATATCAGATTCCTTATTTTCATGTATCTGTCAGAATTTTAATGTGTAACTGAATGACGGAAGTATGGGGAACATCCCCGTCGCTTTCCCCTTGAAACTGCCGTCTGGCATCTCTTGCACCTTGCCGTAAAGGGGATTGATACGGCAATAAGCGTTATAAACGCTGATGTTCCATATCCTTTCATGCCCTCGGTGGGTGGTGCTGCGGAAATTAACACCGAGGTCGAGGCGGTGATATGCCGGAAGCGACACGTTGTTCGGCTGTTCGTATATCCATTCCGAAGCAGACTCGCCACCGATGCCGGGGATGACGGGAGCATTGACCTGTTGTTGCGGCACGGTCATACGGTTCCCTGTATGGTAAGTCCATGAAGCGTATGCCTCTATCCGGGAAGAAAAGTTGTGGCGAACGCTGAGGTTTAATTTATGACGATTGTCAAATTTATCGGGATACCATCCATTATAGAATGTCGGGAAGTTGCGCTTGCTCCATGACAAGGTATAAGCCGCACTGATGTGTGTCCGGTTATTGCTATAGCTGGTTTCCCATTCCAGCCCGTATGCCTTTCCCTTGCCCTCATGGATTTTTTCTTCCCAGTCATCGGCAGAGGGCGTGAGGCTGTTTCCACCGTTATATTCCACAATGTGATTCATCGTTTTGTAAAATCCCTCCATATTCAACCGGATGCGGAAAGGTAGTTGCAGATACATCCCGACCGCATATTGTCGGGAGCGCATCGGTGCAATCTTTTTGGTGGAAGGTACCCAAAAATCCATCGGCAGATTCAAGTATGTGTTGGAAAGCTGGTGCATGAACTGGCTCATTTCCGTATAGGAAGCCTTGAATGTCACACGGTCGCTGCATTGGTAACGGATGGATGCGCGGGGTTCTATGGAATGATAAGTCTTGCCTGTTATATGGAACAGGGTGTAATGCAGTCCGGCATTCAGCTTCAGACGGTTGCTTAGAGCTATGTCGTCTTCGGCATACAATGAAAATTCCTGTCCGTTATAGGAACCTGAAGCCTCGCGTGACAGGGTGTCTTTCTGGCTGTCAGTCCCGGAATAATCCCATGTGCGTGCGCTTTGAGGACGGAAAAAGTGCATCAGGTAATTTGACCCTATACGCAGGCGGTGCGCAGGATTTGGCCGATAATCGAACTCCATACGGTAGCCAATGTCATCGATGGTGGAGCGGTTATTACGCTCGCTATGGGTTATCCCTGATAATTGTCCTTCATTAAAAACCCTTTCTTCGGAAAGGTAATCGTGACGGGAACGGTTATGGGTATAGACACCCGTGAATATGGAGTACAGTTTCGGGGAGAACTGGTACTTCCAGTTCAGGGAGGCCGTCAGATTGCCCCATTGCAGGTTGAATTTAGTACGGTCTTCTTCCCGGTTGTAGTTCGTGCCGTATTCTTTCTCAAACTGCTTGTTGTTCACTTTCATGATGTCATTGCCCGAATATAAGCTGATGTCTGCACGGCTGCGTTCCGAAAAGCGGTGCGTTATTTTGGCGTTTATGTCATGGAAGGCATAGCGCATATTTATCTTATCGGCCTTTGAACTGTTGCGTATGGCCAATGCCGGTACTGTGATGACATCGAGCCATGTGCGACGCATTGCAATGTTGAACGAGGTCCGGTCTTTCTTTATGGGACCTTCAAATTGGATTCGTCCGTCCAAGAGTCCTATGCTTACCGTACCGTGGTATTCTTTCATGTTTCCATCATTGGTACGTACATCCACGACGGAAGAAAGTCTTCCGCCGTAGCGTGCAGGGAAGCCGCTCTTGTAGAAGTCGATGTTTTTTACAATATCCGTGTTGAATGCGGAAAAAAGCCCTCCCAGATGGTTCACCTGATAAAGAGGTGTGCCGTCCAACAGAAAAAGATTCTCATCGTTACCGCCGCCATGTACATACAGCCCGGAAATGAGTTCGGTGCCTGCCGCCACTCCCGGAAGATTCTGTAATGTCTTTACCACATCCGGCGAACTCATAAGCGCATATCCGGTATTCAGTTCTTTGGAAGTCAATGATACTTTTCCTGTTTGGGTAGTCATCAACGGAGAATTCAAATCAGCGGTCACAACCACTTCTTCCAGTTGATATCCTTCTTTTAGATGAATTTTCAGAGTTGTATCATGCTGAAGAAACACATCTTCCGAGTGTTCGCCACAACCTATGGATGAAAAGCGTATGGCATGATGTCCTTCCGGAAGTGTGATACTGAAAAAACCGTGTTCGTTGCTCAATGTGCCTGTTCCTGTCGTGACGTCCCATACTGTGGCATTTATGACTGTTTCACCATCATGCTGATAGACATAACCGCTCAAAGTGTATTTCTTTTTCCGGCTCAACAGTACATGTTTCCCGTTTACTTCCCACTTTATGTCTGTATTACGGAATAATTCATTCAAAGTGGAGTGCAAGCCCCGTCCTTTTAAGGGTTTGCCGATATAGGGTATATCCAGTTTCAATGAGGCATCATACACGAAATTTACGGCATACTCTTTTTTAACTACCTCCATTTGTTGTCTGACGGTACATGAATGAACCTTATGCTGGGCGTGAAGCGAAAGTGGCAATATAAACAAGGTCAATATAAGGATTGTCAGCCTGATCACTTCGTGACCTCCTTCCTTATCTTTACATCCAGCGATTTTTCTATCATGGAAATAATCTCATCCAAGTTGTCTGTATCGAATTCTGCTGTAAGTGTCTTTCCAGTGGAGACACTGGTCAGTTTTACATGGAAGTGTTCGGACAATTCTTTCAGTACTTCAGACAAAGGTGTGTTTTCATAAATGAACTTCCCGGATTTGTCTGCATGATCTTTATCTGAGTTTTTCACCATTATCAGTGGAACATCCGACCCAAAAGGCATAACAGCCTGCATATTCCGGGTAAGTACAATACCATTCTTATTATTTTTAGAAGAGAACAACACCTTGCCTGATAATACATGAACTTCGGTAACGGAACCATTATTGTTCTCGTTTACTTCGAACTGTGTACCCAGCACTTCTATTTTAGCATATTCTCCTGATACAATAAACGGAGCGTACTGGTTACGGCGCACATCAAAACTAATTCTTCCGCTCATATCAACTTCCCGTTTGTTTTTATTGAACCTGTCCGGCAGGTAACTGAGAGTTGAATTGGGAAATAACGTAACCACTGAACTGTCGGGAAGTGTGAATGTTGTGGCATCAGCATAAGAATATAAGCAAACAGGAGATTCTTTCTCCCACATAAGACAATATGCAGTAAATAGGCATATTGCAACAGAGGCAGCAATCCCAGATACATATCGGAGCCATCTGCGCTCTTTGGCTGGATGCGCCTCCTTGTATCTGCGTAAAGCTTTTCGGGTATCAAAAATTCCCGGAGAATAATACCTCAAAACAAATTGTAATCCTTTTAATTCTTCTTTGTCCATTTTCGATGTTCTTTTTAGCTAAGAGTAAAATCAACCGAAATCCTACTATTCCAAACAAAAAAAATTACCCGAAAAAGAAAAAATAAATTTTCCGGCACTCACCTTTGATAGTCTTAAGAGCCTTGCTGATTTGGTTTTTGACCGTGTTTACGGAGATTCCAAGTTGGTCTGCCACTTCTTCGTATTTCAATCCGTCCCGTTTGCACAGCAGGAAGGCTTCACGACAACGATCAGACAATGAATCTATAGCAGTCCACATTCTTGCTTCCATAAATGACTGTTCTTTGTATTCTGTATCAGTAAGAATTTCCTCAAACTCTGAAATAAAACGATTCCGGTCAATCATGTTTTCTTTTTTCAGGATAAAAAAGCATCTGTTGCGCACCATCATAAACAAATAGGATTTTATATCGGAGACGAAACAACCTTTTTCGGACCGTTCGAGAAAATCAGTCAAACAATCCTGTACGACATCCTCTGCATCCTCTGTTATATGCAGGTAATGAAGTGCATACAGGCACAATAGCCGATAGTATTTCCGATAAATACTATCTATATCTATTTTTTCAAATTTGGTTGATTCAGACTTTATCATAATGGCATTTATAACACAAGGATGCAAAATTATCCGTGTAGTATCAGTCGTAATAGTAAAATCCGACTGAAACGGATAAATTGATATCTGAACCGCCCAAACGGGCGGTTTATTGCACAAAAAACTAATTTCCGAATTGGCATTTCGGCAAACGTAAAGTGTAACACTGTTCGTTTCAACATTCATTTTAATCATTTCGAAAGTGATTTTGTCCGTTTCAGCCGATTTTATCTTATCAAATAAAGAAGCAAATCCCTATCTTTGTGGAATATGAAGTAACTTTGCATCTGATATGACAAAAGAAAATATAAAAATAATGAACTGGCGGAACGGGCTTTTATTATCAGCCGTTTCCTATGTGCTCTACCTCATTATATGGTTAATTCTCGATGATGAAACAACTGACCAATCTCCGGGAATGGCGGCAGTCGATTATATCGTCGATTTTTTATTGTGCATGCTCTTTACCTATATATCTTTGGGATTCTCTTATCTTGTTTTTAGGATTTTGCCTTTCAGGACATCTTATGTGTGGGTGATTGTCTATGCCTCATGTCTTTTGACTCTGAATAATATTGTCGCATTCGGCATGATATCTTTATTCAATTTCTTATGGGATGAAACCGGGAACGGACTTCTTGACGAATTACTCAACATGAAAGGCGCATATACTTTTGCAATGATATCCACCTTCATATCAAGCGTTTATGCCAACGCATTCTACCTTCAATCTTACATCAAGGCACGTGACGAGAAGCAAACACTTGAAATGGCACTGATGAAGGAGAAAGAGATCGCCCTACAGTCACAACTCAACTCCCTGAAACTGCAAATCAATCCGCATTTCATGTTCAACAACTTCAACAATCTGCTGGAATTGATTGAAGAAGATACCGGACTGGCTGGCAAATTCCTAAGCAATCTGTCAAAAGTGTATCGGTACATCATTGCTAATTTGGACAGGAATCTGATTCCTGTTACTGAGGAGATAAAATTCCTTGATTCATACTTGTATCTAATGAAGGTACGTCACGCCGGAGGCGTCATTACGAAAATCAGTCCAGAGGTTAAAGAATGTAAGGGGTTCCTTCCTCCGGCGGTGTTGCAGCTTCTTGTGGAGAATGCAATAAAGCATAATAGCTTTTCAATGGAACATCCGCTGTTTATTGCCATTGCGTTGTCGGATGATTATATCACTGTGCATAATCTTAAATCACCTTTGCTGTCAAAAATGGACTCAACGGGTTTAGGCCATAAAAACATCATAGAACGATACGCATTGCTCTGCGACAAAAAGGTTAAGATAGAGAATGCCGAAAACTTCTATTCGGTAAGTTTGCCAATAATTAAAAACATCATTTCCCATGAAAATACTGATTCTTGAAGATGAACAGCGCAATGCCATGCGCCTCATAAGATTACTAAATGATATTGATGCAACGTTTGTAATTGAAGGTCCATTTACAAGCATAAAAGAGGCGGTCGAATTTTTCCAATCAAGAAAAACAACAGACCTCATACTTGCGGATATCCGTCTTACTGACGGTCTAAGTTTCGAGGCTCTTAAATACGCTCCGGCAACCGTACCCATCATATTCACTACTGCATACGATGAATATGCGGTACAGGCATTCAAGTTCAATAGTTTTGACTATCTTCTGAAGCCTTTGGATGTCGATGAACTTGAAGCAGCCATAAATAAAGCAATCAAAGCAGGTAAAAATTATACCGAAGAGAATTTCCGGCAGCTTTTCGACGCGTTACAAAAGAACCAGTTCCGTTATCGGGAACGTTTCCTGTTACCTTATCGTGACGGATATAAGACAGTACGTGTCTCGGACATCAATCATATTGAGACTGAAAATAAGAATGTGTATCTTCGCCTTAATAACGGTACTTCAGAAGTTGTCAATGTGTCAATGGAAGAACTTGAACAGCAACTCAACCCAGACTGTTTCTTCCGTGCAAACCGACAATATATTATCAACGTAGAGCATGTTTTATTCCTCGGTAATTATTTCGGAGGGAAACTTATTGTCCATTTAAAGGGTTATCCGAAGACAGAAATCCAAGTAAGTAAGGAAAAAGCTCAACGTATTAAGGAATGGCTTGACAGGTAAAGTTATAAAAATGATTATAGTAAAGGTATCAAATTCAAAAAATAGTATTTTACTATGAGGTAATATACAAGTTGTCTATAGTTCGTTATACGTATTTCACATATTCATTTATGAATTTCGGAAACAAAATATTGGTTTTAGCAATTTTGCACATATTGTATCAACAAACTATAATTAACCTATTACAATAACAAAACAGCTTCTATTTGTTCTTATAGCATTTGAAGATTTCCGCTTCCGATATTCCGAGCGTCTTTTTAAGACGCTGTAAAGTTCACTGACATAAACAGTTTGAAAGTGATTCGTTACAGATAATTATCATTGCACAGCAATCTTTTATATTTTTCCAATCCTGAGATAGTATCCCCCATAGATTACATTGCAGATAACAGATTTACGAAAATAAGTCAGTAATAGCCTACCATACTGTTCATGCATAATTTTACATATCCACCCTTCATTAAGAACCTGTTGCCATTATGTTACAAAAATCTATAACTTTTTATATAAAAGTATTTCACTCTTTCCAATAAATTTATTCTGTGATCTTATAAGATTTCTAAAAATACTTCAAAGCCTTTTTAGAAGTATAAATTATAGAAACTGACATATAAAGATTCACCTTATTGCAGCAAATTTAAACAAATAATACAAATGAATGCTTTATTTATACTTAAACCAATATAACATGTTATTTTTAAGTGTAAACAAACAAGAATATTTGCATAATAAATATATAAACCAGTTGGCACAGCCTTCCGAATCTTGTCATATTTCAGTTCTCTTTTCCCCATTATAGCCATTTCCCCTTTTTTATAACCTTGTCATGACTTCACCTTGCCGTAGTTCAGGGTGCGAAGCTACGGGCGGGGCCCCTAAAAATCTGCAAGCCCGCTTCGCGCCCTACGGGTTTTGGCGAAAATTTTTCAATCCGTCCAGCGGGGCGGTTGAAAAATTTTCACCAAAAGCCTTGCATATTTTCTCCCCGTCCGTATCTGCCCCCTGAAACGAGCAAGGTGAGGCCACCGACAAGGCATAAAAAAAAAGTCAATGTTATGAAAAAGAGAACTGAAATACAACAAGATTTGAAACGAGGCTTCGGCTTCGCTCCAACCGGCATAAAATTTTGGATGAAGTGGTCGTTGGTCGGCTTCGTGGTGTACGTGGCGGTGCGTTTCGTGTGTGCCTTTGTCGGTGGTGTGGCGGCCTTTTGGAGCGGTTGGTTGCCCATGTTGGCAGTTTTGGCGGTGGTGGTTTTCCTCATCCGTTCCGTGTGGCGCATCCTTTCCGCTCTCCTTTCCCTTTGCGTGCTCGCTCTTTTCATCCTTGTTCTTTGCGTGATACTCTGAAACGAAATATTAATCATTAAAACAACTCATTATGAACAAAGTACATTTATTGGGAGCTAACAGAAGTTACGACAGAGACGTTCAGACCGTTTCAGTCAATCAAGTGGTAGTATTGGAAGGCTACAGCTATGACAGCTATGTTGTGTATGAAGTAACCCGTGACAAGTGGGGAATAACCTATCATCTTGTCAATTTGGAAACACACGAGTTTCACACTTCCGACCTTATCCGGCCATTATCGGAGAAATTCGGAATAGGCATCTATTACGATGATGCGAACCCCAAGTTTTTGGATCCGTTGGAAACAGCCGCTTTACTAACCAAAGCGAAAGAGAAGAAAGCCGAAGCGGAACGGAAAGCGAAGGAAGCAAGGGAAGAATACGAGCGTATCGCAAAAATCGGTGCGGAACGTTTGCGCCCCCTTATCCCGACAGATGCAAAGGCGGTCATTATCGGCACATTGAGGGTGAACGAATGCGACAGTTATACGGACTATTACGACTATAGTATAGCAAGAACCGTCATTTTAGGCTTTTCCAAACATACACGCAACCTCTTTTCAGAAATGCGCAAGCATGCCGCCAATTTTGAGGAAACGGCCTATTTGGCAGAATATAACGCGGATTACGAACACCGTGAAAATTACAGCATGGGGGACGGCATGTATTTGGGCAGGAACAAGTACAGCGGTTGGACAATTGAGAAAGAGCCTATCTGTGACCTTGAAAAGTTCATAGAACGGTATGCGCATACCGCAGGGGATGAAGCCAACCTTTGCATGAAAGCACCGCAGAGGGAAAACGAAGCACAACAGCCGACAGCAACCGCAGCCCCTTCAACCCTCAGTCTTGAAATCGTGGAATACAGCGAAAAGGCGATTGCCGTATTCGGTGACACCAAGCCGATAAAGGACGTTCTGAAAGACTTGAACGGTTTGTTCCGTGCAAACCTCACTTATAAGGGCGAAAGGCGTGCAGGGTGGATATATTCCAAGAAGCAGGAGCTGAAAGTAAGGGAAGCACTCGCCACGTGCATCCGTGTATGACAGCATGAACGGCAGGGCGGAGCAATCCGCCCACCTATCAATGAACCCATAAAAAAGTAACGACATGAGAACAGAAACAAGAACATACACCCTCTATCGGATAACCGAGTTATCCGAGGAAGCCAAAGAGAAAGCACACACCGAATGGTTGTGTAACCGATATTTTTACGGTTGGACGCACGAGAACCGTCAAACCCTTGATGCCTTTTGCGAACGCTTCGGTATCGTGTGCCGTAATTGGAGATATGATGCATGCAATTACAGCTATGACTACCGCAGTAAGCAGGAAGACTGCATAGACGGGTTAAGCGGTTGGCGGTTGATGGCCTATCTGATAAACCACCATTGGAACGACCTATACACGCCAAAATATTTTTGGAAAGGGACGAAAGGACGAAAAAGCAGGATATTTGTAGATATTTGTTGTCCCCTTACGGGCTATTATATAGATAACGATATTCTTGATCCGATTTATAAGTTCTTGAAATCCCCCACCGGGAATGTCACGTTTGACAACCTTATGAACGAATGTCTCGACAGCTTTTTCCGTGCTTGTCGGGATGATATGGAGAGCACCCAGACTTTGGAATACTTCACGGAAGAAAGCAACGCCAACGGTTGGGAATACCTTTCAGACGGAAAACTATTCAATTAATTATCAATATTTAAAAACTTATCATTATGAAAACGAACAAGAAAGTACAGAAGAACAGCGTGCAGAAATCAGAGAAAGAAAATGCAGTAAAAGTAACCGCTTTGGCAATCATCCCGAAGCCGATAATGTTACTCACACCGCAGGACGTGCCCACGGCTACCGAAGTGACGGCCTCCCTCGGAACGGCAGCCGTTCCCAACGTTACGGAAGAAACACCGCAGCAGGTCACGTTCAAGACACCGCTTGCAACGGCCACAGCCGAAACAGACCTTGACATCACCACCGTACAACCAAGCACGGACAACCACCGCAAGACATTCAATGACGCATCATTGCAGGAACTTGCGGAAAGCATTCGGGAAGTGGGCGTTTTGCAAGCCATTGCGGTACGCCCGCACACGGGAGGCGGTTATGAAATCATATACGGAGAACGCCGTTATCGTGCCTCACTGCTTGCAGGAGCAAAGACGATAAAGGCAACTATCTATAATAATATAACAGATGATGAAGCGGAAGATATGTCACTGAGTGAAAATTTACAACGTGAGCAGGTACGCCCCACCGAAGAAGCGAAAGCATTCAAACGCTTGCTTGAAAAGGGACGGTATGATATTTATTCTTTGGCAGGACGTTTCGGACGGAGCGAGAAGTATATCTATACCCGATTGAAACTGAACGAACTCTATGCGCCTATCGGTGAACTGTTAGACAATGAAACAATCACTATCAGCGTAGCCGAAGAGATAAGCACCTATGAACCCAATATCCAAAAGGACGTATATGAGAACCACCTCAAGACAGACAACAAGGACGATTGGAGCGGTTACACACTCAATCTGTTCAAGAAATATTTTGAGAAATACTACACAACCGACCTTAAGCAATACAAGTTCGACAAGACGGAATGCAAGGCATGCGTACACAACGCAGCCAATTACAACCTCTTTGCCGAGCATAACGGATGCGGACACTGCACAAACCGCAAATGTCTGGAAACCAAGAATGCCGCCCATGTGGCAAAAGAGACGGAGAAACTTTTGAAATCCGATCCGAAGTTGGTTGTCGCACGCCCCTACTACGGAAGCCGTAACGATATGGCACTACAAAAATTGGACAAGAAAGGGCATGAAATCAAGGAACTTGACTACAACGTATCGGCAAGGGAATTTCCAAAAGCCCCCGAAGCACCGAAGAAAGAGCAGTTCACCCAAGCGAAAGAGTACGAACAAGCGGTAGAGACTTTTGAGCGCAGAAACGAGGAATATGCCCGAAAGGTGGAGGAACTTGACCGCATGAAGGAGGAAGGCAGGATAAAGACCTATGTGAAGGTAGGGCAGACGGAACCCGAACTCTGCTACGTGGAGATAAACAGGAAGGAAACCGCCCCCGTCACTATCGGGACATTGCAGGAGAGGGACAAGCGTTTCAGACAGCTTTCTATTGAAAAGACCGTTGCCGACACGAAAAAGATTGTCCGGGAGAACGACTATCCCGAAAGCCCGTTCACGCAGTACGAAGACGGTATGGTTTATTTCGCCATGCTTGCCCAACTTCAAAGGAGACATTTTCCACTTTTCGGCATCAAAGACCAGCCTTTCGCATTGGACGAGAAACAGCGGATGAAAATCGTAGCCAAGCTGACGGACGCACAAAAGACCCTCATCAAACGGGACTTCATCAGTCATTTCCTTTGTGAAAACGGCCACGGAGACAACAACGCATCCAAGCTGTTAAGGGACTTCGCAAACATGCACTTTCCCGACCAGTACGGACTTGCCAAAGCCACCCACGAGGAAGAATATCAGAAACGGCATGAACGTTTGGAAGAAAGGATAAAGGAAATGAAGAAAGCGGAAAAGAAAGCAGCCAAAGAAGCGGAAAAACAGCAGACGGCAGAAAAGACGGAGAAGAAAGTCACCGCCCCGAAAACGGAGAAACCCGAAAGCGGAAAAGCCGCCTGAAGCCGAACAGAAAGCATGTGCCGGAGACAACATCCGGCACATCTTTTTCACCGCCCCCCAAGAGAACAGAGGGCAGGGCCGGACGACCCCACCCACACCGCCACCGTAAAACCTTTAAAATACCGATATATGAAGTATATAAGAACAGCCCCGAATGTGGAATATTCCACCGACAGGGATTTTTTTCTTGAGAATCAGATTGTCTGCATTGTAAGCAGGGAGGGCACGAAGTTTTGCAGTCTGATAGAGAACCGTTTGTTCATGCGTTCCGACAGCCGTCATATCAGCAAGCGGATGCAGATGCATATCATGTGTGAAATCCACGAGGACATCCGCCGCCTTCGCTATGGTGGCGAGCCGGTGGAATGACCTGCCACACCCCACACCTGAATACTTCTTCTTAAAAAAGTCGGGCAATCCCTATGCGGTTGCCCGGCTTTTTTCTATTTTTGCAGGGTTGAACCAAAAAAGAAAGTTATAAGATTAAAGATTTTGAATGATAACATATTAGAATAGCTTTTAGCTGTTTGTTCTTACTCTCGAAACGACCAAATTCAATGCAGGAGAATAAACGGGCAGAGTCCTTGTCATACACTAATGGCACGGTCTTAACTCGTTTCCTGCATGGGTGCTTGGTCGTACCGGAGAGTAGAACCTGTTAAGTTCCGTGCTTTTTTGGTACATAACAGGAAGTTACGGACAAGGTATTACTCAAAAATCATAGGAAGATGTACAACAAGAACGTTGCCATTACCGGCAGTACCATTGAAAAGACAACCAAATACGACTGGTTCAAGGAAGATAAAATCCGTATGGAACTCTACCGGATTATCCTTTCACTTTATAATGAAGGTTATCGCACATTCACCTGCAATCCGCATTCCTATATCGGATTATTAGGTGCGGATACGATAGTCATGCTGCGTGAAGCGGGCAAATGCCCGGAGATAATCCTTTCAGTAGCCATACCGGAAACCGCTTTTCCAGCAGATACCAACAAGGTGTATCGTGCCTTGTATGACGACTTGATAAAGCAGGCGGACAATAAAAAAATACTTCCGGAAAAAGAGTTTTTTGGCAATGCGCTTGTCGGTGGTCATATCATCTGTTATTACGATGACTTTTCCACAGAAATGCAGCAGATATACGCATCCGGTACTCCCTATACCAATATCCGTAAAATGATATAGGCACACATTCTTTACCGCAGGTTACAGTAGTTTCTCCAGCCGTGCAATCCGTTTTTCGGTGGACGGATGCGTACTCATGATATATTCGGTGAAAGTCGGACGCTCACCGTAAACGTCTTCCGTCCTTTTCAACCGGCGGAGGAAAGAAAGCAATCCTTCGCCGCAACCATATTTCACTGCATAGGCATCACAACGGTACTCGGCATATTTATTGATATTCACGTCAGTTATCCGGCTGATGCCGTATATAATCCGGTGAAGCAGTTTGTAAACGGCCCACCATAACTTCGCTATGAGTTCACCCACAAGGCCCAAAGCCGGAACCAATGCAAACACCATGCTGCCAATTATCCCGAATATCAAAGCCGGAATAAGAAATATACCATAAAGGCAACGGTAACCGAACGACTCCATCGAGAATAAAAGCACCTGATAGACAAAGTCGTAATGGGAGATATGCCCCACTTCATGGCTGATGATGCCCTTCAGCTCCTCATCCGAAGCGGAGGCGAGTACTCCGCCCGTCAGCCCTATCGTATTGAAACCGAATGCGGCGGCATTTACCCGAGCGTCATTGTTACGATAAAGTTTCAGCTTCCGGTTCATACCCATTTCTGAAAGCAACCGTTCCACCCTCATGCGATCGGAACTGTTCATAGGACGGTATCCTTCTTTTCTGCGTAGCACCCACACATTTAGCGGAGAAATGGAATAAAGGATGAATAACAGCAAAAGATAATACGGTAACGTATTGACTAAATACGGAATCACCCCCTCATCAAACAGCCCCGGTATATATGCCGGCCATATATGGCGCAAGATTGAAAGTAGCAATGCGTAAAACACCGTAATAAAGACAAAATTCACTATCGTGACATAAGCCAGCAGCAACAGCTTGCTGATGATACGGAATATTCTGAGTGTTGTTTTCATGCGTATATGATTGAACTATTAACTTCCGGCTAAATATAAAAACAAATTTTGTGCAATCCGGAACAATTACTTATTCATTTGTTTTCATTAAGCAAATTTCATAAAACAAAGACGATAGGTTTCCCCACCGTCTTTCTTGATAGATAATGGTAGCAGTTATTCCTTTGCCGTAGTGCTTTCTAAATCGAACGTCACCGTCATTTCTCTTTCCCTGCCAAAATTATCCCGGACAAAGAATTTCAGTTCCGAACGTCTGGCGCTTGTCGAACGGTAAAAGAGGGTGAATACCTGCTTCACCGGATTTTCCGTATCCAGTCCCGGCACCTCTGTCAGCGGCCTCACTTCCCGGTTCACAAGTTTTATGCCTTCACTGTCGGACACCTCTCCCTTGCCTTCCATCTGAATGTAACCTATTTCATACTCCGCCTTTTCATAGTCCCCTTCACGGTCAAGATAAAAGCGTATCTCCACCGTTTCACCCGTTGCAATCTGCTTTTGCAGATACCATGACGAGAGGCTGAAATCATAATCCTGCCGGATGTCTATCCCGTCGTTACAAGAACTGAAGGCCAGCGCCGCAAGCAGTGCGCCTATACATATATATAATACGTTTTTCATTTTTTGTTTCTCCTTTCTCTTTTTATTAGTTAATAATAAGGCGAACGCCCAATCCTATCTGGGTATGGAAGTTACCCGCATCCGTTCCGAACAGCGCCCTTTCCTTCACCTGCATCAGCAGGATAATCCGGTCTGTCAGCCAGACATCGAAAGCCGCCGTCAGGCCGCCGCCATAAATAAAGCAGTCACCGTTTGTCACTGCCGCCCCGTCAGGAAGCAGGGAGGTTCCCCAGTTGACTGTCTCGAAGCCGCCCAAAACGGAAAGTCCGATACGGAAACAGACGTTCCGGCCCTTGTCCGACAATACGGGAATAAAGTAACCGAGTTCCCCCGTGAACTGCGCTTTGGGTATTGCCTTATTTTCGTAGGTGTACTCCTTTATCTGATAATCCAGACCATACAGCCAGTAGGTACGGTTACGGTTGGAATGTGTAAAGGCCAGCGAGGTGAAGTAGTGGCGTTCGCCGCCACTCTTCCATGAAAGGAAATGATTCACCCCGCCCGATGTGAACTGTATGCCTGTCTGTCCCGGCAGGTCACGCTGCGCGTGTGCTTCGCCCGCAAAGAGCGACAACACGGCAACTGTCAGTATGAATAGTATTCTTTGCATATACATTATATTATATAGGTTATTATTTCAGATGCAGTTCACTGATTGGTTTTGCCGCCACAAGGTCTGTGTTCTCTATGCGGAACGACTGGTGACGGGCACCGCCCTTTTCGTAAACCTCCACGACGAGCAGTTTGTCATCCGGCAAGGTAAGTTTTGGCAGCACGAATATGTTACGTACCGTGGCTTTTCCGTCCACCGTTGTCAGACGATTGTATGTCCTTACCGGTTCTATGAAGTTCTCCTGCATGGCCGTGCGCTTGGCCACCTTCTTGTCGATAATTTTGAAACGGATATAGTCAATGTCGAACGATATATCCGAACTGTTGCGCAGGGAAGTATGCAGGTACAGCAGGTCATTGTTGATATAAAGCCCTTTGAGCAGTGTCTGTATGCCGTACTTCTTGCAACCGACATGCCTGATGTCCCTTTTGTTCTTCTTATACAGCGTGTACATGATACGGTTCACCACCAGCGGTGTCTCCCCGCCGAGTTCTTTCAGCTTCACGAACATGCGGTCGCCCGCAATCCCGCCTTCGGGATTGTCCCGGAGCCAGTCTTCCATCTCAATGGAAAGCCAGGCCGGTTCGTCCTTATAAACCACATTAAAAGAATAGAAACAACCGTCGGCAGTGATGACGGAGAAGTTCGTTTCCCCTTCAAAACCTTTCACCGCCGCCTTGATGCGTATTACATTTTCCGCTCCCGTGGCCTTGTCCGCTATGATGTCGAACGAACCCAAATCCACATATTTCACTTCGGAAGGGAAAAGGATATGTACGGTTTTCTGAAAAGTCACCTCAATCTTATGCGGTGAGATAATCTGGTTGGTGGGGAAAATCTTTGTTTCCACCGGTTCCTGCGCCTTTACCGACAATACGGTTAAAAGCATTACTAATGATAAAATAATTCTTGTCTTCATCTGATTACTGCTTTTTGGATATTAATAAAAGTTGATAATTCGCTTTCACAGCCACCTTCACCTCACGCATCTTTGTGGCCAGATATTGTGATCCGCCGCCAAGCACGCCCCTTGTCACGTCCATGACGAGTTGTTGCGAGGCACTGCGTGCGAACGAGATGCTTGTTCCGAAACTGCCCCCGATATTGGCAGCGGCTTCTTTCATGGCGGTACGTTCCGCTGTATTCGGAACGAAAAGTCCGGCCTGCCCGTCCATATCGTAAGCCGTTAGTTCCACCGGCAGGATATTCCCGCCACTCTCTATGGAGTTTACCGTGACTGCCATCCGCTGCCCTTCGATACGCACCGTACCATATAGCGGAGTATTGGCAGGTACAAGCACACCGCCCACTTGCAGCGGTTCCAGCAACCGGAACTTCAGTCATGCTCCGGTGGTCACTGTCTGGTCTTCAGCCACGCAGGCACGTATCGTATTGGCTCCGGCAAGCTGTCCGCCGCCCACGGCCGTGGCAAAACCGTAATTGCGGGGTATCGTGTCGGGTATCGGAGGTACGGCCAGTGACGAAACCACATTCTCCGTGGCACGTCCGGCAGCTATGGCGGCAGGATTGCCGGATGAACCGCCCGTAACGCCCGCAGGCTGTATGTTTTTCACCTGTCCCCCCGTCTGTCCGGGGAAATAGCGTGCCGCCATCTCATACGACTTTTCCATCAGTTCCAGCGGGTCTTGTCCTTTCCGTTCGCGTTCCAGCTTTTCGTTAAGCTCCTTCACCTGCCGTTCCAGTTCGTCCACCTTCGGACTCTCCTTCGGTTCCTGATAGAACGAGGTGATCTGCCTTGAAATCTGCCGCTGTTTTTCTCTGAACTCCCGGATAGCATCCGCTTTCGGTACATCTTCTTCCGGTTTCAGCCCGTCCGTTGTGTCCGGTGTCAGATAGCCCCCGGCCACATCTTGCAAGGTTCTTACCTTCTCCTGCCTGCGTTTCTTCATTTCTTCCAGTTCGTAAGCCTTCTGTTTGTCGGCCATCGTCTCCGGTGCGATAGCGTCGGGTATCGTCGTATTGATTCCCGCCATTCCTTCCACCGTTTCGGGTGTGTCCGGTTTGAAGATAAACCAGATGAACCCGGCGCAAAGCAGGGAGAGGAATGTCACCACGCCATAGAATTTCAGTTTGTCGGTAACCTTGCGGTTTAACTTCTTCTCCTTTTCGGATGCAGGTTCCGCTTTCTGCGTTTTTTTATTCTTTTCTTCTTTCTTATCGGATTGTGTCATTGGATACATTGTTTTTTAATGGTTGGATACTGTCCGTTTGGGGAAGCGCAATCCTTTGGAGATGCTGTACCTCAATCGGAAATTTGTCTGTCCCGCAGAAACCGCCCACGATGTAGGCAAGGTCGATGGCGGCGAAGAGTCCGAGCAGGTAAAGGATGATAATCCTTTGCTGCCGGTAGCTCAGCCGTTGCCACCGCCTGCGGAGTTTTATTATATATCGGTCTTTCTCCGTTCTGAACGAGTGGAAGACCTTTTTTATACCGTTATCTTTCATACTGTCCGATGTCCCTGTTTTCGATGATGGTAAAACTCTCTATCAGAAAGCCCTGCGGATTGTTGTCGCTCCGGGTTACATTCCTCAGACGGCAGGTGGTGACAAGCGACCTTTCGGTAACGCTGCTCGAACGGATGATGTGCTGCCGGCTATAGGTCTTCATCTCGTATGGATAACTGTTGAAATTCCCCTGTATGCTGTCCACCGTCAGCGTCTGCGAGATGTTTCCCGCGATCATCCGGTTGAAGTAGCCTTTCTCCTGCAAGTTCCGGTAGTAACCGATGGCACTTTCATCCGAAAGGTAAAGGGCACGCTGGATGTTGCTTTCAATGGCGCTCTTGTCCGGTGACAGGGTGAAAAACAGTTCGTGGAAACGTCTGATATGTTCCCTCGCTTCCACGGGGCGGTTCTGCTGCACGTCCTGCGAAAGTGCCAGCATCAGCGATTTTCCGCTGTCCAGTACATAGATTTTCTGCCGTTGCGCCTCGGCAAACTCGTATGCCTTTCAGGTGGCAAAGACCGTTACCAGTACGCATACTCCCAGGAATACCATTCCGAACAGCCGTAGCTGCCGGAACGATGTCTCGATGTTTTTTAATGATTTGAACTCCATGTCTTCTTTCTGTTTTTTTAAGTGATACGTTTAGAACATTTTCTTGATGCGTCCGGCTACCGATCCACCGACTGCCCCACCGACTGCCGCCGCACCGTTTCCGGCCATTTTCCCGGCACCGTTGGCCTTCTGCCCGTAAGCTCCCGCACCGCCTGCCTGAATAATCCATGAGGACACCGTGGGAACGCAGAAATAACCGATGATACCTATAATCATGAATATACAATACACACTGCCCGATGCGTCTGGTATGAATGTCGGGTCCTGCATCTGCTTGATGTCCTGCTGCAACATCAGAATCTGTATGCGTGAGAGGATAGCACCGAACAGGTCACCCACGGGCAGCCATAAGTAAATACAGATATAGCGTGACAGCCATGTGGTGAGCGTACTCTGGAATCCGTCATAGACGGCCAGCGCAAAAGAGATTGGCCCCAGTATGGAAAGGACAATCAGAAAGAAAGTCCTCAGCGTGTCTATCAGCAGCGAGGCTGCCTGAAAGAACAGTTCCAACAGTTCGCGGAACCATTGCCGTACTTTTTCCCCCATGTCATACACCGCCTTCTGCCCGTACATGTTTATCATCGTGTCCATGTCCCCCAGCGACCAGCCAAGCTCGTCTATCTTCTTGTCAAATTCCTCATCACTCACAAGGAAAGCCTTTGCCGGGTCACGGAGCATCGCTTCCCGTTCCAGTTCGTCCTTTTCTTCCTGATACTTTTTCATGTCGAAAGTCTGCTGTTCCACCAGTGAGGAAGTGGCACTGCATACGGGGGAAAGAATCCCGTTGATTGTACCCAGTACCATTGTGGGGAAAAACATGATGCAAAGCCCCAGCACAAACGGCCTGAAAAGCGGGAACACGTCTATCTCTTCCGCCCTTGAAAGGGACTGCCACACCCGGTACGCCACGTAGAACAGGGCACCTATACCGGCCACTCCCTTTGCCACGCTTGCCATATCCTCGCACAGCGGCATCATTTCATCGTAAAGCGAACGCAGCAACTCATGCAGGTTCGTCCAGTCTATTGATAGTAATACCATAGTCTATCTTTTTTTAATGATGAATGATTACCAGTAACGCTGGTCGTGTGTCCCGTACAGGGCAAGCACCCGCTGGGAATCCCCCTTCTTCTTGCTGCGCAGGTACGATATGCCGATATTCTTTCGGGTATAGTACCATGTCAGGTTCTTGTATTCCAGCACTTCGCCATATATCCGGTTGATGATGTCCAGCCGTTCCTTGTCGGTCATCGAGAGTCCGGTAGCCGTGGTCACTTCCTTCAAGTCCAGCAGCAGGTTGCTGCTTTCTTCAAGCAACCGGTTATACCCGAAAGCAATGGCCGAGAGTTCTTCCACGGTAAAATTCGGGTCGCCCATCATCGTATTGAAATTAGTCACGTAAATATCGCTGATGTCACCTACCAGAAGGATAGTCTGTTGTACCTTGCGTGCCCCTTTTACGAGATCGTGTACAGATTTCAAAGCGTCGTAGTAGGCCTTTCCCTGCTGGTAAATCTTTACAGTCTCCTGAAAGTTACTTCACATGTTCTGTGCCGTTGTGGAAGTCTGTACAATTTCATTGGCCGAGTTTACAATGCCTTGAGCAAGGTTCGTAGGGTCTATCACTGCCCATTGTGCTTTGCTTGTCACCGAAAGGGACAGTAGTGCCATGAATAAAATTATCATTCTCTTTTTCATGCGTCTATCTCCTTTCTTTGGTAAGTAAATACCGGCTGTCGTCATCACGGGCAAACAGTCCGTAACAGCCGAACAGCAATACCTCGCTTCCGCTGAAATACCCGATACATCCGGCATCCTTGTTCCCGTGCAGGAAAAGGTCGTCCCCTTTCCGAAGCGGGATATTGATTTCGGTATAACTCATTTCTCCGGCGAACAGCGTAGCCTTGTATCCCTTGAATCCGTCCGTCACGTGGTTAGATTTACGGATTGTCAGCGTGGAGCCGCCTTCCTTGTTCATTCAGTGACCGCAGATGCGGTCGTGTTCCAGTTCCTTCTTCATTTCCCCGATCAGGTTCAGCAGATCCAGATTGGTCAGGGTAGCATCTCCGAGTGCTTCCCTGCATTGGCTTAATAAATCTTTCTTACTCATTGTTGTCTATAGATTAATATGGTTACTTGTTTTCCTGCCGTTTGCTTTCGGCAAGCTGTTTGATAGCCAGCTCGATGTTTCCATCCAGCTTTTCCGTAAGGCGGGTAAGTTCCAGTTTTTCAGACTCTTCAGTCGTATAGCATATATACTCCTCGTCCGAGACTTCCGTTGCGTACACTGCACTTTGCGTGCCGCCAAGCCCTATCCAGACCTCTTTGTACCTGCGGTTGGCTGCATTGGCAAGATTGATCGAAAGTATCTGTGAGCGTTCCTTGTCCGTCAGACCGAGCAGGTTTTGTATCTGGTCGAACTTGTTCTGGTACTTCCTTTGGTCAAGCAGTATCTTGCAGTCCGAATTGTTGATGATTGTCTCCTTTACAACCGGACTCGATATGATGTCGTCCACTTCCTGCGTCACCACAACCGCTTCGCCGAAGAATTTTCTGACCGTCTTGAAGAGATAGCGGATGTAGTTTGCCATCCCTTCACGTGCGATTGCCTTCCAGGCTTCCTCAATCAGTATCATCTTACGGATACCCTGCAAACGTCTCATTTTATTAATGAACGTCTCCATGATAATGATGGTGACAACCGGAAAGAGGATTGGATTATCCTTCACGACATCCAACTCAAATACAATAAACCGTTTGTTCAATAAGTCCAGTTCCTTGTCCGAGTTCAGCAGATACCCGTATTCACCGTTCTTGTAATAGGGTTCCAGCACATTCAGAAAACCGTCCACATCAAAGTCCTTCTCCCGCACGTTCTTGTCTGCCAGTACCTTGCGGTAGTCCTTCCTTACAAAGTCATAGAACGAGTTGAAATTCGGCTTTATCTTCCGGTTCTTCTTTATCTTTTCGATATACAGGCTGACGGCATTCGAGAGCGCCACTTCTTCCGAGCGTCGGGGCGGCTCGTCCTCTCTTTTCCATAAGGTCAGAATCAGTGTCTTGATGCTGTCCCGCTTCTCGATCTCATACCGGTAATCCTGTGTAAAAAACGGATTGAACGAAATCGGGTCATTTTCCTGGTAGGTGAAATAAACCCCGTCGTCCCCTCCGGTCTTCTGATGTATCAGGTCACAGAGTCCCTTGTACGAATTTCCGGTATCCACCAGCAGGATATGCGTGCCTTGTTCCCAATACTGCCTTACCATATGGTTGGTGAAAAAGCTCTTTCCGCTGCCCGACGGGCCGAGGATGAACTTGTTCCGGTTGGTCACCACCCCCTTTTTCATGGGCAGGTCCGATATGTCGAGGAAGACGGGCTTTCCCGTCAGCCGGTCCACCATGCGCAGGCCGAAGGGGGAGAGCGAGTTCCGGTAGCAGGTTTCTGCCGTAAAGAAGCATAGTGCCTGCTCGGTGAACGTGTAGAAGCTTTCTTCCGAAGGGAAGTCCGCCTCGTTTCCCGGTATGCCCGCCCAGTAGAGGACCGGCAGGTCGGTGGTGTTATGACGGGGTGTGCATTCCATCAGCGCCAGTGCGCTGCCCACGTCGTTCTTCACCCGCCGAAGCTCATCCCCGTTTTCCGCCCATGCGATGATGTTGCAATGGCAGCGCACCGACTGCAATCCATTGGTATGCGCTTCATTCAGGTATTCGTCCAGCCACTCCTTGTTTATCTGGTTGCTGCGGCTGTACCGGGAAAGCGACTGCATGTTCTTTGCCGCCTTCTCGAAACGGGAAAGGTTTTCGTTACTGTCATCTATGAATATCCACTGGTTGTAGATATGGTCGCAGGGTAGCATTACGCCCACGGGGGCGGCATAACTCAAACGGCAGTCCGAGCGGTCTGTCGAGAGGCGTTCGTACCGCCCGTCCGTTTTAACTTTACCCGGAAGGTCATCGAGGTCGGAAAGTGTATGCAGGCAGAGCCGCTTGTCACCGATACGCATCTCGTCCGGATTCAATTGCATGTCCTGCAACATGGTGGTTCCGTCTGCCGAGAGCGTAAGGTACCGTTCGATAATACCCGGTTCGTTTTCCGTTCCCGTAATCTCTTCCGTGGTCAGCCGTTCCAGCCTGATAAGTCCGCTGTCGTTAACGATACTTTCAAACTGTCCCACCGCTTCCATGAAACGCTCCACCGTTTCCTTGTCCCTTATCTCCTTCGGAACCAGAAAACCACGGCAGAGCGTGTTCCAGTTGCTTTGTTGCCGGGAGCGCTCTTTGGTGGTCTTGGTAAGGAACAGGTAGCAGGCGTGGTGCAGGTAGGGACGTTCGTTGAAGTGGCGTTCAAAACTGCGGGAGAGAAAGCTGAGTTCGTCCCGGCGGATGTCCGGCTCGTATTTCTCCGTGATGAAAATATCCTGTTTGTGCAGGATTGAATAGTTCGGCAACACCTTGATTGCCTTCGCTCATGTGGCGTGCATAGCCTCATATTCTGCGGATGATACCGAAAACACTTCCGGCAGTGTGACCCGGAAAGCGACCGTGATGTCGGCGTCCTTGCTGACGATGCAGCCGTGTTCCACCGCCATGATGGGAAACTTGCTTTCCAGTGTGGATGCTTTTAATATACTTCTCATAATTTACGATTGTTGTTTGTTGATCAGACGTATGATACGTTTTCGTGAGAGGATTCTCCGGGGATGCTGCCGGGCCGCGAACAGCTTCATCAGCCCGTGGCTACCGTATTTACGGTTCAGCGTAAAGGTCAGCCATACCAGTATCGTAGCCGCCGATACTCCGAAACCGATGCAGATTCACTGTCCGACGCCCGCCATATACATGATGACGAACATCACGAATACGGCAAGCAGGCCGGCAGCGAAAATAAACAGGTATTGTGCCCGGAGTCCCTTGAACTCAACTTCACGGCCCACCCCTTTATTTATTTCAAAATCAGCCATAAGTTATTGTCTTTTTTATGTTTTTAGAGGAAGAACGACCTCAGAATGGTGGCGGCGACTATCAGAAAGATACAGGCTCCGAACCACGAACTGGCAGTTTTACTCGTGTCGGGGTCGCCCGAACTGAACTTCTGATATACCTTGATTCCACCGACGAGGCCGATTACAGCACCGATTGCATAAATCAGTTTTGTGCCGGGATCGAAATATCCGGTCACGAGTTGTGTCGCTTCGGTGATACCTGCCTGCCCGTTTCCTTGTGCCATTGCCGCACTTGCCGCTGCAACAGCGGCCAGCATCATAATCAATCTTTTCTTTTTCATTTATTTCCGTGATTTTTAAAATGATTAAAAAAGCCACGGACTGCCCCTTTCACTATCCCCATAAGGCAGCCCGCAGCCGCTTATGGTTTATTGATTCAGGGGGTAAGTTCCGGCCGGAAATCAGCCGGAGTCATAATATGCCATTTGCATTGTCACTTGATTTGGTGGTGAAACATTCTTGTTAATTCTCTCTTGAAAGCGGGATGCGGATCATCCCGAATCATAATAGCTTTTTGTCATTGCCACTGTCGTTTTATGGATAAGTTAATGGAATGATTGTCTCTCTGGGAGTTAATAGGTTTCCCCTTATGACGGGAAACCACCGTTTGTCAACTTGAATCGAAATACGTCATAAACATGGATGATACGTTTTATTGTTGGTTTTCTACCGAATCTCTCTCTTTATAGTGATACGGGCCATCAACCCGTATCAAAATAACCTCTTGCCATTGTTACCTCCTTTTTTAATTGGTTAGTCACTGTCCGGAGCAGCCTCATTCAAATGTTCGGCTTCATCCAGAAATTTGTTGATACGGCTGTCGCTGCCATTGATGCTTTCCAGTATCGAACGTTCAATCTGCGTATCTTTGATATGGTGGATTGCCCTTAAAAGGGACAATCGTTTGTCTGTCGGAATATCCTTGCCATTGCAGAGGTCGATAATCAGGTCAATCTCTTCCGGCCCGATACCGGCTGCACTGCCCAGATAATCTTCACGGGCACAGTTCAAATCTTCCAGTCCCTCGTTCAACTCGTCGGTATCCACGTCGTCACCGTTTTCAGTCTGTCCCTTATTATCCTCAAGCCTGCCGGAACTGTCGGCCTCAAAAGCCCGCCACTCTTCCACGCGCTTGTCCCGGAACAAATCCGGGATGCGCTCAGGCGGCACTTGTACAGCCTTCTGCGTCATTGTTTCCTCGGTTCTGTCAGCAAAAGTAGAGGCATTTTCCTTACCTGCAATAGCCCCGGAACCGATGGCGTTTATTGGCGGCTGTTGGCGTGTACCATAGCTTTTTGTAACGACAAGGCTGTCCGTTTCAGGTTGTTTTTGGGGTGGTTTTTCCATATTTTTGCCTTCTGCTTTTTTCTTAGCTTCTACCTTTTCGTCATCCTTCATTTCCGCTTTTGCAGTCGGAATATTCCTCTTTTCAGACTCCGATACCACCGGAACCTCTTTCTTTTCCGTTTTCCCTTTCGTGCGCCTGCGTCCTTTCTTCTGTTCCTCCTTTACCGGATCGAACCATCCGGCTATGCTCCGCAAGGTTTTTGCCATGCGGCGGCGTGCCTTACCGAAACATATTTCGCCAAGCTGTCCTCTGAACAGGAACTTGTCCATGAACAGATAGGCGAACAGCAACCAGAAGAGAACGATTCCGGCTTCATAGTAACCTGATTGTATATCCATAACCTAAAATATTTTGTTATAACTCTTTTGGAGATAAGTCTTCACCTCATCCGCATGTTTCTCAAAATGTTCTTTCAATACATTGTCTATGTAGTTTCCTACCGTCAACTGCCGTTTTCCGGCAATGCCCACGATGACCGATATCTTTTGGTGCAGTTCCTTGTCTATATATACCCCCTGTCTGCCTTCGCATTTATAGGGTGTGAGGAACTTACGGATAAAGTCAGCCAGTGTCGTGCGAATCGTTTTCGGTGACGGTCTGTCCGTAACGACTTCCGAACAGTTGGTATCATCTGCACCGGAAATATCCCGGACTATTTCATTTGTACCATTATCCACTGTTTCGTTCACATCGTTAACTGCCGTTTCGTCCACACTATTAACCTTTTTACCCTTCTCATCGAATAAGGCGTTTTCTCTTTTACCGCAGGTCTCTCCGGTAACGGAAAGGACCGGAGATAAGGCAGGTTCCGAAGGCACACCCGCCATTAAGCTACGCAGGTACGCTTCATCCACCGGATTCTGTCTGCTTGTTTTCTTTGCCATGACTATTCGGTTTTAAGTACAGATATGATTTCATCCATGAACGTATCGAAGCCGCACTCTCTGGTGAAGGCCGCATCGGGAGCGAACAGCGTACTCCGGTAAACGGGGCCGCCGGTAACGGACAAGTCTTTGGTAAAGTTGCTGCGCACTGGAATACGTGTTCCAAGGCAGTCCAGCCCTAACAGGGAGAAGCCTTGTTGATACACATCATACAAGGTCGTGCGCTCCCTGCGGTCAACCATGTTCCAGAACAGATGAAGACTTTTCAGGGAGGACACGCCGGTCTTTATCAGCCGGTCATTAATGGTGGTCGCAAAGTTCAGCGTACTTTCCAGCACAAGACGGTCTGCCTTTATCGGCACGAACAGATAATCGAGCGCACTGATTGCGGCTATCACCCCGTCACTGCCCATTGTGCCGGGCAAGTCGAACAGTACAATATCATAATGCGTATCCGCTTTCCCTTCAAATGCCCTTCACTCCGCCATGCAATCAGCCGGGTTACTACCGATGACCGGATAAGCCTTTTTCTTCAATCGTCCGGCCTGCTCTACCAAGAGGTTCTGATAAACAGGTGTGGTCTTCACCACTTCTATATCCCGTTTTTTCTGTTTGATAATCGAATGTTGCGGATAGTCGCAATCCATCACTGCCACGTTCAACTCTTTCACATAATGCAGTCACGATGCCGCATAAATGGTGAATGTTGATTTACCCACACCGCCCTTTTGGGAGGCGAACGAAACGAATACTGTTTTCTGTCTCTTTTCCATTGTTACCTAATTTAAGTGAATAATTTGATATATTGATAATTAAGCAGATAGACATCTATCCGCTTATTCGTTCTGTCATTTCATTATCCGCTTAGCTTTATAGTTATATAGTTACTTAGCTATAAAGCTATCTGTCTATTTAGCTATATACTTACATAGCTATAATTATATAGCTATTTATCTATCCGGCTATATAGCTATCTGGTTGTCTGCATAAATATTCGGCTAATAGTCCATTTATCTGAATAACGGTGTATCCGAATATCCACTTGCTTGTCTATACATTTTTATAAATGTATAGCTGCATAAGCGGATATATAGCTTTATGAATGCTTGTCTGAAAACATACTTAATCAAATGGCTATTCAGATAGAAAGCTATTCAGATAGAAAACCGTCCGGATAGCTATCCTGATAACTACCTTTTTATCTATCTAAATAAGTAGCTGAATAGCTATCCGGCTGCAAATAAACCTCAAAAAGAGCATCCGTAATGTACGTGTGGTTTCAAAGTCATTTATTGGCGGCTGTTGGCGGGATACCGGGTAATAGCCATACCGAAAAAACTATCTACCTTTGTCGCCGGGAGAGCGCAGCCCGTTCTCGAAAAGAGAACGTCAAACAAATCCTTCAGACCTTTAATCCGGCTCAGCCGGATTTTAATATGCGTCAGCATATAGCGAGGTGTACTTTCAGCGGTTGAAAATATTTCCACCCGCTGAAAGTCTCTCCCCGAAAGTTCTTTCGTGGATGTCAGTTCTCCTAAGTCGAACTTCCTAAATTATTCATGTATGAAAGATGAAACAAGAATCCGTGGCGCCGCAGGGCGCAAGGTGCTGGCAGACCCGCGCACGCACCGCTATTACCTCTGTCTCAATGACGGAGAGAACGAAAAGTTTATCTCCATGTTCGAGCAATCGGGCATGAAAAACAAAGCCGAATTTATCTTCGCCCGTATCTTCGGTTGAGAGTTCAAGGTAGTGAAGATTGATAAGGAAGCGCAGGAATATTATGCCCAGCTCACCGCTTTCTATCAGCAGTTCCGACGCATCGGGAACAACTATAACCAATGTGTAAAGACCATCCATACCATTTACGGGGAGAAGAAATCGCTTGCGTTTCTCTACAAACTCGCTGAAGAAACCCGTAAACTGGAAGAAGTATGCAGGCAGGTTATCGAACTTACAAAGCGATACGAAAAGGAGTATCTCACTAAAAAGGAATAACGTCATGGTACCGAATATCACATCGGGCAGTTCGTTTTACGGAGTGATTGCCTATAATAAAATAAAGGTGGACGACGGTACGGCAAAGGTATTGTGACACCCGAAAATAGCGGCGGACACTTCCGGCAATGTGCCGATTGAAAACTGCGTGCAGGCTTTCGAGCCTTATATCGCACTCAACTCGCACGTCAGGAAACCGGTTATCCACATCTCCTTGAATCCATCCCCGAAAGACATTCTTTCAAAAGAACAAATGACCGTATTGGCGCAGGAGTTCATGGAAAAGTTCGGTTACGGGAACCAGCCCTATATCGTATGACTACATGAAGACATAGACCGCAAACACATGCACATCGTTTCGGTACGCATCAACGAGAAGGGAGAAAAGATAGACCACAACCGGGAGGCTATCCGGGCACAGAATATCTGTCGGGATATGGAAGTGAAATACGGCCTTCATCCCACACTCGGAGAACACAATGAAAGGGAATTACTATCCCTGCAAAAAGTGGATTATCCGAAAGGTGACGTGAAAGCGCAGGTGAAGCATACCGCCCGTACTCTACTGGAATGTTACAACTGCCATTCGCTTGCCGAATACAACACCCTTCTGAATTTGTATAATGTCACTGTTTACGAAGTCAGGGGAAGCGTGGACGGAAAGGAATATCACGGCATCATGTACGGAGCTTTGGACGATGACAGGCAGCAGGCGGGAACGCCTTTCAAATCCAGCAAATTCGGAAAAGTATTCGATTATGAAGCCCTGCAAAAGAAGTTTGCCGCTTCTGCCAAAAAGGTGAAAAGGAACAGCCTTGCCGAAAGGGCACGGCAGGAAATAGTCAAAGCCATGCAGGACATAAGTACGAAAGAGGATTTTGCCCGCAAGCTGAAAGATGCGGATATAGAAGTGGTTTACCGTATCAATCCCGAAGGACGCCTGTACGGTATCACTTTCATAGACCATACCAGCCGGACAGTGTTCAACGGCTCGCGTTTGGGCAAAGCCTTTTCAGCCAATGTATTCAACGAACTGTTCAACAATCCGGATGCGGACCGTACAAGGCTGATACCACTACCGGAGCAGGATACGCCCCGGCAGGAACGGGAAACGGATGCGGAAGAAAGACAGGAAAGGGAGGAATACCGGCAGCAGGAAAATCAAGGCAACTATCAGAGTGAACCGTCCGGCAGTCTGATTGATACGTCCGCACTCGGTGCCATTGACATTTTCTCCGTACTCATGGAAGATGACCATACGCACGAGTACATCGATCCGGCTTTCCGCTTCGGGCGCAAGAAAAAGAAGAAGCGCAGGCGCAGGTTATAATATAATAATGTATGGAACAAGAAGTCTAATTTTAATAGTTACAATTATGCAGAATGAAGATGATTTAAGAGGTCTTGCCAAAGTCACGGACTTTATGCGGGCCATCAGTTTTTTATTTTTGGCGATACACATCTATTGGTTTTGTTACGGCTGGCTACAAGAAATGGGCTGAACGCTCGATATAGTGGATAAGATACTGTCCAATTTCCAGCGTACCACCGGACTGTTCTCAGTGCTTCTTTACACCAAACTGTTTTGTGTCCTCTTCCTCGGTCTGTCCTGTATGGGTAACAAGGGGGTAAAGAAGCATGAAATCACATGAAGGAAGATAATTGTTGCGGCCATAGCGGGCACTATACTCTTTTTCCTGAACTGGTGGTTGTTGTCCGTCAGTGCATCATCAGATGTGTGTGCGGTATTGTATGTCACGACTTTAATCAGTGGTTTCTTCTGTCTGTTAGCATCCGGTTTATGGATAAGTCGTCTGTTGAAGAACAACTTGTTAGAGGACGTTTTCAACCGGGAGAATGAATCCTTCATGCAGGAAACAAAACTCATGGAAAACGAGTATTCCGTCAATCTGCCGACAAAGTTCTGGTATAAAGGGAAGACATACGACGGATTTATCAATCTTGTAAATATTTTTCGAGCAACAATGATATTAGGAACGCCAGGGAGCGGGAAGTCCTATGCGATTGTCAATCAGTTTATCAAGCAAACCATCGAGAAATCCTATGCGCTCTACATATACGATTTCAAGTTTGATGACCTGTCGGTTATCGCTTATAACCATCTGATTAAATACAGACACCGTTATAAGATACCACCCAAATTTTATGTAATCAACTTCGACAATCCAAGAAAAAGCCATCGTTGTAACCCGTTGGCACCCGAACTGATGACGGATATTTCGGATGCGTATGAATCCAGTTATACCATCATGTTGAACCTGAATAAAAGTTGGGTGCAAAAGCAGGGAGACTTCTTTGTGGAATCTCCGATAGTGTTGTTTACTGCGATAATCTGGTTTTTGAAGTTGTATGAAAACGGTAAGTATTGCACATTCCCACATGCCATTGAATTACTTAATAAAAGGTATGAAGACGTATTCACCATTCTGACAAGCTATCCTGATTTAGAGAATTATTTGAGTCCGTTCGTTGACGCATGGAAAGGCGGTGCTGCGGAACAGTTGATGGGCCAGATTGCATCCGCTAAAATTCCACTGTCAAGACTGATAAGCCCGCAATTATATTGGGTAATGTCCGGCAGTGATTTTACGTTGGATATCAACAATCCCAAAGAACCCAAAATATTATGTGTCGGCAACAATCCCGATAGAATTTCTATTTATGGAGCAGCTTTAGGTTTGTATAACTCCCGTATTGTGAAGTTGATAAACAAGAAAAAGCAAATGAAAAGTTGTGTGATTATTGACGAGTTACCCACCATATTCTTCAAAGGTCTGGATAATCTGATTGCCACGGCACGAAGCAACAAGGTTGCGGTCGTGTTAGGTTTTCAGGATTTCAGCCAGCTAAAGCGCGATTACGGAGACAAGGAGGCCGCCGTCATCATGTCAACTGTGGGTAATGTTTTTAGCGGCCAAGTGGTAGGTGAAACAGCGAAAACTTTGTCAGAAAGGTTTGGAAAGATTCTACAAAAGAGGGAATCCATGAGCATCAACCGTAACGATATTTCTACTTCCATCAACACGCAACTGGACAGCCTGATACCTGCCAGCAAAATCAGTACACTTTCGCAGGGCATGTTTGTCGGTGCCGTAGCTGACAATTTCGGAGAGACAATAGAACAGAAAATTTTCCATGCGCAGATAGTGGTGGATAATGAAGCAGTACAGAAAGAGACGGCGGCCTACCAGCCAATTCCCGAAATCAGCAGCTTTCTGGACGAGAACGGCAATGATACAATGGAACAGCAGATACAAGCGAACTACCGGCAAATCAAACAGGATATTGTCGAACTGGTGGAGAACGAACTGATTCGCATAGAGAATGATCCAGCACTTAAACATTTGTTGGGAGGGGAAGATAATTAACCAATTTCACTAGTGTCCCTATTTTAATAGGACACTAGTGAAATTATATATTAGACTTTACGGAAGTTTATCCTTCAACGCATGTGCAAAAAACAAACCTACAAGAAGTCTATTAGATAAAAAATCGATAATCATAAGTTTTACCTTCAAATCTTGTTAATAGATTACCAATCCGAGCTATTTGATTTGATGAATCTATAGTTGCAGGTAGCTTTGTATATAAGTCAAATGAGTTCCAATTCATTTTTGTTAACCCTAATATTTCTGTTGCAATTACATTGATATCTGATTTCCCATAGTGTTTTTTTATTATCAATGGGCTTGGGATACTACGTCCTCCTAAATAAAAAGTTCTGTTATCAGATTTGACTGAAGGAACTATCCCATGTGTCCAGAGTAATGCTTCATAATCATTAACAACAACACATGTTCCTCTCCTAATTGGAAAATTATCAATTTGCAATTTACCATAATTCGACTTGGTGGACATAAATTTGACTTCTCTCTCGAAATTTATTGAAATCAAATCAATATTTTCAATTCCTGCAATTTGCAAGCTATCAACAATACCATTTATTTCATCAGGCTTAAACTCAGTTCTTTTATGTACAACAACTCGTTTGGGTAGATATTCCATAGAATGCAAGAATAATTCTCGAATCGAAATTCCAAAATTATAGGCTTCATTATAAGATAAATATGGATTACGTTTATTATCTATATAGCAATCCTGTACTCTTGATAATTTATATTTCAATCCCTGTCCATGTGAGTCATATATATGACTACATCCTAATACTATTGAGGTTTCACCATTATTATTCTTAACGCTATAGCCAATACCCGCATATGCTGTCTCATTATCATTTGTATTTAATACCCATGGGGTTCTGAGTGATTTCACATAAAAAGAAAGTGATAGCCACCAATAAATTTGGCATGCTAAAGAATCATTCAGCGTATCTTCTTCAATAAATTGAGTACTTATTCGTTTTTGTGCCGAATAGGCTTTTATGTAATCGTGTAAATCAAATACCCACGTATCTTCTTCTATATGTCTATATAGTTGCCATTCATTGGGAATAAAGATTACAATTGTCATATCTGCTTTATAACTCTCATGCAAAGCTTCTATTTTGGTACAAATAGTCCGAGCTAAATTCAATGCACCATCCTTGATGGATGTAGATGAGCTGAATTTCACATCTATCCACTTTTCACCATTTATCAAAGGAATTTCAATTGGTATATTGTATATTTGATTGAATCCAATATAATCAATTATATATTCACTCTTTTCTGGAGCCTTATGCTGGGTATTTAATTTCATGAGAAAATCATATAACCGAGTAGAATACTTTGAAGGACATAATACGCCTAATTCAACATTGAAGGTATTGGTAATTCCATTATTCTGATAATCAAATGGATAATGGTTTACCAAGCCTCTCATTGGATGAAAATCTCTAGATTTGAAGTCGCTATTTTTATTCTGAAATAGTAATTGTGGCTCCAAAAACTCAACACCTTTAAAAACAATCTTTTTTTGCTCCATACTGATTGGATATGACTTATACTTGTCATTCAATACTTTAATTCCTGAAAAAGCCACATTATTGGATATTGAAAAACTCATATCGCTCGTTGTCAGTATAGGAAAAGTAAATCGCAGAGAGTTATTATGGAAGATTAGACTATTCCAATCTTCCAATGCCTGATCATATTGTGCATTATATAATCTGTCGAATTTCTCTTTCGTAAATTGTAACTTAATATCTTTTGGAATAATTTCATTAGAAAGAGTATAGATGTGAATTGTTGGTTTAATACTAAGATATGCGAATTTGGTATCTTTTCCGAAAAAGAACGATAATTCAACAGCATCAGCTATAAAATACTCAATACCATTAACAGCTTTCTTTGAAGTTGTTTTCTTCCATAATTTCCACTTGCCATCAGTCTCTAAATTGGCTGATTTTGAAATACCTATCAATATAGACTTCATCATTAGACGTTGAAAGACAGAAACTTTTCGTATATCATCTACTCCTATAGGATCTTTAAGAATATCTCCCTTAAGATAATCTCCAAATATTTCTTTTACTTTTGCTATTGATGAAACAGCAAATACTTTCCCTTTGAATGGAACTGCAACAATGTCTCTATTGTTACCTATAATTTGGTCTATATTATTCCATAAATGTTCTCCATTTGTTTTTATTTCAAATTGATATACATCTTTCGGAAAAGCCACAGGATGGAGATTGCTTTTTACGAATTTATCATCACGCGGAGATTCTATTCTAAAGCTAGTCTTGGTTTCGTCTTTCTTTATTGTAGATTTTATTAGTTTCTTTATTTCTTCCTGTTTAACTATGTCATCCTCAAAGCAGGCCCTACTTAGCTGAAGTATAGTCTTATCAAACCCATCTGTTGAAATAAAGTAGGCAATGCGGTTATTCACTCTTGCAATATCAATTAAGTCTTTTACTTCACTGCATATATCATCACCAAATCCACACCAATATAAGCGACCTGATCCTGGTTGTGAGAATGCTTCTTTCAAAGCATTCATTAAGGATTTATCTCGGCCACTATAACCCATTACAATTAAATTTTTATCTACAAAATATCGTTTTAAAGCATCTTTAAAGATATTGTTTTGTGTGTCTAATTCTTGATTTGTATTTTTTAATTTTGAATACTTGTAATCACCATGAAGTGCTATGTATAATAATTCATGAGAATTCTCATTTCTGAAAATTCTTTCTGGATCATCTAAAGTTATACATATAGGTGTAATGTTCATTTGATGAGCAGCTCTCTCGGTCAACCCATCAAAGTTTGTTGTCCACACAGATTTAACAATCCCTGCATTATTCAACATGCAGAGTAGCTTATATCCAATATATGGTGCTTTATTATATGCTAATTGTTCAAAATACTTTTGTCTGTCTGCCTCAATAGGGTAAGCTTTTTCCGCATAAAATGAATATTCGTCAGAAGATCCCATTAAAGGATATTCTCCCTGCGCATCAAGCCATGCTTGGATACTCCTACGAACGGCTTCAGACCTGAAGTTTGATACAATTAAAGTCGTATTGGGATTATTGGAAGAATATATATCACGCTTCCACTCCCAAATACAATCTGCCGCAGACTGTATTTGGGAAGAAATTGATGCTCCTGCCCCTAACAAAACAGCATGAGAAACATTCTTGTTTTGTTTTATTGATCGGATAAATGCATCATATTCTAACATATATGTATTAGTTGCCATCTTCTTGTATAGCTAAGTTCAATATTGACTTTTGTTTAATAAATCCCTTCTGTCTACTCTAAGTACTACTGCAATTTGATCAAGTGTTTCTAACGGTGGTTAAATGGTATTCGAGCACCATTTGGATATGGTAGAAGGATCTTTCCCCAATTGCATAGCCAACCATTTTCCTATTTTATTCTTCTCCACCAGAATAACTTTTATACGATTTATATCATTCGTAATACTCCAAATAGTAGATGTAATATGCAAATATATTGAAAATAGTTCAAGTCAATTTACTATATTGTCTTTTTTTTAAAGGAAATATTTCTATATCTGTTCCAGTTAGCACAGAGAACAAAATTAATACAAACGACATCTTCACGCAGATTCCAACTATAGTATCAAATAAGCTAACTCAATTTGCAAAATGCAGATAGTAGATAAAATATATATTTTATCATTCCAAACATAAATTAGATGGCTCTTATTATTTTATGTACAATGATACCGTAAGACAATAATCCTCTGGCTGTAATCCTCTTGACTTTTTGTATTACAATAACTGAATCTTATTTGCATTACTCGCCAAAAAATGCCAAATACCGCCATTCATTCCCCATACTGTCAAAATTATAACATACTATTAACTAATATCCTACATTCGCACCGACGGACTAAAGTTTACCCGGTATTTATTAATTATTGTATCACTTAAATTATTGATTTTATGGTTAAGAAAAAGCAAGAACAACAAGAACAGAGTCAGGACGAACATGTAATGGCCATCCTTGACAAGCGAACAAACAAGACCGCAGTCGTTTCCAAAATGAACGAGCAGGACGGCAGTCTCGAAATCGTGCCACCCGACAAGAAGAACAGCAACAGTTTCCTCAAATTGGACCGTACCTCACCACTGGAACTATTCTTCACGAATTTCAAGAACCAGTACGAAAATCCCACGAGTTTCAGTTTTTTCCTTATTCCTCTCGCAGCATTGGACAAGACGTTGAACGCCGTTGTCCAGATCCGAAAAGGGGAAGACCCCGGAGTGGAAGGTAAAAAACTGGTGGAGAACAGCGAACTCAACGATGAAGGTCGTATCGCCAAACTCGCCCGCCGATATAAGTTCGACGAGCACCAGCTTCCGTGGAAAGAACTCGCCGCATTGGGAGTTGACAAGCAACTCTTGTTTGATAACCACTGCATGGGTGAGATGCTGAAAGGAAGAATTACCTCAATGGCTTTCCCTATCAGCAAGGAAGTGAACGGTGAAAAGAAGGATATGGGAGAAGCCTGTTTCCTCTGTGTCAAAGGGGAGGACGGCAAGGTGCAACTGAAAACTTTAAGCAGGCTCGACAAACCGCAGTATGACCTTCCGGCCTATAAAGGAGTATTCACGGACGAGGAAAAGCAGTCGCTTAAAGACACCGGAACTTTGGGGGCAATCAAAGAGATGAGGGATACACATACAGGAACGGTCTGCAACTGTTATGTATCTTTCCATGAACCAAGCAACCGTATCATAACCATGCCCGTGGATGCCATCAAGATACCCGATTATATCTACGGGAAAAGGCTGGATGACAAACAGAAGCAAATCCTCGCGTCAGGCGGCCAACTTCCCATCAACGACATACAGCGCAAAAATGACACACTACTTTCCGGGGTTGCTTTCGTCGATCCGAGAATAATGGACATCGCTTTCAAACAGTCCGGTGAACAACTGAAAGTCAACGACACTATCATGGGTGCCAAAATCACACCGGAGCAGAAGAAGATGCTCCAGAACCATGAAATGGTGTTCGTTGAAAATATGCGCTACAAAGGCAGGCTATTTTCCGATGATGTACGCTTCAGCAACAAGAGCAACCAACTGCTGATAGGACGTAACGCCCGTGAATACAAGCCTGCCATTGACAGTAAGAAGAACGACAGAAAAAAGGAGGTGAAACAGCAGGCACCCCGTCATGTGGCGTCTGTAAAGGCCCGGTCAAAAAAGAGCCTTTCAGTCGTGTAACAGACAGATTATTCATGTTTACATCAGATATATACCCGGTTCTCTTTTATGGCAGCCGGGTATATATCTAATATCCGATTAACATTTTAAAGTGAAAACAAATGACTATACAAGATAAAAATACCGCAACCGGAGAATTGTCCTATTTTGAGACAGCTCTCCTTTTTTATTTGAGAGAAAGTCACCCGCACATGGCCGATGACAAGGCTTTCATCCGGGAGCGTGCGGACAGTGCCGCAGAGGCTTACGAACACGCCATACGTGAGGGCTTATCTGTTACGCAGGCTTTGGAACTGGCTGACACGGTTCTCTATCAGGACTTGCGCTTTTCCCGGTTCGATGCGGTTTTCGAGGCCGTATCGGAGTGGTTTCCCGAAGTACAGCCCGAAAGACGGACGGATTTCTGTCTGAAGGTATTGCTGCCCGCAGAGGCGATATTCGGCAAATACCCCATAGACGACAGGTTTGAATCATCCCCGTCCTATCATACACTTACCGTTGAACTTACAGGTTTCATACAATCCTATATAGAACGATATGGCATATAACAGACGACAACATCTGGCGGATAACATAGCCGCACTTGAGCTGATACTCATGCGTCCGGAGTTCTGTCTTACGGAACAGGGACGCAAGGTCTTGAACGGTTATTCGGGTTTCGGAGGGTTGAAGTGCATCCTGAATCCGGCGGAGAAAGACACGGACATAGAAAAATGAAGGACAGACAGGGAGCTGTTTCCCCAGGTCCGGCTGCTGCATGAACTTCTGCGTGAGTATTCCAAAGACGGGAAAGAATACAAGGCATACGTCCAAAGCCTTAAAAGTTCCGTCCTCACAGCCTTTTACACACCCGAGCCGGTGGTAACGGCCATGCAGGAAGCACTGCTGGTACCGGAAATCCGTCCGGAACGTTTTCTTGACCCTTCCGCCGGAACGGGCATGTTCATCAGCACTCTGAAGGATGTTCCCGAAATCCATTGCTTCGAGAAGGACAGGCTGACGGGAAGGATACTCTCATCCCTCTATCCGGAAAGCAGGGTGACCATAGACGGTTTCCAGTCCATACAGCCCTATTATAACAACTATTTCGACGTGGTCTCATCCAATATCCCGTTTGGAAATACCAGAGTTTATGACCTGGATTTTGACCGGAGTGAAGACGCCGTGCGTAAATTCTCACTTGCCGCCGTACACAACTATTTCTTTCTCAAAGGCATGGATACGCTGCGTGAAGGCGGGATACTGGCCTACATCACGACTTCGGGTGTCATGGACTCGCCACAGAACCGCCCCGTCAGGGAATGGCTGGTGAACCATGCCAACCTGGTTTCCGTCATCCGTCTGCCGGACAATCTGTTTGTTGATGCGGGTACGGAAGTGGGCAGCGACCTGATTGTGTTGCAGAAGAACACCCGAAAATCGGAACTGACCGAAAAGGAGCGGAACTTTATCGAGACCCGCATCATATCCGGCGGTATCCATATCAACAACAGCTATGCCGATTTAGAGCATATCGTCCATACTTCCGTATCCATGGGCAAGAACATGTACGGACAACCGGCCATGAATTTTATTCATGAAGGAGGTGTCGGCACCATTTCCGAACATCTCAGGCAGTTATTGGCGCAAGATGTGGGAAACCATCTTGACCGGAAACTTTATGAGGCAAACCTGTCCCGTCCCACCGTTTCCACTATCCTGAAAACCGGACCGGAAATCCCACCGGAAACAACAGCAGTGGAGCACCGGCAGGAGATGCAGGAAAAAAGTCTCCTTTCCACCAAGCCTTATGAACCCATGCTCAACCTGTTTGCCGCCTATGCGGATGAAGAGCAAACGGAGGTGCAAGTGGTAGAAAGCAGACCTTCGCCAGGCCGGGCACCGTCGGCATCCCGCAAAAAGAAAGGGGATGAACCGGAAATGTTCAATCTCTTCTCCCAAGAGAACATGTACGATGAAGCCGCCACGCAGGAAGACATGACCGGGGAACGGGCGGCAGCGGAAGCCAGATGGCAGGAGCGCAGACAAAAAATCGAGGAAGAGCGGAAGAAGGAAATGGAACCACGTCCGTTTACCGGAGAGATACGTCCCGAATACAAGAACGGCTCTCTCGTGAAAGCCGGTGAGCAATACGGGTATTTGCAGGGAGTGGGCACTCCCGAAGTACAGTTCCATCCGCTCAGGCTGACTGTCACCCAGCAATACCGGGCCGCCTACTACATCCCCCTTCGGGAAGCCTACCACAATCTCTACAATGCGGAAGCCGAAACGGAAACCGAACAGCCGGAACTAAGGGAGGAACTGAACCGGCAGTATGACCGTTTCCACCGCATGTTCAGGGAGCTGAACGGAAAGGACAACGCCAAGTTCCTGCTGATGGATGCAGGAGGACGGGAAATGCTCTCATTGGAACGTTCCGTCAACGGGAAGATACAGAAGGCGGACATATTCACCGTGCCCGTATCGTTCAACGCCAACGAGGTGACACATGTGGACACTCCGCAGGAAGCCCTTGCGGCATCCCTGAACAAGTTCGGCGAGGTCAATCTGGAATATATGGAGAATCTCTGCGACATCGGCAGGCAGGAACTGCTCGAACAGCTGGAAGAGCGCATCTTCTACAATCCCATGATGAAGAACCATGAAATCAAGGACCGCTTCATTGCGGGCAATGTAATAGCCAAAGCCGAATGGATAGAGAACTACCTGAAAGACCATCCCGATGATGATGCAGGCAAAAAATCATTGGAAGCCCTGCGGAAAGCCATACCGGAGCCTATAAGTTTTGAACAGCTTGACTTCAACCTGGGGGAACGGTGGATACCCATGTCCGTATATGAAGAGTTCGCCGGATACCTCTTCGAGACAAAGGCCCGTATCCATTATACGGAATCCATCGACGAGTTCAGCGTGAGCTTCGAGAGCAGCAACGCGAACATCACCGACAGATATTACGTGAAAGGGGAAAAGAGAGGCTATTACGGCAATGACCTGCTGAAACATGCGCTGCACAACACCGTCCCCGACATAACCAAGACTGTTCAGGACAAGGAGGGCAATGACATAAAGGTACGTGATGCGGAGGCCATCCAGCTTGCCGACACCAAAATCAACGAGATACGCTCCGCCTTCACCGGCTGGCTGAACGAGCAGCTGCCCGAGTTCAAGCAGAACCTTGCGGACATGTACAACCGCAAGTTCAACTGCTATGTACGTCCCGATTACGACGGCTCCCTGCAAAGTTTCCCGTTCCTTGACCTGAAAGGACTGGGCATACCGTCCCTGTACGGCAGCCAGAAGAACGCCGTCTGGATGCTGAAGATGAACGGCGGCGGGATAATCGACCATCAGGTAGGTACGGGCAAGACCCTCATCATGTGCGTGGCCGCCTTTGAGATGAAACGTCTCGGACTGGCGAACAAGCCGATGATTATCGGACTCAAGAGCAATGTGCATGACATAGCCGACACGTTCAGGAGGGCCTATCCGAATGCCAGGGTACTGTATCCGGGCAGGGAGGACTTCACGCCGGAGAAACGCGTCGGAATATTCCATGACATCAAGAACAACAACTGGGACTGCATCATCCTGACGCACGACCAGTTCGGAAAAATACCCCAGTCCCCCGAAATACAGCAGGAGATATATACGCAGGAAATTGAGAGTATCGAAGAGAACCTCGCCGTATTCGAGCAGCAGGGCAATGAAGTGACCGGCTGGATAAAGAAGGGGCTGGAAAGAAGGAAGGAGAACCTGGAAGCCAAACTTGAAAAATTGGAGCAGGATATAAAGGACCGGACAGATGATGTTACAGATTTCAGGCAGATGGGCATCGACCACCTCTTCGTTGACGAATCGCACAATTTCAAGAACCTGATGTTCAACACACGCCATGCGAGGGTTTCCGGCCTGGGCAATCCCGAAGGAAGTACGAAGGCCATGAACATGCTTTTCGCCATCCGCACCATCCAGGAGCGTACAGGCAGGGATTTGGGGGCCACTTTCCTCTCCGGCACGACCATCTCCAACAGCCTGACCGAACTCTATCTCCTTTTCAAGTATCTCCGTCCGAAGGAAATGGAGCGGCAGGGGATTACCTGCTTTGACGGCTGGGCCGCAGTCTATGCGAAGAAAAGCACGGACTTTGAATTTTCAGTGACCAACCAGGTGGTGCAGAAAGAGCGTTTCCGCTATTTTATCAAGGTGCCGGAACTCGCCAATTTCTATGCGGAGATAACCGATTACAAGACCACTGAAGACGTGGGGGTTGACAGGCCGGAACTCAACGAACAACTGTATCATATACCGCCTACTCCCCAGCAGGAGATTTTCATTCAGAAACTGATAAAGTTCGCTGAAACCGGGGATGCGACCTACATAGACAGGGAGCCTCTGTCCGAGGCGGAGGAGAAGGCACAGATGCTGATCGCCACCAACTACTCGAACAAGATGTCGCTTGACATGCGGCTGATAGACCCTGAATACGGCGACAGTCCGGGAAACAAGGCGTCCCATTGCGCGGCCAAGATTGCGGAGTATTACTACAAATATCTTGACCAGAAAGGCACACAGTTCGTATTCTCGGACCTGAGCACTTATAAGCCGGACCAGTGGAACATCTACAGTGAAATCAGACGCAAGCTCGTGGAAGACCACAATATCCCGGAGAAACAGATAAGGTTCATTCAGGAGGCGAACAGCGACAACGCACGCAAGGAACTGTTCAGGGACATAAACTCGGGCCGCATCCGTTTCCTTTTCGGTTCGACACAGAAACTGGGTACGGGTGTCAACGCGCAGGAACGTGCCGTGGCCATCCATCATCTGGACATACCCTGAAGGCCGTCCGACCTGGAGCAGCGCAACGGACGTGCGGTGAGAAAAGGCAATATTATTGCCAAGCAGTACGCCGGCAACAAGGTGGACTGCTATATCTATGCGGTGGAGAAGTCACTGGACAGCTACAAGTTCAACCTGCTGCAAAACAAGCAGGTGTTCATCAACCAGCTCAAAAGCCGCAATCTGGCCGCCCGTACCATTGACGAGGGGGCGATTGACGAAAACGGAGGCGGCAGTTTCAGCGAATACGTAGCCATCCTTTCAGGCAACGACGACCTGCTGGAAAAGGCGAAGCTGGACAAGAAACTGGCGGTCCTCGAAAGCGAGAGGCAGGCATTCCACCGTAACAAGGGAAACGCGAAAGGCAAGCTGAATGAAAGGACTTCGGGAATAGAAAAAAACAATGCCTTTATCGGGCGTTTCACCAGGGACTGGGAATATTTCAACAAGGTGGCCCCCGCAGATGCGAAAACCGGACTCCGTCCCAATCCCCTGAAACTGGACGGTGTGGACTCGAACAATATCGAGGTACTCGGCAACCGGCTTGCCGCAATCAACCGGAATGCCCGGACGGAGGATGACTATATGAAAATCGGGACCCTGTTCGATTTCCGTATCCTTGTCCGTACCGAAAGGACCTGTGAGGGGGACATGCAGGCTTTGCAGAACAAGTTCATGGTCGAGGGGCTGGACGGCATCAAATATACCTACAACAACGGTTATATTGCCAAAGACCCGAAACTGGCCGTCACGAACTTCATCAATGCGCTGGAACGCATTCCCGCCATGATAGAGAAACGGGAGAAGGAGAACGCGGAGCTGTCGAAGGACATCCCGGTCCTTCAGGAGATTGTGGCGGCCTCATGGCCCAAGGATGCGGAAATCAAGCGGCTGAATGAAGAGCTTGCCACGCTGAACCGGAAAATACAGCTTACCATAAAGCCGGCAGGCGGGCATGAAAACGGAACGGATGACGGACCGGAACAGTCACAGAAAGCGAGGCACGTCCCCCCAATGAAAATTGCCGCCCCGTCAAACGGGCTGAAAAAAATATCCTAAGTTTCCCGCGGCACATTGCGGCAACCCCGGAAGCTGCGCTTCCGCAGTCTGCCGCAAAGAGCCGCTTTTCAGGAAAGGACAAAGGTATGGCCGGCATCCGGATAAATCCGGCCTGCCGGCCATACCCTTGTCTGTAAAGGGAAGAAAGCCATTCCGTCATTCCTCTTCCTCAAAGGAAAGGCTCTCCACCTGTCTGTTAATAACCTTCCAGTCAATGGAATCCTTCAGATTGATTATATCCACAATCGAATAATGCCTGGTCCCGTTCTCCTCTTCTGCAAAACGCAGACGCCCGCTCAGACGCTGTTTCTCAATCTCTGCCGGGTCGAGGTTTATCAGCTCACAAACCTCATCGGGCAGCATGGAGAGTTCGACACTGTTGTCCTCGCAGATATGTTGCAGCACGGCCAGCATGTTGAGGGACTTCTTGTAACTTCTCACGAGTGCGGCGAACAAGCCGCTTTCAACCTTAATCATCTTTCTCATAACCTTTTATTTTTAAAGTGTTCTTCTTTTTCCAGCAGCATGGCACGCAGCACGTCCGAACGGCGGTAGTAAATCTTCCCCTTGTCACGGTGGAAAGGCAACGAACCGTCATTGCGGCGTCTAAGAAGTGTCCTGTCGGACATCTTGGTAAGCAGGCGCACGCCTTTTGAATCCAGTATCTCGCTGTCGGGCAAGTTATGTATGGCAGGAGCCAATAACTTCTCAATGCTGGTTACTTTGGCGAGTATGGCACTGAGCATGTGGGTCATCTGCCCACCCGGTGCAGTTCTTCTGTTGTTCATAATGACCTTGTTTTTATTGTTTACGGTGCAATATTACGGAGATATTATAAGGCCGTTGGTTACTCAACCGTTGAGCAACCGCCAAAAAAAGACAGGAAACGACAAAATGAAATAAAAGAATGGCCAGAAACAATTTCCGGCCATTCTTAAAGAAGCAAATATTTAATATTGCGTTTATTATTAGATAATACAATAAATACCTACAAAAGTAATCACTATAAATTTAAGAAACACCTATATTTACATTGGAATTCTTAATGCAAGGTAATATCGTTCTCTATTCTCAAAATTTTATTAAACACCCAAAGTAGGCGAACACGAAGAATATTAATCACTATATCTATCAATAGCTTCTTTATAAATATTCTCGCTTATATCTTTGAACTAAGTTTATTTCACCTCATTTTAAACACCTAAATAAATATCTACACATCATCTACTGAAACTTATTCAGAATATTCCCCCATCTCACCTCACTACAAAATATAGAATTTATACAGGATAATTTTCACTAATCTTCTTAATTATCAAATCTCGCTTGAAAAAAGAAATTATACCATTCACAAAGTACATGTGATTATACCAATTTACACAAACTGTGGTAACAAGCCAATATATTATATGACCCAAATATTCATACCAAGTTATTGGACTGGGATTCACATATTTTATCCCCAACCAATAGACTACAGTAACAATAATAGCGTATGCCACTCCCCATACTCTCATTTTCATAAGTTTGTTTTCAATACATTTATCCTCCAATTGGGCTTTTAAAGAATTGTTTTCACTAGATAATATCTCATTCTTTTCTGAAGTTTCGAGATAAATATCTTCATTCTTTGTAGCTCGATTGATATATTCTAACAACGCCGGAGATGACAATGTTAATAATCTATCAGCTTCATTCCGATCAATTTCACCTTCTGACATTCTAATACATAACTTGGCAATAGATGCTTCACTTATATTATTTTCTATTTGTAATCTTGCAATTCTATCTTGTATTTTGCAAATAACCTTATGAGACGGATAATGTTCAGAACGGTATTTAATCACATTAGCAGAAAGACTTGTCATTGCAAGCATACTTTTGCTATTTCCAATAGAAAGAGACGGATTTGCAAGCCATAGTAACACAAGCAAATCAGAAGCAGTAATGCTAATTCTCTGCCAGACAGGTAGGCTCTTTTCTTTCCTATTAACAGAATAGGAGTTGTTTAAAAACCAACAGTTCACATCGTTAAATTCTGCTATAATTTTATCTTTTCGTTTATACGCAACATATTCCTGAGCTAATAAATCATTAAAAGCACTTTCTCTATTTCCACGAATATTGGTGAGAGTCTGCAAATCTTTTGATTTACCCGTCTTTTCATAAAGTGCTCGAATATTCTGGTTGTATACAATAGAAATTCCTTTTTCTGAAAGATCGTTCTTCAGATTATCCTTGCATGCTTCTAGAAAAGAGCGATCCAGACCGCGTCTACCACATGCAGAAAGTATATCAGCAACATCCAATGTTGCAAATAAATCTTTAGACTTAAACTGTCTGACTTTACTAGATAATAAAATACGAATCTGTTCTACTGTTGTTTCAAGGATTGAGTAACGGAATCCCATCGCAATAGTCAAGTCGTATAATTGTTTACAAGCAGCATAAGATTCTTCAGTATTAAGTTCAATTAAACTGATATAAAAATTGGTATCAACTAATAATTCTGTATCAATAATACGATCTTTTATTTTAAATTTAAAATAAGAGGAAATAATTCCACCAAGATAAATGCTACAAATGATATCGAAATAAAAGTCTTTCTTTTTTATTCTATCATAAACATACTTTGAAACGTGATATGATTGATTATAGATGGCAGTGGACTGATCGTTAAAGATTCGATTCTTTTGATCTTGAATAAAAGTCACAAGCTCTTCAAAATCGTAAGGTACATTGCGTCCCTTACAATAGATTTTGTAGTTGTTTGCTAGTTTTTTTATTAGTTTTTTTTGGTTTTGATAATCTTCAGTAATCGTAGATGTACATTCTGAATCAATAATAAACGAATGATCACTATTTAGAGTAAAACTACCTCCCGAATATTTGCAAACCTGTGGCATTAAGGTAATAATCACAGGAATTGGTATTTCTATTTGAAAATTCTCTCTTACAGAATCGAAAATCTCAGAATAGTCTTTACCCATTATTGCTGTCCCCTTCTTCCGTAACATCCTATTTAGAGTTTCCTTAATTAATGGAACGAAAAGTTGTGTAAGACTTTCGTTACATTCACTGCCATACGTATCTCTTATAAAAGATAGTAATGAATATGTAGCTAAAAGGTTTTCATTCACCATAATTGATTCACTAATATTTTTTGTAGCAATATTTGCTTAACGGTGTATTTTATTTTTTATCTCTGACACATGAGTCTTTCAATTTAAGAGCTTACATCTCGGCTTCTATCACTGTGTATCATTCATACAAGCAACTAATATAGGCTCATAAATAGTTCTTTTACATATAAGAAGAGCAGCAACCTCATGAAAAGCAAGCGTAATAGATACTTGAACCTTAACCTATTTTTTACTGTGCTTTGTCCTTGCTCTATGGAAAAGACCTTGTTTGCAAAAGTAATTAAAATTTGGCAGAAACAAATAGAGAAATGATTGATTTTCAGTTTGCATATAGCAAAATATTAAAAAGGTAAAAAACACTTGTTTTTTATTATGACACTGGAATAGTAATTTCTTCAATTAAAAACACATATGAATATATTTGTTTACAATTCAACTATTCCCTATCTTTGTATACAAAATTATTTATTTTTATGCAAAACTGTATAACTTAAAGCAAGGCTTTGGTAACTAAATCGTTACCTATATTTTCAACATTTATATACAGTGCTAAAATTCCAAGTTATATTAAATCACATAGCTTCATACGCTTAAAATACTCTTCATAAATTATGGATAATAGAACCCAATTAGAAATAGAAACCTATGAATTATGGAATTCTTTCAAAGATGAAGTTTATCACAAAAATAGATTCTTCATCACTCATCCATTGCTTGAAATATTAAAAAAATACATTTCAGAGCATACACTCAATATTAAAATTAATACAATATATTATAGAGCTCGTATCATTGATGAAAAGGCCCTCAAAGATCATTCTTTAAAAATATTCTGTAATAAGAACAATAATCATAGTGGATATTTTAATGAATCCAATCGATTTAGAGGTCTTGTTAAAGAAGCATCATTTATTCCTCCCAATCATAATTTTGTTCGGGACGGGCGAGCCAACCCTAAATTTATCCGGTATTTATATATGGCAGAAAGCCCCGTTACTGCCATATTCGAAGTGCGTCCATTACTTACCGATAATATAAATCTTGCTGAAATAACCGTAAAAGAAAATTTAACTCTAGCAGATTTGGTCATCGATTACAGAATTCCAGATAGAGCAAAATCCAAAGAACAATTAATATTATCATACATTCAAGGCGCATTCTCATTTCCTACCAATAATCCAGATGACTATATCCCATCTCAAATTATCTCTGAATATATTAAGAGTTTAGGATATGACGGAATTCGCTTTAGCAGTTCACTCCACAATGATGGAATCAATTTAACCATATATAATTACAAAAAATGCGAGCCTATATCATCTCGTGAAATAAAAATTGAAAATATAAAGTTAGATGCTAGAGACAAAATTGGAAGTGATTTTGATCATCGACTATTGAGAATACGTAATAATGAAGTTGAGTTCATCGACTATTTAGGAAAATATAAAATATCAGAATAATTTCACATCAATCTGAAATACTCAGTAAATCAGAAAAATCAACCTACCAATTTATACTCAAAGCATTGTTAGTTAGTTGGTATTCATTTTTTTTGTAGTAATCTAATTGAAAACACCCCAAAAACTATACATATATATTTTACTATATATACTCTATTATACCCATAAACAAGTGGGCAATTCTTTTACAAATTTCTTTCATTATCATAGGATACAAATATTCAATATTCTACTGTTATAATTTTAATAGACTAATGCAAATGAGAACATAACCTGATCTTTAATATAATACTTCCTTTTTAATGAGCTTTCAACACAGCAACCAAGCTATAAGACTTTCATGGTTGCTGAGTCGACTGATATTATATCGTAGCAAGCTGTTGGTTCTCTCAAAGTAATTATTCTAAACACCATACAACCAAAATAGAATAATTACATCAAAAAATCCTTATTACTTTCTCAGTCATAGAGTATAGTTGAAATAAAGAAACGATTGTATTTCAACTTTATATACACAAATAGCACTTTTCTCATCTTTTTATCAATCTACTTATTAAAAGTCAACCTTTATTTGTGATACCTCACGTATTATTGTACGATCTAACACACGCGCATAATGACGAGTCATCTGAACATTGGTATGTCCTAACATCTTAGCAACGCTCTCTATCGAGACACCATTGGCCAAGGCAAAAGTGGCAAAAGTATGACGCGCAACATGAGTGGTCAATGTTTTTTTAATACCACAAATATCAGCCAGTTCCTTGAGGTACGCGTTCATTTTTTGATTACAAAGCACCGGAAAAAGTACACCATGTTTCCTGCAATATTCATTGGTGGAATACTTCTCCAATATCTTTAACGGTATTTCCATCAATGGAATGTTGCACATGATTTTGGTCTTCTGTCTCCCCTTTCGTATCCACCTGACACCATTCGAGTCCTCCACAATATGCTCCTTTCTCAATCCGTGAATATCCGAAAAGGCCAAACCAGTGAAACAACAGAACACAAAAATATCCCGCACCTGACTCAGCCGTGGAATATCAATCTCCTTTGAAATCAGTTTTCGGATTTCCGAATCTTCCAAGAAGTCCGGCTCCACCTTATCCAACGAGAACCTGATTTCCAAAAACGGATCATTCTTCATCCATCCCTTGGCCAAAGCGATACGGATAATCTTCTTGAAGTTCTTCAGATACTTGGTGGCTGTATTATGACAACACTTTTTCGAGGTTTTAAGCCAGAACTCGTAATCCTCAACAAACTGGCGGGAAACTTCATCCAAAAGAATATCTTTCTTATGATATGTCTCCCAGACAAAATCCTGAGTATGCTTCAAGGATGTCTCATAACGCTGCACGGTTGCAGGCGCCATGTCCGTACCGGACAATTGGGCGCATTTATCATTATGTTCACGGAAAACCTCAAACAGAGTACGTTGTACGGGGGCATCCTTACCCAAAAAACGCTCCAGGACACTGCCGGCAGAAACCGCTACACCTTCTATTTCCAGTTCACGCTGTATTTTCATTATCCTCAAACGGATAGAATCAAGATACAGATTTAGTTCCTTGTACTCACGCTTCTTTTCCAGAGCCTTTCCTTTTGCCACACTCCAAAATTCCGGAAGAATTGTTTTCTTCACTGAAGCGTCAACCCGGACTCCATTCACTGTAATTCTCATCATTATCGGAGCCTCACCGTTCCGATTCAATTTCGTCCTACGAATGTAGAACAATAGACAAAATGTTGTTCTTTCCATCTTACTTGTTTTTAATCACAAAACTAAATTTCCAAGAGCAACAAGTCAAGATGCAAAATACTGATAAACAATGAATTATTTACTTAATAGGTGTACCTGACATTGAAAGCAAACAGGTACACCGAATAGTACACCGAAAGAATGCTTTGATATGCTTATTTTTGCTATGCACCAAAAACAAAAAATCCCCGTAAAGTATTAATTTACAGGGATTTTCTTTGTTTTGCAATTCTTTCCAGCGGAGAGACAGGGATTCGAACCCCGGGTACCTCGCAGTACAACGGTTTTCAAGACCGCCGCAATCGACCACTCTGCCACCTCTCCAAACTCCTCTTTCAAGAAGTGCTTTTCTCTTAAAGCGGTGCAAAGGTACAAATCATTTTTAAATCTACAAACTTCCTGCTATTTTTTTCACGAATAAATCGTACTTTTGCAACATGATATACCCGCAGAACTTTGAATATAAAATAGGTTTCGACCAAATACGCCAGTTACTAAGTGAAAAATGCCTTAGTACGTTAGGCGTCGAACGAGTTACCGATATGGCATTCTCCGATCACTTTGAGGAAGTGGAGGAGCGCCTGAACCTCGTGACTGAATTCGTACGCATCATACAGGAAGAAGACAACTTCCCCGCACAGTATTTTTTCGACGTCCGTCCATCCCTCAAACGAATACGCGTGGAAGGAATGTATCTGGACGAACAGGAACTTTTCGACTTACGCCGTTCGCTGGAAACGATACGGGACATCGTACGCTTTCTGGAAAAAGAAGATATGGAGGAGGAAGATTCCCCCTACCCTTGCCTTCGGAATCTCGCCAAAGATATCCTGGCATTCCCGCAATTGATCCAGAAGATAAATAATATACTTTCACCTTACGGAAAGATAAAAGACAATGCTTCATCCGAACTGGCACGTATCCGCCGGGAATTGACAAACACCATGAACAGTATTTCCCGTTCATTGAATGGTATCCTGCGCAACGCCCAATCCGAGGGTGTGGTAGACAAAGATGTTACTCCTACTATGCGTGACGGACGTCTGGTAATTCCGGTTGCTCCGGGATTGAAACGGAAGATAAAAGGTATCGTGCATGACGAATCGGCAAGTGGAAAAACCGTGTTCATAGAACCTGCCGAGGTAGTGGAAGCCAACAACCGTATCCGTGAATTGGAAGGAGATGAGCGTAGAGAGATTATCCGTATTCTGGTGGAATTCTCCAATCTGCTGCGTCCTTCTATTCCCGAGGTATTGCAGTCCTACGAATTCCTTGCCGAGATAGACTTTATCCGTGCCAAGAGCTTGTTTGCCCTGCAAATATCCGGTATAAAACCCGCGCTTGAGAATACGCGCTTACTGGATTGGACCATGGCAGTCCATCCGTTACTGCAACTCTCCCTCTCCAAACATGGGAAAAAGGTAGTTCCCCTCGATATAGAACTAACCGAGAAACAGCGCATATTGATTATATCCGGTCCAAACGCCGGTGGTAAGTCCGTTTGTCTCAAAACAGTAGGGTTATTGCAGTATATGCTGCAATGTGGTATGCTCATTCCCATGCACGAACGCAGCCATGCGGGTATTTTCAGCAACATATTCATTGATATAGGTGACGAACAATCCATTGAAGATGATTTGAGTACCTATTCTTCTCATCTTACCAATATGAAGATAATGATGAAGAACTGTAATGAACGCAGCCTCATCCTGATCGATGAATTCGGCGGCGGAACAGAACCTCAAATCGGTGGTGCCATAGCCGAAGCCGTACTGAAACGTTTCAACCAAAAATTAACCTTCGGTATTATTACTACACACTACCAGAATCTGAAGCACTTTGCCGAAGACCATGAAGGGGTAGTAAATGGAGCTATGCTATATGACCGCCACCTGATGCAGGCCTTATTCCAACTTCAGATCGGTAACCCCGGAAGTTCATTTGCCGTAGAAATAGCCAGGAAGATCGGTCTTCCGGAAGATGTGATTGCTGACGCATCCGAAATTGTGGGTAGTGAATACATCAATGCTGATAAATACCTGCAAGACATTGTACGCGACAAGCGATACTGGGAAGGCAAACGCCAGACCATCCGCCAACGCGAGAAGCATATGGAAGACACCATCGCCCGTTATCAGGCAGAAATGGAGGACTTACAAAAATCTCGCAAGGAGATTATAAAAAAAGCCAAGGAAGAAGCAGAACAACTGGTACAAGAGGCCAATGCCCGAATTGAGAATACCATCCGTACCATTAAGGAAGCACAGGCTGAAAAAGAAAAGACTCGCCAGGCACGCCAGGAGTTGACGGAATTCCGTCAATCGATGGAAGCTCTTGCCTCTAAAGAACAGGAGGAGAAAATAGCCCGTAAAATGCAGAAATTGCAGGAAAAGCAGAATCGTAAAAAAGAAAAGAAAAGAAAAGATACTGATAGCGGATTATCAGCGCAGGAGCAGGCTGCGCAAAAAGCCAAGCAGGAAGCAGAGCGCCTGGCAAGCATTGTGCCGGGAGCGATGGTGAAGATAAAAGGACAGAATTCAGTAGGCGAAGTTCTGGAAGTAAATGGAAAAAATGCCGTTATAGCATTCGGCAGTATAAAGACTACCATTAAAGTGGAACGTCTGGAGCGTACAAACACTGTTCCGCAAAAGGTAGACAGTTCTACCAAAAGCACATTCGTCAGCAACCAGACGCAGGACAGTATGTACGAAAAGAAGCTGAACTTCAAACAAGACATCGACGTACGCGGTATGCGGGGTGATGAAGCTTTGCAGGCAGTGACCTACTTTATTGACGATGCCATCCTCGTTGGGATGTCCCGCGTACGCATTCTTCACGGAACAGGCACGGGCATTTTGCGTACACTTATCCGCCAGTACCTGCAAACAGTTCCCGGTATCAGACACTTTGCCGATGAGCATGTGCAATTCGGTGGCGCAGGAATCACAGTTGTTGACCTATAAATAAATATAGTATGAAATCAATTAAAGAACTCTACCGTATCGGTACAGGGCCATCAAGCAGCCATACAATGGGTCCTCGCAAAGCTGCCGAGCTATTTCTGGAAAAACATCCGGAAGCCTCCTCGTTTAAAGTTACTCTATACGGTAGCCTTGCCGCCACCGGTAAAGGGCATATGACTAATATAGCCATTACCGACACTCTGCAACCTGCCGCTCCGGTAGAAATCATCTGGGAACCGAAGATATTCCTCCCTTTTCATCCCAACGGAATGAAGTTCGTTTCTGTGGATGCAGCAGGTAATGAAACAGATTCATGGACAGTATTTAGCGTGGGCGGTGGTGCTTTAGCCGAAGAAAACGATGGTGCATCTTCGGTCAACACTCCCGACATCTACTCCATGAATCACATGACCGAGATTCTGCTATGGTGCGAAAAAACCGGGAGAAGCTATTGGGAATACGTCAAAGAGTGTGAAAACGAGGATATCTGGGACTATCTGAACGAAGTCTGGAAAACCATGCAGGCAGCCGTTCGCCGCGGACTGGAACAGGAAGGCGTATTGCCCGGTCCTTTGAACCTGCGTCGCAAAGCCTCTACTTATTATATACGTGCCAGCGGATACAAACAATCCCTACAATCACGAGGACTGGTATTTGCCTATGCCCTTGCCGTAAGTGAAGAGAACGCTTCAGGCGGAACCATAGTTACTGCACCTACCTGCGGTTCCTGCGGTGTGATGCCGGCAGTATTATATCATCTAGCAAAGAGCCGCGATTTCAGTGACATCCGCATCCTCCGCGCACTTGCCACAGCCGGGCTCGTAGGAAACATAGTAAAGACAAACGCATCCATCTCGGGAGCGGAAGTTGGATGTCAGGGAGAAGTGGGTGTAGCTTGTGCTATGGCCTCAGCCGCTGCCAACCAATTGTTCGGTGGCAGTCCGGCTCAAATAGAATATGCAGCTGAAATGGGATTAGAGCATCATCTGGGAATGACCTGTGACCCGGTTTGCGGATTAGTACAGATCCCCTGTATCGAACGAAATGCCTATGCCGCCGCCCGTGCACTGGATGCCAACCTTTATTCCTCATTCACCGATGGAATGCACCGCGTATCTTTTGATAAGGTTGTAGAAGTAATGAAAGAAACCGGAAACGACCTGCCTTCACTCTATAAAGAGACCAGCGAAGGGGGATTGGCAAAAGATTATCGACCGATGTGAGTGAGTTACAAGCTACGAGTTACAAGTCCTTGCGGCTTGATAGTGCTTAGTAGTTTAAAGACTGACATAGCGCAGCAACTTGTAACTCGTAGCTTGTAACTTTCTCACTCTTCCGGTGGATAAATCGTATCATCCTTTCCCGTTATATCCACAGTATTCATCAGCCCTCCATCTTCCGAATAGAATAACTGATACTTCTGATTTCCCTGTTTCACTTCAATCACATATTGCATGGGTTGTAGCGGATATAGCAGGAAATAATAATCATCTTGTACCCAGTTTGCATATTCGCTATTATTAAATGCAGTCTGGACAGCTCCGGGAACGTCATTCCAATATACTTCCGATTCTGTCATCCACCAGTTTCCATTGGCATCAAACCATATATTCGAATCTTTCCCGTCCAGCCAGCAATCGGCTACAAAATACGAGCTTTTCTGTTTCCAGTCTACGTCCGTAGCACTTGGATACTTCTGTTTCAAAGCCTGTGTTACAGCCTCCGGCACATTGATACTCTTATCATCGCTATCATCATCACTGCATGCACTGAATGTCAGTGCGGTCATGCACATCATCATTGCCAACATCAAAAATTTTGTTTTCATCATTTTCCCCCTCCATTAGTCATCCAAACTGACAAACTGTCCTTTCTTATTGAATTTCAAAGAGAAATCATTGGCAAGTTCCACCTCAATCCCCGTACTTTTACGCTCTATCTTAGTGATAATTTCATTAGGAAAATTAGCCTTTACGTAATCTTTTACAGAAGCTGGGATAAGGGCGGCAGGCACAGCATTCTTTTTACAGTCTACTTCCGTCCAATTACCTTTCTTGTCGAAGTCAATCTCCGTGCGGTCAGTCAGTGTCACTTCATACTTCTTGGACAGGAACTCACTGTCTATCTTGATGTATGAAATCTGCGGTTTACTGAAATACTGATTGATAAAGTTACGCGCAGTCAATGGAAGTTCCTTTACGTCTTTGGTAATCACATCACCGGCAAAAGCGAACTGAACGGCTACGATAGCCAATACGAGAATAGATAAAATCTTCTTCATAATCGTTATTGTTTTTAAGTGTTACTAATTTATTTCCTGTTTTTATTCACACTGCAAATAACGATACTGAATCGGGAAAGATTTGGGAATATTCGCCTTTAGCTTTTCTTTTGAGATTCTTTAACAAGCAAGAACAGATGCATTCCTTCCTGCCACTTATAAGTCAGACTGAGAGAGGCGGACAAAGCAATGGAACGGGCAATGGCAAGCCCCAAACCGGTAGAATCCTTCTTCCCGTCAATACTGCGATAGAAACGCCGGAACAACTTTTCTACATCCAACGGATGTTCACCACTGTTCATGATAGTAAGAGAAGAAGGCGTAGTCGCTATATGCAGTTCACCGCCTTCACGATTATGCACCAAAGAGTTTTTCACCAAATTGGAAACCAAAATCTGTGCCAGGGAAAGGTTGCAGCGAATCACGAAAGGTTCCGCCTCTTTCGTACGTACTACATGTATTTTCTTGCCTTCATATATATCCATCAAATCAGGCAATAGTTCCTCCAAGACTTCATCTACAGAAACATCTTCTGTTTCGGTATATTGTCCGTTTTCAATACGGGAAAGCAGCAATAAAGATTTATTCAGTCTGACAGCTCTGCCCAATGTAGTATATATTTCATCCAGTTCTTTCAACTGTTCTTCCGTCATCGACTCATTCTCCGCAAGCAACTCTATCTTGCCACGAACAATGGCAAGCGGCGTCTGCAACTCATGCGAAGCATTTTCTATAAACTGCTTCTGTTCCTCATACGCCTTATAGCTACGGTTTCCCATATCCACAGCCGCATCACCCAACTGCTGAAATTCCCGTATCTTCGTCGGATTATCCAACACCGGAAGCTCTTTTCCCGGCTGAATTTGTTGCAGCCAGTTCAGCAGGCGATGCAACGGACGAAATACACTTTGCAGTATCAGTCGTGTCCCAATGGATGTGCAAATTAAAAACAGCAGAAACAGCGCGCCCAAATACCATAGGATAGCCTCCACCATATCATCACGCTCCAAGATGGAAATCATCAGTTCCAGCTCATAAAACTGCCCGTCCGGCATACGGAAAGCAGTCTTTAACACCCTCACCGGTTCATCTTCATCTTCGCTTTCTATATAGACAGTAGAGTCATAAAACTCTTCATCATAGTTCTCAGCTTCTTCTTCGGATATAGGCCGGAATTTGTAGAAAGACATCAATGTCCCCTCCGTATCAAGAATAGACGGGTCCATCAAGGCATTATTGATTAATATCTCACTGTAATTTTCAAGCGTATCATCCGTTTCATCCATCACTTCGTCAATAATGGCATAATAAAACAATACACCCCATACCGCCATCAACAGCAATAGCAGCAACGAGAGTTTCCGGTAGGTATAATGAAGCAATTTCATACTTCAGAGAGCTTATAGCCAAAACCATATACCGCCTTCAGTTCCACGGTAGCCTCAGCCTGTTTCAGTTTACGACGAAGATTTTTCACTTGTGAGTAAATGAAATCCAATGAATCTACCTGGTCGATATTATCTCCCCAGACAGACTCCGCAAGACTCATTTTATTAATAACGCGATCAGGATTGACTATAAAATAATAAAGCAGATCGAATTCTTTCCGGTTCAGTTGCAAAGGCACTCCTCCTACCTCTACCTGGCGCTTGTCAGGATACAGCAACAGATTTCCTATTGTAATGGAAACATCACCCTTTGCTTGCCGACGGCGAATAACAGACTTCACCCGCGCATTGAGTTCAGCCAAATGGAAAGGCTTCGTAAGATAGTCATCGGCGCCCAGTTCCAGCCCTTCCACCTTATCATCCAAAGAATCCTTGGCAGAAATAATCAACACACTGTCACTACGATGCAGGTGTTTGAGTTCACGCAATAAATCCAGACCGCTTCCACCGGGCAACATAATGTCCAGCAGGATACAGTCATAATCGTAGTCATTCACTTTATCCAATGCCGAAAAATAATCGGCAGCAGTTTCCACTACGAAATGCTCTTTTACAAGGGAAATGCGGATCGTTTCCCGCAAATCCGGTTCATCTTCTACAATCAGGATTTTCATACCGGCAAAGGAAACTCATAAATTAGGAAACATTCTGGAATCTTTAATCAGATGCTGTCCGTCTCGTGCAAATCTTCCAACAATTCTTCTTTCGCCAAGGATATTTTACCATCGGCAGATACAGTGATCGATAGTGGAATATAAAGGTCGGACTGCGGATAGCACACACTTGCCGCATAAACGATCCCCTGAGGTGTGGTCTTATCATACACCAGTCCCTCAAGGATAGAATGTTTCATGAACTTTGCATCCACTAACGAAGCAAAACTCTCTTTTGTAAACACCTTGTCAACAATAGACTTGCCGCCGGAAGTTATACGCAGGGTGATGCTGTTATCAACAAATTTATCTCCTTGTTCATTAATCACAACAGGTAAACTGTCATCCGGTCTGCGAACCACGCTCGATTGATATTCCTTACCTTTATACGTAAAACTGGTCTTACTATCAGATACCTGCATACGTTGCAAACCATTGGCATCCACACTGTCTTTCATCAGTACCTGTATATCTCCCCTATCCTCTTTTTTCTGAGAAGAACAAGCTGACAACAGCCACATCGCTATACATATCCAGAAGTAAAATACGTTTCTCATTCTACCATTTGTTTACAATTAACGGGAACAAAGGAACAAAAAGGGAGGCAAAAATGCAAGGGAAAAGCAAAAGAAATAAAAACGGGCGAATAATGTTCCGCCCGTTTCATAAAACTAATACCATACTATATTTTATTTATACCTATTGAATATTGATATTTATAAGACAACAGGGAAAGCAAAAAGTTTAATGGAATCTTTTGTTTTAACATAAAAAAAGGGATACAGTCTGGTATTCCCCATTGAAACATCTTTTGCCTCGCTTACAAAAGATTAATACTTGTTTTTAAGTGCCTATCCGCATTTTAGACGTAGTTTGTGTGAATAATCATGCCGTTTTGCACTTTCATCTCTTTCATCGGCTTTCAGACTGTTGCGTGTAAGGTATTTACGCTAAAATATCGCTCGTGGACTACTTTCTGTACTTTCAACCTGTTACCGTATCAATATCCCTTGCTTCGTCTTCCGGCGTATTTAGGGTCTGTGCGCGTTCGCGCTCCAGCATTTCGGGACGTAGTGTTTCGTGGACCAACATGTGATCCGGATGGTATCTATACTTCTCAATGTCAGCAGCATAGGGACTTGACACTTGGAACTTATAACCTTAAGAACCGGAACTCCCTTTGCCTTACCGCTCAAGATGGCATCTTGTGTTGTTTAAGATGGTATGTTATACTGCACAAGATGGCATCTTGAGCGACAAAGGTAGTCATGCTTCAGTAGATATGCAAGCTTTTTGCGGGGGAAAGGTAATAGTGATCAAAGCTAATCCCCATATCAGTGCGGCAGATTTGACTTTACATATCGACTGTGAATATCCGCTTTATAAGAAGATGAAACCGGATGGATCAGCCTGAGACGTGCTGTCTATCCTTACAAAGTGATATGAGTGCGGAAAAGTACATCACAATGGAAAGTTACCTTACAAAGCCATTTTTATAATAATCATAAGCAGCATCAATTTTTTCCGGAGTATCGGCATGCAAAAGAAGTAATAATTCACGGGTAAATTCCAAATGTCCTGTTCCGTTGGCAGTTACAATATTTTTATCGCTAACTGCCTGTTTTTCCTGATACCCGGCTTCATTGGTATATGCACTACCTGCAAATTGCTTCAGATATGGAAGCGTATTACTGGTATGCTTTACATCGTTCAGAAAACCATGCGCTCCCATAAAGGCAGAAGCATTGCAAATTGCTCCAACTATTTTGCCACGCTGTAATGCATCCTGCACAATTGGCACCACCAGTTCTGCTTCAGGCGATTGCCAGTGCATACCACCAACCAGTACCAATGCCGCATAATCAGCAGGCATCGTCTGAAAACTATAATCAGGCAAAGTACGAAAGCCGCCAACGGAACGCACTACATCCAATGTAGGAGCAACTACCTTTGGTACATATTTCACTTCACTGCCCGGTATTACTCCGGTATTCAGGGAAATGGCAAGGAAAGCGCCTTCCCAGTCGGCATATTCATTTAAAAGCAGGAATAAGACTTCTTGTTTCATATTTTTCCATTTTATACAATAGCTCTCATAAAAAGATTCTATCTACTTTGGTTGAAATTCAAGTTCAAAATAAATATAATCCTGTATATTGAATTTTTCATACCATTTTGAAGGATGAGTTTTAGAATAACGAACCCCACAATAATCGATGGCTTCAACTTTTTGTCCATTAAAATTCATTTCACACCGATGTCCTGTAGTATAAGCCATTAATGGAATACGATCAGACACCGTATAAGTTTTAGTCGGCAAGGTTTCCATTAAAATATAATTCTTGGTTACGATAGGAATATGCAAGTTTGTTCCTACCCTATACTGGCAACCAATATGAACACTATCTGCAGATTCGGCTTGTGCAAAAAAATAAAAGTGAGATACACTATCCATCTCACAAGGTATTTCCTCATTCAAGACTTTTCTCTCTGCTTTCCCGTTAGTACATCTCACCATACATAATTTATAGGGCAATCCCTTTTGAGAAGTCTTAACTGTGACATCAAAACCAAAAATGCCTTGAAAATCCATCAATTTTTGTACAAAAGCATCTTTTGGGGATTCATAAATAACTGAAATAGTGTCTTGTGCCACCATAGATACTGTACATAAAGATGTAAGTATCAACATGCATAAATAGTTTTTCATTTTTATAAGTTTACGTTATATGGCACAAATGTAATAAAAAAGCTGATATCATCGCCTTTACATAGCAATCATATCAGCACTCACTATTATTACAGAGATGAAAATTCTATAATGGCATTACCTCCCCTATCTCAGGAATCACCATATTCAGCAAGTCTTGTTCCTGCATCTTCTTCTCATTCTAGATGGATAAAGTTCCAACCTTCATTATACTGGCCGTTTTCCAGAATCGCAAGGTCTATATCCGGAAAGTGCTTCCCAATTTCCTCGAAATGAGAGTCATAACCACCATCACCGGCCATATATATTTTCTGTGTTGGAGTTTCTATCAGAAAGGATGCCCACAATGTCCGATTGGCCTTTAAACCACGACCGGAGAAATGGCGTGTCGGAAGACAATGGACAGCAAAACCATTTTCCAAAACAGCGTCTTCATACCAGTCCAATTCTACAAGCCGGTCTTTATCATATCCCCAATATTCGAAATGTTCTCCAACACCGAGTCCGCAAATCACTTTTCCTACCCGGTCTTTCAGACTTTTCACTGTCCGGTAATCCAGGTGATCCCAATGATCATGCTAAATCACCAAATAATCAATAAAATACGGAAACGCATACTATGCCTATAACCGCCAACACAATCCAAAGCCACATACGTTTTTTATTTTTTACCCGAATCATAATGTTTCTTGTTTCAGTTGCTCCACGAACCCGTCGATACGGCGCAACTCCCTGGGAATATTAATACTCTGCGGGCAGTGAGGCGAACATTGATCGCAACCGATGCAATGGTTTGCCTGTCGCAGGCGTGGCACACTACGGTCATAACCAACAAGAAAAGCCTGGCGTGCCTTTCTATAATTCTCGTCTTGTTGGCTCTTCGGTACATTCCCCTCATTCACACATTTATTATAATGTATAAGCACAGCAGGAATATCAATGCCATACGGACAAGGCATACAGTATTTACAGTCATTGCACGGTACAGTAGGGTACTTCAACATCAATTGTGCCGTTTCTTCCAAAAACTCCTTATCATCATCTGTCAAAGGAATCAGCGGAGAATAGGTACGGATATTATCCTGAAGATGCTCCATATACGTCATGCCACTCAATACCGTTAACACCAGTTCCGGTGAGCCTGCAAAACGGAAAGCCCACGAAGCCACACTATCTTCCGGACGGCGCTGCTTAAGACGTGTCATAATATGAGTCGGTACATTAGACAATCTTCCCCCCAGCAATGGCTCCATAATGATTGCCGGAATATTGCGCTTTACCAATTCATCATATAGATAGTCCGCATTTACATTACGTCCCGAAGAATGTTTCCAGTCCACATAATTAAGCTGTATCTGTACAAAATCCCATTTCACCTCATCATGCAGAGAAAGTGCATAGTCATAAGTATCTACCGTGCCGTGGAAAGAAAATCCCAGATTACGGATACGCCCTGCCTCCCGTTCTTTCAACAGAAACTCCATCATACCATTGTCTATATATCGCGCTTTGAATGCTTCTATTCCACCATTACCGATAGAGTGTAGCAAATAGTAATCAATATAATCTGTCTGCAAATCTTCGAAAGACTTACGATACATGGCTATGGAGTTTTCACGGCTATAGTTACTAAAGTTGGATAACTTTGTAGCAATAAACAGTTTCTCGCGCGGATGACGTTTTAATGCAATACCAGTAGATTTTTCCGACCATCCCTGTACATACACCGGAGATGTATCGAAATAATTCACACCATGCGCAATGGCATAATCTACTAATTCATTCACTGCATCCTGATCAATCATATCCCCTTTGCCATCCGGCGAAGGAACAGTCGGCCAACGCATACAGCCATAACCCAGAAGTGAAACACGATCTTTCTGAGCCACAGAAGTGCGGTAAGTCATCTTATCAGTAGGCACCGGAGTCGATGCACTGCCTCCCGGAATCACCCCATCCTTCTGTTTGCAACTATAAAGAGTCGCAGCAGCCGTTGTCGTAGCGGCACTGATGCCTACAATTTTCAGAAAATCCCTACGGTTTATATTCTTATTATGTTCTTCCATATCTGTTCTTCTAATATTTATCACTTTATCACCCTATCACATTACCACCTTTATATCACCCGATGTCTCTCATGTCCCTCTACATAGATAGCACTGAAAGGACGTGCCGGACAAAGATTCTCACAGGCACCACAACCGATACAACGCTCGACATTCACAGCCGGAATCTTCGGAGAATTCGGATTATCCACCTCAGATGGAATCATCTCTATCGCCGCTACCGGGCAATGACGGGCACAGTTGCCACAATTTACTCCATCAGTCAACGGCACACAATTCTTCCTGATCCATACGGCATGACCGATCTGGATAGACGATTTATCTGCCGGACTGATGGGATGAATGGCATCCGCCGGACACACCTCAGCACACTTAGTACATTCCGGACGGCAATAACCACGTTCATAAGACATCTCTGGCTGCATCAACGTCATCAGATTACCGGATGGACGTAAAACCTGATTAGGGCACACTGATACACAAAGCTGGCAAGCTGTACAATGCTGCGCAAAGTTACGGGCACTCAGTGAACCTGCCGGTACTATAGGTGTGGTCCGTTCCGGTATTTTCTTATCCTCAATGACAGCCAATCCACCATCCACTTTTTTCTCCTGTGCCTTCAGCAATGTACTTGCAGCAAATACGGCACCGGCAGAAAAGAAAGCGCGGCGTGCATTGTCCACCTGCTCCGATGAAACACCAGTCACTTTTTCAGCAGCCAACGGTTTCCGCACTTCCTTATGCGGACGCTCATAACGGATGGCTCCTTTCTTACACTTACCGATGCAATCCATACAAGCCACACAGCGGCTATAATCTATTTTATGATTTTTAGAATCAATGCATGCCGCCTTACAATTACGTGCGCACAAACCGCAACCATTACATTTACTCGTATCGATTACCGGTTTCAGAAAAGAAAAACGTGAAAAGAATCCCAGCACCGTGCCCACCGGACAAATCGTATTACAATATGTACGTCCGTTGCGCCAAGCCAATACAGCCAGAACGGCAAACGTCAGGACAGCTATCGCAAAGGTCCCCGCAGCCTTCATCCACACGTCCACGGAATAGAACATATAACTGTCCGCACGTTCCGCCAGATAGGCAAGCAGGTTATTTCCCCACTGATAGACTGGGGCAAAGAGATTGGAAGCAATCCGACCATATGAACTGTAAGGTGCAAGCAATGCCACCAGAGAGCCGACGCCCCCTATCAAAGCCAATATAAACACGCCCAACACTCCATAACGCAACCAATTGAGTGCAGGCGAATAAGAGTAGCGGTTCTTCTTCCGCTTTTTGCCCAGCCATGAAACTACGTCCTGAAAGACACCCAGCGGACATATTACCGAACAATACACACGACCTAAAAGCAACGTCAGCACAATCAGGGCTATCACAACCCCTACATTCAAGGCCAACAACGCAGGCAAGAACTGAATTTTAGCCATCCAATCGAACCAACCGTGTAGCGTCCCCGTGAAGTCGAGAAACAGCAGCGTAATCAGTACAAAGAAGAAAATGGCAACTGTTAGTCTGATTTTTCGTAACATACTTCTATTTTATGGAATATCATTTATAAACCAAATACTTAATGAACAGATAACCGCCGAAAACTTGCAATACCATTCCCGGAATACCGATACGGAAATCCTGGAAAGCAAGGATGAAGTTCCCCAACGTGGCCCACTCGCCTAATGTGCCCGCAAGCTGATAAGCCAGAACCACCAATGCCAGCATCGGGACAGAGACACGTTTGAAGCGGTTGGCAACATATCCGGCAGCCACAGCCAGCAAGGCCGATTTCAAGAGTATAGCCGGAAGCATGCCCGCAGCAGGCATACCGAAAAGCAGATGATTCAAAACCGGAGAAAAGACAGCAGTCAGTAATCCTACTTTCCAACCATATTTATAGGCTGCGATAAGCGTAAAGAAATAGATGGGAAGCAGCGTGAGACCGCCTTGCGGGATAAGATGGCAAAGCTGTGGCAGAGCCAGGTTGCCCAGAATGAAAAGAGCGGCAGCAAAATACGTTTTCACATTGCCGTAATCCAGAGAATACAGTCTGATAGTTGTTGTTTTCATAATTTATATACTTATTAAAAGTTAATATTTACTCCACCCATAAAAGTAGCTTTCGGCATAGGATAGCCGGCTATTATTTCGTAACGTTGTGCCAGCAAGTTCTCGCCACGCACATAGAACGACAGGTAATTGGTCGCTTTAAAGCTCCCCTGCATATCCCACAGCACAAAGTTCTCCTTGGTTTCCGCATCCAGTTCTGTGTAAAGTCCTTTCACATATTGAATGCCCGTAGATGCGCTCCAACGTCCTTTTCTGAAGTTCATGCCTCCGTAAAGTTTATGTTCGGGAGATGCCAATACAGGATTCTCCATATGAAGCCAGCTATAATTTGCCGTGACACCCCACATCGGGTTGAACTGGTATCCTATATTCGCTTCCGCGCCCCAGTTCTCAATCTCACCGGAGTTTTGGTTCAGCATGCCACTGCCTGCCGGATTGGGAAGACGCAGAATCAGGTTTTCACCATTGATATAGAACACATTTACGCCGTATGACAAACGGTTTTCCATAAGGCGCTGCGAGAAGGAAAGTTCATAATTCCATAGTTTCTCGGGCTTCAAATCCGGATTTTGCGGAGGGAACATATACATTTCGCGAATGGTGGGATTGCGAAATCCCTTACTTGCCATTGCCTTGATTTCCGCATCCTTCGGGAGGTGGAAAGCCAGACCGACTTGTGGAATAAGCTCCGTCCCAGTCTGCGAATGATGGTCTACGCGTGCACCGGCATTTAGTGTGAGCCAGGCAACAATGTCCTGCCGGAAGTCTACATATCCGGCTACTTCATTCAGGGATTTATCCGCCGAGGTTTCACGATGTCCGTCAGAGAATTTGTTCCATGCTTCACCGCCGAAATGAAAATAATCGGCTCCTACAGTCACCCGGTTTCCTTTGAAAAGTTGCAGACTCTGATACCATGATACACCGAGCATCTGGTCGTTGGAGTTGAAGCGGTAGTCAAGCGGTTTTCCGCCGGGCTGATAACCGTCGTTTATCCAGTGGTCTCCCCAGTTATAAAAGAAACTCAATGCTCCCGAGGTTTTTTCGTAATGATTCTCCAGAGCAAAAGAGGTCATACCGCGAGTGATGCGCTGGTCGTTGTCGATATAAGGGCGAGTAACCGCCCCCGGATTGGTGGCATTGAAACGGGTGATATTCACATCTCCCCACAGCTTCCAGTTGTCCGTAAAATCATAACCCAACTTGGCATAACCACCGTATTGTTCAAAGCCCATATCAGCCCGATGCCCGTCTGTACGATTATAAGAAGCCGTCACTGTACTACTGAAACGTCCTTTCCGGATGCGGTTGGTTGCCTCGGTCTGCAAGGTTCCATAAGAACCGGCACCGATGTTGATGCTTGTATTCACACCGTCTTCCTGCATTTTGCGGGTGACGATATTGATAACGCCCCCCATGGCATTGGAACCATAAAGCACTGATGCCGGACCACGGAGCACTTCTACGCGCTCAGCCATCATTGTCTGGTAAGCATCGGCGATGGGATGTCCCATCAAGCCCATGTATTGGGGATGTCCGTCAATCAGAACCAACAGCCCGGTAGTGGGCAGCCCGGCTTGTGCAGGGCCACCGATTCCGCGCAGCGACATTTGTCCTGATGCGCCCGTAGCTACACCATAACCCATCACGCCGCGCGAGGTTGAGAAAAAACCGGGCACTTGTGAATTCAGCACCGGAAGCACGGAGCTTTGCCGACTCGCTTCAAGTTGCGGACGTCCCACCACTGATACAGTCATAGGCAGATGGCGTACATCCGTTTCGCTGCGTGTGCCCGTCACCACCACTTCATTGATAGCGTAGCTTCTCGCTACCTGTGTGCTATCCTTGCCGGTTTGTGCTTGCAGGCTTGCCGCACTTATCAGGCAGCCTATACATAATGCAAGTATCGTTCTCTCTTTTTTCATCTTTAAAATTACTCTTTTATTCTATAAATAGTTTTCGATTGCAAATATAGGGACTGTCGCCTACAGAACCTGTAGACAAATTACAGTAGTATATACCTAAATTACTGATTAACGTCCTGTAACCTAATCGTTATTCACCAACCAGGACTTGAATTCGGATGCCCTATTCTTACTAATATAGACACGCTCGGGAACCTCCACATCGAGCGTCACCAGCAGGCGGCTATCGAACCAGATTGTTATATCCGTCACGCTGTTCCTGGCTATGATGAATTGCTTATTCGCCCGAACAAAGTCAGCGGGCTTCAGAGAGGACATTATCTGTTCCAACGTCTTGGAATACGGATACATGGTCCCGTCTTTCAGATACACACACGTATTCTTATCCGCCGTATAAAAACACGAAACATCCCTTAGACTGACAGGCAGCAATTTATCTTTATAGGGAATCAATAGCTTATCTTTATATCTGGGCGCCGGTGCCAACAGGTTCAACTGAGACAAGTATTGCAGAATATCCTGACGGGTCAGCTTGCTATACTTATCCAGTGCATGCTTCACATCCTCCACCTTCACCGGCTTCAATAGGTAGTCCACGCTATTCACCTTAAAAGCTTCTATCGCATAGCGGTCGTATGCCGTCGTAAAAACAATAGGAGTTTCCAGTTCCATTTTATCGAAGATGGTAAATGCCGAGCCGTCCGACAAATGTATATCCATGAATATCAAATCCGGAGCCGGATTGGATTGCAGCCAATGGATAGTCTGGGTCACACTTTCCGTATTACCGGAAATCTGAATATCATAGGAGACTTCCTTGAGAATATCTACCAGATTCTCATAAGCGGCAGTCTCGTCTTCTACAATAAGCACTCTCATATCGCTACTCTTTTGTTTTGATATTGATTCTATTTTTATTTTAAAGGGAGATAAACCCGGAATGTTTCTTCATCGCACTCCACCCGGATTTGCTTGTTCATCAGCAAAGCAAAACGGCTTTCCAGATTCTTCAATCCGGTTCCGTTGGTATCGGGCGGAGAGAGTTTGGGGTAAACAGGATTGGACACCACCAACTCATTCTGTTCATTCAGCCGGATAGATATTTCCATTTTATGTTCACTGTCTATCATATTATGAACGGTCACGTTCTCCACCAGTGGGAGCAATGAAAGCACTGGCAATGTCAATTCATCCTGCACAGCCTCATCTACCCGGATGGAGAACACCAGCTTATTAGCAAAACGCACCTCCATCACGTAGCGGAAAGACTGGATGAATTCCAATTCCTCCCTCAATGTGACCAGCCCTTTCTTGTCACTCTGAAGAATATAGCGGAAGATGTCGGACAACTCATGCACGTACATCAGTGTTTTCTCGTCATCCTTCTTGCGAATGAGCGATTGCACTCCGTTCAGTGAATTAAAAAAGAAATGCGGGTTTATCTGGTTGGCCAATGCATCGCACCGGCTTTGCAGGTTCTCTATGCGCAAGCGTTCAATCTCGTGTTCCTTCTCCCGCTGTTTGGAGTAGAGCATGGAGATGTGGCCGATAAGCGTGCAGAGGGAACACAGGATGAAGAATTGGGAAAGCAAGGTGCTGCCCAGAAAGTCGGTGCGGATGCCATACGAGGCAATCCAGTAGGAAACGGATGCAAACCCCGCGTAAGCAAGCAACAAATAGCCGAAGTTACGGGCAAAGCGTTCCTTAAACTGTGCATCCGGCAGACGGCGCAGATTATAGCGTATCAACAAGCTAATCAGTACCCAGAAGAAAAAGAAACGGTAGGCGAAATACCAATAAAAGCCCGCACAAACTCCCCAGAATTTTATATCCCAAGGGAGGCAGGCTATATTGGGATATATGATAAAAACCGCACTAATCAGGCTGACCAGCGGCAGTTTACGGCTTATGTAGGTATCGAATGAGGACATCATGTTTTTTCTTCTTTTCTGCAAAGAAAAACAAAATTATCGAGACGCAGCAGCGGCAAAAGAAGCAAAACGAAAAAACAGGGGGTAAAAGCGAATTTAACTTAAAAGGAAAGAGAGTGTATTAAAGATGAAGAAGTCAAAACTCACCACAGATTACACGGATTGACACAGATTAAAATTAAATAATTGATTATCAAGATAGATAATCTGTGGAAATCTGTGAAATCTGTGGTTAAAAAGACTTTCTTTAAAGAATAGTCAGACTGACCCTTTTCCCCAACCCTTCGAAAATGCGGAAGAGAGTGGAGAGTTGTACATCTGCTTTTCCATTCTCGATGCGTGAGATATAGGTTTTCTTTGTACCTATTTTCGCAGCAAGTTGTTCCTGGGTAAGACCGGCTTTCAGACGTTCTTCTTTCAGACGTTCGGCAAGAATAAAGGCTTCTGCCCCCCGTTCAAACTCATTGCGTTCCGGTGTGCCTTTCTGCCCGTATTCCACATCCAATATTTCATCAAAGGTATGGCATCCTTTGACTGATTTTGCTTTAGCATTTGTTTCACTCATAGTCTATTTCCTTTCTTCTTTAAATCAAAATATTCTTTCATAATTGAGGTTGCCTTTTCTATTTCTTTTAGAGGTGTCTTTTGTGTTTTCTTCTGAAAAACCATTAAAGAGAACAACCAGTTTTCCTTCATCAAAGCAACAGAATATGCGAAAGATATTGCTTTCCATTTCTATTCTTATCTCAAATAGTCCTCTGACATTCTCTATATTTCGAAAAAATCTGGAAGGAATATATTCTTCTACACGCAGGAGATTGAGTACATAATTTATTTTTTGTCTCACAGAAGATACTTGTTTATCATAAAACTCTGCAAAATAATCCCCATGCACGATTATTTCTCTTTTATATTCCATTACTGTTTTATTTTACCGCAAAGTAAACTATATAATTAACTTCCGCAATCTATTCCTGCATATTTAACATCAACTTATTCTTCCATTCCCCCTACATCTCGGAATAAATAAGCGGGAATAGCACTTTCATCTGATTTATCGTGTATCGATACAACTGACTAATTGACACTTTGCATATTTGAACGGCTGAGAATGCGTTGTTTTCGTCCGGATGCCTGTGTGAATGAAAACACAGCAGTAAAAAGATGTAAAAACAAGACAAACAACAAGATACAGAAATGTATACATTTAAAATAGCGGGAAATAGGGGCTGAAATGACGGATACGGCAGTGCGAGGTGACGGTTGTACAAGTGTTGGATGCCGGAACTATAGATGTTAGGCGTCGGAACTATAGATGCCAGCCGTTGGAACTATAGATGTGACGCGTCAGAAGTATAGATGCAACGTGTCAGATATAGATATCCAACGTATAGAATCTGTATAAACTAGGCTTAATGCATAAAGAAATAGCATATATATGCACAACAAATGGATTGCCTTTTCTATTTCTTTCTTCTTGCGAAACGGTATTGTAGGGAAAACAAGTGATTAACTTACTTTTTTATACCTATACAAAAAATATTCTATCTTTTTGTTCAAGCAACACAGCAAAAAACTCAAGTCATGTATGGTTTTAAACTAAAATGCTCATTCCTTATCCATTATGAACAAGTGTTTACTTATTCGTTTCATCTAAATAAACCAGGGCAACCGCATCCTCAATGTCTATGTCGCTTAAGACAGAAGGAATGGCGGTAATCTCATTGGATTTGCCTTCTACCTTTTTCTGGGCGATACAAAAACAGTTTTCGCTCACCCAAACATTCATTAGGTACAAGCCCTTGTTGCCACGTGTGGCGGGGGGAAATACCCCGCTGCTTTTTACCGTCGATTACAATTTGCTTCTCGGACAAATCGCATAAAATAGATTTTCCATATAAACGAAGGTTATGCTCAAGTTCAGCACATAGACCTATCAACAGTATGTCTAATAACAAGTGTAAACAACGACCGGTAACACGAGGGTCGGTAACATCTGAAAAATAAGGGCGGATACTAGTATTCATGACGCAAAAGTAATATTTCTAACAATTATATGAAAATTTGGTGCGGTTGCCCTGCCCCAAAAATGACTATAAACTCTTCCATTGTAGATTCATTTCTCTATCGTAAAGGAACTGCTGCTCATAGCCAGGCAATGCTGGGAAGTGAGGTTCACCGAAGAACTGATAAGGCAAACCTTCAGCTTGCACCTCGAAGGGTTCAAGGGCAGGCTCTATTCGAAGGAGCATCGGAAGAAGTTTAGGACAGAACATTCAATGGCAACCATGGAGAGGAACCCGCAGGAGAAGGGGAAATTCCGGCTGTGCATTGACGGAATGCCTATACTTGAGTGGTTTAGGATGAAGTTTCAGGAACTCAAAGAAAAGTTGGGTGTAGGCTGCACCCAAAAGAGGATTGAAACTATAAAACGCAAAAAACGAGAAAATAAGGTTCTATCCAGTAGAGTTTATTTGATTATTTTTCATATTTTTGCATCGGATTGAACAGTGGTTCTTTCCGATGACATATTAGAAAAAAAAAGAAGCGTTATGCTAATCTCTTGCGAATGAAAACCTGAGAAACTTTCAAACGTATACAAGGATGGCATAGTGGTTTCTGCGCTATAGCGTGGGCTGCTATCACTACATCTGTACACAAAGGTTTTCTCAGGACCTTCATTCAAAGGCGTAGGCATTGCAGTTCCACGCTTTTTTTATAATTAAAGGTCTTTAAGGAGCTGAAAAGACAATGGAGGTATTTATGAAAATATTAAATTTGTTTGGACTGTTATTAGGTATAACTTTTAGTCTTGTAGCGTGTAGTGATGACGAAATTAACGGAGATGCTGAAATGGGAGGCAATAGTGGCAGTGGAAATACTCAAACAAGTATTAAACCTCCAATGGAAGGAGAAGGTTTAAATCTTGTTGGAAGTTGGTATGGTTATGGTCCTTATGTTGCTTCTGGAGGAAACGCAAGTGCATACGGACTCGTAAATGGAATTTGGGAGTTTTATAATGACAGTACTTACTCATGGATAGGTTCTAATTCTTTTGGCTATAAATATTCTGAAAAAGGAAAATGGCATTATAGTGTAAAAAATGAAACACTTACAACCGACAGCCCATGTGGTATTAATTGGAAGGTAGAAGAAGTCTTAGAAAGTCAATGGGTGGGTACATTATTAGGGGCTAAAAAAGGAACTTATACTTACACACGCAATAATATTGACATTCTTCCCAGTAACATTAGAATTGTAGATTATAAAGAAGGGGGATTTATTTTGAAAGACACTCTTGTTAATTATCAATTTAACACAAAAGAAATTAAGTGCGGTGTTTGTTACGGAACAAAGAATAATAAAGATATTAGTACTTTTAAAAGATTATATGCCAATAAGATATATACAGATACAATATATACCATATATGGTGTACAATATAAAAAAGTGTACAATGTTGAAATCAATTTGTTGGAAGAAAATGAAAGGTATCAGTTATGTAGTTTTATAGAATACAATGATGGCAACATTGTATATGGTAAAATTTACAATGCTATATGTATTACTCCTCCGCAAAATACGATATATTTAGGAGAAGTACCTGATAAAAATAAAAAAGTCTATTTTTGGGCAACTAAATTTATGGCAAAAAATGAAACTTCTACTGATTTTACTTATAGTGAAGCCTCTGAATATCTTTCTCAGTTAGGAAAAAACTGGAGGATTCCAAGTGGAACAAACATTACAGGGGTATTAGATAAATATATTAATTATTCTAATGAAATTCAGATACTAACTGACGAAGCAGGTAGATTAGATTATATACAATCTAAAAGTAAAATTAATGGCAACAAGCTATGTCTCAAACTTTTTGGACCACTACCAGTTTTTGCTGGATCTGGCTCATCATATATGAGAACTGATGATATTTGGATTTCCGATATTAAAAATACCCAGCACTGTTCTGCTATACTTTATAATTCTGAAAGAAATAGCGCATTTCAGGCTGGCGATATTGGCTTTTACCATCGGAGAAGAGATACCGATTGTACAGCAAAGATTTTGCCTATGTATGAAGTAACGGTTGCGTGGTAATTAAGTTTGTAAATTTGGTTAGGTAAATGAAAGCGTAATTCTAATTGTTATGAATTACGCTTTTATCATATACAGAATCTGATAATTAATAAATGAATTGGGAATTAAATAATATTATAATCCACTGCTGGGCACTTAGTCCCAGCTGATTTTCATTTGTTTATAATTTTGTTCTTTGACATTTTTGTAATCGCAATCGGTAAGTATCTCTCTTACAGGTATTTTATCCAGTAGAAAATAACCCAAAATTTGTAAAATTTCGTAGATTGGACGGTTAACTTTCAATTTGTAAGCGACAATGGCAACCAAACAGTATGTTATGATGGCACAGTACACTTGTGTCTTGACTGCATTCATCGTGGTACTTAAAAAGATTTTACTCTTAGGTGTTGCTTAATCCATTTGAACGATTTATGTAAAGCTTTACATAAATCGTTTATCACTACCAAGCTCTGGATATCGGATGCTGGTTATGACAAAGCCCAGAAAGCCTTTGAAGCATCCATGAAGCGCTTGCAACTCGATTATCTGGATTTATACCTCATTCACCAGCCATTCAATGACTATTACGGTTCGTGGCGTGCGATGGAAGAGTTATATAAAGAAGGTCGCATCCGTGCCATCGGTGTTAGCAACTTTATGCCTGACCGTCTTGCGGATTTGATTCTCTTCAATGAAATCGTTCCTGCCGTCAATCAGGTGGAGACCAATCCATTCCATCAACAAATTGAAGCTGAAGCATTCATGAAAGGGAAAGGAGTTCAAATTGAGTCGTGGCACCGTTTGCCGAAGGAAAGAACAATTTATTCCGGAATGAAACGCTGGCGGCAATTGCAGACAAATATCACAAATCTATCGCACAAGTTGTGTTGCGCTGGTTGATACAGAGAAATGTAGTGGTTATTCCGAAGTCTATCCGTAAAGAACGCATTGTTGAGAATTTCAATGTCTTCGATTTTAAACTGGCTAAAGAAGATATGGAGAAAATAGCTGCATTGGACACTAAGACAAGTTGTTTCTTCTCCCACCGTGACCCGAAGATGGTGGAATGGTTGGGTGGATTGCACTAAGAAATCTTAAGAACGGAGTTAATGAACTAACAGCTTCAATGAATTAAAAGAATATTTGCATACAATCGGCATATTAGTTACTTTTGTAGAGTGTTTTATAAATCAGCAAGATATGAATAGAATAGATATACAAAATAGCTCTTATGCCGATTGTCCTATCCGAATGATACTATCACGAATCAGTGATAAATGGTCGATACTGACGCTCTTCACACTGACGCAGGCACCCGTCATGCGGTTCAATGAACTGCAAAAGACAATACCTGACATATCACAAAAGATGCTGACGGTTACTCTACGCACACTAGAAGAAGACGGACTTGTGAAAAGGAAAATCTATGCACAAGTCCCTCCTAAAGTGGAATACTCGCTGACAGATAGAGCCATGTCGTTATTGCCCCATATAAACTCCTTAATTTCATGGGCGCAAGAAAATATGAATGATATATTGGATGACAGAAAATCTTATAGGAAAGAGTGATTACATCGCTTTCCAGAACTTCTGGAAGTCTTTGTAGCGTCCGTAACAAACCAATTCATCACCCGCCTGTACCTGGTCATTTTCAGGCAATTCATTCATCACATCATGTTCGGTAAATGAAATACCCAGACAGTTTTTCAAGGTCTTGGCACGCTTCAGCGCCAACAGTTTCAAGCCGAATTCCTTATCCAGATTCAACTCATTAGCATAATATCCTATCATCTTCTCCGGCACAGTGAACTTCACCACATAGTAATCCGTATCTACCCGGAAGGTTTCCATATTGGAGCCAAACTCCAACAAATGCACCAAACCACGGGCTGCATCTTCCTCCGGAGTAAGAATCCGTTCCAAATCAAAAGCCTCAAGCACGGAACGATGGACATTATCAATGGCCCGCGCATAAATATGAGCCACTTTTTGTTGTTTCAGCAAAGCCACCACACGAATAGAAGCACCAAAATTCTCGCCAATAGCCACAATTACCACATCCACACCACTCAAGGGGAGAGCGGCAAGTGCCTGTTCATCTGTTGCATCCAGCACAAAAGCCGTAGCAATCTTTTCTTTGATACTGTCTACGCGGCTTGCACTCACATCCGCCCCAATTACTTCGTGTCCCAATACCGACAGTTCTTCGGCAAGCATGTGTCCGTAATTCCCTAAACCGATAATAATATACTTCATAATTTCTGTTTTTACTACTTACTACTAATTTATAATGATCTGCCCACTCGGATACTGATATTTTGTATGCTTTTTTTGCTTAATGATACCCAACATCAGTGTAATCAGTCCCACACGTCCGATGAACATCAGAAGAGCAACAAGCAACTTACTATTATCCCCCAAAGTCGGAGTAAGATTCAGACTGGAACCTACCGTACTCAACGCCGACACACACTCAAACAGAAGTGCCATGACAGATGCCTGAGGTTCCCAGATTGTCAGAATAAACACAAATACAAACAAAACACCGATAGACATCACCACCGTCGCATTGGAACGGCGAATGGAATCGTAAGACAGTTCACGGCCAAATACTTCCACCCGCTCCGTACCACGCAACACGGCAACCAGATTCAGAACAACTACTGCAAACGCATTCACCTTGATACCACCCGCCGTGGACTGCGCAGCGCCACCTACCCACATCAGGAAGATATAAACCAATACACTCTGTACTCCCAGAGAAGCCAGGTCCACACTTGTAAACCCGGCAGTACGCGGACAGGTCGCATTAAAGAACGCCTGTGTCCATTTATCAGCAACTGACATACCGGCAAAAGCATTATTCCACTCAAAAACAGCGATAAGCACCGTACCAAACACCAATAACAGGAAAGTCATAATCAGCACAATCCGTGTATTCAGATTATACAGATGATAAAAACGATGTCTGTCCCACTCCCACGTATGCAGGAATTTCCAGATGCGACGCAAATGATGGAGTACTATATCTTTGAAATTCACTAATATCGGAAAACCTATACCCCCCAGAATTATCAACAGTGATATATAGATAAGGAACGGATTATGCCCTGTCATCACCAGCGGATTACCTAGATTTCCGGGCAACGTGGAGAAACCGGCATTACAGAATGCGGAAATAGCATGAAAGACCGAGAACGCCACTTCTTCCTCAAACGTCATCCCCATCGTACCGTGAATATCACTCCAGATGGCAAGCATACCGACACCTTCAATAGCCAACGTGAATCCCAATATGTACAACAAAGTGGAAAGTAACGAATTCAACGAATTGGAACTGACCATATCACGAACCACCAACTGATTATAAAAGGATGTATTTCCCATAAAGAACATCGCAAAGAAACTGGTCAATGTCATTACCCCCAAGCCGCCAATCTGTATCAGCAGGATAATCACCACAAAACCGGATGTAGTAAAAGTAGACGCTACATCTACCGAAGTCAACCCCGTGACACAAACCGCACTGGTAGAAATAAACAACGAGTCCACCCACGAAATACCGCTCACCGTACATCGGGGCAGCATTAGCAAACCTGTTCCAATAAGGATGATTATCAGGAAACTACCAGCCAGAATCAAAGAAGGATTCGTTCGCCGTCCCAGCACCCTGACCAAGCCATTGGATAAATTAAGGAAAGAGAAGATCAACAAAAGCACTATATGATAGGGCTTTCCATTCAATATTTCCCAAAAATGCAGAATAGCTCCCTCCTCTTCCGGTCGATGGAAAACAACAGGGATAAGGGTGAGGTAAAGCAAGGCAATCAATATCCACGTCAATTTCTTAAAAGTACGCTTTGTGTCCCTGTATTCCAATAACAGGCGCAAAGTGACTTCAGACAGGAAAACACCCCATACAAACCGATAGAGTGTTTGCAGTTGAGAAGCCTCATGTTCGGAAATAGTAAAGCCGTGTTCATATACCACTCCCATAATTAACAGAATAGAAGCCAGGTAGGCTATATAAGTCACCCCTCCAAGAATGATCCGAGTGTACGGATGAATCCATTTATTCTGATACAACAAGAATTTATGATAAATCTTCATGCAGACATCAAATTAAATATCGGGCAAACATAAACAAAACAATGCGTATAGACAAAAAACAAAAGAAAAAAGAAATTGTTTTAAAAATAATAGTTACATTTGGCCTCGTAAAAATTTTAATAGAAGTAACCACTATGAGCAACAAGACAAAAAGATATTTCCTCCCGGAAGAGGAAATACCACATTATTGGTACAATATACAGGCAGATATGGTAAACAAACCGATGCCTCCGCTTCATCCCGGTACCAAACAACCACTGAAAGCCGAAGATTTATATCCTATCTTTGCACAGGAACTGTGCAAACAGGAACTGAATCAGACCGATAAGTGGATCGAGATTCCCGAAGAAGTACGCGAAATGTACAAATATTATCGTAGTACTCCACTGGTTCGTGCCTATGGACTGGAAAAAGCATTGGGTACTCCGGCACATATCTATTTTAAGAATGAAAGTGTCAGCCCAATGGGTTCACACAAACTGAATTCTGCCATCCCCCAGGCTTATTATTGCAAGAAAGAAGGAGTAACCAACGTTACCACTGAAACCGGTGCCGGACAATGGGGAGCTTCGCTGGCTTACGCCGCCCGTCTGTTTGGACTGGAAGCTGCCGTTTACCAAGTGAAAATCAGTTATGAGCAAAAACCTTACCGCCGCAGCATCATGCAGACATTCGGCGCACAGGTTACACCGTCTCCGTCTATGTCCACACGTGCAGGAAAAGATATCCTGACGGCTCACCCCAACTACCAGGGTTCATTGGGAACCGCTATTTCAGAAGCCATCGAACTGGCCCAAACTACACCAAATTGTAAATATACATTAGGATCTGTATTGAGCCATGTAGCTCTGCACCAGACTGTAATCGGTTTGGAAGCCGAAAAGCAGATGGAAATGGCGGGAGAGTATCCTGATATGGTAATTGCTTGTTTTGGTGGTGGCTCTAACTTCGGTGGTATCGCATTCCCATTCATGCGCCACAAGATTCTGGAAGGTAAGCAAACACGTTTCATTGCTGCCGAACCGGCTTCTTGCCCGAAACTGACACGTGGTAAATTCCAATATGATTTCGGTGACGAAGCAGGATACACTCCGCTACTGCCTATGTACACACTGGGACATAACTTTGCTCCCGCTAATATTCATGCAGGTGGATTGCGTTACCACGGTGCAGGCGTCATCGTTTCTCAACTATTGAAAGACGGTCTGATGGAAGCTGTAGACATCAAACAACTGGAATCATTCGAAGCCGGCTGTTTATTTGCCCAAGCTGAAGGTATCATTCCCGCACCGGAATCTTGCCACGCTATTGCTGCCGCCATCCGCGAAGCAAACAAATGCAAGGAAACAGGTGAAGAGAAAGTAATCCTGTTCAACCTCTCCGGTCACGGATTGATTGACATGGCTTCATACGATAAATATCTCTCCGGCGACCTCGTAAACTACGAGCTGACCGATCAGGATATTCAGAAGAATCTGGATGAAATAGGCAGTCTGGCGTAAGGATACCTCATCCATATCAATAAATGTTTGCCAGGCTGACGAGCGGCTCATAGAGTTTTTCAATATCCTGCGCATCCAATTCAATATCAACCTGGTCCCCCGGAATCAACCGTATTCCGGGGGGCTTTGCGTCTTTACCATCCCGGTGTACATTGATAATGGCACAGTTTTCAGGCAAAGAAAGTTCGTCTACAAGTTTGCCATCCATATACGAACCCGTCATCACTTCTATGGATAGTTTATACCTTGTCTGTTCCTGAAAAGCAGGAGTATTGATCATATCCTCATAAAGCGTCACGTTGAAAGGCCTTATCTGAAGAAGTTCCGTAAAATAATAAGTCAATCCACCCACTACTACCGATGGGTAGAACACCTCAAAATGTCCTGTTATCTCGGTAATCAATACGATAGCCGTCAAAGGGGTACGTATCACAGCCACTAGGAAAGCAGACATTGAAATCAACATTACATAACTGACATTCTCCGGCTCAATAACCCCGTATTCCACTCCCAACAAACCAACAATCTGCCCCAGTAATCCACCGGTGACCAGTGTAGGAATAAAACTTCCACCCGGCAAACCGGATGAAACGCAGATAACGGAAAAACCGAAATGCAACAGCATCATTGCTGTTACCCACATAATTTGTGCATGGCTGCCGGATTGCGCCTGTTCCAAAAGAAACTGTTCTCCCCCACCCGTCAGATTGACCTGCATAAAGGAAATAATATAAGCGACCAGCAACAGATAGAACATCTTCATATATACCGAAGTTTTCACCGTTGCATACACCCGTTTGAAGGACACCATCATCATGGAATACAATTTCCCGCAAACAGAAATAATCACTGCAAGTAACAGAAAGTACTTCACTTGGACTCCAAAAGAAAAACCGGGCTCGGCCACTTGTATCAAATGATAAGAATTTACCGGAAAAACCATGCTTGCCACCGCACCGGCCACTACACCGGCCAGCAAGGTAGTAATAGCGGTTTTGGGAGCATCAAAACGCTCGATGGATTCGATGACAAGCAATGAAGAAGCCAACGGCGCCGCAAACGCAGCCGCAAGGCCGGCACCGGCACCGGCAGCAAGCAATTGCTTTCGTTCACCACGTAGAATACGTGTCCAGCGTGCCACAAGGCATCCCACATACGAACCTATTTGTACGGAAGGCCCTTCACGTCCCAACGATAATCCGGCCGATACCGAAAGAATACCGCCGAAGAACTTAGAAACCAACTCAATAAAAGGATGTCTATAGGTGATACGCCCATTGATGGCAGCACGCGTTTGAGGAATACCTCCTCCGGTGATAAGCGGCATTTTCATCACCAGCCAGGATACGAATATCAGCACCGCCCAGAAGAAAAGAAAAAGAGGAATATGCCAGTACCACTCCGGACGGGAAGCAAAAAACTCACTTCGCAGGTTGAAGAAATAATAGAGGCAGTAATGATAAGGAACAGCCACCAACCCCGTCAGCAATCCCACGAAGATGCTGACGAAATACAGGCGGGCATCAACCAGTTTCAGTTTCACAACATACCACTTCCTCAGTTTTCTAAAGTTCTTGAACCTTTGAAACATTCTTCAGAGTTTTCTTTTATTAATTTGAGTATCTACAACAAATTAACCCTGTTGAAGTTTCAAGACTTTGCGTTTTTTACTTTTTCCCCATCATATTCAATCGCAGGATAGCATGCACCATAAAATAACGTCCCAGTACATTGTAGTCCGCATCACGTATGGCAGTAGCCGAAATGGTGCGTACCATGGAAATCTCCTGGCGAAGAATATCATAAAACTTAAAACGAAGTAGTAGTTGTTTCCTTTTCAAGAAAGCTTTCGACAGTTGGCAGTTCCATATCAAGTTCTTCCGTCCGCTGCTGTCGTATCCATATCCGGTACGAAGAAAATACGTGAGATCACTGCTACACTCGAAGCCCCAGGGGAGATAATACTGCAAGTCTCCTCCAAGTTGATAGTCGAACGTTTCCGTGCGCATATCTTTCACATTATTATACGAATTATTATACAACGCTTCTCCACGCGCACTCAATTCGAGTTGCCGGGTACGGAAAGTAAGTTGCAGGCGTTCACGCGCCGTAAGGTGCTGCACGGAACTCTTCATCGGCTCTTCTTTGTTCTGAGTGGTATACCCGTTCTGATTTCTATATTGCAAATAGGAATAGGTACGGAACAGCCAGTTGCGGTTCTTGAAAGGCCCGCTCAATGAAAGGGCACCTGATGCCCGCCAGTTACCGTTCAAATTAACAGGCATGGTGGTTCTGCCTCCCGTTTCACTGTCGTAAGTCACCTGGTTCGTTACACTATTGAGCACATTCTCCACAAAAAGAGATACCACCATATTGCGCTGATGCTTCACATTATACGAATTATAATTCAGTGTAAACGTATTGGTGTACGAAGGTTTCAAAGAAGGATTACCGATGCGAATATTCAATGGATTTGTCATGTCGGCAACCGGTTGTAGGTCACGAACACTCGGCTGTCGTCCTTTTCCTCTATAAATTGCCTGCAACTGTGTACGCTTGGAAAACTTATAACGGAAATTCAGCGTCGGTGAAAAGTTCAGAACCGTTTTACTCATTTGATGTTTGGAAACATCATCCAGAAAAGAACGGCTATCCAGTTTCTGGGGTTCCAGATCGACACCTACATTGTAGTTGTACTTCTTCCGGGAAGTACGGACAGCCATATTGAAAAGATGCGTACTGTATTGGCTCTCGAAACTATTACTGGCCAGAGAATCATAATCGGCAACAAAATCTTCCATCGCCTCATCCCAGTTATAGACAAAGCGGTCCGAATTGGTTACCCGATATTGATAACTGTAACGAAACTGAAGAAAGTAACGGTTAGGCAACGGTTCTACATACACCAGTTGCAGACGATAATTATATCCGTCACCTTCATCATCCACACGCTGGTTGACTACTTTCTCAGTGTCATTCTTGAAATAATGCGTAGTAGAAAAGTTTTTCCTGTCGGCAGAAGAAGCATTCGTTCCATAATCTACTTTCAAAGCCAGATTCCGTCCTTTACGACTGAACTTACGGTTTACTTGCAACATGAAGGTCAGATTATACTGGGAATTATCGTAAAGATTAGAAGCCGTTCTTTCATTCAGAAGTGTTTCGTCCGACCAGCTTTGCTGATATCCACTATTCCGCCTGTCACTTCCCACATAGCGATATTGCGGACGAAATACCAGATTGGTGACTGAATCTATTTTCCACTCCAGATAAGCATTCGCCGTCAGGTTATGATTCTTCATGTGATTGCTGTTAGTGCTGCGGCTTATCGATTTATCCTGTTTCAGGAAATTATCCACCGTAGTACTGTTATCCTCCGAGCGGTCGGTACCCGTATATTGCACATTGGAACGAAGCTTCACTCTGTCCCAGTCATGAGTGAAATTCATGCCTAAAGAATGTGAAGTAACCAGTCCCACCCTATTCAGGATATTTCCACTGGCAGCCGACGACTCCCGTTGCAACTCCGAGAAGCCTTGATTGTTGGTGTTATTCAGATTGCCGATAATAGTAAGTTGAGAATTATCCCGGAAGCGGTTCAGGGTATTGGCAAGTTCATACCGCCCTTTGTTGCCCGTGCCTGCCATGAAATTATCCATCCATCCTTTCTTCATGTCCTTTTTCACCCCCAGGTCAAGTATCATTTCCTCATCCCCGTCATCAATTCCGGTCAGACGTGCCAGATCGGATTTACGTTCATAAGCTCTCAACTTCTCCACCATTTCCACCGGCAGATTTTTCAGGGCAGCTTTCGGATCGTCCGCAAAGAACTCTTTGTCGTCTACCAATATCTTCTTAACTTCCTTGCCATGAATCAACAGCTTTCCATCGCCATCTATCTCTCCACCGGGCAATTGTTTTACAAGATCTTCGAGCATGGAACCTTCGGGAGTACGATAGGCAGAGGCATTGAAGACCGTGGTATCCTGTTCGGTAACTGCCAGAGGAGTTTTACCCACCACTACCGTTTCACCCAACAAAATGCCATCGGAAAATAGTGCAATATCACCCAAGTTCTGCGAAGTACCTCTGAATGAAGAGGGAATAGATTTAGAAAAAGTGGTATAGCCAATGAAAGAAATCTCTAAAAGCAATTTCTTGTCTTTGGGCCAGACAACCGGCATCCTGAATTTACCGTCGTCCGCAGTGGCTACACCTGCAAGAAAAGTACTGTCCGGCAAGGTCAATAAACGTACCGCCGCATACCCCACCGGCTGCTTCGTATCCTTATCAACAACACGTCCGGCAAAGCTTCCTTTGCCGGACTGTGCATTAACAGTCATACCTGACCACAACAAAACAACATAGAATAAAATATTCCGGAAAGTCAAATATGTATGCCTGCCATGGTCCATTCGTGTTTATCAAGTAGTTTAATGAAAAATGTTATTTATTATTTGAAGCTGGTCTTGCATGAGCCGGCCGTTTTCCTTGACCATGTTTCTGACCTTTTCTTCTGTCAAATTCTTTTCTGAATTTATTCGCATTGCTTTTTTCTGTCTGATAGATTTTTGCAATCTGCTTGGGAGACAGAATCTTGCGGAATTCATTATAATATTTCTCGCGAATATCCAGTATCTTACGGCTTTGCGCAAACTGATCCTTGATCTGCTTTTCTATTTCCGCATCTGTCAGTACAGGTTTGGTAGCCGGGGTTGCTTCCGCATTATTGTTCCTGGGCCTTTCCCTGCGGTTCATCATCCGACATTCGCTTAAATCTTTCAGATATTTTTCGTAAACCGGAGTGAACTTGGCAGCTGTTGCATCATCCAGCATCAGTTTCGTCACCATCTGATTGGCTTGTCTTTGAATCATTTGTTCAGGTGTAGGACGTTGCTTATTGGTTTTGTTATCCTTGTTCTGAGCAGAAATTGTCTGGCTACCAATCAGGAGGGCAGCCAAAATTACATAAATAAACTTAGTCTTCATAATCTTCTTGTTTTTAATTAATACCTAATTTAAAAATATGTCATTCTCAGAGAAGTTGACGAGCTCTTCCAACTCCTCATCCGACAGTTCGTGAATCCATTTATCAACCGGATCACTGCTACTTCTTTCTACAGCCAGCATATCCGAAGTTCCTGCAGGTGCATCTTCCGTCCGGAGATAAGACGGAACAAACAATACCCCTGTCAGTATTGCAGCTGCCGCTATGGCAGTAGAGAACATTATCTGTAAACGATGTTTCCGGCGTTGCCCGCCGCAAGTACGTTCCATCACCTTCTGCTGCATATCCTCAAAAAAATTATCAGGAGTGCGGTAAGGTGTCTTTTTACCGATATCGTCAAAATCAAATTCTTTATTCATCGTCCTATCTGTTTAAGATGTATTCTTTTATTTTTTCTTTCGCATAGTGATAATTCACTTTGAGAGTATCGACCTTACTATCCAGTATACGGCTGATTTCTTCATAATCGAGCTCATCGTAATAGCGTAGGTTGAATATTAGCCGTTGTTTTTCGGGCAAACTCAGTATGGCTTCCTGAAACTTGACTGCCAGTTCATTTTCGTAATCAATATAATCGGAAGCCCTCAGTTTACCTATCAGTTCCTCTTGTACTTCTTCGGCAGGAATTGCTTCTTCATCCTTTCGTGTATTCAGCAAGCGCAAACTTTCATTGGTTGCAATCCTGTATATCCAGGTACTCAGCGAGCTTTCACCACGAAACTGGTCCAAATTACGGTACACCCGGATAAAGACTTCCTGAAGAACATCTTCTGCATCCTCGTGCGACACCACCAAACGCCGTATATAATTATATATAGGTACCTGGAAGTTATCTATCAGCATCTTAAACCCTTTCTTCGGGTCGGAAGCATATACCTGCCGGAGCTTATCCTCGTTTATCATCAATTCAGTTTCTTAGCTTTATTAGGTTAGAAACAGAAAGAAGGGTGAAGTTAAATCGGGAAGTTCACATTTTGCATTTATTAAATAAGTGGTTAAAAATAAAGTTTCTTATCTTTGCCGGCAACTCTCCCGTTTCAGATTAATTAAAAAAGAAGGATATTGATATGGAATGTAAAATCAGAAAATGGAAAATAGACGATGCCGCCGAACTTGCAGCAACCTTAAATAACAAAAACATTCAGGACAATCTTCGGGACGGTCTGCCTTATCCCTATACTGAAGACGATGCAAAATATTATATCAATGAAATGCTGAAGGCCGATAAGAACAGTATTTTCGCCTTCGCCATCACCGCTGACGACAAAGTAGTAGGAAGCATTGGTGTGTTTCGCAAAGACAACATTCACTCGCTGACTGCCGAAATAGGCTATTATATAGCAGAACCTTTTTGGGGCAAAGGCTTGGGAACCTGCGCTATCAAACAGACCTGCCAGTATGTTTTTAGCAACACTGATATCCTCCGTATTTTTGCAGAGCCGTTTAGCTATAATATCGCTTCCTGCCGGATTCTTGAAAAAAGCGGATTCAAAGATGAAGGAACACTCAGAAGTAATGCAGTAAAGAACGGGCAGATTCTGGATATGAAGATGTATTCACTTCTCAAGACTGATAACGAAAGGACATAAAAAAAGGCTATCTATCCCAGACAGCCAATCTTTTGTTAACCTTAAATCTAATACTATGAAAAACACATTGCAAAGATACGGACTTTGAGGATATCTCCAAATTTTCAGGGTGATCTACAACATATTACAACATGTTTTAATAGACACTATATTTTCGTTAACTATTAAGGATTTGTTGTATTAATAATTAACATATCCAATCTTTAACTGATGCAATAATTGGTAAGCGTAGTAATAACCTATTGCTAACACTGTATCTCCTTTCTCTGCATTATCTGTCCGATTATATTAGCCTCTGCATTTTCTGATTTGTTTCATTGCTTAAAACAATGTATTTTGTTGTAACTCTCTGAAGATAAAGTAAATATAGAGAGTCTAAAAGATGCAGGTAACGATTTGGTGATGGAAGTCTTGCTTCGGGTTACACTGCTTTGCATAGTTTCAAATAACTCATATACAAATGTAGGCAATATTTGGAATATAGCAAAATATACTGCCATTTATTTTTGTATAAATCTGATTATTAACATATTAATGATTTAAGGCATAACTTATTGATACCTACTTGTTATAGAATAGCCGGGGACAGTGCCTCCCGGCTATTTTTTTTGTCCCAAATTGGCGTTTTCTGTCTTTTTTTGACGGTTGCTCAACGGTTGAGTAACCAATGGCCTTATAATATCTCCGTAATATTGCACCATAAACAATAAAAATAAGGTCATTATGAATAACAGAAGAACTGCACCGGGTGGACAGACAACCCACATGCTAAGTGCCATACTTGCTAAAGTTACCAACATTGAAAAGTTATTGGCTCCTGCCGTACATAATTTGCCGGACAGCGAGATACTGGATTCAAAAGGTGTGCGCCTGCTTACCAAGATGTCGGACAGGACACTTTTAAGACGACGCAATGACGGGACACTCCCCTTTCACAGAGACAAGGGGAAGATATATTACCGTCGTTCGGACGTACTCCGTGCCATGTTACTGGAAAAAGAAGAACACTCTAAAAAATAAGCGTTATGAAGAAGATGATTAAAATTGAAAGCGGTTCATTCGCTGCGCTCGTGAGAAGTTATAAGAAGTCGTTGAATATGCTGGCTGTCCTGCAACATATCTGTCAGGAAAATGATGTGGCGCTTTCCATGCTGCCCGATGAAGTCTGCGAACTGATAAATCTCGATCCGGCAGAAATTGAGAAGCAGCGTTTAAGTGGGCGTCTGCGTTTTGCAGAAGAAGAGAACGGGACAAAGCATTATTCTATTGTAGATATTATCAACCTGAAAGATTCGATTGACTGGAAGGTAATCAATAAGCAGGTGGAAAGCCTTTCCTTTGAGGAAGAGGAATGATGTGATTTACGGCTGACAGACAAGGGCACGGCGGGCAAGGTCGGATTTATCCGGGTGCCCGCCGTGCCTTTGTCCTTTCCTGAGAAGCGGCTCTTTGCTGTAACCTGCGGAAGTGGAGCCTGCGTAGCTTCCGGGGTTACAGCAATGTGCCGCCGGAAACATTAGGATATTTTTTTCAGCTCCTTTGCCGGGGTGATAGTATCCCTTGCCGGTACATGTTTTGCCTGCCGTGGTAAATCAGGGATTACGTCACTGCCACTGGCAAGTTTCTGCTCCTCTGCTGCCGTTTCTTTGCCTTCTGCATTTTCATGTCGTCCTACCGGTTTAAGGGTAAGCTGTATCTTTCGGTTCAATGTGGCAAGCTCTTCACCCAACTTTTTGATTTCTCCCTCTTTGGGCCATGTGGCTGCCACTATTTCCTGCAAGACCGGAATATCTTTTGACAACTCCGCATTTTCCTTTTCCCGTTTCTCAATCATGCCGGGAATACGTTCCAGCGCATTGATGAAATACATTACGGCCAGTTTGGGGTCTTTGGCTATGTAACCGTTATGATAGGTATATTTGATACCGTCCAGTCCCTCGACCATGAACTTGTTCTGCAAGGCTTGCGTGTCACCGTTGCAGGTCTTCTCGGTACGCACAAGGATACGAAAATCGAACAGGGTTCCGATTTTCATGTAATCGTCCTCCGTCCGGGCTTTCTGGTTGATTGCGGCAAGCCGGTTGCCGAGTATCTCGATATTGTCCGAGTCCACACCGTCCAGTTTCAGGGGATTGGGACGAAGCCCGGTTTCCGCATCTACGGGAGCCACTTTATTGAAATATTCCCAATCTCTGGTAAAGCGTCCGATAAAAATGTTGTTCTTCTCTATTCCGGCGGTCTTTTCATTCAGCTTTCCTTTCGCATTACCTTTATTACGGTGATACGCCTGCCTTTCGCTTTCAAGGACTGCCAATTTCTTGTCCAGTTTTGCCTTTTCCAACAAATCATCATTACCTGAAAGGATAGCCACATATTCACTGAAATTGCCTCCGCCGTTTTCGTCTATCGCCCCCTCGTCAATGGTACGGGCGGCCAGATTGCGGCTTTTAAGCTGGTTGATGAACACCTGCTTGTTTTGCAGCAGGTTGAACTTGTAACTGTCCAGAGACTTTTCCACCGCATAGATGTAACAGTCCACCTTATTATCGGCATATTGCTTGGCGATGATATTGCCCTTTCTTACCGCCCGTCCGTTACGCTGTTCCAGATCGGACGGCCTTCAGGGTATGTCCAGATGATGGATGGCCACGGCACGCTCCTGCGCATTGACTCCTGTTCCCAGTTTCTGTGTGGACCCGAAAAGGAAACGGATGCGCCCGGAGTTCATATCGCTGAACAGTTCCTTGCGTGCGTTGTCGCTATTTGCTTCCTGAATGAACTTTATCTGCTTTTCCGGGATATTATGGTCTTCCACGAGTTTGCGCCTTATCTCACTGTAGATGTTCCACTGGTCGGGTTTATAGGTACTCAAGTCTGAAAAGATGAACTGTGTGCCTTTCTGGTCGAGATATTTATAGTAATATTCCGCAATCTTGGCCGCGCAATGGGACGCCTTGTTTCCCGGATTGTCGCCGTATTCAGGGTCTATCAGCCGCATGTCAAGCGACATCTTGTTCGAGTAGTTGGTGGCGATCAGCATCTGTGCCTTTTCTTCCGCCTTGGACAGAGGCTCCCTGTCTATGTAGGCTGCATCTCCGGTTTCAGCGAACTTTATCAGTTTCTGAATGAAAATCTCCTGCTGGGGAGTGGGCGGTATGTGATAGAGCTGCTCGTTGAGTTCCGGCCTGTCAACCCCTACGTCTTCGGCCGTTTTGTAATCGGTTATCTCCGCATAGAAATTGGCGAGTTCCGGCACTTTGATAAAATAGCGGAAACGCTCTTTCTGCACGACCTGGTTGGTCACGGAAAATTCAAAGTCCGTGCTTTTCTTCGCATAGACGGCCGCCCAGCCGTCAAAACAGGTAATCCCCTGCCGCTCCATTTCCTTCGGACGGAGATATTTGAAAAGGAGATAGAGTTCCGTCAGGCTGTTGGAAATGGTTGTACCGGACAAGAAAGTGGCCCCCAAATCCTTGCCTGTGCGCTCCTGTATGGTACGGATGGCGAAAAGCATGTTCATGGCCTTCATGCTTCCTTCGGGGTTGCCCAGACCGGAAACTCTTGCATGGCGTGTATTGAACATCAAGTTTTTGAAATTGTGCGATTCGTCAACGAAGAGGTGGTCGATGCCCATTTGCCTGAAATCGGTCACATCGTCCGTCCGGTCTTTTATATCCTGTTCCAGCTTTTCAAGTTTGGCTTCAAGGTTCTCCTTTCTTCTTTCCAGCCCCTTCTTTATCCAGCCGCTCACTTCATTGCCCTGCTGCTCGAATACGGCGAGATTCTCTTCGATGCTGTCTATTTCCTGCGTATATATTTCCTGCTGTATTTCGGGAGACTGGGGTATTTTTCCGAACTGGTCGTGTGTCAGGATGATACAGTCCCAGTTATTGTTCTTGATGTCATGGAATATTCCGACACGTTTCTCCGGTGTAAAGTCCTCCTTGCCCGGATACAGCACTCTGGCGTTCGGATAGGCTCTCTTGAACGTGTCGGCTATGTCATGCACATTGCTTTTGAGTCCGATAATCATCGGCTTGTTCGCCAGTCCGAGACGTTTCATCTCAAAGGCGGCTATGCACATGATGAGGGTCTTGCCCGTACCCACCTCGTGGTCGATTATGCCACCCCCGTTCATCTTCAGCATCCATACGGCATTTTTCTGGCTGTCGTACAAGTCCGGTATGTCCAGCCCTTTCAGGTCAAGGAACGGGAAACTTTGTAGGGAACCGTCATAATCGGGACGTACATAACAATTGAACTTACGGTTGTACATATCCGCAAGGTGCTGTTTAAATTCGGATAGCTGCTCGTTCAGCCAGCCTGTGAAAGCCGACCGTATTTCATTGATTTTGGCATCGGCAAGCTGGATGGCCTCGGCATCACGCACCTTTATATCATTGCCTTCTTCATCCTGCACGGTCTTGGTTATGTCGGGCACCGTGTTGTGCAGCGCATGTTTCAGCAGGTCATTTCCGTAGTAGCTTCTTTTCTCTCCTTTCACATAATATTTATCAGTGATGTTTGCGTTCGTTTCTTCAAAACTCACACTGAACTCGTCGATGGATTCCGTATAGTGGATATGGGCTTTTGCCTCAAAGAGGTATCCGGCAAACTCTTCATATACGGACACGGGTATCCACCTTTCTCCCAGATTAAAATCAAGCAGTTCGAAACTGATCGGCTCCGGTATGGCTTTCTGCAAGGCTTCCAATGATTTCTTGCTTGCGTCGTCATCGGGATAGTCTTTCAGGTAGTTCTCTATCCATTCTACTTTGGCCACCACATTGCCCGCTATGAAGCGGTCCTTGATTTCATAGTTCTTCATCATGGGATTGTAGAAGATACGGTTGTCCAGTTGTGTGAGCAGTTCCTGCCTGCCTGTTTCACTGAGATTTTCCATATATTCCAGATTGACTTCTCCGAACTTGTTCAGGGATGCCGCGAGCGCTTCCTGCGGTGTATCCACATGTGTCACTTCATTGGCGTTGAACGATACGGGAACAGAAAATATATCCGCTTTCTGTATCTTGCCGTTAACGGAACGTTCCAATGAAAGTATTTCCCGTCCTCCGGCATCCATCAGCAGGAACTTGGCATTGTCCTTTCCGTTCAATTCCCTAAACATGCGGTAAAAACTGTCATACCGCTTGACCAGTTCTTCCCGTAGTTCCGGCTGTTCCGTTTCCGTTTCGGCTTCCTTATTGTAGAGGTTGTGGTAGGCTTCCCGGAGCGGGATATAGTAGGCGGCGCGGTATTGCTGGGTGACTGTCAGTTTAAGCGGATGGAATTGTACTTCGGGAGTACCCAGCCCCCGTAAATACCCGTATTGCTCACCCGACTTCACGATGGAACCGTTCTTGTATTCAGGACGTACCTCTCCGGTAAACGGTCGTGGTTCCATTTCTTTCTTCCGTTCTTCCTCGAATTTTTGTCTGCGCTCCTGCCATTTTGCTTCCGCTGCCGCCCGTTCCCCGGTCATGTCTTCCTGCGTGGCGGCTTCATCGTACATGTTCTCTTGGGAGAAGAGATTGAACATTTCCGGTTCATCCCCTTTCTTTTTGCGGGATGCCGACGGTGCCCGGCTTGGCGAAGGTCTGCTTTCCACCACTTGCACCTCCGTTTGCTCTTCATCCGCATAGGCGGCAAACAGGTTGAGCATGGGTTCATAGGGCTGTGCGGGGCTTTCTTCCCGTACCTCCTGCCGTTCTGTCTCTCCTGCTGTTTCCAATAGTGTCTCAAACTCCGTTTTGAGGATGGTGGAATTGTTTGAGCGGGATAGATTGTCATCATAAAGTTTCCGGTCAAGATGGTTCTCCACATCTTGCGCCAATAACTGCTTGAGTTGTTCGGAAATGGCGCCGACACCTCCTTCATGAATAAAATTCATGGCCGGTTGTCCGTACATGTTTTTACCCATAGATACGGAAGTATGGACGATATGGTCTAAATCTGCATAGCTGTTGTTGATATGGATGCTGCCCGATATAAGACGGGTTTCAATAAAGTTCCGTTTCTTTTCGGTCAGTTCCGATTTCCGGGTATTCTTCTGCAATACGATCAGGTCACTGCTCGCTTCCGTACCCGCATCGACAAAAAGGTTGTCCGGCAGACGGATGGCGGAAACAAGATTGGCATGGTTCATCAGCCATTCCCTGACGGGACGGTTCTGTGGCGAGTCCATGACACCCGAAGTCGTGATATAGGCCAGTGTCCCACCTTCACGTAACGTGTCCATGCCTTTGAGAAAGAAATAGTTGTGTACGGCGGCAAGTGAGGATTTACGCACGACGTCTTCGCTCCGGTCGAAATCCCGGTCATAAACTCTGGTATTTCCAAACGGGATATTGGATGAAACCAGATCGAAGTAGTTGTTATAATAGGGCTGTATGGACTGGAAACCGTCTATGGTCACTCTGCTTTCCGGATAGAGGGATGAGAGGATTTTTCCCGTGAGCTTGTCTTTCTCGAAACAATGGACTTCGGGAACATCCTTCAAGCCGCTGATAAACATGCCCGTTCCGGCAGAAGGGTCAAGAAAACGTCCCGGACGGATTCCCGGTACCTGCAAGGATTCCTGCATGGCCGTTACCACCGGTTCCGGTGTGTAAAAGGCTGTGAGTACGGAGTTTTTAAGGCTTTGGACGTATGCCCTATATTCTTTTTCGTCTTTGGAATACTCACGCAACAGTTCATGCAGCAGTCGGACTTGGGGAAACAGTTCCCTGTCTGTCGTTCATCTTTCAATGTCCGTGTCTTTCTCCGCCGGATTCAGGATGCACTTCAATCCCCCGAAACCCGAATAACCGTTCAAAACTTTGCGTCCCTCTTCTGTGAGGCAGGCTTGGGGACGCATGAATATCCATTCAAGTGCGGCTATGTTGTCCGCCAGATGTTGTCGTTTGTTATATGCCATATTGTTCTATATAAAATTGTATGAAACCTGTAAGTTCAACGGTAAGTGTATGATAGGACGGGGATGATTCAAACCGGTCGTCTATAGGATATTTGCTGAATACAGTTTCTGCGGGCGACAATACTTTCAGACAGAAACCCGCCCGTTTTTCGGGCCGCACTTCGGGAAACCACTCCGACACGACCTCGAAAACCGTATCGAATTTGGAAAAGCGCAAGTCCTGATAGAGAACGGCGTCGGCCAGTTGCAAAGCCTGCGTAACGGATAAACCGTCACGTATGGCACGTTCGTAGCTGCCTGCCGCCTCGTCGACCCGCATTCGGACAAGTGCTTTGTCACCGGCAATATGCGGATGGCTTTCCCTTAAATAAAGAAGGAGAGTCGTCTCAAAATAGGACAATTCTCCGGTTGCGGTATTTTTATCTTGTATAATCATTTGTTATCGCTTTAAAATGTTAATCGGATATTAAACATATACCCGGCTGCCATAAAAGAGAACCGGGTATATATTTGCTAAAAACATGAATAATCTGTCTGTTACATGACCGAAAGGCTCTTTTTTGACTGGGCCTTTACAGACGCCACATGGCGGGGTACCTGCTGTTTCACCTCCTTTTTCTTGTCATTTTTCTTACTGTCAATAGTGGGTTTGTATTCACGGGCGTTACGTCCTATCAGCAGTTGGTTGCTCTTGTTGCTGAAACGTACATCATCGGAAAATACCCTGCCTTTGTAGCGCATATTCTCAACGAACACCATTTCATGGTTCTGGAGCATCTTTTTCTGTTCGGGACTGATTTTGGCACCCATGATAGTGTCGTTGACCTTCAGTTGTTCGCCGGACTGCTTGAATGCGATGTCCATTATTCTCGGATCGACGAAAGCGACACCGGAAAGCAGCGTGTCGTTTTTACGCTGTATGTCGTTGATGGGAAGCTGTCCGCCTGATGCGAGTATTTGCTTCTGTTTGTCATCAAGCCTTTTTCCGTAGATGTAATCCGGTATCTTGATGGCATCCACCGGCATGGTAATGATGCGGTTGCTCGGTTCATGGAAGGATACATAGCAGTTGCAGACCGTTCCCGTGTGGGTGTCCTTCATTTCCTTGATAGCTCCCAATGTTCCGTTGTCTTTAAGTGACTGCTTTTCCTCGTCAGTGAATACTCCTTTATAGGCAGGCAGGTCGTATTGCGGTTTGTCGAGTCTGCTCAGAGTTTTCAGTTGTACCTTACCGTCCTCGCCTTTGACACAAAGGAAGCAGGCTTCTCCCATATCCTTCTTTTCACCGTTTACTTCCTTACTGATGGGGAAAGCCATAGAGGTAATCCTTCCTTTTAGCATCTCACCCATGCAGTGGTTATCAAACAAGAGTTGCTTGTCAACTCCCAATGCGGCAAGTTCTTTCCACGGAAGCTGGTGTTCGTCAAACTTATACCGACGGGCAAGTTTGGCGATACGTCCTTCATCGTTGAGTTCGCTGTTCTCCACCAGTTTTTTACCTTCTACTCCGGGGTCTTCCCCTTTTCGGATCTGGACTACGGCATTCAGTGTCTTTTCCAAAAGGACAAGAGGTACGAGGAAGAAACTGAAACTCGTGGGATTTTCGTACTGGTTCTTGAAATTGGTGAAGAACAGTTCCAGCGGTGAGGTACGATCCAGTTTAAGGAAACTGCTGCTGTTCTTCTTGTCGGGTGGTACGATTTCGAGACTACCGTCCTGCTCGTTCATTTTGGAAACGACTGCGGTTTTGTTCGTTCGCTTGTCAAGGATGGCCATTACATGCTCGTCCTGACTCTGTTCTTGTTGTTCTTGCTTTTTCTTAGCCATAAAATCAATAATTTAAGTGATACAATAATTAATCAATATCGGGTAAACTTTAGCCCGTCGGTGCGAATGTATAGTTTTAATTGATAATGTGTTACGATCTTGAAGGTATAGGTAATGGATGGCGGTGTTTGGCGTTCTTTGACGTTTTACAATATCTTTCAGTAGATACTTCTATTAATATGAATCATAAAAAAACAGTTACAATTATTTCATTAGACGTGTTTGTATTAGAGTTTTTTTTGTAATTTTGTTCTATTACACTTTTTCTTTGTATAAAAAGAAAAGTAAAACTGAAACAATCAGTGATTTTGTATAAAATAAGATTTTTATTAGGAGTTTTGGAAATATGAAAAAGATAAATTTTGAAGAACTTGATTTAGGAGACGAAGTTGTTATTCCTATTCCATTCAGTGAAAGAAAATCGATTTCATTGCTTCTTGGTGCAGGCTTTTCTGCACCCAAAGGCTATCCTGTCGGTAATACAGTTAATAAAAAACTGTTAGAGTATCATACTTATCCTATTAGCTTTTCACCAGCGGGAGAAATTGCAACTACAAGAACAGGAGAAAAACCTGAATTTGGCGTTATGGGTTATCAAAATAGATATGAAAAACAATATAGTTTTTGCCTTGATTTGATTAAGTATTATAATGAAAATAATAAGAACTTTGATTATGAAATATTCTATGATTTCATAAAAAGTAAAGAAATATATGCTGAAGAATATCAGCATTTGGCATCTAAATATTTATCTGAAATTGTTGATTTTAATCAACTTGTATTTGGCTTGCCTGCAATTTATAATCAAATGGTTGCCTATATCTTGAAAGATGATAACTCTAAGCAATGGTATGATGATATTCCATATCATTTAGGAAAATATGATGGATATACTGGTTTTCTAAAATATATTCAGGAATTAGCAGAAAACTATATTGTAAACGTTCATACTCTCAATCATGATTTATTCTTTGAATCATTGAATAAAACAGAGTATATAAATGGAAATATATCTGATGGTTTTGATGAATATGGATCTAATTACTATGGTATTTTAGATATTAATAATATTAAATATCACTGTCGTTTAGAGAGATATACCGGACATTACCTTACCCCTATCAGATTATATAAATTGCATGGTAGTTTAAACTATGTTTTATACCATCGCACTAAAGGAATTTCACTAATACCAGATAAATATGTGAAAATACGCTATGGAATGTCTGCTTCAGATTTACTACGTGGTATTGGTAGCAAAAAACATTATGAATCATATCCTTTTGCCTATCATGCAGACTATTTAACTGGTACTACGTCTAAAATATTAAGATATAAAGAACGATATTTATATAAAAAGTTATTCCATAAGTTTAAACAAAATTTATCAAGATCAGAAAAACTAATTATAATCGGTTATGGAGCTAAAGATGCTGAAATAAATAATATTCTTATGAAATACTTTGACTATAAAAACAAACCGGTTTATATTATAGACCCCTATGCTAAAGGAAATGATATTGTTGAAAAATTTGCAAAAGAAATACATGCACAAATTATCACCTGTCAAATAGAAGATATTAATAAAGAAATGTTTGGTTAAAATGAAAAATGAAGCCACTCTATATTTACAAGAGCAACACAATGTTGAATGTGGCAGTAAACACATACAATATTTCATTGCAACTTTTCTTATTAAACCATATTCGATTGATCCAACAGAAGGTGATATACATGATTATAATAATTGTGACAGTTGCAAAAATGTAAGAAATGCCATAACTGAACTTTTAAAAAAGAAATATGAAAAATTCCCATTTTGTTGCAAATGGCATCAAAACCTATTAAATATTAAAGAGTTTAATAAACTGGATTATATTAATGGGCCTCAAATGTCTGCGGATAAAGTTATATACTGTTACCAGCATATTTTAAATAATCAAGACAAGGATAATTGGAAACAGGATATAACTAATTATTTAGAATATGCGATTGAAAGTTTTGGTAATTTTCCTGAAGGATGTGGTATCCCATTATTTCTTCAAGAATTTATTGAACAACTTCTGTATCGTATAGAAAACAATAAAGATATCAGATGTGATGTAAAACAGTACATTAAATTATATTTTGATGATTTTATGAGACCTGCTGCATCTAATAAAAAGATAAATCCTTTTAATCTCTTAATATCTAAATATAATGTATGGCTAAAATTATTCCCTTTCGATTTCCCTGAATTTAAGGATGCTAAAAAATATTTTGAACAGCAAACACCTTTTTTTATAGAGAATGTAACTTATAATCCATACTCGAAATTATCCAAAGGTACATTAATTACTGAGAATAGATTGGTAAACTACTTAGGTGATTTGACATACCAGTTGCTCAAAAAAATAGACTTTACCGATTTGTCTAAAAATAAAGAACTTAATGACTACTACTCTATAATAATTGATAGTGAATATAGAATAGAAAATAAAAAATTATTTGCATCTTTTTCAAATAACGAATTAAAATATATAGATTTTATCAAAAGATGGCTTGAAGTTCAAAAAAAATATTTTCAACAAACAAAAGAACTATTCAACTTAAATCATCAATTAAAGGGAGATGTATATAATGATTCTTACAATGAAGCATTGGCGCGAATTAGTTATTTCAAAAAATTTATAGAAGACAAAGATGGGTATATTCTTTCTTGGCAGCAAGATAAAGTAAGAGAAAAAGATGTCCAAATTTCTTTTAAAGCGGTTTGGTATAATACAGCTTTTGATGTCAATAGAGAAGTTGGGAATGGTAGAGGTTTTGTGGATTATACAATATCGAAAGGAGTAGATGATAAAACATTAGTGGAGTTTAAATTAGCATCTAATAGTAAAATAAAGTCTAACTTACAACACCAATTACCTATTTACGCAAAAGCTAATGATACAGATAAGTGTATATCGGTTATTATGGTTTTTACAGATAAGGAAAATAAGAGATTAAATAAAATATTGAAAGAATTAAATTTAGAAAAGGCTTCTAATATTATTGTTATTGACGCAAGATATAACAATAAAATATCAGCTTCAAATATATAAAAGGATAATATTTTATTTATATGATTTCAGAACTGCATATTATATCCAGAATGATATATAACAAATTTTGAAAGACAAACATCTTTCAAAATTTGTTATAATTATTACGAAATACAATTACTGGTTATAAGTAATTAATCCATATTATTGCCACCTAATAAATGTTTGAGTTCCGGATCATTTTCAATACGAATTAGTTCATTCTCTACAAGTTCAACAATATCCTGCTTAATTTGTCGGTAGTTAGCCTGTATCTGTTGCTCCATTGTATCGTTGCCGTTCTCATCCAGAAAGCTGCTGATTTCGGGTATGGGTTGGTAGGCCGCTGTCTCTTTCTGTACTGCTTCATTGTCCACGACTATCTGCGCGTGGAAAATTTTCTGTTCTATTGTCTCTCCAAAGTTATCTGCTACGGCACCGACAAACATACCCTGAGAGAGTGTGCTGATTTTGGATGCGGGTATCAGACTGTCCAGTTGGGTGTTAATGGAAGTGGATGTATCGTTGCGGTTGATGCTCATAGATTCTCTTTTTTGCAGAATTTTCCCGAACCTTTCCGACAAAGTTTTGGCTGTTTCACCCACCACTTGTCCGCTAAAAACATTGCCCACAGTTGACATGATTACGGCGGCCTCCTTGTCTCCGTAATCGCGCTTTAACTGGCTGAAATCCTGAAAACCTAACACAACCGCTACCTTGTTGCTTCGTGCCGTAGCAATCAGATTATCCAGACCTTTAAAGAAGATGGTCGGTAACTCGTCAATAATCACACAACTTTTCAGTTGTTTCTTCTTATTTATCAGCTTAACGATACGGGAGTTATAAAGTCCCAATGCCGCCCCATAGATTGAAATTCTATCGGGATTGTTGCCCACACATAATACTTTCGGTTCTTTGGGATTATTAATATCCAGTGTAAAGTCACTGCCGGACATTACCCAATAAAGTTGCGGACTTATCAGTCTGGATAACGGGATTTTAGCACTTGCAATCTGGCCCTGAAGCTGCTCACTCGCTCCACCTTTCCATGCGTCAATAAACGGACTTAGATAGTTTTCCAAATCGGGGTAACTTGTCAGGATAGTAAAGACGTCTTCATACCTTTTATTAAGCAATTCGATAGCATGTGGGAACGTACAGAACTTGCCACCTTCATAGATTTTCAAAAACCAAATTATGGCCGTAAATAATACAATCGGAGATTCTACAAAGAAATCTCCCTGTTTTTGCACCCAACTTTTATTGAGGTTCAACATGATGGTATAACTGGATTCATACGCATCCGAAATATCCGTCATTAGTTCGGGAGCCAGTGGATTACAGCGGTGGCTTTTTCTTGGATTGTCGAAGTTGATTACATAAAATTTAGGTGGTATCTTATAACGGTGTCTATACTTAATCAAATGGTTATAAGCGATAACTGACAGGTCATCAAACTTAAAATCGTATATATACAGTGCATAGCCCTTCTCGATAGTCTGTTTGATAAACTGGTTGACAATGGCATAGGACTTCCCGCTGCCTGGTGTTCCCAATATCATTGTCGCACGAAAAATATTTACAAGATTGATAAATCCGTTGTAGGTCTTTCCTTTATACCAAAATTTAGTTGGCAGATTGACGGAATACTCGTTTTCCATAAGGCGGGTTTCCTGCATGAAAGATTCGTTCTCTGTATTGAAAACGTCCTCTAATAAATTGTTCTTCAACAGGCGACTTATCCATAAACCGGATGCCAGCAGACAGAAGAAACCGCCGGTCAGTGTTGTAATATAAAGTACCGCACACACACCGGATGATGCATTGATAGATAATAACCACCAGTTCAGGAAAAAGAGTATGGTGCCCGCTATGGCCGCAATGAAAATCTGCCTTCATGTGATTTCATGCTTCTTCACTCCCTTGTTGCCCATGCAGGACAGACCGAGGAAAAGGACACAAAACAGTTTTGTGTAAAGCAAAGATGAAAATAGTCCGGTGGTACGCTGGAAATTGGATAGTATTTTATCCACTATGCCAAGCGTTCAGCCTATTTCATGCAGTCAGCCGTAACAAAACCAATAGATGTGTATCGCCAAAAATAGAAAACTGATGGACCGCATAAAGTCTGTGACTTTGGCAAGACCTCTTAAATCATCTTCATTCTGCATAATTGTAACTATTAAAATTAAACTTCTTGTTCTATACTTTATTATATTATAACCTGCGCCTTCGCTTCTTCTTTTTCTTGCGTCCATAGCGGAAAGCCGGATCAATGTACTCGTGTGTATGGTCGTCTTCCATAAGTACAGAGAAAATATCAACAGCACCGAGTGCAGATGTATCAATCAGGCTGCCAGAGGATTCATTCTGATTTTGATTTTCCTGCTGCCGGTATTCCACACCTTCTTGCCTTTCTTCCGCTTTTGTTTCTCTCTCCTGCCGGGATGCTTCCTGCCGGGTTGGCGGTATCAGCCGTTCACGGTCTGCATCCGGGTTGTTAAACAGTTCGTTGAATACATTGGCAGAAAAAGCTTTGCCCAAACGCAAGCCGTTGAACACTGTCCGGTTGGTATGGTCTATGAAAGTGATACCGTACAGGCGTCCTTCGGGATTGATACGGTAAACCACCTCTATATCCGCATCTTTCAGCCTGCGGGCAAACGCTTCTTTCGTACTTATGTCCTGCATGGCTTTGACTATTTCCTGCCGTGCCCTTTCGGCAAGGCTGTTCCTTTTCACCTTTTCGGCGGTGGCGGCAAACTTCTTTTGCAGGGCTTCATAACCGAATACCTTTCCGAACTTGCTGGACTTGAAAGGCGTTCCCGCCTGCTGCCCGTCATCGTCCAAAGCTCCGTACATGATGCCGTGGTATTCCTTTCCGTCCACGCTTCCCCTGACTTCGTAAACGGTTACATTATACAAGTTCAGAAGAGTGTTGTACTCCCCAAGCGAATGGCAGTTGTAACATTCCAGTAAAGTACGGGCAGTATGCTTCACCTGCGCTTTCACGTCACCTTTCGGATAATCCACTTTTTGCAAGGATAGTAATTCCCTTTCACTGTGTTCTCCGAGTGTGGGATGAAGGCCGTACTTCACTTCCATATCCCGACAGATATTCTGTGCCCGGATAGCTTCACGATTGTGGTCTATCTTTTCTCTTTTCTCGTTGATGCGTACCGAAACAATGTGCATGTGCTTGCGGTTGATGTCTTCATGCAGCCATACGATATAAGGCTGGTTCCCGTAACCGAACTTTTCCATAAACTCCTGCGCCAATATGGTCATCTGCTCTTCCGAAAGGATGTCTTTGGGAGACGGATTCAATGAAATATGGATAACCGGTTTCCTGACGTGCGAGTTGAGTGCGATGTAAGGCTCAAAAGCCTGCACACAGTTTTCAATCGGTACATTTCCGGAGGTGTCCGCCGCAATTTTCGGGTGTCACAATACCTTTGCCGTACCGTCATCCACCTTTATTTTATTGTAGGCAATCACTCCGTAGAATGAACTGCCCGATGTGATATTCGGCACCATGATGTTATTCCTTTTTAGTGAGATATTCCTTTTCGTACCGCTTTGTCAGTTCGATAACCTGCCTGCATACTTCTTCCAATTTACGGGTTTCTTCGGCAAGTTTGTAGAGAAACGCAAGCGATTTCTTCTCCCCGTAAATGGTATGGATGGTCTTTACACATTGATTGTAGTTGTTTCCTATTCTTCGGAACTGTTGATAAAAAGCGGTGAGCTGGGCGTAATATTCCTGCGCTTCCTTATCAATCTTCACTACCTTGAACTCTCAACCGAAGATGCGGGCAAAGATAAATTCAGCCTTGTTCTTCATGCCGGATTGCTCGAACATGGAGATAAACTTTTCATCTTCCTCGTCATTGAGACAGAGGTAATAGCGGTGCGTGCGCGGGTCTGCCAGCACCTTACGCCCTGCGGCGCCACGGATTCTTGTTTCATCTTTCATACATGAATAATTTAGGAAGTTCGACTTAGGAGAACTGACACCCCCGAAAGAACTTTCGGGGCGAGACTTTCAGCGGGTGGAAATATTTTCAACCGCTGAAAGTACACCTCGCTATATGCTGACGCATACTAAAATCCGGCTGGGCCGGATTAAAGGTCTGAAGGGTTTGTTTTACGTTCTCTCTTCGAGAACGGGCTGCGCTCTCCCGGCGACAAAGGTAGATAGTTTTCTTGGTATGGTCATTATCAGGCATCACGCCAACAGCCGCCAACAAATGACTTTGAAACCACAGGTACATCACAGATACTCTTTTTGAGGTTTATTTGTAGCCAGATAGTTATTTAGCCATTTATCCGGATAGATAAAAAGGTGCTTATCAGGATAACTATGCGGACGGTTTTATACCCGAATAGCTTTTTGTCTGGATAGCCATTTGATTAAATAAATTTTCAGATAAGCGTTCATTAGGTTATCTATCCGTCTATATGTCTATAGATATATAAAGATGTATAGACAAGCAATTGGATATTCGGATAAATGGACAGGTAAATAGACTATTAGCTAAACAGCCGGATAGCTATGTGGCTACATAGCTGAATAGATAAATAGCTATATAAATGGATAGCTATGTAAGTATGTGGCTAAATAGACAAATAGCTTTATAGCTAAGTAGCTACATAGCTATAAAGCTAAACTGATAATGAAATGAATGAACGGATAGGCGTCTATCCGCTAAACTATCAATAAATCAAATTATTCACTTAAATTAGGTAACAATGGAAAAGAGAAAGAAAACATTATTCGTTTCGTTCGCTACCCAGAAAGGGGGCGTGGGTAAATCAACATTCACCATTTATGTGGCATCGTGACTGCATTATGTGAAAGGACTGAATGTAGCTGTGGTGGATTGTGACTATCCGCAGCACTCAATCATCAAACAGAAAAAACGGGATATGGAAGTGGTAAAGACTGTTCCCGTTTATCAGAGTCTGCTTGTTGAACAGTCGGAACGGCTGGACAAGAGGGCTTATCCGGTTATCGGCAGTAATCCGGCAGACTGCATGGCGGACTGAAGGGCATTTGAAGACAAAACGGATACGCATTATGACGTGGTGCTGTTCGATCTGCCCAGAACTATGGGTAGCGACGGGGTTATCGCCGCAATCAGTGCGCTCGATTATCTGTTCGTACCGATAAAGGCAGACCGTCTCGTGCTGGAAAGCACACTGAACTTTGCTACTACCATTAATGACCGCCTGATAAAGACCGGCTTGTCTTCTCTGAAAAGGCTGTGTCTGTTCTGGAACATGGTGGATCGAAGAGAACGCACGACATTGTATAACATCTACCAGCAGGGGTTCTCCCTGTTAGGGCTGGACTGCCTCCAAACACGTATTCCCGTGCGCAGTAACTTCACTAAAGACTTGTCCTCCACGGGCGGCCCCGTTTATCGGAGTACGCTGTTCGCTCCCGATGCGGCCTTCACCAGAGAGTGCGGCTTTGATATGTTCATGGATGAAATCATGGGAATACTTAAAAACGAATAGTCATGGCAAAGAAAACAGGCGGACAGAATCCGGTGGACGAAGCGTATCTGCGTAGTCTGATGGCAGGGGGGCCTTCGAAGCCTCCTTCATCTCCGGCTCCTTCCATTACCGGAGAGAGTGGCGGAAATAGAGCAACCGCTTTATCCGATGAAAAAGGAAAAGCGGATAACAATGTGAATGGAACAGTAAGGGATATTTCCGGTGCGGATGATACCGACTGTTCGGAATTGGTTACGGATAAACTGTCACCGAAAACGATTCGCACCGCATTGGCCGATTTTATCCGTAAGTTCCTCACACCTTATAAATGCGAAGGCAGACAGGGGGTATATATAGACAAGGAACTGCACCAGAAAATATCCGTTATCGTAGGGATTGCCGGTAAACGGCAGTTGACGGTAGGCAACTATATAGATAATGTATTGAAAGAGCATTTCGAAAAACATGCGGATGAGGTGAAGACCTATCTCCAAAAGAGTTATAACAAAATATTTTAGGTTATGGATATACAATCAGGTTACTATGAAGCCGGAATAGTTCTGTTCTGGTTGCTGTTCGCTTATCTGTTCATGGACAAGTTCCTGTTCAGGGGCGGACTCGGCGAGATATGTTTCGGGAAGATGCGCCGCCGGATGGCAAAAGGTCTGCGGAGCATTGCCGGATGGTTCGATCCGACAAAAGAAGAACCGAAGAAAGGACGCAGGCGTACGAAAGGGAAAACGGAAAAGAAAGAAGTTCCGGCAGTGGCAGTGCCGGAAGCTGAGGAAAGGAACCACCCAACTGTAAAAGTGGAAATGAAGGGCAAAAAAAAGGATGAAGTTAAGGAAAAGACAAAAGGCAAGAACATGGAAAATCCGCCTCAAAAACGGCCTGAAACGGACAGCCTTGTCGTTACAAAAAGCTATGGTACACGCCAACAGCCGCCAATAGACGCCACCGGTTCTGGGGCTATTGCAGGTAAGGAAAATGCCTCTACTTTTGCTGACAGAAACGAGGAAACAGTACCGCAGAAGGCTGTACAAGTGCCGCCTGAGCGCATCCCGGATTTGTTTCGGGACAAGCGTGTGGAAGAGTGGCGAGCTTCTGAGACCGGCAGTTCCGGCAGGCTTGAGGATGATAAGGGACAGACTGAAAACGGTGACGACGTGGATACCGACGAGTTGAACGAGGAACTGGAAGATTTGAACTGTGCCCGTGAAGATTATCCGGGCGGTACATCCGGTATCGGACCGGAAGAGATTGACTTGATTATCGACCTCTGCAACGGCAAGGATATTCCGACAGATAAACGGTTGTCCCTTTTAAGGGCGATCCACCATATCAAGGATACGCAGATTGAACGCTCGATACTGGAAAGTATCAATGGCAGCGACAGCCGTATCAGCAAATTTCTGGATGAAGCCGAACAAATGAGTGAGGCTGCTCCGGACAGTGACTAACCAATTAAAAAAGGAGGTAACAATGGTAAGAGGTTATTTTGATACGGGTTGATAACCCGTATCACTGTAAGGGGAGAGATTCGGTAGAAAACCAACAACAAAACGTATCATCCATGTTTATGACATATTTCGATTCAAGTTGACAAACGACGGTTTCCCCTTTATGATGGGAAACGTATTAACTCCCAGAGAGGCAATCATTCCATTAACTTATCCATAAAACGACAGCGGCAATGACAAAAGGCTATTATGATTCGGGATGACAGGCCGTTCATGGCATTCACCCGGTAAGGTAACAAGAACTATTCACCATTAAATTTTATCCGTATGAATATAGGACTGGTAGATGTGGACGGACATAACTTCCCCAATTTTGCACTGATGCGCCTTTCGGCTTACAACAAGGCAAAAGGTTGTCAAGTAGAATGAGCGGAACTGGCGAGGCGTTATGACAAGGTGCTGGCAAGTAAGGTATTCACCTTCACACCAGACTATGATTACCGGCTACTGGATGCAAGGGAAGTGATAAAGGGCGGAACCGGGTATGATATTCCGGGCAGGCTTCCCGAAACTGTGGAAAACAGCCGGATGATGGACTATTCCATTTACCCCGAATACCCTTTTTCACTCCAGTTCTTTTCAAGAGGCTGCATCCGCAAATGCCCTTTCTGCCTCGTCCGCGAGAAAGAGGGATACATTCAGGCCGTAGAGCCGGTGGAACTGAACCCGAAAGGGAAATGGATTGAGGTGCTGGACAATAATTTTTTTGCCAACCCGCAGTGAAGATCGGCGGTGGATTATCTGATGAAAGAGGGGCAACCCGTGAAACTGCACGGTGTGGACGTGAGGATTATGGACGAGGAACAGGCCTGGCATCTGAACAGACTGAAGATGAGGCAGAACATCCATATTGCGTGGGACTTGCCGCAGCTTGATTTGACGGAACGCCTGAAAGAGATGGTAAAATACGTGAAACCCTACAAGATAACCTGCTACGTACTGATAGGATTCAATTCGACTGTTGAGCAGGACTTGTTCCGGTTGAACGTACTTAGGAAATTGGGAATCACTCCCTTTGTTATTCCTTTCCGGGATTATGGAAATGAACGGATGCCTACGCAGTACGAGCGTGACCTTGCCCGATGGGCGAACCGGATGTGGCTGTTCAAATCCTCTTCCTTTGAAGACTATACACCTCGCAAGGGATTCAAATGTGGGGAATATCTGAAATAAACCGATAAAGACAGTAAAGACAATGAGAACAAACGGCTATTACGATTCGGGATGATCCGCATCCCGCTTTCAAGAGAGAATTAACAAGAATGTTTCACCACCAAATCAAGTGACAATGCAAATGGCATATTATGACTCCGGCTGATTTCCGGCCGGAACTTACCCCCTGAATCAATAAACCATAAGCGGCTGCGGGCTGCCTTATGGGGATAGTGAAAGGGGCAGTCCGTGGCTTTTTTAATCATTTTAAAAATCACGGAAATAAATGAAAAAGAAAAGATTGATTATGATGCTGGCCGCTGTTGCAGCGGCAAGTGCGGCAATGGCACAAGGAAACGGGCAGGCAGGTATCACCGAAGCGACACAACTCGTGACCGGATATTTCGATCCCGGCACAAAACTGATTTATGCAATCGGTGCTGTAATCGGCCTCGTCGGTGGAATCAAGGTATATCAGAAGTTCAGTTCGGGCGACCCCGACACGAGTAAAACTGCCAGTTCGTGGTTCGGAGCCTGTATCTTTCTGATAGTCGCCGCCACCATTCTGAGGTCGTTCTTCCTCTAAAAACATAAAAAAGACAATAACTTATGGCTGATTTTGAAATAAATAAAGGGGTGGGCCGTGAAGTTGAGTTCAAGGGACTCCGGGCACAATACCTGTTTATTTTCGCTGCCGGCCTGCTTGCCGTATTCGTGATGTTCGTCATCATGTATATGGCGGGCGTCGGACAGTGAATCTGCATCGGTTTCGGAGTATCGGCGGCTACGATACTGGTATGGCTGACCTTTACGCTGAACCGTAAATACGGTAGCCACGGGCTGATGAAGCTGTTCGCGGCCCGGCAGCATCCCCGGAGAATCCTCTCACGAAAACGTATCATACGTCTGATCAACAAACAACAATCGTAAATTATGAGAAGTATATTAAAAGCATCCACACTGGAAAGCAAGTTTCCCATCATGGCGGTGGAACACGGCTGCATCGTCAGCAAGGACGCCGACATCACGGTCGCTTTCCGGGTCACACTGCCGGAAGTGTTTTCGGTATCATCCGCAGAATATGAGGCTATGCACGCCACATGAGCGAAGGCAATCAAGGTGTTGCCGAACTATTCAATCCTGCACAAACAGGATATTTTCATCACGGAGAAATACGAGCCGGACATCCGCCGGGACGAACTCAGCTTTCTCTCCCGCAGTTTTGAACGCCACTTCAACGAACGTCCCTACCTGCACCACGCCTGCTACCTGTTCCTTACCAAGACCACCAAAGAGCGCTCCCGGCAACAAAGCAACTGGAACACGCTCTGCCGTGGTTTTCTGGTTCCGAAGGAGATAAGGGACAAGGAAACGGTGGAGCGTTTCATGGAAGCGGTGGGACAGTTTGAAAGTATCGTTAACGACAGCGGACTTATCAGGCTGGAACGGCTGACCACGGAAGAGATTACGGGAACGGAAAACGAACCGGGTATTATCGAACGGTACCTTACGCTCTCGGCAGACGGAACCACCATGTTGCAGGACATGCAATTGAATCCGGACGAGATGCGTATCGGTGACAAGCGGCTCTGCCTGCATACACTTTCCGACCTCGATGACCTTCCGGGTAAAGTTAAAACGGACGGGCGGTACGAACGCCTCTCGACAGACCGCTCGGACTGCCGTTTGAGTTATGCCGCCCCCGTGGGCGTAATGCTACCCTGCGACCATATCTACAACCAGTGGATATTCATAGATGACAGTAACGAAAACCTTTCCCGTTTCGAGAAGGCGGCAAAGAACATGCAGTCGCTTTCCCGGTACAGCCGCAGCAACCAGATAAACAAGGAGTGGCTGGACGAATACCTGAATGAAGCGCATACCAATGGATTGCAGTCGGTGCGCTGCCATTGCAACATCATCGCATGGGCGGAAAACGGGGATGAGCTTCGGCGGGTGAAGAACGACGTGGGCAGCGCACTGGCGCTGATGGAATGCACACCCCGTCATAACACCACCGACCTGCCGGTCCTCTACTGGGCGGGCATACCGGGAAACGAGGCGGACTTCCCTTCGGAAGAAAGCTTCTACACGTTCACCGAGCAGGCACTATGCTTCTTTACGGCAGAAACCTGCTACCGGAACTCGCTCTCCCCCTTCGGCCTGCGCATGGTGGACCGGCTGACGGGAAAGCCCGTCTTCCTCGACATATCGGACCTGCCCATGAAAAAGGGGGTGGTGACCAACCGGAACAAGTTCATCCTCGGCCCGTCGGGCAGCGGAAAGAGCTTTTTCACCAACCATATGGTAAGGCAGTATTGGGAACAAGGCACGCATATCCTGCTGGTGGATACCGGAAATTCGTACAAGGGACTCTGTGACCTGATACATCAGAAGACCGGAGGGGACGACGGGGTTTATTTCACCTACCAGGAAAATGACCCGATTTCGTTCAATCCGTTTTTTACACAGGATTACCGGTATGAGATCGAGAAGCGGGACAGCATCAAGACACTGATTCTGACCTTATGGAAAAGAGAGGACGAGCCGCCCCGACGCTCGGAAGAAGTGGCGCTCTCGAATGCCGTCAGCCTGTATATCGAAAAGATAAAGAAGAACCGGAAGATAAAGCCGAATTTCAACTCGTTCTATGACTTTGTAAGGAAGGACTACCGCAAGGTACTGGCAGACAAGAACGTGCGGGAGAAGGACTTTGATGTGGACGGTTTTCTGAATGTGCTGGAACCCTATTACAAGAACGGTGAATACGGGTATCTGCTGAACTCGGACAAGGAACTGGACTTATTGAACAAACGGTTTATTGTATTTGAGTTGGATGTCGTGAAGGATAATCCAATCCTCTTTCCGGTTGTCACCATCATTATCATGGAGACGTTCATTAATAAAATGAGACGTTTGCAGGGTATCCGTAAGATGATACTGATTGAGGAAGCCTGGAAGGCAATCGCACGTGAAGGGATGGCAAACTACATCCGCTATCTCTTCAAGACGGTCAGAAAATTCTTCGGCGAAGCGGTTGTGGTGACGCAGGAAGTGGACGACATCATATCGAGTCCGGTTGTAAAGGAGACAATCATCAACAATTCGGACTGCAAGATACTGCTTGACCAAAGGAAGTACCAGAACAAGTTCGACCAGATACAAAACCTGCTCGGTCTGACGGACAAGGAACGCTCACAGATACTTTCGATCAATCTTGCCAATGCAGCCAACCGCAGGTACAAAGAGGTCTGGATAGGGCTTGGCGGCACGCAAAGTGCAGTGTACGCAACGGAAGTCTCGGACGAGGAGTATATATGCTATACGACTGAAGAGTCTGAAAAACTGGAACTTACCCGCCTTACGGAAAAGCTGGATGGAAACATCGAGCTGGCTATCAAACAGCTTGCCGAAAGCAAACGGCAGGAAAACAAGTAACCATATTAATCTATAGACAACAATGAGTAAGAAAGATTTATTAAGCCAATGCAGGGAAGCACTCGGAGATGCTACCCTGACCAATCTGGATCTGCTGAACCTGATCGGGGAAATGAAGAAGGAACTGGAACACGACCGCATCTGCGGTCACTGAATGAACAAGGAAGGCGGCTCCACGCTGACAATCCGTAAATCTAACCACGTGACGGACGGATTCAAGGGATACAAGGCTACGCTGTTCGCCGGAGAAATGAGTTATACCGAAATCAATATCCCGCTTCGGAAAGGGGACGACCTTTTCCTGCACGGGAACAAGGATGCCGGATGTATCGGGTATTTCAGCGGAAGCGAGGTATTGCTGTTCGGCTGTTACGGACTGTTTGCCCGTGATGACGACAGCCGGTATTTACTTACCAAAGAAAGGAGATAGACGCATGAAAAAGAGAATGATAATTTTATTCATGGCACTACTGTCCCTTTCGGTGACAAGCAAAGCACAATGGGCAGTGATAGACCCTACGAACCTTGCTCAAGGCATTGTAAACTCGGCCAATGAAATTGTACAGACTTCCACAACGGCACAGAACATGTGAAGTAACTTTCAGGAGACTGTAAAGATTTACCAGCAGGGAAAGGCCTACTACGACGCTTTGAAATCTGTACACGATCTCGTAAAAGGGGCACGCAAGGTACAACAGACTATCCTTCTGGTAGGTGACATCAGCGATATTTACGTGACTAATTTCAATACGATGATGGGCGACCCGAATTTTACCGTGGAAGAACTCTCGGCCATTGCTTTCGGGTATAACCGGTTGCTTGAAGAAAGCAGCAACCTGCTGCTGGACTTGAAGGAAGTGACCACGGCTACCGGACTCTCGATGACCGACAAGGAACGGCTGGACATCATCAACCGGATATATGGCGAAGTGCTGGAATACAAGAACCTGACATGGTACTATACCCGAAAGAATATCGGCATATCGTACCTGCGCAGCAAGAAGAAGGGGGATTCCCAGCGGGTGCTTGCCCTGTACGGGACACACGACCAGCGTTACTGGTAATCATTCATCATTAAAAAAAGATAGACTATGGTATTACTATCAATAGACTGGACGAACCTGCATGAGTTGCTGCGTTCGCTTTACGATGAAATGATGCCGCTGTGCGAGGATATGGCAAGCGTGGCAAAGGGAGTGGCCGGTATAGGTGCCCTGTTCTACGTGGCGTACCGGGTGTGGCAGTCCCTTTCAAGGGCGGAAGAGATAGACGTGTTCCCGCTTTTCAGGCCGTTTGTGCTGGGGCTTTGCATCATGTTTTTCCCCACAATGGTACTGGGTACAATCAACGGGATTCTTTCCCCCGTATGCAGTGCCACTTCCTCACTGGTGGAACAGCAGACTTTCGACATGAAAAAGTATCAGGAAGAAAAGGACGAACTGGAACGGGAAGCGATGCTCCGTGACCCGGCAAAGGCTTTCCTTGTGAGTGATGAGGAATTTGACAAGAAGATAGACGAGCTTGGCTGGTCGCTGGGGGACATGGACACGATGATAAACATGTACGGGCAGAAGGCGGTGTATGACATGGGGGAAAAAGTACGGCAATGGTTCCGCGAACTGTTGGAACTGTTCTTTCAGGCAGCCTCGCTGCTGATAGACACGCTGAGGACTTTCTTTCTGATTGTCCTTTCCATACTGGGGCCAATCTCTTTTGCGCTGGCCGTCTATGACGGATTCCAGAGTACGCTCACCACATGGCTGTCACGCTATATCTGTATTTACTTATGGCTGCCCGTGGGTGACCTGTTCGGTGCTATCCTCTCACGCATACAGATTCTGATGTTGCAGCAGGACATCAAGCAGATGCAGGACCCGACATTCATACCAGACGCATCGGGCAGTGTGTATTGTATATTCATGATTATAGGTATCATCGGTTATTTCTGCGTTCCCACGGTGTCCTCATGGATTATTCAGGCAGGCGGTGCGGGAGCTTACGGGCAGAAGGCCAACGGTGCCGGGAAAATGGCCGGAAACGGTGCGGCGGCAGTCGGTGGGGCAGTCGGTGGATCGGTAGCCGGACGCATCAAGAAAATGTTCTAAACGTATCACTTAAAAAAACAGAAAGAAGACATGGAGTTCAAATCATTAAAAAACATCGAGACATCGTTCCGGCAGCTACGGCTGTTCGGAATGGTATTCCTGGGAGTATGCGTACTGGTAACGGTCTTTGCCACCTGAAAGGCATACGAGTTTGCCGAGGCGCAACGGCAGAAAATCTATGTACTGGACAGCGGAAAATCGCTGATGCTGGCACTTTCGCAGGACGTGCAGCAGAACCGCCCCGTGGAAGCGAGGGAACATATCAGACGTTTCCACGAACTGTTTTTCACCCTGTCACCGGACAAGAGCGCCATTGAAAGCAACATCCAGCGTGCCCTTTACCTTTCGGATGAAAGTGCCATCGGTTACTACCGGAACTTGCAGGAGAAAGGCTACTTCAACCGGATGATCGCGGGAAACATCTCGCAGACGCTGACGGTGGACAGCATACAGGGGAATTTCAACAGTTATCCATACGAGATGAAGACCTATAGCCGGCAGCACATCATCCGTTCGAGCAGCGTTACCGAAAGGTCGCTTGTCACCACCTGCCGTCTGAGGAATGTAACCCGGAGCGACAACAATCCGCAGGGCTTTCTGATAGAGAGTTTTACCATCATCGAAAACAGGGACATCGGACAGTATGAAAGATAACGGTATAAAAAAGGTCTTCCACTCGTTCAGAACGGAGAAAGACCGATATATAATAAAACTCCGCAGGCGGTGGCAACGGCTGAGCTACCGGCAGCAAAGGATTATCATCCTTTACCTGCTCGGACTCTTCGCCGCCATCGACCTTGCCTACATCGTGGGCGGTTTCTGCGGGACAGACAAATTTCCGATTGAGGTACAGCATCTCCAAAGGATTGCGCTTCCCCAAACGGACAGTATCCAACCATTAAAAAACAATGTATCCAATGACACAATCCGATAAGAAAGAAGAAAAGAATAAAAAAACGCAGAAAGCGGAACCTGCATCCGAAAAGGAGAAGAAGTTAAACCGCAAGGTTACCGACAAACTGAAATTCTATGGCGTGGTGACATTCCTCTCCCTGCTTTGCGCCGGGTTCATCTGGTTTATCTTCAAACCGGACACACCCGAAACGGTGGAAGGAATGGCGGGAATCAATACGACGATACCCGACGCTATCGCACCGGAGACGATGGCCGACAAACAGAAGGCTTACGAACTGGAAGAAATGAAGAAACGCAGGCAGGAGAAGGTAAGAACCTTGCAAGATGTGGCCGGGGGCTATCTGACACCGGACACAACGGACGGGCTGAAACCGGAAGAAGATGTACCGAAAGCGGATGCTATCCGGGAGTTCAGAGAAAAACAGCGGCAGATTTCAAGGCAGATCACCTCGTTCTATCAGGAACCGAAGGAGAGTCCGAAGGTGGACGAACTGGAACGGCAGGTGAAGGAGCTTAACGAAAAGCTGGAACGCGAACGGAAAGGACAAGACCCGCTGGAACTGATGGAAAAGTCGTATGAGATGGCGGCACGCTATTTCCCCGGACAGACGGGGGGACAGGTGAAAAACATACAGCCTGCGGGCGTTACGGGCGGTTCATCCGGCAATCCTGCCGCCATAGCTGCCGGACGTGCCACGGAGAATGTGGTTTCGTCACTGGCCGTACCTCCGATACCCGACACGATACCCCGCAATTACGGTTTTGCCACGGCCGTGGGCGGCGGACAGCTTGCCGGAGCCAATACGATACGTGCCTGCGTGGCTGAAGACCAGACAGTGACCACCGGAGCATGACTGAAGTTCCGGTTGCTGGAACCGCTGCAAGTGGGCGGTGTGCTTGTACCTGCCAATACTCCGCTATATGGTACGGTGCGTATCGAAGGGCAGCGGATGGCAGTCACGGTAAACTCCATAGAGAGTGGCGGGAATATCCTGCCGGTGGAACTAACGGCTTACGATATGGACGGGCAGGCCGGACTTTTCGTTCCGAATACAGCGGAACGTACCGCCATGAAAGAAGCCGCTGCCAATATCGGGGGCAGTTTCGGAACAAGCATCTCGTTCGCACGCAGTGCCTCGCAACAACTCGTCATGGACGTGACAAGGGGCGTACTTAGCGGCGGATCACAATATCTGGCCACAAAGATGCGTGAGGTGAAGGTGGCTGTAAAGGCGAATTATCAACTTTTATTCATTTCCAAAAAATAGTAATCAGATTATGAAAACAAGATTTCTTTTATCAATCATTCTGCTGTTGGCTGTTTATTCAAGCAGGGCGCAGGAACCGGTGGAAACAAAGATTTTCCCCACCAACCAGATTATCGCACCGCATAAGATTGAGGTGACTTTTCAGAAAACCGTACATATCCTTTTCCCTTCCGAAGTGAAATATGTTGATTTGGGCTCGTTCGACATCATAGCGGACAAGGCCACGGGAGCGGAAAATGTAGTACGCATCAAGGCGGCGGTGAAAGGTTTTGAAGGGGAAACGAACTTCTCCGTCATCACTGCCGACGGTTGTTTCTATTCTTTTAATGTGGTTTATAAGGACGAACCGGCACAGCTCTCCATTGAGATGGAAGACTGGCTCCGGGACAATCCCGAAGGCGGGATTGTGGGCGACCGCATGTTCGTGAAGCTGAAAGAACTCGGCGGGGAGACACCGCTGGTGGTGAACCGTATCATGTACACGCTGTATAAGAAGAACAAAAGGGACATCAGGCATATCGGTTGCAAGAAGTACGGCATACAGACACTGCTCAAAGGGCTTTATATCAACAATGACCTGCTGTACCTGCATACTTCTCTGCGCAACAGTTCGGATATATCGTTCGACATTGACTATATCCGTTTCAAAGTGGTGGATAAGAAAGTAGCCAAGCGCACGGCCATGCAGGAGAACCTCATAGAACCGGTAAGGACATACAACCGCCTGGTAACGGTGGACGGGAAGGCCACAGTGCGTAACATATTCGTGCTGCCCAAGCTCACCCTGCCGGATGACAAACTGCTCGTGGTGGAGGTTTACGAAAAGGGCGGTGCCCGTCACCAGTCGTTCCGCATAGAGAACACAGACCTTGTGGCGGCAAAACCAATCAGTGAACTGCATCTGAAATAATAACCTATATATAATAATGTATATGCAAAGAATACTATTCATACTGACAGTTGCCGTGTTGTCGCTCTTTGCGGGCGAAGCACACGCGCAGCGTGACCTGTCGGGACAGACAGGCATACAGTTCACATCGGGCGGGGTGAATCATTTCCTTTCATGGAAGAGTGGCGGCGAACGCCACTACTTCACCTCGCTGGCCTTTACACATACCAACCGTAACCGTACCTGCTGGCTGTATGGTCTGGATTATCAGATAAAGGAGTACACCTACGAAAATGAGGCAATACCCAAAACGCAGTTCACGGGGGAACTCGGCTATTTTATTCCCGTATTGTCGGACAAGGGCCGGAATATCTGTTTCCGTATCGGACTTTCCGCTCTGGGCGGTTTCGAGACGGTCAACTGGGGAACCTCCCTGCTTCCTGACGGGGCGGCAGTGACAAACGGGGACAGTTTTATTTATGGCGGAGGACTGACTGCGGCTTTCGATGTCTATCTGACAGACCGGATCATCTTCCTGCTGCAAGTCAAGGAAAGGGCGCTGTTCGGAACGGATGCGGGGAACTTCCATACGCAGGTAGGTTTGGGCGTCCGCTTTATCATCAACTAACCAAAAGAGAAAGGAGAAACAGAAAATGAAAAATGTATTATATATGTATAGGCGCACTGCTTGCGGCGCTGGCCTTCAGTTCTTGTAACGATGAAATAGACATCCGTCAGGATTATGATTTCAGCCTCTCGTCATGGTATCTGCAAAAGCAGATCGCGACGGATGAAACGGTGGAGATATGCTTTTATCTTGACCGTGAAGGGGACTATGAAAAGGCGGAGTATGAAATAGGTTACATCCAGATGGAAGGCAAGGGAGAAGTGTCCGACAGTGAAGGCATAAAACTTGTGAACCGGGAAGTGAGGCCACTGGCAGAGGTGCCGGGACTGGATACGGAAAATCCGGTGAAGCAGGTATTCACTCTCTTTTACCGCTCTACAAGTGCCAGACGCTCGGAACTGAAATTCTTTGTCCGGGACAATTTCGGGCAGGAAAGGGAAATGACAGTAACATTTGACACGGAAAGCGGTACGACGGAAGAATAGCCGTTACCAATACCTATAAGTGAGAACGGCGGGGCATCCCGCCGTTTTTCATTCCATAAATTTGACTGTATGGCAGTAATTTGATTGATTTACCCACCCGGTGATTCAAATTAACTTTTTATATTTACCAACCGTTTTAAATTTATAAGCATATGAAAACAACACTCCGTATATTCCGCATTTTATTCAAGCTGCTTCTGCTCTGTTACGTGACAGTGGTAAACATTATCCTTATATCGGCTTTTTATGTCCTGCTTCTTCTTATTGTGGAATGGGTAGCCCCTTCCTTCCTGCCGGAACTGTTTGCCGAATACTCCTTTGCGCATCATCTGGTCTATTCGATGCCTTTCTATCTTGTACTGCTTTATATCCTGTACAGCCTTTCACCGCTGAACGTATGGATCATGCGGATAAAGGAAGGTTATAAGCCGTTGGGCGGTGACGAACGGGCACGGCTGGAACGCCTGCTCGCAGAAATGGGGATGGAAAGGAAACTGAATATCTACCGTAACAGGGACGCTCGCACGAACGCCGTGACTTTCGGTTTCAATACCATCGGTCTGACGGACGGCATACTACGGGCGGCTACGGATGAGGAACTCAAAGGGATAATCAGCCACGAAGTGGGGCATATTTCGCATTATGATTTCGTTTATCAGGTACTTCTGTTCTCGATGCAGTCGTTGGGCTACCGTTGTCTGTACGGACTGTTCCTGATTCCTGCACTGTTTTTCGGAATAATCGGCAACCTTGTGATTGCAGTGGTTCCGGCTGTCCGGTTCGCTGTGGCGGGGATGGCAAAGCTGTGGTGGAGTCTTTATAAACTGCTGCATCACACGATTTACGGCATCAGCCGGATAGCTGACGTGAATATCAACAAATATGCCGAATACCGTTGCGACACGTATGCCGTGCGTTATGGCTGTGGGGAAGGTCTGCTCTCGTTCCTGCGGCGGTTGGCGGTGACAGAAACGGGCGGCGGGGGGCCTTCGTTTACCGAATATATCATGAGTACGCATCCGTCAACCGAAAAACGGATTGCACGGCTGGAAAAGTTGCTGTAATATGCGGCAAAGGATATATGCCTATATCATTTTACGGATATTGGTATAGGGAATACCGGATGCACGCACCTGCCCGATTTCTTCGGAAAAGTCATCATAATAACAGACGATATGACTGCCGATAAGGGTGTTGCTGAAAACCTCTTTTTCCGGAAGCATTTCTTTATTGTCCGTCTGCTTCATCAGGTCATCATACAAGGCACGATACACTTTGTCGGTATCTGCCGGAAAAGCCGTTTCCGGTATGATTGCCGAAAGGGTTATATCCGGACATTTGTCCGCTTCACGCAGCATGACTATCGTGTCTGCGCCTAATAATCCGATATAGGAATATAGATTGCAGGTAAATGCGCGATAACCTTCATTGTAAAGTGAAAGAATAATCCGGTAGAGGTCCATACGGATTTTATCTTCCCTGAATTGGTCGTATTTTGTTGTCTTTTCAATGGTACTGCCGGTAATGGCAACGCTCTTGTTGTACATCTTGCTATGATTTTTTGGTGGATACCTTGTCCGTAACTTCCTGCTATGTACCGAAAAAAGCACGGTACTTAACAAGTTTTACTCTCAGGTACGACCAAGCACCCATGCAGGAAACGAGTTAAGACCGTGCCATAAGCGTATGACAAGGACTTCGCCCGTTTATTCTCCTGCATTAAAATTGGTCGTTTCGAGAGTAGAATAAACAGCTAAAAGCTATTATATTATGTAATCATTCAACTTTTTTAGTCTTATAACTATCTTTTTAAAATTCAACTGCGCAAAAATAGAAAAAAGCCGGGCAACCGCATAGGGATTGCCCGACTTTTTTCGGATGGGATTTGCAGGTGTGGGGTGTGGCAGGTCAGTCCACGGGTTCGCCGCCATAACAAAGACGGCAGATGTCCTTATGGATTTCACGCATGATGTTCAGTTGCATCCGTTCACTGATATGGCGGTTGTCGGAACGCATGAACAAACGGTTCTCTATCAGGCTGCAAAATTTCGTGCCTTCTTTACTTACCATACAGAGGATTTGATGTTCAAGGAAAAAATCCATATCGGTGGAATATTTCACATTCGGGGAAATTCTGATATATTTCATTGATTGATGTTTTTGAATGATAATTACGGTGGCGGTGTGGGTGGGGTCGCTCGGCCCTGCCCTCTGCTCTTTCGGGGGCGGGGGAAATATGTGCCGGATGATTGTTTCCGGCACATGACATAGTTATTCGCATACGAACAATTTATCTGCATTCTTTCCCGATAAACGGATAAGCCTATCCTCGTATCTATCGTATAGCTTGTTAAATTCATCCTGATATTTTGAACGGTATTCCCCTCTCTTAGTCATCAGTTGTTCGGGCAATTTCCCGTATTTATCTACAAGTTCTTTTTCTGCCAAAGAACACGCAAATTGTTTGATGGTATCAATGATTTCTTCTTTCTTCATCATGTTATAATCTTATAAAATCGAGTTGAATATTGAAAGGTGAAAAACTTCACCTTTCAATACTGTAAATTCAAGCAGCCTCGTCATTATTGGGTAATGTGGGGGAAACATTCTGTTTTCCGTCCTTTTTGGCCGCCGCCTTTTCCGCTTTCTTCATCTCCTTTATCCTTTCGTCCAAACGTTCATGCCGTTTCTGATATTCTTCCTCGTGGGTGGCTTTGGCGAGTCCGTACTGGTCGGGGAAGTGCATGTTTGCGAAGTCCCGTAACAGTTTGGATGCACTGTTATCCCCGTAAGCGTCCTCGCAAAGAAAATGGTTGATAAAGTCCCGTTTGATAACTGTTTTCTGTGCATCGGTCAGCTTGGCTACAATTTTCATCCGCTGTTTTTCATCCAATCGGATAGGCTGGTCCTTGATACCGCAAAGCGGATAATGCTTTCTTTGCAGCTTGGTCAGCATGATGAAATACATCATCCCGTCCTCGTACTGTGTAAAAGGGCTTTCGGGGTAGTCGTTTTCACGGACTACTTTCTTTGTATCGGCTACAATCTTTTCAACGGAAAGTTGTTTGAAACGTTTGTCCCTTGCCTGCAATGTCTCGACGGTGACGGGGGCGGTTTCCTTCTTGTTTATTTCTACATAGCAAAGTTCGGGCTCTGTCTGTCCCACCTTTACATAGGTCTTTATCCTTCCTTCCTCCTTCTTCCGGTTTAATTCTTCCACCTTTCGGGCATATTCCTCGCTTTTCTGTTCAAAGGTCTGTACGGCTTGTTCGTACTCCTTCGGTTTGGAAAACTGTTCTTGTTTCGGTGCTTCGGGGGCTTTCGGAAAACTTTGTGCCGAAACGGTATAATTCAATTCTTTTATCTCGTGCCCTTTCTTGTCGAGTTTCTGAAGTGCCGTTTCGTTCATGCCACCGTAATAGGGTCGGGCTATCACCAACTTCGGGTCGGATTTCAACAGTTTCTCCGTTTCCTTTGCTACAAATGCGGCATTTTTGGTATCCAAACACTTGCGGTTGGTACAATGTCCGCACCCGTTATGCTCGGCAAAAAGGTTGTAATTGGCTGCGTTGTGTACACACGCCTTACATTCCGTCTTGTCGAACTTGTATTGTTCGAGGTCGGTGGTATAGTATTCTTCAAAATACTTCTTGAACAGTTTCAGCGTATAACCTGCCCAATTGTCCCTGCTGTTCTCTTTGAGGTGTTTCTCGTAAACGTCCTTTTGGATATTAGGTTCATAGGTGCTTATCTCTTCGGCTACGCTGATAGTGATTGTTTCATTGTCCAACAGTTCACCGATAGGCTGATACAGTTCGTTCAGTTTCAGACGGGTATAGATATATTTCTCGCTTCGTCCGAAACGGCTGACAAGTGAATACATATCATATCTGCCCTTTTCAAGCAAGCGTTTGAAGGCTTTCGCTTCTTCGGTGGGGCGTACTTCCTCACGCTGCAAATTTTCACTCAGTGACATATCTTCCGCTTCATCATCTGTTATATTATTATAGATAGTTGCCTTTATCGTCTTTGCTCCTGCAAGCAGTGAGGCACGATAACGGCGTTCTCCGTAAATGATTTCGTAACCTCCTGCCGTGCGTGGGCGTACTGCGATAGCCTGCAAAACGCCAACCTCCCGAATACTTTCCGCAAGTTCCTGCAAAGATGCGTCATTGAACGTCTTGCGGTGGTTGTCTGCGCTCGGATGCACGGTGGTAATATCAAGGTCGGTTTCGGCTGTGGCCGTTGCAAGCGGTGTTTTGAATGTGGCTTGCTGCGGTGCTTCTTCCGTTATGGCCGGAACTGTTGCCGTTTCGGGTGTTCCCGTCACTTCGGTAGCCGTGGGCACGTTCTGCGGTGAAAGTAATATCATCGGTTTTGGAATGATTGCCAAAGCGGTTGCTTTTACTGCTGTCTCTTTCTCTGATTTCTGTACGTTGTTCTTCTGTACTTTTTTGTTCGTCTTCATAATGATAAATTTTAAAATGTTGATAATTATTTGAATAAATTTCCGTCTGAAAGGTATTCCCAATTATTGGCATTGCTTTCTTCCGTGAAGTATTCCAAAGTTTGGGTACTCTCCATATCATCCCGGCAAGCACGGAAAAAGCTGTCGAGACAATCGTTCATAAGGTCATCAAACGTGACATTCTCTATGGGGGATTTCAAGAACTTATAAATCGGATCGAGAATACAGTCATCTATGTAATAGCCCGTAAGGGGACAACAAGTATCTACAAATATCCTGCTTTTTCGTCCTTTCATCCCTTTCCAAAAATATTTTGGCGTGTATAGGTCGTTCCAATGGTGGTTTATCAGATAGGCCATCAACCGCCAACCGCTTAACCCGTCTATGCAGTCTTCCTGCTTACTGCGGTAGTCATAGCTATAATTGCATGCGTCATATCTCCAATTACGGCACACGATACCGAAGCGTTCGCAAAAGGCATCAAGGGTTTTACGGTTCTCGTGCGTCCAACCGTAAAAATATCGGTTGCACAACCATTCGGTGTGTGCTTTCTCTTTGGCTTCCTCGGATAACTCGGTTATCCGATAGAGGGTGTATGTTCTTGTTTCCGTTCTCATGTCGTTACTTTTTATGGGTTCTTTGATAGTTGGGCGGATTGCTCCACCCTGCCGTTCATGCTGTCATACATGGATGCACGTGGCGAGTGCTTCCCCTTACTTTCTGCTCCTGCTTCTTGGAATATATCCACCCTGCACGCCTTTCACCCTTATAAGTGAGGTTTGCACGGAACAGACCGTTCAAGCCTTTCAAAACGTTCTTTATCGGCTTGGTGTCACCGAATACGGCTATCGCCTTTTCGCTGTATTCCACGATTTCAAGATTGAGGGTTGAAAGGTCTGCGGTTGCTGTGGATTGTCCTGCCGTATCGCTGTCCGTCTGCGGTGCTTTCATACAAAGGTTGGCTTCATCCCCTGCGGTGTGCGCATACCGTTCTATGAACTTTTCAAGGTCGTAGATAGGCTCTTTCTCAATCGTCCAACCGCTGTACTTGTTCCTGCCCAAATACATACCGTCTCCCATGCTGTAATTTTCACGGTGTTCGTAATCTGCGTTATATTCCGCCAAATAGGCCGTTTCCTCAAAATTGGCGGCATGCTTGCGCATTTCTGAAAAGAGGTTGCGTGTATGTTTGGAAAAGCCTAAAATGACGGTTCTTGCTATACTGTAATCGTAATAGTCCGTATAACTGTCGCATTCGTTCACCCTCAATGTGCCGATAATGACCGCCTTTGCATCCGTCGGGATAAGGGGGCGCAAACGTTCCGCACCGATTTTTGCAATACGCTCGTATTCTTCCCTTGCTTCCTTCGCTTTCCGTTCCGCTTCGGCTTTCTTCTCTTTTGCCTTGGTCAGTAAAGCGGCTGTTTCCAACGGATCCAAGAACTTGGGGTTCGCATCATCGTAATAGATTCCTATTCCGAATTTTTTCGATAACGGCCGGATAAGGTCGGATGTATGAAACTCGTATGTCCGCAAATTGATAAGATGATAGGTTATTCCCCACTCGTTGCGGCTTACTTCATGGACAACATAGCTGTCATAGCTGTAGCCTTCCAATACTACCACTTGATTGACTGAAACGGTCTGAACGTTTCTGTCGTAACTTCTGTTAGCTCCTAATAAATGTACTTTAGTCATAATGATTTGATTTTAAAATGATTCATATTCTGTCAGAGTATCACGCAAAGAACAAGGATGAGAAGAGCGAGCACGCAAAGGGAAAGGATGCGCCACACGGCACGGATGAGGAAAACCACGACCGCCAAACCTGCCAACATGGGCAATACACCGCCCAAAACAATCGCCACACCACCTAAAAAGGCACACACGAAACGTATCGCCACGTACACCACAAAGCCGACCAGCGACCACTTCACCAAATTTTTAATGCCGGTTGGAGCGAAGCCGAAGCCTCGTTTCAAATCTTGCTGTATTTCAGTTCTCTTTTTCATAACATTGACTTTTTTTTTATGCCTTGTCGGTGGCTTCACCTTGCTCGTTTCAGGGGGCAGATACGGACGGGGAGAAAATATGCAAGGCTTTTGGTGAAAAATTTTCAACCGCCCCGCTGGACGGATTGAAAAATTTTCGCCAAAACCCGTAGGGCGCAAAGCGGGCTTGCAGATTTTTAGGGGCCCCGACCGTAGCTTCGCACCCTGAACTACGGCAAGGTGAAGTCATGACAAGGTTATAAAAAAGGGGAAATGGCTATAATGGGGAAAAGAGAACTGAAATACGGCAAGATTCGGCAGGCTGTGCCAACTGGTTTATATATTTATTATGCAAATATTCTTGTTTGTTTACACTTAAAAATAACATGTTATATTGGTTTAAGTATAAATAAAGCATTCATTTGTATTATTTGTTTAAATTTGCTGTAATAAGGTGAATCTTTATATGTCAGTCTCTATAATTTATACTTCTAAAAAGGCTTTGAAGTATTTTTAGAAATCTTATAAGATCACAGAATAAATTTATTGGAGAGAGTGAAATACTTTTATATGAAAAGTTATAGATTTTTTATCATAATGGCAACAGGTTCTTAATGAAGGGTGAATATGTAAAATTATGCATGAACAGTATGGTAGGCTATTACTGACTTATTTTCGTAAATCTGTTATCTGCAATGTAGTCTATGGGGGGGATACTATCTCAGGATTGGAAAAATATAAAAGATTGCTGTGCAATGATAATTATCTGTAACGAATCACTTTCAAACTGTTTATGTCTGTGAACTTTACAGCGTCTTAAAAAGACGCTCGGAATATCGAAAGCGGAAATCTTCAAATGCTATAGGAACAAATAGAAGCTGTTTTGTTATTGTAATAGGTTAATTATAGTTTGTTGATACAATATGTGCAAAATTGCTAAAACCAATATTTTGTTTCCCAAATTCATAAATGAATATGTGAAATACGTATAACGAACTATAGACAACTTGTATATTACCTCATAGTAAAATACTATTTTTTGAATTTGATACCTTTACTATAGTCATTTTTATAACTTTACCTGTCAAGCCATTCCTTAATACGTTGAGCTTTTTCCTTACTTACTTGGATTTCTGTCTTCGGATAACCCTTTAAACGGACAATAAGTTTCCCTCCGAAATAATTACCGAGGAACAAAACATGCTCTACGTTGATAATATATTGCCGGTTTGCACGGAAGAAACAGTCTGGGTTGAGTTGCTGTTCAAGTTCTTCCATTGACACATTGACAACTTCTGAAGTACCGTTATTAAGGCGAAGATACACATTCTTATTTTCAGTCTCAATATGATTGATGTCCGAGACACGTACTGTCTTATATCCGTCACGATAAGGTAACAGGAAACGTTCCCGATAACGGAACTGGTTCTTTTGTAACGCGTTGAAAAGCTGCCGGAAATTCTCTTCGGTATAATTTTTACCTGCTTTGATTGCTTTATTTATGGCTGCTTCAAGTTCATCGGCATCCAAAGGTTTCAGGAGATAGTCGAAACTATTGAACTTGAATGCCTGTACCGCATACTCATCATATGCAGTAGTGAATATGATGGGGACGGTTGCCGGAGCGTATTTAAGAGCCTCAAAACTTAGACCGTCAGTAAGACGGATATCCGCAAGTATGAGGTCTGTTGTTTTTCTTGATTGGAAAAATTCGACCGCCTCTTTTATGCTTGTAAATGGACCTTCAATTACAAACGTTGCATCAATATCATTTAGTAATCTTATGAGGCGCATGGCATTGCGCTGTTCATCTTCAAGAATCAGTATTTTCATGGGAAATGATGTTTTTAATTATTGGCAAACTTACCGAATAGAAGTTTTCGGCATTCTCTATCTTAACCTTTTTGTCGCAGAGCAATGCGTATCGTTCTATGATGTTTTTATGGCCTAAGCCCGTTGAGTCCATTTTTGACAGCAAAGGCGATTTAAGATTATGCACAGTGATATAATCATCCGACAACGTGATGGCAATAAACAGCGGATGCTCCATTGAAAAGCTATTATGCTTTATTGCATTCTCCACAAGAAGCTGCAACACTGCTGGAGGAAGGAATCCCTTACATTCTTTAACCTCTGGACTGATTTTCGTAATGACGCCTCCAGCATGACGTACCTTCATTAGATACAAGTATGAATCAAGGAACTTTATTTCATCTGTAACAGGAATCAGATTCCGGTCCAGATTAGCAATGATGTACCGATACACTTTCGACAGATTGCTTAGGAATTTGCCAGCCAGTCCGGTATCTTCTTCAATCAATTCCAGCAGATTGTTGAAGTTGTTGAACATAAAATGCGGATTGATTTGCAGTTTCAGGGAGTTGAGTTGTGACTGTAAGGCGATCTCTTTCTCCTTCATCAATGCCATTTCAAGTGTCTGCTTCTCGTCACGTGCCTTGATGTAAGATTGAAGGTAGAATGCGTTGGCATAAACGCTTGATATGAAGGTGGATATCATTGCAAAAGTATATGCGCCTTTCATGTTGAGTAATTCGTCAAGAAGTCTGTTCCCGGTTTCATCCCATAAGAAATTGAATAAAGATATCATGCCGAATGCGACAATATTATTCAGAGTCAAAAGACATGAGGCATAGACAATCACCCACACATTAGATATCCTGAAAGGCAAAATCCTAAAAACGAGATAAGAGAACCCCAAAGATATATAGGTAAAGAGCATGCACAATAAAAAATCGACGATATAATCGACTGCCGCCATTCCCGGAGATTGGTCAATTGTTTCATCATCGAGAATTAACCATATAATGAGGTAGAACACATAGGAAACGGCCGATAATAAAAGCCCGTTCCGCCAGTTCATTATTTTTATATTTTCTTTTGTCATATCAGATGCAAAGTTACTTCATATTCCACAAAGATAGGGATTTGCTTCTTTATTTGATAAGATAAAACCGGCTGAAACGGACAAAATCACTTTCGAAATGATTAAAATGAATGTTGAAACGAACAGTGTTACACTTTACGTTTGCCGAAACGCCAATTCGAAAATTAGTTTTTTGTGCATAAACCGCCCATTTGGGCGGTTCAGATATCAATTTATCCGTTTCAGTCGGATTTTACTGTTACAACTGATACTACACGGATAATTTTGCATCCTTGTAAGGTAAATGCCGCTATGATAAAGTCTGTATCAACAGATATAAATTAATTATTTACAAACTAAATTTTAAGTAACATGAAACATTTAAGTTTTTTGAGAAGACATGCCAATATAGTATTCTGCTTACTTTTGTGTCTTGTCTATCAGAGAGCTGAATCTAAAGAATTGTTTTCAAACAATTCTTTAGATACTTGCTATGTGTTAGCTATTGCAAATGTCGATTTAACAACGGATTTGCAAAAAAAATATGAAGAGAGGAACATTGCAACGTCTGCGATTGTCGGATACAGTTTTAGTGATGATGAGGTGAAAATTTATTTGTTGGATGACAGGTATGATTTTGATCTGTATTCTATCCAGAAAGGAGATAGCATAACTTTACATTATCCTCATACGTCACAAGAGAAAGAGAAGAAAGCAATAGCTATACATAATCACAGTTTCCAAGAACGTATCAGAAAGAATTATAGCATCTATATTGATATTGATTTTTGGAATATTGAGAAGAAATTGAGTTTGCCCCCTTCTTTGGACGATGGCCTGTTCCTTAAATGGGAAATCGCAAAACGACGCTTTATAAAGCATATAGTAAAAGATAGCCAAGGCTTCCATAAATTAGATGTTGAGAACGAAGATGATTTACGTTTGTCCAAGCGTACATTCGGCCAGTTATATTGTATGTACATATTGGTTCATAATGAGACCATAAGGAATGAGAAGTAACTTGAAAATAGTAATTTTAGTATGACGAATTTATTTTTATCATTAGCCGTTCTATTGTCAATAGGACTATGCGTAGCATCATGTTCGGATGCTACTGTTGTGAGTGACGAAATGCCTGCAATGCGTGACTACCAGACTGACGCCGAGGTACTTTCAAAGTTTGTTGATGTGAATAAATTGTTGGGAGAGTATTACATCAACGTGAACAAAAAGAACTCCCCATTGGCCTATATCTATGACTCCGATTACCAGGAACTTCAAAAGGTATCTCCAGCCAACCGAACCAGGTTTGAAGACGAACTGAAAACATTAAACTCCAAGCTGGCTGCAGCAGCCAAGCGTGAGGATGTCAGTCAGATTGTTTACAGTACTTATGGTGGCGAGACGTGGATTCGGACGATAAACCATGATGCTGCAGTCACGATAGAGAAAACTTCGCCGGAAGAAGTGGGTACTGTTGTAACCAGAGGCACGCGAGCCTCTCTGCAATTACAGGCAGGCGCAGTGAATGAAGCCAATTTCTATGCCGGCACTCAAATCAAATCCAAGATTGATATCAATATGTTTGGGTATAAATACTATTATTTTGAGATTGACTGTAAAACAGATGCCAAGAAGACCCCGGAAAGCGGAGATTATCCTTCCGGTAACGGTGACAATGACCGAGCGATAGTAATGTCTGGAAGTGGTTCTATGGAGACATGGAATTTTACATGGAAAGCATCGGGCAGCAATCCTAATACTTATTGGAAATTTAAGGGATACCTTTATAATCCTACGGCAACAGGTGCTTGCTTGATTAGGATTGATTTTATCGATTAACGAATAGTAGAAACCTATAAAGGGCTGGAAACAATATGAGAGCAATCGTCTATCTTATCCTAATACTATCGACAACCGCGCTATTATCTGGATGTATCAAGAAGTCGGGCTATTATGATGTCGGTCAGAAAAAGAGAATAGAACAGTTGACCAACAAGAAGTGGGAAAGGGATTACCGCTCGACGTACTACGGCTATGACGTACACGAGATATGGCGCTTTGGCGACAATGGGAAAGGGTCGTGGAGAACAATCACGACTTATATGGATGGAGGGATAAGAGATACCACGACCTACTTCTCTTGGGCTTTCACCACTCCGCAATTCAACGTCATCTACATGGACTATCCTCGTTATTGGCTGATAGACAAGATTGATGACAACAAATTGTGCATATACCTGACGTATGAAGACCCGGTAAGCGTTTCCGGTCAGGAACGAATTTATCAGGAATACACGTTCAAGCCTAAAGAAGAAGAAAAAGAAAAACGGGGAGTTTCTCAGAGCACCCCCAAATAGTAAAACAGATTTATTTATTCATTCATTTAACGACAATTAATTTCAGTATGAAAAAGATTCTATTGACAATGCTTTTCGCCTCTGCCTTCTGCATGGCAGGCAAGGCGCAGGATTTCAGAATGGGAGTGACAGGTGGCTACAACCTCAGTGCTCCGAGTGCTTACGATTCGCAGTCCGGTTTCCACGTCGGATTTAAGGGAGAACTTGGATTTCCGCAGGCAACGAAAGGATTGTATGTGGACTTCGGTCTACTACTCTCGTCGCATGGATGGAAGAGTCCGGGGTACTACTACAACGGAAACTATACCTCCCCTACTGGAGACAAGCCGGACAAACCGTCATCAGGCTTTACTGCAGACAATAAGTGTACTCCTTACTATCTGAATATTCCCGTCCACATCGGCTACAAGTTTTCTGTAGGACGGGACGTCAGCCTGTTCGTCAATGCCGGACCCTATTTTAACATCGGACTGTTTGGCAAAGCAAAGGAAACCATTACTCCCGACAAGGGAACAACCACGACAAAGGAAACGTCAGGCAACATGTTCAGCGACAAAATGCTCAACCCTTCGATTGGGGATTGGGATTCCGTGCCGGGACGGAGATTGCACGCCACGTCCAGTTTTCCATCGGGTATGATTGGGGCATGAAGAATACAAATAAGATTGGTGTGGACAATAAGAACAGGACATTCGTTGCATCCTGCGCTTATATGTTCTGAAAAAGGGTATAAGTTTATACTATAAGAACCGTTATGTGGAAACAGAAATTGAAAATTTGCGGTATTAATCTGGCGGCATATAGTGTGGTTCTCATTATCATGGCTATGTTGTCCGTTTGCTCCCGATTGTACGGGCAAGAAAGCCTTACGCTGTTCCCTGACCGTACAAAACGGATTGTATCAAACATAGACACCACCAAACAGCCATTTTTTGAATATGGAAAATCATTTCTGTCTCCACATTTTGGTATCATTCCCCAAAAGCCTGAAATGCTTTTGAATTTTCGCCCTGATTACACGTTAGGAATCCCTGTTGACCGTTCATCCTTACATAAAGGCGAATATCGCGTTGGCGGAGTTATTCATCGGTTTGACAAGGTGAATATTTTGGGACATGGCAGACAGGAGAACATCATAGGAGTTGGCGTATCGAACTATGCTGAAGTTAAAACGGCATATTCTCCAAACGAGAGATGGAAATTGGGCATAAGCCTCTATGCGCACAAACTGAGTATTCCTCGTTCGAGTAGCAATACATTCGGGATTGGAACCGATGTTTCCTATCAATTCTATCCCCAAACATCGCTTCATCTCTTTGGTACATACTATCGCACATACCTGTTGGATATGAAACCGAAGAGGTGTTTAGACGGCTATCATTATGGCGGTTATCTGTCTTTTGATTTGGCAGAACGATGGACAATGGATGTGGGCATGAGAAGTTATGGCAACAACTTGTTCCACCAACAATGGACTGTGCCGATTATACGTCCGTCGTATAAGCATAACGGCAGCGAAATAAACGCTGATTTTGGTGGGATGTTCCAGCAAATCCTGAAAGGTTTATTCTTTAATCATTGACAAATATGAAACAGAAAAAAAGCAAAATAACGATTATTACAGTATGGATTCTGCTATGCGGGTGCGTGGTATGTATGAGTTCGTGCAGCCATTTGCTATACAATCCGTCCAACAAGGCAGAACAAGTGACGGTGACTATTAAACAGCCCATAAAATAAAGTTCATATGATTATGCGATAATCTAAAACAAGATTGCAAAATCCATAAGAAAGTTATTTCAAATAATAAATATGGCGTTTCGGATGCTGTTTTCGCCGTTTTAGATAAAATGTAATTGAAGAGCTTACACTGAAGTACTACTTTTGTTTTGCAATTGCATAAAAGAGCGTTCAACAAAACAACAAGGTTTTAAAAAAAAGAACAATGAAAAAAGTAAAATTTATCAAATTCACTATGGCGTTTTTCGCCTGTGTTCTTGCAGTAACCATGGGTTCCTGCGATAAGAACGATGACCCCAAAGTTCCAGATCTCAAGTGCACCCCTTCTAAGGTAGAAGTGGCTCCCGGTAAAACAGCAACGGTGACTGTAAGCGGTGGCACGGCTCCATTTACAGTGACCTCAAGTGATAGCAAGATTGCAACAGCTAAAGCAGACAAGAACACTATTACAATTACCGGTGTCAAAAATGGTACAGCGACCATACTCATCTCAGACTCAAAGAAACTTACAGGAAAGGTTCCTGTGATGGTCAAAGATATGGCATCCGAACTTGATTTCGATAAAAAGTCTATATCCGTAACTGCCGGGAAGGAAGAGACTGTCACTGTAAAAGGTGGTTCCGCTCCTTTTACAGCAACCGCCAAGGACACGAAAATTGCCACAGTCACAATCAAAGATGGAAAGATTATTATCAAAGGCGTCAAGGCTGGCAGCACTTCAGTGACTGTTACTGATAAGGATAAGAAAGCTGGAACTATTTCAGTTACAGTAAAATAAAGTATCAAAAAATCCTATTGGAAAGGAAGAAGAAACGCATGTATTTTTTCTTTCCAATAGGATTGTTATGTATTATGGTTTGCTAACAAAAATGAATGGAGTAATGGGATATCGAAAAAGGAGTCGTATTAACAATTGTCTTTTTATTAGTTATTTGCATGACAAATTGCCGTTCATGCAGCTACGGATAAGGGTCAGTAATAATTTTGGAGATAAATATGGATTATATAAGACCCCGTTATTGTATCCTTACCTAAGTTTTGGATATACTATTAAATAACGTCAATAGTTCAAAATGGAGAATCCGCTTTCTTTAAGACTTATAAAAGAAGAACAAGAGTCATCTGAAAAACTGTTGGAACTTCTGGTGTCATCAACGCATTCTCCCAAAGGCAGATTTTCAAAAGAGAACAGTTACATTATGCTGAAAAGAAAGATGGAAACAACAAAAAACGGAAACACCGTAAAACTGATATTGCCTTTTCCTCATTTCTTGTGGATGCTTGGCACTGCCCCCGGTATCCACAAAGAAAAAACAGTGCTGCATGAGCCGCAAACGGAACAAGAAAATATAAACAGAGAACATACAAATTATGAAGAAGAATAATGATGCAGATATGCTGGCTGCTATAGTCCAGGCTTCAAATCGTTATGCCATGCGTCCGGCACTGGTTCTTGACGATCGGACTTATACCTATCAGGAATTGTTCGGATTGGCAGGAAGCATTTGTGAAACGCTGAGAAATCTCAAAGAAGACATTATTGGCATCACGGCTGAAAACCGTATGGAAACCTACGCATCCATTTTGGCGGTACTGTTTTCCGGAAAAACATACGTTATGTTGCATCCCGATTATTCGGCAGAACGCAACTGTAGGATAGCCCGGCAATCCGGCATTGGCCTGTTGCTTTACAATGGAGAGAACGGCAATATACTTCCTCCTGACATCAGTGCCGGTCGGGTGTGTGTTTCCTCACACCGGCAAACTTCACATTCCGGCGTGGTGACGTATGACGTTAATTCCGACGTGCCTGCTTACATCATCTTCACGTCAGGAAGTACGGGCGAACCCAAAGGCGTTCCTATATCCCGGAGAAACTTGAATGCTTTCTACAAGGCTTATCGCGCTTTAGGATGGGAGTTGGACGAAAACGATCGTATGCTTCAGATGTTCGAACTGACATTCGATGTCTCCGTCGTGTCGTTTCTTTATCCCCTCACCCTCGGGGCGTGTGTCTATGCTGTTCCGCAGAAAGGAATGAAATACCTGAACGTACTGGACATCATGGAACGCCATCGCCTTACGTTTGCGGCAGTGGCTCCTTCCATACTTCGATTATCACGTCCTTATTTCGGGGAAATCAGTTTCCCGGACTTACGCTATCTCATAGTCACTGCCGAAGCCACTGACGTGAGTCTGCTCGACGAATTTCGCCCTTGCATACCCAATGCCACAGTAATCAACCTCTACGGACCGACCGAAGCCACCATCTACTGTACTTCGTATGTTATCCCGGCTGAAGGAGCCAAACACCATAACGGCATGGCGGCAATCGGGAAGCCTTTTCCGGATATGGACTACATGATTGTATCCCCATCGGGCAAGCAACTTCCTGTCGGAGAGACCGGTGAATTGTGGATTGCCGGACCGCAACTCATGCGCGGATATTGGCGTGCTCCCGAAAAGACGGCCGGATGTTTTGTTACGAATCCCTTTGGAAAACTTTATTACCGTACCGGAGATCTCTGTCAAGCTGATGCTGACGGGGATATTATTTACTGTGGTCGTAAAGACACGCAGGTAAAGATACAAGGTTTCAGAATAGAATTGGGTGAAATTGAATACCACGTTAAAGCGTTTTACAGGCATGGCCGTAACGCTGTAGTATTGCCGGTTTATGCTACGGACGGAAGTTGCGAACTGCACCTTGCCGTAGAAAAGGAGGCGGAGGATACGGA